>NZ_BAAGXN010000001.1:0-1283996 GCF_054779815.1 Lysobacter tyrosinilyticus
GATCAAACTCTTCACTTAAAATTACAGGATCCGAAGATCCAATTTTTTGAGTGCAGTCGTCTATCCAGACCCAAATAAACTCAAATTACTAGCAATTGCTTGCTTTACTTGATTCATTTGGACTCTGTGTCGAACGTCTGCTTGATGGACATTTCCACCGGCCAGACGCCCGCACAAGTCACCTGCGCACACTGTCAAAGATCTTCGGAATCGGCCTCAGCGCCTCATCCTTCTTGCCTCACCCCGCCGCACCGAAGTGCCCGAGGGAGCCGACAACTATACAGCCAATTTCGATTCCGTCAACACCGTGTCGCAATCTTTTTTGGCTTCCCTGCGTCTCCGGGAGAGGCCGTTTCGGCCGTCCCGTCTGCAGGGCCGCGCATCTTACAGCACGCTTCGAATTCGTCAACCGCTTCCGAAACCGCTTTCTCAACACGCCCCCGCTTCGATCAATGCCTGCACCTCAGCGGGGCGCGCATTGTGCAGACGCACAAACAAAATGGGAAGGGGGTTAATGAAAATATTTTTGGGCGTTCGCGGAGCGCCAGCTCACACGTCGCTGTTTGATCTGAAAGCACGCGCTGCGCGCGCCCCTCATCCGCCCGTTGGGCACCTTCTCCCCGCAAGCGGGGAGAAGGAAAACCCAAACGGCGCGCTTGTTACGCCGCGATCAGGCGCACGCGCGCGAAGGTGCGCTTGCCCACTGCAAGCACGCCCTCGAAACCCGGTGCGAACACGCGCTGAGCGTCTTCAATGACTTCTCCGTCGATACGCACCGCACGCTCCTTCAGCTTGCGATTGGCCTCCGCGTTGCTCGGCGTCAGGCCGGAGGCCGTCAGCAATGCGGCGATGCGCAAACCGTCACTCGGCACCGCCACATCCGTCAGCGGCAGCGAAGCGGTATCGCCTACGCCACGCACCGCGGCATTCCAGCCCGCAATCGCGGTTTCCGCCGCCACTCTCCCGTGGAAACGCGCCGTAAGCTCGCGCGCCAGGCGTAGTTTGAGATCGCGCGGATTCAACTGGCCGACTTCGATATCGCGCTTGAGCGTCGCCGCCTCCGCAATCGAAATCTCGAAGCTCAGCAGTTCGATCCAGCGCCACATCAAGACGTCGTCGATCTTCATGGTCTTGGTGACGATGTCGATCGCCGGCTCATTGATGCCGATGTAGTTGCCCAGCGACTTCGACATCTTGTTGATGCCGTCGAGGCCCTCCAGCAACGGCATGGTCAGCACGATCTGCGGCGGCTGGCCAAAGTGTTCCTGCAGGCCGCGGCCCATCAGCAGGTTGAACTTCTGGTCGGTGCCGCCGAGCTCGACGTCCGCCTTCAACGCGACCGAGTCGTAACCCTGCACCAGCGGATACAGGAACTCATGGATCGCGATCGACTGCTGCGCGGCATAGCGTTTGGAGAAGTCGTCGCGCTCGAGCATGCGTGCGACGGTGTGCTGTGCCGCGAGCTTGATCATGTCGGCGGCACCCATCTGCCCGAACCACTCACTGTTGAAGCGGACCTCGGTGCGTTCCTTGTCGAGCACCTTGAACACCTGCTCGGCATAAGTCTGCGCGTTGGCGAGCACGTCCTCGCGGGTGAGCGGCTTGCGGGTGACGTTCTTGCCGGTCGGGTCGCCGATCATTCCGGTGAAGTCACCAATCAGGAAGATCACCTGGTGCCCCAGGTCCTGGAACTGCCGCATCTTGTTGAGCAGCACGGTGTGGCCCAGGTGCAGGTCCGGCGCGGTCGGGTCGAAGCCGGCCTTGATGCGCAGGGGGCGACCCAGCTTGAGCCGGGCTTCGAGCTCGTCGCGCTTGAGAATTTCGTCGGCGCCGCGGGCGATCAGCTCCATAGCGGCAGGTTCCAGGGCGTCGGAGTGGGAGGTCGATGCGGACACAACAGGTTTTCCGATGAGTGGTCGCCGCCTGAACGGGACGGGCAGCGTGAAATTCGTTAGATGGAAGTTAACACGGCGTTAAACCGGGCTCCACGTCAAAAATCCTTTGTGCTTCAAGGGTTTGACGCGGACTACTCACGTGACTATGGTACCCCCCGTAACGCGAGTCTCACGCGCGTGAACGCGCTATTTCATAAGCGCTGCGTTTCGGAGCCACGGAGTGGACGCCGGAGTTCTGAAAACCGTATTAGGGGGATGTTAGCAATGGGCAAATCCGGATTGGGCGCGCAGCGGCGCGAACGACTCAAGGCACTGCGCGAAGCCGCGCTGCACCGGCCGGTCCTGGCCCGACATCTTTCTGATGGCTTCAACGGTCGCTGGACGCGCCGGCAATGGGCGCAGGCCAGCCTGGTCGCGACCATGGGCATGCTGGTCGCCGCGATCGTCCCCGGCCTGAGCCCGGTGCACGACACCCCTGCCCCGGTGGCACGCACTTCGATGGCGCTGCCGCTGCCCTCCTTGCCGCTCGCGCGCCTGCGTGGCGAGGCTGGCGACAGCTGGCAGATGGTGCGGATCGAACGCGGCCAGACCCTGGCCTCGTTGTTCAAGCAATTCGGTCTCTCGCCCTCGACCCTGCACGATGTGCTGCAGCAGCCAGGCGCGCGGGAATCGCTGACCCGACTCAAGCCGGGCACCGAGCTGGCCTTCGACCTGCCGGTTGGCGAAGGCGGCAAGGCTGGCGAGTTGCGCGCCCTGCGCTTCGACCGGGATGCGACCCATCGCGTCGAATTGAGCTTCGATGGCGACCAGATCCGGCAGAAGGTCATCGAACGCCCGAGCGACACGCGCACCGTCGTGCTCAGTGGCAAGGTCGGCCGTTCGCTGTTCCGCTCCGCGCGCAAGGTCGGCCTGAGCGCGGCGAACATCAATACCCTGACCGACGACATCTTCAAATACGACATCGACTTCAATGACGATGTCGGCGCCAATGACCGCTTCAGCGTCGTGGTCGAACAGACGTGGCGTGAGGGCAAGCTGATCGGCACTGGCCCGGTGCTCGCAGCCACCTTCACTACCGGCGACAAGCTGCATACCGGTTTCCGCTTCCTGCGCAACGGCAAGGCCGAGTATTTCACCGGCGACGGCCGCCCGCTTAAGAAGAGCTTCATCCGCATGCCGATTCCGTATGCGCGCCTCACTTCGGGCTTCGGTAACCGCTTCCACCCGGTGCTCGGCCGCATGCGCATGCACAAGGGCGTCGACTATGCCGCCGGCACCGGCACGCCGATCCAGGCGGCGGGCGACGCGCGCGTGGCGTTCGTCGGCAAGCAGAACGGCTACGGCAACGTAGTGATCCTTGATCACGGCCGCGGCTACACCACGCTGTACGGGCACATGTCGCGCTTCGGCAAGGAGCACACCGGCCAGCACATCGCGCAGGGCACAGTGATCGGCTACGTCGGCATGACCGGCCTGGCCACCGGCCCGCACCTGCATTACGAATTCCGCGTCAACGGCGTGCACCGCAATCCGCTGTCGATCACGATGCCGCCGCCGGAGCCGCTGAGCGGCGTGGCGCTGGCGCAGTTCCGCCAGCAGACTTATGTCGCACTGGCGCGCATCCGCGAAGTCGAGAACATCATCTACGCCGATGCCGGCACCGCGGCCACGACGCAGGTGGCCAGCGCGCCGGCGAAGAAAAACGTCGGCAAGGGCTGATCGCGCTGCGACGATTACGTGCCAGGCCGCGCCTGGCACTACCCAAGCGAGGCAGCGCACGGTTTACTGCGCCGATGCCGCATAACGTCCTCGCTTCGAATCTCTTCCTTGGCCTGATCTCCGGCACCAGCGCCGACGGCATCGATGCCGCGCTGGTGCGTTTCAGTAGCGCCAATACTGGTGGCGATGACGCCGCACTGCATTGCGAGCTCGTTCGCGGCTGTACGTACGCGTGGCCCGAAGCCCTGCGCGCACGCCTGATCGCGCTCGGCCAGGGCGCGTCCATCGACTCCATCGACGAACTCGGCACGCTCGACGTGCAGATCGGCGAGCACTTCGCCGAAGCCGCGCTCCGCCTGCTCGGCGAAGCTGGTGTTGCCGGCGGCGACGTGCGCGCCATCGGCTCGCACGGCCAGACCGTGCGGCATCGGCCGGCCGGAGCCGCGTTCGACGGCAGGCATCCCTTCACTCTGCAACTGGGCGATGCGCACGTGATCGCGGAGCGCACCGGCATCGCGACCGTCGCCGACTTCCGCCGCCGCGACGTCGCCGCCGGCGGCCATGGCGCGCCGCTGCTGCCGGCACTGCACAACGCGCTGCTGCATTCGCCTGATGAAGATCGCGCCGTACTCAATCTCGGCGGCATCGCCAACTTCACTCTGCTGCCGCGTCGAGGCGAAGTGCGCGGTTTCGATACCGGTCCGGCCAATGCATTGATGGATGCGTGGTGCGCACGGCACACCGGGCAGGCCTTCGATGCCGATGGCGCTTTTGCGGCGCAGGGTCTGTGCGATGACGCCCTGTTGCACCGGTTGCTGGCGGAGCCGTGGTTCGCACTGCCGCCGCCCAAGAGCACCGGCCGCGAGGTCTTCCACCTCGACTGGGTGCAGGCACGACTGCAGGGGCAGGAAACCGCACCGGACGTGCAGGCCACCTTGCTGGAACTCACCGCCGTCAGCATTGCCGATGCCCTGCGCGCGCATCAGCCGGAGACGCGTCGTGTCCTGGTCTGCGGCGGCGGCGTGCACAACGCGCGACTGCTGCAGCGGATCGCCGCGAACCTGCCGGGCATGCAGGTCGAATCCACCGCCGTGTACGGCGTGGATCCGGATTTCGTCGAGGCGATGGGATTCGCCTGGCTGGCGCGGCAAGCGCTGGCGGGATTGCCGGGCAATCTGCCCAGCGTCAGCGGCGCGCGTGGGCCGCGCGTGCTGGGTGTGGTGTATCCGGCCTAGGGCAGCTTGTCCTTGCGTTCCATGAATTCGCTGACGGCGAAGCTCATGTCCACCTTGGGTGCGTCCAGCCCCTCGGGACGATCGACCCGGCCGATCAACGAGAAGCCCGGATCATTGGGCACGCCCTCGAGCGCGGCAATCGCCTCGCGCAGGGCATCGGTATCGGTGTCGCTGAATCGAACGTTCATGTCGGCCTCGACCGCGTATAACCCCTGCTCGAGCAGGTACTGGAGGGTCCGCGGCAAGTCCCAGCGACGCGCGTCCGCGATGCGGCGGATGCGATCCGCCAGCACGGGGTCGATGTCGCGGAGCACGATCTCGGTCATCGGGGGATGCTGATACGCATGAGTTCGACCCAATACTACTTCGATCGCACACTTGTCACACTTCATTGATCTCCCGCGGGCGACCGAGCGGCGGCCCGTTCCCGCCGCATCAGCCACAGCACCAGGATCAGCGCCGGCACGCCCATCACGGCGGTGTACACGAAGAACGGCGGATAGCCCCAGGCGTCGACGATGCGCCCCCATTGGCTCGCCAGACTCTTCGCCGGCAGGCTCCACAAGGTGCCAAACAGCGCGTACTGAGTCGCGGTGTATTGCTTGCTGGTCAACGACGACATGTAGGCGATGAACGCGGTGCCGGCGATGCCATTGGCCACGTTGTCCAGACTGATGGCGGCGGCCAGCCAGGCGATGCCGGGATTGGGGCCCGTGGTAAGCGTCGCCAGATGTCCGTACAGCAGGTTCGCCGCGCTCAACAGCACTAGTCCCAGCAGCATGCTGGGCATGAAGCCCAGGCGCCGCACCAGCCAGCCCGCGTACACCGCGCCGAACAGCGTCAGCGCCACGCCGTAGACCTTGGACACCGCCGCTACCTGGTCGAGCGTGTAGCCCATGTCCAGGTAGAACGTATTCGCGGCCACGCCCATGGTCATGTAGTTGAGGCGATAGGTGACGATGAGCAGGAGCATCGGCACCACGAGCCGCCATCCGAACCTGTCGACGATGTCCAGCAACGGCAGGGCGACCGATGCGATCAGGCGTTCGCGCGCGCCACGCAACGCGGGCAGCCACAGGACGGCGAGCAACGCCAGCTCGAAGAACGCGAGCGCGGCCGCGGTCGCGTCGAGCGCCAGCGTGGAGTCCTTGGCAGGCAACGCCATGCGCAGCCCCCACCATGCCAGCACGGTGACGAGCAACGCCGCCAGCAACATCACCGGTCGAATACGCGCGCCGGTCGCCGCGACCAGCGCCGGATCCGGACGGCCCCGCTCGATCGCCGTCACCGGCTCGCGGATCCGTAGCG
This sequence comes from Lysobacter tyrosinilyticus, assembly GCF_054779815.1. Lineage (NCBI taxonomy): Bacteria > Pseudomonadati > Pseudomonadota > Gammaproteobacteria > Lysobacterales > Lysobacteraceae > Lysobacter > Lysobacter tyrosinilyticus. The sequence goes on from NZ_BAAGXN010000001.1 coordinate 6,158, forward strand.
TGGCAATGATCCCGACGAGCATCAGCGCCGCGATGAGAAAGTACGCGGCGGCCCACCCGCCGTGGCTGGCGGTCACCAGGGCGCCAGCACCGCTGCAGATCAACGCGATCTGATAGCCGACCTGATAGGCCGCCGAGGCATTGCCCTGCAGGCTCGCCTCGCTGGCCTCGATGCGGTAGGCATCGATGCTGATGTCCTGGGTCGCCGAGAAGAAAGCCGTGGCGGTCGCGAGCAACGCCACGCGTTCGGCATCGCTCGCCGGATCGGCAAATGCCAGCGCCACGAGTCCGGCGATCACGCCCACTTGCGCGAACAGCATCCAGCCACGGCGCTGGCCCAACACGCCGACACCGGGCAATCGATAGCGATCCACAATCGGCGACCAGACGAACTTGAGCGAGTACGCCAGGCCGACGAGGCTGAACAGACCGATCGTGGTGCGGTCGATGCCGGCAAGGCGCAGTCGCGCCGACAGCGTCGTCAGCACCATCGGGAACGGCAGGCCCGCGGCGAACCCCAGGAACAGCATCTCGCGGACGCCGGGCCGCCAGTAGTCGACGAACGATGCGAAAAATCCCGGCTTGCGTCCGGCGTCAGAGTGCATGGTCATATTCCACCGAAAACGGCGCGTGATCGGAGAAGCGCGGCGACGGATGGACCGCGCTCGCCTTGAGCTTGTCCCGCAACGACGGCGTGACGAACTGGTAGTCGATGCGCCACCCCACGTTGTTGGCGCGCGCCGCACCGCGGTTGCTCCACCAGGTGTAGTCCTGGCCTTCGGCGTGCAGGTGCCGGTAGGCATCGACCCAGCCGGTGCCTTCGCGGCACACGCCGTTGAGCCAGTCGCGCTCTTGCGGCAGGCAGCCGGAGTTTTTCTGGTTGCTGGTCCAGTTCTTGATGTCGAGGCGGCTGCGGACGATGTTCCAGTCGCCGCAGAGCACGTAGTCACGGCCGGATTCGAGCCATTGCTGCAGGATCGGCGCGAGCCACTGCATGACTTCGAACTTGAAGCCCTGGCGCAGCTCGCCCGACGAGCCCGACGGAATGTAGAACGACACCACGCTGAGATTGCCGTAGCGCGCCTCGATGTAGCGCCCTTCGTCGTCGAAGGCGGACCAGCCCATCGACGTCAGCACTTCGTCCGGCTCGCGCCTGGAATAGATCGCCACGCCGCTGTAGCCCTTCTTGGTGCTGGCGTCCTTGAAATAGCTGCGGTAACCATCGGGCCGGAAGGCGCTGCCTTCGAGCTGGTGCTCCTGCGCCTTGGTTTCCTGCAGGCACAGCACGTCGGCGTTTTGCGTGGCGAACCAGTCGAAGAAGCCCTTGTTGGCGGCCGAGCGCAGGCCGTTGGCGTTGAAGCTGATAATGCGCATGAAGGACCGTGCGGGGGACGAAGGTCGCAGCCTAGCGCACGCAGACGGATTTGCGATGCGGCAGAATTCGCGTCCCAGACTGCGTGCCACGCCGATGACCGACCACCGCTCCCGCTTCCTCCAGCTCGCCCTGCGCGCCGACGCGCTGCGTTTCGGCGACTTCACGCTCAAGTCCGGGCGCCAGAGCCCGTACTTCTTCAATGCTGGCCTGTTCAACTCCGGCTCGCTGCTGGCGGAACTGGCCACGTGCTACGCCGATGCGATCGACGCGCATGGGGTGGATTTCGACTTGATGTTCGGCCCGGCCTATAAGGGCATTCCGCTGGCCACTGCGGTCGCATGCGAATACGCGCGTCGCGGCCGCGATCTGCCGTTGGCCTTCAATCGCAAGGAAGCCAAGGCGCACGGCGAGGGCGGTACCCTGATCGGTGCGCCGCTGGCCGGGCGCCGGGTGTTGATCGTGGACGACGTGATCACCGCCGGCACCGCGATCCGCGAGGCCCTCGCCATCATCCGCGACGCCGGCGGCATCGCTGCCGGGATAGTGATCGCGCTGGATCGGCAGGAGGCCGTTGACCCCGCCGTATCGCGACGCTCTGCGGCACAAACTGTCGCGGACGAACATGGGCTTCCTGTCGTGTCCGTCGCCAATCTGTCGGATCTGCTGGAATTTGCGGGTGGCAGTACTGAACTGGCCGCCCAACGCGAACGCCTGTTGGCGTATCGTGGCGCCTACGGCAGCGAGGTAACCTGATCGGGTGACCGGAAAGCCACTCGGCTGGCGTGATCCTTGCTAGGCACTTGCGCATCAGCGATCGATCGCAGGATTCACATGAACAAGTCGTATGCCCCGCTCGCCCTGGCGCTCATAGCGGCCCTCTTCGCCGCACCGGTCGGCGCACAGACCAAGGCCCCGGCCAAGAAGCTCTACTGCTGGAACGAAGCCGGGCGCAAGGTCTGTGGAGATGCCTTGCCGGCCACCGCTACCGACAGCGCGCGCACCGAATTCAGTGCCAAGAGCGGCATGCCCACGGCGCGGGTCGACCGGGCACTGACGGCGGAGGAACGCGCTGCGGCCGCCGCTCAGGCGCGACTGAGCGAGCAGGCCCAGTTCCAGGCTCAGGCCCAGAGCATGCGTGAGCATGCGATGGCCGAGTCCTATGCCACCGAAGCCGACCTGCGCCGCGCCTTCGGTGAGCGCATGGCCCTGCTGGACGACACCATCAAGGCCGCGCAGCTGAGCATCGGCGGTCTTCGCCAGAGCCTGATCAGCCTGCTGCGCCAGGCCGGCGAAGCCGAACTGTCCGGCAAGCCTGTCCCGGCCAACCTCAGCGGCACCATCCAGACCCAGCATGCCGAGCTGATGCGTCAGCAGACCATGCTGGTCTCGCATCGCCAGGATCGCAGCGCGATCGATACCGAGCTCGCCCACGCCTTGGATACGTATCGCGGGCTGAAGGCGCAGAAGACCCCCGCGCCGATGCCGGAAGGCTGATTCCGGACCAGCCTCCCGAAATACGAACAAGCCTTCGCCCGCGCCATCAGCGCGGGCGAAGTCGTTAGAACGGCAACACCAGATCCGGCTTCACGGCGAGCAACTGTGCGCGGAACGCCCGCTGGATGCGCTGCAAGGCCTCCGGCGAATCCGCGTCGAAGCGCATGACCAGTATTGGCGTCGTATTCGATGCGCGCACCAGGCCCCAGCCGTCGGCGAAGTCCACGCGCAGGCCGTCGATGGTCGACAACCGCGCGCCTTCGAACTGTGCCGCGCCACGGAATCGCTCGACGAAGCTGTGTGGGTCGCCCTCAGGTGCGTCGACCTTGATCTCGGGCGTGGAGACGCCATCGGGCAACGCAGCCAGGGTCGCCGACGGCGTGTCGGGCTGCACGGACAGGATTTCCAGCAGGCGCGCGGCGGCGTAGATGCCATCGTCGAAGCCGTACCAACGCTCCTTGAAGAAGAAGTGGCCGCTCATCTCGCCGGCCAGTTCGGCGCCGGTTTCGCGCATCTTCGCCTTGATCAGCGAATGGCCGGTCTTCCACATCAGCGGGCTGCCGCCGTGGCGCAGGATGTGTCCGGGCAGGCGGCCGGTGCACTTCACGTCGTAGATGATCATCGCGCCCGGATTGCGCTCCAGCACGTCCTGCGCGAACAGCATCAGCAGGCGGTCCGGGAAGATGTTCTGGCCGTCGCGGGTCACCACGCCCAGGCGGTCGCCATCGCCGTCGAAAGCGATGCCGAGGTCGGCATCCAGGCGCTCGACCATCCGAATCAGGTCGTCGAGGTTGTGCGGATCGCTCGGATCGGGGTGGTGATTGGGGAAGGTGCCATCGATCTCGCAATACAGCGGGGTGACTTCCGCACCGATCGCTGCCAGCACACGCGGACCGATGTCGCCGGCGACGCCGTTGCCGGCATCGACCACGACCTTGAGCGGACGGTCGATCTGCACATCGCTGGCGATCCGCTGGACATAGTCCTCGCTGACATCCTGGAACCGCACGCTGCCCGTGGTGCTGGCGACGTACAGGTGGTCTTCGACGATGCGGTCATAGAGGTCGGTGATGGCGTCGCCGGAAAGGGTTTCGCCGCCCACGACAATCTTGAAGCCGTTGTAGTCGGGCGGGTTGTGGCTGCCCGTCACCGACACGCAGGACCCGGCGCGCAGGTGATACGCCGCGAAATATACGACCGGCGTCGGCGCCATGCCGATGTCGATGACATTGCGGCCGGCCTTGCGCAGACCATTGATCAGGCCATCGGCAAGTTCGGGGCCGGACAGCCGACCGTCGCGGCCCACCACGATGTCGAGCAACCCCTGCTGCTGCATCAGCGAACCGATCGCCTGTCCGAGCAGTTCGGCCACGCCCGTGTCCAGTGTCTTGCCGACCACGCCGCGCACGTCATAAGCACGGAAGATGCCGCGATCCACTGCGAGACCGATGGCCTTGGGCGCTGTTTCGACCAACTCGGCCGGCTTGCTCGGCGCGGCCGGCTGCGGCGCCTGCGCGCCAGAAGCCATCTGGGCCAGGGTCTGCTCGCCCTCGTCGTCTGCGGCCACCGCCTTAGCGGCGCGACCACGTGACAACGCCGGATAGAGCCAGGCCAGGACCGCGGCCAGCATCAGCAGGACGGTCGCGATCGCGCACGGCACCCAACCGAGCCCCAGCGGTCCGCCAGCCACGTCCGGCACGGCAGCAGCAATGCGCAGGTCGCTGCCGGGTACTTTGGCGGCCATGGCTTCGGCGCCGGTGGCAAGCGTCTTGTCGCCACGCTCCACCACGCTGGAAGCACCCTGACGCAAAGCCAGATAAGTGTCCTCCGGCACGCGTGCCGCCTCGACGCCGCTGCTCAGCTTGTCCAGCGGCAGACGCACCGCGGCGACGCCAACGATCTCCTGGCCACGCTGGGCCGGCGCAGCAAGCGCCAACTTCTGCTTGCCCAATCCATCGGTAGCGATCCAGGCCACGGCCTTGCGTTCGGCCAGTGCCTGCTCCATCGCCGCGAGGCGGCCGTAACCGGTCTTGGGTAGGCCCGCATAGGCTGGATCCAGATCCGGCGGCAGCACTTCGCCCTCAGTGGCCGAGGCCCAACCCTGGGTCAGCACTTCACCGGCCAGGCGCAGGTCGCCCGCCGCCAGCGCGGACTGCACCGCCGCACCCTGCAACTGGGTCGCGAACTGTTTCTGTTCGCTGGCGAGCACTGATTGCGCCGCACGGGCCGCTCCGTCGCGCGCTTCTTCCACCGCGTGGCGGCGCGCACTGTCGCGGAATTGTTCCCAGGCGCTCCAGCCAAACCAGGCCGCCAGCAGCACCAGGACAGCGGCGGCTACGCGACCCAGCAGCTGCGCCTGTCCCGAGGAAAACGTCTTCTTCTCGCTCATCATCGTTTCCTGTCGTTACTCCGTGCAGCGCGTCAACGCACGCCGGTATGTCCGAAGCCGCCCGCACCACGCGCGCTGGTTTCGAACTCGTCCACTACCTGCAGGCTCGCCCGCACGATCGGCAGCACCACCAACTGAGCGATGCGGTCCCCGGGTTGAATCGTAAAAGCCTCATGCCCGCGATTCCACACGCTGATCATCAGCGGCCCCTGGTAGTCCGCATCGATGAGGCCGGTGCCATTGCCCAGCACGATGCCGTGCTTATGGCCAAGGCCCGAGCGCGGCAGGATCACCGCGCACATGGTCGGGTCGCCGACATGGATCGCCAGGCCCGAGGGCACCAGCGCCGCATCACCTGGTTGCAGGGTCAGTGCGCCGTCGAGCGCCGCGCGCAGATCGAGGCCCGCACTCGCCGGCGTGGCGTATTGCGGCAGCGGCCATTCGCCGCCGAAGCGCGCGTCGAGGATCTTCAGTTCAAGCGTGTGATGCATGCGGCCCTTTGGTTCCTTGTTGTTCCGCGCCCGCGGCGCGTCGCCCGGTCAGTCCAGCCGGGCCGAGATCAGCTCAAGCAAGTTGTCTGCCAACTGCGTCTTCGGTGCCGGGCCCAGGGCGCGCTCGAACCCGTCGCGCCCGTACACCACCAGCGCGTTGTCGTCGGCCTCGAAGCCGCTGCCGGCGACGCCGACGCGGTTGGCGGCGATCAGGTCTAGCCCCTTCTTCTCCAGCTTGCCGCGCGCGTATTGCTCGACGTGGTCGGTTTCGGCCGCGAAGCCGACCACCAGCCGGGGCCGCAATGCATGCGCGGCGACTTCGGCGAGGATGTCGGGGGTGCGCACCAGTTCCAGCACCAGCGTGTCCATGCCGGCCTGCTTCTTGATCTTGCCCGCAGCGACGCTGCGCGGGGTGAAGTCGGCGACCGCCGCGGCACCGATATAGACGTCGGCCGGCAACGCGCCGAGCACGGCGGCGTGCATCTGCGCGGCACTGCGCACATCGATGCGCGAGAGCCCGGCTGGCGTGGGCAACGCCACGGGGCCGGCGACCAGCACCACTTCCGCACCCTGGCGCACGGCGGCTTCGGCGATGGCGAACCCCATCTTGCCGCTACTTCTATTCCCGATGAAGCGGACCGGATCGAGATCCTCGAAGGTCGGCCCCGCACTGATGAGGATGCGGCGTCCGCGCAGGCTCACCGTTCGCCCTCCCGATCATCCTGAGCCTGTCGAAGGATGAGCGCGGCGACGATGTGATCCGGCTCACTCAGGCGACCGGGCCCGGACTCGCCCTCGGCGAGCGGACCATCCTCCGGCCCGATGATCTGCACGCCGCGTTCGCGCAGCGTGGCCATGTTGGCCTGCGTGGCCGGGTGCAGCCACATGCGGTGGTTCATCGCCGGGCACACGGTGATCGGCGCGGTCGTCGCCAGGCATAGCGTGGTGACCAGGTCATCGGCGAAACCGTGGGTCAATTTGGCCAGGGTATTCGCGGTTGCGGGCGCGACGACGATCCGGCTGGCCCAGCGCGCCAATTCGATATGCCCCATCGCCGCCTCGGCCGCCTCGTCCCACAACGACGTGCGCACCGGGAAACCCGACAGCGCCTGGAAGGTCGGCGTGCCGACGAAGCGCGTGGCCTCCTCGGTCATCGCCACCTGCACCTGCGCCCCGGCGTCGCGCAGCCGGCGCACCAGTTCGGCCGCCTTGTACGCGGCGATCCCGCCGCACACGCACAGCAGGATGCGCTGATCGGCGAGTCGGGATTCGGGGCGGGCGCGGACATCGGCCATCGGTTCGGAAAATTCCTACCGTGAAACGGGCGATTAGCTTAACCGAACACGTGGATTTGCCTGATCCAAGCCGTGCGCTGATATCGGCAAGCTGCACCCATCCCGGACGCGGCGTGAAAGGTCGCCCTGTTCCAGGTTCGCAGGCCGCCCCTTGCTCCGCGCGCCGCGCCCGGGAACCTCTTTCCACCGACAGGCGTCATGCACATCCGCGACTGGCCCGCCACCGAACGCCCCCGCGAAAAGCTGCTGGCCCGTGGCACGGCGGCCCTGTCGGATGCGGAACTGCTGGCGATCTTCCTCGGCTCTGGGCTGCGTGGTCGCGACGCGGTGGCCACGGCGCGCGAGTTGTTGAGCGCACAGGGCGGCCTGCGCGCGCTGCTGGAGCGTCCGCCGAAGGAGTTGCGCAAGTTGCGCGGCCTGGGCCCTGCCCGCACCTGCGCGCTGGCCGCGGCGATCGAACTGGGACAGCGCCTGTTGCAGGCGGACCTCGAGCGCGGCGCTGCACTCAGCGATCCCCAATTGGCCGGGCGCTACTTCGCCCAACGCCTGCGTGGCCTGCCGCACGAAGTGTTTGCCGCGTTGTTCCTCGACACGCGCCATCGGGTAATCGCCTTCGAGGAATTGTTCCAGGGCACGCTGGACGGCGCCGAAGTGCATCCGCGCGAGATAGTGCGGCGCGCGTTGGGCCACAACGCTGCGGCGGTGATCGTCGCGCACAACCACCCCAGCGGAAATCCGGAGCCCTCGGCGGCCGATCGCGCCGTCACTGTGCGGTTGAAACAGGCGCTGGCCCTGGTCGAACTGCGCCTGCTCGACCACTTCGTCATCGGCGACGGGGCACCGGTTTCGCTGGCAGCGCGAGGCTGGGTCTAGTGGGACGCCGATTCTCAGGGCGCGCGGCGGCGCGTTGAAGTAGGACCTCGCGTGGGTATCTCCGCAGCGCGGCGCGCGGCGGCGCGTTGGAGTAGGACCGCACGTGGGTATCCCCGCGGCGCGGCTCGCGGCAGCGCTCGCGTACAATGCCCGACCCGTTACACCGCCTGAAAAATCCCGTGAAATCGACTCTCCGCGACCTGGTTGCGGCCGCCATCGACTCCCTGCGCGCCGCCGGCACCCTTCCGGCCGATCTGGCCACGCCCGACTTCGTCATCGAGCGCCCCAAGAGCCGCGCCCAGGGCGACTTCTCCAGCAACGCCGCGATGCTGCTGGCCAAGCCGGCCAAGTCGAACCCGCGCGCGATCGCGCAGGCCCTGGTCGATGCGCTACCCGCGAACGATGCGATCGCCAAGGTCGAAATCGCCGGGCCGGGCTTCATCAACTTCTTCGTCGCCGAAAGCGCGTGGCGCGCGCAAATCGGCGAAGTCCTGACGCAGGGCGCCCGCTACGGCCGTAACGCGTCCGGCCAGGGCCACACCGCCGGAGTTGAATACGTTTCCGCCAACCCGACCGGTCCGCTGCATGTCGGCCACGGCCGCGCCGCGGTGATCGGCGACTGCATCGCGCGCGTGCTCGATGCGAACGGCTGGAGCGTCAAGCGCGAGTTCTACTACAACGACGCCGGCGCGCAGATCAACAACCTCGCCATCTCCGTGCAGGCACGCGCGCAGGGCAAGGGCCCGGATGACGCCGGCTGGCCGGAAGACGGCTATCGCGGCGATTACATCAAGGACGTCGCCGCCGCCTACCTGCGCGGCGACAGCGTCGAAGTCGACGGCCATGTCGTCACCGGCGCGAAGGATGCCGCCGATCTCGACGCGATCCGCCAGTTCGCCGTGGCTTACCTGCGCCGCGAACAGAACGGCGATCTCGCCGCCTACGGCGTGGGCTTCGACGTGTACTTCCTCGAAAGCTCGCTCTACACCGACGGAAAGGTCGAGGAAACCGTGCGCGAACTCGTCGCGCACGGCCACACCTACGAGGAAGGCGGCGCGCTGTGGCTGCGCACCACCGATTTCGGTGACGACAAGGACCGCGTGATGCGCAAGTCCGACGGCACCTTCACCTACTTCCTGCCGGACGTCGCCTATCACCGCAGCAAGTGGCTGCGCGGCTACGAGCGCGCGATCACCGAGCTGGGCGCGGATCATCACGGCTCGCTCAACCGCGTGCTCGCCGGCCTGCAGGCACTGGACTGCGGCATCCCCAAGGGTTGGCCGGAGTACGTGCTGCACCAGATGGTCACGGTGATGCGCGGTGGCGAGGAAGTGAAGCTCTCCAAGCGCGCCGGCAGCTACGTCACCCTGCGCGACCTGATCGATGAAGTCGGCCGCGACGCGACGCGCTGGTTCCTGATCGCGCGCAAGCCCGATTCGCAACTCACCTTCGACATCGACTTCGCGCGTTCGCAGTCGCTCGACAACCCGGTGTACTACGTGCAGGTCTCGCACGCGCGCATGTACGGCCTGACCCGGCAGCTCAAGGAGCGTGGCCTTTCGTTCGACCAGGCCAACGGCCTGGCGCAACCGCTCGACGTCGACGACGACAGCGCGCGCGAACTGATCGCCACGCTGCTGCGCTACCCCGACGTGGTCGAACTGGCCGGCCGCGATCTCGAGCCGCACCAGATCGCCGTCTACCTGCTGGAACTCGCGCAGACGTTCCAGACGTACTACAACGACCACCAGTTCCTGGTCGACGACGCCAACCTGCGCGACGCACGCCTGGTGTTGGCGCTCGCGACGCGACAAGTGCTGGCCAATGGCCTGGAGCTGCTGGGCGTGAGCGCGCCCGAAGTGATGTGACCGTCGCGCGGTAACGCGCCACGGCGCAGTGTTTGAACGAAATCGCAGGGCGGCACCGCCCCAAGGCAGAACGAAGTGGCAGCAAAGCGTGGCAAGTCGCAGGCAAAGCGCAGTGGTGGCGGTGGCGGCAACAGTATTCCCGGCTGGGCCTGGCTGGTGCTCGGGGTGCTGCTGGCGATGGTGGTGATGATCGTGGCGCCGAAGTACCTCAAGTCCAGCGGCGACGGCTTCTTCCGTCCGCAGCCGAATCCCGACGCGCAGCCGGCACCGGTCGCGGAAGACGAGGACGCGGTGGCGCCCGAGGGCGACGCGCCCGCACCGAAACACGCGAAGGGCAAGGACGGCGGCAAAGCGGACGGTGAGGAATACGACTTCTACACCCTGCTGCCGGGCAAGGAAGTCCCGTTGAGCGATGCCGAAATCGCTGCGACCGAGAAGGCCGAGGCGCAGCGCGAAGCGGCACGCAAGAAGCAGGCACAGACGCCGGCGCAAACCGCGACAAATACTTCGCCAAATACTTCGGCCAGCGCCGATGGCGCAAAGCCGGCATCCAACCCGTTGCCGAAACCGGTGGACGAAGCCGAAGCCGCGACGCCAACCGCTGCGCAAACCAAACCGGCGCCCGCGCCGTCCACATCCAAGCCCACCACCGCACCCGCGACGAACGCCGCAACCGCGGTCGTCGACGACAACACCCGCTATCTGCTGCAGGCTGGCGCGTTCCAGGCATCCGGCCAGGCGGAGGAATTGAAGGCGAAGATAGCCCTGCTCGGCCTCGGCGCGCGCGTGGAAGCTGCCGACATCAAGGGCAACACGGTTTACCGGGTGCGCATGGGCCCCTACGGCACCGCCAGCGATCTCGCCGAGGCCAAGCGCAAGCTGTCCGCCGGCGGTTTGTCGGCGATGGCGATCAAGGTGAAGTGAGATGCGCCACGCGATCGGCCGTTGCCTGTTGCTGGTCGCCCTGCTCCTGTCGCATGACGCCTTCGCGGCCAAGCCGCTGCACGTGCTGTTCGTCGGCAATAGCCTGACCTACTACAACGATCTGCCGACCACGTTTTCCACGCTGTACCGCGCCACCGAGCCGGGCACGAAGGTCGAGACGGAAATGCTCGCGCAAGGCGGCGGCAAGCTGCGCGAGCGCCTCAAGGGCGGCCAGCTCGCGGCGCTGCTGACGCGGCAACGCTTCGATGTCGTGGTGCTGCAGGAACTGGGGGGCTGGCCCGATTGTCCGGCCGAATTTCCCGGTTGCACCGATGCGCCGCAGGCGCTGCGCGAGGCAGTCAATCTGGTCCGCGCCAATGGTGCGCGTGCCGTGTGGTTCTCGACCTGGCAGGCGCTACCTGCCGCGCAACAATCGTTGAGCCGGCAGAGCACGACGCTCGCCCGTGACATCGGTGTCGACATCGTCGATGTGGGCGCCGCCATGCAGCGCGTACCCAATGGTCGTCGCCTGCCTCTGCTGCGTCAGGACGGGCACCCTTCCCCGATAGGCACCTGGCTGACCGCCGCCGCACTGGTGCAGGCGATCAGCACACAGCCCCTGCCCGCCAAGACGCCGCCGCAGAGCTGCGGTACCGCCTGGCAGGAAACAAACCTGAAGGCCACCGCGCCGGCGTCCGCGCAACGTCGCGGCAAGCGCGAATGCCATGCCATCACGAACGCGCAATGGCGGCTGCTGCGCGCGGCCGCACTGCACTAGTACGCAATGCCTGATCCGGGACACGACATGACCAAGACTGCACTCATCACTGGCGCCACTTCCGGCTTCGGCGCCGCCGCCGCCCGTCGCTTCGTCGCCGCAGGTTGGCGCGTGATCGCGACCGGCCGTCGCGCGGATCGGTTGCAGGCCCTGGTGGACGACCTCGGCGCCGCACAGGTGCATGCCGCCGCATTCGACGTGTGCGATGCCGATGCCATGAACGCCTCGATGGATGCGTTGCCGGAAGCGTTTCGCGACATCGACCTGCTGGTGAATAACGCGGGCCTCGCCCAGGGCACCTTGCCGGCGCAGAGCGCGCGCCTGGACGACTGGCAGCGCATGATCGACACCAACATCACCGCGCTGGTGACGCTGACCCGGCGCGTGCTGCCCGCGCTGATCGAACGGCGCGGCGCGATCATCAACATCAGCTCGACCGCGGCGAACTACCCGTACACCGGCGGCAATGTGTACGGCGGCACAAAGGCCTTCGTCAGTCAGTTCTCGCTCGGTCTGCGCAGCGACCTGCACGGCACCGGTGTGCGCGTGACGACGCTGGAGCCGGGCATGGCCGAAACCGAGTTCACCCTGGTGCGCACGCATGGCGATCACGCCGCGTCGGACGCGCTATACAAGGGCGCGAATCCGATGACGGCGCAGGACATCGCCGACACGATCTACTGGGTCGCGACGCTGCCGCCGCATCTCAACATCAACCGGTTGGAAATGATGCCGGTGAGTCAGTCGTTTGCGGGGTTCCAGGTGGCGCGGGACGCGTAACGTCCCCTCACCCTGCGTCGCTACGCGACGCGGTCCCTCTCCCCGCAAGCGGGGCGAGGGGTGCATGCAACGGGTCGAGACTGCTTTTCTTTTCCCTTCTCCCCGCACAGCGGGGAGAAGGTGCCCGAAGGGCGGATGAGGGGCAGCTTTTGCCGTTGCCTTACGCCAACGGCTCGTCGCTCAAATACGTATATGCGGTAAGCCCCGCTTCCAATGCCGCATCCAGACGCGCCGCCTCGTCATTGGCCAGGTGCGCCGCCGCCACCTTGTCGCGATAGGCCTGGCGCAGGTCGGCGAGCTTGTAACCGACGTAGTCGAGCATCACGTCCGCGGTATCGCCGCGACGCTGCTGGCTCATCGCATAGCCGTCGCCGTCGATGTGCACTTCCACCGCGTCGGTGTCGCCGAACAGGTTGTGGATGTCGCCGAGGATTTCCTGGTACGCACCGACCAGGAAGAAACCAAGCCGGTACGACTCGCCATGCTTCATCTCGTGCAGCGGCAGCGAGCTGTCCAGGCCTTCGGTCTCGACATAGGTGTCGATCATGCCGTCGGAGTCGCAGGTCATGTCGGCGATCACGCCGCGCCGGGTCGGCGCTTCGTTCAAGCGTTCGATCGGCGCGATCGGGAATACCTGGTCGATCGCCCACACGTCCGGCATCGATTCGAACACGCTGAAGTTGACGAAATACTTGTCGACCAGGCGGTCGTTGAGCTCGTCGAGCAGATCGCGGTGACTCTTCTCGTCGTAGCTCAGTCGCGCGCGGACCGCATGCGCGATCGCATAGAACAGGTCGTCGATGCGGGCGCGATGGGTCAGGTCGATCTGGCCGAGCGCGTACAGCGACAGGCCTTCGCTGTGGTGGTGCTGCGCCTCATGGAACAGCTCGACGGCCGGACGCAAATCAATTTCGGCGTGGATCTCGCGCAGGTGGCGGATCACTGCCGGTTCGTCGTCGTGCTCGTCGGGCACGCGGCCTTCCGGCGCCTGCTCGACCTCGGACACATTCGCGATCAACACTGCGTGGTGCGCGGTCATCGCGCGGCCGCACTCAGTGATCACGCGCGGCGGTGCGAGGCCATATTCCTCGCAGGCTTCGGCCAGCGGCTGCACGATGCTGGAGGCGTACTGGTTCACGCCATAGTTGATCGAGCAGTAGCTGCGCGAACGCGTGCCTTCGTAGTCGATGCCCAGGCCGCCGCCGACATCCATATAGCGCACCTTGGCGCCGAGCACGGACAGTTCGACGAAGTAACGCGTCGCCTCGCGCATGCCGTTGGCGATGTCACGGACGTTGGAGATCTGCGAACCCATGTGGAAATGCAGCAGGCCCAGGCAATCTTCCAGCCCGGCGTCGCGCAGCTCCTTCCACAGGTCCAGCACCTGGCGCGGCGAGAGGCCGAACTTGGCCTTGTCGCCGCCGCTGTTCTGCCACTTGCCGGCGCCGAGCGAAGCCAGGCGCATGCGCACGCCCAGACCCGGCTTCACACCCAGCGCGCGCGCCTCCTCGATGATCAGCGGCAGCTCGGACGGCTTCTCGACCACGATGAAGGTCTCGAGCCCCAGCTTGCGGCCGATCAGGGCGAGGCGGATGTACTCGCGGTCCTTGTAACCGTTGCAGACGATCAGCCCGCCCGGGCGCGACAGCGCCAGCACCGCCATCAGCTCCGGCTTGCTGCCGGCCTCCAGGCCGAAGCCTTCGCCGTGGTGCGAAGCCAGCGTGCCGGCCACGCCGGCGTGCTGGTTGACCTTGATCGGATAGACCGCGGTATAGCCGCCGCTGTACTCCCAGTCGGTCATCGCCTGGGCGAAGGCGCCCTGCAGCTTGCGCAGGCGGTCGCCGAGGATGTCGGGGAAGCGCACCAGCAGGGGCAGCTTGGCGCCCTGCGCCTTGGCCCGGTCGACCACCTCCGGCAATGCGATCTTCGGTCCCTGCTCGCCACGCGGCGCCACGGTGATCCGGCCGGCGGCATCCACATCGAAATAGCCTTCGGCCCAGTGGGGGATGGAGTAGGTCTTGCGGGCTTGGTCGAGCGACCAGGCGGTCATCGGCATGCTTCCTGTAGCTAAGAGGTTGTGAACAGGCGCGCATTGTAGGGCCGCCCGCGGGTGATCCACAGTGCGGACACGGTGCGGGCCGCGCGCGCGGCTGGGACGGCCGGGCTATCGCGTTTTTTGGAGCGCCTGGTACGGCCCCGCGTCCACCACCGGCCGCCCCCCCATTCGCTACAATCCGCGCCCCCACGCAATAGCAACTCAGGAGCACCCCGATGACCGCCCCCACCTGGCACTACGAAAACTTCGAGCGCGCCGGCTCGGCCATCGGCTACCGCATCACCAAGAAGCTGGACGAGGTGCAGTCGCCGTTCCAGTTCATCGAGATCTACGAGTCGACCGACTGGGGCAACCTGATGCTCATCGACGGCGCGATGATGCTGACCACGCGCGACAACTTCCTCTATCACGAGATGATGTCGCACCCAGCGCTGTTCACCCATGCCAATCCGAAGCACGTCGTGATCATCGGCGGCGGCGACTGCGGCACCCTGCGCGAAGTGCTCAAGCACCCGGGCGTCGAGAAGGCCGTGCAGTGCGACATCGACGAGCAGGTCACGCGCATGGCCGAGAAGTGGTTCCCGGAGCTGTGCGATTCCAACAACGATCCGCGCGCCGAGCTGCTGTTCGACGACGGCATCGCCTACATGGCCAACTGCGCCCCGGGCAGCGTCGACATCGTGATCGTCGACTCCACCGACCCCGTCGGTCCGGCCGAGGGCCTGTTCAACAAGGCCTTCTATGAATCCTGCTTCCGCGCCCTGAAGGACGACGGCATCCTGGTCCAGCAGTCAGAATCGCCGCTGGTCCTGCTCGACCTGATCCAGGAAATGCGCGGCGAGATGGGCAAGGCCGGCTTCACCACCTTCAAGACCCTGCCGTTCCCGCAGCCGTGCTACCCGACCGGCTGGTGGTCCTGCACGCTGGCCCGCAAGGCCGGTGGCTTCGAATTCCGCGCGACCGACGCCCGCGCCAAGCTGTTCGACACCAAGTACTACAGCGCCGACATCCACACCGGCGCGCTGGTCTCCCCGCCCTTCGTTGCCGCCGCACTGGGCGAATAAGCGATTCAGGGTTCTGACTGACGGACGGCGCCGGAACAGCGCCGTGCGTCTCAGGCCGGTGCAAGGGCCTGTGTTACGTTGCCTTCCGGATGGCGCTACTGCCGTCTGCGCTCGATCCGGGGGGATGTCTTGCGCACATTGCGGTTCACCGTACTGCTGGCCGTGCTCGGCTGGTGCGTCACTGCGGACGTGCCGGCGCAGGCGGTTGCACCCGCGGCGCCGGACCTGTCCCGGTTCGGCGCGGAACCGGATGCCACCCAGTTCGACAGCCTGATCGAACAAGTCGAACGCGGTGACCTGGTCGTATCCGGCCCCCAGCAGGTCCGCGAAGTCGTCCGCCACCTCGACACCCTGCGCCCACGCGGCGATCCCGCCCGCGAATTGCGCCTGCGCGGCTTCCGCTGCGATTACGACGATCTCGGCCAGCCCGCGGCCGGGCTCGCCTTCGCCCGCACCGGCCTGGCCGATGCGATGCGGCTGGGCGATGTCGGCGAACAGATCCGCTTCGGCCTGTGCGAAGCCAATTACATCGATGGCTCCGGCCAGACCTCGCAGTCGGCGGCCACGGTCGACAAGGCGCTGGAACTGGCCCGCAAGCACAAGGACCCGCGACTGCTGGCCCAGGCCCTGGCCCATCGCGGCAGCCTGCGTTCGCTGCTGGGACAGCAGGCGGCGGCACTCAACGATTTTCTCGAGGCCCAGCGCGTCTACACGGCCGCCGGCTTGCGTAACGAGGCGGAAGCCGGCCTGGGCGACATCGCCGCCGCGTACCGGCGCATGGGCGACCACGCCAAGGCACTGGAATACCTGCGTCAGAGCGTGGCGTTCGCCGAGCGCCAGGGCGATCCCGGCCTGCTGACCGTGGCGCTGATGCAGACCGCGTTCCTGCACGAGGACCTGGGCCGCCACGACGAGGCGCTGCAGGTCCTGAGCCGCGCCATCGACACGGCGGCCGCGCATGGCCTGGAATACGACGTCGCCGCGGCGCACCTGGCCTCGGCGTCGGCGCTGGTGCAGAAGGGGGATTTCAGCGGCGCCGAGACCGCGCTGGCCACCTCGCGCATCGGGTTCGAACGCGTCGGCGACCGTTCCAACGAAGCGATGCTGCAATTGCTCGAAGGCCGCGTGCTCGCCGGCCGCGGCGACGACCAGCAGGCACTGGAACATTACGATCGCGCAGCGCGCGCCTTCGAAGCCGACCCCAACTTGCGCTACCAGGTCGACCTGTACGCGGCACGCGCGCTCAGTCACGAGGCGCTCGGCGACTACCGCGCGGCGATGGACGACCTCAAGCTGGAACGCACCGGTCGGCGCAAGCTCAACGACGACGCGCGCACCCAGCAGTCGCTGTTGCTGCAGTACCAGTTCGATACCGCCCGCCGCGACCTGGAAAACACGCGCCTGCAGAGCGAGCGCCGCAGCCAGCAGCAGCGACTGAAGGCGATCGAACGCGCCAACCGCTGGCAGCTCGCCGCCCTGATCAGCACCGGCTTGCTGCTGTTGCTGCTGGGCGGACTGTTCCTGCGCCAGCTGCGCAGCATGCGTCGCATCAATCGCCTGGCCCTGACCGACTCGCTGACCGGCGTCGCCAACCGCCGCCATGTCGAAGTCGCGGCCGAACAGGCGCTGGATAACGCGCGCAGCAACGACGCGCCGCTGGCCGTGCTCACCTTCGATCTCGACTGGTTCAAGCGCATCAACGATGGCCACGGCCACGCGCGCGGCGACCAGGTGCTGGTGCGCGTGGCGCGCGCCTGCGAGGCCGTGCTGCGCCAGAACGATCTGCTCGGCCGCATGGGCGGCGAGGAATTCATCGTGCTGCTGCCGAACACGTCGTCCGACGCCGCGTTGCTGGTGGCCGAACGCCTGCGCGACAGCGTACACCGGCTCGATCTGTCGGATATCGCACAGGACCTGTGCGTCACCATCAGCCTGGGCCTGGCGATGCTGCGACCGCAGGACGACGGCGTGCACGACGTCATCGATCGCGCCGATGCGGCGCTGTACCGGGCCAAGGAAGCCGGACGCAATCGCGTGGCGATCGAGGCCTGAGCCTCGACGCCGCTATGCGTTAGAGGGCGTCGCCGTCCATTTCGCCAGTGCGGATGCGCACCACGCGGTCCAGGTCCCAAACGAAGATCTTGCCGTCGCCGATCTTGCCGGTGCCTGCGGCCTTCATGATCGCCTCGACCACGGTGTCGACCTGCTCGTCAGTGACCGCGACTTCCAGCTTGATCTTGGGCAGGAAGTCGACGACATATTCGGCGCCGCGATACAGCTCGGTGTGCCCCTTCTGGCGGCCGAACCCCTTGACCTCGGTGGCGGTGATGCCGGCGACACCGGCTTCCGCCAGCGCTTCGCGCACATCGTCGAGCTTGAACGGCTTGATCACCGCCATGACCATCTTCATTGCATTGCCTCCGGTTCTGCGCGGGAGGATACGGTGCATGACGATGCAGGGCGAGCGGGCTGCGTTCGATGCCGCATCGGAGCGACGGAACGCGACCCGCCCCCGGATCAAGTTCGGGGCAGGCCCTACAATGGTGGGCCATCGGATTATTCCTACCGCGCACCACGGCCTTGCCCGACTGCGCCGTCACGGCACCCGCCCCAAGCTGGGGCCATCGCCGGAGGAGCCAAGCAAATGATCGACCTCAACCATCTCGACGACCTTGCCCGCCGCCTCAGCGCGCTGGTGCCGCCCGGCCTCCGTGAAGGCCGCGACGAGCTGCAGCAGAACTTCAAGTCGGTGCTGCAGTCCGGCCTGTCCCGGCTCGACCTGGTGACCCGCGAGGAATTCGAGGTGCAGCGCGCGGTGCTGTTGCGCACCCGCGAAAAACTCGAAGAGCTGCAGCGCACCGTCGCCGAGCTGGAAGCGCAGCTGGGCCCGCACAACCCCCGCCACTAAGCGGGCATCCCCATGAACCTGGCACTCGTGCACAGCCGTGCGCGAACGGGCGTGCGCGCGCCCGAGGTTCGCGTCGAAGTCCATCTGGCCGGCGGCTTGCCGCGCTTCTCGCTGGTGGGTTTGCCGGAAGCCGCGGTGCGCGAGTCCCGAGACCGCGTTCGCGCGGCGATCAGTTGCGCGCAGTTCGAATTTCCGTCGCGGGTGATCACGGTGAATCTCGCGCCTGCCGACCTGCCGAAAGATGGCGGCCGCTTCGACCTCCCGATCGCGCTGGGCATCCTCGCGGCCAGCGGACAGATCCCGCTGGAGCCGCTGCGCGAATACGAATTCCTTGGCGAGCTGGGACTGACCGGTGAACTGCGTGCGGTCGACGGCGCTTTGCCTGCGGCCCTCGCGGCGGTGCAGGCCGGACGCAAACTGATCGTTCCGGAGGGGAATGGCGTCGAAGCCGCGTTGGCGCGCGACGTCGAAGTCCGCACTGCGCGCACGCTGCTGGAAGTGTGCGGCGCGCTTAGCGGACGCAAGACCCTGCCGGTTGCCATCGCCCCGACAGCGCAGCGCAACGACCTGCCCGATCTTGCCGACGTCCGCGGCCAGACGCAGGCGCGGCGTGCGCTCGAGATCGCCGCGGCGGGCAATCACCATCTGCTCTTCGTCGGCCCGCCGGGCTGCGGCAAGACCCTGCTCGCTTCACGCCTGGCCGGCGTCCTGCCCGAGGCCAGCGAGGCCGAAGCGCTGGAATCGGCGGCGATCGCTTCGATCAGCGGGCGCGGACTGGATCCGGCGCGCTGGCGTGCGCGCCCCTATCGCGCGCCGCACCACACCACCAGCGCGGTCGCGCTCGTCGGCGGTGGCGCGCAACCGCGCCCCGGCGAGATTTCGTTGGCGCACAACGGGGTGCTTTTTCTCGACGAATTGCCTGAGTGGAGCCGGCAGTCGCTGGAAGTGCTGCGCGAGCCGCTCGAATCCGGCGTGGTGACCATCTCGCGTGCCGCGCGGCAGAGCGAGTTCCCCGCGCGCTTCCAGCTGGTCGCGGCGATGAACCCCTGCCCCTGCGGCTGGGCCGGCGATCCTTCCGGCCGCTGTCGCTGCAGCGCCGATGCGATCCAGCGCTATCGCGGGCGGATCTCCGGGCCGCTGCTGGAGCGGATCGACCTGCACGTCGAGGTGCCACGGCTGCCACTGACCGAACTGCGCAGTGACGCACCGCCGGGCGAAGCCAGCGCCAGCGTGCGTGCGCGGGTGGAAGCGGCGCGCATGCGCCAGCAGCAGCGCAGCGGCAGGATCAACGCGCAGCTCACGCAAGGCGAAACCGCTGCGCATTGCCGCCTCGGTGCTTCGGAACAGGCGCTATTGGAGCGTGCCGCCGAAGCCCTGCGCCTGTCCGCGCGTTCCGTCCACCGGATCCTGCGGGTCGCGCGGACCATCGCCGATCTCGACGCCAGCGCCGATATCACGGCGCCGCACCTTGGCGAGGCGATTGGCTATCGCCTCGAACGAGGGCCCGCATCGCATTGCGATCGCTCATCGCGCGACACGGGGCGTTGAAGGATCGGACGAAGTCGCCCGGGTTACATGCAGCCCGGAGCGGAGCACGAGCGCAGCGTCTTCTGCGTTTCGTCGCGCTCCTGGTCCTGCGCCATCCGGGTCCTGCAAACCCTCGTGGGACGGTTGCTGCCAGTCTTGCGAACGACCTCGCAAACCAGCTGTTCGCTTTTTGCATTCTTGACCACCACATCGATCGCCTCGAGCGCGCTGAACAGCTCGATGCGCTGCGCTTCGGTCAACTCATCCGAACTCTGCTTGCCTTCCAACAGACGGAACACGACGTCCTGCTTCGCCAGCAAATCGTTGCGTGCGGCTTCGTCCATGTCCTTGTAGCGGCCCTTGCGCGCGGTCGCGTCAGCGCGAATGCCCTGCTGCTGGGCCAGCGCCGCGTCGGCACGGATGACCGTGTTGGTGTCCATGGCCATTGCGGTGCTGCTGCCAGCCAGCGCAATGAACAGCGCAAGGAGAACTCCGTTTCGCATGTGTCGCATCTCGTGTGGGGGTTGCGGAAGCTAACGGGCCGCGCGCATTTGGGCCAGTGCCGCAGTCCTGACGCGGGACGCGCTCAGGTCCAGACGCTGCATAGCGGATCAAGCTCCGCCGTCACCATCTCCTCGCCCCGCCAGCCGAACCCGCACACCGCCAGTACGCCCTGGCTGATGTGATCGAGACCGAACGCTCGTTCCAGCTCTTTCTCGTTGATGGCGCCGGTGATGAAGGCGCCCAGCCCAGCCTCGGTCGCGGCCAGGTACAGGGTCTGCGACAAATGGCCGGCCTCAAGCGCCACCACGCGATAGCCCTTGGCGTGATTGCGGTACTTCCAGAAGGTCCGGTCGAAGCGCGGCGCCAGCACCACCGCGACATGGGCATCGGCAAACCAGTGCTGCTGCGCGACCATGTCCTGCAGGAACTGACGCAACCCACCACCGGACCAATCGCACCCTTCGGGCACCGCCAGCGGTTCCAGCGCGTGATCGATCGCGTGGTAGTGGTACAGGCCGGGCGCGACTCCCTCGACGTGCTGCACGATCAGGTAGCACTCCATCGGGTGCAGCCCGCCACCGGAGGGAACGTTCTTCTTCAGGATCACGGTGTCTTCGGTGACCTGGACCTGCGCCTGCGCGGCGAACACGCGCTGCAGCAACTGCGCAAGCAGCTCGAACGACAGCGCGCGTGCGGCATCGAAGTTACGGCAGGTGGCGCGACGGGCCAACAGTTGGTCGAAGTCATTCGCGACGGCGCGCGGCAACTTGAGCTGCATGGTGACCTCGGCGCGGCGCGCGGCCTCAACGGGTGGAGCGCCGAGCACCTCACGCATTTCGATGGCCGTCCCGGTGCCGCTGTCCTTCATGTTCTGCACGGTATCGACGTCTTGCCAGCGAGTGAAGGCGTGCAAGGCCGCGGCGAGCGGATGCCAATGCACGGAACGCAAGGCGTCATCGCGCTGCCGCCAATGCGCGTGCTCAGGCGCATCGCTGATCAACAGGCCCTCGACCAGCAGCGATTGCAGCGCGGCGGCGGAGTGCGGCGGTAATGCCGAGGCATCGATCCATTGGCTCGGGCTGACGGCGCCGAGCAGTTCGCGCTCGGCCGCGTCGATCTCGATCTCCTCGCCGCGATGCGGTGCCAGGGCAAGCCAGCACAGGTCGCGACGCAGGCCCGCGCTTCCCGCCATCAGCAGCTCTAGGTCGAAACCGACTTCCTCGCGTGGTTCAAGAAATACGGCGGCACAGCGGCGAACTTGCATTCCCTACTCCGGATCGGGTGAAGCGTCTGCTGCCTGCGAGGGCATGGCCTGCTGGGCCCCGAGCATTCTCCACCAAGCCGCCATAACGCAAGCCGTGATGCGGAATGCGCGGCGTGCATCCGCAATGCGCGGGCCGATGCAGGCTTCAAGTGCGGTGCGCACGGCTCATCACCGTTGTCCCGCCACCCCCTCCGGGTTAGATTCATTCGCGCCCGCCACGGGCCCACACAGGGGATGGGGAAATGGCAAAGCAGAAATCCGCTCCGCTCGATCCGAAAGTTGCAGACAAGCTGCTGGATCTGCTCAGCACCGACAATGCATTTCGGCGATTGTTCAAGAAGGATCCGCAGGCTGCCTTGGCTCAAGCGGGTCATCCGGAAGCAAAGGCTGCTCTTGCCGCGCAGCGCAAGGGTTCACCGCTGCCCGAATCGGCGGCACTGGCGACCGCTGCTTGTTGCCGGGTGCATCGAATTGCGCCGAAAGCCGACATCCTGAAAGCACGCGCCGAACTCAGGGCGATGCTGCTTGCAGGCCTGGGCCAAACGCCCCCGATGCTGGACGCAAGCGTTTCCGCCCGTTCGGGCAAGTAATTGAAACTACGGCCGAAGTAGCCTTGTATCGAGGCTACTTCGGCACGCGATCCAGGCGCGAAGAGGCTGCATCGCTGCTCGCCACGTTGAGCGCCTGCACGACCTGATAGCCGATCAGCTCGGCGTACGCCTGCCCTCGCCGTTGCGCGAGCCACTTGGCCTGCTCGTTTACGCAAGCGGTGCGTTGCGCCGCCAGGCAGGCCTCCAACAGGGCTTGTCGCGTCTGGAACAATTCGTGTCCATTGAGCAGCCCTCTCAATTGCTCGACGGCCTGCTCCGGTCTACCCGACAGTCGCATGTCATTCGCTCGCACCACCGCCGCCAATTCGGACAGTTCCGGCGAAGCCATGAGCGGGTTGCCTTGCAGTTCCGCCAGCCTCTGATTGGCGAGGGTCCGCTCGCCCAACTGCTGGGACAGCAGCGAAGTCGAAAGAGCCAGCCCGACAACGTCGACCGACTCGGCCAGGCTGACAGACTTGAGGGCCGCGGGTATTTCATCAGCGACATTGCGCACTGCCGTGCGCGCTTCATCCTGTCTACCCGCAGCGTTTTCAATCACAGCCAGAGTGAGGGTCGCCACCATGCGCTTTGATCCAGGCTCGTCTCCGCCCAGACGGACGGCCCTGAGCGCCGATTCACGCGCCTTTTCGACATTGCCTTGATCCAGCAGAACAACGGCTCTTTGAATCCAGACACGCGCCGTGTTCTGCGGCATCTTTTTCAACGCGGTTTGCGCTGCTTCGAAACGCCTGGTCGCCGCGGCTACTTGTGCAACCTGCTCGGCGCTGTCGCGACTGCCGTGCGCGACGGCCTTATCGAACGAATCGGCGGCGCCCTTGTAATCTTCGCTACCAAGCTGCGCTCGGCCCAGCCATTCGTATCCCTTCCCGGCCAGATCGTGTCGCGGATCGGTCGTATGCCGCGCGTAGTCCACGGCTTCTGGGAAACGGTTCAAACGAATCAGCCGCAGCGCCGTGTTTCCGAAGGCAGGCATGAAATCCGGATAGAGGTTCGTCAATAGGCGCCACTTCTCGAAGGCGTCAACGGGCGATTCGAACTCGGCCCCCCATCCGTCCAGATAGAGCGCCTCTCTCGGCGCCAGCCTGCTGCGCAATGCCCTCGCGCGCTCCAATGCGGGTCTTGCGGAGTTGGCATCGAACGCCGCATACCGCGACTTCGCCTGGCCGACCCAGGCGAGGGCAAACTGAGGATCCTGCGTTGTAGCCTGCTCATACAGCTTCAGCGCATTGGCGTAGTCGGTTTCTCCATACGCCTTCTGCCCCAACGCATACGCACGCAATGCATCCAGGTTCGTCGTCGTCACCTGCGGCAACGGCACCGAATCCTTCTCGATCGACTTCACCGCCTCGCCGAGTTTGCCGCGCAGTGCCGCGGTGACATCGTCGATCGAATCCAGCGCGGAATCGACGCCTCTGCCTTCAGCGGATTCCGCGTACACCGTGGTCTGCGTGTGCGGATCGATCACCTCAGCGCTCACGCGCACGCGGCCGCCGACTTCCGCCACCGTCGGCAGGATCACCGCGCGGGCGCCGTCGCGCAGCGCGATTTCCGAAGCGACGGCGCGATCGAGCACGGTGTCGGCCGGGCGCTGCATGCGTTGCAGGGTGTCACGCGCCTTCAGGTCGCTGAGCACGTTGACGTAGCGCGACTGCTCGAGGCTGATGCGGAAGGCTTGCTCGAGCGAGTCGTCGAGCGCGCTTTGCCCGGTCAGGTTGCGCAGGTCGCCGACCACCACCCAGTCGCGCTGGGCGAAGGCGATCGCGGGCTCGGGGCGGGTCACTAACCACACGGCGAGCACGCCAACCGCCAAGACCGCGACTTCGGCAGCGAGCGCGGCCGGACGCCGCCACACCGGAATGTCGCGCCACGCCTTGGGCGTACTCGACGGTGCGCGTAGCGGGGCGAGGTCGGGTTCGCCGACTTCGAAGATTTCCTGCACTTCTGGCACGCCCTTGAAGCGCCAGCGCCCCCACGATTTCCAGGCCAGGTGCTGGCCGCGTTCGCCCAGTTCGCGCGCAGCGCGGTGGGCGAGCGGTTCGGCCACGGCGGACAGCAGGATCTGGCCCGGGCGCGCCATCGCCATCAAGCGCGCCGCCATCGGCTTGGCGAGGCCTTCGACTTCCAGCGGCTTGGCGCCCACGCTCACCGCTTCGGCACTGTTGCGCCAGGTCAATACTTCACCGACGTGCAAGCCGGCGCGCGCGCGCAACTCCAGATCGCGCTCTGCACCGAGTGCGAGCAGGCCGCGCATGTAGTCCAGCGCGAAGCCGAGGCCGTCGATGGGCCGCTCGAACAACAGCAGCAAGCCGTCGGAACGATCGATCAGGCGTCCGCGCCACTGCTGCTGCAGTTGCAGCACCAGACGGTCGTGAGCACGGAAAAGGTCGCTGGCGGGTCCGTCGCCGAGGCGTTCGATCAGGCCGGTGGAGTCGACGAGATCGGTCAGCAGCAACGTGCGCAGTTGCGGTGCGTTGGCGGACGGGCGCGGTGCCGGTTCGGGCGTCGGTTCGAACGTGTGTACCGCGGTATCCATACGCATTCAGTCCATTTCAAACGGTCGCGTAAGCATCGTCCTGCCATTCCACGCGATTGCCGCCCAGTCGCTTCGCACGATACAGCGCCGCATCGGCCTGGGCGTACCAGTCGTTCCAGTCACGCTCGCCGTCGATCAGGCAAGCCCCCACGCTGACGGTGCAGACCAGCGGCGCTTCTCCGGGTTCGGCATGGCGCGGTACTTGCAGTAGGCCGCGCGTGGTCGACAGGATGAAGTCGGCAAAACCGAGCGCGGCCTCGCGGCTGTCTGCGCTTACCAGCAGGCAGAACTCGTCGCCACCGAGGCGACAAGCGATGTCGCTTTCGCTCAACACCGAGCGCAGGATGCTGGCGACGCTTTGCAGCACGCGATCGCCGACCAGATGGCCGTGCTCGTCGTTGACCTCTTTGAAGCGATCGCAATCGACCAGCACCAGGCCCATGCCCTTGAGCGTGCCGTTGCGGCGGCGCTCGCTGAGGTATTGTGCGAGGCCACGACGATTGTGCAGGCCGGTGAGCTCGTCGGTGCGGATCAGCTCTTCGGTCTGGTTGAGCTGGTGCGCGGTGGCGCGCAGCGAATCCAGCGCCGACTGCAGGTCCTGGTTGCGACGACGAAGACGGCGGATCAGGCTCTGTTCGTTGAGCACCACGCGCATGATCGCGCGGCGCAGGAAGTGCGAGACCAGCCCCGGGTTGCGATCGACCAGACGCTGGAATTCCTCGTGACGCAATTCGATCAACTCGCCATCGCCAGCCGCGACGGCATCGGCGCTGCGCGCGTGATCGCCGATCAGCAGACCCAGTTCACCGAAGAATTCGCGTGGACCCAGGCGCTTGGAAATCAGGTCTTCGCCGAAGTCGAGATCGATCGCACCATCGGCGATCACATACATCGTGGTGCCGAGATCGCCGCGGCGGAACAAGGTCTCGCCGGCATAGCAACGGCGCGGGCGGCCGACTTCGGCGAACAGCGCGTATTCCTCCAGCGTCAGCGCAGCCGTCGCCGCATCGGTGCCGCCTGCGGACGAACCGGTGGTCTGCAGCTTCTGCATCGCGGCCCTACGCTTCATCCACACGCTTCCGCCCCGCTCAAGGATTCAGGATAACACCTGATCCTGCACGTCTACGCGGGTGGAAACCCCCGGAATTCGGGGGTTCCGATGGCTCCGGATCGGGGCCGTCCCACCCCGACACACGATGCGGCCGGCGCCATGGGCCGGTGCCGGCCGCACGCCTGATCAGGCGGCCTTCTGTTCGTGGAACTGCTCCTCCTCGGTCGAGCCCTTCAGTGCGACGGTCGAGGACTGGCCGTTCTGGATCACCTGGGTGACCGCATCGAAGTAGCCGGTGCCGACTTCGCGCTGATGCTTGACCGCGGTGAAGCCGCGCTCGGCGGCGGCGAACTCGGCTTCCTGCAACTCGACGAAGGCGCTCATCTGTCGGCGCGCGTAGCCGTGCGCGAGATTGAACATGCCGTAGTTGAGGCTGTGGAAGCCGGCCAGGGTGATGAACTGGAACTTGTAACCGTAGGTCGCCAGCTCCTTCTGGAACTTCGCGATCGTCGCGTCGTCGAGGTTCTTCTTCCAGTTGAAGCTGGGCGAGCAGTTGTAGGCGAGCAGCTTGCCCGGGTACTTCGCATGAATTGCCTCGGCGAACTTGCGTGCGAACTCGAGGTCGGGCTTGCCGGTTTCGCACCACACCAGATCGGCGTACGGCGCATACGCCAGGCCACGCGATATCGCCTGATCCAGACCGTTCTTCGTCTTGTAGAAACCTTCGACGGTGCGCTCCCCGGTGGCGAACGGCTGGTCGTTGGCGTCGATGTCGGACGTAAGCAGATCGGCGGCTTCCGCATCGGTGCGCGCGACGATCAGCGTCGGCACGCCCATGACGTCGGCGGCGAGGCGCGCGGCGACCAGCTTCTCGACCGCTTCGCGCGTGGGCACCAGCACCTTGCCGCCCATGTGGCCGCACTTCTTCACCGAGGCAAGCTGGTCTTCGAAATGCACGCCGGCCGCGCCGGCTTCGATCATGCCCTTCATCAGTTCGAACGCGTTGAGCACGCCGCCGAAGCCGGCTTCCGCGTCGGCCACGATCGGCTGCAGGAAGTCGACATCGCCGCCGCCTTCCGCGCACTGGATCTGGTCGGCGCGCAGCAGGGTGTTGTTGATGCGACGCACGACCTGCGGCACCGAGTTGGCGGGGTACAGCGACTGGTCCGGATACATCTCGCCGGCGACGTTGGCGTCGGCCGCGACCTGCCAGCCCGAGAGATAGATCGCCTTGAGACCGGCCTTCACTTGCTGCATCGCCTGGTTGCCGGTCATCGCGC
The DNA here is from genome assembly GCF_054779815.1 of Lysobacter tyrosinilyticus. Lineage (NCBI taxonomy): Bacteria > Pseudomonadati > Pseudomonadota > Gammaproteobacteria > Lysobacterales > Lysobacteraceae > Lysobacter > Lysobacter tyrosinilyticus. The sequence goes on from NZ_BAAGXN010000001.1 coordinate 33,222, forward strand.
CGAGCGCATTGACGAAGTCCTCGCGATGCAGCGAGTTCCACAGCTTCTCCGCGCCCAGCCGCGCGATCGAATGCTCGACCGGCACGGTGCCGCGCAGACGCACCACGTCTTCGGCGCTGTAGGGGCGGGTGACACCGGCCCAGCGCGGATTGGTCTGCCAGTCGTGGCGAAGTTGATCGGCGGAAGCTTGCTTGTTCATGGCGTTACCCTCGATGGTTCTGTGCGTGAGCGCGGTGGTGGGGTTGCTTGCGATGGATCAGTCGAGCCGCGCGTAAGCGGGCAGGGTCAAAAACTCTTCGAGCGTGTCGGCGTGGGTGAGTCGATCGAGCATTCCGATCGCCTCGTTGATGCGGCTGCCGCCGGGCAGCTTGCTGCGGTCGCCGAGCTTCATCGGCAGATTGATCAGGGCGCGCTCGAACAGCGCGAGATCGAGTTCGCTGCCGTCGTCCAGGTGCAGGCCATCGGTGTGCAGCCACTGCCATAGCTGGGTGCGCGCGATCTCGGCGGTCGCGGCGTCTTCCATCAGCCAGTGGATCGGCACGCAGCCGTTGCCGTCGAGCCATGCGGCGAGATAGCGCACGCATACTTCAACGTTGTTCTCGAAGCCGGCGCGGGTGATCGAACCGATGCTTGGCTTGATCAGGTCGTCGCGGGTGACGATGACTTCCTCGCGGCGCACGCCGTGCTGGTTTGCGCCCGGCATGCGCTCGTCGAAGATCTGCTTCGCCAGCGGAATCAGCGCCGGATGCGCGACCCAAGTGCCGTCGTGGCCGGCGGTGACTTCGCGCAGCTTGTCGGCGCGCACCTTCGCCAGCGCCGCTTCATTGGCTGCGTCGTCGCCACTGATCGGAATCTGCGCGGCCATGCCGCCCATCGCGTGCGCGCCGCGCTTGTGGCAGGTCTGGATTAGCAGTTCCGAATACGCGCGCAGGAAAGGCTGGGTCATCGTCACCTGACCGCGCTCGGGCAGCACCTTGTCGCGGTGCTTGCGGAAGCTCTTGATGTAGGAGAAGACGTAGTCCCAGCGCCCGCAGTTGAGACCGACGATGCGATCGCGCAGGACGTAGAGGATCTCGTCCATCTCGAACACCGCGGGCAGCGTTTCGATCAACACGGTGACCTTGAGCTGGCCGGCGGGCAGCTTGAGCTTGGCTTCGATGTGCGCGAGCACGTCGTTCCAGAGCCGCGCCTCTTCCATCGACTGCAGCTTGGGCAGGTAGAAATAAGGTCCGCGATCCTTCGCGGCGAGCACGTCCGAGTTGTGGAAGGCGAACAGACCAAGGTCGAACAGCGACGCCGACAATCTCTCGCCATCGACCAATACGTGCTTCTCGTCGAGATGCCAGCCGCGCGGGCGCACCAGCAGCACGGCCTGCTCCGCGTACGGCTTCAGCGTGTAGTGCTTACCCCGCGCACCGTTGGCGCCCGGCGCGGAGAATTCGAGCGCGCCGGCGACGGCGTCCTTGAGCGCGCGCTGGCCGGCGAGCAGGTTGGCCCAGGTCGGGGCGGTCGAATCCTCGAAGTCGGCCATGTAGCAGTTCGCGCCGGAGTTGAGCGCGTTGATCACCATCTTCGGATCGGTGGGGCCGGTGATCTCGACGCGGCGGTCACGCAGCGCGGCCGGCAGCGGGGCGACGCGCCAGTCGCCGGCGCGGATCGCGGCGGTATCGGCGCGGAAGTCGGGCAGGCCGCCGGCGTCGAAGAACGCCTGGCGGTCGCGGCGGGCGGCGAGACAGGCCTGCCGGGTGGACTCGAAGCAGCGGTGCAGGCCGGCGAGGAAGGCCTGGGCGGCGGGGGTCAGCAGCGACCCGTTCTCGGCATGCGCGGCGAGCAGCTCCACGCCCCTTGGCTGCGACCCGAAATCCCGCGATTCCAACACTGCCGACATCGTTCGTTCCTCACTGTGTTTGTTGTAACGAGTGAGGCGAGACCATGCGGTCACGTGTGTTATAAGGCAATCAAGTTTTTTCAATACATCTCATTTGGTTTATTAATATCTGACGAAACGATGTCAGCCAAACCGCCACCCGCGCCCCGCTTTGCCTACAAGGGCGACCGCCTCAAGCCGCTCCGCGCCTTCTGCCAGACCGCGCGCCTGGGTTCGATTTCGCGGGCCGCCGAGGCCCTGTTCCTCAGCCAGCCGGCGGTGACCCTGCAGCTGCAGGCGCTGGAACGCGACCTCGGGGTCCGGCTGCTGGAGCGCAGCGGCCGCCGCATCACCCTCACCCGGGAGGGTCAGGAGCTGTACGACCTGGCCCGACCGCTGGTCGAGGGCCTGGACGGGCTGGACGCCGCCTTCCGCGACCGCATCGGCGGGCTGGATGCCGGCGAGCTTCACGTCGCGGCAGGCAGCTCGACCATCCTCTACCTGCTGCCGAAGATCGTCGAAGCCTTCAAGGCCCGGCACCCCGAGATTCGCCTGAGCCTGCACAACGTCACCGGTGCCGGCGGACTGGAGCTGCTGCGCTCGGATGCGGTGGACCTGGCGGTGGGCTCGATGCTCGACGTGCCCGGCGACCTCGACTACGCCCCGGTCTACCGCTTCGAGCCGATGCTGATCACGCCGCGCGACCACCCCCTGGCGACCAAGACCAACCTCACGTTGCAGGACCTCTCGCCCTACGGCCTGATCCTCCCACCGCAGCGCCTGACCACCTACCGCCTGGTCGACCTGGTGTTCCAGCAAAACCGCGTGCCCTACACCGTGGCGCTGGAAGTCGGTGGCTGGGAAGTGATCAAGCAGTACGTGGCGATGGGCCTGGGCATCAGCATCGTCACCGCGATCTGCCTGACCGATGCGGACCGCGAACGCCTGGCCACTCGCTCGCTGGCGAAGTACTTCCCGTCGCGCAGCTACGGCGTGGTGGTGCGCAAGGGCAAGTTCCTGTCACCACAGGCACGCGCCTTCAGCGAGTTGATCAAGCCGGCGCTATTCGAGCGCGGCGGGTATTACGAGACCGGGCAGTCGGAGCGCTGAGTTCCGCTACTTCTTGGCTTGCGTGTCGACCCATTCGCGATAGCCGCGGTAGTGATGCAGCGCGAAGCCGGCGAAGGCTTTCGACTTCGCGTACGCAGCCTGCGCGGTCTCGATCTCGCGCTGCAGGTCCGCTTCTCGGCGGTGATTGAAGGTCACCTTCTTCAACTCATTCGGCGTCAGTTCGAGTCCGATAACGACCTGCTTTCCCGCCTGCTCCGCGTACGTCATCTCCTTGGCCGCATGCGCGACGATGCCGTCGTTGCCATCGGCATGGTCGCGGTAGTCCATCAGCGCGACGTAGTCGTAAACATCGGCGAGGTGTTCGCTCGCCGGTCGCGTGCGGCCGTGCCATTGCACTTCGATGCCGTCGAACCAGAACGGAATCGCGGGGCCAACCGCCAGGTTTTGTCCCGAGTCGTGCTTCAGCTTCATCCACGCCGCGCTGACCTCGAGGAAATCGCGCAGCAGGTTTTCCCGATTCGCGTCATTCCACTCGTCGAGCAGATGCGGCTCGATGTCGAGATTGACGCCATCAAAGCGTGCATCGCGCGGTGCCTGCGTGTTGTAGTCGAGCACGCGCTGGAGCATCGCGGTAGCCGTCGACCGTTGCTCGGGCAGGATGTAGCGCTCGGTATTGAGATAGGCCGATCCCAACAAGGCATAGACCTTGAAACCACGCCGGTGCGCATCGGCGATGAAATCGCGATAGCGCTGCGGTTGCTTCGCGAGCAGATTGCGGCCTTCCCACGCATCGGCGTAGAGGTAGAGCGTGTCGACGCCCTTGGCCCGCAGGAAATCGAACGCGGTAGTGGCCTCCGCACTCGATTCCAGCATCGCGTAGCTGTCGCGCTCCCAGGTCCACACGGCGCGAGGTGCAGCGAAAGCGGAAGCGGACAGCGTTCCCAGCAACAGCATTGACCACGCCAGTCCGCGCATCGTTCGTCTCCGTCGGGATCAGGGCCGCGCCAGCGCGCCGCCGCCGGGTGCACAACAGCGCACTTTCACTGGGATGCGATACAGGCCCTCGCCTATCCGCCGTCCGGTATCGGGATGCGACGGCAGCACCGCGATGAAATAGCGTCCGGACGGCAGTCCGTCCAGCTTCACCTGGAAGCTGGCCACACCGCTTGCGCCCGCGGCCAATTGCAACGGCGCCGCATAGCTCTCGCGAAGTTCGCGCCCCCCCTCGTCGCTGAGCACCAGCAATGGCACGAACGGCGCACTGCGGATCGTGGTTGCATTTGTGAAGCTTGCCCCGACCGCCATCAGATCCGTATCGGCGCCGACCGGAGCATCGATATCGTGCGCGTACAGCGCGTGCGGCGTCGACGTTGGATGCGCAGCCGACGCTTCGGTCGCGGGCCTGGAGACCGCCGCAGGCTCGACATACGCCACCAACTGCGGCGTGGCTCCTTCGGGAGATAGCCTGAGGCGCTGCGCGAAGTTGCGATTTGCCTGTTGATATCGGGCAAAGCGCTCGAGCACCTGCTGTTTCACCGCCGCGTCTTCCACCGGCGCAATGCGCATGCCGTCTTCCAGGCGGTACAGCTGCTCATGACTCACGAACCATGGCCCGGCCACGAAATCGGCCAGGATGGTCTTGGCGTGCTTGAGCGGAATGTCATGCGTGCTGCGGAACTCCTGGCCCGTGTCGAGTCCGATGCCGGTCCAGGTGGCCTGCGCGGGACGCTGCAACCCGTAGCCGTGGGCGAGGAAGGCGAGCAGCGACGGCGTGATGTCCAGGTGTGAGGACACGGCGCGGAAGCGTTCCGGTTGCCGCAACAACGGCGAGAACACGATCAGCGGCACGTGATAGCGCTCGATCTTCGTGTCCATCGGAATTTCCGGCAGGCGATGATCGCCGGTAATCACGAACACCGTGTTCTCGTAGCCCGGCGCCTTGCGCGCGGCTTCGAAATAGCGGCGCAGGGCGTCATCGGTAAACAACACCGTCGAATAGATGTCGGAGAACGCGCGATACCCAGCCCTGTCGGCCTCGGCGATACCCAGCGCCTCCAGTCGTTGTTCGACGCGCCGACGGTACGCGTCCTGTCCGGCGAACCGGTACGAGGTATGCATCGACATCGTCTGGATCACGGTAATCGTCGGCTGGCGGGTTGCAGCCGCCACCGGACCGTCCGCGAGCACGCGCGCCACCAGCTCGCCGTCGTCGTAACCCCAACTGCTGTAGGGATTGCGCCGATAGCTTGACTCGAAATTGTGGATGTCGACGATGCGCTCCATGCCCTGCTGCTGCAGGTAGACGCGTTCGTTGTCGAAGGTGACATCGCTGCCGGCGTAGAAGCGCAGTGCATAGCCCTGGCGCTTGAGCACATTGAGCAATCCGGCGTGCGGCGGCATGCGCGCGCCCAGTGCCGCAAAGCCCTTCTCGCCGAACGGCAGCGAGCCGAACACCGACGGCAGCACGCCGAAGGTGCGGCCCTGAGTGGCGAGGAAGTTGTCCCAGTACAGGCTTTGGCCGGCGAGTTCGTCCAGGAAGGGCGTGAAGCTGCCGCGCGCGGCGTCCGGCCCGGAGAAGGTACGGCCGAGGCCTTCGACGACGATGAACACCAGGTGCGGCGGTTGTGCCGAAGCCCGGTTGAAATAGGGACCGAGCGCGTCGGGAGTCTGGTCGGGATGCAGGAACGGGTAGTCCGGATCGGCCGGCGCCGTGCTCGCCGCAACGGTGGCGATCGGCGCGGTGCCCGTACCTACTGGCGCGCCGCTGAAGTAACGCAGCGAGTCGCCGATGAAATATGCAGTCTTGTTGCGCATGACGTTCTGCACATCCTCGCTCGCGCGCAGCGGTGACGGCAGCGGCAGCAACCACAGCGCGATGCACGCGACCAGCACGGCCACGCTGAGACGCGGCATGAAGCTTGGCCTGAATCGCATCAGCCCCGCCAACGCCAGCCACAACACCAGTAGCGGCAACCACCATCCGGTCAACGCCGCGACGTCACCGCGCAGGCCGCCGTCCGCAGTGGTCGTGATCTCCTGCCAGGAATAGCCGAACAGATCCGCGCCCAGCGGCACCCGCGCCGAAATGAAGTACTGCTCCAGCGCAACCGCCACCAGCAGCCACGCCGACCACAGCAACGCGACCGCGACATAGCGGCCGCGCCCACTGCGCAGGCGCAGCAGCGGCCACGACAACAAGCACAACAGCGGCAGGCTGCGAGCAAACACCACAGCATCGACCCACAGCGCCGACCCAAGCAGCTCCGCTGGATTCACCAGGATCGGCGCCGCCGGCCATTCCAGCCACAACGCCCATGCGCGCAGCGCCAGCAGGCCCGCCAACAACGCGGGCGCGCAGATCAGGAAGCGGGTGATCGGCGCAGGCCGCGTGTCGTTCGCGTCCATCGCGATCTCACCAGCGTGAATAGAGCATGGCCGAGACGCTGCGCTCGTCGAAGCCATCCACGTCGTTGGCGAAGCCCGCGCCCAGCTTGACGCCCCACTGCGGCGCAAAGAACTTCACGTACGACACGCTGTAGGAGGAGTGGCTGCTGTCGACCACCCGATCGAAGCCAGTGGTGTCTAGCTCGTGGCTGCGGCCGTGACTGATGCTCGCTTCGAAATAGTCGTCGGCATTGCCGGCGTAGTACCAGCGTAGCTGCCCCCGGTGGTTCAGGCTGCCCGAACCGACGCCCGGCACGTGCAGTGCGCGATAGCGTGCATAGAAGTCGCCCCAGTAGCGGCCGACGCCAACGCCGTACATGTCGGTGTCGGAGCCGTCGAATTCGAGATGGTCGTAACTGCCCGACAGTTCCCAGCCCTGGCCCACGCCCTGAAACAATTCCACTCGCCACGCATTGTTCGGGAACAGGCCATCGTCCGGTCCGCGCTGGTAACGCACATTGGCGTAGGCGCGTTCCCACAACGACGCGTACCCGTCCAGCGCCCACGCGGTGTCGTGCTCGCCGAAGCGGTGCGCACGCAACATCTCCAATGCCAGCGAGCCGCGTTCGAACTTGCGCCGCAGCGAGGCTTCGTATTCGTTCCAGTTCGCGCGCGAGGAAGGATCGAAGCTGGTGTGTGTCCCGCCCACGCGCAGCAGCCAGCGATAGCCGGCCGGCACCGCGGTCTCCTGGTCGGCGATGCGCGGCTGCAACGATGCGAGATAGTCGTCGACCTGCGCGGGATCGGCACCGCGCGTGCGCGCGGCTTCAAAGTCCGCGCGCGCGGCGGCGAAATCACCGGCGGCACGATGCGCGCGACCCAGCGCGATCGACGCGGCCGGATCATCGCTGCGCAGTTCGGACCAGCGCGTGTACGCGGTCGCCGCCTGCTGCGGTCGATCGCTCCACAGGTACATGTCGCCCAATCCCGACCACGCATCGGCGTAGTCGGGCTTCGCGGTCGTGACCGCGACCAGATCCGCTTCGGCTTCCGGCCAGCGCTTCATCCAGGCGAAGGTGCGGCCGCGGGCGAGCTGCACGTCGGTGTTGGTCGGCGATTGCGCCAGCATCATGGTGTACAGCGCGACCGCTTCCTCGCGCCGGCCGTTGGTCGCGAGTTCGCGCGCGCGGGCGAACTGCTGTTCGTAGCTCTCGCTGCCTGCGGCGTCCTGAGCGAACGCGGCAGGTGCCATCGCCACCGCGCAGGCAAGCATCAGGGCCTTGGCGGTCAGGCGGTGGGGGCGATGGCGCATGGGGCACTCCATTGTCGGCATGAAAGAAAACCTTTTCGTCCTCGGCGATCGCATCGCTCAGTCCACCGATTGCTCGGCGGGCCGCTGCGACGTCGTCGGCTGCCAGGTGCGGCCGACCCCGGCCAGGTGCGGTGGCGGCGCGGATTCGTCCGGCATGCCCTCGTGCTGCCAGGTCGCGTTGCGATGCACGCGGCCCCAGCGCGAACGACCGCGCAGCTTGGTCAACCAACGCAGCAGGCCCATGAAGCGCCATACCGAAGTCAGCTGGCGATAGCCGAAGTTCTCGAAGATCGCGATCAGGAACAGCTTGAGCTGCTGGCCCGGACGCGGATACAGGTGGAACGACAGCTCTTCGAGTACCAGCGCGTTGGTGGAAAGCAGCACGCCCAAACCTACCGAGGCGAACAGGAACACGAAGAACGCCTCCGGCGAGAGCACGCCGGCCAGACCGAGCACGATCATCGACACGTAACCGACCACTTCGATCACCGGCCCGATGCATTCGAACAGCAGCATGAACGGGTACGCGAGCCAACCGACCGCGCCGCCGTTGCGCTGGAACATCAGACGCCAGTTCGGCAACAGGCTTTCGGCCAGCCCCTGTTGCCAGCGCATGCGCTGGCGGCGCAGCGAACCGAAGTCTTCCGGCGCCTCGGTCCAGCAGATCGGATCGGGCACGAAGGTGATGCGGTAGTCGCGCTTCTCCTCGCGCAGCTGGCGATGCAGGCGCACCACCAGTTCCATGTCCTCGCCAACCGTATCGCCGTGATAGCCACCCGCCGCGATGACGCGCTCCTTGTAGAACACGCCGAACGCACCGGAGATGATCAGCAGCGCGTTCATCGGCGACCAGCCCAGGCGCCCGAACAAGAACGCACGCAGGTACTCCACGGTCTGCACCAGCGGCAGGATCTTCTGCGGCAGTTCGACCTTGGTCAGGAAGCCGTCCTTGACCTGGCAACCGTTGACCACGCGGATCACGCCACCGGCGGCGACCGTGGTCGAATCCTCGAGGAACGGCTGGACCACGCGCGCCAGGCTGTCCTGCTGCAGGATGCAGTCCGCATCGACCACGCAGAACAACGGATAGCGCGCGCAGTTGATGCCGGCATTGAGCGCGTCGGCCTTGCCGCCATTGACCTTGTCGACCAGGCGCACGTTCGGATACGCCGGCGAGGCATAGACCCGGTGCACGTCCTTGGTCTTGATGCGCTTGCGGTAGGCCTCGGGGAATTCGACCAGCGAGAATGCCTTGATCACTTCGTCGAGGGTGCCATCAGTGGAACCGTCGTTGACGACGACGATCTCGAAATTCGGATAGCCCAGGCGCAGCAGCGAGCGGACCGAGGAGACGATCGTGCGCTGCTCGTTGTACGCCGGTACCACAATGCTCACCGGCGGCTGGTACGCGCGGAAGTTGTTCCACATGAACTTCGTGCCGTGCTCGTGCATGTGCCGCACGATGCCGAACATCGAGATGTAGTTGAGCGCGAGGTAGGTCAGGTTGATGACGATGAAGTAGGCGAAGAACACCCACTGCAACCACTCCAGCGTCGCAACCGCGCCCGGCGGCAGGGTCAGCATCGCGGTGCTCATTGGTCCACTCCCATGTTGCGCTCGGCCATCACTTGATCCAGGACGTCGCAGGCGAAGCGGTCGGTCTGGGCGGCACGGATGTTCTGGATGTCTTCGAATTCGACGCCCGGCAAACGGCTAAGTGCCTGGGCGGCGCGATAGCGCACCCACCACTGCGAGTCGGCGAGCAGCGGCAGCAGGTGCTGCGCGTCGACGATCTCGCCCAAGCGGCCGAGTGCAGCCGCGGCGTGCATGCGTACATGCCAACGCGTGTGCGCGAGCAAGCCGCGAACCATATCGAGGTCGTTCCGTTCGGTCATCACCTGCAGGCAGGTCGAGACCAAGTGGTCGTCCGGACGTGACTGCAGGATGTGGCGGATCACCGGTGCCGCAGCGGCGGGGCTGACGTCGGCCAGGAATCGCACCAGGCGCGGCGCGACGTCCGCGTTCGCCTGCAGCGCGACTTCACTCAGCTCCTTGGACACCAGCGCCGGGCTGGCGTCGTGCAGGATCTGCGCGACACCCCCCTGCGGCCAATCGTTGCGCTGCACGATGTGCGGAACCAGCATCGTCACCGCGCGCGCCGGGTCGATGTGCATCAGCGCGCGTGCGGCGCTGAGCGAGATGATCGTGCTGCGGTCGTCGAGGTAGCGGGCCAGTTTGTCGAAATGGGTGCGGCTGCGCAGGTAGCCCAGAGCGATGATCGCCATCACCCGGTTGTGGAAGTTGCCGTGATCGATCGCCACATACAGCTGTCGCTCCAGGTCGATCTCGCGCGCGACGCGCTGCAGGCCGGTGTTGTCGTGCTCGCCCAACGACTGATGCACATGGTTCCACGCGTCGACGAACCCGGGCAGATCGGCATGCGGCAACGCCAGCGGCGAGGTGGCCGCGCCCTGCACGGAATCCAGCAGGACCTGATGCCAGCGCGTTGCGGCGCGGATGCGGTTGCGTTCGCGGCGCATCACTACCTGGCGCATGATCACGATCACGGCCAGCATCACCAGCGCCATCGCGATCACCACCACCCCCAGCCAGAAGGCGAAGACGACGCGCGGAGAGGCGGAAGTCAGGAAGTCCACGGCAGCACCTTTTCCTTTTGCAAAAAACGATTGCGGGAGAAACGGAGTTTTCAGGGCGCGGAGGACACCACCGATGCACCTTCGGTGGAAACGTCGCTCAGCCGTTCGAGCATCTGCTGGGTTTCGGGGTTGTTCGGATCAAGGCCGGCCGCACGCGCGAACAGCGTCTTCGCTTCCACCCGTCGGCCCTGCCGGTAACGCACATGGGCCATGCCTTGGATCGCGGACACGTCGCTGGTATCGGCGCTCAGGATCTGGACGAAGGCCAGCTCCGCGGCATCGAGCTGGTTGTCGGCAAGGCTGCTGTAAGCCAAGCCGTTCAATGCATCCAGGTCGCCGGGATATTCACGCAGCACCTTCTCGAAGGTCGCGCGCGCTTCGGGCAGGCGGCGCAAGCGGTAGTAATTCCAGGCTTCCAGGCGCGCGGCGCGCAGGCCCTTGTTGGGAATCTTTGCCAGCGCATCGAGACTGCGCTGGTAATCGAGCGCGTCAAAGGCCGTCTGGGCGATGTGTTCGTAGTCGAGATCGGCGGCACTCGCGCTCGCCGTGCTGCCGGCGTAATTTCGCGCCTGCTGGGCCAGGTACGTCTGCACATTGCGCGCGCGATGCAGGCCCAGGTAGCAGTGGATATAAGCGATGCCGTCGGCAGCGATCGCCGCTTCGGCGGCGGCCCTGGAGTTCTTCGCATAGTCGTCGCCGAACTTCTGGCCGAGGATGCTGCCCATCGGGAAGCTCCTCACCGTCATGCCGTAGCGCGCGGCGCGTTCGCGCTCCTGCTCGAGCAACACCTTCTCGTATGGCACGTTGGGCTCGAGCAGGCTGATGATGGTAGTCACGCCGCGCTGCTTGAGCGCAATGAAGTCGGCTTCCACCGGATACGGTCCGAGCAGAACGTCTTCGGCTGCGGTCGTGGTGCGCTGCGCGCGCCACGGCTGTACGAAGATGCTGGCCGGATGCAGCAGCACCCAGATTCCCAGCACGCCCAATAGCGCGCAGAGCACGAATCCGATGACGAGGACTCGTCGGCTGGGTCTGAACATTTGGCTCCCCTAAGGCGCGCCGCCGCATTCCGATTGCGGGTCGCGCAGTGATCCTCACGGTGGTCGGCGGCGGGCATTGCGCCCGCCCAGCCGACTACCGTCCCCCTGGCCCCTGTTCCGCTGCCCCTGCGAATTCCCCGCAGCGGCGTTGTGATATGTGACGCATATCTCGTGCCAAACCGGCCATGGGCGCGCTGTGCGTCGCACGCGCAACGGCTGCCGGGGCACGACCGGCAGGTGCAATTTGCGTCACATTGCGACGGGCCGCGCACCGGAAACACCAGAGCGGGCGCATGGGCGGAAACGATGCGCGGCGATGGCGCCGCGACTCAGACGTCGTGCAACTTGCCCTTGGAAACACCGCGGTACCACTCGCGGATGCGCGTCATGTCGGCGGCCATGTCGTCGCCCAGGTCGAACGTCGGACCGATGCCGATGATCTTGTGGCCGTAGTGGAAATAGGCAGGCAACACCGGCACCTGCGCGGCCTTGGCGATCTTCCAGAAACCGGTCTTCCACCGCTCCACCGGTTTGCGCGTGCCTTCGGGCGCCAGGCCGTACCAGAACTGGTCCGCGCGCCGGATCATCGCCGCGGACTGTTCGACCACGCCATGCGCGGCGCTGCGGTCGACCGGCATAACGCCCAGCCGGCGCAGGAAGAAGCCCATCACCGGCACCTTGAACAGCGAGTCCTTGCCCAGGATGCGGATGTCCAAGCCGAGGGCCATCTTCGCCGCCATGCCCCAGATGCCGTCCCAGTTGGAGGAGTGCGGTGCGCCGATCAGCACCAGCTTGGGGATGTCGGGAAACTCGCCAGTCATGCGCCAGCCGCCCAGGCGCAACATCGTGCGGCCGATCCATCGAGCGAGGGCGCTGGACTTCACTCGCGGGGCGTTCGGCGGCAGCGGCAGCACCGTCGGGTTGTGATCACTCATGGGCTGCCGGAGTTCTCTGGTGGGCTGGACCGGGCTGGGTCAGTCCCAGGTCCGGCGCGTGCGGTCGCGTTTGATCGTACTGCGTTCCCGTTTCGCGTCGAGCCGCCGCTGCTTGGCCGCGCGACTCGGGCGGGTGGCGATTCTAGGCACGGGTGCGTGCAGTCCGGAAGCGATGTACGCCGCCAGTCGCTCGCGCGCGTCCTCGCGGTTGCGGTCCTGGGTGCGAAAGCGCTGCGCACTGAGCACCAGTACGCCGGCATCCGTGACCCGCCGGTCGCGCTTGGCCAGCAGACGCAGACGCACGGGTTCGGGCAGCGAGGGCGAGCTGGCGATGTCGAAGCGCAATTCCACCGCGGTCGCCACCTTGTTGACGTTCTGCCCGCCGGGACCGGAGGAGCGCACGAAGCGTTCGACCAGTTCCTCGTCGGGGATCGCGATGGTGTCGGAGATCTGCAGCATCTGGGGATTGTAGGGCGCCGGGCCGGTTCTTCTCGCCAGGGACAGGCAATGCAACACGCCTGTCCTTCTCCCCGCGAGCGGGGAGAAGGTGCCCGAAGGGCGGATGAGGGGCGGGGCTTGCACAACCGCCGACACGTCCCCTCACCCTGCGTTGCTACGCAACTCTGTCCCTCGCTCCACCCCCAGCTCTCGCGCATAGCGCGAGAGCGCTCAGTCGTGCACGCGCCAGTGGCGCGTAAGCGGCACGACTTCTCCCCGCAAGCGGGGCGAGGGAGGATCGAATTGCCGGCACGCTATCCGGCGTAATCAAACAACGCCAGCGCCTTCGCAAACTCCGTATCCACCGGCGCCGTGACCACGACGCGTGCGCCGGTATGCGGATGCATGAAGCCCAACATGCGCGCATGCAGCAGCATGCGATGCACGCCGAGCATGCGGAAGTTGCGGTTGTGGCGGCCGTCCCCGTGACTGGTGTCGCCGATCAGGTGGTGGAAGGCGTGCTTGAGATGCCGGCGGATCTGGCGGAAGCGTCCGGTTTCCGGTTGTGCATCGAGCAGCGCGTAGCGCGAGGTTTCGAAGCCCTGCGACGGCACGGCCAGTTCGCACGTTGCCAGACGGGTGAAGCGGGTAATCGCCGGCCGCTTCTGCGGCTTGCCCGGACCGCCGTCGAGCGGATGATCGATGACGAAGCGTTCTTCGGGCCAGCCGCGACACACCGCCCAGTAATGCTTTTCCACTTCGCGCGACATCATCACCTGCCCAAGCTGCGCGGCAGTGGCGCGATCGAATGCGAGCAGCAGGCAGCCGCTGGTCGCACGGTCGAGTCGATGCACGAGGAAGACCGGCCGGCCCAGCTGCTCGCGCAGGCGGTCGGCCAGGAAGTCGGATTCGCCACCGGCGAGCTTGCTGTCGTGGACCATCAGCCGCGCAGGTTTGTTGACCACCGCGAGCATGTCGTCGAGATGCAGCAACTCGAGCGGGGGCATGGCCTCGGATGGGGATGAGAGTTCGGTCATGTAGCGACAGGACGATGGTGATCGCGCATTGTCGCCCGCCGGCCCGCGGTAAATCCCGGCTGCGGCACCGCTGATACCGCGCCCGCGGCTAGCAGTGGCGAACTACGGGCCTTTCGACGCGAACCAGACCCCACGCTTCGCCGTCGGAACGCAACCTCGAATGCGCATGGAACACGGGCAGCGAACCCAGCTATGCCGCAACCATCACCGCTGAGCTGCCGTCCCGCTCAATGCAACTCGCGCGTCTCCCGCGCATGCGGCTCCGCCACCGCGCCACGGTTGCCTTCCGCCTTGCTGCGATACAGGGCGCGATCGGCCCGATCGAAGACTTCCGTGGCACGTTCGGACAGCCCGCCCATCGGGAACACCGCGATCCCGGCCGACGCCCCCACACTCACCCGGCGTCCGTCGGGAAGCATCACCGGTTCGCCGATCCGATGCAGGACATGGTCGACCTGATGGAACAGCATGCGCGTCGTGCGTTCGCCGCGCAGCAGCAGGGCGAACTCGTCGCCGCCCAGGCGGTAGGCGGCATCCGGCGCGAGCATGCACTGGGCCAGACGTTCGCCAATGCGGCGCAGCACCACATCGCCGGCACTGTGACCGTAGTGGTCGTTGACCGGTTTGAACTGGTCGAGGTCGATCAGCACCAGCGCACTGCTGCGCGGCTTGGCCTGCAGGAGTGCGGCAGCCAGCTCCTGGTCGAAGGACTTGCGATTGAACAGTCCGGTCAGCGCATCGTGGCCGGCCTGCATCAGGTCCTGATCGTGGCGTGCGAACAGGCGCCACGTGCCCCAGCCGAGCATGAGCGCAAGAACATGCAGCAGCACCCGCGCGATGATCGGCAAGCCGCGCACCGCATCCCATCCGGCACGCGGCACGGCCGCCAACTCCCAGCGGCCGCCGCCTGGCAGCGGGTAATACACGGTCACCGGCGCAGCGGTGAATACTGCCGGATCTCCGCTGACCATCGAGTGCGCGTCTTCATTCGAGACGGACCGCACCGCCAGACTCAGGTCATTGCGCGTGGCGATCCCGGCGATATCAGCGAACAGCGGTTCGACGTCGACCACCAGCGACACGATGCCCCAGTAGCGGGTGTCGGTGCCGCCGTCGCCCCGCAGGAATACCGGCGTGCGGCTGACCAGGCCGGTCCCGCCCTGCACCAGCGGCATGGGTCCGGCGACGACCGTGCGCTTGGTACCGATGGCCTGCAGGACCGCCTGATACTGCTCCGGCACATCGGCATAGCGCAGCCCGAGGGCGGCCTCGTTGCCCTTTAGTGGATGGATCAGGGTGATCACGCCGCCGGGAGCGACCGCGATCCCGCGAATCGAAGGATTGGCGCGGACTAGGCGCGAGGCGATCGCGTCGAAGGTGACCTGGTCGATCGGCGTACCCGAGGCGATGACCGCGGAGAGGGTCTCCGGCACGGCCAGTGCGGTCTCCAGCCGCCGGTCGATCTCGTCGCGGGCTTCGCCGAGCGCGCCGCGGATCACGCCGGTGGTTTCCAGCCGCGCCTTGGCATCCACGTAATACGCCAGCACCTGGATCAGCCCCACCAACGCGAGCCAGGCCAGCACACCGGCCAGCACCGGCAGGTACTTGCGGTCGCCTAGCAGTGGCGGACGGACCTTCCCCAAGCGGTAGCTCGCTCGATCCGGGTGGTGCCCGATATTCGCACGGCCCGGGCCGGCCGGCGCAAGTCCCGCTCTGGCCGCTACGACCGCCGCGGCCAGGCCGCGCGCAAGGCCCAGGCGGCGCCCAACACCGCGATCCAGGCCGAGGCGGGCACGCCGAACACGCGCGGCCCGCCGGCTTCCAGCGCATACAGCAACGCCGCCACGACCAGCAGGCCGGTGCCGAAGATCGCCGCGATCGTGCGCCGCTGCGCGCTCTGCAGCGCGCGGGTGAGCGCGCGCAGGTCCTGGGACTGCATGTTCAGCGCGTGCTTGCCCTCGACCTGCTGCTGCAACCACAGATGCAACAGGCGCGGCATTTCCGGCGCATGGGTGACGAACTCGGGCAGGCGCTTGCGGAACTCGCTGGCCAGGCGCTGTGGGCTGTAGCGCTCGACCAGGATCTTCGACAGCACCGGTTCGGCGACCGCCCAGATGTCGATCTTCGGATCGAGCTGGCGGCCCACGCCTTCGATGTTGAGCAGGGTCTTCTGCAGCAGGATCAGCTGCGGCTGCAGGGTGAGTTCGTAACGCTGCGCGGTGCGGAACAGCTTGACCAGCACTTCGGCCAGCGAGATCTCGCTCAGCGGCCGGGTGAAGTACGGCTCGCACACCGCGCGCGCCGCGGCCTCGAGTTCGTCGATGCGGATGTGCGACGGCATCCAGCCGGCCTGCACATGCAGTTCGGCGATGCGGCGGTAGTCGCGATTGAAGATCGCCATGAAGTTCTCGGCGAGGTAGTACTGATCCTCGTCGGAGAGCTGGCCCATGATGCCGAAGTCCAGCGCGATGAAGCGTGGGTTCGCCTTGCGCGCAGGATCGATGTCGACCCAGATGTTGCCCGCGTGTGCATCGGCGTGGAAGAAGTTGTCGCGGAACACCTGGGTGTAGAACACCCGCACGCCTTTCGCAGCGAGCGCATGGCGATCGATGCCCGCGGCATCGAGTGCGGCGACATCGTCGGACGGAATGCCGCGCACGCGCTCGAGGGTCAGCACGCGCCCGGCGCTGTGCGACCAGATCACTTCTGGCACGTACAGGTCGTCGCTGTTCTGCCAGAAGCGACGCAGCACGCTGGCATTGCCGCCTTCGCGCTGCAGGTCGAGCTCGGCCGACAGAGTGTTCTCGATCTCGGTGACGATTTCGCGCGGACGGATCTTGTCGGCGGACGGATGCGTGCGTTCGACCACGCCCGCCACCGCATTGAGCAGGGCGATGTCGGCGGCGATCTGCTTCTCGATGTCCGGACGCAGCACCTTGACCACGACTTCGCGCGACGCGGTAGCGCCTTCTGCATGCAGCGTCGCCGCGTGCACCTGCGCGATCGACGCCGAGGCCAGCGGCGTGGTGTCGAAGCTGGCGAAGGCCACATCGATGCGGCGATTCAACGCCGCTTCGACGATCGCACGTGCGGCCTCGCCGTCGAACGGTGCGACGCGGTCCTGCAACAGCGACAGTTCCTCGGCGATGTCGGACGGCACCAGGTCGCGGCGCGTCGACAGGATCTGGCCGAACTTGACGAAGATCGGGCCCAGCTCCTGCAGCGCCATGCGCAGGCGCGCGCCGCGCGACTGCGCCGCGACTTCGGCCGATGCACGCGGCACGAAGGGACGCGCGAGCTTGAGCCAGCGTTCGGCCGGTGTGTCGTCGAGTAAATCATCGAGCCGATAGCGCAACAGCACGCGGCCGATGCGCCAGGCGCGGAACACCGGCGTCATGCGCGCGTGCTCCGGGACGGGATGGCCCCGCGCAGGCGCTGCACGCGCGCAGAGGCCCGCTCGACATCGTCGCGCAGGGTGTCGACATCGTCGTAAAAGGCATTGAGTTCGTCGCGACCGACCACGTCGCGCGATTCCTCGGTGACGTACTCGGCGGCGTTCACCGCGAACGCGCCACCGGCCTCGCGTGCATGACGCAGGCCGGCACGCAGCGCGTTGGCGATCTGCACGCCGAGCACATCGCCGAACACCGAGGCGAAGGGCTGCTGCCAGTCCGGATCGAAGCGTTCGGCGAGGCGTTGCAGACGGCGGGCAAGATCGGCATCGCCTTCGATGCGCAGCTTGCCCACCGGCGGAGCGTTGTCATTGCGAAAGAACGGCAGCTGCGCGATCAGGCCGCCGAAGGTGCTGCGCACCGAAAGGTCCGCTTCGTGGCCTTCGTGCACGGGTCCAACCTGCAGGCGGTCGCCGGCGACCGTGACCTGGAGGGCCAGCGGCGGCGCGGCCACGTACAGGGCGACGCTGCGGCCATCGAGGGCGCGCAGGCCATCACGGGTATCGGGGTCCAAAGCCAGGGCGCGGTTGAGCGCGGCTTCGAGCGTTCGGCCGGCCAGCGGCTTGAGCGGATCCAGGGGCGTGGCGCGTGCGGTCATGTCCGCATTGTAACGTTCGGACCCCTTGCCTCATCGCGCCAATCATCCCGGCGGGAATCACACCAGCCGCGGCCCCTCTCCGCGGCGGTGGACTTGTCGGCACACACGCGTCACAGCATCACGTCAGACGCGCCGGCCACGCAGTAGCGAAACGATCGCCAGGACCAGGAAGACGACAAACAGCAGCCAGGCGATATTGCCGGCGGCGCCGGCGATACCGGTGAAGCCGAGGATCGCTGCGATGATCGCAATGACGAAGAAGACAACGGCGTAATGCAGCATTGGAACCTCCCAATGCAAGCGCGCGGTTTGCGCGCGGATGCACTGTTGCGCAGTCGCAGTGGTCAGCCGGTGACGGCAGCCGGGTTCGTGCGGCTGGGCTTCAGCCCCGTGAGCCCTTCGTTAATCGCTGTCCTCAATGACCGTGGCGATCGCTGTGCCAGCGCCACAGCGAAGAGACGGCCATGCCCATGAACGCAGAGAACCAGAACCAGGCGAGGGCGTCGGCGACATCCGGGGTATTGCTCAGGCCGAACGCGCCTGCAATGAGCGCGAGAACAAAGAAGATGGCGGCGAAGTACTGCATCGTGTCCTCCCCTGCAGCACCCAGGGTGCGGGCTCATGCTGGCCGAACCCAGGTAATCACCCGGTGATGACGCGCCGCGCGCGTAGGGAAATGCGGCTACAAGGTTTGTTGCCTCAGCCCTGGTACGCCGCCCGCAACCGCGCCAGCCCTTCCGCGATCGACACCGTCGGCACATAGCCGAAGTCGCGTCGCGCCGGGCCGCGCCGCGCCGCCGCAGCGTTCGAGCGCCGATTGGCCAAAACGCGCCGCCGCGCGTCAGGAGCCTTCAGACGAGGGCTTTTGATCAGCTCCGATAGGACGCCGCCAACCGCGCCAGCCCTTCCGCGATCGACACCGTCGGCACATAGCCGAAGTCGCGTCGCGCCGGGCCCATGTCGTACCAATGCGTAGTACTGAGCTGTTCCGCCAAAAAGCGCGTCATCGGCGGCTCGCCCTTCAACGGCAACGCATGCCACAAGCCTTCGCAGACCACGCCGGCGGCATAGGCGACGCCAAACGGAATCGTCTTCTCCACCATCGGTGCTCCGGCCGCTTGCAGCAGGCCGTTCACGATCTCGCGCACCGTCTTCGGCTCGCCATTACTGATGAAGTAGGCGCGGCCCGCGCACGCGGCACCCGGGGCGAGATGCGCGAAGGAATCTAGATGCGCCTGCGCCGCGTTGTCGACATAGGTGGTATCGATGCGATTGTTGCCGTCGCCGACGAAACGCAGACGGCCCGCCTTCGCGCGTTCGACCAGGCGCGGCAGCAACTGATTGTCGCCGACGCCCCAGATCAGGCGTGGACGCAACGCGACGGTTGCGAGCTGCGCGTCGTTCTCCGCCAGCACCAGCTGCTCGGCGAGCAGCTTGGTCGCCGCGTACGGCGCCTTGAGGTGCTCGCCGTAGGGCACGCTGTCGGCGGTGCCGCCTTCGACCGGTTGCGTGGCGCGATGGGTGACGCTGGGCGTGGAGGTGTAGACCAGCTTGTCGATGCCATGCACGCGGCAGGCTTCGATCACATTGCGCGTGCCTACGACATTGGCGTCGAAGTAACTGCGGTAGCTGCCCCAGGCGCCGGCCTTGGCGGCGTTGTGAAAGACCGCGTCGCAACCCTGCGCCGCGCCGATCACGGCATCGCGCAGGGCAAGATCGCCCTGCACCTGCTGCACGCCGATCGCATCGAGCGCGGCGTAGCGGCCGCGATTGAAGCTGACCACCTCGAAGCCACGCGCACGCAGACCGCGACACAGCGCCTGACCGAGAAAGCCACCGCCGCCAGTAACCAGGATCTTCATGGGTCTTTGTTGCCTTCGTCTTCGCCGTTGCCTTTGGCCCCCTCCCTTTCGCGCAGCGAAGGGGAGGGTTGGGGAGGGGTGCTGTTGCTTTTGTTGTTGCTTTTCAACAAGTGCGAGTGAATGTCTTCCAGAACTGCTTCAGTTCGCGCGAGCACATCATTGTTCCAGTAGCGCAGGACGCGGTAGCCGAAGCCTGCAAGCTTGGTGGTCCGCGCCGCATCGTAGCCGCCTTGCTCAGCGTGCTGGCCACCGTCCAGCTCGATGATCAACCTTGCTTGCGGACACAGGAAGTCCGCAATGAACCCGGCGATCGGCACCTGGCGGCGAAAGCGAAAGCCTTCCAGCTGTTTTCCACGGAGCGCACGCCATAAGACCTTCTCGGCATCCGTTGCGTTGCTGCGCAGTTCCCGTGCTCGCGTTCTCAACACATCCATGTGTTATCGGCTCCGTCTTACCCCTCCCCGGCCCTCCCCTTCGCTGCGCGAAAGGGAGGGAGCAAAGCGGTCACTGCGCCACACGGCTACTTCGCGGCCTTCGCCACCCACACCGCCAACTTCTCGCGCCCGATCTTGGCGTTGTGACGGATATCGACCGGGAATTTGGGGTGCCGCAGGAACCGATCGATACGCGCGGTATGACGCTGGCTCTGCCCGAGCGCGCGCAGTTCACGTTCGATGCGCGGCCACTCGCTCGCCGATACGCCGGGGTTGAGCTCGACGCACAGCACCGGCAGTTGCGAACCCAGCGCCCTCACGCCGACCAAAGCCGTGCGGCGCACGTCCGCATGGGTGTTGAACACGGGCTCGACCTGCTCGGTGTACAGCGGACCGTCCGCGGTTTCGACGCGATGCGACTTGCGCCCGCAGAACCACAACCGGCCTTCGGCATCGAAGTAGCCGACGTCGCCCATGCGGTGGACCACGCGCTCGCGGCCATCGGGCAGGCGTTCGCGGATCTTCGCCAACCGGGTCTGCGCGTCGCGGTTGAAATACGTGTCGGTCGCGGTGGGGCCGGCGACCGTAATTTCGCCGACCGCGCCATTGCGCACCAGCAGATCGTTCGACCAGGTATCGATCGCCTCGTCGCCGATGCGGATGATCCGCACCTCGTTGGGCGGCACCGGCTGACCGACGCAGGTGCCGGCGCCGGTTTCGTTGGCGCGTCGCGTGGACTGCAGTTCACGCGCTTCGATCACAGCCACGGGCAGACATTCGGTGGCGCCGTACGGCGTCCAGAACTTCGCGTCGTCGGGCAGCAGTTCGCGCATGCGCGCGACGATGTCGGCCGGCACCGGCGCGCCAGCGGAGGTCACCCGGCGCAGGGTCGACAACGGCGCGCCGTGCTTCGCGAGCACAGCCATCAAGGCCGGTGAGCCGAACAGCTGATCGACGCCGAAACGCGCGATCGCGTCGTGCAGTTTGTGGGGATCGGCGAGCGCAGGCTTGGTCGGATCCATGTCGGGGATCACCGAGGTAAGTCCCAGCGCCGGATCGAACAAGGCAAACGGCGGGAAGGTCGGCAGATCGACACCACCGGCTTCGATGCCGAAGGCCTCGCGCATCATCGCGATCTGCGCGACGAAATGGCGATGCCGGTACACCACGCCCTTGGGCACGCCGGTGGAGCCGCTGGTGAACAAAATCGCCGCGACTTCGTCCGGCTCCGTTTCGGCGAGCTGCGAACCGGCCTGGGCGCCGTCGCGCTCGACCTGCGCCAGCGTCGCATCGGCGAACCAGGCGCGCTGGCCGGTGGTGATCCGGACGCGCGCCGACTTCGCCCAGCCCAGCAACACCCGGGCGAACTGCGCCAGCGGAATGCCGATGAAGGCCTCCGGCTGGGCTTCGTCCAGGCATTGCTTCAGCGCGCGCTTGTCGATGCCCGGGTCGACCAGCACCGGCACCGCGCCGGCCTTGAACAGCGCGAACATCAGCAGGAAGAACTCCGGCGTCGGCCGCACCATCACCACGCAGCGGGTGCCGCGGACGATGCCGCGCGCGGCCAGACCAGCGGCGACGGCGTCGCTACGGCTATCGAGCTCGCGGTAGGTCAGGGTGGTGTCATAACGCGCCAGGCCGTCCGCACCGCGGCTGCCGGGGCAGCGCATCGCGACGCGATCGGGAAACTCCCGGGCCAGGCGTGGCAGCGAAGCGGCGATATTGCACGGCGCGGGACTGCGCCGGGCCGCTGCCCGATCGGCATCGGCGGCGGTACCGGACGGACGAAACGATCCGTCGGAACTGAAATTTGACGCCATGGAGGGCTGAGAGGCTGAGCGGATAGGTGTCTATTCTCGCCCGAAGCGACAGAGCGACCGCACCGCAGCGGATAAAATAGGCACCCAGCCTAGATTTACGCGGTTCCCGTGTCCCACCCCTGCCTTACTTGCGGCGCCTGCTGCGCCTTTTTCCGCGTCAGCTTCCACTGGTCCGAAGCCGATCCGGCGCTGGGCGGACAGGTGCCGTTCGAGCTGACCGAACCGCTGCGCGCGCACGAACGCGTCATGCGCGGGACCTCGCAGGCGCATCCGCGCTGTATCGCGCTGGATGCGGATATCGGTCGCTACAGCCGTTGCACGATCCATGATCGGCGGCCGTCGGTGTGTGCTCTGGTGCCGGCGTCGTACGAGTTCGGCGAGGCCAGCGCGCAGTGCGACAAAGCGCGGGTGGCGCATGGGTTGCCGGTGCTGACGCCGGCGGATTGGAGCGGTGTGAGCGACGCCGAGCGCAATCCGCTGCCGGAACTTTAGCGACCTCGAGCTCCCTGCCGTTGACGTCCCTCTCCCTGCCGCAGGCGGGGAGAGGGTGCCGAAGGCGGGTGAGGGGCGCTTTTGACCTTTGCGGTTGCTTGTAGCAAGGGCTACAGCAAGCTCGCTGCGCTCGCTCCCCCTCACACCCCAAGGGTGCTTCCTTCGGGCGTCCGGCCTTCGGCCACCTTCTCCCCGCAGGCGGGGAGAAGGACAAGCGATGATCAACTCAGCGGGTGCGTATCCAGGAACCGCCGGATCGCCGGCACCAACACGTCCGCCTTGTCTTCCAGCACGTAGTGGTTGGCGTCCTCGAACGCATGCACCTCCGCATTCGGCAACGCGGCACGGAAACCCTCGAGGAAGTGCCGGTCGAAGACGAAATCGCGCAGGCCCCAGCCGATGAACACCGGACGGTCCGCATATTCGGGCAGCTTGCGACCCATCGCTTCGACCAGCGGCCACGCGGCGTCGCCGGGGCCAAGCGGAATGTCCTGCACGAAGCGCGAGGTGGCGATGCGGTTGGCCCACGAGTCGTACGGCGCGACATAGGCTCGGCGCACGGCCGGCGGCATCTTGTTCTCCACGCCGACGAACGAGGCCACCGACGAGAACGCATTGAAGCCGCGGATCAGCAGCGTGCCCAGCGCGAGATCGCGGCCGAGCTTGAGCGCCTTCGGCAGCGGCTTGGCCGCCGGCAACGGAAACGCGCCTGTGTTGAGGATTACCAGCCGCTTGATCTGCTCGGAATGCTTCACGCCCCAGCCGAAACCGATGCCGCCGCCCCAGTCGTGCACGGCCAATGTCACCGGACCGGAGATGCCCAGGCGCGACAACAGGGTTTCGACGTCGTCGACGCGCGACTGCAGGGTGTAGCGGTAATGGGATTCGTCGGGCTTGTCCGAAAGCCCCATGCCGACGTGATCGGGAACGATGCAGCGATACGCCTTGCCTGATGCGGCGTCGCGCAAGCCCAGCACCAGCTTGCGCCAGTAGTAACTCCACGACGGATTGCCGTGCAGCATGACCACGACTTCGCCGTCGCGCGGGCCTTCGTCGAGATAGGACATCGCGATGCCGGGACGGATCTCGATCCGTTGCGGCTGGAAGGGATAGTCGGGGAGCACGGACGAAGACAGGGACATGCGGATCTTGGCTGCGGCCGGATGGCCGGTCGGACGAAGCCCGACATTATGCGGGCCGCGCGACCCGAACCCCAGTTGCGCCCGTGCGTGGGCCTTCCGGCCCCGCTCGTCGCCTTTTCCCGCAAGCGTGACGGCGGTATCGAACCGGCCTGGGCGGAACCTCCAATCTGACTGCGGACGCGGATGCGTCCTGGACACGTCCCACCCTCACGGGCCGGGACGCTTTAAACGCCTTCCAAGGAGAATGGTTATGGCAGCAGTAATGGATCTGCATCAGACCGATCGCACCGCCGCCGATGCGGCCACGCTCAGCGATCTGCGAACCCAACTCGAACTGCACCCGGTGTTCGAGGCCCTCACCGACATCAACCACCTGCGCCAGTTCATGCGCGCACATGTGTTCGCGGTGTGGGACTTCATGAGCCTGCTCAAGCGCCTGCAGCGCGACCTGACCTGCACCGAGGTGCCGTGGACGCCGCCGCGCGACCGCGTCGCCTCGCACCTGATCAACGAGATCGTGCTCGGCGAGGAGAGCGACATCCGCCCCGACGGCGAGCCGGCCAGCCACCTCGACATCTACATCGACGCGATGCGCGAAGTCGGCGCCGACACGAGCCAGTTCGATCGCTTCCTGACCCTGGTCGAAAAAGGCATGGAACCGCTGGATGCCATGCACACCGTGGGCGCGCCCGAGCACGTGCGTCGCTTCGTCGCGCATACCCTGCATGTGGCGCGCGAGGACACCACGCTGGCGGTGATGACCAACTTCTTCCATGGCCGCGAGAACGTGATCCCGCAGATGTTCAACGCGCTGCTGACGCGCTGGCACATCGACGAGGACGCCGCGCCGATGTTCGTGTTCTATCTCAAGCGTCACATCGAGGTGGACGGCGAATCGCACGGTCCGATGGCGCAGCAGATCATCGATCGCGCGGTCGGCAACGACGCCGGTCGCAAGCAACAGGTGATGGAAGCGGCGGTGGAGGCCGTGCGGGCCCGCATCGCCCTGTGGGACGGCGTGCTGGTGACGCTGCAGGAGCAGCCGCAGGCCGCCTGACCGAACGCACAGGGGAAAATAAAACGGGGCGCTCGAAGCGCCCCGTTTTTTCATGCGTGAACCGCGCGCCTTACCAGACCACTTCGGCCATCGAGCAGTTCAGGCCGGAACCGATGCCGAGCAGCGCCACGCGCGTGCCCTTCTTCAGGCGGCCCATTTCGCGCAGCTTGCTCAGCACGATCGGCACCGAAGCCGGGCCGATGTTGCCGTGCTCGCCGAAGATGGTCATGACCTTCTTCGGGCTGATGCCGAAGGCCTTGAGGAAGGCCTGGGTGTGCGCCTTGCTGACCTGGTGGATGACGAATTCGTCGAGCTCCTCGACCACCCAGCCCAGCGCCTGCTTGGCGGCGGCAAAGGTCTTCTGGCCGAGCTTCACGCCTTCGATCATCAGCATGCGGCCGTCGGCGACCATGCGGTCGTGGGCGACGTCGCCGCGGCACAGGTGATTCCACTCGGTGGCCGAGCGGGTGACGCTGCCGCGGTAGCGCGGCGCACCCGGCACGAGTTCGGCACGCGCCAGCACCATCGCGGCGGCGCCCGAACCCAACGTCAGCGTGGCCATCTCGTCGCGGAACTGCTCGGCGGTGACGCCTTCCTTGCTCAGGCGCTCCATCGTCTTCTCGTAGGCGAGATTGGCGGTTTCGCCATCGACGACCAGCGCGTATTCGATCTCGCCGCGCTCGATCATGCGGCTCGCCACGTCCATGCCGTTGAGGAATGCGAGGCAGGCGTTGGCGATGTCGAAGTTCTGGCAGTTCTCGCCCAGGCGCAGGTTGCCGGACACGATCGAGGCCGTGGACGGCTCGAGGTAGTCGCGGCTGACCGAGGTGTTGACCAGCAGGCCGATGCGGTCGGCGTCGATGCCGGCGTCGGCCAGCGCCTTCACACCGGCGAGGGTGGCGGCATCGGACGGCAGCACGTCGCCGTCCCACAGGCGGCGTTCGTTCACGCCGGCCACGTCCTGCAGCACGTTGGCCTTGATGCCCAGACGGTCCATCGTCGGCTTGAGTCGGGCGTGGATCTCGTCGGAAGTCAGACGACGCGGGGCGTCGATATGGGCCAGACCGGCGATGGCAACGTGTTGGAACAGCATGGCGGGCAACCGTGTGGCGAACAAAGCGCGTCAGATTAACGCTTTGTCGACATGGATGCACCGGCCGCCGGTCGCAAGTCCCGGCAAGGGGTCGGGAAGATGCCGGGTTCAGGCCGGGAAAGCCCCTCAAACGAGCAGGTCAGGGCTACCCGGCGGGCGGGCCTGGCATACGCCAGCGCACGGTTCGCGTCCGGCCGAGGCTGGGCGGCACCCAGCCCCGACCATTCCGATCGGCGCTTGCGGCCGCTCTGGTACCGGTCAACCGGCGCAGCGATAGGCCGCGAAACGCTGCTCGCCGTTCTTGGGCTCGCTCAGCGGCTGCATGGTGTCGGCCTGCAGGGCGGGTGCCTCGTTGCGCGCCGACGTCTCCAGCTCCTCGCGCACGCGCACCGGATTGCGTTCGTAGAAGCCGACCTTGTTGGTCACCGTGACGGTGATTTCGCCGCGCTGTTGGCAGCCGGTCGGTGCCGCGCCGGCGGGGATCACCCGCACCGCGGAGGCGCCCGGGGCCATGTGGACCCAGGTGCAACCCGACAGGGCGGAGAGGACGGTAATGGAAGCGACAACCACGGCAAGGCGCATGCGACATCTCCGGAAGCGATGCGGCTCATTGTTGCCGGCGCGGGTGAATCAGGCAAAAACCGGCGTCATGGACTCAGAAAAAAGGCCCGCGGTGCGGGCCTTTTTTGTTCTTGCCCTTCTCCCCGCTGGCGGGGAGAAGGTCGAAGCGGGCGATAGCCCGCGGAGGGAAGGGCGGATGAGGGGCGCTTTTCGCGATCGCGCCACGGCCCCTCACCCTGCGTTGCTAACGCAACGCGGTCCCTCTCCCCGCAAGCGGGGAGAGGGGTGAAGCAACGCAAGCGGGGTGAGTTCGCCGACCTTACTTCGCCGGCTTACTCGAACCCACCGGCTTGCCGTCGGCGTCGAGGATGATGACCTCGCCGATGTTCAGCGCGCGCACCTTGGCTTCCATCTGCTTGAGGTCGCCGACCACGACCCAGGTCAGGGCCTTCGGATCGATCGCCTTGGCGGCAGTGTTCACCTGCGCCGCGTCCATGCCTTCGATCTCGGCCTTGCGCTTGAACACGTAGTCGTCCGGACGCTGGTAGCGGACGATGCCCGCGATCGTGCCCATCACCGAACCGGCGGTCTCGTACGCACCCGGCAGGCTGCGGATCTTGATCGCCTGGATGCGCGCGACTTCGGCCGGCGTGGCCGGCTTGCTGCCATCGGTGTACTCGGTGATCTCGCGACGCATCTCGGCCATCGACTCGGACGCCTTGTCGATCTGCACCGGCGCGACCGCCAGCCACGGACGCTGGCCCAGCGCATCACGCAGCGAGCTGCGTGCGCCGTACGACCAGTGCTTGTCTTCGCGCAGGTTCATGTTGAGGCGCGCGGTGAAGTCGCCACCGATCACGGTGTTGGCGATGTCGAGCTTGATCGCGCCCGGGTCCATCGTCGACGGCATCAGCTCGCCGGCGTAGATGTTGGCCTGCACCGAACCGGGTTGGTCGATCAGGAACACGCGCGGCTGGGTCGGACGCGCCACTTGCGGGATCTGCAGCGCGGCCGGCTTGGCGCCCTCGACCTTCCAGTTGCCGAAGTGCTTCTCGAGCAGCGGCACGATGTCCTTCAGCGTGGTGTCGCCGACGACGACCAGGGTCGCGCCCTCCGGACGCACCCAGGCGCGGTGGTAGGCGAGCAGATCGTCGCGGCCCAAGGCCTTGATCGACTCCTCGGTACCGGTGCCGCTCAGCGGCATCGCATACGGATGGTTGGCGCCGAACAGCAGCGGCGGCAGCACGCGGGTGGCGGCGCCGTTCGGCTCGGCCTTCTCCTGGGCGATGCCGGCCAGCCAGGTGCCACGCAGGCGCTCGATGTCATTCGCTTCGAAGCGCGGACGCTGCAGCATGTCGGCGAACAGCGACAGCGACGGGTCCAGGTTCTCCTTCAGCGACGACAGGTAGGCATTGCCGCCGTCCAGCGAGGCACCGGCGCCGAGGCTCGCGCCCAGCGATTCGGCGCGATCGCCGAAGGCCAGCGCGTCGTACTGGCCCGCGCCTTCGTCAAGCATGCCCAGGGTGAAGTTGGCGGTGCCCAGCTTCTTGCCCGTGTCGGTGGCGTAGCCGCCGTCGAACAGGTAGCTGAACTGCACGACCGGCACGTCATGGCGCTCGGCCAGGACCACGGTGGTGCCGTTGGACAGCGTGGCGCGCTGCAGCGACGGGAACTTCAGTTCCGGGAAGTTCTTCGGCACCTGCACGCCGGTCTTGCGATCGGCGCCAGCGGTGGTCTTGTACTTGGCATCGACCTTCGGCAGGGTCAACGCGGTCGCCGCGACGGCCGGTTCTTCCGGCAGCGCGGTGCGCGCACCCGGCTCGATCACCAGGGTGTGGTCGCCCTTGCCCAGCCAACGCTGGCCAGCCGTCTTCAGATCAGCCGCAGTTGCGGTCTCGATGGTCTTCAGGCTGTCGCGGTAGCAATCCGGCTTGCCGGTGTAGACGGTGCATTCGGCCAGCGTGTCGGCCTTGCCGCCGAAACCACCGATGCGCTCGATGCCGCGAATGAAGCCGGCCTTGAACACGGTACGGGCTTGGCTCAGTTCGCTGGCGCTGGGGCCTTGCGCGAGCAGCTTCTTCAGCTCCTCATCGATCACCGCTTCGACCTTCTTCGCGTCCACGCCCTGCTTCACGTCGGCGGTGATGACGAAGTTGGAGCCCAGCTGCGAGGCGTAGGCGCCGGCGGAGACGCTGTCGACCAGCTTGTCCTGGTGCAGCAGGCGCTTGTCCAGGCGCGAGCTGCGGCTGCCGCCGAGCACCTGTGCCAGCAGCTGCAGGCGGTCGAGGTCGGTCGCGCCGTATTCGGCGACGTTCCACAGGCGGTAGATGCGCGTCTGCGGCACCTTGTCCTGCATCACCGAGCGGGTGGATTCCGCACGCGGCGACGGATCGATCTTCGGCTGCGCCATGGTCGGCGTGGCGGGGATGTCGCCGAAGTACTTGGCGACCTTCTCCTTCGCGGTCTTCGCGTCGATGTCGCCGGCGAGCACCAGCACGGCGTTGTTCGGGCCGTACCAGGTGCGGAACCAGTTCTTCACGTCTTCGAGCGAAGCCGCGTTGAGGTCGTTCATCGAACCGATCACGGTGTGGTGATACGGGTGGCCCTTCGGATACATGATCTCGGTGAGCACGTCGAAGGCCTGGCCGTAGGGCTCGTTCTCGCCCTGGCGCTTCTCGTTCTGGACCACGCCGCGCTGCTCATCGAGCGTGGGCTGGTCGATCGCGCCGAGCAGGTGACCCATGCGATCGGATTCCATCCACAGCGCCATGTCGAGCGCAGTGCTCGGCACGTTCTCGAAGTAGTTGGTGCGGTCGGTGTTGGTGGTGCCGTTCTGATCGGTCACGCCGACCTGCTTGAAGGGCACGAAGTATTCGCCCGGATGGTTTTCCGAGCCGTTGAACATCAGGTGTTCGAACAGGTGCGCGAAACCGCTGCGACCCAGGGGTTCGTCCTTGCTGCCCACGTGGTACCAGATGTTCACCGCCACGATCGGGGCCTTGCGGTCGGTATGCACGATCACGCGCAGGCCGTTGGGCAGGGTGAATTCCTCGTAGGGGATCGCGACGTTGGCGGCGGGCGCCTTGGCATAGGCCGCCTGCGGGGCGAATGCCGCACCACCCATCGCGGTGGCCAGGGCAACGGCGAGTACGGCGGCACGCGGTGTGGCGGCGCGCTTGAGCGAAGCGAAGGACATGCAAGAACTCCTGTTAATGAAGCGAGATAAACGGGCACACGATGGTTGGCCCCTACCACCGGCTGGCGGCATCGTACGAGCCCCGTCGGGGCGGGGCATGGGTCACAAGTCCCGTTCGCGGCGCGCCGCGAGCCATCCGAAAGCCCGCCACGATGATGAACGCGCCGCAGCGCGCGGCAATATCCCAGTCCTGTCGCTTGATGGCCGATGCCCGTCCGACTGGGCCGGCCAGCCTGCAGTTCCCATGGCCGCGCCCACCCCCTGATTCCGGGGGTGTTTCGCCGATACTGGTGCGGCCTCCGCCGGAGAACCCCATGCCCGCCACGCCTCCCCGCCGCAGCGTCGTCACTGGCGCCAATCGCGGCCTCGGCCTCGAATTCGTCCACCAGCTGCTGGCCCGCGGCGACCATGTCATCGCCGCCTGCCGCCACCCGGGCAAGGCCTACGAGCTGAACCACCTCGCCGGCGACCACCCCGGCCGCCTGCATGTGTTGCCGCTGGACGTGGCCGACGAGAAGTCGCGCATCGCCTTCGCCCACGAGCTGCCGCTGGTCGTGGACGGCATCGACCTGCTGATCAACAACGCCGGCGTGCTGCATTCGGGCGAACGCTGGGGCCATGTCAGTGCGGCGATCCTCGAGGACAGCCTGCGCACCAATGCGATGGGCGCGTTCCTGCTTACCCAGGCACTGGACTCGCAGCTCGCCGACGGCGCCACCGTGGCCAACATGTCTTCGATGATGTCGTCGCTGGGCACGCGCACCGAATTCCGCTCACCCAGCTACTGCATCAGCAAGGCCGCGGTGAACATGGCCACGGTGATGCTGGCCAAGGCGCTGGCGCCGCGCGGGATGAAGGTAATCGCGCTGTGTCCGGGCTGGGTGCAGACCGACATGGGCGGCGAGAGCGCACCGATCACCGCGACGCAATCCGTCACCGGTCTGCTGCGCGTGCTCGCCGGAGTAACCGATGCCGACAGTGGCCGCTTCCTCAATTGGGAAGGCACCTCGATGGCGTGGTGACGCGAGCATCTCCGCCTTGTAGAGCGGAGCTTGCTCCGCTGCCTTTGCGTAGCGCCGAGCCTGCTCGGCGCGCCCTTCCCGCCGGATCAAGAACGATCCGAGCAGGCTCGGATCTACAAGGGCAGGAGCAGCGGAGCAAGCTCCGCTCTACAAAGCAAAACCATCATCCACGCCGACCAATGGCCGCTCGCGACGCCTCCATGTTCCACGTCATCCTGTTCCAGCCCGAAATCCCGCCCAATACCGGCAACGTGATCCGGTTGTGCGCCAACACCGGTGCGCAACTACATCTGGTCAAACCGCTCGGCTTCACCCTCGAGGACGCGCAACTGCGTCGCGCCGGACTCGACTATCACGAGTACGCGACGTTGCGCGTGCACGAGTCGCTGGCCGATGCACTCGCGTCGATCGCCAGCGATACCGGCGCCGCACCGCGCGTCTTCGCGCTGAGTACGCGCGGCAGCGCCCGCTTCGATCAGATCGACTACTGCCCTGGCGACGCCTTCCTGTTCGGTCCTGAGACGCGCGGCCTGCCCGCGGATGTCCTCGAGAGCGTGCCTCCCGAACAACGCCTGCGCCTGCCGATGCGGCCGGACAACCGCAGCCTCAACCTGTCCAACACCGTCGCGGTGATGGTGTTCGAAGCCTGGCGCCAGCACGGGTTCGCCGGCGGCGCGTGAAATCGCGCGCTGCGGGAACGCAGTGCCGCCAGGATCGTTACAGCCGCGCAGCGTGGACCGGCGTACCCTTCGCCACATGTCCGGGCCCCCGCCGCCGATCCGCGATTCCGATCCGACGATGCGCGTGACCGCGTTGCATCGCGGCGCGTTGTCGGTGCTCGATTTCCGCTGCCTCGCCGGTCCGCATACGCCGACGCATGCCGAGCAGCACGACTGCACGTCGGTGTCGTACGTGCGGCGCGGCAGCTTCGGCTATCAGGCGCGCGGCGAGGAATGCGAACTGGTCGCCGGCTCGGTACTGGTCGGTCACGCCGGCGATGAGTTCGTGTGCACGCATGCGCATCATCAGGGCGGCGACGAATGCCTGTCGTTCAAGCTCGCGCCCGAACTCGCCGACGGCTTCGGCGCGAAGCCGCAGCACTGGCGCGCCGGCGGCCTGCCGCCGTTGCCGGAACTGATGGTGCTGGGCGAACTGGCGCAGAGCGCCGCGGACGGTGGCAACGATTTCGGCGTGGACGAAGCCGGGTTGCTGTTGGTCGCGCGCTATCTCGCCGTGGCCGACGGACGTCGGCGGACGCCATTACAGGCCACCGCACGCGATCGTCGTCGTGCGGTGGAGACCGCGCTATGGCTGGACGATCACGCGCACGAGGACATCGACCTCGAAACCACCGCAGCACAGGCCGGCTTGAGCGCCTGGCACTTCCTGCGCCTGTTCGCGCGCGTGGTCGGGGTCACACCGCACCAGTACCTGCTCCGCGCGCGCCTGCGCCGCGCCGCGCGCATGCTGGCCGCGGATGAAACGCCGGTCACCGAGATCGCGCTCGAAGCCGGCTTCACCGACCTGTCCAATTTCGTGCGCAGCTTCCATCGTGTCGCCGGGTTGCCGCCGCGCCAGTTCCGGCATGCCGCGCGCGGCGATCGCGAACGCATCGCCACATTGGCGCAGCGGCTTGAACGTCGCCGGCACTGAGTGGTTTTCAAACCGCAATTTTTGCCAAGAACCGTGCGCGCCGCGGCGTGAAGCTGGGCTCCCCAACCGGAGACCCGCCATGTACGACCATCTCGGACTGCAAGTGAAGGACCTCGACGCCAGCGTGCGCTTCTACGAAGCCGTGCTCGCACCCCTCGGCCATGTGCTGGATTCGCGCTACGACGGCGGCGCCGGCCTCGGCCCCCAAGGCGCGCCGGCGTTGTGGTTGTACGACAACACCAAGGCGAAGGGCGGCACGCATGTCGCTTTCCAGGCGCCCGATCGCAAGGCGGTGGATGCATTCCACGCCGCGGGCGTGGCCAATGGCGGGCGCGACAACGGGGCGCCGGGGCTGCGCGTGGATTACGCGCCGACGTATTACGCGGCGTTCCTGATTGATCCTGATGGGAACAATGTGGAAGCGGTTTGCATGACGTGAGCGGTTGCGCCGCTACGCAGCGCGCCTCTCTGCCCCCCGTGCCGTATCCCTCTCCCCGCTTGCGGGGAGAGGGACCGCGTTGCGCAGCAACGCAGGGTGAGGGGGAGTGACGCAACCTCTAGTTGCCACCTGCGCCGCTGCGCGGCTGCCCCTCATCCGCCCTTAGGGCACCTTCTCCCCGCAAGCGGGGAGAAGGAAAAAGGATTGCCCGCTTGCGCTCCCTCTTCCCGCTTGCGGGGTGAAGGCGGGCGTTTGTGCGCCACTGGCGCACGCCCGACTGAACGCCCTTGCGCTACGCGCAAGGGCCGGGGGCAGAGCGAGGGACCGCGCTGCGCAGCAGCGCAGGGTGAGGGGCCGCCAGCACCCCGCCAACTTAATTCAACCATAAAGTTGACAATCGCCCGCTCCGGCGTATATTCAACCTCATGGTTGATAAATCCGAACAACTCGACGACGTCTTCCGCGCCCTTGCCGACCCGACCCGCCGCGCGATGCTGCGCGATCTCGCAACGCAGCCGCGCACGGTCGGCGAACTGGCGGCGCCGTATGCGATTTCGCTCGCCGGCGCCTCCAAGCACATCCAGATGCTCGAACGCGCCGGGCTGATCCAGCGCGAGATCCAGGGCCGCGTCCACACCTGCCGGCTCGACGCACGTCCGCTGCACGCCGGCGCGGAATGGATCCGCCATTACGAGCGCTTCTGGAACCACAAGCTCGACACCCTCGAGGCCCTGCTCAAGGCCGAGGACGCCGCGAAACGGGCGACGAAGCCGTCCCCGCAACCCACCCGCAAGCCCCGCCCCCCAAGGAGAAAGCCATGAACCTCGCCTTGCTTGAAGCCGACTACGGCATCCGTACCGCCCCCGACACGGTGCGCGTCGAACGCCTGCTGCCTGGTCCGATCGATCGCGTGTGGGACTACCTCACCGATCCGGATCTGCGCGCGCAGTGGTTCGCCGGCGGCACGATGGAGCCGCGTGAGGGCGGCCGCATCGCCCTGCAGTTCCACAACTCCGCATTGACCGAGAACGACGACCCGCCGCCGGCCAAGTACGCCGAATACGACGACGCCCGCATGGGCGGCACGATCCTCGCCTTCGACCCGCCGCGCGTACTCGCCTTCACCTTCGGCGATGGCGAGACGCCCTCGCACGTGCGCTTCGACCTCACCGCGCAAGGCTCCCAGGTCCGCCTCGTGGTCACTCATACACGCCTGGCCACGCGCGAAGGCATGCTCAGCGTCGCGGCCGGCTGGCACGCGCACCTCAACATCCTGCGCGCGCGCATGAGCGGTGGCACGCCCGATGGCCTGTGGCGCACCCACACCCGACTGGAAGCGGAATACGCGGAGCGACTGTCGTAACGAGAGCGCTCGCGTAGCTGGCAACCCACAATCGCGCCGGTGAAATCCGGCGCGATCCGTTTGCGCCCTGCTGCGAATCCTGCGCGCACTGATACTCCGCACGCGCCTTGGCCGCTGTCCCTCGCGGCGCGCTTTCCATCCCAGCCGCATCGCCGTGTACGCTGCGATGCGGCTGGGATGGAAAGCGCGCATGCCAATTGGCCGTTGCCATGGAATCGCTTGGGTCGCGCTGCTCGCCGCCGCGCCGATCGCCGCGGCCGCGCCGCCGCAGGAGATTCCCACGCTGCCCCGCGTGCAAGTGACCGCCACACGCATGCCGGCGGATGTCACGGATGTGCCTGCTGCCGTCAGCGTGGTGCCACTGCGCGAGGCGCACCACGATGGCCTCGGCGCGACGGTCGCCGAGCATATGAGTGGCGTACCCGGTGTGCTGGCGCGTTCGCGGCAAAACTATGCGCAGGACGAACAGCTGTCGATCCGCGGCTTCGGCACGCGCGCGAGCTTCGGCATCCGTGGGGTGCGCCTGTATGTCGACGGAATCCCCGCGACGATGCCCGACGGGCAAGGCCAGCTTTCGCATTTCCCGTTGCTCGACGGCGCGCGCATCGAGGTGCTGCGCGGCCCCTTCTCGGCGTTGTACGGCAATGCCGCCGGTGGCGTGATCCAGTTGTTCACCGTGGATGGCAGCACGCCCGGCGAAGTCACGCTGGATGCAGCCGCCGGCAGTGATCGCAATCGGCGCATCGGTGCCGAACTTCGCGACGCGCGTGGCGGGATCGGCTACGTGCTCGGCCTAAACCATTTCGCCACGGACGGTTATCGCGAGCACAGTCGCGCCGAACGCACGCTGTTGAACGCCAAGCTGACCGCGGAGCGCGGCGATTCGACACTCACGCTGGTGGCCAATGCATTGTCGGCGCCGAATGCCCTCGATCCGCTCGGCCTGGATCGTGCCCAGTTCGAGGCGGATCCGGCGCAGGCCAGCGACGCGGCGAAGCGCTTCGATACGCGCAAGTCGGTCGCGCAGCGCCAGCTCGGCCTCACCCTTTCGCACGGTGAAAGCGTGGATGGCCAATGGCGATTTCTCGCCTATGCGGGCGAACGCGACATCACCCAGTACCTCGCGATTCCGGCCAATGCGCAGGCGAATCCGCTCAGCGGCGGCGGCGTGATCGATCTGTCGTCGCCGTATGCGGGGATGGACGCGCGCTGGACACGCAGCGCGTCGCTGCTGGGCCAGCCGCTGCAACTCGTGGTGGGCCTGGCGCTGGATCGACAGCAGCAGAACCGACATGGCTACGAGAACTTCCTCGGCACCCGACTCGGCGTGCGCGGTGCGCTCCGGCTTTCGCAGGACGACGAGGTGCGCGCGTTCGACCAGTATGCGCAGGCGAGCTGGCATCCGGCGCAGGCGTGGACGCTGATGACCGGGCTGCGTCGCAACGACATCCGCTTCCGCTCGCGCGATCGCTACATCGCGCCCGGCAATCCCGACGACAGCGGTGCAGTGCATTACCGCGCGACTTCGCCCGTGGCCGCGCTTGGCTGGCAGGCATCACCGCATTGGCACTGGTTCGCGGCCTGGGGCCGTGGTTTCGAAACACCGACCTTCAACGAGCTCGCCTATCGCAGCGATGGCGGCAGCGGCCCCAATTTCGGGTTGCGTCCGGCGCGCACGCGCAGCGTCGAGACCGGTGTGAAGTTCGCGCGCGACGCGGCGGTTTCGGAACTCGTGCTGTTCCGCGCAGATACGCACGACGAACTCACCGTCGCCACCAGCAGCGGCGGTCGCACCACGTTCCAGAATGCGGGTGCGGCGCGACGGCAGGGCATCGAATGGTCGGCCGGTTGGCCGCTGGGTGCGCGCTGGCATGGTGAGTTCGCTTTGACCTGGCTCGACGCGAGCTTTCGCGATGGCTTCCTCGCCTGCGCTGCAACGCCTTGTCCCGTCGCGCGCACGCCGGTCGCCGCCGGCACGCGCATCCCCGGCGTGCCGCGCACGAATCTCTATGCAGCCGCGCAATGGGGCGGCGATGCCGGCTGGCAGGTACGTCTGGATGCGCAGCACGTGGGCGCGGTGTCGGTGAACAACTTCGACGACGAGCGCGCGCCGGCCTACACGGTGCTGGGCGCGAGCGGTGGCTATGGCTTCCGCGCGCAGGCGGGCACGGGCCGCGTGTTCGTCGCCATCGGCAATCTCTCCGACCGCCGCTACGCCGGTTCGGTGATCGTCAACGAAGCCAACCGCCGCTATTACGAGCCCGCGCCTGGCCGCAATTTCACCGCGGGTTTCGAATGGCGCTGGCACGCCGCGCGATGACGCGGCGTTCACGCATTCTCACGGCGACTTCATAGTTGCGGGACCACGCTGCGCACGCAGGCGGAGCCCGCGTGGCTTCGCCGCCTCATCGAGGAGGCCGCCATGCACCGCGCCCATCTGTTCCTCTCGACCACGGCCCTGGTGCTTGCACTGGGCGCCTGCGGCGGATCCGCACGGCTCACCGCGCGCGAGGACACCGGCCCTAATCCCGAGCTGGTGAAACCTTCCTCTTCGCTGATACCCACGGTGAAGGTCGCCACCGCCACCGGCTGGCCGGCGGGCGTGACGCCGACCGCGACCACCGGCTTTGCGGTGAGCGCCTTCGCCACCGATCTGGTGCATCCGCGCTGGTTGTACGTGCTCCCCAACGGCGATGTGCTCGTTGCTGAAACCAACCGGCCGTCGACGCCGGATCCGCAGGACAATCCGATCCGCGGCGCCTTCATGAAGAAGGCGTTCGCCAAGGCCGGCGCGGCGATTCCCAGCCCCAACCGCATCACCCTGCTGCGCGACGCCGACGGCGATGGCGTTGCCGAAACGCGCAGCGTGTTCGTGCAGAACCTGATGTCGCCGTTCGGCATGGCGCTGGTCGGCGACGACTTCTTTGTCGCCAATGCCGATGCAGTAGTGCGGTTTCCGTACACACGCGGCACGACGCAAATTTCTGCTGCGCCGGTAAAACTGACCGACCTGCCAGGCGCGCCGCGCAATCACCACTGGACCAAGAGCCTGCTCGCCAGTCGTGATGGCCGGAAGCTGTATGTCGGCGTCGGCTCCAACAGCAACATCGCCGAGCATGGCATGGCGATCGAAGCCGGGCGTGCGGCGATCCAGGAAATCGACATCACCACCGGCGCGAGCCGTGTATATGCCAGCGGCCTGCGCAATCCGGTCGGCCTGGCCTGGCAACCGCAGAGTGGTGCGTTATGGGCCGTGGCGAACGAGCGCGACGAACTCGGCAATGATCTCGTGCCCGACTACCTCACCTCGGTGCGCGAAGGCGCGTTCTACGGCTGGCCGTACAGCTACTACGGCGCGCACGTCGACACGCGGGTGCAGCCGCAGGATCCGGCCCTGGTCGCGCGTGCAATCGCGCCCGACTACGCGCTCGGCGCGCATGTCGCCGCGCTCGGTCTCGCGTTCTACGACGGCAAGCTGTTGCCGGCGCGCTACGCCAACGGAGCCTTCATCGGTCTGCACGGCTCGTGGAATCGCAATCCACCCAACGGCTACAAGGTGGTGTTCGTGCCCTTCGCCAATGGCCGACCCGCGGGGGCGATCGAAGACGTGCTGATCGACTTCCTCGATGCACAGGGCCAGGCGCGCGGGCGTCCGGTCGGGATTGCGGTAGACGCTCGTGGTGCGGTGCTGGTCGCGGACGACGTCGGCAATACCGTGTGGCGGATCGTCCCCGCGCACTGATCGCACGCGCCTTTGCACCATCCCGCTGATGGGATGGATAGTCCGCGATCAACGCAATTGTTCCGCCAATTGCGACCCATACACAGGTTCCGCGGCGATGGCCGTCCGGACATTGGGTCCGGACCCACGCGCCGGTGCGACGGCTCATGCCGCGACCGGACCCAAGGAACCTAGAACCATGCGCAAGACCAAGCTGCTTTCTTCCCTACTCCTCTCCGCCACCCTGGGCGTCGCCGCATTCGCTGCGAATGCGCAGGAACCTGGCTTCTACGCCGGTGCCGGCGTCGGCCAGTCGTTCGTCGACGAAGGCGCCTACGACGATGAAGACACCGCGTTCTCCGTGTTCGGCGGCTACCAATTCAACAAGTACTTCGGCGTCGAAACGGGTTATGTCGACTTCGGCAAGATCGAGCCGGACGTTGCCGGCCCCGCGCTCGAAGGCGACAGCGCCTACCTCACCGCAGTCGGCACGCTACCGATCACCGAAAAGTTCTCGGCCTATGCCAAGGCCGGTCTGCATCGCTGGAACGTCGATACCTCGCTGCCTGGCCTGACCGGCAACAGTGACGACAGCGGTAGCGATCCGACGTACGGCGTGGGCGCGCAGTACCGCTTCACCGATCGCGTCGCGCTGCGCGGCGAATACAGCCGCTTCGAAATCGAGGACGCGGATGCCGACCTCGCGCAGCTGCAGGTCCGCTTCGACTTCTGATCACGACGCGCAACGGAAAACGCCGCCGGATTCTCCCGGCGGCGTTTTCGTGCTCCGTCTACGCGGCTTGGGCCAGCGCCTCCACGACCGTAGGAAGATCGATCCCGCGACCCGAGGCCTTCCATGCTTCGAAACCGCCGGCCAAGGGGCGCACGCGGCGGAAGCCACGGCGCTGCAACTCGCGCGCGAGCACGGCCGCGGATGCCTCGTTCGGGCAATCGCAGTAAACAATGACTTCCTCTCGCACCGGAATATCGGCATCGGCGGGTGTGAACGCGAACACCGCACCGGGAATCCAGCCGCCAGCGCGCTGTTGGGGCGAACGCACATCCAGAATCAGCGGCGGTGCCGCACTCTGCAACAACTGGTGCAGTTCCTCGACCGAGATGCGCGCCATACGCAACTGTTGCAGGAAGTGGCGACGACGCAGCCACTTCCACGCGAGGAATGCGATCACCACGCCCAGCAGCAACGGGATCGCGTAGTGGCCGAGTTGTTCGAGCCGAACCAAAACGCGATCCACCGCTCGGTGGAAGACCACGCCCAACGCCACCGCGACGCCCGACCACAACAGCGCACCGATGCCGTCGAACAGCAGGAAGCGACGCGTGCTGGTGCCCGTTTCTCCGGCCAGCGTGGTCGCTACAGCGGCGAAACCCGGGAAGAACTTGGCCACCATCAGCGACGCCGCGCCCCAGCGCGCGTAGATGCCGCGGGTGCTGCGCACGCACGAATCCGGCGACAGCGACAGCCGGCACATCAGCTGCAGGAGTCTGGCGCCCAGACGCCGACCGCCGACGAACCACATCGCATCGGCGAGCACGGCCGCGAGCGCGGAGACGAGCAGGACCGGCCACCAGCCATGGCCGGCATCGACGGTGATCGCGGTGGTCACGATGATCGGCGGATACGCCGGGATCGGAATCCCGCCCTGGTCGAGAAACACGCTGACGAACACCACCAGCAGTCCATACGTGGCAATCAACTGCAGCAGCGTGTCCATGGAGCGTCTTCGCAGGTTCGAATGCCGACCATCTTAGGCACTGCACGTGACCGTGACGCTCACACGCGCAGCTCGCTGTGTTGTCGCACGCACGCGGGTGACCTCACCCCAGCTGGATAGTTCCTGTACTTGAGCGTTCGCTATTAAGGCCGGATTCGGACCGCCTTTGGATACTGCGAACACCGGATCCGGCCCGTTTCCCCGCGGATTTCCCCAGTCAGGGTCCGGCCCCCAACAAAAGAAAAGGCTGAGACCTTATGAACAAGAAGTTCTTGCTTGCCCTGTCCCTTGCCGCCGCCCTCCCGTTCACCGCTTCCGCGGCCGATGGCCTGTCGTACAACTATGTCGAAGGCGGTTACTCCAACACCCACCGCGATCGCAGCGTGGATACCGATGGCTGGAACCTCAACGGCTCAGCCGCGATCTCCGACAACTTCCATGTCTTCGGCGGTTACACCTCGGAAGAATACGATGGGCTCCCCATCGAGATGGACCACTGGCGCGCGGGCCTGGGCTACAACCGCCCGATCGCCGGCAACACCGATCTTCTCGCTCGCGTCGCCTATGAAAACGACAAGGTTGAAGCGGGTTCTTTCACCGATCGCCGGGATGGCTATAGCACCGAAGTCGGCGTGCGCAGCGCGCTCGCGCCGCACTTCGAAGGCTATGCGCTGGCCGGCTACGAAGATGGCGAACACGCGGATGGCGACTTCTACGGTCGCGTCGGCGCGCAGGTGAAGTTCAACCAGAACTGGGGCCTC
The DNA here is from genome assembly GCF_054779815.1 of Lysobacter tyrosinilyticus. Lineage (NCBI taxonomy): Bacteria > Pseudomonadati > Pseudomonadota > Gammaproteobacteria > Lysobacterales > Lysobacteraceae > Lysobacter > Lysobacter tyrosinilyticus. Next base: position 73,365 of record NZ_BAAGXN010000001.1, read on the forward strand.
ACCGGCGACGTGAAGGTCTCGGACCACGACACCCAGTACTTCATCGGTCCGCGACTGTCGTTCTAACCCGGTCGGGTGGAACGGGCCGGTTCCTCCCCTGCCGGTCCGTTCTACTAGACGCTACACGCGACAAATCTCTCTCTCCCCCTCGAAATGTCGCGATTTGAAGCCCGGTTCTGCCGGGCTTCTTTTTGTCTGCACTCCTCCAGGCGAACGTGTCCGCAATCGCGGAACGCTGCCGTTGGCTCAGACAGGGGGAACGCACATGTATCGCGGGGAATACAAGCAATCGCGGCTGCGCAATTGGCTTGCGTTGCTGCTGATGGCCGTGGCGACGATCGCCGCAGGTCGGACGCAGGCAACCGAAGTCCACGCGCAGACGCCGCACGAAATCGTGCAGCGCTGAGCGAGGCAGGCGTTGCGAGAGCCGCAGCAGCGCGGCCGGGAACGTGCGTCAGCCGAACAGGCCGACCGGGTATTCCGGCTTCTGCTCGCGCGAGAGCAGCAGCTTGAGGCCTTCGGCCGGGGTCAGCTCGGCGTGCAGCACCTGCTGCACGGCGCTGGAAATCGGCAGCTCGACGCCATGCTTGTCGGCCTGGCGCATCACTTCGTCGGCGGTCTGCACCGACTCGACCACCTGGCCGATTTCGCGCACCGCATCGGCGATCGACTGACCACGGCCGAGTGCAAGACCGAGGCGCCGATTGCGCGAGAGATCGCCGGTGCAGGTCAGCACCAGGTCGCCGAGACCGGCCAGACCCATCAGCGTCTCCGCCTTGCCGCCGATCGCCTGGTTGAGGCGCAACATTTCGTTGAGGCCGCGGGTAATCAGACCGGCGCGCGCATTAAGACCGAGCTGCATGCCATCGGCGACGCCGGTGGCCACGGCGAGCACGTTCTTCATCGCGCCACCGAGTTCGGCACCGAGCATGTCGTCGCCGGTGTAGGCGCGGAACGCCGGGCCATGCAGCACGTCGGCAACCGCCTGTGCGAATTCCGCGGTATCCGAATGCACGGTCAGCGCGGTCGGCAGGCCGAGCGCGACTTCCTTGGCGAAGGACGGGCCGGTGACTACGGCCAGCGGTACGTCATCACCGAGGACTTCGGCCGCGACTTCGTGCAGGAAACGGCCGCTGCCCGGTTCGAAGCCCTTGGTCGCCCAGGCCACGCCTGCACGCGCGGGCCGGTGCGGCGCCAGGGCATGCAGGGTTTCGGCGAAGGCGTGCGAAGGCACGACCACCAGCACCAGGTCGGCCGCGTCGACGCAGGCGGCGAGATCGGTGGTGGCGGTGAGGCTGTCCGGCAGGGCGATGCCCGGCAGGTAGCGCGGGTTCTCGTGACGGGCGTTGATCGCCGCGATGCACTCGGCATCGCGGCCCCACAGCACGGTCTTGCAACCGTGCCGGGCGATCAGTGCGGCGAGCGCGGTGCCCCAGGAACCGGCACCGACCACCGCAACGGTTGCAGGCGCTTGCGCGACCACGTTGGGGCCGGTGCCTTGCTGCGCAGCGATCAGGCGTTACCGGCGGTCTCGGCGCCGGCGAGGTTCGCAGCATCCGTCGCCTGCTGGGCGGCACGCTGGCGCAGGCCTTCGGCGTACAGGGCTTCGAAGTTGATCGGCTGCAGGAAGAACGGCGGGAAGCCGCCGGCCTGGATCAGGTCGCTGACCAGCTGGCGGGCGTACGGGTACAGGACGGTCGGGCAATGTACGCCGAGCATGCCGTCGAGCGTGGCGGCGTCGAAGCCGGCCAGGCCGAACACGCCGGCCTGCTTCACTTCGGCGACGTAGATGGCCTTGTCGCCGACGGCGCAGGTCAGGTTGATGCCGAGCACGACCTCGTAGGCGTTGTCGTTGAGACGCTGCACGGCCTGCTGCAGGTTCATCTGCAGCTGCGGCTGGGTCTGTTCGTTGAACACGGCCGGGGCGCCCGGCACTTCGAACGACACGTCCTTGGCGTAGATCTTCTCGACCGTGAACACCGGTCCGGTGGCTTCAGGGGCAGTGCCGTTGGCAATTTCTTCGGACATCGGTGTAACTCCAAACAAGAGAAATATCGGAAAAGACGGTGATTATGGCATGGCCGTATGAGTCGGCCGTTTCACTGGGAAGACTGCCGCAGGACTCGACGTGGGGCGGCCCAGCACGATTCGCAAGGGGCGGCCAGCGCCCCCGGCGCAGATCAGGCGCGGCCCTTCACCAGCGGCAGGTCGGCCTGCTGCCAGGCAGCCACGCCGCCGTCCAGCCAGTAGACCTGCTCGAAGCCGGCCTTCTTCAGGCGCTTGGCGGCATCGGCCGAGGCCTGGCCGTTGCGGCAAACCACCACCACGGGCAGCGACTTGGCGCTGGCCAGCAGCTTGTTCTCGGGATCGAACTGGCTGAGCTGCACCGACTTGCTGCCGGCGATATGGCCCTTCTCGAAGTCATTGCTCGCCGACAGGTCGACGACCAGTGCGTTGTCTCGATTGATCAGCGCGGTCAGTTCGGCCGGGCGCAGCGCCTTGTAGCCGCGGAACAGACGTGCGATCTCGGTGTAGATCAGTGCCACGGTGACCGCGACCAGGCCCAGCGAGAGCATGGGATTGCGTTCGGCGAAGGCCAGCAGTTCTTGGACGTTCACGGGTTACGACAGCCGGGTAAACAGAAGGGCGGCGATTGTCGCCTAGCGCGCGGTGGGGCGCAAAAGTCGCCCCGGACTCGCTCAGGCGCGGCGCATCCACCACAGGAACAGCGCGACCATCACGCCGACCGCGGCGACAATCTTCAGAAGTAGCCCGCCGCGGGTCTGCTGGCCGGGCAGGGCCGCGCGGTCGTAGTCGCCGTAGAACAGGCGCGCGCGAATCGCCTTCGGATCGAGGTTCTGGCGCTCCCCCAGCGAGAGCTGCACCTGGACCACGGTGCCGTCGTCGAAGCGGTAGTCGTGCGACTCGCGCCCGACCCAGGTCGCTTCCGGCGTGCCGTCGACCTTGACCACGCTTTCGCCCATGTAGGCGCTGCGAATGCCGATCACGCACTTGTCGATCGGAATCGCGCACGGCGTGCCGGCTTCGGGGCATTCGATCCCCACATCGATGATCGCCTCGCTGTCCGCGCCCTTGTCGGGGCGCGCGCCCGCGTAATCGACGACCAGCGTCACCGGCCCCTTGCCGGCGTCGTACTTGAAGCTGCCCACATCCAGGCGGCTGAACTCGGTCCCTTGGGGGCGCACGTCGTCGCCGGTCCAGGTCTGGTCGGCGAGGATCTCCAGCGGCTTGGCGGGATCCTTGCTTTCAAGCGGCATCGGCAGCGCGCTCGATTGCGCGAAGGCGGCGAGGGGCAGCGCGGACAGCAGCACGAACAACGCGGAACGGCGGAATGGAGTCATTGGCTCGGATCTGATGGCGATGGCATGGGCGAAACAGGCGCTCATTCGATGACCCGCCAACCGCCGGGGCCATCGAACAGCGTGACGGTGGTGGGGACCCACTCCTGTTCGTCCTTCACTGGCGGAAAGCTGGCGCGATACTCGATGTCGCAGACGTAAACCCGCTGCTGGCCCTTGCAGCTGTGCACGATCACGCCGTGCACGCGGATATCGAAGTGCAGATCCTTGAAGCCACCGGCCGAGCCGAGGTTGATGTGCAGTCCACCGCGATCGTTGACGTGATCGACGGCGTCACGCAGCGCAGAGCGAACGTCGGCATTGCCGGGCGGCACATCCCGCGCCCCGCACGCAGCGAGTGTGAGCGCCAACAGGCATGGCGACCAGCGGGCCGCGCCGCGTGGCGTCTTGGTGTCGTTTCGCATCGCATCCCCGGTGCGTGCTGCATGGCCGCGCAGCATAGCCGACGATTCGAGGTTGCATGCCGCGGACTTCGACCCGCTTGATCGGCTAGTGCGAAGGAATCGCCAGGGACCGCGGCGTCAGTCCCGCCGAGGGTACGGTTTCGATCACGGCATCGCCGGGCAACGGTTGCGCGGCGGCGTCCAGGTGTGCGGCCACGCGATCGAGCGCGGCGTACACATAGGGCAGCAGCGGCACATAGCGCGCGCGATAGTCGGGCAACGCCAGAAATGCATCGAAGTGCTGCGCGTGCCGCACCTGCCAGTAGCGTACATCGCGCCCCGCGGCTTGCGCCTTGGCCACGTAGGGGGCGCTGGAGAACGCGGGCGGGACGACGTTGTCGTCGAGACCGTGCACCACGACCACCGGCACGCCTTTACGCGGCAGGCTTGCGCGCACTTCCGCCACGCCGCGGCGCACACGCTGCGCGTCGATTCCGTCGCCGGTCCACAACGCGCGCAGGCATTGCACACCGGGAAAGCTGAAATCCGGTGCGGCCAGCTTGGTGTCGATCAAGCCGACGCCCGCGCCCGGCGGAATCCCGCTGGCATCGCTCCACCACGCCGCGCGTTCGACTGCGGTCGCGGCGCGCGGACTGAAATCCGGATTCTGCGCGGCGAAGGAAAAGCCGCACGGATGCTCACCGACCCCGTAGCGGCCATACGCGGACGCGTAGGTCGCACCGAGAGCACGCCACAGATCGAAATCCACCGACAACGCACTCGCGCGCAGGGTCGCATCGGTCCAGCCGCTCGCATTGAGTTGTGCATGCGCGGCGCGTGCCTGCGCGCGCACGTCGCCGGCCGGCAACACGCCCGCCGCCGCCAGCGAGGCGCAACGCAGCGGCGCGAATTGCCTGATCTGTGCCGACAGCGGCGAGGCCGGCAGATCGTCGACGTCGAGCAACGCGCACGGCATCAACAAGCCCGCTTCGGTGGCGTAGTCGTACATCGGCCGGGCGCCATCGACGGTGAGCTGCGGTTCGCCCGCGACCACGGCATCCAGCCAGTCGGCTTCATCGCCGTGGCCTTCGATTTCGGCCGCGCGCAACACCGCGCCGCCGCCATTGGAAATGCCCGCCGCGATCACGCGCGTGTTGGCGAAGGTAAATGGCGCGAGTTCCGGAAAGGCTTCGTCCAGCGCCTGCAGGCCGAAGCGCGCGGCCTGCTGCACATGCCGTCCCCAATCGGCTTCCGGGTTGTCGCGCGAGTGCGCGTGCTTGAACGCGATGCCGTGGCCACTGTCCGGCGTAGGTGCGAAGGCCAGCGGACCATCGCCCGCTTGCGCAGCGCCGTCGATCGCCACCCCGAGCCCCGCATCGAGATCGAAGTAGTCGGTGCCGGCGCCCTTGTCGGTGTAAGCGACGGCGCAGCCCCTGGGCAGACCCCAACCGCCGGCGACGGAAATCGCGCCGTAGATGCCGCGCGAACCCGACGACGCGGTAACGACCAGACAGCGCCGGCTCCGATCGAACGCGTCGGGCACCTGCACCATCACGCGGTGCGGTTGCGCGGCTCCCGGCACGCTCGCCATCGCATGGAACTCGACTCCGGGCACGTTCGCGGTGCTGCCGTACAGCTCACCGTATCTGCCCGCGGGGGTGAGATCGGCGATGCCGCGCCAGTTGCTCCATATCGCCCGCCGGCGCAGCTCCGCCGGCGTGGGGTACACGGGATCGGCAAACGCGGGTGCGGACGGCACGCGCAGGCCATCGAGGCCGAGTCCGGCAGTCAGCAGATCGTCGTTGCCGCGGTGTTCGCTGGTGCGCAGTGCATAGAACATGGTCGAGTCCTTGCCCAGGCGTGGACCCGTCGAAACGCATGCGACCAGCCCTGTCGCCAGTCCAAGCGTGGCGAGGATGCGCAGCGCGCGATGCGGGTGGGACAGTGTCATGCGACGAGCCTAACAAGCCGTGCCGACCCCGGCATCGTACCTTCGTACCACGTTCGCGCCATGCGCGCTTGCTAGGCTTAGGGTCTCGACGCAAACCCCACACGCCAATGGCTTCCACCCCACGTTGCATCCTCATCACCGGCGCCGGCAGCGGCATTGGCGCCGGCATCGCCGAAGCGCTCGCGCGCGATGGCCACCACCTCGTCGTCACCGACGTCAATCGCGAAGCCGCCGAGACCGTGGCGCAGGGCATCCGCGCCCATGGCGGTTCTGCCGAAGCGCTGGCGCTGGACGTCACCTCCGACGACAGCATCGCCGCCGCACTGGCCGCGGTGTCGCGCCCGGTCGACGTGCTGGTCAACAACGCGGGCCTGCAACACGTCGCCCCGCTGGAAGAATTCCCGATGCAGAAGTGGCAGTTCCTGGTCGACGTGATGCTGGTCGGCGTCGCGCGCCTGACCCGCGCCCTGCTGCCGGGCCTGCGCGAACGCGGCTTCGGCCGGATCGTCAATATCGGTTCGATCCATTCGCTGGTCGCGTCGCCGTACAAGAGTGCCTACGTCGCGGCGAAGCACGGCCTGCTCGGCTTCTCCAAGGTGCTCGCGCTGGAGACCGCCGGCACCGACATCACCATCAACACCATCTGCCCGACCTACGTGAAGACGCCGCTGGTCGACAAGCAGATCGCCGACCAGGCCCGCACCCGCGGCATCCCCGAAGCGCAGGTGGTGAGCGAGGTGATGCTCAAGCCGATGCCGAAGGGCGTGTTCATCACGTTCGAGGAACTGGCGGGGATCACCGCATTCCTGATGTCCGCGCATGCGCGCAACATCACCGGACACACCATCGATGTGGATGGCGGCTGGACGGTGCAGTAGGCCATGCGGATAGCGCGCGCTGATCTGGATAGTTCCGCATTCGTGGCGCTGCTCGAAGAACACCGCGCGGCGATGCAGGCCACCGCGCCAGCCGAGAGCCAGCATGCGCTCGATCTGGACGGTTTGCGTCGCCCGGACGTTCGGGTGTGGGCCTTGCACGATGACGGCGCGCTGTTGGGCTGCGGCGCACTACAGCACCTCGATGCCACCCACGCCGAAATCAAGACAATGCGTACCGCCCGCGCCCATCTGCGCCGGGGCGTCGCCCGCACGCTGCTGCAATACCTGATCGCCGAGGCCCGCGCCTCCGGCTATCGCCGGCTGAGCCTCGAAACCGGCTCGATGGCCTACTTCGAAGCGGCACGCGGGTTGTATGCGTCGGCCGGCTTCGTCGAATGCAAACCCTTCGGCAAGTACGCCGAGGATGCCAACAGTACGTTCATGACGCGCGAGCTCTGACCTCCGCATGCCCACCCTGCTCATCGCCGACGACCATCCGCTGTTCCGTGCCGCATTGCGCGGTGCCGCGGCCGATGCCGTCGCCGACCTGCAGGTACGCGAGGCCGATTCGCTCGAGGGCGTGCTCGCCGCATTGGAAGCCGAGCCCGACATCGACCTGGTCCTGCTCGACCTGCACATGCCCGGCAACCACGGCCTCGCCGGTCTGGCTGCGGTGCGCGCGCAGTACCCGGGCGTGGCGGTGGTGGTGGTGTCGGCCAACGACGATCCGCGCGTGATCCGGCGCGCGCTCGATCACGGCGCCGCCGGCTACCTGCCCAAGAGCTCCGGGCTGGACGAACTACGCGAGGCGATCCGCACCGTGCTCGGCTGCGAACAATGGTTGCCGGCCGCGCTGCGCGCACCGGTGTCGCGCGCGCGTTCCAGCGTGCACGACGCCGACCTCGCCGCGCGCCTGGCCAGCCTGTCGCCACAGCAGTTCCGCGTGCTGGTGCTGGTCGCCGAAGGCCTGCTCAACAAGCAGATCGCCGATCGCCTCGATGTGCAGGAACGCACGGTAAAGGCGCACCTCACCGCGATTTTCGACCGGCTCGGCGTTCGCAATCGCACCCAGGCAGGCGTGGTGCTGCGGGAACTGGAACTGAGCGATCCGGCACGACAGCTGTAGCCGCCCATTTGGCTTTGTCGCGATTGTGCGAATTCCAACCGTCAGCGAGCTGAAGCATTAATGCACGCCGAAGCGGCTGCGCGACCGGCGTGCATCGCCGACTCGGACTTCACGCCAAGCGATCTATTTTTTCCCGGCGTCGAGCGACGCTATTCGAGGGAACCGGCATGAACCGTTTCGACTCCGCGGCCAATGACCTGACGCTGCTTGCCTTGATGCGCATCGCGCGCAACCGCTGTTGCGGAACGCGCTGGGAAGACATCGAGCCCGAACTGAAAGAAAACTGGGAAGTGCTGCGTACACCGGTATCGGCGCCGTGGCAGGAAGTCTCCAACAAGCTTCGCAGCTACTGCGAAGATTACGGGCTGGCCAGGCAGGGAAGTGGCGACTGATCCGTCGTACGCCATGCGACTCGATGGATCGCCGGCCTCTCGGAGGAGACCTTGAAATTGCAGGCTAGCGATCTAGGCGATCGGTCGGCGGATCGCTTGATCCGCTAGGGACAGGAGTCGGTTTCCGTTTCGTAGATCGACTTCGTCTGCACGACTACCCCAGCGTCGCTCGTGCCGGGATGCTTCAGGTCCTTGAGCTCGCTCTTCAATCGGCCCAGACAGGACGCGAGCTGCGAATTCTGCTCGCGCAGCGATGCGATCTCCTCCTGCTGCTTGGCCTGCTTCTGTTGCAGCAGTGCCATCTGCTGCTTGAGTACCGACAGTTGCATGTCGGGATTGCTCAAGGTTCTGACCGCCTGTGGGCTGACCTCGATGGCCTGCGGCCGGGCAGACGGTTTGACCTCCGCTTGCGCCGCACCGGCAATCAGGATTCCGATCAGTAGCACCATTGCTTTCATGCAGATCTCCGCGGCGACTCGGGTTTGGCTAGGGATCAAGTCTGCATCAACTTGACCCACTACGCCGCCCGAATCGTGCCCTGGCTCAGGCAGCGGCATTGAGCGCCACGGCCGCGCGGATCAACGCCTGCAACGCCTTTTCGTCGATCTCGTCGTCGACGCGGATATCGATCGCGCGTCGCGTGTTGCCTTCGAGGCTGGAATTAAACAGCCCGGATGGATCGTCCAGCGAGGCGCCTTGGGCGAAGGTCAGCTTCACCGCGCTTTTGTAGGACTCGCCGGTACACAGGATGCCCGCATGCGACCACACCGGCACGCCCCACTTCCATTCCTCGACCACGTCCGGGTCGGCCTGCTGGATGAGCTTGCGCACGTGAGCGAGCGTCTCGCCGCGCCAGTCGCTCAGCTCCTTGATGCGTGCGTCGATCAGCTGGGCGGCCGTACCGGCAGTCGCACCGTTTCCGGTCTTCTTCATGAGTTTTCCTTTCCTGTGATCCGTGAGAAGTCCAGTCCCACCTATCCGTCGGCGGGCTGCCTACCGCGCCACTTGGCGACATATGGCAGCGCGAACAGATAGAGACCGGTCACTGCGAGCAGGGCCAAGGGCACCAAGGGTACGTAGGACACCCAGACCATCGGCGTCTTCTGTGCCAGGGCGACGAACGTGGCGATGACGGTCAGCGTGAAGACGATCGATGTCCAGCGGTGGAACTGGCGGATCCATTTGTTCACTGCACACTCCTTGATGCTGCACCTTCTGACCGCGCGGGCGATTCGTCGTTCTAAGCCGCCCGCGCGGCATCATTGGTATCGCGTCGGATGTTTAGCCGCGGGCGGCTTCGATCATCTTCCAGCCGTTCCCCGACGGATCACGGAAGCCCGCATCGACGCTGCCGTAGCGCGCCACCGGCTCCTGGGTGAACTCCACGCCCTGCGCATGCATGCGGTCGTACGCGGCATGGCAGTTGTCGACGATCAGTACCAGCGGCGGCATCGCCCCCTTCGCCACCACCTCGCGCAGGGTCTGCGCCGTCGAAGCGTCGACCGTCGGCGACTGCGGGGAAAACAGGCCCAGCTGGAACGACGGCTGCTCCGGATGCTGGACCGTGAGCCAGCGGTAATCCCCATTGCGCGCGTCGGTATGCACGCGGAATCCCAGCTTGCCGACATAGAACTGGAGGGCTTCCTCCTGGTCGCGCACGTACAAACCAACTACGCCTACACCCTGATTCATATGACCTCCGTTAGGTCTTGTTGTCGTCGGTCAGGATGCTATCGGCCGCCTCCTGGCGCCGCTTCTCCGAAACTGCGGAGGTGAGGTTGGGCCGGTAGGCGGCGCTGACGAAGCACGCCGGCACTTCCTCCAGCGCGTGCCGTGCGGCCTTCTCGCGCGCCCGCAGCTCGCCCGGGCTCTCGCCGGTGATATCGCGGAAGGTGCGTCCGAACGTGCCCAGGCTTTGCCAGCCGGTCTGGAACGCGATATCGGTGATCGGCAATTCGGTGTCGCGCAGCAGGGTCTTGGCGCGTTCGATCCGGCGCGTGAGCAGGTACCGATGCGGCGGGATGCCGAAGGCGTCCTTGAACGAGCGCGCGAAGTGCGCCTCGGACACGCGGCTCACCCGAGCCAGCCGATGCACCGGCCACTCCTCGTGCGACGCGGCATCCATGCGGTCCTTCGCACGCAGCAGGCGGCGCAACAGGGCGGGGTCCGGGCGATTATCGGCTCGTGCCGGACTATCGGTGTCCTCAGCGGCTGCATGCACACGATCGGATGCCTTGATCGAAGCGCGGCGTCCGACTTCACGCGAGCGCTCCGTGCCGGTGGAAGCAACGCGACGGCGCGAATTCACGGCGTCAGACCTGTCCCAGTGCCCTGGCGATCTGCGCACTGCCAGTCATGCGGAGAACGGGCCTTGCAGCGGACCGCTTCATGGTTCGCGTGGGATTCGCGTACGCCTTGCCGACCATGTGTCACTCCAGGAATGAGCGGGCGGGCAAGCATAGCGCCGTGGGCGTCTGGGGTTCCGAATCGTCGCGCTACACCGGGCCGACACAGCAAAAGAGATCAACGCGCGGGCAGCGTTCGCAGCGGGCGCAGGATCAGTGCTCGCTTACCGTCTCGCCGCGTCGCATCCGACGACCGTCGTACAGCTGCTGGTCTGCCCGGGCGATGGTCCGATCCAGCGACTCGTCGTCGGAACGCACCGCCCAGCCCAGCGACAGGCCGCAGGGCGACTTTCCCTGGATGACCGCTTCGTCTATGCGTTGGACCAGGGTCGCGGCGGTCGCAGCGGCCTCGTTGCGCAGCAGGACCATGAACTCATCGCCGCCCATGCGCACGACCACGTCCTCCTCGCGTAATTGCGACTTGAGGAATTGCACTACGCCAAGGAGCACCTCATCGCCGCGTTCATGGCCATAGGTGTCGTTGATCTGCTTGAAGTGATCCAGATCGATGAGCAGACACCCCCAGTTCGTCAGTGCGCCGCTGCGGGTCAGGTAGGTCAGATAGCGCCGGTTGCGGGCGCCGGTCAGTGGATCGGTGAGGCTCGCATCCTGGAGTTCCTGCTGATGCCGCACTTCATCGGTCATGTCCTGGGCGTGACCGATGACCAGTGGCGCCGCGCTGCCCTGATCATAGAGACGGTTGTGGAAGCGCCAGGCGCGCCATTGGCCGTCGCGGTGCTGCACCGTCATCATGCCGGTGAAGCTCCCATCGCGTGCGATCGCGCCGAGGTACAGGCCAACCTGTTTGCGGAAGCGTTCCGGCACGATCGCGGTCAGCGACGTGCCGATCAGCTCCTGCGGCTCGTAACCCAGCGCGTTGGCCGCGGCCGGATTGACCGCCACCAGCGTACCGTCGAGGGTGTGCTCGCAGATCAGTCCGAGGCTCATCTCGAACAGTTCGCGATAGCGCTGTTCGCTGGTGGCCAGGGCCTCGACCATGCGTTGGGTTTCGGTGACATCGAGGGCCAGGACCAGGCAGGCGGTACGCCCGCGAAACCCCATGGTGTGCACGCTGACGTCGGCCAGGATCTCGTGGCCGTAGCGGGTGCGATGCCGTTGGACGACACCGTCGAGGCCGGAGTCATCGTCCGTCGGCGACGTCTCCGCATCAGGGTCCTCGGCGATATCGGTCACCCGCATCGCGAGAAACTCTTCGCGGGTCCATCCGTAGTTGCGCTGGGCCGCCTCGTTCACTTCCAGGACCTGCAGCGTTTCGACGTCGTAGACCCAGATCGGCACCGGATTCTGTTCGAACAGCGCGCGGTGCTCCGCCTCGCGTTCGCGCACCTGCTGCTCCAGGCGCTGCCGCGTGATCGCGTAGTTGAGTACGCGCGACAGCGATTCCGCGGTAACCCGACCCTTGACTAGGTAGTCCTGCGCGCCGTGCGCCACGGCGTCCATCGCCGCACTGGGATCGTCCAGGCCAGTCAGCACCACGATCGGCAGGGCGGGAAAGCGCTCGCGCAGCTCGTCGATGGCGGTGGCGCGATCGGTATCGGGCAATCCTCGGTCCAGCAACACGACGTCGAAGCTCTGCCCGGGCCTCGACAGCCGCTCGACCGCCGCGCCGAAGCGGGTGACGCGCTCGATCTGGAAGTGCTGCCCGCCCGAGGGAGCCGCCTTGCTCAGGTAAGCCTCGATCAGCTGCGCATCGATGCTGTCGTCTTCGACCAGCAGGACATTCCATATGTCGCCCATCGGTCCTCCTGAAGCAGCCGGTACCGCTCCCTTCGGCAGTCCCACCTGTTGCAGCCGAGGAACGAGTGCCTCGTTCCGAACCAAGCATACCGCTACCCGGAACCCGAGCGGCGAACTGCGCCGACACGCGGCCGATCCCGGATGCCATCGCGAGCTAGAATCCGGCTCATGCTTCCGCGCGCCCTACTTCGTCTGGCCACGCACTGGCTGGTGATCATCGCGATGATCGCGACGACCACGATGGTGCCTGCGCAGGCCGCGAGCGAGGCGCTGCAAATCGCGGCGGCCGCGCGCATGGCCGCGACGATGGCGGACATGCCTTGCGGCGATGACATGAACGCGTCCGCGGCGAAGCACGAGAGGCCCTGCGATTGCTGCACGGTGGTTTCCTGCGACCTGTCCGCCTGCCTGGGCACGGCATGCCTGCCGACGTTGCCGCGGCTCGCGGCGGCGATTCCGCTCGATGTGGTTCACGCCCAATGGAACGCACCGGCCCCGCCGTCGCGGGTGCTTGATACCCCGCTGCGACCTCCGATCGCGTGATTGCTCCGTAGTGACCCCAACGAGCGCGCTCCGCGTCCACATGCCGCCGTGCGCGGCCTTCACGGAGAATCTCAATGCGTTTCCACCTACGCCGGGCAGCATTGCTGCTGTCCGGTCTGCTGCCGATGGTCGCGGCGGCCAAGCCGATCGCGTTCGCCAACGGCACCACCGCCATGGCCGAATACGGCGCGGGCACCATGAACGAGGTGCAGCTGTTCCATGCCCCGCGCTACTGGTACTCGGTCGGGGGCGGCTGGCTCGAGCTCAACAGCGAAGACGGCCGCAAGCAGCGTCACATCACCTATCTGCGCGGCAATCTGCTGGCCAAGCGCTGGAATCTGCCCGGCGCGCAGGCCAACGTCTTCGTCTGGGGCGGACTCGGCCGTGCCACCGGCAACGACTTCGACGGCAGCATCCTGGCGCGCAATGCCGGCGCGCAGTTCGACTACGAAACCCGCCGCGTGTACGGCGCCTTCCGCTCCGATCTGCAGGAGAGCGATCGCTACTCGCATCGCATCGACACGCTGCAGTTGGGCTGGGCGCCCTACAAGCACGACTACGACACCCTGGCCACCTGGTTCGTCGTCCAGGGCCGCCGCTATACCGGCGGCCTGGTCGAGGGCACCGAAACCGCCCTGCTGGTGCGCTTCTTCAAGCGCGGCACCTGGGTCGAGGTCGGCGCCACTACCGACGGCAAGCTCCAGGCCATGGCCATGTTCAATTTCTGAGGATTGCTCATGAACCGATTCAAGCTACTGATTGCAGCGCTACTGCTCGCCGCATCGCCGCTCGCTGCGGCGGCACAGACAATCGAAATGGACGTGAACGGGCTGGTCTGCGGCTTCTGCGCGCAAGGCATCGAGAAGACGCTGAAGACACTGCCGGCTACCGAAGACGTGTTCGTCAGCCTGGAGCACCGCCTGGTCGCGGTGAAGCTCAAGGACGGCAGCGACATCGACGACGCCACGCTGCGCAAGGCGCTCAAGGATTCCGGCTACACCGTGATCGGCATCCGTCGCACCGCGCACTCGCTCGACGAACTGCGGCAACGGATGCAGGCCGATGACTGACGCGATCCCGATGCAGGCACCGTTGCGGCGCAACCTCGGTGTCGCCGTGCTGACGCTGCTCGCCAGCAGCGGCACGCTGGTGTGCTGCGTGCTGCCGGCGGTGATGGTCGCCTTGGGTGCCGGCGCGGCGCTGGCCGGGTTGGTGACCGCGGTGCCGCAGCTGGTGTGGCTGTCGGAGCATAAGGGCGCGGTGTTTGGACTTGCGTTCGTACTCCTGCTGCTATCGGGCGTGTTGCTGTGGCGCGCTCGCACACTGGCATGCCCCACCGATCCAGCATTGGGGCGAGCCTGCGCACGATTGCGGCGGGCCAGTGTCGTGCTGTGGAGTGTGGCGGCGGCCTGCACGTCGCTGGGCGCGGTGTTCGCGTTCGTGCTGCCTGTGCTGTAGCAAGGGGACGAAGCGCGAACTGCGACCGGGATACTGTCCTTCTCCCCGCAGCAGCGGGGAGAAGGTGGTGCGAAGCACCGGATGAGGGGCGCTTCCCGCGGTTGCACTCACTCCCCTCACCCTGCGCCGCTACGCGACGCTGTCCCTCTCCCCGCAAGCGGGGCGAGGGGTCGAGAAGCCGGGCGCCAGTGTGAAATAGAACGTCGCACCTTCGCCCACCGCCGCGCTCACCCAGATGCGTCCGCCGTGTCGCGCGACGATGCGCTGGATGGTGACGAGGCCGAGGCCGGTGCCTTGATAATCGGCGTCCGCGTGCAGGCGCTGAAACGGTGCGAACAGTTTGCCTGCCTGCGCCATGTCGAAGCCGGCGCCGTTATCGCGCACGAAGAAGACGTCTTCGTCGCCCTGACGCTCACGGCCAATCTCGATCAACGGTGCGGCTTGCCGCGTGGTGAATTTCCAGGCGTTGCCGATCAGGTTTTCCAGCGCGATCTGCAGCAGGCCGCCGTCGCCTTGTACGGTCAGGTGCTCGGCGATGGCGACCCGGACTTCGCGCCCGGGCTCGCGGTGGCGCAACGCCAATACCACCTGCTGCGCCAACATGGACAGATCGATCGGCACCAGCGTCAGCTCACCGCGCGAGGCGCGCGCCATGCGCAACAGATCGGTGACGAGCTCGCTCATGCGGCGCACGCCTTCGTCCATGCGTCGCAGGTAGTGCTGCGCATCCTCGGGCAGGTCGCTCGCGTAGTCCTCGAGCAGCATCTTGCTGAAGCCATCGATCGTCCGCAGCGGCGCGCGCAGGTCGTGCGAGACCGAATAGCTGAAGGCTTCCAGCTCCTGATTCCGCGCTTCGAGATCCTGCAGCAATGCGGCACGGGTCTCGGCGAGCTCCTGCGCAGCCTCGGCCGCGAGACGGCGCATCCGCGCCAACTCCACGTTGCTGCGCACCCGGCTGATCAGTTCCCGCGCCGAGAACGGCTTGACCAGATAATCGTCGGCGCCGGTTTCCAGGCCCGCGACGATCGCTTCCTCGCCCGCGCGGGCCGACAGCAGCACGACCGGAATCGTTGCGGTCGCAGGCTCTTCCCGCAATCGGCGCAACAGCGTCACGCCGTCCATGCGCGGCATCATGACGTCGCTGAGCACCAGATCCGGCGGCTGTTGCAGCGCGCGCGCCAGCGCCTCTTCGCCGTCCACCACCGCTTCCACGTCATAGCGCGGCGAGAGCAGGCGCACCAGATATTCGCGCATGTCGGCGTTGTCGTCGGCGAGCAGCAGGCGGGCGCGTTCGTGCGCAGCATCGTCCGCAGGCACGGCCTCGACCGGCACTGGTTCGTGCAACCACTGCGCCGCTTCCAGCGTGTCGACGCCGCTGTCCGACGCGGCGAGCGGCCCGGCATCGGTGACGATCTGTTCCAGCGGCAGATGCGCCGTGCCCAACGGAATGGTCACTTCGAAGCTGCTGCCTTCGCCCACCTTGCTGTGCACTTCGATCTCGCCGCCGTGTTGCCGGACCAGTTCGCGGACCATGGCCAGGCCGATACCGGTGCCTTCGAAGCTGCGCCCCTTCGCCCCTTCGACGCGATGGAAGCGCTCGAAGATGCGCGACAGCGCGTCCGCCGGAATGCCGGTGCCGGTGTCGCTGACCGTCAACGTGACATGCCGGTCGTGCGCGCGCAGGCGCACCGCGATCCTGCCTTGGAACGTGAACTTGAAGGCGTTCGAGATCAGGTTGAGCACAATCTTTTCCCACTGTGCCCGATCCACGTACACCGGCTCGCGCAACGGCGGACAGTCGACGACCAGGATCAGCCCCGCCGAGGTCATCAGCGATTGGTATGAGCCCGCCAGCCCGGCGGTGAGCAGCGCCAGATCGGTCGGAACAAACGCCGATTGCATCCGGCCGGCCTCGATGCGCGCAAAGTCCAGCAGGCTGTTGACCAGGCGCAGCAGCCGGCGCGCACTGCGGTGCACCGCAGACAACGCACTGCCTTGCAACACAGGATTCGGAGTACTCAGCGCGTCCTCGATCGGCCCAAGGATGAGCGTGAGCGGCGTGCGGAACTCGTGGCTCACGTTGTTGAAGAACGTGGTCTTGCTTCGGTCGAGTTCGGCGAACTGTTCGGCGCGCTCGCGCTGTTCGGCATAGGCGCGTGCATGCGCCACCGCGGCCGCCAGCTGATTGCTGACCAGCTCGAAGAAGTTGCGGTACGCCGCATCGAAGGCACGGCGCGGACTGATGCCGAGCACCACAACACCGGCGGGTGTGGCCGAGCCTGGACGCGGGATCGGCGCGACCCAGGCCTCGTGCGCGGCATCGCCCCACGGAGCGGTGGGCAGACAGTCGAAGCGGTGCGCCAGGCCGGCGACTTCTTTTGGCCGTCCGCTCGCCAGCACCTCGGCCAGCGGCCAGGCGGCCCACGACGATGGCGCCGCCAACGGCACTTCGCGCGGACTGGCGGCGGTGCCCGGCACCAGTCCGGCCTGTCCGAACAGCTGCAATTGCTCACCGCTGCGATCGAGCAGATAGATCAGTCCGAACGGAATGTCGCGCGCGTTGTCGGCCCATACCGCCGCGCAATGTTGCGCGGCTTCCTCGACGCTGTGCCCCTGCGCATTCATCGCGCGCAGCGCCTGCAGGCGGCGTTCGCTCAGCACGCGCGCAGTGGTTTCGGCGCAGGCGTTGAAGATGCCGCAGGGTATGCCGGAGTCGTCGCGGATCGGACTGTATGAAAAGGTGAAGAAGGTTTCTTCCAGATAGCCGTCGCGCAGCATCAGGAGGAACAGGTCTTCCGACCACGTCGGCTCGCCGGTGGCGATCACCTGCTCCATCATCGGCCCGATCACGTCCCACACCTCGGCCCAACACTCCTGGCCCGACGCCCCCAGGTACTGCGGGTGCTTCTTCTCACCGAGCATCGGGCGGTAGGCGTCGTTGTAGAACATCCAACGCTCCGGCCCCCACCACAGCACGATCGGGTGGCGCGAGCCGAGGCAGATGCTGACCGCGGTGCGCAGACTCTGCGGCCAGGATTCCACGGGCCCCAACGGTGTCTGGGTCCAGTCGCGTTCGCGAATAAGGGCCGCGGTTTCGCCTTTGCCGGCGAAGATCCGAGCGGCCAGCTGCGACCGCGGCGCGAGCAGTTCCTTGTCGCTCATGGGCCACCCCTTGGTCCATCCCCTTCGGCCCGGGCGGGTCCCGCCGCGGACGGCCCGATCATAGGGGATCGGCGGTGTCGTGGAGTGTGCCGATCAGATTCCAGGACTCACGGTCGCGCCGCCCCATCTTCGCTCTCCCTTCTCCCAGCACTCGCGGGAAGAGGTGGCGCGCAGCGTCGGATGAGGGGGCTTTCGCCTAACGCGGCGACCGCGACTTGCCCCATCGAATTAATGAAAATTTGACAAACATGAACCCACTCACCACCCTACGCGCCCCCGCGAGGGGGCCCTTTTTTTACGGATTAGCAATTAGCAATGAAGAAGACCCTGGTTCTTTCCTGCGCCCTGGCCCTGGCCAGCCTGTCCACCGCCGCCATGGCCGCTGACGGCCACGCCTTCGTCCGCGCCGAAGTCGGCAACGCCGATTCCGATTTCCAGATCAACGGCGCCAAGGGCAGCGACGACGACACGTCGTACTCGGTGCGTGGCGGTTACTGGTTCAACGCCAACTTCGCCCTCGAAGGCTTCTACAGCAACCTGTACGACCAGTCCGAAAACGGCAGCTCGCTGAAGCTGTCCGCCATCGGCGTGGGCGCGGTCATCAAGAAGCACGTCACAAGCAACGAGACCGGCTTCTTCGTCGGCGCTCGTGCCGGCATGGCACGCCTGAAGGGCGAAGCCGGTCTCGCCGGCGTTGGCAGCGGTAGCGACTTCACGAACGAGTCCTACATCGGCGCGGGCGTGGGCTACGACTTCAACGAGTCGTTCGGCGTCACCCTCAACTACGACGTGCATCAGCGCGCCGACTTCAGCGGCATTTCGGTGAACACCGACAATGTGACGCTGGGCGGCGAATACCGCTTCTGATCGACGCGGTATCGCTGTACGCGAAACGGCCACCGCGAGGTGGCCGTTTCTCTTTGCGCCGCCCTGGCGCGCGACACGGTCGCAATCGCGCGCCCCACCCTCGACGCCGTCAGTGGAGGCCATGCGCTGCCGGCCAGTTCGGACATTCGCGAGCTACTGAATAGCCCCCTGTCGTACGGGGCGCAGCCCGCATTTGTGCCTCGGGCTGCGCATTTCTCCGTTACAGGGGCGATGCAAGCACCAACTCGCCCGGCGCCTTCCGCTCCCAATTTGTGAACGCACCTACCGCGGCATCGTGTGGTGCAAACGCCGCCATCGCCGTGACCAGCAGCTCGACCTGTGCGGCCGTCAGCTTGGATCCGTCAGCGAAGTAGGTTGTCTCGATACGGTTGTCGTTGCCGACGTACCAGTCCTCGATCGTTATCGAGTCGGTTCCGTTCCCGATGGCCATGACCAGATCGTCACCGGTACGGTGGAACTGCAGGTCTTCCTTCGCGATGCCCGCACCGAAACGCAGGCGATCCGCACCGAATGTATCAATGATCGTGTCGTCACCGTCCCCGACATTGAACAGATACGTATCGCCCCCTTGCGTGCCGAAGAGGCGGTCGTTACCAGTACCGCCTTCGTACGTCGTGTAGTCGGCACCCGTACTGCTGGCGCGCAGGGTGTCGTCGCCTGCGCCGCCACGCAAGGTGTTGATTCCCGCCCCTCCATCGAGGGTGTTGTCGGCAGCATTGCCGGTGAGTCGGTTGCGCAGCGCGTTACCGACGCCGTCGATGGCCTGTGTGCCCGTAAGTACAAGGTTCTCGACGTTGTCGCCCAGCGCGTAGCCGAGACTGGAATACACCGTGTCCGTGCCGCTGTCAGCCAGTTCGGCCACGGCATCAGCCGTGGAATCGACGGTATAGACGTCGTCGCCGAGCCCACCTTCCATCAGGTCGTCGCCGGCACCGCCGTTGAGGTTGTCGTTACCGGTGCCACCCAGCAACCGGTCCATGCCATCTCCACCGACCAGAACATCGTTGCCGTCGCCGCCATCCAGGAGATTGTCGCCGGCGTTGCCGGTCACCCGGTTGGCCAACGCGTTTCCGGTGCCATCAATGGCATTCGCGCCGGTCAGGACCAGGTTCTCGAGGTTGCTCCCAAGCAGATAGGACAAACTGGAGTAGACCGTGTCGATGCCTTCGCCGGCCAGTTCGACAATCGCGTCGCCTTCGCTGTCCACGGTATAGCGGTCGTCACCCAGCCCGCCTGCAAGCGTGTCGCTGCCCAGGCCACCGTTGAGGTTGTCGTCGCCCTCACCTCCCCACAGCACGTTATCGGCGGCGTTGCCCGTCAGCACATTGTTCAACGCGTTGCCCGTGCCATTGACCGCGTCCGATCCGGTGAGAGTCAGGTTCTCGACGTTCTCTCCCAGCACGTAAGTGATGGAGGCGTTGACACGATCGGTACCTTCGCCCATCAGCTCGACGACCAGGTCGCCCGCATCGTCGATGGTGTAAACGTCGTTGCCGGTGCCACCGATCAGCGTGTCGGCGCCGCCCCCGCCATTGAGGCTGTCATTGCCGTCGCCGCCGTTCAGTACGTTGTTGGCGGCGTTGCCGGTCAGCGCGTTGTTCAGCGCATTGCCGGTGCCGTTGATGCTACTCGTGCCAGTCAGGGTAAGGTTCTCGATGGCGTCGCCCAGGCTGTAGCTGATCGACGCGTTGACGCGATCGGTGCCTTCGTTCGCCAATTCTTCGACGATGTCCCCGGCGTCATCGACGACGTAGACGTCGTTGCCCAGCCCGCCGGCCATGCGGTCGGCGCCCTTGCCGCCATTGAGCGTGTTGTTGCCGGCGTTTCCGACCAGCACATTGGCCAAGATGTTTCCGGTGGCATTGATGTTCGCCGTGCCGGTCAGCGTCAGGTTCTCGACGTTGCCGCCGAGCGTGTAGCTGATGCTGCTCCGAACCAGGTCGATGCCCTCGCCGGCCAGCTCGGTGACGCTGTCGCCGGTGGCGTCTACGACGTAGGTGTCGTCGCCGCGGCCGCCAATGAGCTTGTCGTTTCCGGCCATGCCATCGAGCGTGTCGTTTCCATCCAGGCCACTCAGGACGTTGTCGCCGACGTTGCCCGAGATCTGGTTGTCGAACGCATTGCCGGTGCCGTCGATCGCCGCACTGCCCGAGAGCGTGAGGTTCTCGACGTTGCCGGTGAGGACATGCGACACGGACGAAATGACCAGATCGATCCCGTCTCCCGCCAGCTCCCTGACCACGTCCCCCGCATCGTCGACGACATAGACATCGTTTCCGGAACCACCGGACATGTCATCCGCGCCCAAGCCGCCCTCGAGGCGGTCGTTACCGGAGCCACCGATCAGGACATCGTTGCGCGCGCCGCCCAACAGGGTGTCGTCGCCCGCGCCGGCATCCAGTACCGAGGTCGCATCCGTGGCGCCGATGAGGGTGTCCGCGCCGGAGGTGCCCAATAGCAGCGCCACCGCCCTCGCCTGGATGTCCGTCACCGTCCAGACGACGCCATCGCTGAAGCGGAACTCTTCGATCACGTTGGCCTGATCGCCAAAGTAGTTCTGCACGACGACGCGGTCGCCCGATCCATAAGCAATCACCAGATCATCGCCATTGCGACCGACGAAGCGGACGTCGCCAGAAGCGACATCGTCGAAGCGGACGATGTCCGCCGCGTCACCGGCCTCGCCCAGATCATGGATGCGATCCTCGCCCGCGCCGCGGCGCAGGACATAGGTATCGCCACGTGCACCGCCTCGCATCAGGTCGTTGCCGGTGCCGCCATCGAGCAGGTCGCTGCCCACGCCACCCGTCATGGTGTCGTTGCCCGCGCCGCCGTCGAGCAGGTCGCCGCCCGCGTTCGCGATAAGCGTGTCGTCGCCAGCGCCGCCATGCAGGGCATCGCTGCGCTCGCCGCCGTAGGCCGAGATGTCGATGTAGTCGTCCCCGCTGCTGCCGTGGACCACGATGTTGTCGTTGTAGACCCAGCGGACCGGCTCGCTGGCGATTCCATGCTGGTCAAGCAGCATCGCCACGTCGGAGACTGTCCAGACGGTGCCATCGGCGAACGAAATCAGGTCGACGCCGTTCGTTCCCAGATCGGGATCACCGACATCGCCGTAGACCTCGAACCACCCGGCGATCCGCACGGAGTCGCCGGTGTCGCGGAGCGTCAGGATCAGGTCGATGCCATCGCGGCTGAAGTCGATGTCGGCGGGCGCGACGTCCGCGCCGAACTGCAGGGTGTCGATGGAGTTGGACGACAGCTCGTCATAGTCCCAGATGATGTCGTGGCCATCGCCCTTGTTGAAGATGTACGTGTCCCGATAGAAGCTGCCGGACAGCATGTCATCGCCGGTGCCCCCGATGATCGTGTTCACACCGGTGGTATCGACGTGGTGCACGCCATCGTTGAACCACCACGGATCGTTGTCGAATCGATAGGCATTGATCTGGTCGTCGCCTGCACCGCCGATCAGGGTGTCGCCACCGGAACCGCCGAAAATGATGTCATTGCCTTCCCCGCCATCCATGCGGTCCGTGGCCATGCCACCGGTCAATCGGTCGTTGCCGCCGCCGCCGCGAATGTCGTTGGGACCATCCGCCGCTCCGGTGATGGTGTCGTCTCCGCTGGTTCCCCAGGTGATGACCTTCGCGAAGACATCCTCGGGGCTCAACATCGATCCGTCGCTGAAGCGGACCTCCAGCTGGGGGTAGAAGTAGGAAACGTAATCGGACGCACCATGCGCGGCGTAGTAGCCGTTTACGCGCAGTTCGTCGCCGCTGCCGTAGCGGATGACCAGATCGATGCCGTTGCGCTCGAAGGCGACGCTGCCGGGCGATACCGATGCGTCGAACTCGATGATGGTTGACTGGGTCGGGGTGACCCAATAGTTGTAGTAGATGAAGTCGGAACCGGCACCCTGATACAGCCGCAGGGTGAAGTTGCTTCCGCCCTGGATCTGATCGTCGCCGACACCGCCATCGATGACGAATTCACCAGTGTTCGAAGGCACGAAGATCGTGTCATTTCCGGCGCCGCCGTGAATCTCATAGGTTCCGGTTCCACGCTGGACATCAATGTAGTCATCGCCATCGCCGCCATCGATGTAGTTGGTACCAGAGGTGCCGCGGACGAGGATCGTGTCGTTGCCATCGCCGCCGTCGATATGGTTCGTCCCTGCGGCGGGCACGCTGACCGAGTCGCTTCCGACGCTGATCCAATCGTTGCCGCCGCCGCCGGAGAGCGCGTTGTTTCCGTAACTGTCCATCAGGCTGTCGTTACCCGACCCGCCTTCCAGGAAGTCGTTGCCGGTGCCGCCCACGATAAAGTCGTTCCCGTCGTCGCCGCGGACGATGTCATCGCCCGCTTCACCGAACAGCTGGTCATCACCGTCGCCACCGTAGATGACGTCGTTGTCGTCGCCGCCCTGCACGGCGTCCCAACCGGCGCCGCCGATGATCAAGTCATTGCCGGCGTTGCCGTTGACGGTGGAAATACCACCGGAATAGATCGTGTCGTCGCCCTCTCCGCCGAAGAGGTTCGCCGCGTACAGGGTGTTCGGGTTGTACTCCAAGGGACGGCCATACAGGACATCGTTGCCCTCGCCGCCGTACAGCGCCGCCCAGTTGCCGGTGCCGCCTGCCATCATCAGGTCGTTTCCGCCCATGCCGTACATGTGCGGGATGGCGCCGTACGGGACCTCGCGCACCATGATCAGTCGGTCGTCGCCTTGGAACCAGGGATTGGTCCCAGGATCGTCGCCGTACACGGTGGACGCCGACAGGAACAACAAAGTGTCATTGCCCGACCCCATCATCGGCGCGTACGACGACCCCCATCGCGTGGTCAAGTCGACGAAGTCATCGCCGTCGCGCGACTCGGAAGAGTCGAAGCCACCCAACGGCAACGGCACCGGTTCCCAGAACGGAATCGGGCCACCCTCGCCCAACACCAGGCCGGTTCCGCCCAACCCTTCAAAACCGACCGATGTGCCGTTTTGCGAGATCTGGTCGGGACGCCGCAGCAGATCCTCGCGCTTAAGCACGACGCCGTTGGCGAAGGTGACCTTGAGGTCGCCGCCCTCGGAGCTGTACAGGAAATGCGGTAGCTTCAGGACGTCGCCGGTGTCGGCGAAGCGGATCTCCACGGTGTCGTCGATGAAGTACAGGCTGCAGTTCTGGTCGAACGCAAACTGGAAGGCGACCGTGACGTCGCCGCTGAAGTTGCCGCCGCCGATGTAAAGGGTGTCGACCCCAAACCCACGATCGAAGATCACCAGGTCATTGCCCTGGCCGGTATGGATCTCGTCGTTGCCGGTGCCACCATTGATGATGTCGGCATCACCCTGGTTGGGGTAGTAGCTGTTGCTCCCGTCGGCCCAGATGATGTCGTTGCCACCGCCCCCGTGGATGTAATCGGAACCGCGGGTGCCGTTGATCGTATCGTTGCCCAAGGTGCCGTTGAACGTCGTGGTGGGCTGCGGCTGGTGGGAGGTATCGGGTTCGATTACGACCACCGTCGACAAGGTTTCGATCTGGTCCACGGTGAAGTGGGTGCCGCTCGCCAGCGCCACTTCATAACGATCGCCAACGAAGAAGCCGGTGATGTTGAGCACGTCGTTGGTGCCTTTCACCGCGATCTGCAAGTCGTCACCGATGCGCGACAGCGTCAGGTCGTTGATGCTCTCGACGCCCAGCAGTTCGATCAGGTCGCGCTCCCCGGAGGCGGCCGTCGAACTCACGATCTGGTCCTTGCCGAAGCCGCTTGCAAAGACGTAGCGATCGTTGCCCTGACCGCCCAGCAACAGGTCGTTGCCGGCGCCGCCCGTGAGGACATCGTTGCCCGCGCCGCCCACCAGCCTGTCGTTTCCGTCGCCGCCCAGCAGCTCGTCGTTGCCCTCCTCGCCATGGAGGATGTCGCTGCCGTCGCCGCCTTCGAGGCGGTCATTGCCCTCGCCGCCCTGCAGCTGGTCGTTGCCTTCCTCACCGAACAGCTGGTCGCTGCCCGTTCCACCGAGCAGCAGATCCTTGCCGTCGCCGCCGTGCAGTTCATCGTCGCCGGCATCACCAGACATGCCGTCATTGCCCGCGTCACCGAACAGCAGGTCGTTGCCGTCCTCGCCATAAAGGTTGTCGACGCCGTCGCCGCCGGAAATCGTGTCGTTGTCGGCGCCGCCCTCGACGTGATCGTCGCCGTCGCCACCGTCCAGATGATCATTGCCGGCGTGGCCGAAAATCGTGTCGTTGCCGGCGTCACCGCGCGCTGTGTCGTCCCCCGCATTGGCTTCAAGGACGTCGTTTCCAAATCCACCCGACAGCATGTCGTTGCCGTCGCCGCCGAATGCGCGATCGTTGCCGTCATCACCGTACAGGCTGTCATCCCCGGTACCGCCCTCGAGGCGGTCGTTGTCGGCGCCACCGTGCAGCTGGTCGTTACCGCCTTGGCCGAACAGGCGATCGTCGCCGGTTCCACCGTAGAGGACATCGTTGCCGTGGAACTGTTCGGGGATCGAGTTGCCATCGCCGAGCAGCGTGTCGTTGCCGGCATCGCCATAGATGGTGTCCTTGCCGCCACCGCCGGCAGCGGTGTCGTTGCCGTCTCCGGCACGGATCAGGTCATCGCCGTCGACGCTGTGGTCCGCGCTGTCGCCTTCCTCGTACTCGCCGTGGATCTCGTCGTCGCCCGCGCCGCCCAGTAGCTCGTCGTTGCCGCCGCCGCCGCGGATGATGTCGTTGCCGTTGCCGCCGTCGATGTAGTCGGCGCCGTTCAGGCCAAGGGGGACGCCGGCCCATTGCGCATCACGGGTAGGTTCGTCGCCGAACAGGATGTCGTTGCCTTCGCCGCCTAACAGGCGGTCGTTGCCACCGCCGCCATGGATCTCGTCGTTGCCGTCGCCGCCGGACAGGATGTCGTTGCCGCCAATTACCGCATCTTCGCGAACGACATGATCCGCGTAGAGACCGTTATAGACCTGGGCGTGATCGCCGAAGATCAGATCGTTGCCAGTGCCACCGTCGATGGTGTCGTGATCCGCACCGCCAATCAGCGTGTCATCGTCGGCGCCGCCACTGATGTGGTCGTTGCCTTCGCCGGAATGGACGAAGTCATTGCCGATGCCGCCATCGATGACGTCATTCCAGTCCTTGAGCGCGCGGAACTCCGCATCCAGTCCCCAGTAGTCGCCGCGGCTGAAGTCGCCAGGCGCGTTCAAGCCGAGGAAGTAGAACTGGCTCGGTCGCGCGTTGGGAACCGCGACCGATCCAGGACCTGTACTCACGTACCAACCGTTGCCGTACGCAGCGATATCCGTCCGTCCGGCCACGTTCTGGTTGTACCAGTCCGCCGGATTGTTCGGCGTCGCCATATCGGAGATGTACGGGCTGCAGATGATGAAATCGTTGCCTTCGTCTCCGTTGATCCGGTTGTTGCCGGGACCGCCCAGTAGCAAGTCATCGCCCGAGCCGCCCCAGATCCGGTCGTCGCCATAACCACCGTCGATGGCGTCGTTGCCGCCGAACCCGTTGATGACGTTGTTGCCGCTGGGCGACGGCGCGGCTGACAAATTCTGCGGCAGATCCACGCTGAAGATGTCGTTTCCGTTGGTGAGTGCCACCCAGGCGTCGGGCTGCTGTTGCGGCGTTTCCAGTGAGATGCCGAGATCGCCGTTGTGCCAGTTCTTGACGACGATGCGGGAACCGGTCGCGCGATGCGTGATGTAGAGCGTCTGGCTGCCTACTTCGCCAGTCACCCAAAACGCGAACCGCTCATCCGATGTGTGCCAGACATTCGTGCTGCTCTGGTAGATCTTGTCGGAGGCAATGCCTGTGCCAGCGATATCGACATCGTTGAAGAGGATCTTGCCTTGGCCATCCGAATCGATGATTACGTCTTCAGTGCCCCCAACGAAGTCGTCGGTATAGAACTTGTACTCGTCGTCGCCGTCGCCGCCATCCAGGTGATCGTTTCCGCGTCCGCCGTTCAACCAGTCGTTGCCGCCAGCGCCGATCAGCTGATCCTCGCCTGCCAGGCCTTCGAGTCGATCAGCACCCTCTCCACCGCCGAGAATGTCCGTGAGTTCGGCACCTGACAACCAGTCGTTTCCACTACCTCCGCCGATGACATTGGTGCGGCCGGAAAGGCCAACTTTGGTGTCGTCACCGGATGTCCCAAGTTGCCCGACGGAGTTGACGCTGTCGAAATGCAGGAATGGGCCTCCGTACAGACGCGCATACCGCTCGACAACAAACGCCGCCTCTTCGTTTCCGAATATGGATTGATAAAGCTCTTCGAACTTGTCGCCATAGAACTTGTTGACCACCCACCCTATCGCAGCTCCGGCGATGACAAACGGCCAAGCGGTGAGGCCTATCGCCGCGGCTCCCGCGGTAATTACTGCATCGACCAGGAAGCCGACACCGATCATCGTGATGCCGGTTGCAATTGCGCTGTAGTTTCTGGTGCGCATAGCCTCCAGGTAATCAACGGCAGTAAGTACCTTTCCGGCGTGACCAAAGAGCTTTCCAAGCTTGGTCTGTCCCACCGATGTGCCCGTCGTTGGAACCGGTAGTTCGTCAAGGACGTCGATAAAGTCGACCATTTTTTGCAGCTTCTCGAAGCTGGTGGCCTCCGCGTTCTGAAACTCCTTGAGCATGTTCTCGAACGAGGCCTTCGTCTGCGCGATCGCCGGTGGCCAGAAGGGACTGTCAGCCAATCTTGGGTCGGCGCCAAAGAGGTCGATCAAATCCAGCGCCTGCTTGGTCGCCACCTCGAACGCGGCGACCGTCTTCTGGGCAATCACCTCATCCGGGGTGTCGTCGGCGAGAACGCTGATCTCCAGGCCAGCGGCTTCCAACGCTTCGCCGTACAGCGCCGCCAGGGTTCGGGATAAATCAGCGGTCAGGTTCTCGATCTGTTCCTTCGTATACATGTCGTCCTCAATACTTGCTGGCTAGCGTTTGACTATCTTCTTCCGATCAGACCCCGCCTCAGCAGGGGGCGTATCGTCTTCATGCTTGCGGCAGTCAACGTCGATGCTCGGCCCCATCAAGGCACCGAACTCATGGCTGAACCGCTAAATTCGTTATCTCTCTCGCATTCCTTTTGCGGGATGAGTACACGGGGGGTTTAACAAGGAGACAACCCTCCGCTTGCCCGCCTTGATCTCCACACTCCGCGCCATCCCCGGCGTGATGCGCACATCGACATCGTCGATGTTCAACGTAGCGCCACGAGCTACAGAGCAAGAGACACGAGACCTAGCTTCTCGTCCTGCGTGGCGTCGTGCGAGATCGACTCCACGGTTCCGGTCAGATAGCCGCATCGGGTGTACGGGAAGCTCCCGCTCCTTACCGTCACCGGCTGACCGGGCTTCACAAAACCGATGCCCTTGTTGAGCACGGTCGCTTCGGCCTCCGGCGACTCTTCGCTCGGCACGACCTCGAGCAGCGGTTGCGCCGGAATGACCACGCCACCCACCGTACGCACAGCCGTGCCATTCATCGGCGCGCACAAACGGCATGAGCCTGTCGCGCTTCGCGGTCTTGATGGCTTCAGGGTTGAACTGCGCCACCCGCAGCGGCGTGGTCTCGCCACAGGGCTCACGCGCGCGGCCGACCTGGACCAACCGCTGCGCATCGGCTGCAATACCGTGAAACTGCGCCAGCAGCACCAAGCCGTTCAAAGACAGGCCGGGCGCACGCCCTCCTGGCATTGCTTCTTCCGCCCCAGCCTCGATTACGGCCAGGCGCGCATTCCCCTGCGCCATTCCTTACCTGCTTCTTACGCGAGCACCTGAAGAAGTGCGTCCCCATGGACCAAGAGAATGGACGGTCCCTTGGAGCGATCAACAGAGGCTACACGGCGCGGCATCCTGCATACAAGTCAATAACTTGCGGCGACTACCGGCCGAGTCTCCGCCATCCAGGTCTCCTCGAGGCACCTGTCTGCGGACGCGTCGAAGATGCCTGAAAACGTGCCTCGAACCCATTGCAGTACTGCACTTCACTGGCATTTCGGCAACACCGACAACCTGACGCTGGCCGGCGGATGCCGCTTCTGATCGACGTTGCACTGCTGTACGCGAAACGGCCACTGCGAGGTGGCCGTTTCCTTTTGTGTCGACTTGGCGTGCGCCGGGAACCTCGGCTACGGCTGACGATGCGACTCGTGCTCTTCCTCTTCTTCCGCTTCGTCGGCCACCGGCGTGATGGCGCCGCTCCGGACATCCACGTGCAGGTGCACGGCCTTGCCGTCCTTCATGGCGTCGGCATCGAAGTGCGCACCCTCGCGCTCCAAGTCATGGACATTGGTGTAGCCGGCCGCCTCCAGTCTGGATTTGACCTGCTCACTGGTCAGGTCATATCCATCGTTGTCGTACTGCGCCGTCGCAATGCCCGAAGCGAGCAGCAGCGCGGCCACCATTACCGCCAATGTAGAGAGTCGCCGTTGCATGACCCTTCTCCGTGAAGAAAGACCCCTTCACGCCACTCGCAATGGCGCGACCGGGACACGGAAAGTACGCCCTGGCGCAGAATCGCCGCGTGAACCTGCGTTGGCGGCACGCCAGCACCGAGTCCGACCGATGAGCCTCTCGCACCACGAAGATCATCGGGCTCATGGCGCCGGCTGCGGCAAATGCACCTGCCTAGAAGAAGCCCTTTGGCAGAGGTGGCGCCACATCGCCCAGGAAGGGTACGACTTGAGACACGATCAGATCCGCCGAGTCTAAGATCCCCAGATGAGACGTGGATGGAAGGATGAGAAGTCTGGCCGGCGGCGGCTCCGTGAGGAATCCCTGTGCCGCAACGGAAGGCGCGCCACCTTTTCGCGAGCGGAACATCGCGACAGCATGCTCCGTCGCCACGACGTCGTAATCGCCCACAACGATCATGGTTTTGTGTTCAATGGCGCTGAAGGCGCGGGTGTAGTCGAATGCCGTGGCATCCAGCGCCTTGAGCTTCGCGACCAGCGAACCGAAGTCCTGCGGACGCGGCGCGAGCCGATCGTAATCGCGGCGCATGGCGGTGTTGTCGAACACCGCGGGCGTGACGTGCGCAATGCCTTGCAGCACTTCAGGGTAGATCGAGTCGAGCGTCGTGCCGGCCGAGACGGTGACGAGCTTGGATACCTTTTCCGGATGGCGGATGGCCAGCTGGATGGCTGCGCCGCCCCCCATCGAGTAGCCGAAGACGTCCGCCTTGGCGACGCCAATGCTTTCGAGCAGCGCCGCCGCATCGTCAGCGAGCGCTTCGTAGGTGATCGGGCCACGCAGATCGGCGGTTCGTCCATGCCCGCGCTGATCGAACACGATCACTGGCCGCGTCTTCGCGAATCGCTCCACGAATGGCGCCATGCCGTCGGAGGACATGTAGGCGCCATGGAGCACGAGTAGCGGCGTCGTTTGCGCGTCTATGTTTCCGTGAATCACGTAATGGAAGTTTCCGCCGCGAATCCGGGCGATCCCCGATCGCGTGGTTGACACAGTGCCTGGGCTGGCAAGTTCTGCGCCCGTGTTGGCGCTGAAGGCGACGCGCGGCGCAAGGGCGAGGCAAGCGGCGATCGCGACGGAGAAGGCAGCAATTAAAGGCTTCATGCAATGAATCCTGGGTCATTGGCCAACCCTCTCGCTTGCGCGGCTAAGTCGCGCAGTGGGAGGGTTGGAGGTGTAGTGACAGTGAGGGTATGTCGTAGCAGGAACACGGCTCGTCCAGCGCTTACGCGCTTGGGATCGCCGCTTCGGGATTCATCCACATCAGCTCGAAGGTATGGCCGTCGGGGTCTTCCAGGGTGCGCAGGTAGAGGAAGCCCAGGTCCTGGGGCTCACGGATGTCGGCCTTGCCACCTTCCCGGCCAGCCGCCGTTGCGATTTCGTCCACGCGCGCACGGCTGTCCTGCGGAAGCGCGATCAGCATCGCGCTGTTTGCGTGCGCATCGCCGATCGGCTTCTTCGTGAACGTGGCATAGCGGTCGCGCGTCAGGAGCTGGAAGGTGATCGCATCGGACCAGACCATCGAAGAGGAACTCTCATTGCTGAATTGTTCGTTCTTCTCGCAGCCGATGGCTTCAAAGAAGCGGGTGGACGCCGCCAGGTCTTTCACGGGCAGGTTGACGAAGATCATCTTGGACACGCGGGTTCTTCCTTAAGGGTGGGCTCCAGGGTCGGCACTCTGCTTTCCGGGAGCCCGTGGAAAGACAGAGTTTTTCGGTCGGCCAGTGGTCCAAAGCTCCACTGGATTGATACCGGTTTTGATCTATGACGAACGACGGTCCGCGAAATCGACATCGAATTAGGAAAAGTGTCAGTCAGGCTTCACGGCGCGAGGCGAAGGCGGGAACAGAGGGGCAACAGCCCGACTTCATTGTGTAGTTGCGCTGCCGGGGCATCGCGTTTAATCGAGTCCATACGCTGTCGCAGTACGAAGGCCCCCGACGTCGTCCGCCGCCATGCGCAGGGCCCCACGGCCGGTGCCGGCGTACGCACGCGTGCAATGTAGGTCGGACGGCTCATCCGCGGGCGTATGTGCGACACGCGCAAGGTGCCGGTGCTCGGCGCTGGCGGCGGGCTGGCGCTGGGAGCCTTCGCGACGCTGTCCGCGCGTGGTCGGAAGGACGGCCTTGTCCGAGTTCATGACTCCCCTGCGTTAGCCTCGCTGGAGTATGCGTCGGAAGCGTCCATGCGCGCCGTCGCGGGGCACACCATCGACTGCACGCAGTCGCCGAACAGTTTGAGTACCGTCATCTCCGCGTCCGGCCATGGAGTAGGGCGTTCCGCAATCGACAAGGAAAACGTCATGACAGTTGGGGAATCCACGGCATTTGAGGACGCGAGGCGCGCCCTGCGCTGCGCCATCTGGAGGCGTCACGGTCGCAGGGTCGAGGGCAGTGCATGGATCTCGAGCACGCCGGGCGGCGATCCGCCCGGAGACCTGGGATGCAACAAGCAGGCATGGACGAAAACACTACGGATCGCCGCCAGCACGCTGAGGAGCTGGGAGTACACGCTGCCCGAAGTAAGCCTGGATGACGCCGAGTCCGTGCTCGACGAGAACTTCAACCGCAGCGTTCGCCTGTTGTTCGAGGCGATGACAGCCTATCGCCCAACGGGCGTAGCCATCGCCTGCGACGATGGGGGTGGCGCATGAAGCGGTCACTGCTATGCCTGGCCTGCCTATTCGCGCTGCCTTGTGCAGCAGCCGCGGATGGAATCGATCTCGCGCGCCTGTGCCCGGCCGCAGCGGATGCAAGCCACCCGGTCGATCCGGTCAAGGTGGTGTATGTAGCGCTTGATGCGGCGTCGACACCGGTCTCGCGCGGGGCATTCGACACGAATCAGGACGGCAACGAGACCTTGCGCGAGCGCGTCGATGCGATTTTCGACGTCGGATATTGCAACGGTGCCGGCAAGGACCTGTGCGCGGACGGCGATGCCGGTTCGTTGGACGATGTCCGCCTGCTTTTGCAGTCTGCGCTCGGCGCGGACATCGTTGCCGAACGCGTCGCGACGCCCTCGGCGCAGGACAAGCTCGATTGGCCGCTCCTGGCGGATCCCGAGTACGGCGGAATCGCGGAGATGCTGGACGAACGGAAGCGCTTCCGCCGACTGTCCTGCGCGGAACGCACGGCCTCCGCGTCGGCAAAACCGAAGCCTGCGGCTTCCGGCACGGACAGGCTGCGCCTGACCGGCGACATCGAAAGTCTGTCCCTGCCCCGCGGTGGCCCGCAGGAACTCCGAGCGGTCACCCAGGCCGAAGTGGCCTACACCGACAACCGCCTCGAGGACAGCCAGACCTTCCAGGTCTCGGCATTCCTCGGCTACGACTTTGCGAAAGCGCCGCATCGCCAGGCGATTCCGTTCCTGGGATACGAGCGTGAGCAGACGAAGCAGTCCGGCCCCGACGACGATGGCACCTCGAAGATCAGTGCCGGTTTTCTGTACGCGGCGGAGTTCGAGTCCCTGGACCAGCTCAGCCTCGCGCCGTTGTACGTAGCGGATCGGATTCAGGACAGCCGGATCGCGACACTGCGTGCGGCCTGGACTCCGGGATTCCTGTACGGGATCGACGGACTGCCCATGGATGGCACGAAAGACATCGGTCCGTTCGCGGTCAGGATGAATTTGCAGCTTCGTGCCCAGGCCGGCCGCGTGATCGACGCCGGGACCAGCGAGGACCTGCTGGACGTCGACGACTACGTGCGACTGGGCCCAGCATTCAAGCTCGAACTGTGGCCGCGTACCGAGCGTTGGCTCCTGTCGCGGATCACCGCCGATGCCGCCTACCGACATTTCTTCCGATTGTCGGGTCCGCACGATGTCGAATGGTGGAGCGCCGGCATCAACTATTCGATCGAGCCGACCGACCATGTGACCGTGCGCTATTCCTATGAGCAGGGCGAGGACGAGGAGACACTCGAGAAGAGCAAGCTGTGGAAGCTCACCTTCGGTGTCCGGTTCTGAGC
This sequence comes from Lysobacter tyrosinilyticus, assembly GCF_054779815.1. Lineage (NCBI taxonomy): Bacteria > Pseudomonadati > Pseudomonadota > Gammaproteobacteria > Lysobacterales > Lysobacteraceae > Lysobacter > Lysobacter tyrosinilyticus. The sequence goes on from NZ_BAAGXN010000001.1 coordinate 106,143, forward strand.
GCCTTTGATCGGATGGAGTGCGTGCGCAGAGGCGGTTCAACATAGCGCGACAGGTGCGAGCGACCGGTTTCGTGCGATCCGGATCGCTCGCGCTTAGTGTCTGCGTCGAATCGCTTGCTGCCTGATCAGGACTACCGGCGCTAGGCAACTGCTTCCAACGCCCTGGTTGGACTACGCGGGAACACCGTGCGCTGCAGCGCGCACTGCTTCCATCGCGTGCAAGTAGGGTCCGGGGCCATGACTGATGCGGGCTACGCCTGCGTTGGCCAATGTTGGTACGTCAGGCAACCCCGGCATGCTCATTACGTTCAGCGGCAGGTCGATCGTGTCGCACAGCGCTGCGATGGCGTGCAGGTCGATCAGGCCAGGCACGAAGAACCCGGAAGCCCCGGCCTTGGCGTAGGCCTTGGCGCGTTCGCGAGCTTCTGCCAATAGTTCCTTGGACACGTCGGCACCAAAGAAGAGGTCGGTCCGCGCGTTGATGAATAACGGGATGCCGCGCGTGTCCGCCATGCGACGGATCGCCGCAATGCGTTCGCTCTGCGCCTGGATCTCGTGCAGCCCGGTTCCAGCGACGATGCGGTCTTCGAAGTTGATGCCGACCACGCCACGATCGACCAGGCGCGCAACGTTTTCCGCGCACACCTCTGGATCGTCGCTGTATCCACCCTCGACATCCACGGTGACTGGAACGTCGACCGCGCCGACGATGCGGGCCGTAATTTGTTCCACCAGCGACAACGGGATGGACTCTCCGTCTTCGTAACCATGTGCCGCGGCGACGGCCCAACTGCTGGTCGCGATCACCGTCGAACCGGCACTCGCGATGGCCTTGGCACTGCCAGCGTCCCATGCGTTGTAGAGGACCAGTGGATTGCCCTTGACGTGGAGGGCAGCCAGACGCTGCGCGCGTTCTTTCTGTTGCATGACGTGGTTTTCCTTGGTTGGTAAGTAGAAGTCAGGATCGGAAGCGATCAGGCGGGGTCGAATGCCACCGCCAGGTGAGTGGGTGCAAGGGCGCGCAGGAAATCCCGGGCGTCGAACGCCTGGCCCAGCGCAAGCGCACCGCGACGCTGGAAAGAGGGATCGAGGATGCGTGCGGCCGCTTCCGCCACGATCGGCGCCGACACGGCGTAGATGTCCTGGCCGTGGGCGGTCGCGCGACGTGTTCCGCTCGTGCCGACGGCGACGACCTCCATCGCGAACTGCTGCGCGGACCGTCCCTCAGTGTCGATGCCCGTCGGCGGCGGCGTAGCCGCATCGCGAATTTCGCTGAGCGCCACCGCGCTGAGATAGCTGTGCACGCGGCGCACATCCAGATGTCGCGCGATGGTGATGATCTCGCTGAAGGGCAACTCCACCACCGGCTGCACGCCGTGCGGCGCAGCGAACGACCAGTCCATGTTTCCTGGCGTCGTCGCCATCGGTGCGAGTTGCCCGTTCTCGATCACCACCCGCGGCACGCGATTGCGCTCGCCCGTCTTGCGGGTACCTTCGGTCGGCCACCAATGATCGAGCGCGACGGCGGTCGTGATCTCGTCCACCGGCTCGTCGCCTACCAATGCACTGGCGAGCAGATCGGCAAGCCCACCGTAGAAGCCGGCCGCGGGGATGACGGTGGTTCCGGCATCACGCGCAGCCCGGTCATAGGTCTCGAAGGTCGACTTCGCGCTGGCCTGCTCCGCGGTGACATCCAGATAGGAGCAGCCGGCGCGCAGCGCGGCTTCCACGACGGGGGCGGCCGTATCGAGGAACGGCCCGGCGCAATTGATGACCATGGCGCAGCCCGCAAACGCGCGGTCGAGTGCCGCCGGGTCGTCGATCGCGGCCGTGCGACCGGGCAGGTCCGCGGGAAGCCGGGAGGGGTCGCGGCCCACCGCGATCACCGGTAGGCCACGACGGCGAAGCTCGGCAACAACGAATTTCCCGGTGTGCCCGCTCGCGCCATAGACCGCGACGGGGGCTGCGTGTTGATGGTTCATGGACTCTCTCCGAAAGTGACAATACAGACCTGTCTGTTTCGCACAACCTACAGACAGGTCTGTATCCTGTCAACCACAAATCTTGGCCTCCGTACCCATGACCGCCCAGCCGCCCTCCCAAACCCGCCGCAGCGCTCGCGACGCCAAGCCGCAGGACCTGCGCGAACACATCCTCAAGACCGCATCGGACTTGTTCTACATGCGCGGAGTCCGCGCTGTCGGCGTCGACCTGGTGATCCAGGAGGCCGGTGTCGCCAAGACCAGCCTCTATCGCTACTTCCCCACCAAGGACGATCTGATCGTCGCGTTCCTCGAGCGCGAGGACGTCGACTTCTGGTCGGTCTGGGATGCGGTAACCCAACAGCACGCCGATGACCCGCTCGGCGAACTGGAGGCACACATGCGCTGGATCGGCGAGCGGCTGTCGCGTTCGAACTACCGCGGCTGCCCACAGATCAACGTGGCCGCGGAGTTCGCCGAGCACGACCACCCTGCGCGTCAGGTGTCGCGTGCCCACATGCAGGCACTTCGAGCACGCCTTGCGTCCACTGCACGCCGGCTGGATGTGCCGCGACCGGAGGAACTCGCGGCCCAGCTGGCGTTGCTGGTCAACGGCGCGTTCGTCAGCTCCGGTCTGCTTGCGCCTGAGGAGGCGACTGGTGCGTTGTTGGCTTCCGTTCGAGCGCTATGCCAGGCGGCGCAGAGCGCAACTCGCTAACGCGGCGAATAGCAGCAAAACAAGGTGAGTCGACGTTCGCGGAAGTGCACTTTGACCCCTGTTTTCCCACCGCTGTACGCGAAACGGCCACCGAGAGGTGGCCGTTTCTTTATGTGCCCAGCTGATGCAACCAAGTTCCTTCTCCCCGCACCAGCGGGGAGAAGGTGGCGCGAAGCGCCGGACGCCCGAAGGAAGCACCCTTGGGGTGTGAGGGGCGCTTTTCGCATTGCGCCCTCCACGCGACACTCACGCCCACCCGGGATAAACGACGACGCCTGAGGTCGTGCTGACTCCCGCTCAGCGCCTTCCCGCACTCTGCACGCGAGGGAAGTAGCGCATCACGAAGAACAGGTACACCAGCCAGAGCGCGAACCAGACCGACGCGACGGCCAGCAGCCCGATCGTGAAGAGGATCAGACTCGGCGTCAGGAACAGCAGGACGCATCCGAGCAGCCAGAGCCGATCGCCTCGACGCGCGTACCGCGCGCGTTCGAGATCGTCGATCTGGTCATGAAGCGAGGCGCCGTAATAGTGGAAGGACGAGAACGCGAACGAGAACGTCGCCACGCCCATCACGATCAACGAGGCCTGATACCAAAGGGCGTCGATCTGGCCGCTGGCGAACTTCGGATACAGAAAGAACAACAGGAACGTAAAGATCGCGATGCTCGACGCCGCGAGCTGATACGAGCGATTGACGTTGGCGGCTGCAAGATCGTCACTCATGGGATCTATCCTCACGTCGCATTCGCAATACTCGTGGAGTTCACGAGATAGTGGTTGAACGTGCGCGCTCGATTTCCTCCGGCCCGTGCCCGCCGAACAGCGCGCTCTGATCTGCTTTACTCCGCGGCTTCGGGCGGACCCATGTTGCCCTTGCTGTACTTGCCCGAACGATCGAAACAACAGGCGCGGCGATTGCCGCAGCTCAGCTTGTCGCAGGCGACGGCGATGCGCTTCGCCCGTGTCTCGGCCTTCTTGCCCGAAGTGATCCAGTGAATCCAGTCGCGCCGCGCCACCGGCGTGATGTCGTCCCAGGTGGCCTTCGCGGCTGCGTCGTCGACCAGCGCCTGCTTCAGATCCGCCGGCACCTTGGGCTCGGGCTCCTTTGCCACCGGCGCCAACTCCAGCGCCACCGTATCACCGGCCGCGACGCCGGCCGCATCCAGCAGAGCTTTCTCGACCTTCAGCCAGTGGCTGCCCGCGCCGTCGGGTTCCAGCGTCACCTGGAACGGCTGCCCCGCGAACACACCCTCGACCGTGACCATGCTGCGCGTCGGCAACTTGGCGCTGGCAGCAGCGGGCAGCACGAGGAACGCCCACGTCGCGTTCTTGGGCGATGCGGGGCGATGCAGCTTGGCTTTGAAGCGAATGTTGGTCGCGGGGTTTGGCATGGCGGCAAGGTAGCACTGGCGTCAAGACATGGTGAGCGCCATTTTTCCCAAGGTCCGGCCGATACTGGAGAGAGTCGACTCTGACTCCTGTCTTGCACGCCGAAGCCAATGCACCAGTTCCGCAAGGACAACCACTACGTTCCAAAGGTTTATCTCAAGCAGTGGGTGACGGGCGGGGTTATCCCTACCTATCGCTTGCTCGTTCAGAACGACGCCTGCCCACTTTGGAGGTCTCACTCCCTTAAGGGCGTTGCTTACCGCCAACACCTCTACACATATTTGATAGGGGATGAGGCTACTGATGAATTTGAGCGTTGGCTTGACAGCGAGTTTGAGGGGCCCGCAGAGGAAGCCATCGATCGCGTTATTCGCGAGCAACGGTTGACGAAAGATCACTGGAGACGATTGGCGAGATTTGCCGTTGCGCAAGATGCGCGTACGCCGGCGCGATTGAAGGAATTCTTGGCAAGGCAAGCGAAACTGATGCCTGATCTGATGGACCGAATCGTTCTAGACACGGCTCGGCAACTGGAGGATAGCGTCGAGCGCGCAACTCTTGCGAAGAAAACGCTCGCAATCTCGAAGGACTTTCCACTGAAGGTCTCGGTTGGTCGAGAAGCGGACGGCAAGGGCACCCTGTCAGCTAAAACAGTCGTAGGACGGAGATTGTGGATATGGAGCCTTCGCCACCTTCTCACAAACACCATTGAGAAGCTTCCGACCAACCGCTGGACGATACTCCACGCGCCAGAAGGCGTTTCGTGGCCAACGACGGACAACCCGCTTGTACGACTGAACTTCTTTAGCCCCAGCAACTACAACTTTGATGGCGGATGGGGAGTTCCGAATGGAGACATCCTGCTGCCCTTGAGTCCTAAGCACCTCCTCTTTGCCTGCATCGGGAGAAAGTCATGGGTGCGAGGGACCAAGCTGAACTTGTCTACCGCGCTCCTTATTCGTCGAATGATCATCGAGCACGGCGATCGTTACGTGTTTGCGAAAGAGCCCGGAGACATCCATCTAATTCGCCCCCGTATCGTCAGTCCGGATGGCTACAAGGCTGAACAAGAAGCATGGAAGAAATGGCACAGCGAGCAAACTCAATCCGAGATTGAGCTGCACCGTTGAAACAACGCGTCTGCGGTGTCGCCCGGCTTAGATTCGAAGCGGACTTTTAGGCGATTGACGAGTACGACACCGCCCGCGCCGCCAACAGCCTATCCAACACCGACTTCAACGCCAGGGGCTTGAGCGGCTTCATCAGCAGCGGCAATCCGGCCTCGTGCACCGCGCGACGCACGGACTCGGTGTGGTCGGCGCTGAGGATCACGGTGGGACGGGCACCGTGGCGCTTCTTTAATCGTTCGTGCAGGGCGACGCCGGTGTCGTCGTCGAGGTGGTAGTCGAACAGCCAGGCGTCGGCGGGGTCGTGGTGGATGGCGATAGCGGCTTCGGTTTCGCGCGCGGCGGCACTGACACGGCAGCCCCAGCCTTCGAGGACGCGGCGCAGGGCGTCCATCGCGATGGGTTCGTTGTCGACGATCAGCACGTGCAGGCCAGGCAGGCGTGCGCGTGGCGAAGGTGAGGCGATAGGTTCGCGCGCCTGCGCGGGGACGCTCGGCACGGTCACCGCGAACATCGTGCCGCGGCCGGGTGTGCTGCGCAGGGTGAGTGGCGCGCGCAGCAGTTCGGCGATGCGCTCGGCGATGGCCAGGCCCAGGCCGAGGCCCTGCCCCGGGGCGTCGCCGCCGCGGCGGAACTCCTCGAAGATCAGTTGTTGCTGATCGAAGGCGATGCCGGGGCCGGTATCGTGCACTTCGATGCGCAAGGTGTCGCCGGCACGGCGCACGCCGAGTAGCACGCGGCCGCGCGCGGTGTAGCGCACGGCGTTGGCGAGGAAGTTCTGCAGCACGCGCCGCAGCAGGTGCGGGTCGGTGTCGATCCACAGCGTGCTGGGCATGTAGTGGAAGGCGAGACCGTGTTCGGCGGCGAGGGCGCGGAATTCCGAGGCGAGCGGATCGAGCACGTCGCTGAGCGGCAGCGCGCGGCGTTCGGGCACGAGGCCGCCGGCTTCCAGGCGCGACATGTCGAGCAGGCCGGTGAGCAGGTCGGTGGTGGAATCCAAAGCACCGCGAATCTGGGCGACGGCGTGTTGTGTGCCGGCTTCGCGCGCGTGCGATTCGCCCAGTTGCTGTGCGAGCGCGTCGGTGAACAGATGTGCGGCGTGCAGAGGTTGCAGCAGGTCGTGACCGATCGCGGCGAGGAAGCGGCTCTTGGCGTCGTTGGCGGATTCGGCTTCGCGCTTGGCTTGTTCGAGCAGGGTGGTGCGTTCGGCGACGCGCTGCTCGAGGGTTTCGTTGGCCTGCAGCAGTTCGGCTTCGGCGCGGCGGAACGCGGTGACGTCGGTGAAGGTGGCGACGAAGCCGCCGCCGGGCATGGGGTTGCCGCGGATTTCGACGATGCTGCCGTCGGGGAAGATGCGTTCGGACAAGTGTGGCGAGCCGGCGCGCATGAAGGCGAGGCGGCGTGCGAGCGCCTGTTGCAGCGGGCCCTGGTGCGGCATGCGTTGCAGGGTCCACGCCGAGAGCTCGGCGATGGGCGTGCCCACGCGCAGCAGCGTGTCGGGGTAGCCGAACAGTTGCGCGTAGCGGCGGTTCCAGGCGACCAGGCGCAGTTGCGCGTCGACCACGCTGATGCCCTGGCTCATGTTCTGCAACGCGGCTTCGAGCACACGCTGGTTGAAGCGCAGGTCCTGCGCGGCGGTGTCGACGATGGCGGCGACGGTGTCGAGGTCGTGGCCGTTGCCGCCTTCGCGGCGCGCGGCGTCGAGCAGCACGCGTGCGGAGGCGGAGCCGAGCACGGCGGCGAGGTCGTGTTCCATCGCGGCTTCGATCGCGTGCGGGACGGCGCCGGTTACGGGTGCGGCGGCGAGCAGTTCGGCGACGCGTTCGCGCGGGAGGAAGCGGCGGCCGGCGTTGCGCAAGGTGGCGGCATCGAGGCCGCGCGATTCGCGGCGCATTGGGGCCGTGCGCCACACCGCGACCAATGCGGTGACGAGCGTACCAACGAACAGGCTGGCGCCGACCGCGCGGCCGAGGCGGCTCCAGCCGGTGAGGCCGAACAATGCATCGGGTGCGAGCCATTGCGCATTGAACGGGCCTTCGCTCACCCACGCAGGCATGACGCCGTGCGAGGAGACCATCACCGGCAACAACAGACACCATGCCCACACCGCGAAGCCGCTGACGATGCCGGCGATCGCCGCGCGCGGTGGCGTATGCGGGCGCCACACGGCGAAGGCGAGTGCGGGGGCGAGTGTGGCGAGTGCAGAGAAGCTCACCGCGCCGACATCGGCGAGCGCCGCGCTGCCGGCGACGGCGCGACCGTACATCCATGCCAGCAGCATGATCGCGACGATGCCGACGCGGCGCAGCAGGCGCACGGCGCCGCGCAGGTCGCCGCTGTCGTCGCGCACCCACGCGCGGCGCAGCAGTCCGGGCGCGAGCCAGTGGTTGCCGATCATCAGGCTCAGCGTGAGCGTGCTGACCACGACCATGCCGGTGGCCGCGCTCATGCCGCCAAGGAAGGCGAACAGGCCGAGGCCGGCGTGACCCTGCGAGAGCGGCAGGGCGAGCACGTACATGTCGGAGGAGACGTTCGTATTGCCGAGCAGGGCCTGGCCCGCGCGCGCGAGCGGCAGCACTGGCAGCGCGATCAGCACGAGGTAGAGCGGGAACAACCAGCGCGCGGTGCGCACGTCGTATTCGTCGCGGCATTCGACCACGGCGATATGGAACTGGTGCGGCAGGATGAACATCGCGAAGGCGCCGAGCAGCACCAGCGGAATGAAGCCGCCGTCGTTGGTGGTTTGCGGTGGTATCGCGGTTGTCGTTGCGGGTACATCGCCCAGTCCCCACCAGACGAAGGCGCCGAGGGCGAGCATGGCGCCCAGCTTCAGCAGTGATTCGAAGGCCATCGCGAGCACGAGGCCGCGGTTGTGTTCGGCGGCGCTGACGCGGCGGGTACCGAACAGCATCGCGAACAGCGCCATCGCGAGGGCGACGTAGAGGGCGATGTCCTGCCAGGGCGGAACTTCGGCGTTGCCGTGGGTGTTGCCGGTCAGCACCGCGAAACTCATCGCCATCGCCTTCAATTGCAGCGCGATGTACGGCACCAGGCCGAGCACGGCCACTGCGGTCACAGTCGCGGCGAGCCAGGTGTCCTTGCCCAGGCGTGTGGCGATCAGGTCGGCGATGGAGGTGGCGTTGGTTTCGCGCGCGAGCTTGACCAGTCGCACCATCAGCGCGGCGACGAGGGCGTAGAGCAGGATGGCGCCAAGGAAAGTCGGCGGCAGCGGCCAGCCATAGCGCGCGGCCTGGGTCACCGTACCGTAGAAGGTCCACGAGGTGCAGTGGACGGCGAGCGAGAGTGCATAGACGTGTTTCCAGCGCGCGGCGAAGGCCTGCGGGTGGCGTTCGCCGTAGAGGCCGGCCGCGAACAGCAGGCCCAGCCATAGCAGCGCGGCGAAGACGATCAGGCCGGGGTGGAGCATCGCGTGCGTGCGCTCATGGAAGGAGGGGCTGCAGTCACGGGGCGAGGATAGCGTGGACCCTTGGGGTCGGTTTCGCGGCTTGTGCGCCGCCGGTCCTTCGACTTCGGCGCTGCGCGCCTACGCTCAGGATGACCGGTTTCGGTAGTTCACCCCATGGACCACCCCAAACCCCAAACCCCAAAACCCCGTTCGCCCTGAGCGTAGCGCAGCGAAGTCGAAGGGTGCCCGGATACTTTCTCGGACCGCTGTCGGAAAAGATGCGGAACGCGCGCGTGCGCAAGGTAGGAAGAAAAAGAAAAGCGCGGCGTGGATTCGCATCCAGCGCCGCGCAGGCCCACCGCGGAGAGAGCAATCGTCAGAAATCGAACCGCGCCGTCAGCGAATACTGACGCGGCGGCCCATAGAACCCGGTGTACACACCCAACGCCTGATTCAGGTTGTAGCCCGTCGTGCGGTACTCCTCATCGGCGAGGTTGCTGCCGTTGAGTGCGAACGACCAATGGTCGTTCAACCGCCATGTCACGCCCGCGTTGATCAATCCGTAACCATCCTGCGTGATCGGCGGCTTGCCGAACGGCGCGATCGGCGGCGTGACGGTGCGGATGATCTCGGTGGTCGCCGTCACTTCGCTCTGGTAGCTGTAGCCGATGCGCGCAGACAGATCACCGCCGTTGGCCAGGCCGGTGCGCCATTCCAGGTTCAGCGCGCCGGAGAACTCGGGCGCATTGGTGAATTCCTGCTCGTCGGCGATGTCGATCGTGGTCGCGGTCAGCGGATTGAAGAACTTGAACTCGTCGTACTTCGCATCGAGCCAGGCCAGGTTGCCGCTGACGCGCCAGTGTTCGCTGGGCAACCACTGGTATTCGACTTCGACACCGTTGACCGTTCCCTGGCCGGCATTGGTGAAGTCGCCGAAGAACCCGCCGGTCGGCAGCGCGGTGAACACCGACAGCTGGATGTCCTTGTACTTGTTGTGGAACGCGGCGAGGTTGAGGAACAGGGTCGAGTCAAGGAAAGCCATCTTGCTGCCGACTTCGAAGCTGTCGACCCGCTCGTCATCGAACGGCTCGGCCGAACGCGGCACTGTCGTCGCCTGTGCACGGATGTTGTAGCCACCGGACTTGAAGCCACGCGAGGCCAGTCCGTACACCATGATGTCCGGGGTGAGCTGGTAGTCGAGCGAGAGTTTCGGCGACACGTTCTTGAAGTTGATCGACTTATCGAAGTGCGCCGCGGCTGGATCGTCGTTCGGGTTGAGCGGCGTGCAGTCGCGTTGCACGGTGAAGGTCGCATTCGTGTAGCAGCGGTTGAGCACCTGCGCGCGCTTGTCCTCGTCGGTGTAGCGCGTGCCGACGTCGAGCTTGAGCTTCTCGGTCAGGTCGATCGTCCAATCGGCGTAGAAGGCGATGCTTTCGGTGCGAACTATGCCCTGGGTATCGCCGAAGGACAGGTTGAAGAAGTTGTTGAACACCTGGCCACCGGCATCGCCGTTGAACGCATACACGCCCATCACACCGCGCACCCGGCCGCCGGCGTCGAAGTTGGCCTGCAACTCCTGGCTGACCTGCTGGTCGCTGTAGAACGCCTGGACGTCGGCGATCTTGGCCTGGGTGGTGTCGAAATCGATGTTGGTCTCGGTGTCGGACTCGCGCTTGGCCAGCACGTACTTGAACGACCAGTCGTCGCTGGCGCGCCAGTTCGCCGTCATCGAGGCACCCTTCATCGTGGTGTCGTTGACGTTCGGCATGCCGTTGCGCACGTCGTAGCGCGAATCCATCGGCAGCACGCCCGGCACGAAGCGGTTGGGCGCCAGCATCTGCGCGCCGCGCACGCCGGACTGGTCGTCCATCCAGTCGAACGCGAACTGCACGTCGAAGTTGTCGCCGGCATACGCGCCGAGCTGGCCGCGCAGCGCGAGGATTTCCTTGTCGCTGACGTCCTGGTGGGTGACGGTGTTCTCGCCGAAGCCGTCGCGGTTGAGACTGGCCACGGCGAGGCGCCCGCGCAGGCCGCTGTCGGCGCCACCGATCGGGCCGCCCACGGCCGCCTTCACGTCGAGCTGGTTGTAGTCGCCCACAGTGATCGACGCGTTGCCGTCGAACTGCTTGGGCAGGCCGCGCGAGATGTACTTGATCGCGCCGCCGATGGTGTTCTTGCCGTATAGCGTGCCCTGGGGGCCGCGCAGCACTTCGACGCGTTCGACGTCGAACACGTCGAGCAGCGCGCCCTGCGGACGCGCGATGTACACGTCGTCCATGTAGATGCCCACACCCGGATCCACACCCCACAGCGGATCGGACTGGCCGACGCCGCGGATGTACGCGGTCACCGTGCTGCTGGAACCGCGCGCGGCATAGATGGTCAGGTTGGGCACCTGCGCGTCGAGGTCGGAAAGATCCTCGACATTGAGCTTGTCGAGCGCGTCGGCGGTGAAGGCGGTGACCGCGACCGGCACTTCCTGCAGTGTCTCTTCACGCTTGCGTGCGGTGACGGTGACGGCGCCGAGATTGGTCGCCCTGGTTTCCTGCGGTGGTGCCGACGGAGCCGCGTCCTGCGCCCATGCCACCGGCGCGGCCAATGCCGATACCAGCACCGAACCGATCGCCAGACTCAGAACCTTGCGCTTCATCGCGTCCCCTCCTGCGGGTACTGCGTAAGTGATTGCGGTGGGCCCCTTCCCACCGTTTCGGCAAGGCTAGGCCGGAGCAACGGGGCGGCGACATCGTACGTTCGGACAATGGGCCGACGTCGGGCGGGTCGTAAGACTCGCTGCATCGACGCCTGCCATCGAACGCGCGTGGCGGGTGGTAGCGGCGAACGCGGTACCGAACAGTCGTCACCCCGGCGGACGCCGGGGTCCAGCTCTCGTCCGGCAGGCGGGCAAGGCTGGATCCCGGCATTCGCCGGGATGACGAGGAAAGGGAAGCCTTGCCGCTTCCAGAATCGCGCCGGTATCGGCGCCATTGGAGCAATCGATGTCTTTCCTGATCGTCCTGGCCGCACTGTGCTTCCTGATGTTCGTCGCCTACCGCGGCCACAGCGTGATCCTGTTCGCGCCGGTCGCCGCACTGGGCGCGGTGCTGCTGACTGATCCGGCGTTGGTTGCGCCGATGTTCACCGGCCTGTTCATGGAAAAGATGGTCGGCTTCCTCAAGCTGTACTTCCCGGTGTTCGTGCTCGGGGCGTTGTTCGGCAAGCTGATCGAGCTGTCCGGGTTCTCGCGTTCGATCGTCGCCGCGACCATCCGCGTATTCGGCGCCGGTCGCGCGATGCTGTCGATCGTCGCGGTGTGCGCGCTGCTGACCTACGGCGGAGTGTCGCTGTTCGTGGTGGTGTTCGCGGTGTATCCGTTCGCAGCGGAACTGTTCCGCCAGGGCAACATCCCCAAGCGCCTGATCCCCGGCACGATCGCGCTGGGTGCGTTCACCTTCACCATGGATGCGCTACCGGGCACGCCGCAGATTCAGAACATCATTCCGACTTCGTTCTTCGGCACCGATTCGTGGGCGGCGCCGCTGCTGGGCGTCACCGGCTCGGTGTTCATCCTGATCGCCGGCCTCAGCTATCTCGAATGGCGCCGTCGTGTGGCGTTGCAGCGCGGCGAAGGCTACGGCGATGCCGCGACGCTGGTGAACGAACCGGTGGCGTTTACCGGCGCCGCACTCGCGCATCCAGTGGTCGCCATCCTGCCGTTGGTGCTGGTCGGCGTGAGCAACAAGCTGTTCACCGTGCTGATTCCGCGCTTCTACGGCAGCAGCCACGAATTCTTGCCGGCGGCAATCGGCAAAGCCACGCCGGTCGTGCAGGAAGTGTCGAAAGTCGCGGCGGTTTGGGCGGTGGAAGGCGCGTTGCTGGTCGGCATCGCCACGGTGCTCGCGTTCGCGTGGAAGCCGGTGCGCGCGAGCTTCGCCGAGGGCAGCAAGAGCGCGATCGGCGGCGCGTTGCTCGCGTCGATGAATACCGCATCCGAATACGGCTTCGGCGCGGTGATCGCGGCCCTGCCCGGCTTCCTCGTGGTCGCCCACGCCTTGGAGGCGATCCCCAATCCATTGGTGAACGAAGCGGTGACCGTGACCGCGATGGCGGGCATCACCGGCTCGGCGTCCGGCGGCATGAGCATCGCGCTGGCAGCGATGGCCGAAACCTTCATCGCCCATGCGCAGGCGGCCGGCATCCCGATGGAGGTGCTGCACCGCGTGGCCGCGATGGCATCCGGCGGCATGGACACGCTGCCGCACAACGGCGCGGTGATCACCCTGCTGGCCGTGACCGGCCTGAGTCATCGCCAGTCCTACAAGGACATCTTTGCGATCACGATGATCAAGACGCTGGCGGTGTTCGTGGCGATCGCGACGTACTACCTGGTGGCGTAAGCGTTTACTGCCCGTCCCACAGGTCCGGCAACTCGCTGGTGATCCACCAGGTCTTGGCTTCGGCGTCCCAGCGCCAGATTTCGCGATAACGCACGGTGCGCTCCGCCATCGTGTGGCGGTTGATCACGCCGATCTCGATGTCGCGCACCGACTTGCCGGCCTTGATGTCGGTGCTGGTGCCGATGTCGCGATAGAACGAGATCTGCACCTGCTTGTAGCGCTCCAGCTGCAGCGAGGTCATGTCCAGCTTCTCGCGCACCTTGGGGTCGATCAGGTTCATCGCTCCTTCGAAGTCACCCCAGCGGATCGCCCCCGACCACGCGTACTGGGCCTGATCGAGCTTGTTGGACTTGCCGGCGGCGGAAGCGCACGACGTCAGGGCCAGCAGGCACAACAGTGCGATGAACTTGAACAGGCGCATGGGATTCCCCCGGGGCGGTTGCGCGCATCCTAGCCGAAGGTTCGCAGGCGACGACAGCGGCTGCCGTCACGGCGCCGGCTTTCAGTCAGGTTGCTTCAGAATGGCGACATAGCGCGCGGTGAATTCGGTCGCGACCCCGCCTTCGGGCGTGCAGGTGCGCGCGATCAGGCCCATGCGTGCGCGGCCACGCGTGCGCAGGGTGGCGATGAATTCATCGGGATCGGCATCGGGCGCGGGTTCGGCGCTGACGTCGAGATCGGCGAACAACGGCGCGAGGTAACGGATCTGGCTGTCGGCGACGAAGATGTCGGCGCGCAGGCCGGCGCGCTCGACCAGCAGGTTGACCACGCCCCAGGACGCCAGCGTCATCATCGAGGCGAGGCTGCCGCCGAAGGCGCAGCCCTTGTCGTTCACGTGCACCGACAACGGCGCGTGCAGTTTCAGGGTGCGGCCGTCGTAGCCGGCGATGCTCAGTTGCATCAGCGCAACCGGTGGCATGGACTGGTAGTGGACGTTGAGCTGTTCGAGTTCAGCGGTATGGGGCATTGCAGGAACGCTTGAATGGTGCGGATGGCGCCCGTGGGCGAAGCGCGACGACGGGCTTGTGCGAAGCTGTACGCATGTCCCGGCGTCGTGCCCCTTCATGGTATGTGATCTCGCTGCGTCCCCGCGGCGAGCACGACGCCTTGCGCCGCGCCGCGGCGCGATACGGGGCCGGATTGATCGCACTGTCGCCGTGGCGATTGCAGTTGCGCGACGACTCGCGCAGTCGCGCGGATCTGCGCACGGCGCTGGCGGCGCCGCGCGTCGTCTTCACCAGTCCCGCTGCGGTGCGTGCTGCGAGCGCCCTACAGCCGCTCGCGGCAATGCGCGCGCAGCAGTGGTGTGCGGTCGGCGCGGGCACGGCCGCTGCATTGCGCCGAGCGGGCGTCGCCGAGGTCGCCGCACCTGCGCGCATGGACAGCGAGGGCCTGCTCGCACTGCCCGCGTTGCAACAGGTGACCGGCCTCGACATCGGTCTGGTCACCGCGCCCGGTGGCCGCGGCGAAATCACACCGGTACTGCAGGCACGCGGTGCGCGCGTGCTGCGGGCGGATGTGTATGCGCGCGAAGCCGTCGCGCTGACGCCGCGCGCACTGCGGCACCTGGCGGACGTCGATGCGCCGCTCGCGCTCGCCCTGAGCAGCGGCGAAGCCTTGCAGCACGTGCTTGAGGCGCTGCCGGCCGAGCTCGCGGCGAAGCTGCGCCACGCACATGTGGCCGCCGCCAGCGAGCGCCTGCGTTCGCTGGCGCGGGAACACGGCTTCACCGACGTCGACCTCGCCGCCGGCCCGCGACCGGCGCAGCTGCTGGCAGCGCTGGGCCAGCGCCATGCCGTAGCATGAGACCCTGATCACACAACGAGCCGCGCCGTGTCCACTCCCCCCGACGACACTCCCGCTCCGCGCCGCCGCAATGCCGCCCTTTGGCTGGTGCCGCTGCTGCTGGTGATCACCGCCGGCGTGATCGGCGTGCGGCAATGGCGCGCACACGAGCAGGCCGATGCGGACCAGCTCAACCAGCAGGTCGATGCGTTGTCCGAGCGCCTGAATTCGATGCGGACCGAGCAGCGCTCGCACGCCCGTCGTCTGCAGCAGGCCGATTCGCTCAACCGCGTGCTGCGCGATGAACTCGACGGCATCACCCAGCGCGCGGCCCTGCTCGAAAACAGCGTGGAGAAGCTCGCCGATCCCGATCGCCACGGCGCACAGGCGCTGCGTCTGGACGAGACCGAACTACTGCTCACCCTGGGTGGCCAGCGTCTGCAGATCGCCGGCGATCTCGACGGGGCGCGGCGCGCGTATGCGCTGGCCGCCGGCGTGCTCAACGGCATCGACGACCCGGCCTACCTGAGCCTGCGTCAGACCCTGCTGCAGGAACGCACCGCGCTCGAGGCGCGCGGCGCCGATCCGCGGGTCAAGGCGATATCCCAACTCGACGCCTTCGCTCAGACCGTCACTGCACCGGCGACACGCGACGCGATGACCCGCGATCTGCGTGCACCGTGGTGGAAGCGCGCCTTCGGCAACCTGATCCAGGTGCACCCCACCGATCGCGCCGTCGCGGTGCAGGCCGCCGATCGCGCCGCGGCCCTGGCCGGACTGCAACTGGAAATCTCGCTGGCGCGCGCCGCCGCCGAGCGCCGCGACGGCGATGGTTATCGTGAGGCTCTGCGCCGGGCGGATAGCTGGCTGCAACGGCTGGCGCCGGATCCGTCCGCACTCAGCCAGCAGCGCGCGAAATTGCAGGCGCTCGCCGCGTTGCCGCTTTCACTGTCCGTGCCCACCCTCGGCAGCACACTGCAGCAGTTGCGACAGCTGCGCGGGCGTGGCTAATACCTGACGTCCGCTGGACGCATGACTCCGACCAGGAGGTCCACATGAACCTGTTCCGCAATCTGCTGTTCTGGATCGCCCTCGCCCTGCTCGGAGCCCTGGTGGCGCAGGTACTGGTGCAGGATCCGGGCTATGTGCTGGTGCGCTACGGCGGCAATGACTACAGCGCCACGCTGGTCGGTGCCGCGATCGTCGTGTTGCTCGGGCTGTTCGGTCTGTGGTTGGCGTGGAAGGTGTTGAGCCTGCCGTTCGTGGCCTTTCGCCGGCATCGCAAGAAACAGGCGCGGGCCCGCCTCACCGACGGCCTGCTCGCTGCGGAACAAGGCCAGTGGCTGCGTGCGGAGAAGTCGTTGACCCAGGCCGCGCAGCGCGAGGACGTCGCCACTATCGCGCGACTCGCTGCCGCACGCGCCGCGCGCGAACGCGGCGACTTCGTTCTGGCGCGTCAACACGCCGATGCGATCGCGACCACGCAGCCTGCAACGCATGCGATCGCGCTCGCCGAACTCGCTCTGGCGCAAAACCGGCCCGCGGAAGCACTCGTCGCGCTCGATGCCCCGGCCGCGCAACCGCTGCCACCACGCGGCGTACTACAGCGCGCGCAGGCCCTGGCCGCACTCGGGCGCGCCGGAGAGGCCTACGGACTGCTCGGCGCGCTACGCCAACAACAGGCGCTCGGCAGCGAACGCCTGAGCGAACTGGAAGCGCAATGGGCCGAAGCCGGATTGCGCGAAGCCGCCGACGCCAACGTGCTGGCCGATCGTTGGGAAACGCTGCCCAAGCCGCTGAAGAGCGATGCGCGCACCGTCGCCGCCTATGCCGAACGTGCCGCCGGGTTGCGTTGGGACGACGCCGCGGCATCGAGCATCGAATCGGCCCTCGACGCGAAGTGGGACGAGTCGCTCGTCGCGCTGTACGGCCGTCTGCCGGTGCCGCAGGATCGCGCCCGTCTCGACGTCCGTCGCGCGCAAGCCGAACGCTGGCTGCAGGCGCGTCCGATGAGCCCGGCGTTGCTCGTCACACTTGCGCGCATCGCGCTGACGCAGGGCCAGTGGCCGCAAGCGGAAGGCTACCTGCATCGCGCCGTGGCGCAGGGCGCGGGTTCGGAGGCATGGGAAGAGCTCGGCCATGGCTTCGCCGCGATCGGCGATGAAGCCCGTGCGCGCCAGAGCTACGTCAATGCGCTACGCGCCACCCGCGGCGAAACCGTGAGCGAGTTGCCTGGGCGCGACATGCGCCAGAAGATCTTCGACCAGGCCGCAGTCGAGGAACGCGACGAACACGGCGTGCCACGACTGCGGGGGTGAGCAGGCGCGCTAAGACGATGCCCTATCGGCATCGTCTGCGACTGCAAACGCCCGGCCATGGATGGCCGGGCCGGACTATCCGTAGCCCATTAGGTCACGCCAGGGATGGCTGCGACGTACTGCTTTCGGTTGGTTGAATTTACCGCCGCCGCCAGCGCCGCACCGCGATCACCACGACGGTCAGCACCAGCCACAGCGCCCACAATTGCGTAAGCGCGATCGCGGCATCCAGCAACCCGTACCAACCCGTGCTGATCGCATGTCCTAGTCGCGCGAAGAAGCCCGGGCCCTCGCGACGCACGATCTCCTCGACATCCGGTCGTTCGGTGCGGCGCACCTGCGGCGACTGATGCAGCGAGAGGTCGATGGTCGCGAAGGCGACGCGATCCTCGAAGGTCTTCTGGGCAATCAGGGCTTCGTCGCGCTCGCTCTGCGAATCCGTGCGTGCCTGGATGGCGTCGGCCTTGTCGCCGAGCTTGCCGCGCTCCTGCGCGACCTGCCCCAACGCCTGCTGCGCATCCTGGTGACGTGCGTAGGCCAGCTGCTGGCGCAGCAGTTCGAACTGCGCATCGACCGCCGAGAAGTCGCGACTGTTCAGGAATTCGGCCTGGCTGGCCAGCGCGCGCAGGAAGGCTTGCGTGCGGGCGCTCGGCACGCGCACCTGCAGATCGCCATGCATGGTGTACGTGGTCAGTTCGATGAGGTTGCCGGCGCCGCTCGATCGGGTTTCGACATCGTCGATCTCGGTGCGGATGTTATTGCGGACCACGAAGCCGCCATGCTGCGCGGCAAGGTCTTCGATCGCGAGCGCGGCGCGATAGACCCCGCGCACCTGGAAGTCCACGGTGGCCGTGCGGATGAACTTGCGTTCGCCATCGTCCTGCGTGGTCGCGGCCGATTGCAGCTGCGTGGCGACGTCGGGTTCGGCCTTCGCACCGCCCGTGGCGGCGCGACTTCTAAGGGCCTCCGGCGCCGCTGGAGCTGCGGCCGGTGCTGCATCCGCCGCGGTCTGTTCCGACATCGCTTCGACCGGCTCGTTAGAGCGCTTGCTGCAAGCGCCCAACGCCAACACACCGCCACACACCAACAGCCCTGCTGCCAGCCAGGTACGCATTGCCATCCCCTGAGGAAAGTAGGCGGATCGAAGCCGCAACCGCGGCGTCCGCCATCACCGCAAGTCGCGCGACTCTATACGAACGATGATCCGTTTCGGGGTTGGCGTTTGCGTGGAGTGATCAGCGTTCGAGGATCGCCACCACGCCCATGCCGCCGGCGGTGCAGATCGAAATCAGCGCGCGGCCACCGCCGCGTTCCTTCAGCTGTTTGGCGGCGGTGGCGACGATGCGCGCACCGGTGGCCGCGAACGGGTGACCGGCCGCGAGCGAGGAGCCGACCGGATTGATCTTCGCCGGATCGATGCGGCCCAGCGGCGCGTCCAGGCCGAGGCGGTTGCGGCAGTAGTCCTCGCTCTCCCACGCACGCAGCGTGCACAGCACCTGCGCGGCGAAGGCCTCGTGGATTTCGTAGATGTCGAAGTCCTGCAGGGTCAGGCCGTTGCGCTTGAGCATTTCCGGCACCGCGACGGTCGGCGCCATCAGCAGGCCTTCGCCATGCACGAAGTCGACCGCGGCGACGTGCGCATCGCGCAGGTAGCACAGCACTTCATGGTTGTGCTTCGCCGCCCACTCTTCCGAAGCGAGCAGACACGCGGCAGCACCGTCGGTGAGCGGGGTCGAATTGGCGGCGGTAAGCGTGCCGCGGCCAGAGGTCCTGTCGAAGGCCGGCTTCAGCGAAGCCAGCTTTTCCAGCGTCGAATCCGCGCGCAGGATGTTGTCGCGCGAGACGCCGCGGAAGCTCACGACCAGATCGTCGAAGAAGCCGCGCTCGTATGCGGCAGCGAGCTTCTTGTGCGAGGACAACGCCCACTCGTCCTGCGAGTCGCGCGCGATGTTCCATTCCTTGGCCATGTCCTCGCAGTGCTCGCCCATCGACTTGCCGGTGCGCGGCTCGGCGACGCCGGGGAAGTCCGGCTTGAGTTCGCGGAAGGAAAAGCCCTTGAACGCGCGCAGCTTGTCGCCGTTAGTCTTGCCCATCGCGGCGTTGAGCAGGCGGCGGCGGAGCTGCTTGCCGTACACGATCGGCACGTCGGAGGTGGTGTCCGAACCACCGCCGACGCCGACATCGATCTGGCCGGCGGCGATCTTGTTGGCGACGGCCACGATCGTGTCGAGCGAGGTGCCGCAGGCGCGCTGCATGGTGATGCCGGGCGTGAGCGGCGACAGGCCGGAGGACAGCGCGGCTTCGCGGCCGAGGTTCCAGTCGCTGGAGTGCTTGATCACCGCGCCCATCGCCACTTCGCCGAGCTGCTGGCCATGCAGGCCGAACTTCTCGACCAGTGCGCCCAGGGTGCGCACCGACATGCCGAGATTGCCGACGTCCGCGTACGCGGTGTTCTGGCGGCAAAACGGAATACGGACGCCGCCGAGCACGGCGACGGGACGGATGGCTTGCATCGGGACACCTGCGATGTGGGGGACGAGGCCCGGCTTGAATCCGGCCTCGTCGTGAGCGTCGCCGCCCGCCATACTCTTGCGGACGGTGATAATGGTCGCGAGTGTAGCGCCGCCTTCGGGCGCGACCAACTGTACGGACCACGAGACTGCCTCCCCCATGACTGCCGACGCCGCCCACCCCGACGCCCCGCCGCTGCTGCATGTGCTGGGCATGCTGGCGCTGGAACTGCGTGGCGATGCCGCGGTAGCGCGCGCGCAGCTGACCCAGGCCGAGGCGGGTGAACTCGCCGCGCTGATCGCGCACGATCTGGCCGGCTTCGCGCCCGAGGCCGCGCAGTTGCAGCTGGTGACGGTCGGCGCGCATTACGACCCGGTCGAACTGCTGCGCCCGGGCTGGGCCCTGCACCGCGAACTCGACCAGCTCGCCGCCCGCGCGCCGGGCGACGCCAGCGGCCGGGTGCTCGCCTTCGGCGCACACGCGGATCAGCTGCCGGGCGCGCTGGCGCCGTCAGCGGACTACTTCGGCGGACCGCTGCGGCTGGTGCCCTTCGTGCTCGGCGGCGATGCCGCCGTCGTGACCGGCGTGGGCGACCGCTTCGAACGCGAATTGATTGAACGCGGCATGGCCGGTGCAGGCACAGCACTCGCCGCGCAGGAGTCGTTCGGCCTCGAGATCGAACACGCGCGCTACCTCACCGCGCACGATCTGGCCGCGATGACCGCGCTGCAGTACGAACACGCGGGTCTCGCGCCGCTGTGGCCGGTGCTGGAAACCGCATTGCTCGAACCCGACGGCGAAGCCTGGCTCGATGCACCGCCGGAACCGCTGGTGCATTACGCCGATGGCGAAGCGCGCATCGCATTATTCGAACCGCGTGCGTGGAAACAGCGTTATGCGCCCGACGCGGACTGCAGCGATCCCCAGGTACGCGAACGCCTGAGCTTCCTGCACGGCCAATTCGAAGCTCGCCAGCGCCAGATCGCCGCGGTGCTGGGCGCGCATGGGGTGGCGGTGAATTTCGTGCACTGCGCCGAGGGCGACACGCAGCTGTAAGGCGGGTCTTGACCCGCCGCTCTCAGACTTTTCGCGCGCCGACGGCGGGTCAAGACCCGCCCTGCCGAGCTACGTCGTCAAAGACCTCGAAGCATCACGGCGTCAGCTGGATCACCCCACACGCCACGCGCGCACCCGCATTGCCTGCGGGCTGGCTGGTGTAATCGTCCGGCATCGCGTGCACGACGATCGCACGCCCGCCGATATTGGTCGCGCCGCCACCCAGGGTCACGCCGAACGCCTGCACGTCCACGTGCGCCACGCCATTGGCGTCGGCGACGAAGTTATCCATGTCGCCGCCATGGTGCGGGCCGCTGCCGGCGCGGCCGTGCGGCTGCTGCGCGGGATTGAAGTGGCCACCGGCGCTGGTCGCATCGGCCGCGCTGCAGTCGCCCTTCTCGTGGATATGGATCGCGTGCGTGCTGCCACGCGCGAGGCCGCCGATCTCACCCGTGATGCGCACGCCGCCGGCAATCGGCAGCGCGCTGAGCTTGCCGCTGACCAGGCTGCCCGAGGCCGGCGCCAGCGTGATGCTCGCGCCGCGCGCCAGCGGCACCGTGCGGACAGGGGTGGCGGCGCGGGATGGCGTCGCTGCCGACATCGACGAGGTCGCGGGCGCGGTGGTGGTGCACGCCGCCAGCACGAGCGCGATGGCAGGGATGGCGAGGACGAAGGGCGCGATACGCATGCAGGTTCTCCATGAGTGCACGAGGGCCCGAATCTAGCGCAAAGGCGCTTTGCCCCGTGTGTCGATCAATCAACTGCGCTTTCGCCCGGCTCCCAGCTTGCGCGTGAGCGTGTTGCGACCCAGCCCGAGCCGGGCGGCAGCTTCGCTGCGGCGCCCGCCGGTGTGCTCGAGTGCGGCTTCCAGGAGAATCCGGTCGAAGCGTTCGCGTGCCCGGGTGTGGATGTCTTCATGGCCGGCTTCGAGTTGCGCATGCACCCAGTGCGCCAGTGCGACGTCCCAGTCCGCACCCGTGGCAGCGACAGCGGTGCCTGCAGCGCGAGACGGCAATGCCGCTTCGACATCGGCGACGCCGACCAGCTCTCCAGGCGCGAGCGCAGCCAGGCGCCAGCACAGGTTTTCCAGTTCGCGCACGTTGCCGGGCCAGTCGTGCGCGAGCAGGCGTTCCATTGCCGGCTTGCCCAAGCGCTTGGCCGGCATGTCGAAACGGCGCGCGGCCGCGGCAAGGAAGCGCGTGGCCAGTAGCGGTATATCCTCGCGCCGCTCGCGCAGCGGCGGCAGGCGCAGCCGCACCACGTCGAGACGGTGCAGCAGGTCGGCGCGGAAGCGATGCTCGGCGACCAGGCCTTCCAGATCCTGATGCGTGGCCGCGATCACACGCACATCGACGCGAATCAGCTCGCGTCCGCCGACGCGGAAGAATTCGCCTTCGGCCAGCACGCGCAGCAGCCGCGTTTGCAGCGGCAGTGGCATGTCGCCGATCTCGTCGAGGAACAGCGTGCCGCCATTGGCCTGCTCGAACCGGCCGAGATGACGACGCGTGGCGCCGGTAAAGGCGCCGGCTTCATGGCCGAACAGCTCGCTCTCCAGCAATTCCGACGGAATCGCCGCGGTATTGAGCGCAACGAATGGCGCGGAGGCGCGCGGCGATTCGCGATGCAGGGCGCGAGCGACGAGTTCCTTGCCGGTGCCGGTTTCGCCGGTGATCAACACCGATAGCGGCGCCTGGGCGAGACGCCCGATAGCGCGGAACAGCGCGCGCATTGCCGGTGCCATGCCTACTAGGTGCGGGCCGACCAGTTCCGTGTCGGCCTCGGGAGCGGCTTCGACCAGTGCGGGCTCCGATCCCATACCCGCACTTCCGTGTGCAGGCAAAACATCTATACGCGAAGGCAGCGTGCGACCGGCCAACGCGACCGCATCATCGAGATCGAACGGCTTGGACAGGAACTCGTGCGCACCGCCACGGAACGCGCCCGCCGTGCTGGCGACGTCGGTATACGCGCTCATCACGATCACCGGCAGGTCCGGATGCGCGGCCTTGAGTTTCTCCAGCAGCACCAGGCCGTCGTCGCCGGGCATGCGCACGTCGGTGAACAACAGATCCGGCGCCCGGCGCGTGCGCAACGCGGCCAGCGCATCGGCGGCGTTCTCGAAGCCGTCGACTTCGTAGCCCTCGTCGCGCAGTGCGGTGGCAAGTACGAAGCGGACGCTGCGGTCGTCGTCGACGATCCAGATGCGGGCGGAATGGTGATTGGTCGAAGTCATGGCGCTGACGGGAGATTGAAATTACTCGCAGGACGCGAAGCTTTGGCCTTGTAGAGCGGAGCTTGCTCCGCTGCTCTTCGCGATCGCAAAAGCGCGAAGCAGCGGAGCAAGCTCCGCTCTACAAAGCAAGCGCGCTCAAGGCGCATTTGCTTCGTCTCCGATCGGCATCGGCAGCAGCACGGTGAACACGGTGTGGCCCGGGCGCGAGCGATACACCAGCGAACCACGGTGTTCGCGCGCGACCTGTTGCGCGAGCGCGAGACCGAGGCCGGTACCTTCGGCGCGCCCCGAGACCAGTGGCAGGAACAGGCGTTCGGCGAGATCTTCCGGCACGCCGCGGCCGTCGTCGCTGATCTCCAGGCGCAGCGCCAGCGAATGCGGCTCGTCACCGATGCGCGCGCCGTGTTCGGCGCGGGTGCGCAGGGTCACGTTGGCGGCGCCGGCTTCGATCGCGTTGCGCACCAGGTTCCACACCGCCTGAGTGAGCCGGTCGGCATCGCCGGTGAGTTCGGGGAGGCTCGGGTCGTAGTCGCGAACGAGCTTGACCGCCCAACCAGCATCGGCTTCGGCGAGGCGCAGCACGCGTTCGAGCACGGCATGGATGTTGAGCGACTCATGCGGTCGCGCGGGCGTCGGCGACAACAGCCGGTCGAGCAACGAAGCCAGGCGCGCGACTTCGGCCTCGATCAGTGCAACCAGTTCGCGCGAATCGCGATCGTCCTCGCTACTGGTGGCGATGCGGCGCGCCAGCAGCTGCGCGGCGCCCTTCAATCCGGCCAGTGGATTGCGCAGTTCATGCGCCAGGCCCTTGAGCGCGGCGGACAGGGCCGATGGCAACGCCACCGCCGGATCCTCGCCGGGAAATTCCTCGACCGGATGCGCCTCGAACAGCCAACCGGTCTCGGTCCGCGCCAAGGTGACGTCGGCGAAGCGGGGCGTGTCGTGCCCGGGAAACGCCAGCGCCAGCCGGCGCAATCGGGCGAAGTCGCGCGGTGCGTTCGGATCGGCCGAGGCTTCGGACAGCGCCCGGGCCAGGACGTCGCCGTCCACTTCCAGCGCGGCCAATGGCAGACCGGGGAGGCGCCGGCTGCTCACTTCCAGCCAGCGGGCGAGTGCCGGGTTGCCGCCGACCAGTGTGCCCGCGGCGTCGGTCCAGCCGATCGGCGTGGCCAGGCTGGTGCAATCCGGAGGCAGGGTGGGGGCCGTCATTGCACCATCTTAGTGCAGACGTCACGGCGGCACGCCTATTGCGCGGTCGCGGCGGCGGCCACTCGTCGGAACACCCGCCACCAATTAACTCACAGGGTGAAGAAGAACTCCGCCCCCCTGCCGACTTCGGCCTGCACCGACAAACGGCCGCCATGCCGGTGCACGATCCGCTGGACGGTCGCCAGGCCTATGCCGGTTCCGGGAAATTCTTCTTCCGTATGCAGGCGCCGGAACGGGCAGCCGACGGCTACAAGCTGGGTTCGCGCAATCCGGACGACAACGCCATCTGGGGCTCGAATCGCGTCGAAGTGCCGTCCGTCGTGAGCCCGGGCCAGAGCATTACCTTCAAGTTCAAGGTCCGTGCTCCGACCAAGAGTGGTTCCTACAACTTCCAGTGGCGCGTGGTGCAGGAACACATGGCGTGGTTCGGCGCCACCACGGATAACAAGAGCGTGGCCGTGAAGTAGGGTCGCGCCCTCGAGTCATGGAGCGCGCCGGTTGACTACGGCGCGCCCTGCCCCGCGATCGCCAGCAGTTCGACGTCGAACACCAGCGTCGCATTCGGACCGATCGCGCCGGGCACACCGCGTTCGCCATAGGCGAGCGCGGCCGGGATCCAGAGCCGGTACTTGCTGCCCACCGGCATCAGGGTCAGGCCTTCGCGCCAACCCGGCATGAGCTGGGTGAGCGGGAATTCGGCCGCGTGATCGATCGCGTAGGTGTTCTCGAACTCGCGCCCGTCGAGCAATTTGCCGATGTAATTGACGCGTACGGTCGCGTCCGCGGCCGGCTTCGCGCCACTGCCCGTCGTGAGCACCTGGTACTGCAGGCCGCTGGCGGTGGTGTGGATGTCGGGCTGCTTCGCATTGCGCGCGAGGAAGGCCTGGCCTTCGCTCAGGTTCTTCGCCGCCAGAGCCTTTTGCTGGGCTTCGCGCTTCTCGCGCAGGTGGGTGGTGAAGGTCTCGCGCGTGGCCTCGAGCGCGGCCTTGTCGAGCAGCGGCGGCTGACCCGCGAGCGTGTCGCGGATCGCCTGGTCGACGATGGCCAGGTCGATCTCGTCCTTGATCGGTTCGAGATTGCGCGCGACGTCGGTGCCGACCATGTAGCTGATGCGTTGCTGCTCGGTCTCCAGCGCGGTCACGTGCTTCGGTTCGGAAGACTGCGGGGACTGGCAGGCGGCAAGCGCGAGTGACAAGGCGAGGACGAGCGGAACGCGGGACATGGCAACTCCGTTGGCAGATGGCGAAAGGGGCACGTCAGTCCTCGACGGCGAAGGCGACCATCATCCCCATGTCCTCGTGTTCGAGGTTGTGGCAATGGATCATGTAGTGCTGCGTGCCAGTACAGGATTGGCTGAAGTCGAACGCGAGCCGCACGATCTCACCGGGCCACACCACCACGGTGTCGTTGTAGCCCAGATCCTGCGGACCCAGGCCGCCCGGCGCGACCTGGCGGCCACGCACATCGGCCGGACTGATGCTGCGCGAGACCACGCGAAACGGAAAGCCGTGCACGTGCAGCGGGTGCGGCATGCTGGTCATGTTGTTGCGCACTTCCCAGACTTCGCGCGTGCCGCGCTTCACCGCGAAGATCGGCGCATGGCCGTCGCGGTGGAAGTTGTGGTCGTTGATGAACCACATCCCGTCCGCATCCATGCTCAGGCGCAGTGCACGCACCGGCCAGTCCTGGGTGTCGGGCGGTGGCGGCAATGTCGAGAGCGTGTCGGGAATCGCCGCCGGCGTGCGTGGCGCAGGAGTCGATGCGGTTTGTCCGGCACACCCGGCGACGCAGAACTGCATCACCTCCAGCGGCGCGCCCATCGGTGCGGCGCCGGGATGGTCGCCCATCGGGTCGGGCACGAACGCACCGGATTCGTCTTCGTTTTCCATCGCGACGTAGTCGAGGCTGCGCAGGGTGACGCGTTCGCCTGCGGGCAGCTGGCTGAAGTCGACCAGCACGTCGATGCGCTGCGCCGGTGCCAGGAATACGTCTTCGATCGGCCAGGCGCGTGCGAGCAGACCACCGTCGGTACCGATCAGCTGCATCGGCAGGATCTGGTCGTCGTGCATGCAGGCCAGGCGCAGCATGCGCGCGTTGCAGGCATTGGCGATGCGGAAGCGATATAGCGCCGGCGCGACTTCGAGGAAGGGCTCCGGCGTCCAGTTCACCAGCATGCGGTTGCCGATCCAGTCGTCGGCGCCGAGCTTGTAGCCGATGCTGTTGTCGGCGGCGACCTGCTTGTCGGCGAGCAGCAGCGGGAGGTCGCGTTCGCCCCACTTCAATTGCAGGTGTTCGCGTAGGGCGCGCTCCTCGTCGTCTTCCACCAGCAGCAATCCGGCCAGGCCATGCTGCAGTTGCAGGCCGGTGCGGCCGTGCGGATGTGCGTGGTACCAGTACAAACCGGCGCGGTTATCGATGCGGAAGTGGTAGTCACGCCGCGCCCCCGCCGCGACCGGATGCAGGCCGCTGCCATCGTTGGCCTCGTCGACCTGGAGGCCGTGCCAGTGGATGGTGGTGTCTTCGGCAAGTGCGTTGACGAGGGTGACTTCGAGGACGTCGCCGCGCACCGCATGCAGCAGCGGATTGGCCGCACGTTGATTGGCGTGCTCGCCCGCGTAATGCCATACCGGCGTGGTGGGGCCGACGAAAACCGGGAAGTTCGCCACCTGGGCGCGCAGCGTCAACGGTTGCGACGCCGACATTTCAGCAAGCAATCCTTCGGTGCCAGGAATGCGCAACGGTTGCTGGAACGGTGCGGCGGCGTTGGCTGTTGGCGCGGCGACCGTACTTGTCGCGACCTCGCCGTGCACGTGCGACGCATGTCCGCGCCAGCGACGCCACAGCCACGGCGTCGCCACGGCTACGGCCGTCGCGGACAGACCCAGCAGCAGGCGGCGGCGGTTGCGGTCGGTCATCGCGCGGAAGTTGGCGAAGGGAGCGGTAATGTGCGGTGGTGGCGGCGCGCATGCAACGGCCTTGCCACTGCATGCCGAATCGGCGCGTCGGGTTATACCGATCGCGTGTGACGCTTTGTAGAGCGGAGCTTGCTCCGCTGCCCTGTCGCTCTGCTGCTCGGTGCAGGGGCCGCCTGCGAAGAGCAGCGGAGCAAGCTCCGCTCTACAAACGGTGCTGCAAAGCACCAACCGCGGTTCCGGTCACGTTCCTGTAACGGCCCGCTTTGCACCATCCGTGCCCTGCCCCCGGGCCGGGGCAGGTGCGGTTGGTACTTCCTCCCATCTCGAACCCGGGGATTTCCGATGGACATGATGTTCAAGCGTTGGTGCCGTTACGGCACGGCGTTGTTCGCGCTCACGCTGGCAGCTGCACCGACGGTGCAGGCCAAGCAGCGCATCCTGCAGTTGACCGAAGACAGCGCACAGACGCGCACGCTTTCGACGCAAGGTTTGCTTGCCGCCGCCGCCGCGCCCACGCGCGTGTGCGAGCCGAACGCGAAGTGGATCCGCCTCAACTTCGCCGATCTGCAACTGCACAGCTACGACTCGCTGGTGCTGCGCAGCTCCGGCGGTGATAGCTATGTGTTCTCCGGCGAGAAGTGGAACGATCGCCGCTTCTCCGCACGCGCCCTGCGCGGCTCCTGCGTCGACATCCAGCCGTACTTCGGCAGCGCCGACAGCAGCTACAAGGTCGACAGCTACAGCTTCGGCACCCAGGCACTGGCACTGACCTCGGTCGTGGTCGCCGGCGCCGGCGACATCTGCGACAGCAGTGGGACCAAATGCCAGGGAACGTCGGACAAGATCGTCGCGATCAACCCAACGGCGGTGTTCACCGCCGGCGACAATGCCTATGAAAGCGGCACCCTGACCGAATACAACAACAACTACAACCCGACGTGGGGCCGCTTCAAGACGCTGACCAGCCCGGCGCCGGGTAACCACGACTACAACACCACGAATGCCAGTGGTTACTTCGACTACTTCAACGGCGTGGGCAACCAGACCGGCCCGGCCGGCGATCGCAGCAAGGGCTACTACAGCTACGACGTGGGCGACTGGCACCTGATCGCGCTCAACACCATGTCCGGCGGCACCGTCGCCACCACCCAGATCGACTGGCTCAAGGCGGATCTCGCCGCGACCGCCAAGCCGTGCGTGGCCGCGTACTTCCACCATCCGCTGATCAGCGTGGGCAACTACACCGGCTACAGCCAGGTGAAGCCGTTGTACGACGCGCTGTATGCGGCGCATGCCGATCTGGTCCTGGTCGGTCACGACCACAACTACCAACGCTACGCCAAGATGGACGGCAGCAAGGTGGCCAAGAGCGACGGCCTGCGCCAGATCCTGGTCGGCACCGGCGGCCGCGCGTTCTACGGCATCACCGGCAGCAGCGGCCTGCTCGAAGCCAGCAACGCCAACACCCACGGTGTGCTGAAGCTGACCCTGACCGCGACCGGCTACACCGGCGACTTCGTGCCGTCGGACAACAGCTACACCGACACCTTCACCGGCACTTGCAACGCCAAGGGCACGCCGACGAATGTGCCGCCGGTGGCGAACTTCAGCTTCATCACCAGCGGCCTGACCGCGACGTTCACCGACAGCTCGACCGACAGCGACGGCACGATCGCCTCGCGCAGCTGGAACTTCGGTGATGGCGTGACCTCGCCCAGCACCAATCCGTCGCATACGTATGCGGCGGCGGGGACTTACACCGTCACGCTGACCGTCACCGACAACGCCGGCGCGACCAGCACGGTGACCAAGACGGTAAGCGTGAGCGGCACCGGCAATGCGCCGCCGACTGCGAACTTCACGGTGGCCACCAACAAGCTGGTCGCGACCTTCACCGATGCTTCCAGCGACAGCGACGGCACGATCGCTTCGCGCAACTGGAATTTCGGCGACGGCACTTCGTCGGCCGCGGTCAATCCGGTGCATACCTACGCGCGCGCAGCCACTTACACGGTGACATTGACCGTGACCGACAACGGCGGCGCCACGGCAAACACGAGCAAGTCGGTGCAAGTCCGGCGCAAGTAACGCGTCCCCTCGCTGCAATACGAAAAGCCCCGGCGATCGGCCGGGGCTTTTTTATGTTGGCCAATGAGCCTGGATGTCTTGTAGAGCGGCGCTTGCTCCGCTGCTTTGACGGGCTCGTTTGAAGAGCAAGAGCAGCGGAGCAAGCTCCGCTCTACAACGGTCCGTGGGTTTAGTAATACCCCGCCAGGTTGAGGAACCAACCGTGGTGGTCGTAGTCCAGATCGGTGAGGTCGTCGCTGAAGTCGGTGAAGTTGTAGCCGACGCCGACGCGGAAGTTCTCGCCGAGCTGACGATCCAGTCCGATCAATCCGCCCTGGCGCGTGCCGCCGTCGCGCACCTTCAGCCAACGGTACTCAGCCAGGCCTTCCCACTGCGCGATCAGGTGATAGCGCGCCTGCAGCGCGGCGAAGTCGGCGCGGCTGTCCAGCCACTGCCCCGCGCCGCGACCGGTGCGGTAGTCGCCCCAGCGACTCGCGGCCTTGCCGGCGAGTTCCCAGCGCTCGTCGAGCTGGACGATGCCTTCGAACGACAGCACCTGCGAACGCTGGTCGTACGTGTTGCCGCCTTCCTGGCCGAGCGAGGCCACGTCGTACAGGTAGGTGTAGCGACCGAACGCGGCCCAGCGCGTGCTGTCATGCGGACGCCAGGCGAAACCGAAATTGCCTTCAGCCAGCTTCGCGCTCGCCGCCGGATTCAGATCGTCGTCGGTATCGGCGTAGTTGAGCCGCGCGGCCAGACGCCAGTCGTCGTTGACGCGGAAGAACAGGCGATTGGTGGTGACCCATTGCGTGCGCTGTTCGGCGCCGCGATCGCGCCGGTACTCGAGCTTGCTCGCCCATTGCGTGCGCGGATCGGTGCGGCCACCGCTCACGCTGTAGGCGCGTCGGTCGACCTGGCCGCTGCTGCCATCGAGCTCGCCATCCATCACGGTGAACCCCAGGTTCCAGCCCGGCGCCGGATAGAAGTCGAGGCCGAAGGTATGCGCGATGCCGCTGGCATCGGTGCGCGTGTCCTTGAGGAACTGACTCTCGTTGTACAGATTCACCTGGTTGTTGAGCCGCCAGCGCTGGCCCAGCGTCCAGCCGGACTGCAGCGCGCTGTCGAATAGCGGATCGCGTGAGGTGCTGTCGGTGCTGTAGCGATACGCGCCGTACAGCGTGTGATCCGGGCTGAGCCGATATTCGCCGTCGAGCTTGCCGCCATGGCCGCGACTGCCCGAACTCACTTCCGCGCCGACGCTGGAGCGATCGCCGAACAGATACTTGGCGCCCAGCGTCACCAGGTTGTTCTTGTCGTACGCGCCGCCGTCGTCGTCGACGGTGAGCTGACCGGTGCCGTACAGCTCCAGGCTGGAACCGATGCGCTGGCGATAGCTGATCGCCGCGAGCGTGGCATCGATGTCGCCGGACGGATGCTGTTCCTGCACATGCCGCAGCTCCAGGCCGAGGCGACCGGCATCGGTGAGGCGCCAGTCGGCGGTCAGCTGCTGCTGTTCGAGCACGTCGTCGCCGCGTTCGGCGCGGCTGTAACGTCCGTACAGACTGAAGCGGTCGCTGAACCAGCCCAGGAACTCGGCGCCGTATTCCTCGATGCCCAGGCCGTTGTCGAAACGCGACACCGAGTAGCCCGCATCGACATCGCGCCACCATGCGCCCACGCTCCAGTCGCGTTGGGTCCAACCCAGCTCCTTGAAGTTGGCACGCGCCTCCACCGCGCGTGCATCACCGCGCCGCGCCGCGATCAGCGGATTGCGTTGCAGGAAGCTCAGGCCGCCGTTGTCGGAGTAGAAGATCGGCGCGGCGGTGGCTTCGGTGCGGCTCTGTTCGGCCTTGAGATACGTGCCGCGACCGGCCTGCAGCGTGACGTCCAGGCCCTTGAGCGAGTAATCATCGCCGCCGCGGTTCTCGTCGACATAAGTGCCGCCGATGGCGAAGTGATCGCCGAGCCACTGCTTGCCGCGCACACCACGGGTGACGTGATCGGCATCGAAGCCGCTGGGGATGTATTCGTAGTCGACCAGCAGCAGCTGGTCGTAGCCATCGAGCGGCGTGTCGCGGGTGAGCGTGCGCAGGTTCTCGCGGGTCATCTGCGCGAGCGGACGGGTGAGGATGATGCGGCCCTGCAGTTCGTCGATCTCGTAATCGCTGCCGCGCTGCAGGCCCACGCGTGTCTCGGTGCGACCGGTGGTGTGGTCGCGTATTTCCAGCACGACCTGATCCGAACCGGGCAGCACGTCGGTGTGGCGCAGGTAGTACAGGCTGCCGCCGGTGCCGAGGAACTCGGTGTGCCCGGGCGCGGACTGCGCTTCGGAACCGAACACCTTCAGCAACGAACGCGGATCGCCCAAGGCGGTGGTGCCGCGCGAACGCCAGCTCAGCGCGCCGCCGTACAGCGCGCGGTTGTACTGGGCGTACTCGGTGCCATTGATGCCGGTGAGGAAATTGCCCCACAGCGCCTGGCTCTGATCCCAGTCGACGCGCACGTACAACCGGCCCTGCGTGTCGATGTCGCGGGTAGTGGTCGAATCGTCGCCGTACACCGGGTAGTACTGGTCCGGATCGAGGCGACGGAACACATCCTGCGGCGTCGCTTCGAGGAAGCCGTCGAACAGATGCTGCAGCTCGCGATCCTGGGTATCGGCCTGCGCGGTGACCAGGTATTTGCCCATGATCTTGCCCTTCAGATAGAAGCCGAGCCGGCCTTCGCTGAGGAAGCCGTCGTCGTACTGCTCGTCGCCCACCAGCGGTTCGACGTTGCCGCTGGCGCTGTTCTGCGACAGCGTCACGTCGGCCAGTGCGACCAGGAACAGGTAGCGGCCGGTGACATCGACATCGAGTGCCTTCTCGAGCGGCGCGCCCTGCTCCGGCTGCACCTGCACGTTGTAGCGGTGCGCGCCGACCGGCTCGAGGAATTCGGCGGCGAACTTGCGCTCCAGATCGATCGGGAAGCGCTGGCCGTTGATGCTGAGTTGCGCACCGGCCGGAATGTCGCGGCCGTAGATGCGCACGCGCGAGCCACGAATGGCGATGTTCTGCCGCGCCAAACCGTTCTGGCCGTAGATCGCTTGGGTAATCGCGAGCGTCTGCGCGGTGTCGGCGTCCACGCTCTGGCCGAGCGTGCGTTGCGCCTGGTTGCGCAGCACCTGCGCGCCGCGCTCGTAGTCGGCGGGCGTCACCAGCTGGATGCGTTGCGGCGTGGTTTCGTCGAAGCTGCCGTCGCTGGCGTAGGCCCGCGCGACGTACAGCAGCTCGTCGCCGGCCTGCAGGTTGAGACCCGCCGGCAACTGGCCGTCCCATTCGGCGTCGCCGACGTTGGCCACCGGCATCGCGATCGTCGCCAGTGGCGTGACCCGGTCGTGATCGCTGCCGCGATACACGGTCACTTCGAGCTTCGCGAAGAACGCGGCGTAGTTGCTGTAGCCGTGGAAATGCACCGGCTTGAGCACGCGACCGTTCTCGTACGGCGCGGTGCTGCCGGCCTGCACGTTGAGCAGCGGCGGGCCGAGCGTGGGATCTTCGGTCGCCCAGATCAGCCCACCGCCCGGCAGGTCGATGGCGAAGCGGCCGGCGATGCTGGCACGCCCGTCTTCGGCGACTTCGCTGCTGCCGCGGTGGGCTTCGTTGGTAACCACCTGCACCCGACGGTTGCTCTGCAGGGCGGAAGCGCTCGTGCCGGTCTCCGCCGGGCGACTTTCGCCGTAGCTGCGCACGCGGAATACCAGGCCCTGCTCGGTGCGGCAGCCGTCGGCGTCGCACTGGGGCTGCGTCGCGGGCGCTTGCTGGGCCCGCGCCGTGGAGACCGCCAGCGCGATCAGGATGGCGGTGTTGAGAAGTGTGGTCTTGAGATTCATGGCCAGCTCCTCAGCGATTGCTCGCGCCAACAACGGCGCCTGACGCGGTTTCGACGTCGATCCGCAATCGTTGCCGCACCTCGGGTGTGAGGTCGGCTGCGATCGCATCGAAGACGGCACGCGCGCGTCGCATGCCCAGTCGCTGGTTGTAGTCGTCGCTGCCGCGCAGGTCGGCATGCCCCTGGATTTCGAGCAGGCCCTGGCCACGCTTGCTGATCGTGCGGGCGATCTCGCGAATCAGCGCCCGATAGCGCGGCCGGATGCTCGCCTTGTCGGTGTCGAACAGGATGTTGTTCAAACCGATGGCCTGATCGAGGCTGATCAGCGGCTGCAGCGGATCGACCTCGGTCGCGACTTCGATCCGCGTCTGCTCGCTCAGCTTCGTATCCAGCCGTTGCCGCAGTGCATCCTGCACGGCCTGCGCCCGCTGGAACGCCAGCAGTTCGCCGTCCGCGCGCGCAACGATGCTGATGCGGCCGCCTTTGTGCTCGCGCACGGTCGCGGCGATGCGATCGAGCATGTCCGCGGAGATCTCCGGAATCTCCGCGCTGTTGTGCGCGAAGATCACTTCGCCCAGTTCGATGTCGACCTGCCCCTGACCACCACCGATGACGCCCTCGGGCAGCTTCACGCCGAAGTCGAAGCGCACCGGCAGGCCCGGGGTGATGCGGCGCACGCGCGGATTTTCGGTGGTGAAGGTGGTGCCGGCAGGCAGCGTGCTCGGATCGACCTTGAGGATGAACAGGCGACCGCGACTGAAGGCGCCTCCCGGGATGCCCACGAGGTGGTAGCGACCCATCGCATCGGTTTCGACCACCAGGCCTTCGATCGAGGCGATGCGCACGCCCGGGACGCCGCGTTCGCCCAGGTCCTGCACGCCGTTGCCGTTGCGGTCGTCGAACACGCTGCCGACGATCAGGCTGTCTTCGAGCAGCGGATCGCCGACAACTTCGACATCGGCCGTGGCGATGTTGCTGATCGGCTGGCCGGTCAGGTCCTGCACCACGGCGCGGTTGGTGCGGATACCCGGGCCGACACCGGCGCCGACGCGCAGGTAGTAGCTGATCGTGGCGCGACTGCCGGCCGCAATATCCAGACCACCGATGCTGAGCGGACGCGTGCCGACGAGCTGACCGGCATCGTCGCCGTCATCGACCGCGAGCGAACCGTCGACGTAGCTGAAGCCCGCCGGCAGCGTGTCCACCAGCATCGCGTCGATGGCGTCGACCGAGGCGGTGTTCTCGATGGTGAGCGTGTAGCGCACCAGTTCGCCCACCTTCACCCGACGCTGCAGCGCCTGTTTGGTCAGCCGCAGCGCGAGGGCTTCGCCGGTGAGTTCCACCGTGGCGATCGCGGTGTCGCAGTTGGACGGATTGATCGTCTGGCAGATGCGATACGGGACGCGATAGGTGCCGGCCGGGGTACGCGGCGCGACGTCGAGCATGCCGTTGCCGTGGATGGTGAGCGGACCGGTCGGCGTGGACGTGAGCGTCACGTTGCCCATGTTCGCCACGCCACCGTTGAGGGTGTCGTTGCCGAGCACGTTCATCACGCCATTGCCGCCGGTGGCGCCGTCCCAGGTGCCGGCGTCATCGTCGATCGCATCGATCGCGGCCGCGGTGACCGCAACGGTCACCACCGCGGTGTCGCAGTTGCTGGGGTTGAGGCGTTCGCAGATCCGATAGGTCAGCGTGTGCGTGCCGGCCGGCGTGTTGGCGGCGACCGACACTGCGCCGCTGGTGGTGTCGAGTGTGATGCCGGGGTTGGAGGCGCTGACAAAACTCAGCAGCACGTTGCCGGTGGTGGCCGTGGCGCCGCCGAGGGTGTCGTTGGCGAGCACGTTGGCGACCGCCACACCGCCGTTGGAACCGTTGACCGGCGTGCTGCGTGCGTCGTCGTCCACCGCGTCGATCGGCGCGGCCGCAACGGTGATCGTCACGGTGGCGGTGTCGCAGTTGCTCGGATTGACGTTCTCGCAGATCCGGTAGGTGGCGGTGTAGGTGCCGGCCGGCGTATTCGGCGCGACATCGACGCTGCCGTCGGGATTGATCGTGACCGGGGCGACGCTGGTCGGGGTCAGCGTGATCTCGGCCGGATTCACCGCGACGCCGGCGAGCGTGTCGTTGGTGAGCACGTTGACGACTGCGGTGCCGCCGGTGGTGCCACTGATCGGCCCGGCGCTGTCGTCGACCGCGTCGATCACCGGAGCGGTCACGGTCACGGTGACCGTGGCGGTGTCGCAGTTGCCCGGGTTGAGCTGTTCGCAGATCCGGTAAGTCAGCGTGTACGTGCCCGCGGCCGTGCCTGCGGCGACGGTGACCGCGCCAGTGCCGGTATTGAGGCTGACGTTGGGACTGCTGCTCGACTGCTGCGTGAGCGTGATGTTGGCGAGCGTCGCCGCCTGGCTGCCCAGGGTGTCGTTGCCCAGCACGTTGGCGACCGCGGTGCCACCGCGCGAGGTGGTGGTGCCGGCGTCGTCGACCGCATCGATCACCGCCGCAGCAACAGTGACCGTCACGGTGGCGGTGTCGCAGTTGCCCGGATTCGCGATCTCGCAGATCTGGTAGGTCGCGGTGTAGGTGCCGGCCGGCGTGTTCGGCGCGACATCGACCGTGCCGTCGGGATTGATCGTGAGCGGCGCGACATTGGTCGGCGTGAGCGTGATCGCGGCCGGATTCACCGCGACACCGCCGAGCGTGTCGTTGCTCAGCACGTTGACGACCGCGGTGCCGCCGCTGGCACCCGGAATCGGACCGGCGACGTCGTCGTTGGCGACGATCGTGGCCGCGGTGACGGTGACGCTGACGGTCGCGGTATCGCAATTGCCCGGGTTGAGCTGCTCGCAGATCCGGTAGGTCAGGGTGTAGCTGCCCGCGGCCGTACCCGGTGCAACGGTGACCGCACCGGTGGTGGTGTTGAGCACGACGTTGGGGCTGCTGCTGGACTGCTGGGTCAGCGTGACGTTGGCGGTCGAGGCGGCGACGCCGTTGAGGGTGTCGTTGCCCAGCACGTTGGCGACGGCGGTGCCGCCAAGCGACGTGGTCGTACCGGCATCGTCGACCGCATCGATCACCGCCGCGGCGACGGTGATCGTCACGGTGGCGCTGTCGCAGTTGGTCGGATTGGCGATCTCGCAGATCTGATAGGTCGCGGTGTAGGTGCCCGCCGGCGTGTTCGGCGCAACATCGACGCTGCCGTTGGGGTTGATGGTGATCGGGCCCGAATTGCTCGGGGTGAGCGTGACGTCGGCCGGATTCACCGCGGCGCCATTGAGCGTGTCGTTGGTGAGCACGTTGATGACCGCGCTGCCGCCCGTGCTGCCATTGACCGGGCCGGCGTTGTCGTCGATCGCGTCGATGACCGCGGCGGCGACGGTCACCGTCACGGTCGCGGTGTCGCAGTTGGTCGGGTTGAGCTGCTCGCAGATCCGGTAGGTGAGCGTGTAGGTGCCCGCCGCCGTGCCCGCCGCCACCGTCACCGCGCCGGTCGCGGTGTTGAGGCTGACGTTCGCGCTACTGCTGGATTGCTGGGTGAGCGTGACGTTGCCGGTCGTCGCCGCAGCGCCGTTGAGCGTGTCGTTGACCAGCACGTTGGCGACCGCGGTGCCGCCGGTCGACGGCGTCGAACCGCTGTCGTCGACCGCATCGATTGCCGCCGCGGCGACGGTGATCGTCACGGTGGCGCTGTCGCAGTTGCTCGGGTTGGCGTTCTCGCAGATCTGGTACGTGGCGGTGTAGGTGCCAGCCGGCGTATTCGGTGCGACATCGACGGTGCCGTCGAGGTTGATCGTGATCGGGCCCGCGTTGGCCGGGGTCAACGTGACGTCGGCCGGATTCACCGCCACGCCACCGAGCGTGTCGTTGGTGAGCACGTTGATCATCGCGGTGCCGCCGGTGCTGCCGTTGACGGGGCCGGCGTTGTCGTCGTTGGCGACGATCGGAATCGCCGCGACCGTGACGGTCACGGTGGCGATATCGCAGTTGGTCGGATTGAGCGGTTCGCAGATCCGGTAGGTGAGCGTGTAGGTGCCCACCGCGGTGCCCGCGGCGACATTCACCGCACCGGTGGTGGTGTCGAGGCTGACGTTGGGGCTGCTGCTGCTCTGCTGGGTGAGCGTGATGGTGGCGGTGGTCGCCGCTGCGCCGTTGAGCGTGTCGTTCGCCAGGACATTGGCGACGGCGACACCGCCGGCGGTGCTGGTCGCACCGGCATCGTCGACGGC
The DNA here is from genome assembly GCF_054779815.1 of Lysobacter tyrosinilyticus. NCBI lineage: Bacteria > Pseudomonadati > Pseudomonadota > Gammaproteobacteria > Lysobacterales > Lysobacteraceae > Lysobacter > Lysobacter tyrosinilyticus. The sequence continues at coordinate 143,349 of NZ_BAAGXN010000001.1, forward strand.
GTCGATGACTGCCGCCGCGACGACGACGGTGACGGTCGCGCTGTCGCAGTTGCCCGGGTTGAGGTTCTCGCAGATCTGATAGGTCGCGGTGTAGGTACCGGCCGGCGTATTCGGCGCGATGTCGACCGTGCCGTCGAGGTTGATCGTGATCGGGCCGGCGTTGGTCGGAGTCAGCGTGACCTCGGCCGGATTCACCGCCGCACCGCCGAGCGTGTCGTTGGTGAGCACGTTGATCACCGCGGTGCCGCCGGTGCTGCCGTTCACCGGACCGGCGTTGTCGTCGTTGGCGACGATGACGCGCGGCGTGACCGGAATCGGCGGCGTGGTGCTGGTGTTGTCGCCCGGATTCGGATCGGTCGTGCCCGCCGGTGGCGTGACCGTCGCGGTGTTCGCGCCGATCGTGCCGCCCAGCGGCGCGGTGCCGGTGACGGTGATGGTGAGCGTATTGCCCGCGCCGACGCCGACATTCGCGCTCAGGCTGATCGCATTGCCGGTACCGCTGGGCGTGCCGCAACTCGACGTGCCACCGGCGACGCAGGTCCAGGCGACATTCGTCAGCGCCGCCGGAACGGTATCGGCGATGGTGGCGCCGATCGCTGTGGACGGACCGCCGTTGCTGACCACGATCTGATACGTGACGGTCGAACCGGCCGGTGCCGGCGACGCGCTGCTCCGCGTCTTCACCACGGCGAGATCGGCGACGAGCGCGACCGGCACCGGCGGTGTGGTGCTGGTGTTGTCGCCCGGATTGGGATCCGTGGTGCCGCCCGGTGGCGTCACCGTCGCGGTGTTCGCGCCGATTGTGCCCGATGCCGGCGCGGTGCCGCTCACGGTGATCGTGACGGTGTTGCCGGCGCCCACACCGATGTCGGCGGTGAGGCTGATGGCGTTGCCGGTGCCGCTCGCGCTGCCGCAGTTCGACGTGCCGGCGGCGACGCAGGTCCAGCTAACGTTGGTGAGTTGGGCAGGAACCGTGTCGGCGATGCTGGCGCCGATCGCAGCGGACGGACCGCTGTTGCTGACCACGATCTGATAGCTGACGGTGGAACCTGCCGGTGCCGGCGACGCGCTGGTCAGCGTCTTCACGATCGACAGATCGGCGACGAGCGCGACCGGCACGGGCGGCGTGGTGCTGGTGTTGTCGCCCGGATCCGGATCGGTGGTGCCACCCGGCGGCGTCACGGTCGCGGTGTTCGCGCCGATCGTGCCCGAAGTCGGCGCGGTACCGCTGACATTGATGGTGACGGTGTTGCCCGCGCCCACGCCGATATCGGCGGTGAGGCTGATGGCGTTGCCGGTGCCGTTCGCGCTGCCGCAGTTCGACGTGCCGGCGGCGATGCAGCTCCAGCTGACGTTGGTGAGTTCGGCCGGAACCGTATCGGCAATCGTCGCGCCGATCGCGTCGGACGGACCGCTGTTGCTGATGACGAGTTGATAGGTGACGGCCGAGCCCGCAGGCGCCGGCGACGCGCTGGTCAGCGTCTTCACCACCGCGAGGTCGGCAACCAGGGCGACCGGTACCGGCGGTGTGGTGCTGGTGTTGTTACCCGGAGCCGGATCGGTGGTGCCGACCGGAGGCGTGACCGTCGCCGTATTCGCGCCGATGGTGCCGGACGCAGGCGCGGTGCCGCTGACATTGATCGTGACCGTATTGCCCACGCCGACAGCGACATTCGCGCTGAGGCTGATGCTGTTGCCCGTGCCGCTGGACGTGCCGCAACTCGACGTGCCCGCGGCCACGCAGGTCCAGCTGACATTGGTGAGCTCTGCCGGAACCGTGTCGGCGATCGCCGCGCCGATCGCATCGGACGGACCGCTGTTGCTGATCACGATCTGATAGCCGACCGTCGAGCCCGCCGGTGCCGGCGAGGCGCTGGTGAGCGTCTTCACTACCGCCAGATCCGCGATCGGCGTCACCGGTATCGGCGGCACGGTGCTGGTGTTGTCGTTCGGATCCGGATCGGTGGTGCCTGGCGGCGGTGTGATCGTCACCGTATTCGCACTGACCGTGCCGGACGCCGGTGCGGTGCCGCTGACCACGATCGTGATCGTGTCGCCGGGCGCGACATCGACCGAAAGATTGATGTCACCGGTGCCGCTCGCACTGGCGCAACTCGAGGCCGGCGAACTGGCTGCACAGGTCCAGCCAACATTGCTTAGTTGCGCTGGCACGGTGTCCAGCACGGTCGCGCCCAGCGCCACCGACGGACCTGCGTTGGTGACTTCGATCTGGTAGCTCACCGCGCCGCCCGCATTCACCGGCGACGCGGTCAGCAGCGTCTTGGTGACCGCGAGCGCGGCGGTCGCGGCGAGCGCATTGCTGTCGGTAGCGGTGTTGTTGGTCGCGTTCGGATCGTCGATGTTCGCAGGCAGCGTGAGCTGCGCGGTGTTCACCAGCGGGTCGGGGTAGGTCTGCGCACTGGCCGCACCGCTCGTCACTGCGAACACCAGCAGCAGCGTCTGCGCCAGTCCGTGCGTTGCATGTACGCAACACCGCTTCCAACGCGAATGGAAGCTGGCCTGTACGCTGCGATGCTTGCTGACGGTTTCCATATTCAGGCCCTGCGAATTCGCGATGGAGAGCGCTGCTGCGTGCGGCGGCGTCAGTACGCCGCCGGGTTGGCGCTGAACGTCACGGGTACGTTGATCGTCGCCTGCCCCCCGGCAGTGAGGTCGACGGTCAGACTGATGCTCTGATCACCTGCGGATCCGCCGCTGGCAGCGCTGCAACTGCCCGCAGTCGCGTTGCAGGTCCAAGGTCCGAACAGCGTCGCGCCATTGGGCAAGGTGTCGCTTACCGTTGCGCCGGTGACCGCATCGGGTCCCGCGTTCGACACAGTGATCACATAGGTCGCGCTTGCGCCCGGCGTGTACGTGGACGAGCCATCGCTCTTGTTGATGCTGAGATCGGCCTGGCGCAGGCGGTTGGTGATGCGACAGGTGATGGTGACCGGCGCTGCACTCAGCGCCGGCGCGGTCACGGCGAACGTGGGTCCGCTGCCGGAGCTGATCGCGTTGTTGTCCTGGTCGGTGCAGGCCCAGGTGATCACGTACGGCGTCAGCGTGGTGGCGGTGCCGGCGGCTTCGGCAAGGTCGTAGCTGCCGCCGGGCGTGGTGATCACGTTGCCGGTGTTGCCGCCGTCACCGACGTTGGTCGCCGATGCGAGCACGGTCGCGCCCTGGCTGATGCTGAGGTTGAACACTCCCGGATTCGATGCCGGCTGCAGGATCTTGGTCAGCGTCAGCACCGCCGCGCACGATTGGCCGATGCCTTCGACGCTGAACACCGCTTCGCCGATGCCGATACCGAGCAGCTCCAGCAGGTTGTCGACCACGCCGCCGAGCAACGCATTGAATGCCGGCTGCAGCACGGTGTTGGCCTGGCTCTGCAGCTGGGTCTCGATCGTGTTGACGATGTTGTTGATGATCGGGACCAGCGCCGGCGGCACCGCGATCGGCACACCCAGCAGCGTCACGGTCGGCGTACCGCTGGTGACCTGCAGATCCAGGTTGTTGAGCAAATCGACGATCAAGGTGCCGGCGCTCACCGTGCCGCTATCCGCGGTGCGCGTCTGCGGCCACGGCGCATTGACGGTGAAGGTTTCCAGCCCGGGTGCGCCGGTGGCCGCCGCACGCACGGTGACGGTCAGCGGCACCTGCGCATGCACGAGACCGACACCGGCGATGCTGGTGTCGAAGCCGAGATTCATCGTGGTCAGCTGCGTCGGCGTCACCACCGCATCGGTGATCACCTGCGAGCGGTTGAAGAACACGGCGTCGGCGATCGTGCCGACGTACAGCCCGACCAGACCCGGTCGCGCTTCGAACGTCACCGCGCTGTTGACCAGATCGATCGCGGTGATCGTGCCTTCCGCCCGCGCGACGTCGGCGTAGACCTGCAGCTTGAGCACGTTCTGGGTCAGCGTGACATTGCTCAGGCCGCCGAGTGCGTTGATCGCACTGATCACCGGCGCCAGCGAAAAGCCGCCCACCAGATCGGTGTTTTCCTTGATGCGGATCGCGGCGCTGTGGAAGGACGTGCCTTCCGGGCCGCAGGTGTAGACCGGCGGCTCGACCACCTGCAGCCACAGCTGCGTGTTGGCCAATCCGCTCAGGCCCAGCGCGGCCGTGTTGACCGTCACCGGCGTCGGCGTGGTCAGGACGTTCCTGAAGTTGTACAGCTGCACCGCGCCGGTGATCAGATCGAGCACGTCGAGATCGACATCCGCGAGCGCGCCTGGCGGCAGCGAGATCTGCAACAGATCGCCGAGCTTGTAGGTGCCGCTCAGACCCGGTGCGCTGAGCGGCAGCAGGTTGAGTGCGTTGGCTGCCGCGGTATTGCCGTCCGCGGCCAGCACCTGCGCCATCGCCAGCTGCAGTTGCGCGAGGGTGATGTTGGCGTTGAGGACCTGGCTTGGATCGCTCAGGCTCAGGTTCGTGCCGAGCTGGGTGATCAGCGCATTGAGGTTGATGTCGGCGCCGGCGAGGCCATTCCAGTCGAGCACGGTCAGGTTGACGGTCGTGCCCGGCAGCAGGGACGAGAACAGCAGGTTGAGCACCGGCCCCTGCGTGCTGTCCACCGACACCAGGCGCGGCCCGGCGGCGATGCACGCGCCTTCGGTACAGCCGTTCTGGGCCTGGACCGGCCCCGCGGCCGCCAGCGCCAGTCCGGCACCGCAGACCACGATCCATGCAGCACGCAGCAGCAGCCGTTGCGCTTGCGCGCAAGCCTGACCAATCTGTCCCATCGCCCTTCCCCCGTGTTCGTACCGCTCAGTGCCGCCGGCACGCTCCTGCGCTTCGTTTCCCCGGCACTCCACAGTCGTCGCCGAAAGGCGATTCCTTCACCCCACGGCGTGCATCACCGCCATTTCCGCAACAGGAGGACACTTGCGTAGCGCACGACCCAATCTCAGTCTGGTGGTCGATGCGCTTCCCTCTGCGGCTTGCGTTTAGCTAAACGGGGGCGTGAAAGGACGGCAATGAGGAAAAGTCCTAGAGGGGGGGTTAGGCTGACTACCCCCATGCAAACACTGGCTCCTAATGCAGCGGGATTGATAGGAGTGTTAGTGATACTTAGCGATGTGAAGACAAAATCGCTTACAGGTAAGTATCGATAACGGAATCTGCAGTTGGGAGGTCAGCGATGCTCTCGATGTCGAGTCGGATCCGGCGGGCGCGTTCCGCCGCCAAGCTGTCGCAGGCGCAGCTGGCGGGCCTGACCGGCGTGAAACGCAGCGCCGTGGCGCAATGGGAACGGACCGAATGCACGACGCCCAGCGTCGATCACCTGGCCCAGATCGCGGTCTCGACCGGGGTCCAGTTCGAATGGCTTGCAACCGGACGCGGGCCGGCATTGCCGAGCGGACAGGAGTTCGAGTTCGCCGCCGAGATCCATGACTTCGCCCAGGACGAAACCGAGAGCCGCATCCTCGGTTACGTGCGGCGGATGTCGCCGCGCAAGCGCGACCTGGCCTGTCTGATCCTGGAAGCACTGACCAGCTAGCGTCGGCGCTACACACGACAACAGCCCGGTGTTCGCCGGGCTGTTGTGTGTTCACCATGCTCAGTGCTCGTACGCGGTTTCGCCGTGCGAGGAGATGTCCAGACCTTCGCGTTCGGCTTCCTCGCTCACACGCAGGCCGACGGTGTACTTCACGATCAGGAACGCGATCAGCGCGACCGTACCCGACAACGCGACCGTCACCAGCACGCCCTGTAGCTGGATCCAGACCTGGCCGAGAATGTCGTAGTCGGGCAACGCGGTCTCGGTGACGTAGTCCCAGATGCCGCTACCGCCCAGGCTGGGCGCGGCGAACACGCCGGTCAGCAATGCACCGAGAATGCCGCCGAGGCCATGCACGCCGAACACATCGAGCGCGTCGTCGGCGCCCAGCAGCCGCTTCAATCCGGTAACGCCCCACAGGCACACCAGCCCCGCGAGCGCACCGATGATCAGCGCGCCGCACAGCCCGACGAAACCGGCCGCCGGCGTGATCGCCACCAGCCCCGCGACCGCACCCGACGCGGCACCTAGCATCGACGGCTTGCCCTTGCCGATCCATTCCGCGGTGGTCCAGCCCAACACCGCCGCCGCCGTCGCGAGGAAAGTGTTGACGAAGGCCTGCGCGGCGACGGCATTGGCTTCCAGCGCAGAGCCCGCGTTGAAGCCGAACCAGCCGAACCACAGGATCGACGCACCGACCATGGTCTGGGTGAGGTTGTGCGGCTTGATCGCCTCGCGGCCGTAACCAATGCGTCTACCGGTGAGATACGCGCCCACCAAGCCGGCGACCGCCGCGTTGATGTGGACCACCGTACCACCGGCGAAGTCGAGCGCGCCCTTGGCGAACAGGAAGCCCGATTGCGCGAGCACGCCCGGCACGACGGCGTTGCTGGTGAACGCATCTGGCCCGGGGAAGAACCACACCATGTGCGCCATCGGCGCGTAGGCGAAGGTGAACCACAGCGCGGTGAACAGCATTACCCCGGCGAACTTCACCCGTTCGGCGAAGGCACCGACGATCAGCGCGCAGGTGATGCAGGCGAACGCGCCCTGGAACACGAAGAACACCAGCTCCGGAATGACCACGCCCTTGGTGAAGGTCGCCGCCATCGCGCTTGCGGTCAGCCCCTTCGCGAATACCCGGTCGAAGTCGCCGATGAAGGCATTGCCCGGCGTGAAGGCGAGCGAGTAGCCGTACAACGTCCACAACACCGCCACCAGCGAGAACACCAGCAGGCATTGCATCAGCACCGATAGCACGTTCTTGCTGCGTACCAGGCCGCCATAAAACAGCGCGAGCCCTGGCAGGGTCATGAAGATGACGAGCGCCGAACACACCAGCAGCCACGCGGTGTCGCCTTTGTTGGCAACGGGAGCGGCGGTTTGCTGTGCAAACGCCGAGCCGGACAACAACAACGCAAGCCACGCGTAGTGCCGGGCCTGTCCGGCACGCTTTTGCCTGGTCGTGTGCGGATGGAACAGCGTGCCAAGCAGGCTCGGCACTACAGGCCCGCGAGTGCGGGCTTCGATCGATTTCGTATTCATGTCGAATCTCGCTTTGCGGGTTAGAGGGCGTCGTCGTCGAGTTCGCCGGTGCGGATGCGCACCGTGCGCTCGAGTGCTTGTACGAAAATCTTGCCGTCGCCGACCTTGCCGGTCCGCGCGGCATTCGCGAGCGCTTCCAGCGCCGCATCGAGCGATGCTTCGGTGACTGCGCACTCCACCTTGAGCTTGGGCAGGAAGTCGACGACGTATTCGGCGCCGCGGTACAGCTCGGTGTGGCCCTTCTGTCGACCGAAGCCTTTGACTTCGGTGACGGTGATGCCCGACACGCCGACTTCGGTGAGCGCTTCACGCACCTCGTCGAGCTTGAACGGGCGAATGATCGCGGTGATCAGTTTCATCGATCGGCTCCCATGGGTTTCCAGTGCACGTGTTTGATCAGAACGCCTTGGTCAGCGTCAGCACGACGCTGTCTTCGGCGAGGAAATGCCCGTAGGCGTTGGTGTAGGTGGCCTCGTCGGCGTCGGTGTCCGCATAGGCGAGCGCAGCCGAGAATCCATTCGCGAACGTCCGGGTGACGCCCAGCTTCCAGTCGGCGTATTCGGCGAAGTCGTTGTGCGCGACCCACTGCTTGCCGCCGTGCGCGTTGAGCGTCCAGCCCGGCACGAATTCCCAATTGGCGTTGAGGTCGAGATAGCCGCTGCCGTCGGAGTCGGCGTAACCGAACAGATCGGTTACGGCGTACGAGTACTTCGCACCGAACGTGGTGTTGGCGTACGGCCCGGCAGTGAGGCCGGCATAGAGTTCGCCGGTGTTGGCGCTGTTGAAGCCGGAAGGAAAATCGCCCGGATACCAGTAGTACAACGCGCCCACGTCGTAGTTGAGCTTGTCGCCCAGCTTGCCGCGGTAGCCACCGTAGGCATCGAGCTCGAGACTGCTCGATACCGGCACGCCGGCCGCGCTGAGATCCGACAACCAGCTGATGTTGCTGCCCCAGCTGCCGACATAAAAGCCGTTGGCGCTGGCGTATTCCAGGCCCGCCTGCACCGCGGGTTCCTGATCGGTCTGCGATACGCCACGGAACAGGTAATCGCTGGTGAGCGACACCGAGCCGATGGTGCCTGCGTGCGCGTCACTCACGATGACGAGCAGCAGGCCAATGGCGATGGATGAAACAACGGCGTTGAAACGATGCGTCATGACTTAAGGCCTCTGATAGTTGGCCCCTCCCCGGTCAGGTGCTTCGTCTTGCGTTGTGGCGTTACTGCTGCGCGGTGTGCGCGTCGCGCGCGTCCTCGCGACCGTTCCTGGGCACGCATGTGCCCGACGCCGTCTGTGCGGCGTTGTTGTCACGGTTGCGATGGAGATTGCGAAGCGACGGGGACCGTGCGTCCCGCGCAGGGCTCGCCGCGACGGGTGATGCGCGCTCGCAGGGTGGGCCGCGAGGCGGAACGATGCGCTCGCTTGATGCGAGGCGAAGCTCGGGCGTGCAGGGAGTGCCGCAGGCCGGAGCGGGCATGCGTTGCGCGGGGAATGGCCGCGCAGCGATGTGAGGCGGAGTGTTGCTTGCGCCTTCTCCCTTCGAATTCGAAGGGAGACAGGCTTTTTGCCCCTCCCCTTTGCGCGCAGCGCAAGGGGGAGGTTGGGAGGGGGTGCTCTTGCTGTTGCTACTGCGGTTGCCTAGCGCAGGAGCAACAGCAAGAGCGGCTCGCGCCTGCGGCGCTTGCACCCCTCCCCAACCCTCCCCTGCGCTACGCGCAAGGGAGGGAGTGCTGCAGCTTCGCCGCGTTCGCAGCGAAGCCCCTACACCTTAGATCGTGTAGTACATCTGGTATTCGAGCGGATGCGTCGCCGCGCGGAACTTGGTGACTTCCTGCATCTTCAGCGCGATGTAGCCGTCGATGAAGTCGTCGGTGAACACGCCACCGGCCTTGAGGAACTCGCGGTCCTTGTCCAGCGCTTCCAGGGCCTGATCCAGCGAGTGGCACACGGTCGGGATGTTCTTCTCTTCTTCCGGCGGCAGGTCGTACAGGTCCTTGTCGCTCGGTGCGCCCGGATCGATCTGGTTCTTGATGCCGTCCAGGCCGGCCATCATCAGCGCGGCGAAGGTCAGGTAGCCGGTGTTCATCGGATCGGGGAAACGGATCTCGATGCGGCGAGCCTTCGGGTTGGCCACGTACGGGATGCGGCACGAAGCCGAGCGGTTCGACGCCGAGTAGGCCAGCATCACCGGCGCTTCATAACCCGGCACCAGACGCTTGTACGAGTTGGTGGTCGAGTTGGTGAACGCGTTGATCGCGCGGGCGTGCTTGAAGATGCCGCCGATGTACCACAGCGCCATCTGCGACAGACCGCCGTAGCCGTCGCCGGAGAACAGGTTCTTGCCGTCCTTCGCGAGCGACTGGTGCACGTGCATGCCGCTGCCGTTGTCGCCGACGATCGGCTTGGGCATGAACGTCGCGGTCTTGCCGTTGCGGTGCGCGACGTTCTTGATGATGTACTTCATCGTCAGCAGCTCGTCGGCCTTCTGCACCAGCGTGTTGAACTTGGTGCCGATTTCGCACTGGCCGGCGTTGGCCACTTCGTGGTGGTGCACTTCGACTTCGATGCCGACCGCTTCCAGCGCCTTGCACATCTCGGCGCGGATGTCGTGCAGCGAGTCCAGCGGAGCGACCGGGAAGTAGCCGCCCTTCACCATCGGACGGTAGCCGGTGTTGCCGCCGTCGTATTCGCGGCCCGAATTCCAATGCGCTTCTTCCGAATCGATGTGGAAGAAGGTGTGGCCCATTTCATTGGCGAAACGGACGCTGTCGAAGATGAAGAATTCCGGTTCCGGACCGAAGAAGGCCTGGTCGGCGATGCCCGACGCCTTGAGGTGGGCCTCGGCGCGCTTGGCGACGCCGCGCGGATCGCGCGAGTAGGCCTGCATGGTGGCCGGGTCGAGGATGTCGCAGGTCAGGACCAGGGTCGGATCGGCAGTGAACGGATCCAGGAAGGCGGTAGCCGGGTCGGGCAGCAGCACCATGTCGGACTGGTGGATGCCCTTCCAGCCGGCGATCGAGGAGCCGTCGAACATCTTGCCGTCTTCGAACAGGCCGGGTTCGACGATCGACTTGGGGAAGGTCACGTGGTGCTGCACGCCGCGCAGGTCGGCGAAGCGCAGGTCGACGAATTCGACCTTGTGATCCTTGATGAGTTTTTCGACGTGTTCGATGGACATGGCGGCTCCGGGGACAGATCTGAGAGGCTGGACTGGAAGGGGGCTGGTGGCCCGTCGGCAACTACTAAAGCAAGCGGCGTGCCAATTCTTCTCGCGCCGCAACTCATTGTTTTTCAAGCAATAGCGAAATCGGCGCCGATCTGATTGCATCAAATTGGGGCGCTCGTCGCGAAACTGCACTTATTTGGTGCGCTGTCGCGTGGGCTATGCTTGCCGCCCTCGCGGCGCAAAGCCTAGTCCTTTCGTCGCGCTTCTTGGTTGCACAACGCGGCCGCCGGTTTCCGACCGGCGCCACCATGTCCGGATTCCGCACTTCCCCATGATCGATCTGCTCCACGCCCTGCTGCTCGGCATCATCGAAGGCATCACCGAGTTCCTGCCGATCTCCAGCACCGGCCATCTGCTGATCGCCGAGCGCTGGCTCGGCCATCGCAGCGACCTGTTCAACGTAGCGATCCAGGCCGGGGCGATCCTCGCCGTGGTGCTGATCTACCGCCAGCGTCTGTGGCAGCTGGCCACGCAGTTCTTCACCGAACACGAGAGCCGCGACTACGCCGCCAAGCTGGCGATGGCCTTCGGCATCACCGCGGTGCTGGGCCTGGCGATGAAGAAGCTCGGCTTCCAGCTGCCCGAGACGGTCACGCCGATCGCCTGGGCGCTGATCATCGGCGCGGCGTGGATGGTCGCCGCCGAATACTTTGCCGGGTTGCGCGCCACCGCCCTGGGCGAACGCACGACGATCACCTGGTCCGTCGCGATCCTGGTCGGCCTGGCGCAGGTGGTCGCGGGTGCGTTCCCGGGCACTTCGCGCTCGGCCGCGACGATCTTCGTCGCCCTGCTTGCCGGCACCACTAGCCGCGCGGCGGCGACCGAATTCGCCTTCCTGGTCGGGATTCCGACCATGTTTGCCGCCACCGGCTATGAGCTGATCGAGATGGTCGGCACCGGCGGAGCCGCTAATGAGGACTGGGCCGCGCTCGGTGTCGCCTTCGCCGCCTCCGCCATCACCGCGTTTGTCGCGGTGAAGTGGCTGCTGCACTACATCCAGCGCCATCGCTTCACCGTGTTCGCGTTGTATCGCCTGGTGCTCGGCATCGCGCTGCTGGCGCTGGTGCCGGCGGGTCAGTAACGACACCCGCCGCGCGTTGGCGGTATCGTCGCCGGCAGTCCACAGGGAGTGACCGGCATGATTGCTACGCGCATTGCCATCGCCGTACTGGTTATCGCGCTGACCGCATGCAGCACGGCGCCCGGTAGCGGCGATGAGGCCAACACGACCACGCCATCCGCCGCGGCGGCGACACCGGCAATTGCACTCGACGCGTATCACTGGGATCTGGCCCGCGCGATCGATCCGCACGGCCAGGCCATCGCCGCGCTGCAGCCTTCCGGCAAGGCCCCATTGCGGCTGGATTTCGTGCAGAACCGCCTCGCCATCAGCGGCGGCTGCAATCGCATCGGCGGCAGTTACTCCCGGGCGAACACCACGCTGCAGGTGGGCCCATTGATGCAGACCGAGATGGCCTGCGTGGACCGTTCACTGATGGAGCTCGATGCGGCTATCGCCGCGCGCCTGCAAGGCAGTCTGCAGACGCAACTGCATGCCGGCGACCCGCCGCAGCTGCAACTGGTCGCCGCCAATGGCGACACCCTGATGTTTACCGGCATGCCCACACCGCAAACGCGCTACGGCAGCGCGGGCACCACGGTGTTCTTCGAAGTCGCGCCGCAGCGCGTGCCCTGCTCGCATCCACTGATTCCCAACATGCAGTGCCTGCAGGTACGCGAACGCAGTTATGCCGCCAACGGCACACTTGCCTCGCAAGGCGAGTGGCAACCGCTGTACCAGGAGATCGAGGGCTACACGCACGCGCCGGGCACCCGCAACGTGCTACGGGTGAAGAGGTTCAACGTGAAGAATCCGCCTGCAGACGCCTCATCGGTGGCGTATGTGCTGGATCTGGTCGTGGAGTCGGAACTGGTCCGCCCGTAAGGCGGTCATGCGCTTTGTAGAGCCGAGCTTGCTCGGCTGCCTTTTGTTCGCGGTCAAACCGAAGAGCAGCGGAGCAAGCTCCGCTCTACAAAGACGCGGTCAGTCTTTGACGGACGGGTTGAGCGAATAGGTGCCGTAGATGGAGGCTTCGCCGAGCACATGGCCGTGCATCGCCTGCAGCACATCGCCGGCGGTGAAGCGCTCGGGCAGGTCTAGCCTGGCCACATCCAGCGCAAACACGCGGAAGAAATAGCGATGCAGGCGCAGGTCGTGCGGCGGTGGGAACGGGCCGTCGTAGCCGCGCCAGTCGCCACGCATGTCGGCGTCATTGGCGAACCAGCCGGTGTAATCGTTGAGGCCCTGGCGACTGCCGCCGGGTCCATTCGGCGCAGCCTTGCCATGCGGCACGACGCCGTCGCTGCAACTGGCAGCGGCGAGTTCGCGCACGTCGGCGGGAATGTCGACTATCAGCCAATGGGTGAAGTCAGTGCGTGGCTGCTCCACCGGGATCTGCGCGGGGCTGATGTCGGTGGGCGCATCCGGATCGATGCACAGCAGCGCGAACGACTGCGTGCCCGCCGGCGCTTCGCTCCAGGCCAGGTGCGGATTGCGATTGGGTGCAAAACCGCAACCGTCCACCGTCGGTTGGCCCGCGGCGAATTCGGCGGGGATGCGCTGGCGGTGCTGGAAGCTGTCGCTGTGGATCTTCATGGTCGGCTCCATTCCTTGTGGTCCTTGAAGACGACGGCGATCCACCTCGCGGGGATCGCCGCTATCGATGCGCGGTGTCGCGATCAGGTCTCGGAATAGCCTAGCCGCACCGCGACCGGCGTCAGCACGGCGAAGGCGGCTGCCAACGGTTCGGCGTAGGCGCGCCAGTGGCCCGGAGCGAACTGCCAGCGGCCCAGCGTCGGCAACGCCGGCAGCTGGACGTTCAACGCCTGGCTGAGGGTCGCGGCGAGGGCGGCCGGGTCGTAGGCCAGTTCATCGAGCTTGAGCAGCTGGGCCGGGAACAGGTTGCCTTCGACGAGATCTGCGATCTGGGTCAGCACGGCCGCCAGCCACTGCGCGGCGATCTCGGGCGACTCGATCGCGAAGCGATGCGGCGAATCATGCGCAAGCCAGTCCAGCAGCATGTCGCGCGGATCGCGCAACGCGAACATCAGCATCGCTTCAGGCAGGTGCGGGCGCAGCGCATGCAGCAGTGCGTTGTCCCACCACAGCAGCCAGTCGAAGACCGGGCCCTGGGTGGCACCTCGGCTGGGCAGCGTGGCGCGCCACTGGTTGACCAGGAAACCGCCATCGAGGCTGCCGTCGAGCAATTCCTGCGCGGTGCCGTAACGCTGCAGTGCGTCGTGCGGCGGCCGGATGCTGTAGCGGTCGGTGCACACCGGGGCACCGGCATATTCGAAGTTCGAAACGATGCGGTCGACCAGCGATCCGGGCGGGCCCCACAGCCACAGCACACCCGGCGTAGCTTCCGGCAGCGGCGCCATCGGCGGCAGTTCGCCCAGCGACTCGGTCAGCGGCGGCAGCGGCAGATGCTCGCTGGCGACTTCGGCATGCAGGCTCGTCCAGGCGGCAGCGGCGCCGGTGATGTCACCGGCCGCGTCTAAGCAGCGACCCAGCAGCTGGGTCAGGACCTGGCGCGAATCATCGGCTCCGGCGCGCTCCAGCAGATCGCGCACGCGCGCCACGGCCGCGGTCGGTTCGGTACGCAGCAGGCGATCGATGATGCGCAGCTCGGCTTCTGCATGGCCCGGCTCAATCGCCACGATCTGGTAAGCGATGGCATCGGCGTCTTCGGTTTCGCCGGCCTGGTCGTGGATGACCGCGCGCGCCTGCAGCGCAGGAATATGGTCGGGGCGGGCTTCCATCCAGCGCTCCACGATGCCGAGTGCCGACGGACCGGCGAATGGTTCGAACACCAGGCGCGCGCGCCACAGGTTGTCTTCATCCGCGTTCGACGCCAGCGCCGCATCCAGCGCCGCTCGGGCCTCATCAGCGGCATTGAGGCGGCGCCAGGCTTCCACCACCGCGCGCAGCGTGCGCAGGTCGCGCGGCATCGCAGCGAAGGCGGCCTTGAGCGGCTCCAGCGCGCGTTCGTTGCGACCGGCTTCGAGTTCGAGTTCGCCGATCACGCGCTGCAGCCCCGGAGTGACGCGATGGCTTTGCAGCAGCGGCGCGGCTTCGTCGGCGGCTTCGGCCGCGCGACCCTGGCGGCGCACGACGTCCGCGATCAGCGCGCGCAGCGGCACCGAGTCGGGTTGCGTTTCCAGCTGCTTGCGGAAGCATTGTTCGGCAAACGCGAAGTGGCCCTTGGCGATGTAGGCGAAGCCGAGTGCGTTGTGCAGCGAGGCATCTTCGGGGGCCTGCTGCGCGGCGCGCGACAGCACGGCTAGCGCGTGATCCGCATCGCCGCGGCGCAGCGCGACCATGCCCTGGATGCAGGCGACCTGCGGATGCGACGGCGCGATGCGCGCGGCGAGGCGTCCGACGCGGTCGGCCTCATCGATGTCGCCGCGACTGAGCGCGAGCTGGCCCTGGATGACGTAGGCCGCGAACTGGTTGGGGTCCAGGCCCACGGCCGTGGCCAGTGCCGCCTGGGCCTCGTCCAGTTCATGCCGGCCGACCAGCAGCGCGGCGCGCTCCACGTGCAGGCCGGAGTCGTCGGGCGCCAGTTCCAGCGCGGCCTCGACCGCCTGCAGCGCCGCAGCGCGATCACCACTCATTTGCAGGGCCGCGCCGAGCAGGCGGTGGGCCGTCGCATCGTTCGGATTGGCGGTTACCGCTTCGCGGGCGGCGGACAGCGCTTCGGCGGCGGCGCCGCGGCGCAGCGCGTCGATCAGGGTCTCGTACATGGGCTGACTACGGAAATTGCAGGAAGTCGGCGATTGTATGCCGCGCCGGCCCCCTGCGCCGCCGCTCCCGGGCGGCGCGCTCAGGCTGCTTCGGACTGGGCCGCCAAGGCTGCCGTGGTCGCGGCCAGCCGCTGCGCCACCCAGCGTTCGGCGAAGCCGTCCAGGCGCGCGTTTTCCAGGAAGCCGCAGTGCCCGCCCCAGGGCGCGATTTCCAGGCGCGCGCTAGACGGGAGCTGCAGCTGGTTGAACCCCTCCAGCGGGATCACCGGGTCATCCGCGGCCATCAGGATGCTGACCGGAACCTGCAGCCCGGCGAGGCGGTTGCCGGCGATCGAGTAGCCGTCGAAATAGCGGTCCAGCGTGCCGAAGTCGGTATGCCGCTCGACCATCCACTGGGTCAGCGGACGCATGCGCAGTCCGAGCACTTGGTTGTCGAAGGCATGCACGTGCGGGAACAGTTCGCGCTTGCGCGCCAGCGAGGCCCGCCACTTGCGCTCGAAATACCACAGGTAGGCCGGCAGGCCTTGCTCCATCGACTCCATGGTCCGGGCCGGATCCAGCACCGGACACACCGCGGCCACGTGCGCGATGTCCAGGCCCGCGTCCGGTGCGCGCAGCGCCAGGCGCAGGGCGAAGTTGCCGCCGAGCGAATAGCCGGCGACCACCAGGGGTCGCTGCGGAAAGCGCCAGGCCACGTCGCGCGCCGCATGCACCACTTCGTCGATGCGGTTGGAGTGGAACAGGCCTTCGTTGAGGTGGTGGGTGTTGCCGTGGTCGCGGAAATTCAGCCGGAACACCTCGAAGCCGCAGCCCAGCAGCTGCGCCGCGGTCAGGCGCATGTAGCTGGAATCGGCGCTGCCTTCCCAGCCGTGCAGCAACAGCGCCAGCCCGCGCGAGCGCATGCCGGGCACCGCGCTGTGCAGGCCCTGCAGGCGCACGCCGTCGCCGCCGTCGATCAGGTGTTCGGTGGTGACCGCATTACAGGCCTGCAGCAGGCGCTCGCCACGGCGCCGTCGCAACGTGCTGCTGCCGAAGAACGACTGGATATGCGCGTTGCGCAGCCAGCGCGGCGGTTGGTAGTCGGCGGCGGTCAGCATCGGGTCGGTCGACATAACGGCAGTCAGCATCGTAGCCCCCTGTCGGCGAGACGCGATCGCCGCACCGGATCACGTGGCCGACGCATCGGCGCCGGCTTATCTGGGTAAACGCATTCGGCGTGGCGGTACGACCTCAACCGGCCATCGCCGCGATGATCCGGCTGCGTGCCAGCTCGGCGATGCGACGCCGGCCTTCCGCGTCGCCCGGGGCGATCGGCTCGAGGAAATGCACTTCGGCCATGCGCGCGGGTTCGCCGAGCAGGCGCACGAAGTTGGCGAAAAAGCTCTCGCGCGGCTGGAACGCGACGATGTGCTGCGCGCTGCCACCCTCGCCGTAGCGCAGCGCCACCGGCTGCACCGGCACCCCGGCCTCAACCGCGGCCAGGAAGATGCGCGCGTGGAACGGGCCGATCTCGCGGCCGCCGCGGGTGCCGCCTTCGGGAAACACACCGACGCTGCGGCCGTCGCGCAGGCGCGAGAGCATCTCGTGCAGTACGCCCCCCAACGATTCGGTGCTGCCGCGTGCGTGGAAGATGGTTTCACCGCGCTGCGCCAACCAGCCCACCACCGGCCAGCTCTGGATCTCGCGCTTGGCGACGAAGCCCATCATGCGCTGGCTGTGCAGCGTCTCGATGTCGATCCAGCTGACGTGGTTGGCGACGAACATCGCCGCACCCGGCAGCGGCGTGCCGACGCGGCGCAGGCGGAAGCCGAACACCCGCATCAGTCCGGCCGACCAGGCGCGGATCACGCGGTGTTCCAGCGATTCACCGCCCCAGCGCAGGCGCGCGGTGAGCGGCGTGGTCAGCAGCATCGCCAACGGCAGATCGATCAGCACGTGCCAGGCCAGCAGCGGCAGGCGGTACAGATAACGACAGGTGCGCGCCAGGCGCGCCGAGGACGCGTCGGCGCCGAGTGTGGAGGACGGCGCGGTCATGAAGGAACGATACAGATTGGCGCGGCAATACGGGAGTCAATGTTGGCGTGTTCAGCCATTTGGACTGGTCATGGGCGCAAAAACGCGATTGCGCCGCCCATGATTCTTCACGGTCGTGCGCACGACGCGAGCCGCGCTGCGGCTTCCAGTCAGCCGCGGGCGACCACTGCCAACGTCAACCGCGAGATGCATACCAGGCGTCCGGCTTGATCCTCGATGCGTATTTCCCACACCTGCGTACTCGCACCGACATGCAGCGGCCTTGCCGTGCCGGTGACGATGCCATCGCGCGCACCGCGCAGGTGGTTGGCGTTGATTTCGATCCCGACCACGCCCTTCCCCTCCGGCGCGCACAGTCCACCGGCGGTGCTGCCCAAGGTCTCGGCGAGCAGGACCGAGGCGCCGCCGTGAAGCAGGCCGTAGGGCTGCTTGGTGTTGGCGTTGACCGGCATGGTGCCGCGCAGGTAATCGGGGCCGAGTTCGGTGAACTCGATGCCCAGCGGGATCATCGCCGTGTCCTTGGACAGGGCATTCAGATCGGCCAGGGAGACATCGCGGCGGAACAGCGCGCGGACAGGAGGCGGGGCGGATTCATTCATCGCGCGGACGATACACGCGTCGACAACATCCCCGAACCGGTGCACGACTGAATGCGTTACCGGCCGGCACGCGGCGAGAGAAGTCGCCTGCGCACCGGCCGGGCGCACCCACGGGGAACTGGATTTCCTTGAGGAGCTGCCGCGCTTGGGGGTTACGCGGCAGCGCAAAGACTCAGGCGCAACGGAACAGCGGGGCGAAGCCGTTGCTGGTGTAGCGGCGGTCGCGGCCATAGCCGCTGCTGTTGCCATAGCCGACACCGAAATCGCGGTCGCGGTGCACATGGCGGATGGGAGCGGCCTGCGCGGCGCCTGCGGCGGCCACGGCGACGGCGGCCGGGAAATTGTTGCGGAGGGAAGCGGGGGCTTCGACAAAACGGGTGTTCATGACGATCTCCTCGGGGCGGCAGGGGTGGCACGCCACCGGAGTGGGGTGCGTGTTACGCGCAGCGGAACAGGGGCTCAAACCCGCTGTTGGAATAGCGGCGGTTGCTGTTGTAACCGCTGCTGTTGCCATAGCCGACGCCGAAGTCGCGTTCGCGATGCAGGTGACGGACCTGGGCAGAGTCGGTGGACTGGGTAGCCGGGGCGGACTTCTGGTTGTTGTCCTGGCGGCGGGGTTCGAAGGTGCGGACGTTCATGGTGGTTTCCTCGTGGCGGGTGGGTGTGCCTTGGTGTGTTGGTAAAGTACAACACCGCATCTACCAATCACCTGTGCCGGAAGTCACCCCACCGACGACCTACTCCGGGCGGTGGGACCGACTCAAGCGGAACTCCCTGATTCAGATGCTTTTTTGCGCTGGACCGTTGCCGTGACTGATGGCCTAGGCCCGGTCGTCTCCCCCAACCGGGGGAGCTCTCAGGCCGGTTCGGCGGCCGGTGTGGGCGTGCCGAGCTCCCGGCTGGAGTACGGATCGATCGAATACGGGTGCATTTCGGCCAGGAATCCCGGCTGGGCCTGCACCCGCGCGATCCAGGCGCGCAGGTTGGGATAGGCCTGCAGGTCGAAGCCGGCCTCGTCGGCCCGGCTGGCGTAGGCGAACAAGGCGATGTCAGCGATGCCATAGGCCCCGGCAATGAAGTCGCGGGTACCCAGCTCGCGCTCGAGGATCTCCAGCGCTGTGCGCCCGGCGCCGCGCTTGAGTTCGACCAGGGCCGCGGGCCGGCGCGGCAGCTTGCCGGTCAACGCCCAGTGGCGCAGCGCGCCGATCTGGCTTTCCACGCGCTCCTGCTCGAAGGACAGCCACTGCCAGACCTTGGCGCGTGCGAACGGATCGTCCGGCAGGTACGGCGTGCCTTGCGCGAGGTACATCAGGATCGCGTTGGATTCGGCGAGGACGCGGCCGTCCTCGAATTCGAGCGCGGGCACGGTGCCGGTCGGGCTGATCGTGCGATAGGCGTCGCTCCGGCCCTCCCCCTCGAAGATGCTGACCAAGCGGGTGCGGTATGGCCGCTGCAGATGCGCAAGCAGTTGGCGCACCTTCCAGGCGTTTTGCGAAGGCAGGTAGTCGTAGAGGGTGAACATGGGCGGTCCGGTGTCGGCTGTGGTGGTGGAACCCAGTGTCGGCAGGCGCGGCGCGGGGCGATATCCGATTCCTGCGCTACGGGCGAAGCGAGGAACCGCCTTTCCGCGCCTGCTATGGAAGGCACCGCTATTCGCCACGGTCGGCCGCTGGCGCGGCATTGGGTCTGTCGCTTCTATGACTCACTCGCGGGCCGGTAAAATCGCGGAATGACTTCGCAAGACTTGCCGCTCGGTCGCCACGTCGACTACCCGCGCGAATACGACGCCGCCCTGCTGTTCCCGATTCCGCGTGCGCTGGGGCGCGGCCATATCGGCATCGACGAGACCGCCCTGCCCTTCATCGGGTTGGATCGCTGGCATGCGTACGAGTTGAGCTGGCTCGATGCGCTCGGCAAGCCGCGCGCGGCGACGGCGACGTTCGAAGTGCCGGCCGATTCCCCGCATTTGATCGAATCCAAATCGCTCAAGCTCTATCTGAACTCCTTCAACGCAACCCGCTTCGATAGCGACGCTGCGGTGCGCGAGCGCATCGCCGTCGATCTGTCGCTCGCGGCGGGCGCAACGGTGTCGGTGGTGTTCGGCCTGCCGCCAATCGACGACAGCAATGCCGGCGAATCGATCGACGAGGAGAACGTGGCGATCGATCGCTACGGTCCACCCGACGCCGACCTGCTCGCCGTGGATGTCACACGCGTGCTCGAAGAAACCCTGAGCAGCGCGTTGCTCAAGTCCAATTGCCCGGTCACCGGCCAGCCCGACTGGGCACGCGTGACGATCCGGTATCGCGGCCCGCGCTTGGATCGCGCCGCGCTGCTCCGCTATCTGGTCTCGTTCCGCGACCACGCCGAATTCCACGAGCAGTGCGTGGAACGCATCTTCGGCGACCTGCTCGCACGCGCGACGCCGCAGGCGTTGTCGGTGGAGGCGCGCTACACCCGGCGCGGCGGCCTCGATATCAATCCCTGGCGTGCCACCGCGGGCATGGCGCGGCCGAGCGCAGGTCGAGACGAGCGGCAATAGCAGCGGCACAGCCGCCATATTTCCTTAACAACTGGCATGCCAACGTTGCGCGGTCGACACGACCCTGGGGAGGAGACCCCGCAATGAGCAACGAGAAGAAACCCGACTTTTCGGACGTCAAGAGCGGCTCCAGCAGCACCGAGCAAAGCCGCCCCGACTTCTCCGACGTGCGCTCCGGCGCGTCATCGACCGAGCAGATCACCGGCGGTAGCGGTGGCACCGGCGGCGCTGGCGAAACCAGCTACACGGTGGCAAAGGGCGACACGCTGTCGCACATCGCGCAGCGGCACTACGGCAAGGCCAGCAAGTGGCACGCGATCTTCGAAGCCAATCGCGACCAGATCGACGATCCCGACAAGATTTTTCCCGGCCAGGTACTCAAGCTCCCGGCGCTCGACGACTGAGCATCGCCGCTGCGCTCAAGACCTCTCCGCATACGACACCGCACAAGGAACGCACGCATGAATCGCACTCGCCTCTCCGCCGTCCTGCTGGTCGCCGCGCTCGGCGCCGTCGCCCTGGCTGGCTGCAAGAAGAAGGAAGAAACCGCTCCGGTCGCGGCCACGCCGCCGCCGGCGGCCACTATGCCGGCTCCGGCTCCGGCCCCCGCACCGATGCCGGCCACCGCTTCGGTCACCAGCGTCGATCTCGGTAATGCGGTCGGCGCCGACATGAAGATCGCCACGCCGATGACCACCTTCGGGCCGAAGGACACGATCTATGTCGCGATCGGCACCAACACCAGCGATCCGGCCGCGAGCGTGCCGGGCAAGCTGGGCGTGAAGTGGACCCACGTCGACAGCAACCAGACCGTCAACGAAGAAAGCCGCGACGCCACCCTGACCGGCGCCGGCAGCACCGAATTCCACATCGCCAAGCCGTCGGGCTGGCCAACCGGCAAGTACAAGGTCGAAGTCTCGCTCGACGGCAACGTCGTGCAGTCGCGCGACTTCGAGGTCAAATAGACCGAATCGCCTCTCTCCACCCCGGTATCGGGGCTGGGCAAGCCGGGCGCGACTTCATCGTCGCGCCCTTTTTTTATCCGTGCTTTTGGCGCGCATCACTGTCACTGCAGCGGGAATTCGCCGTCGAGGTAGTACCAGCGGCCGTCCTCGCGCACGAAGCGACTGATTTCATGCAGTCGCACCGCCGGTGCACCGCCGATGCGGTAACGGGCGACGAATTCGACGATGGCGTGATCGGGATCGGCGGTACCGTAGCGGCGCACTTCCAGTCCCAACCAGCGCGTGGCCATCGCGTCACTGAAGTCGAGGGCATCCGGACGCGTGCTCGCGTGCCAGGTTTCCAGCAGATAGTTCGCATCGCCCTGCACATAAGCGCTGTAGCGCGAACGCATCAACGCCTCCGCATTCGTCGCCGTCTCGCCGCAATGCAGCGGCGCGCAGCACTGCGCGTAGGCACGGCCGGACTGGCAGGGGCAGGCGGGTTCCATCGCCGCATTATCGGCGAGCCGCGATGGAGTGTTAGGGCCGCGCGTCGCCTCGTCGACGGTAGACACCATGGAAGCTGGTCTGCCAAGTCGCGCCGCGATCGTCGGACGTGTCCCATTGCTGGTGCACGCTCCCGTCGGACTGCGGAGTCCATGCGATGCGCTGGTGCTGGGTCCCACGCTTTCCATCCGGCAGTTCGCCGCGCATCACCATCGCGTCGCCGTCACGCCCGCCTTCCAGGCGCAGCACCACGCCGTCGCCACCGACCCAGAACTGTCGCCAAACCCGGTGCTGAGCATCCCAGGCATTGGTGCTGATGCCGTGATTGCCGCTCACGCCGCTCCAGTGCTCGACCAGCCAACAGCCGTTATCGCTGCGCTCGATGCGATTGGTACCCAGCAGCTGTCCGTCCTCGCCGAAGACGTTCCATTCGCCCAGCCAGAAATCGAACTGGCGGTATTCGGCAGCTTCGCAACGCAGTGGCGTGGGAACGGGCGCGGCTTGCGTGCTCATGCAGAAGACTCCCAGAAGGACGGCGGATAGAAACATGCTGCGGTGTCCTCGCATCGGCGTCTCCATACGTTCGAGGCTAAGTGCCCACGGTAGTACCTCCAACAGCCAACAGTGCGCCCGCCGGCCATCGAGCCAACCAATGCCACGTTGCGCGCGAACGTCTAACCTGTGCACCCCTCATCCCGTCCCCGCCGCCATGAAAGCCCCTAATTACCTCGATGACGCGCAGATCGAGCGCCTCTCCGACCTGCTCGACCAGCGCGCGGTGCCGTTCAAGGGTTTCAACCTCGAGGCGCTCGACGGCTACCTGTCCGCCCTGGCGGTGTCGCCGCAGGAAGTGCCGGCCAGCGAATGGCAGCCCCCCGTATGGGGCAAGCCGCCACGTTGGGCCGATGACGCCGAACTGGCCGAAGTCGAAGCCCTGCTGCAGGGGCACTGCAACATGGCCAACCAGCGCGTGCGCCATGGCGACGACGACTTGCCCGAACACCTGGCGCCGCTGCTGTGGCTGCCGGAGGAAGCCGAGGCCGAGCATCCGGACGAACTCGATGTCGGCCGCGACTGGGCGTTCGGCTTCTTCCGCGGCGTCGAACTGCGCGAAACGGCGTGGGAACAGTGGCTGGACGAGGAAGACTGGATCGACGAGATCTTCGCGCGCCTGGACCAGCTCGCCAGCGGCGAAGTGCTGGGGGAGGACCCCGAAGCCCCCGGCACACCGGTGAGCTATCGCGAGCGCCTGGAAATCATCGCCACCCTGCCGGGCATGCTCGCCGACCTGCACCACCACCGGATCGAAGCGCTCACCCCGCGCGAGCCGATCCGCAAGGAAGCCACGCCGGACCGCAACGCGCTGTGCCCGTGCGGCAGCGGCAAGAAGTACAAGAAGTGTCACGGGGCCTGAGGGCGCCGCGTCAACGAGCCGAATTCTTAGCCTTCTCCCCGCTTGCGGGAAGAAGGTCGAAGCGGGCGATAGCCCGCTGAGGGAAGGGCGGATGAGGGGCGCTCTTCGTAACGCCGCCACGTCCCCTCACCCTGCGTTGCTAGCGCAACGCTGTCCCTCTCCCCGCAAGCGGGGCGAGGGGGTCAGAAATTGTTCCGCAGACCTACTTCCTCTTCGCGCTCGTCGCTGCCGACGCCGTCCGCGTCGCATCCAGCTTCAGCGGCGGCGCGATTGCCTTCGCCGTGGTGCCCCCCGGCAGGCCGCGCCGATCCGCGGTCGGGCTGTCGGTCGGGCACCTGGCGTCGGGGAAGCCGAAGCGTGGTTCCAGCGTGCGCCCGCACTGATCAAGCGTTTCGAAGGCCTTGCCCGGCTCCAGGCATTCGTTTTCGAACGCACGCAGCCAAGCATCGCGGCGGCGGGCGAAGTCCTCGCCGCAACGGCGGGTGAGGCGAATCCGATCGAGGTCGTCCTGCACCGCATTGCTGCCGGATAGACCGTACTCGCGGAGTTCGTCTTCACTGAGCAGGCGCAGGCGGCGGTTGGCCACGGTCATCATCAGGTCGGCGATGCGCGCATCCGCGCCATTGCGCACCAGGTAATCGCGGACCTGGCCGCTGACGTCCTTTAACTCGGCGCTCAGCTCGGCGCGCGAGGTCGCCGTGGACTGGTCGCGGAATAGCCGATGCACGCCGACGTCGCCGGCGATGGAACGGGTATCGCCACCGGCCAGGATCAGCACGCACGAGCTGTGGCAGTACGAGCCTTCACGCACCCAGATCGCCCAGCGCGATTCGGCCATGCTGTCGCCGGCGCGGATCGCCTCTTCGACGTGGCCGCCGGAGGAACTGATGTCGAGAATGCGCACCGGGATTTCCAGGCGGTCGGCGACCGCCGCCACGCGCTGCACCAGCGCGGTGAAGCCGGCGCCGATCTTGCCCTCGTAACGCAACCGCACCACGCCCTTGGGCTGGCATTGGGTTAGCGCGTCAACCACGGCGAAGAAGGTCAGCGCCTCCAGCTTCTCGCCATCGCCCAGCGCGACGTAGTCGTAGTCGCAGCTGATCCGCGCGGTGCCGGTATCGAGCGGCGCGGCGGGCCAGTAAGTGGTCTTCAGGTAATCGTCCGGGGCGACTTCCGGCAGCGGCTGGCTCACGACCGGCGCAGAAGGGCCGTGGCTGATGTCTTCGGCCAGCGTGACCGGCGCCTGCGCGGGCGCCTTGGGCTGACACGCGGCACCCAGCAGCAACAACGACAGCAATAGAGCTTGTTTCAACATGACCTAACCACCCAAAACGCGCGGTACCCACCCTGCACCTGCGGGGTCAGTACAGCGCGGTTGCGATGTCGCGACAAGCATGAGTCGCGCATTTTGTGAAGCCCGTTTTTTGTGAACGCGGAACGAGTTTCGCGACCCACGCATGAATGCGCTTTGACCTTGGCGGGGGTCCCCTTGTTCAAGCAAACGGCAGCGCGTCATGGGTGCGGACGCCATGCCTGCAACGTACCCGCCCGTCCGGTCATCGCCGCTTTGCCCCCGCCTGCCTGAACCGCGACAATGGCGGGTCTGTCTGCCCGCCGGGTCTGAGCGTCTCCGACCAGCCTGCGCGGGCCGCGGCCTTCATGCCGCCCCCTCCTTTCGAACGACCGAGCCAGCGAGCCCCCTCATGTCCAATGCCCCGAAGATCCTCTACACCCTGACCGACGAAGCGCCGTTCCTGGCCACCGCGTCGCTGTTGCCGATCATCGAGGCCTACACCGGTACCGCCGGGATCGCGGTGGAAACCCGCGACATCTCGCTGTCGGGCCGCATCCTGTCGCACTTCCCCGAATTCCTGCGCGACGACCAGAAGATCGCCGACGACCTGGCCGAACTGGGCCAGCTCGCCACCACGCCCGACGCCAACATTATCAAGCTGCCCAACATCAGCGCCTCGGTCCCGCAGCTGCTGGCCGCGATCAAGGAGCTGCAGGCCCAGGGTTACGCGCTGCCGGACTACCCGGAAGAGCCGCGCGGCGAGCGCGACAACGAGATCAAGGCGCGCTACGACCGCACCAAGGGCAGCGCGGTGAACCCGGTGCTGCGTGAAGGCAATTCCGATCGCCGCGCACCGGCCTCGGTGAAGGCGTATGCACGCAAGCACCCGCACAAGATGGGTGCCTGGAGCACGGATTCGAAGTCGCACGTCGCGCACATGGACAGCGGCGACTTCTACGGCAGCGAACAGTCGGCCGTGATCGCGCAGCCGACCACGCTGAAGATCGAGTTCACCGGCGCCGACGGCCGCAGCCACATGCTCAAGACCGGCCTGAAGGTGAAGGCCGGTGAAGTGGTCGACGCGTCGGTGATGAACACGCAGGCGCTGGGCGACTTCATCGAAACGCAGATCGCCGATGCCAAGGCGCAGGGCGTGCTGTTCTCGCTGCACCTGAAGGCGACGATGATGAAGGTCTCCGACCCGATCATGTTCGGCGTCGTGGTCAAGCGCTTCTACGGCGAGGTGCTGGCGAAGCACGCCACCGCGCTCGAACAGGTCGGCTTCGACGCCAATAACGGCATCGGCGACCTCTACACCCGCCTGCCCGCGCTGCCGGAAGCCGAGCGCCGCGCGATCGAAGCCGACATCGCCGCGCTGTACGCGCAGCGTCCGGGCGTGGCGATGGTCAACTCCGACAAGGGCATCACCAACCTGCACGTGCCGAGCGACGTGATCGTCGACGCCTCGATGCCGGCGATGCTGCGCGACTCGGGCCGGATGTGGAATGCCGAAGGCAAGCTGCAGGACACCAAGGCGGTGATCCCGGATCGCTGCTACGCCGGCATCTACCAGGCGGTGATCGAAGACTGCAAGGCGCACGGTGCGTTCGATCCGGCGACGATGGGTTCGGTCCCGAACGTCGGCCTGATGGCGCAGAAGGCCGAGGAATACGGCTCGCACGACAAGACTTTCCAGATGGCCGCCGATGGCGTGGTGCGCGTGAGCGACGACGCCGGTCAGGTGCTGATGGAGCACAAGGTCGGCGCCGGCGACATCTGGCGCATGTGCCAGACCAAGGACGCGCCGATCCAGGACTGGGTCAAGCTCGCGGTGAATCGTGCGCGCCTGTCGCACACGCCGGCGGTGTTCTGGCTCGATGGCGCGCGCGCCCACGACCGCAACCTGGTCGCCAAGGTCCAGCGCTACCTCAAGGACCACGACACCAGCGGACTCGAGATCCACATCATGTCGCCGGTGGACGCGATGAAGTTGTCGCTGCAGCGCACCCGCGCCGGCCAGGACACGATCTCGTGCACCGGCAACGTGCTGCGCGACTACCTCACCGACCTGTTCCCGATCATGGAACTCGGCACCAGCGCGAAGATGCTGTCCATCGTGCCGCTGATGGCCGGCGGCGGCCTGTTCGAAACCGGCGCCGGCGGTTCGGCGCCCAAGCACGTGCAGCAGTTCGTCGAAGAGAACTACCTGCGTTGGGATTCGCTGGGCGAATTCCTGGCCCTGGCCGCGTCGCTCGAACACCTGGCCAACCACACCGGCAACGCGCGCGCGAAGGTGCTGGCCGACACGCTGGACGCCGCCAACGCGAAGTTCCTCGACACCGACAAGTCGCCTTCGCGCAAGGTCGGCGGCATCGACAACCGTGGCAGCCACTTCTATCTCGGCCTGTACTGGGCACAGGCGCTGGCCGAACAGAACGTCGATGCCGAGCTGAAGGCGAAGTTCGCGCCGCTGGCGAAGGCATTGACCGAGAACGAAGCGAAGATCGTCGAAGAACTGATCGCCGTGCAGGGGGCGAAGGTCGACATCGGCGGCTACTACAAGCCGGATATGGCGAAGCTGTCGGCGGCGATGCGTCCGAGCGCCACGCTCAATGCGGCGCTGAAGGCGTTGTAAGCCAGATCGCTTGCGTGCAGGAACGAAAGAGCCCGGCCGATGCCGGGCTTTTTTCTTGCGCTCCGTACACCCCTCACCCTGCTTCGCTGCGCGAAGCGGTCCCTCTCCCCGTTTCACGGGGCGAGGGGCGAGGTGAGTGCGAATTTGACTCGAGGCGCCAGCTAGTCCCCTTGCCCTTCTCCCCGCCTGCGGGGAGAAGGTGGCGCGAAGCGCCGGATGAGGGGTCGCCGGCAAAGCCGGCGCAGGTCCCACGGCCGCCTCACCGGCAGAAGCGCTTCTCGTAATCCAGCGCGTACTGCAGCTCGCGCGAATCGCCCGCCTGCGCCAACTCGTTGATGCTGTCGCGCGCACTGCGGCACGGATCGTCCGTGCCGCCGAACAGCTTGCCGACCAGCGCGACGCGCTCTGCGAGCGACGGCGGTGGGCGCATGCGAAATGTGTTGGCAACGTGCCCGGGCAAGCGGGCGGCGCGATGGGCGAACGGATCGGTCTGGAGCGAGCCGGGTGCCTGCCGCGCCGCGGTTTCGATCGCCTGCTGGACGGAGTCTGCGGATAACGGCCGCGTAGTGGTGGCTTCCGGCGCGCCGCCCAGCGCTGATGTCGCGGATGCACTCTGCAATGACGTCGAGCGTGAGGCCACGCGCGAACGCCTGGGAGCGATGGAAGGCGCATTTGCTTGCTCCTGCGTCTTCGCCAACACGCGCGGCAGTGCCGCAACTAATACGACGTCCAGCGCGGAATCCATCGACCTGGCTTCGCGCATGGGCACCGGAAAGCGAAGCAGCGTCCAGCCCAGCATCACATGCACGATCAACACCACCGTCCATGCCGCGATGCGCTCGCCGCGGATCCTCCCTGTCTTCCGCATGCTTCACGACGTGTCGTATCCCGAGCAGTGGAAGACCGCTCGGGACGCCCATTGGTTCCCAGTGCCTTTGCTTCGCCCGGCGTCTAGGGAATCCAGAGGAGCATGCGCGGCGTCGCCACCCGCGAACGTCGCACATGCATTCCCGATCACGCCGGACTGGATGCGGCCGTCGGATCACCGACGCGGTGGTTGAGTTCGATCGCCGCCTGCACCAAAGCCTTCACCCGCGCCGGACTGATCTTGTCGCCCTCCGCCAGCACCATAGTGGCCAGTTCGTACTTGCCACCTGGCTTCAGGCGTTCCTCCAGCTCGCGCAGTCGCTTGCCGCGCCAGAATCCGAACAGCACGCGCCGCTCTTCTGCGCGGATCAGCAACACCGGACCGTTGGAGAAGTAGACCAGGTGGCCCCACTTGATCCGCTCCTCGAGCTTGCCGGCGGAAAGCGTGGCGCGGCGCAGACCTTCGACGAGCGCGCGATGCCAACCGGTGAGAGCGGCGACGTAGGCATCGGGCGATTCGGCGGGTGGCGATTTCTTCATGCTGCTCTCCCTGTCGGCGCCGCGTTGCGGCTTCAATCGCGAACAATGTCCGCAGCCAGATCGCCCGGTATCAGCGAGTAGACCACCGCGCTGGATGGCCGACTCTGGAACATCAGCCGATTGCGCGCCTCGGTCTCTCGTGTTGCGCCGAGCTTTTCGGCGACCCTCAGGCTCGACTGGTTGTGCGGCAGGACCACGATCTCGAGCCGGACCAGCTCCAGCTCCTCGAACGCGATGGCCGCGGTCAGCGCAACCGCGCGCGTGGCGAGGCCGCGACCGCGATGCGTCTCGCCGATCCAGTAACCCAGATTGGCCGAACGGTTTAGACCGTTGACCTGGCTCAGTCCGGTGCAGCCGATGAGTTCGCCGCTGACTTCATCGAACACGCCGAATGGAAATTCGCTCTGCCGCGCCCACGCCGCTTCCGCGTAAGTGACCCACGCCTCCGCATCGGCCAGCGAATAGTCGGGGTGACACCACGGCAACCAGTAGCTGAGCGAATCGACCGAGGTACGCACCGCGGCGTGCAAGGCCGACGCGTCGGCCGCTACGAGCGGCCGGACCCGGAATCCCTGAGCGCGTCGCTGGAAATCCACGGCGGCGTCCGCGGCTAGCGCACGTACGGCAGGTCGGCGTTGCGGTTGCGCTCGCGTTCGCGTTGTTCAAACAGGCGGTTCGCCTTCTCCTCAGTCATCTCGTACTTGGGCGCCACATGCGGCAGCAGCAGGCGCAACCAGGCCTTGTTGACCCGGCGGGCTTCGGCGGGGCAGTTCTTGGCGCGCGCCGCGGGCAGGTCGCCGTCGGTGACGATGCCGACGTAGCGCGCCGGGTTGCTGCCGTAGATCAGGCACTGCAGGTTGAAATAACGCTGCTCGCCCAGCGCGTGCTCGTCGGCGTAGGCATCGAGGTTGTACTGGCCGGTGCTGCGGATCAGGAACCAGTTCGAGGCCATGCGCAGATTGTCGGCGGTCTGGCGCGAGGATTCGTTGAGCCCAGCGAAGCGCTGCATCAGCGTGGTCGCGAGCTGGTCGACCGCGTCTTCCTCGCGTCCGGTGATCGGGATGTCGAGCATGTCGATCAGGGCATGGCCGGTTTCGTGCAGCAGGATGAAACGCAGGTTGGCCGCAAGGTACTTCTGCGCGTAGTCGTCGCCGAGGTTCTGCTCTTTGGCGAGTTCCTGGCCACGATCGCGCAGCACCTGCATGGTCTCGTAGCACATCACCACTTCGCCGCGTTCGGGCGAATAGAACGCGTTGGGTTCGCGGCACTCGGCCATTACGAACTTGATTGGGCGCGGCAGCAGCAGCAGGCCGTCGATCGCCTGGATTTCGGGCAGGTGATGCAGCAGGTCGCCGTCGTGGGCGAGCTGATAGAACGGCAGCAGCGCCTCGTTCTTCGGCTTCACGTATTCGTAGCCGAAGTGCGCGCCGTCGGGCTTACTCTCAGCGTTGGCGACCTTCTTCAACACCACCGGCTTGAGCGCGGCCAAGTCGTCGGCCATCGCCTTTTCGGCTTCGACGCGGCCTTCGGCGCGGGCCGCGGCCAGCTCCTTGGCGTGGCGCTTGGTCGTCAGCAGCGAATTCAGGAAGGCGCCGCTTACGAGACCCAATGCCACCGACAACAGGACGATCAATCTGAGCTTCATCGCGTTCCCCACAACGCCGGCGCGCCTTGTGCGCGCCATGCCTGATCGTAACGAGTCGCCTGTCGGCGCGGAATATGCGGTTCAGGCGCCGCGGCGCAGGCGGCGGCGCCCGATCCAGATATGCAGCGGCAGCCACAGCACCGCGAACAGGCCCAGCGCCCAGTGCCCGACGCTGACCCAGCCGCGCCAGGTCTCATCGCCGAGGTAGTACAGGGCGGCGGCGCTCAGCGCGAGCCACAGCATCAGCGCGGCCATGCTGCCGCCGACCCAACGGTGCTCGCGCCGGCTCCAGCCGCGGCGGATGTGCGGGAACCAGAGCAGGCCCAGCAGCCAGATCATGCCCAGGCCCAGCACGCCGTGCGCGACCAGGCTGGGATGTTCGAGGACGGACGGCTCCGGGCCGAATTCGCCTTCGGTGCGCACGAAGTGATGCAGCAGCAGCCAGGCGCCGCCGCTCAGCGCACACAGCGCGCCGCCGGCGTAGGTGTACAAGCGCACCCAGCGCGGCAGGCGCAGGCGTTCGTGGCCGTGATGGCGGGTCATGGCAGGCTCCGGCAGGTGCCGTAGTGATCGAGCAACGCGGCCTGTGCATGCAGACGCCGTAGCAAGGGAGCCGCGGCAACCGGTTCGGCGAGCACGACCTTGGTCAGCGCATCGGCCCAGAGTGCGCGTGGCGCGCATACGCTGACCGAGACATCGCTGCCCAGTCGGGCCTTCGTGTGCGGATCGACGAGCGCACTGCCGCCGGCATTCGCGCTGAAATAGCCGGCGCTGGTGGCCACCGCGCCTTCGCGCAGTTGTAGCAGTGGTCGCGACCGGCGCGGATCGGCGGGCTCGCGCACCAGCACGGTCTCCTCGCTATCGCCGAACACGCGCAGATCGCCACCGGCATTCACCACGCCCACCTGTGCGCCATGTGCGCGCAGGACCGCGACGGCGCGATCCACTGCGTAGCCCTTGGCGATACCGCCCAGATCCAGCCACAGCGCGCGCCGGAAGCGCACCTGGCGCTGCGGCAGCAATTCGATGTCGTGCCACGTCGCATGCGGGTCGGGCGTCGGCGCGTGCAGGGGCTCGGGCAGGTGCCCGGAACGCACCAGGTGCGCCGCGATGCTCGGGTCGAAGCGTCCGTTGCTGGCCCGTGCCAGGGCGAGCGCGGCGCGCAGCACGCGCCACAACCGCGTACCGACCGGTTGCGCCGTGTGCATGGCTTTGCGATTGAGCCGCGACAGTTCCGAATCCGCCTCGTGGAAGCTCATCGCGCGATGCACGGCCTCGATCTCGGCAAAGGCGGCGTCGATGGCCGCATCGGCGTCGTGCGCGCAGGCATCGAGGCGGATCGCCACGACGGTGCCGAGCAGCGGGCGCGCGCGTTGCACCGGCACGGCAGGCGCCGGCCGCGTGACCTCCGCGCGCGCGACGGCGTTCACTTCGCCGCGACCACCAGTTGATGCGTGGCCAACAAGCGGCGCACGCCTTCGGTCACGTGCGCGCTCGACAACGTCGCACCAGAGAGATTGACGATGTCGACGTCGAGCTTGAGCGGTGCGCCGTACTTCTTGCCGGTGAACTGCGCACGCCACTTCGGATTGCGCACCTCGCCGCCGTAGGTCTCGCGGTAATCGAGGATTTCCAGCCCGGTCACCGCGCCGCTCGCGTCGAGCGCCAGCGCGTAGGTGATCATCTCGTGCTTGCCGAGTACCTGATCGAGATAGAACCAGCCACCGTTGGCGGCGCGCCACACTTTCAGCGCCGGCTCGCGCACGCGCAGGCCGCTGGCCTTCTGTACGGCCTTGGCCTGCTCCGGCGTCAGCTTGATCGCGACCGGCGTCATCGCCTGTCCGGCGAACAGCTTCTGCTGCGCCTGTTCGACGCTGAAGTATGTCGTCGCGCTTGCCGGTGCCGCCGCGACCAGCATGGTGGTGGCGGGTAACAGCCATTGCACGTGGAAGTCGCGGCGCATTGTTGGGTTCTCGGCAGCAGGGATCGCGGGATGCGGATTTTAGAAGTTGAAGCCGACCTTCAGGCGCGCTTCCTGCTTGGTCTTCTCGATCAGGTGCAGATCGAAGTCGTCCTGCTCGGCGAAGGCCTCCTTGCCGCCGCGCAACTGCTTGAAATAGGTGAGCGTCGCCCACCACTTCTGGCTACCGTAGTGCAGCGTAGGGCCGGCGAACACGGTCCAGCGCTCCTGGCCGACTTCGGTTTCGAACTCGGTGACGTACTGGGTTTCCGCGCCAGCGTACCAATTGGGCGCGAAGCGGTAAGTCAGGCCGGTGCCGACGTTGAGTTCGATCTCCATCTCCGGCTCAGTCGGCCATTCGAAGTTCGCGGGCAGGTTCTTGATCGGCTTGCGCTTGGCGTAGGTCGCCTCCAGGCCGAGGTTGCCGACCCACACCAGCTGCGCGTCGAGGAAGTACTTCTGCGCCAGCAGATCGAAGTCGGCGTCGAGCTTGTCCTTGGGGAAGCCCGAGTGCTTGTCGATGCGCGAATACTCCAGCGCCGCGCGGCCGGACAGACCGATGCCGTCCGCGGCCGGACGCAGCCAGTTGTACTTGGTGGCGATTTCCACGCCCGACACCTTGAAGCCGAATTCGCGGTCGCCGGGGATGTAGCCATCGACCTGGATACCATGGGTATCGAGCGACATGCCGCGGACCGCACCACTGACATTGAACTTGTCGCTGACGCCGTATTCGATTTCGGCCTCGTAGTCGAACGCGCGGTAGTGGCCCGCGCCCTTGTCGGTGCGCAGGGTGCCGATCTGGTACAGCTCCCAGCCGCCTTGCGGAATGGTCTCGGCGCCGCGCACGTAGCCGAACAGGTTTTCGTCGGCGTGCGCGGGCTGGGCGATGACGGCGGTGCCGCACAGGGCGGCGGCGAGAACAAGGGTGCGAAGAGACATGAATTGTGGTTTTTGAAGTTGAATGAGGGCACCGTCATCCGGGCGCAGCGAGAGCTGCGCTACCGCCGCACGCAGGTGCAGCCGCGCGGCGCTCGGGATGACGCGAAAACTTAGAAATTGACGCCGAGCTTCAGTCGCACTTCAGTGCGCTCGCGCTCTTCCAGATGCAGGCGCTCGGAACGCGCGGCATCGTTCGGGCCGCCCTTGAGCTGCGGCATCCAGGTCAGCGTGCTCCAGTACTTCTGGCCGCCGTAATGCAACGTCGGGCCGGCATACCAGGCCCAGAATTCGCGCGAACCGTATTCGGGATAGGCCATGTCCACGCGCGTTTCGACGCCGGCGAACCAGTTCGAGGCAAAACGGTAGGAGACACCCGCGCTGTTCTCGACGTACAGCTCCGGCTCCCACTCGCCGTCCTCGCGTTCCCATTCCGGTTCGAGGGTGAGGTTGTAGACACTGACGATCTGACCGTCGAGGAAGTTCTTCTGCAGCAGCAGCTTGGTCTCGACGCCGACTTCCTTGAAGCGTTCGCCGTCGGGGCGGTGCTGGGTCTGGTATTCGGGCTCGACGTACAGCGCGAGGCCGTAGCCGTTGCGCTCGGGGCTGCGCAGGCTCCACTTCATCGACGCCTTGACGCCGTCGAAGTCGAGGTTGCGATCCAGGGTTTCGGCTTCGCCGGTCTCTTCGTCGACGATCGAGCCGCCGGAATAGTCGTAGGCGCGGCCGGTCAGATAGAACGAGGTCTGGAAGGTGTCGGTCCAGCCGTGTTCGTACTCGAACTGCACGTCGGTGGCGCGGTAGTCGCCGGCGCCCTTGCCGGTGCGCTGGGTCAGCCAGAGGTAGGCCTCGTTGCCGCCGGCGGGCAGGGTCTCCGAGCCGTAGGAATAGCCGAAGTAGTTTTCATCGGCGTGGGCGAGCAGGGGCGACAGCGACAGGCCGAGCAGCACGGCTGCGGCAACAGGGCGCAGAGACATGGAAGATCCGGAGTAAGGCAATAAAGATGCGAATGATTCGCATTGACAGCCAAACTGTCAACTAAAACGTGCGCTTGGCGCGGCAGCGCGTACCTGCCCCCACGCAACAAGGCCCGCAGTGTCGCGGGCCTCGGGGTTTCAAATGGATGCTCTGTCCGCGATCGGGACGATGCGGCGCGTGATCGCGCTTATGCCGCCAGGTCGTAATCGAGCAACACGCGTTCGTCGCCGGGGGCTTCGAGCACCCGCGGGGTCAGGCGCACCAACGGGGCCGTGTGGACGGCCGCTGCGCCAGCGCGGCCATAGCGACGTCCGAATGCGGGCGCGCGATAACTGCGCGGTGCCGGGGTGGTGAGACCGGCCAGCATTGCCGGGGTAAACAGATCGCTCGTGAACAGATTCATGGCCGTGCTCCTTGGGGGGCTGCTTCCCGCCAGGGCCGTCCTGGCCCGGCAGGGGAAGCGCGTGCAGTTTCCGCAGCGTTGATGACGTCCACGCGCAAGCGCTCTTGCAGTTGCGTGAAACCGCGGCGCTCAGCGGCAATCGGCCGTGGCGTCGAGGTCGATGCGCTCGCGGGGGGCAGCGACACCGAAGCGGCGTTCGGAGGCGGCGCGGTTGCCGAGCGAGGCACCGAATTCGTCGGCCGCAGTGGCCGCGCCATAACGGCGGTTTTCAATCAGGACGGGGGATGCGGGCTGATCGGCGTCGAGCAGATACAGCAGGCCTTTGAACACGTTCATGGTCTTCTCCTGGTCATTGCGGACCCGGCGGCGGGTGCGGCGCGCGGGCGCGACAGCGGTGGTTTCGGTGTCGGCGAGTTCACGTGCCAGACCCGTGTCGGCGATCGCTCCCTCGAGGAACAACAATCCGGTCCAGATGCTCATCTCCTGCTCCCGGCCAATATGGCCATGTCTTGAAGTTGGATTAAATCTAGGCTCTAGTTACCCCTTGAAAAAGCGACGATTCTGCAAGACAGGGTTGAATGTAATTCAAGATGAGCCGTCCTCCATTACACGCCCTGCAGGGCTTCGTGAGCGCCGCGCGCGCCGGCAACCTGTCGCGCGCGGCAGAGTCGTTGCACCTCACCGTGAGTGCGCTCAGCCACCAGATCCGCGGCCTGGAAGAGCGCCTGGGCCAGCGCCTGTTCGTGCGCGGCGCGCGCGGGGTCGAACTCACCGCCGACGGGCAATCCCTGTTCGATCGCGTGTCGCCGCATTTCGATGCAATCGAACAAGCGCTGCAGCCGTATCGCGCGCGCCGCGATGACGTGCTCACGATCACCCTGATGCCCTCGTTCGCGTCGAGCTGGCTGGTACCGCGCCTGCCGCGCTTCCTCGCCGCGCATCCGCAGATCGAGATCAACCTGCAGTCGACCGTGAACCGGGTCGATTTCGAACGCCAAACCGACATCGACGCAGGCCTGCGCTACGGGCCGGGCGAATGGCCGGGCCTACGCACGGTGCATCTGTTCGACGACTGGGTCGGGCCGACGGCGAGTCCCGAGCTGGTCGCGCGGCTGGGTCGGCCGACCCTGGAGACACTCGGTGAGTTTCCGCTATTGGGCGCGCCCGGCGGACGCTGGAGCGACTGGTTCGCGCAATTCGGCGGCACCGCGCCGAAGCGCTTCGTCGCCAACTTCGATGATTCGGAAACCCTGCACCGCGCCGCCGTGGAAGGGCTGGGCATCGCCCTGGGCCGGCTGACGCTGACGCGGCCGATGGTGGAAGCCGGACGTCTGGTGACGTTGTTCGACGAACGCCTGAAGGCGGAGTACGCACACTACCTGGTCTATCCCGAACGCTCCGAACCGCACCGCGGCCTGCAGGCCTTCCGCACCTGGCTGCTGGAGGAGGCCCAGGCCTATATCTCTTCGGCCGAATGCGTGCAGGCGCGGATGGCGGGCGCGAATCGGCGCACCACAGCGACCAAGCCGACGCGTCCGCGGCGTTGACGCTGGGCGGAACACTGCGGACAAACAATGCGTGGCCGTCCGCAACGCGATGGCGCTAGGCTGCGCACTCTTTCCGCATGGAGCTCCGCATGAAACGCCTGTTGCTCGCTGCCCTGATTCCGGCCGCCCTGGTGGCCTGCGCCACCACGACTTCCCCTGAAGCGCCTTCGACTGCGAGCGCCGCGGCGACGGATGCGACGGCGCTGCGCACGGTGCTGGCCGGCGACTGGCGCGATCCGAAGAACAGCGCGCGCGACGGCTACCGGCATCCGTACGAGACCCTGTCGTTCTTCAACGTGGCCCCGCGCGACACCGTCATCGAAATCACTCCCGGCGGCGGCTGGTACGCCGAGGTGCTGGCGCCGTACCTGCGCGAGCACGGCCGCTATGTCGCCGCGGTATGGGACGACGCGATTCCCGGCCAACCCGGTTATCGCTATCGCCTCAACCAGGAGCTGCGCACCAAGCTCGCCGGCAACGTCGCGGTGTATGGCTCGCCGGATGTGCGCGTGTTCGATCCGAAGGCGCCGGTGTTCGGCCCCGCCGGTTCCGCCAATGTGGTGCTGACCTTCCGCAATGCGCACAACTGGGTCAGCGATGGCAACGCGGATGCCTACTTCAAGGCGTTCTTCGACGTGTTGAAGCCGGGCGGCACCCTGGGCGTGGTCGATCATCGCGCCAAGCCCGGCACCAGCCTGGAAACGATGAAGCAGTCCGGCTACCTGACCGAAGCACTGGTCATCGACTATGCGACCAAGGCCGGCTTCGTACTCGAGTCCAAGAGCGAGATCAATGCGAACCCGAAGGACACCACCGATCATCCCAACGGTGTTTGGACGCTGCCGCCCACCAACAACCACGACGCTGCGGACGATGCCAAGTACAAGGCGATCGGCGAGAGCGACCGGATGACCCTGCGATTCAAAAAGCCCGCCCGCGGATAACGGGGAGCCGCGGCTCCAACAGGGCCGCGCGGGCGGGTGAGAACGGAAAACCACGGCGCTTCTAAGGCGGGGGCACACTCACACGCCCCCGCTCCGCTCGTGACCAACTGCGAGCCGCGACTTCAACATGCCGCGCGCGCGGCTGGTAACGAAAAACCACGACGCTTCCAATGCGTCCTCCAAAAGCAACGCTGGCCGCCGGCTCGATGTAGCGCGAAAATCCGCCCGCGCAATCACCGCGCGCCCCACGCTTCCGCATGCTCATCGCCTTCAACAAGCCGTACGGCGTGCTCTGCCAGTTCACCGATCGCAGCACGCCGCCGCGACGCACGCTGGCCGAATTCGGATTGCCGCCGGATGTGTATGCCGCCGGACGACTCGACTTCGACAGCGAGGGCCTGCTGCTGCTGACCGACGACGGTGGACTCGCGCACCGGCTCACCGATCCGAAACACAAGCAGCCCAAGACCTACTGGGTGCAGGTCGAAGGCGACCCCACGCACGAGCAACTGGACGCGTTACGGCGCGGGGTCGAACTCAACGATGGCCTCACAAGGCCCGCGCAGGCGCAGCGCATCGATGCCCCCGTGTTATGGCCGCGCGACCCGCCGGTGCGTTACCGCAAGACCGTCCCCGATGCCTGGCTCGAACTCACCATCGGCGAGGGTCGCAATCGTCAGGTGCGGCGCATGACCGCGGCAGTCGGCCTGCCCACGCTGCGTCTGGTGCGCGTAGCGGTCGGCGGACAGCGAGTGGATGGGCTGGCGTCGGGCGAATGGCGGCGCGTGTAATCGCGATGGCTATCGCACGCAAGGGGGTAATGACACGTCGCCTGATCCGTTCAGGTAGTGCTGCCGAGCCCCGCCGCGGTCCGTGCACTTTCTGCTAATTTGCAGGACCCGACAGCTTCCGGCGCAGGAGCCCAGGCAGTCCCACTGCCGTTCCGATGAGCCACGTCGCGCAAAACGGACGCATCCTGGTCGTTGACGACCAACCGGTGAATTTGCGGGTGGTGAGCACCCTGCTCAGCCGCCAGGGTTACGAAGTGGTCGGCGCCGCCAAGGGCGATGAGGCCGTGGCCCATTACCTTGAAGCGCCCCCGGACCTGGTCCTGCTCGACATGATCATGCCGGGCATGGATGGGTTCGAAGTGCTGAAGGCACTGCAGAACCTGCCCCCGCCGGTGGCGCCGGTGATCTTCGTCACTGCCGCGCAGGATCGCGACATGCTGCTGCGCGCCTTCGAGGCCGGCGTGGTCGATTACGTCACCAAACCCTTCCTGCCCGAAGAACTGCTGGCGCGCGTCAATGCGCACATCGGCCTCAAGCTCACCCGCGACCGCCTTGCCCGCGTGGCACGCGAACGCGAGGAGCTGGTCACCCTGGTGGCGCACGACCTCAAGAACCCGTTGTCCAGCGTGGTGTTCGCCAGCGACCTGCTGCGCAGCGAGGGCTGCAAGCCCGAGCGCGTTCCGCACTACCTCACCGTCATTAATGAAAGCGCGCAGGATGCGCTCGGTTACATCAGTGCCTATCTGGAATCCCGCACCCACGCGCCGACCGCGACCAGTGCACAGGTCAATCTCGCAGCCACACTGGACTGGTTGCTGCGCCGCTATGGCATGCAACTGGAGGCGCGCGGCATCCGCGTGCTCGCGGTGCCGCCGCCGGCGGAGGCACGCGTGGCGATGGACGAACGCGTGCTGCGTCAGGTGGCGGAAAACCTGGTGACGAATGCCCTCAAGTACGCACCCGACTGCGAACTCACGCTGGCGGTCCGCAGCGGTGCGCCGGGCTACTGGCAGCTGGTCGTCGCCGATCGCGGCCCGGGCATTCCGCCCGAGCAGCAGCGCCTGCTGTTCCGGCCCTTCACCCGTCTGCATGACAGCCACGATGGCGTGTCCAGCGGACTCGGACTGTCGCTGGCCAAGCAGATCGTGGAGAAGGCCGGCGGCCAGCTCTGGTACGAGGCGCGCGAAGGCGGCGGCGCGCAGTTCGTGGTCGAACTGCCCGAGGCGGCGGGTGCCATCGCGGCGCGGCCGGTGCCGTCGCCGCCGTAATTCCGCGCGCGCGGACGCTAGGTCCGCGCCGACGGTTGTGTACGCGTGCGCGCGCCTGTTCGCGTGTTGCGCGTGCGCCGGGCGCTGGTGTCGCGCCGGGCCTCCACACGTCGCGCGCTGCCTTCGATCGTCGCGTCGTCGTAGCTGTCGCGTTCGG
The DNA here is from genome assembly GCF_054779815.1 of Lysobacter tyrosinilyticus. Classification (NCBI taxonomy): domain Bacteria; kingdom Pseudomonadati; phylum Pseudomonadota; class Gammaproteobacteria; order Lysobacterales; family Lysobacteraceae; genus Lysobacter; species Lysobacter tyrosinilyticus. Next base: position 182,440 of record NZ_BAAGXN010000001.1, read on the forward strand.
CCCGCTTCGCACGCCGATGCATCGCGTACCAGAGCAGTCCGGCGCCCGCGACCGCAGCGGCGATGACCACCGGATTGCGGCGCACGAATTTGCCGGCCACGCGCGCCCCGCTCTTCAGTACGGCCAGCTTCGCGCCCGCGTCGAGCAGATCTCCCGCCCTGGGCAGTGCATGCCGGACGTTGCTGCCTACGGTACTGGCCAGTTCCAGCGCACGTTCGGAAACCGCTTCGATCCTGTTCATGAACGACCTCGGGTTTTGCCCTCGAAAACGGGCCCCAGTGTCCCCTGTAGTTCGTTGACTTGGCGTGTAGGGGCGCCGCCACAGCACGTGAACATGATGATGTCCCACCGCCGCCGCGGGTAACGAACGTTACGTGCCGCGGGGCTTCGCCCGATGCGTCGCCGTGGCACTCCACGGATCCTCGGGCCGCGCCGCCACGGCGCGTGACTATGACGATGTCCCACCGCCGCCGCGGGTAATGAACGTTACGTGCCGCGGGGCTTCGCCCGATGCGTCGCCGTGGCACTCCACGGATCCTCGGGCCGCGCCGCCACGGCGCGTGACTATGACGATGTCCCACCGCCGCCGCGGGTAATGAACGTTACGTGCCGCGGGGTTTGGCCCGATGCGTCGCCGTGGCACTCCACGGATCCTCGGGCCGCGCCGCCACGGCGCGTGACTATGACGATGTCCCACCGCCGCCGCGGGTAACGAACGTTACGTGCCGCGGGGCTTCGCCCGATGCGTCGCCGTGGCACTCCACGGATCCTCGGGCCACGGATGCTTCGGATACCGCCCCTTCATCTCCTTCTTCACTTCCGGATAGGTGCGATCCCAGAAGCTGCGCAGATCACGAGTGATCTGCAGCGGCTTGCCGCCCGGCGACAACAGATGCAGCGTCAACGGCACGCGTCCGTCGGCAATACGCGGCGTATCGGCGAGACCGAACAGCTCCTGCAATTTCACCGCCAGTACCGGCGCGTCCGGCGCACCGGCACCCTCATTCGCAGTCGCATCGAAGCCGTATTCGATCCGCCGCTCCATCCCGGACGGCACCACGATTCGCGTCGGCGCCAGCGCGTCGATCTTCTGCCGCAGCGACCAGTCGACCTGCGACTTCAATGCTTCGCCCAGGGCCTGTTCATCGAGCGCATCCAGCCGGGTCTTGCCGGATAGCGCCGGCTTGAGCCAGTCATCGAGTGTCGACAGCAACGCGGCGTCGGAAAGATCAGGCAATGCGTCCAGCTCGGGCATCCAGCTGCGCAGGCAGCGCACGCGCGTACGCCATTGGGTGAGGCCCTCGGTCCACGGCAATGCGTCGAGACCCAGTTGGCGTACTGCATCGACCAGCGCATCGGCATAGCGCGACGAATCCGGTTTCGCCAGGGGCTTGCTCTCCAGCACGATGCGGTCGTAGCGGCGTTCGCGTACCGCGGCGATTCCGCGCGTGTTCGCGTCCCAGACCACGCGGTCCTCGCTGACGAAGCGCTGCGGGAATTCGCGCTGCAAACGCGCCTCGTCCAACGGCACGGCGCGCATGATCCGCGCATCGCGGGCTTCGTCGCGCAGTTCGCTGATCACCAGCCACGGCTCGCCATACAGCGCACTATCATCGAACAGCTTCGCGCTGCGACCGTTGGCAAGCTGATAGCGATAGGGATCGGATGGATGTTGGCGCGCGATGCGATCCGGGTACGCATGCAGCAGTACATCGCCGAGCACGTGCGAGGGCAGGTGCGACCGCGGCGGCGGATCGACGCGCACGCGGCGGCGCCATTGCTTCGCCGCCTGATCCAGCGCGGCGAGCGCCGAACGCGAGGCATCGGCAGGCACGCGTCCGCTGCGGAATGCGGCGAGGGCCTGCCAGCGTTCGGCAAGCGCATCCGAACGCGAGCGCAGCGGATCGCGCGCCTCGATCAGTGCGGCCAGATCGCAGGCCAAAGCACGCTCGTCGGTATCGGTCGGCGCCAGCAGCATCGCGGCCAGTCGCGGATGCGTGCCCAGCGCGAGCATGCGCTTGCCGAGTGGCGTGATGGCCGCGCCATCGAGCGCACCCAGTCGTTGTAGCAATTCACGCGCTGCGGCGAGCGCGCCCGGAGGCGGTGCATCGACGAAGCGCAGATTCGCGTCGCCCCACGCAGCCAGTTCCAATGCGAGGCCGGCGAGTTCGACCTGGGCGATTTCGGCGCGGCGTTGCGGTTCCAGCCGCTGCGATTCCGGCCACAGGCGATACGCCCAACCTTCGGCGACGCGGCCGGCGCGGCCGGCACGCTGGTCGGCCGACGCCTGCGCGATATTGACCACGTCCAGACGCGCGAAGCCGCTGTTGGGGTCGTAACGCGGCTCGCGCGCGAGGCCGCTGTCGATCACCACGCGCACGCCGGGCAGGGTCACGCTGGATTCGGCCACATTGGTGGCGAGCACGATGCGGCGATGTCCGTCGGGATCGGGCTGCAGCACGCGCGATTGCTGCTCGACCGGCAGTTCGCCGTGCAGCTGCAATACGTCGACCTGGCGACTCGCCTCGCTGCTCGCCAGCGCCGCGTCGGTGCGAGCGATTTCGCGTTGCCCCGGCAGGAACACCAGTACGTCGCCAGGATGCTGAGTCAACGCGTGTTCGATGGCGCGTCGGGTCTGATGTTCGAGCGCTTCCTCGCGCTTGCCGGGAAAGTGCGTGATCGTCACCGGATAGCTGCGGCCGGCGCTGCTCAGGCGCGGCGCGTCGAGGAAGTTCGCAAGGCGTTCGCCATCGAGTGTGGCCGACATCACCACGAGACGCAGGTCATCGCGCAGCGAGGCCTGCACGTCGAGCGCGAGCGCCAGGCCGAGGTCGGCTGACAAATGGCGTTCGTGGAATTCGTCGAACAACAGCGCGCCGACCGCGTCCAAGGTCGGATCGTCCTGGATCATGCGGGTGAGGATGCCTTCGGTGACGACCTCGATCCGGGTCGCGGCCGAGACCTTGTTCTCGAAGCGGATGCGGTAGCCGACGGTGCCGCCGACGTCCTCGCCACGTTGTTTCGCCATGAAGTTCGCGGCAGCTCGTGCGGCGACGCGGCGCGGTTCCAGCATCACGATCTTCTTGCCGGCCAGCCAGGGCGCGTCGAGCAACGCCGGCGGGACCTGGGTGGTCTTGCCGGCGCCGGGTGGCGCTTCCAGCACCAGGCGTGTGTGAGTTGCCAGCGATTCGCGGATGCGCGGCAGGAGGTTGTCGATGGGGAAGGTGGGGCGGTTCACTGCGAAAGGATAATTGGGATCTGTGCTTTCGCCGCGGTTGCTTGTCCTTCTCCCCGCGCGCGGGGAGAAGGTGGCGCGAAGCGCCGGATGAGGGGCGCGCTGGCGAAGCCGGCACAGATCGCGCACACCCCTCACCCTGCTTCGCTGCGCGAAGCGGTCCCTCGCTGCGCCCCCGGCCCTTACGCACAGCGCAAGGGCGTTCAGTTGGACGTGCGCCAGTGGCGCACAAGCGCCCGCCTTCACCCCGCAAGCGGGGCGAGGGAGCTCCAGGCATCGCTACAATTGTCGGATGCAACTGATCGACATCGGCGCCGCGCCGCGATGGCCGTCACGCGTCAGTACACTCCAACGCGCCGCAGCGCGCCGGGCACTTTACCAGCGTGGCGAAATAACTCTATGACTTATGCAACTGATTGATATCGGCGCCAATTTGACCCACGACTCCTTCGACCACGACCGCAACGCGGTACTGCAGCGCGCACGCGATGCCGGCGTGGTCCAGATGGTGATTACCGGAGCCAGTCGCGAACATTCGCCGCTCGCGCTGAAGCTGGCCAAACAGCATCCGGGCGAACTGTTCGCCACCGCCGGTGTGCATCCGCACCACGCCAGCGAATACACCACCGAGTGCGACGCCGAGATGCGCGAGCTGCACACCCACGCCGAAGTCGTCGCGGTGGGCGAATGCGGGCTCGACTACTTCCGCGACTTCTCACCGCGTCCGTCGCAGCGGCGCGCGTTCGAACTGCAGTTGCAGATCGCCGCGGAGACGAAGAAGCCACTGTTCCTGCACCAGCGCGACGCCCACGCCGACTTCATGGCGATGATGAAGAACTTCGACGGCCGGCTCGGCCCGGCGGTGGTGCATTGCTTCACCGGCACGCGCCAGGAGCTGTTCGATTACCTCGACCAGGACTGGCACATCGGCATCACCGGCTGGCTGTGCGACGAACGCCGCGGCCAGCACCTGCGCGAACTGGTTCCGCATATTCCCGCCAACCGGCTGATGATCGAAACCGACGCGCCGTATCTGTTGCCGCGCACAGTGAAGCCGGCACCCTCACATCGCCGCAACGAGCCCTTCTACCTCGCGCACATCGTCGAGGAACTGGCGCGCGACCGCGGCGAGGCGGTGGACGTCGCCGCCGCGCATACGACCGCGACGGCGCGCGAGTTCTTCCGGCTGCCGGTGCCCACGGTCGCGCTGCCGTAGCGCTGGCGCAGAAACGACGACGGCCCGCAGCAAGCGGGCCGTTGCACACATCACACGCTCTGCGGCGTCAGCTCACTACGCCGGTGTTGTCCTTCTTGCGGCTGAAGAAGCCGAAGATCTTCTTGAAGAACGCGCCCACCAGCATCACCAGCGGAATCAGCGCCTTCTTCAGGCCCAGCAGCAGTACGCCGAGCTTGGCGAACAGACCCGCCTTCGCCGCGATGCCACCGGCGATCAGCGCGGCGATGCCGTAGGCCGCGACCTTGTCGGAGCTCTTGTCGTAATCGGCGTAGCGCGAACCGGCATCGAACTCGACCATTGGCAGCAGCTGCTGCATGCCCGTCTTCACTTCCGCCAGCTCGTTCATGCGTGCCACGGCGTTGAGGCTGACAAAGCCGCGACGACCGAGCACGCGGATGTCGTAATTGACGGTGCGATGTTCGGCACCTTCGCTCTGCAGCTCCTTGGCCCAGTACAGCTTCTTGCTGACGGCGTCGTAATGCGGCGGTTCGGCCCAGCCGACCAGCTGAATGGCGCTATAGCCGGCTTCCTTGCGCGCGGCGTTGCTTTCCTTGTCGGCTTCCTGCAGCTCCTTGAGCATTTCGGCGTAATCGATCTTGGCCGCGTCCTCGTCGGAAACGTAGCCTTCGTCGGAATACGTCACCACCACCGCCCAGCCGCTGTCGTCAAGCACGCCGCGGCCCTTGGGCACGATCATGCCGAGCACGCTGTCGTCGGGCGGATTGCCCCACAGCTGTTCCAGCACCTTGCGCGCGTCGGCGGCGCCGAGGTAACGGAAGTTGTCATTGAGCTTGAACCGCGCCTTGGCTTCGTCGACGGCGACCTCGCCATCACGCCATTGGAAGCCGGCGACGATCGCGCGTGCGGCGTCTTCCGGCGACTGGCTTTCCTGCGCGTGCGCGCCCATTGCAACGGCCAGCAGGCCGAGCAGCATCCATTTCAGTTTCATCGTGTTTCCTGCAGTTGGGCGTCCCCACGCCCGAGGCGTCAGTCTCGCAAGCCGGCGGCAGCGCCTGCAAGCGCAGACTGCTCGCGTATCAGCTGCGCAGGCCGACGCGATCGCAGCGAAGCGGTGGACCTCACCGCCACGCAGCAGATTGCACATGTAACCGCGTGCGCCTCCGCAAAAGAAACAGGCCGGCTTAAGCCGGCCTGTTCTGCTGTTGCTCTGAGTAGCTGCGATTACTTGAAACGCCAGGTGTAGCTCAGTACATAGCGGCGACCGAGGATGTCGTAGGTGCCGATACCCAGCTCGCCCGGGGTGCTGCCCAGTGGCGGCGCCTTGTCGGTGAGGTTGGTGACGTTGAAGCGGACGATGCCGTTGTCCTCCGGACCGAACGTGTAGCTCGCGCCGGCATTGACCAGGTAGTAGCTTGGCAGACGCAGAATGTCCTGCGTGTCGGCATTGTTGTCCAGGTCGAACTCGGCGCTGCTCAGATAGCGTGTACCTGCGTTCACGCCCCAGTGACCCTTGTTCCAGCCCGCGGTGAGCGCGTACTGGCGCTTGGACGTGCCGACCTCGCCCACCGAGCGATCGACCGTCACGCCGGTCGTCGAGCTCTCGAAGTGCTTGAGCACCTGTCCATTGAGGTCGAAGGTGAAGTCGCCGACGGCACCGGCGTTGAGGCGGTAGCTGACTTCACCGGTCCATGCACCGAACTTGATGAAGTCGCCATTGCGATAGCGCACCTGGACGATGTCGAACTGGCCGGCCTGCGGATTGCTGCCCAGCGGACCCGGCTGACGACGGATGACCGAGCAGAAGGCATTGGCGTTGTTGACGTCGGCGGCGTTGAAGTCCGGGTTGTCATAGCACGCCGACAGCACGTCGTTCACGCTCTGCGCGAAGATCTGGTCGGTGAGCTTGATCTTGTTGTAGTCCACCGCCACGCGCAGGCCATGCACGAATTCCGGCTGCCACACCACGCCCGCGGTCCACGAGTCGGCGGATTCGTTGCGCAGCTCCGGTTCGCCTTGACGCGCGCCACGCACGGTGCCGCTACCCTGCTGGAAGCTGGCCGGGTTCAGGCCATACGCGGCATAGAACGCGTTGCAGTTGCGCTGCCGCACGGTCGGGTTTGGACCGCTGCTGACGTTGGCCGTGGCGCACGGATCCGAGGCGGTCTGGAACAGCTCCACCGGCGGCAGGAACAGTTCGGTGATGACCGGCGCGCGCAGCGAACGGGTCTTGTTGCCGCGGAACAGCAAGCCTTCGATCGGTTCCCATTGCAGGCCGTAGGTGTAGGCGTTGAAGCCACCGTTGACGCTGTTGTTCACGTGACGGAACTTGCCAGTCACGTTGAGGCTGTGCAGGCCGGGGATGTCGTTGTCGGGCGAGGCCAGCGGCAACAGCACTTCACCGTAGTACTCGTTGGTGTGGAACTTGCCGTGCAGGCCGGGGATGGCGACGGAGCGACCCAGGCCGCGACGGGTGAAGTCGTTGGGCGAGAAACCGCCTTCTTCCTGGCGGTATTCGTAACCGGCGGCCACCGCGAGCGGGCCCGCCCACAGGTCGGCGACATCGCCGTGGATGAAGGCGCTGTAGACCTGCTGTTCCTGCAGGAAATCGGTGGCCTGGTAGTCGGTGATGTAATCCTTAGCCGCCTGCGAGATCTCGCCCTCACCGAACGGTCTCACTGCCACGCACGCCGGATCCGCGGTACGGCCGGAGCCGGCCGGGAAGCCTGCGAGCGTCACGTAGGGAACGGCGGTCTGGCAGTTGTTGATCGCGTTGATGAAGTTCTGGTGGTTCAGCGCGGTCTGCGAATTGACCGCGTGCATGCGGCCGTAATTGGCGGAGACTTCCCAACCGAACGTTCGGCTGCCCAGGTCGAAGTCACCCTTGGCGCCCACGACCCAGCGATTGATCTCGCCCTCGGTCTGCTCCGGCGTCAGGCCCATGTTCTTGAACGTGCGGTTCATGCGGAACGTATTCGTTCCACTGATACCCGCAGCCGCGAGCGCGGCGCGCGCCTGCGCGTTCAGCAGCGGGTGATCCGCGCGCACCAGCAAAGCGCTGTTCAGGCGCGTACCGGTGGTGGCGTTGCTGAAGGTGGCCGTGGCCGGCGAGGTGTTCTCGGAATGGTAGTTGGTGCCTTCCCAGAACAGGCGCACGCGATCGGTCAGGTCGTACTGGCCGGTAAGGTTGACCGAGTAGCGCTCCTGGTTCTGCAGCAGCGCCACGTACGGCGCGGTGAACAGGCCATCACCACCCACAGCGGTGTTGGTGCCGAAGTTCACGCCCGGGTTGTACGACACGAGGTTGCCGTTGGGATCGAACTGGAGATAGGTGTTCCGGCTCGGGCCCAGGCCGACTAGCGCACCGCCCTGCGAGTTGTTGATCGAACCCGACGTCGGCAACACAAGACCGCCATAGGTCGTGGTGAAAGTATGCGCGTCCTGGATCAGCACCAGCCCGGGGATGCCGTCGGTGGGGCTGGTGTTGAACGGCACGTTGGTGTTGATGCGGCCGTCGGTGGTCGGATTGCGCGTCGACTGGCCACTGGCGGGATTGGCGATCTGCGCCGCGTTGGGGTTGGTCGCAAATGCGTACGCGTTGGCGAAGTCCTCGCGGTCCGAGCGCAACAGGCCGTCGACCTGGCCGAAGTTGCCGCTCAGCACGAGGTTGCCGCGCTGCTCCGGACCGAAATTCGAGCCGGCGATGAAGCTGTAACCCAGCGTCTCGTTGTCGCCGCGGTCGCTGATGCCGTAGTTGACGTTGACTTCAGCGCCTTCGTAGTGGTCCTTGAGGACGATGTTGACCACGCCGGCAATCGCGTCGGAGCCGTAGGTCGGCGCACCGCCGATGGTCACGTTCTCGACGCGGTCGACCAGCTGGGTAGGGATCGCATTGAGGTCCACCTGCAGACCGGCCGAAGCGCCGAAGTTGGTCAGGGCGCGCGAGGTGACCACGCGACGGCCGTTGACCAGGGTCAGGGTGCGGTTGCTGTCCAGACCGAAGCGGTTGACGAAGTTCACGCCGGTGGCGAAGTTCGCCTGGCCGCCCTCGGGGGTTTGCGCCGGGCCGAAGCCGACGGTCTCGTTGAGCGCATCGGCGACGTTGGTCAGGCCGCGCGCGCGGATCTGCTCGCCGCTGAGGACGGTGGCCGGTTCAAGCGTGTCGAAGCCCGCGCGCGGAATGCGCGACGCGGTCACCATGACCGTATCAAGGGTGGTGGCGTCCTTGTCGGTCGCGGTGGCTGCTTGTTCCTTCTTGGCTGCAGGCTGCGTCGGCGTGGTGGTTGCGTCTTGCGCCCACGCAGGTGCTGACAAGGCGACGAAGATGCTCAGCATCAGCCGGCTGCGGCGCAGCGGCTTGTAATGGTTGGCCATCGGGGAAAAGTCCTTGTTGAGAGAGTGAAGCGGCCCGGTCGGGAAAAGCCGACGAGAGAATGCGTGCTCCGGAGCGGCGCATTTGATACGGGACTACTTTTTCTTCACAAGTGCACGAATTGGCTTTTCAACACCGGTTCGCGAATTGACTTTTCCTGGCGCGAGAAATCGCATGGAGGAATGGCGAAGGAGCCTTCAGCCATTCCGTCTTGTCACGAGCGCAGGCCCACGCCGCGCTTGAGCAGCCACAGCGCCAACGCGCTCAAGCCGACGATGAAGGCGAGCATCAGCGCGAACGCGGTCCACATCGACACGTCGGTGATGCCGAGCAGGCCATAGCGAAACGCATTGACCATGTAGAACACCGGATTGAGATGCGTCGCCGCCTCAGCCCAGGTCGGCAGCAGCTTCACCGAATAGAAGACGCCGCCCAGATAGGTCAGCGGAGTGAGGATGAAGGTCGGGACGATCGCGATGTCGTCGAACTTCTTCGCGTACACCGCGTTGACGAAGCCGGCCAGCGAGAAGATGGTCGCACCGAGCAGCACGGTAGCGAGGGTGATGAACGGGTGCGGCATGCTTACACGGGTGAACAGCATCGAGATCGCCAGCACGATCGCGCCAACCAGCAGGCCGCGCAGCACCGCGCCGGTGACGTAGCCGCCGAGGATCACCCAGTTCGGCATCGGGCTGACCAACAATTCCTCGACGTGGCGCCCGAACTTGGCGCCGAAGAACGACGAAGAAATGTTGCCGTAGCTGTTCTGGATCACGCTCATCATCACCAGGCCGGGGACGATGAAGTCCATGTAGCGGATCCCGTCCATGGCCTGGACCTGGCGTCCGATAAGACCGCCGAAGATCAGGAAGTACAGGGTCATCGTGATCGCCGGCGGCACCAGGGTCTGGCCCCAGATGCGCAGGATGCGGGTGACCTCGCGGCGCACGATGGTGCCGTAGGCGGTGAGGTTGCGCTGGGTGGCGGTGGTTTCGCTCATCGCATTCTTGTCCGTGCCTTTGCCGACTTCGCTTTCGATCGCGGTGCTCATGCCGACTGCTCCGGCTGCACCTGCACGCCGTTGACGGGCGGGGCCTTGTCCAGGTTCTCGCTGGTCAGGCGCACGAACAGTTCTTCCAGGCGGTTGCTCTTGGTACGCATCGACCGCACACGGATGCCGGATTCGTTCAATGCATCGAACACGCGGTTGAGATCCATCGCGCGCGGCATCTCGACGTCGAGGGTGTGGTCATCGGCGGCAACCATGGTGGTGCCGGCGATCGCCGGCAGCGTCGGTGGCAGCGTGCCATCGATGTCGAACAGGAAGCCTTCCACGTCGAGCTTGGCCAGCAGCGCCTTCATCGGTCCCTGTTCGACGATCCGCCCCTTGTCGATGATCGCGAGGTTGCGGCACAGACTCTCGGCTTCCTCAAGATAGTGCGTGGTGAGGATGATGGTGGTGCCCGCCGCGTTGATTTCCTTCAACGTTTTCCACATGCCGCGGCGGATCTCGATGTCGACACCGGCGGTAGGTTCGTCGAGGATCAGCAGCTTGGGCCGCGTCATCATCGCGCGGGCGATCATCAACCGGCGCTTCATGCCGCCCGACAGCGTGCGGCTCATCATCTGCGCCTTCTCCCACAACTGCGCGCGGCGCAGTTCTTCTTCGGCACGCTTGAGCGCTTCCTCGCGCGGCACGCCGAAGAAGCCGGCGTAGTTGCACAGGATGTCGAGCGGCTTCTCGAACATGTTGAAGTTGAGTTCCTGCGGCACCAGGCCGATCAGGCGCATCGCTTCGTCGCGGTGCTTGAGCAGGTCGGTACCGAAGATCGATACGGAACCGGATGTCAGATTCACCAGCGAGCTGACGATGCCGATCAGGGTCGACTTGCCCGCGCCGTTGGGACCCAGTAGGGCGAAGAAGTCGCCTTCGCGCACTTCCAGCGAGACGCCCTTGAGCGCTTCCACCTTGTTGTCGTAGGTCTTGCGCAGGTCGCGGACGGAGAGCGCGGAAGCGACCGGAGCCGCTGGGTTTGCAGTCATGGGAAAAGGCCTGTTTTCTGCCTTGCGCGCGAGCCGCGCGGCGATCCCGGTAGTATAGGCGGCCCGGTGGCGAGGCCTTCGCCACGCTGTGTTCCATTCAAGGCAGATCCCCAGACCGTGGCCATCCAGCATTTCCCGCTCAAGCTCGTCTCGCGCCGCATGCTGGCGCCCACCGTCGGCCACTACACCTTCGTGCGCAGCGACGATCAGCCGCTGGATTACATCCCCGGCCAGTTCATCCAGGTGCACTTCAACTACGCCGACGGCACGGCGACCAAGCGTTCGTATTCGCTGGCGACGATCCACGATCACGCGCTGGGCGCGGGTGAAGCCGTGGAGATTGCGGTGAGCTACGTCACCGGCGGCGCGGCGACTGCGCTGTTTGAGGGCCTGAACGAAGGCGACGCGATCGATGCCAGCGGTCCGTTCGGGCGCTTCTGCCTGATGCCGGCCGATTCCAACCGCCGCTACCTGCTGATCGCGACCGGCACCGGCGTGACCCCGTACCGCGCGATGCTGCCGCAGCTGGAGACGCTGATCCGCCAGCGCGGCGTACAGGTGGTGCTGCTGTTTGGCGCGCGCACGCCGGTGGAGCTGCTGTACGGCGACGAATTCCGCGCCTTCGCCGACAAGCATCCGGACAACTTCCGCTTCATCCCCTGCCTGTCGCGCGAACTGCCCGCCGCCGATTCGCCGCAGGCGCACGCTGACGTGCGTCACGGCTACGTGCAGCAGTTCCTGGCCGAATTCGCGCCGGATGCGGCGCACGACATCGCTTACCTGTGTGGCAACCCGAACATGGTCGATGCCTGCTTCGAGACGCTGAAGGGCTATGGCCTGCCGGTGCCGCAGATCCGGCGCGAGAAGTACGTCAGCAGCAAGTAGGCACTGCTGCGGCCGGTCGATAGGACCTGCGCGCCTTGGGCGCGCGCCCTGTAAAGCACGCTTGACACGCCACGAGCGCGGACCTATGGTGCCTGTCAAGCTACCTTGACAGGCCTTCCATGCCGCACGCCACGCTCCTTCGCCGTCTGCCGATATTGCGCACCGCGGGCAGCTGCAAACTCGCCGCTATTGCCCTGTTTTGTGTCTGCCTGCTGCTGTGGGGCCTGGCCGCCGGCACTACCTGGCTGGGCTGGCCCATCCACCCGCGAGTAATTCGTACGGGACTTGGGGTTACGGCCGGCGTGCTGTTGGCCTCGGCCATGCTCTGGTTTTCCCCAGGCAATATTCGCGACATGGCGACGCCCGCGTTGACGCGGCGCTACTACCGCGAGTTCGGCCCGCCAATGCTCGCCTACGTCGTGGTGATGCTGGGTTGGAAGCGCGTGCTTGCCGCTGTCGATGCGTCCTGGCTGCGCGCACTGGTCGCGTTGCTGCCGGTGCTGCTCATGGCGCTCGTGATCCGCGCACTCGCGCGCTACGTGCGCGACTCCGACGAGATGCAGCGCCGCATCGAGCTGGAATCGGTCAGCCTCGCCGCGGGCCTGGTTGGCATCGGCTACATGGCCGCGGGCTCCCTGCAAGGCGCAAAACTCATCACGACGGACGCGGCGGCGGCGATGCTCGGGGTCTTCCCGGCATTGTGCGTCTGCTACGGCTTCATTCGGATCGTCATCGCGCGGCGCTACACATGAACAATCGCCTGCGCGAAATGCGCGAAGGCGAAGGTTGGTCGCAGGGCGAACTCGCCCAGCGGCTCGACGTCTCGCGTCAGACCATCAACGCACTGGAGACCGGCAAGTACGACCCGAGTCTGCCGCTCGCTTTCAAGATCGCGCGCCTGTTCGGGCAATCGATCGAATCCATCTTCCTGCCGGAAGAATCCTAGTTCCGTTGTTTCCAGCCACATCGCACTGAGAGGGAACCCGCACGATGTCCCGCACCAAGTTTCGAATTGCCCTGGCCGTCACGGCGTTGGCCGTGCTCGGCTACCGCCAGTTGCATGCGTCGCACGACGATGCGGCGCCGGCCAAGCCGTCTGCCGGCAAGGCCAGCGCAAGTACGGCTGCGCGCCAGTTCGGCCGCATTACGTTCAAGCCCTGTGTGCTCACCAGCGAGCAGGGCTTCGCCCCGCTGGAAGCGCAATGCGCCACGTTCCCCGTGCCGGAGGATCGCGCACATCCCGAGGGCCGCAAGATCGCGCTCAACATCGCGTGGCTGCCGGCCGACAACAAGAATGGCGGCACACCGGATCCGATCTTCTTCCTCGCCGGCGGTCCCGGCCAGGCCGCGACGCAGGTCGCCGCCGCGGTCGATCAGGGCCTCGACCAGGCGCGCAAGCAGCGCGACATCGTGCTGATCGACCAGCGCGGCACCGGCCACTCCAATCCGCTGGATTGCCGCGACCCACAGGGCCAGCCGCTCAAGTTCGACGAAACCGCAGAGCTCGATGAGGCCAAGCTCGACGCTTACGTCGCGCAGTGCCTGAAGTCGCTACAGGGTCGCGCGGATCCGCGCTTCTACACCACCGGCGATGCCATCGCCGATTTCGACGCGGTGCGCGCCGCGCTCGGTGCCGACAAGATCAATCTGATCGGCGGTTCCTACGGCACCCGCAGCGCACAGCAGTATGCGATGCATTACCCGCAGCATGTGCGCAGCATCGTGCTCGACGGTGTCGCGCCGAACCGGCTGGTGGTCGGTGGCGAATTCGCCAAGCAGCTGGAAGAAGCGCTGCGCAAGCAGGATGCGCAGTGTGCAAAGGTTCCGGCCTGCAAGGCGCGCTTCGACGGCGGTGGGCACGATCTGACCGCGCGGTTGAAAACGTTGAAAGCGCGCCTGGCCGTCGCACCGGTCGCAGTGAGTTATCGCGATCCGGACACCCACGAGCTCAAGCAGGACACGCTGAACGCCGACACGCTGGTCGGACTCGCCCACGGCGTGTCTTACGTGCCGCTATTGTCCTCGCTGCTGCCGCTGGTGGTGAGTGAAGCCGAACAGGGACGCTACGAATCGCTGATGGCGATCGCGAAGTTCTGGAGTAACCAGGTCAGCGACCAGCTCAACCGCGGCATGCAGTGGTCGGTGATCTGCGCCGAAGACGCGCCGCGCTACCAGCCCGATCCGGCCGATGCAGGTACCGTGCTCGGTCCGGACATGGCGCGCATGTTCTTCGCGGCCTGCAAGCAGTGGCCGCGCGGCCAGGTCGCGGCCGACTTCATCCAGCCACTGAAGACCGACCTGCCGGTACTGGTGATCTCCGGCGAACTCGATCCGGTAACGCCACCGGTGTACGGCGATGAAGTGGTGAAGACGCTGTCGCACGGACGCCACATGGTGCTGCGCGGCCAGGGCCACGGCGGCATGGCCGTGGGCTGCATGCCCAAGCTGCTCGGCCGCTTCTTCGAGACCGCGGACGCCAAGGCGCTCGATGCCAAATGTCTCGACAGCCTCAACTACGTGCCGCCGTTCACTTCGTTCAACGGTTGGGAACCGTGAGCCGCGCGCTCGCCAGGAAATCGCACATATGATCAATGCAAACGACTTGCACAAGAGTTTCAAGACCCGCTCGGGCGTGGTGAAGGCCGTCGACGGCGTCAGCTTCACCGCGCGCGACGGCGAGATCACCGGCCTGCTCGGCCCCAACGGCGCCGGCAAGACCACCACGCTGCGCATGCTTTACACCCTGATGCAGCCGGAGAAGGGGCATATCGACGTCGACGGCGTTGACGCCGCACGCGACCCGGAAGCGGTGCGTCGCGCCTTGGGCGTGTTGCCCGATGCACGCGGCGTGTACAAGCGCCTGACCGCGCGTGAGAACATCAGTTACTTCGGCGAACTGCACGGCATGAGCGCCGCGGAGATCGCGCGGCGCACCGACGTGCTGGCCAAGGCGCTCGACATGGGGGACATCCTCGATCGGCAGACCGAGGGGTTCTCGCAAGGCCAGCGCACCAAGACCGCGATCGCGCGCGCACTCGTGCACGATCCGAAGAACGTGATCCTCGACGAGCCCACCAACGGTCTCGACGTGATGACCACGCGCGCGATGCGTGGCTTCCTGCAGCAACTGAAAGCCGAAGGCCGCTGCGTGATCTTCTCCAGCCACATCATGCAGGAGGTCGCGGCGCTGTGTGACCGCATCGTGATCATCGCCAAAGGCCAGGTCGTGGCCTCCGGCACCGCCGACGAGCTGCGCGCGAAGTTTGGCGAGCCGAATCTTGAAGACGCCTTCGTCAAAGCCATCGGCTCGGAGGAGGGCCTGCACGCATGACCACGTCCGCTACGAAGACCGGCTTCCTGTCCACGTTGTTCGCGGTGATGCGCAAGGAGTTGCGCGACATTTCCCGCGACCGTCGCACGATGGCGCTGGCACTGCTGCTGGGTCCGCTGCTGTATCCGGTGTTGATGCTCGGCGTCGGCAAGCTGGGCGAGAACCGTCAGAAGACCGAACTGGAAAAGGTGCTTGAGGTGCCGGTGATCGGCGCCGAACGCGCACCGAATCTGGTCGCGTTCCTGGCCACGCGAGGGATCAAAGCGGTCGCGCCGCCGCAGGATCTCGATGCGGCGATCGCGCGGCAGGATGTCGATGTCGCGCTGAGCATCGACACGAACTTCGGCACGCACTGGCGCGAAGGCAACGCCGCCAAGCTCGAGATCGTCGCCGACAGTACGCGCAAGGCCGCGGATATTCCGGTCGCCCGACTGCGCTCCGCCCTCGAGGCGTATCGCGATCAGGTCGGCACGTTGCGCCTGCTCGCACGCGGCATCGATCCCGGTATCACCAAGCCGCTCAGCATCGGCAACCGCGATCTCGCTTCGGCCGAAGCCAAGCGCGGCGCGTTCGCCGCGGCACTCTTGCCGTATCTGCTGATCCTGACGTCGTTCCTCGGCGGCGCGTACCTGATCATGGATGCGACCGCCGGCGAGCGCGAACGCCAGTCACTGGAGCCATTGCTGGCCACGCCGTCGGCGCGTAGTTCGATCGTGAGTGGCAAGATTGCGGCGGCCTGCAGCATGGGCGTGGCGTCGCTGCTGCTGACCCTGCTCGCGTTCAAGCTGACCGCGCAGTTCGCGGGCAGTGCAGGCGTAGCCGTCGACGTGAGCTTCCTCGCGATGGGCAAGATGCTGCTGGTGCTGCTGCCGATGCTGTTCATCGGTACTTCGCTGCTCACCTATCTGTCCGCGACGGCGAAGAGCATGAAGGAAGCGCAGAGCCACATGATGTGGCTGATGCTGCTGCCGATGGTGCCCTCGATCATGCTGATGGTGAATCCGCTCAAGGAGCAGCCGTGGCAGTACGCGGTGCCGTTCCTCGCGCAGAACCAGCTGCTGCTCAAGGTGATCCGCGCCGAGTTCATCCCGATGTCGGTGTGGGGGATCTATCTCGCCGCGGGCTTCGGCCTTGCTGCAATGTTATGGTTTGCCGCGGTGCGGCGCTATCACCAGGAGCAGCTGGCGATTTCGGGATAGCGGCAGGAATTGGCGGCGGAATTTGCCGCGCCGCTGTGACTGCGTTACCTACTGAGTGGTTGGGCCGAGGCAACCGGAACGCGAAGCCGCTTCGGCCTGAGCGAATTGGTGGAGTACTCCACCAGAGGGAATTCGTTGTCCCCGCCGCGAAGCGGCGGGGGCTTCGAACTTGCTGGCATCGACGCGACTAACTTCACGCCAGTCGCGTCGCGGGATTCATGGGATCGCTTGATTGCCGAGGCCGGCCATGCAATTGCCTGGCGCCAGATTGCTGGCTGCGCCGATGGTGATGTTGTTGTCGCAGCGCTCGGCCTGCCCGTATTGCAGGTACGCGTCCATGAGATTCGCGTGGCGCGACACGATCTGGTTTCCGGTGATTCGTGCGGCCGTTGTATTCGCGCCTTGCACCCAGTTGCCCAACCACAGGCCGATCGAGTATCCGTCGGTGGCGGGGCGCAGCTCGAGGATGCTGTTGCCGCTGATGACTGGAGCGGTCGATCCCGAAACATAGATGCCGGCGACTACCGCGCCGCCGTAGGTGTTGACGACCAGGTTGTTCGAAACAACCTGGCCACGCGCTGCGACCTGCGGCGAAGCGGGTAGCAGACTGATTCCCTGCGCATACTGGCTGGGGTCTTCAGGATGCGTGTTGCTGACGCGGTTGCCGGTGATCTGCGCGTAGTCGCCCCATGCGCCGATACCATCCGAGATCGATGAGTCGACGTGGTTGTTGAGGATCCGTGCGTAGGTCGAGCCCCCGAACGCGGTGATGCCGCGATCGAAACCGATGACCTTGCAGTTGCGAATCGTCGCGTAGCGCGCTCCATTGATCACAGAAATGCCGTCGGTGCCTCCGGTTCGGCCCAGGCTCGTCGTGGTGGAAAAGCCACGGCAGTCGAGCTCGACATAATTTGCCTCGATGCGCACCCCGTAGAAGATCGGGCTCACCAGATTCGCGGCGTAGCAATAGCGCCCGGACGTCGTAATCGTGAACGGCAGGCTAGAAATGACGGTACAGGCGGCGGTGCGTGTCGCTGGCGTCGTTGCGCTGATTTGCGGCTGCGAGACCGGTGTGGTCTGCGTACGTGCAGTCGAGGTCTTCGCGGGGTTTGCCGCTGTGAGCTGCGTCCTCGTGGTGCTTCGGGTACTGACGGCCGTGTTCGTAATCGCGACCGCTCCGTAGGCCAACCCGGCCACGCAAACAAGCACCGCGCCCACTTTGAAATGATTCCGTTTCAACCTCAGTCCCCTATGTTTATGAAAAGTCACGCCTGTCGCCCAACAGCTGCTCGAGTCGCCTGCGTGGAGCGGCACGAGGGCGGCAATTCTGCATGCGGCGTCGCCCTAGACGCCATGCTGTAGTCACCACTGCAACTTGAGTGACTTGCACGAGGTGCGCGCGACGAGCCGCAACAAAAAGAAAAGGCCCGGCTGTGCCGGGCCCCTTCATCGTCGAGTTTTCGCCGGCGCAGCGCGTCAGGCGTTCGCACTGACGCGCGGCATGCCGCGCAAGCAGTCGATGCTTACCCCTGCGGGTTGAAGCTGATCTCGCGACGCGTGGTCACTGGTGCTGCGACCGGCTGGAAACGCCACTTGCGCACGGCTTCGACTGCTTCGCGATCGAAGATGCGGGCCGGCTTGGAGCGGACTACGCGGGCGGCGGTGACGGTGCCGTCGGTACCGACCGTGTATTCGACCAGGACCGAGCCGGACGTACCGGCGCGCAATGCTTCGGCCGGGAACTTCGGTGCCGGCATCGAGATCGGACGCAGGTCGGACGCGCTCGGCGCCGCGGCAGCAGCAGTGCGCTGTTCGGCGGCGCGACGGTCAGCGGCGGCCTTTTCGGCGGCGACGCGGTCCGCCGCGGCCTTGTCGGCGGCGGCCTTGTCCGAGGCAGCCTTGTCGGAAGAAGCCTTGTCGGCGGCTTCCTTGGCAGCCAGCTTCTTCGCGGCTTCTTCCTGCTGCTTCTTCTGGTCGGCCAGACGCTGTTCTTCCAGCGCCTTCTGGCGCTTGGCTTCTTCCTCGGCGGTCAGGGCCTGGGCACGCTGCGCGGCCGTGGCCTCCTGGGCGGCGATGCTCGCCTTGAGGCGCGCGAGCGCCGGGTGCTGGGCATCGGCCTTCTCGAGCAAGGCCGACAGGCGCTTGGCTTCGACGAAATCGTCGCGGTTAACGCTCTGCTCGACGGCGATGACGGTCATCGGCAGCAGGTCGGTGAGGGCGCTGGCCACGGCGGCATCGGCCGGACTCTTGTCGCGCAGGGCCAGGTAGTACTCGACGGCGTTGTCGCCGGCCGGTGCGTACAGGCGGTTTTCCGAATAGGCCTTGCTGGCGGCATCGCGCAGCTGGTCGGCGGTCATCGCGGTGACCTTGGAAGACACCGCGGTTTCCGGCGTCGGCGCCGGCGCGGTGGCTGCGGTGGTGGCCGCCTGGTCGACGGGCTTTTCCCCGCCGCCGCACGCGGCTAGCACAAGGCTCACCGCCAGGACGGCGATGAGCGGAAGCGTGGCGGGCCGGCGCACGGACCGGGCCTCGGAGTGGTTCGACATCATGATTTTAGGGTCCCCTGAAGTGCGGCGATCGAGTGCGCGCAGCGCAAGTGACACCTGCTGCGCGTCCTTTGTCAAGCGTGCGCTGGATTCAGCTTTGCGACGGTCGCGGCCCTGAGGGAGAACTGCGACGTGGTGTCACTTTCCTATGCAAAAGCTGGAAAAAATGTGACCTAAAAGGTCATCTGCACGGACCTGTCCGGTGATCTCACCGAGAGCATCGTGCGCATGGCGCAGCGATTCTGCGGCGAGGTCCAGCGCCTCGGCATCGAGCTGGGCCCGGGCCAGCACGAGTTCGTCCTGGGCCTCACGCAAGGCATCGACGTGGCGGGCGCGCGCCGTGAACGTGCCTTCGCCGGCGACGCCTTCGCGCTGTGCAAGCGCACGCAGGCGCGCGTGCAGCACGTCCAGTCCGCGTCCGGTACGGGCGGACACATGCAGGTGTTCGGCATCGTCGGCCGGATTGGCTCCCGGCAGCAGATCGGCCTTGTTGTGCAGCCACAACCGCTGCGGCACGCCGGCGATAGCATCGGCCACGGCCGCGCGGCCGGCGTCGACGTCGCGCGCATCGAGCACGATGATCGCGAGGTCGGCTCGATCGAGCTCGCTACGTGCGCGCCGCATGCCTTCGCGTTCGATCGCATCGCCGCCTTCGCGCAGTCCCGCGGTGTCGACCAAGGTGAGTTCGACACCGTCGATGCGGACGACTTCGTGCAACAGGTCGCGGGTGGTGCCGGCGATGTCGGTGACGATCGCGCGGTCGCTGCCGGCGAGCGCGTTGAGCAGCGAGCTCTTTCCGGCGTTGGGCGGACCGACGATCACCGCGTGCAGGCCATCGCGCAGGCGGCGCCCGCGTTCAGCCGCACGCAACAATTCATCCAGGGCGTGTGCAGCGTCGGCAAACCGGGCGAGCAGTTGCGCGCCGCCGAGCGTGTCGATGGGTTCGTCGGCGAAGTCGATAGCCGCTTCGACATGCACGCGGATTGCGAGCACATCGGCGGACAAGGCTTCCACGCGACGCGAAAACTCGCCATCCAGTGCGCGCCGCGCGGCACGTGCGGCGTTGGCGTCGGCGGCGGCGATCAGGTCGGCGACCGCTTCGGCCTGGGCAAGGTCCAGCTTGCCGCTGAGGAAGGCGCGCTCGCTGAATTCGCCCGGGCGCGCACGGCGCGCGCCGAGTTCAACGCAGCGCTGCACCAGCTGCTCAAGCACGACCGGACTGCCATGCGCCTGCAACTCCACCACGTCTTCACCGGTATAGCTCGCCGGCGCCTGGAAGTAGAGCGCGATGCCGTCGTCGATGATGTCGCCGGCGCCATCCGCGAAGCGGGCGTAATGGGCATGGCGCGGGCGCAGTCGCAGACCGCTCGTGGCTTCCGCGATCGCGCGCGCGCGCGCGCCGGACAGGCGCACGATGCCGACGCCACCGGCACCTGGTGCGGTAGCAATCGCGGCGATGGTGTCGCGTTGGTTCATCCGTCTATCGTCGCAGAAGGCGGCGCGCTTGGCGCACGCGCAGGGGTCGTACAAATGCGAAGCCCGCCTTGCGGCGGGCTTCGGTGTGTGAGCGTCAGCTCGGTGCTGCTCAGGCCGTGGCTTTCGCCGGCTCTTCGGCGTAACGCTTGGTGTTCCACCACTGCTGCAGCAGGCCCAGGCCACCGTTGGTGATCCAGTAGAGCACCAGGCCGGCCGGCATGAAGGCGAACAGCACGCCGAAGACCAGCGGCATGAACTGCATCATCTTCTGCTGCATCGGGTCCATGCCGGGCGCCGGCGGCGTGAGCTTCTGCGTCATGAACATCACGACCAGGTTGATCGCCGGCAGGATGAAGTAGGGATCGCGCGCGGTCAGGTCGGTGATCCAGCCGATCCACGGCGCATGGCGCAGCTCGACCGACTCGGACAGCATCCAGTACAGGCACAGGAACACCGGCATCTGCAGCAGGATCGGCAGGCAGCCGCCGACCGGATTGATCTTTTCCTTCTTGTACAACTCCATCATCGCCATCTGCAGCTTCTGCTTGTCGTCGCCGTAGCGTTCCTGCAGTTGCTTCATGCGCGGCTGGAACTTGCGCATCTTGGCCGCGGAGCGGTACTGCGCTGCCGACAGCGGATACATCAGGGTCTTGAGCAGCACCACCAGGCCGACGATCGACCAGCCCCAGTTGCCGAGCAAGCCGTGCAGCTTGTCGAGCACCCAGAACAACCAGCCGGCGAGCGTGGCGGCCCAACCATAGGAGGAGAAGTCGACCGCGCGGTCGAGACCCTTCACCTGCTGTGCTTCGATCTGCTTGACCAGCTTCGGGCCGATCCACAGGCGTGCGCTGGTTTCGGCCTGCGCGCCGGGAGCAAGGGTGAACGATGGGCCCTTGGCATCGATGGCGTAGCGACCGTTGTCCTGCGCCAAGCCGAACAGCGCGCCCTGATCCTTCTGCGGAATCCATGCGGCGAAGAAATGATGCTGCAGCATGCCGACCCAGCCGCCGGTAACCTCCTTGTTAAGCGCACCGTCGCCGAACTTGTCGAACTTGCGCTTCTCGTAGCCGTCGTCACCGAACCAGGCGGCGCCCTGGAAGCTGTACTTCTCGGCGCTCATCGGTCCCTTGCTGGCGATGACGCGCGGCACGCGGCGCAGTTCGCGATACACGTAGCCGGTCCACGGCGCCGCACCGGCGTTGCTGACCTGATCGCGCACCTGCACGACATAGCTGCCGCGCTGGAACACGAAGCTGCGGCGGATGGTCACGCCATTGGCGCCAGTCCACACGAAGGGGACGACGAGCTCGCGATCGCCCGCGGCGAGGTTGTATTCGTGCGTCGCGGCCTCCGGACGGAAGCCGCCGTGATCCGGCGCACCGGTGGCGCTGTTCCAGCCGCTCTGCGCGACGAAGTAGTTGGCGCTGTCAGTGGTGAGCAGGCGAACCGGTGCGCTGTTGGCCGCGGCCAGGCTCGGATACTTCAGCAGGTCGACCTGGCGCAGTTCGCCGCCATCGAGCACCACATCCAGAACGTCGGTCGTGACGGTCACGGTCTGCGCGGCCGGCGCGCTGACGGTGGCGCCGTTGGCCGGAACGCCCGCCGCGTTCGGCACTGCTGCGCCGGCGGCCGAAGGAATCGCGGCCGACGGCACCGGGGTGCTGCTGGCAACGGTTTCGGTGGCCGGGACCGTGGTGGCTGCCGGCGCCGCCTTCTCCTTGCCCCACTCCATCCACAGCAGGGTCGCCAGCATCAGCCAGGCGAAGATCAGGAAAAGACGGGTCTGATTCATGGGGCAGGCACGCTCGGCCGACGCAAAGGGGTCGGCGCAGTCAGAGGGAGGTGGGGTCGGGCTCGGTCGAGGCAAGACCATCGCCGGAAGCAAGCGCGCCCGGCGCGGGCGGCATTGTGCCGGGCACTGCCGTCATGGGCAACGAAGCCACGGGCAACGCGCCGAGACGACGCAGCAGATCGAGGAAATGGCGTTCGAGCTGTTCGCGCGTGGCCTCGCGCGCGGTCGGACGCGCGACCACGACGTAATCGCCGCTGGCGAGCTGCGATCGGTAATGGCGGAAGATGTCACGCAGCGCACGCTTGATGCGATTGCGACCGACCGCGTTCGGGTCGACCTTGCGCGAAACCGCGAGGCCAAGCCGAGCCGGGATGTCGGTGCGATGCCAATGCACGGCGAGTCGCGGCGTGGCTTGGCGCCGGCCGTGTTCGAAGATGCGATCGAAATCCGCACGCGCGCGTACCCGCGCCTGGCGCGGGAAGCGGTAGGTCAGAGTGCTCATACGGCCGCCGGTGCGGCGAGGGCGGCCGTGGGCTAGCTGGCGTTGGTCAAGCCGACGCCAGCCGGGCGCAGCCCGTCTTCACCGTTGAAGAACGGTGCTTAGGCGCAGAGACGCTTGCGGCCCTTGGCGCGACGACGGGCAAGAATCTTGCGGCCATCGGCGGTCGCCATGCGGGCACGGAAACCGTGATCGCGCTTGCGCTTGAGGTTGCTGGGCTGGTAAGTGCGCTTGGTGGCCATGGTCGGCTCGGCGTAAACGACGGAAAAGACCGCGGATTCTACGAGGCAACCCGAGTCAGGTCAACCTCGATTCCCGGCGCGCCCGGAATGAATCCGTTTCCGGGCGCTCCTGGCGGCGGCTCGATCAAACAAGCGCCGGCGCTTACCGCGTCGAAATTTTATCCACAAGCCGGTGCGGGCGAGGTCGGCCGGTGATAGGCTGACCCACCCCCGCCCTGTCTGCGTCGCGATGTTTTGCTCATCGCGTGCGGCGGCGCTTTCCCCGCCTTCCGGCGGTTATCAACAGCTTTATTCATACGCATCCGCGTGGTCACCCCCGATCTCAAGATGGAAGCCTGGCCCCGCTGCCTCGAACGTCTGGAAGCCGAATACCCGGTAGAAGACGTCCATACCTGGCTCAAGCCGCTGCAGGCGACTCGCCGCGACGACGTCACGGTGCTCTATGCGCCCAATGCCTTCGTGGTCGAGCACGTGCGCGAGCGCTACCTCGGTCGTATCCGCGAGCTGCTGAGCTACTTCGCCGGCAGCGATGAGGTCCAGCTGGAAATCGGCGCGCTGCCGCGTGCCCCCACCCCTGCCGCAACGACGGCCGGATCGATCCCCGTGCGCGGTGGCGCCGAACCGGCGCGCACCGAACCGTTCGAAGGCAACCTCGACGCGCACTACACCTTCGACAACTTCGTTGAGGGCCGTAGCAACCAGCTCGGCCGCGCCGCCGCGTTGCAGGCCGCCGCGCGCCCAGGCGACCGTGCACACAATCCGCTGCTGCTGTACGGGGGCACCGGCCTGGGCAAGACCCATCTAATGTTCGCCGCCGGCAACGCCATGCGCGCAGCCAATCCGAACATCAAGGTGCTGTACCTGCGCAGCGAACAGTTCCTCGCTTCGCTGATGAAGGCGCTCCAGGACAAGACCAATGGCATGGCCGCGTTCAAGCGTCAGTTCCAGCAGGTCGACGCGCTGTTGATCGACGACATCCAGTTCTTCGCCGGCAAGGACCGTACCCAGGAAGAGTTCTTCCACACCTTCAACGCGCTGATCGACGGCAAGCAGCAGATCATCCTGACCTGCGACCGTTTCCCACGCGAAGTCGATGGCCTCGAGCCGCGGCTGAAGTCGCGTCTTGGCTGGGGCCTGTCGGTGGCGATCGATCCCCCCGATTTCGAGACGCGCGCGCAGATCGTGCTGAGCAAGGCGCGCGAGCGCGGCGCGCACATTCCCGAAGACGTCGCGTTCCTGCTCGCCAAGAAGATGCGCAGCAACGTTCGCGATCTGGAAGGCGCGCTCAACACGCTTGCCGCACGCGCCAACTTCACTGGTCGCACGATCACCACCGAATTCGCCCAGGAAACATTGCGCGATCTGTTGCGTGCGCAGCAGCAGGCGATCGGCATTCCCAACATCCAGAAGGTCGTGGCCGATTACTACGGCCTGCAGATCAAGGATCTGCTCAGCAAGCGCCGCACGCGCTCGCTGGCGCGTCCGCGCCAGGTCGCGATGGCCCTGGCCAAGGAACTGACCGAACACTCGCTGCCGGAAATCGGCGACGCCTTCGCCGGCCGCGACCACACCACCGTGCTGCATGCCTGTCGGCAGATCCGCACGCTGATGGACACCGACGGCAAGCTGCGCGAAGACTGGGACAAGCTGATCCGCAAGCTCAGCGAGTAACGGAGCGGCGCGAAGACCTTCGCGCCGTATCGCATGCGATATCCCACCACCTGCCCGGGCACGTGAGAGCGTGCCTGCTGGATCGGCGCGGCCTTCGGGCGCGTTTTCGACATTGCTCGATCGTCGTAGGCCATCTGCGCTGTCCACGAGCGTGTCCGGACACATTCGCGCTTAATTGGCCTGTCGCTTCCGCGATCAGGCGCCAGCGGGGATTGCCGGCGGTCAGTCGACGCATGTGTGGCGCTTCAACTCGCGGCAGCAAGGCCACGGTCGTCGACCTGCCTCCATCCCCCACATCGCCAACAAGGCGGCCCTACGAATCGAGCGGCAGCGACAGGCATTCCTGCGAGGTAGTCGCGGCCCACATGCGCACCGCCCGCTGCGGCGACATCCTTCAGCCAAGATGAGCGTCCTGGTCTGACAGCGTCGCGAGCCCGCCTCTCCGCGCCGGCGTAACCGAAGGACTACGCCTCGTCGCGGCGACCAAATACCGCCAGCCCTAGTGGCCCGAGCGTCCCTTCTCCGCAATATTTTCGATTCCCCGCTGCGCGGCATGGCCATGGCGCGGTATCGTTCACATCTGCGTGTTCGTTCGATGTGGGTAAGCGGCGTTCGCGCCGAGCCAGTGTGGTTTCCAGCGCCGCGAAAGCCGGTGGATAAGCAGTGGATAGCAAGGCTTGTTCACAGGCGACTGAGGACGAGCTGCGCGCAAACTGTGGACAACTCGCAATCGGCCGCCGCGCCGTAAAGTTGTCCACAGCTTGTGCCCTGGTTCGCCGGGACTTTTCACAAGAGTTTCAGTTTGTTTTTTTCTTTTATATTCAAGTAGTTATGATGGTTTTCCGCAGTTTTTTGCGACTCCATCATCACTATGCTTTTGATTTATTCACTACTTTTGTTTTGGTACTGGGGAGCGTCCTCGAATGCGTTTCAGCCTGCAACGCGAAGTGTTCCTGAAGCCATTGGCGCAAGTCGTCAATGTCGTTGAGCGTCGGCAGACCCTGCCGGTCCTCGCCAACCTGCTGGTCCAGGTGAAGGGCGGTCAGCTCTCGCTGACTGGCACAGACCTGGAAGTCGAAATGGTTTCGCGTATCGGCGTCGACGACGCGCAGGACGGCGAGACCACGATTCCGGCACGCAAGCTGTTCGAGATCGTTCGCGCCCTGCCCGATGGCAGCAAGGTGATCGTTTCGCAGTCGGCCGAGAAGATCACGGTGCAGGCGGGTCGCTCCCGCTTCACCCTGTCCTCGCTGCCAGCCAATGACTTCCCCTCGATCGATGAAGTCGAAGCGACCGAACGCGTGCGCGTGCCCGAGGCCAGCCTGAAGGAGCTGATCGAACGCACCGCGTTCGCCATGGCCCAGCAGGACGTGCGCTACTACCTCAACGGTCTGCTTTTCGACCTGCGCGAAACCTCGCTGCGCTGCGTGGCCACCGACGGCCACCGCCTCGCCTTGTGCGAAGCCAGCCTGGATGCTGGCGCCAGCACCAAGCGCCAGATCATCGTGCCGCGCAAAGGCGTGACCGAGCTGCAACGCCTGCTCGAGGGTGGCGAACGCGAGCTGGAGCTGGAGATGGGCCGCAGCCATCTGCGGGTGAAGCGCGACGACGTCACCTTCACCAGCAAGCTGATCGATGGCCGGTTCCCGGACTATGAGGCCGTGATCCCGATCGGCGCCGACAAGGAAGTGCGGATCGACCGCGAGGTCCTGCGCGCCTCCCTGCAACGCGCCGCGATCCTGTCCAACGAGAAGTACCGCGGCGTCCGCATCGAGGTCTCGCCCGGTCAGCTCAAGATCAGCGCCCATAACCCGGAGCAGGAGGAAGCCCAGGAAGAGGTCGAGGCCGATACCCGGGTTGGCGATCTGGCGGTGGGCTTCAACGTTAACTACCTCCTGGACGCGCTGACTTCGCTCAAGGAAGAGAACGTGGTTATCGCCCTGCGCGATGCAAACTCTTCGGCGCTGGTTCGCGAGGCCTCGAACGAGCGTTGCCGTCACGTGGTGATGCCGCTGCGCCTCTGACGCTCACTGTTTCACGTGGAACAAAAACGCCCGGCTAGTCCGGGCGTTTTGTTTTGTGGCGGAAAAGATGCCCCTGAAAGCCGAACCACGTGTGCCTGGCTTCCCGAACCGCCAATGGCATGGGGCTTATCTCGGCCACTCGTACAATGGGCGCCATGCACGTCACCCGCCTCGACCTCCGCCACCTCCGCCGCTTTCACGAGGCAAGCCTGGCGCCGGGTCCGGGTTTGAACCTCATTACCGGCGATAACGGCGCCGGCAAGACCAGTGTGCTCGAGGCCCTGCACCTGATGGCCTACGGACGCAGCTTCCGCGGACGAGTGCGCGATGGGTTAGTCCAGGCCGGCGCGTCCGCGCTGGAGGTATTCGTCGAATGGGTGGAAGCCGGACGCCGCCATCTCCGCACCGGCACCGGTGGCGTGGCCGATGCCACTTCCACCTATGCCCGGCCCCGGAAGGCCGGCTTGCGCCATAACGGCCAGGAATGGACCGGCCGCCTCGATGGGGCCGCGGTGGGCCATCTGGGAGAGCTCTGCGCCGCCCTGGCCGTCGTGAGCTTCGATCCAGGCAGCCACGCGCTGGTAAGTGGCGGCGGGGAACCGCGGCGACGCTACCTGGATTGGGGTTTGTTCCACGTGGAACAGGAATTCCTTCCGCTCTGGCGCCGATATAGCCGGGCACTCAAGCAGCGCAATGCTCTGCTGAAGCAGCGCGGCCGCGATGCCCAGCTGGATGCCTGGGACGCTGAACTGGCTGAGGCGGGCGAGGCGATCACACGGCAGCGCCAGCGTTACCTGGAGGCCCTGCAGCCCTACTACGCCCGCCTGATCACGGACCTGGCGCCGGCACTGGGTGGCGGTGAACTCAACTATCACCCGGGATGGCGCCGCGATGACCTCTCGCTCGCCGATGCCCTGCTGGTGGCGCGGGAGCGGGACCTGCAGGCCGGGCACACATCGGTCGGTCCGCATCGCGCCGACTGGACGCTGGGTTTTTCCGGGGTGCCTGGTCGCGAGGCGTTGTCGCGCGGTCAGGCCAAGCTAGTCGCCCTGGCGGCCCTCCTCGCCCAGGCCGAGCACCACGCCGAGGCGCAAGGGGAATGGCCGGTAGTGGCCCTCGATGATTTGGCCTCGGAGCTCGACCGCCATCACCAGCGCCGGGTGCTGCGCCACCTAGTGGAGTGCGGAGCGCAGGTTTTCGTGACCGGCACCGAGTCTCCGCCCGGGCTCGTCGGGCTCGATGCCCCGCTCATGTTGTTCCACGTGGAACAGGGTGAGCTTCGCGCGCTCCCGTAACCGTCCTAATCAGGTCGCTGAATCCCTATTCCGGCCGCCAGCCGCGGCCGCCCGTTGCCGACCCCGCCCGGCTATACTCCACGCACGATATCTAAAGAGTTTTCGGCGCTCTTTCCGTCCCGATTCCGGGGCGGCCAGACCGCGCCGCAGGAGCCTGCTGCACTCATGAATTCGATCCACGAGCACGTCGACCACGATCCCTCGACCGATCCGGCTTCCGTCGAACCCTCCCAGACCTACGACTCCAGCAAGATCACGGTGCTCCGTGGTCTGGAAGCCGTGCGCAAGCGTCCTGGCATGTACATCGGCGACGTGCATGACGGCACCGGCCTGCATCACATGGTCTTCGAAGTCGTCGACAACTCCATCGACGAAGCGCTGGCCGGCCACGCCAACGAGGTCGTGGTGACCCTGCACCAGGACGGCTCCTGCTCGGTCTCGGACAACGGCCGCGGCATCCCGGTCGACATCCACAAGGAAGAGGGCGTCTCCGCGGCCGAGGTGATCCTCACCGTGCTGCACGCCGGCGGCAAGTTCGACGACAACAGCTACAAGGTCTCCGGTGGCCTGCACGGCGTCGGCGTCTCGGTGGTCAATGCGCTGTCCTCGCACCTGTGGCTGGAGATCTGGCGCGACGGCGGCCACTACAAGCAGGAATACACGCTGGGCGAACCGATCTATCCGCTCAAGCGCCTGGAGGACTCGAGTAAGCGTGGCACCCTGCTCCGCTTCAAGCCGGCGGTGGAGATCTTCACCGACGTCGAATTCCACTACGACATCCTGGCCAAGCGCCTGCGCGAGCTGTCGTTCCTGAATTCGGGTGTGAAGATCACCCTGATCGACGAGCGCGGCGACGGCAAGAAGGACGTCTTCCAGTACGAAGGCGGCATTCGCTCCTTCGTCGAGCACCTGGCCCAGCTCAAGAACCCGCTGCACCCGAATGTGATCTCGGTTTCCGGAGAGATGAACGGCATCACCGTGGACGTCGCCCTGCAATGGACCGACGCCTACCAGGAAACGATGTTCTGCTTCACTAACAACATCCCGCAGAAGGACGGTGGCACCCACCTGATCGGCTTCCGCGCTGCGCTCACGCGCACGCTGTCGAACTACATCGAACAGAACGGCATCGCCAAGCAGGCCAAGATCACCCTGTCGGGCGACGACATGCGTGAAGGCATGATCGCGGTGCTGTCGGTGAAGGTGCCGGACCCGAGTTTTTCCTCGCAAACCAAAGAGAAATTGGTCAGTTCCGAGGTTAGGCCGGTAGTTGAGACCACGTTCGGTGCACGTTTGGAGGAGTTCCTGCAGGAACACCCGAACGAGGCCCGCGCCATCGCCGGCAAGATCGTCGATGCGGCTCGTGCGCGCGAGGCTGCGCGCAAGGCTCGCGACCTGACCCGCCGCAAGGGCGCCCTGGATATCGCTGGCCTGCCCGGCAAGCTGGCCGACTGCCAGGAAAAGGATCCGGCGCTATCCGAACTGTTCATCGTCGAGGGTGACTCGGCGGGTGGCTCGGCCAAGCAGGGCCGCAACCGCAAGACCCAGGCGATCCTCCCGCTCAAGGGCAAGATCCTCAACGTCGAGCGTGCCCGCTTCGACCGCATGCTCTCGTCGGCGGAAGTCGGCACCCTGATCACCGCGCTCGGTACCGGCATTGGCAAGGACGAGTACAACCCGGACAAGCTGCGTTACCACCGCATCATCCTGATGACCGACGCGGACGTGGACGGCTCGCACATCCGCACGTTGCTGCTGACGTTCTTCTACCGGCAGATGCCGGAGCTGATTGAACGCGGCCACATCTACATCGGCCTGCCGCCGCTGTACAAGATCAAGCAAGGCAAGACCGAGCTGTACCTCAAGGACGATGCCGCACTCGATGCGTACCTCGCCGGCAATGCCGTGGAAGGCGCCTCGCTGCTGCCCGCCGACGATGAACCGCCGATCAGTGGCGAAGGGCTTGAGAAGTTGCTGCTCGCCTATGCCGGCGCGCGCGAAGCGATCGCACGTAACGCGCACCGCTACGACCCGAGCGTGCTCGAAGCCCTGATCGATTTCACTCCGCTCGATGCGGCCGCGCTGGCGAGCAATACCGATAGCCGCGCCGAACTCGAAGCGCTGCAGTCGCGCCTCAACCGCACCGGTCTCGGTAAGCCGCGCTATCGCCTCGAAGTGCACCCGGCCAGCGAATCGCGTCAGGCCGCCTTGCTGGTGCATCGCACCCACATGGGTGTCGAGCACACCCAGGTGTTGCCGATGGCCGCGTTCGAAGGCGGCGAACTGCGCGCCGTGCGCGAAGCCGCTGCATTGCTGCATGGGTTGATTCGCCCGGGCGCGAAGATCCTGCGCGGCAGCCGCGAACAATTGGTCCTCAGCTTCGCCGAAGCGCAGGCCTGGTTGATGGAAGAAGCGAAGAAGGGGCGCCAGATCCAGCGCTTCAAGGGCCTGGGCGAAATGAATCCCGAACAGTTGTGGGACACCACGGTCAATCCGGAAACGCGCCGTCTGTTGCAAGTCCGTATCGAGGATGCAGTCGCCGCCGATCAGATCTTCTCCACGCTGATGGGCGACGTAGTCGAACCACGCCGCGAATTCATCGAAGAGAACGCCTTGAAGGTCGCGAACCTCGACGTGTAACGCGGCGCATTCCGGCGTAACTGGCCGCGCTGACATCAGCGAGGCCTCATTTGGCGAAGCACTAACAGCGCCGGTTCAACCTCGCGCTGCAGTCATTGACGACGCGTTAATCCGTTCGGGACTACAACGCGATTGACCCATTCAGGAATATTCCTATGAAGCGCTTGCTGCTTGCCGCGGTGGTTGCCGTGCTCGTGACCTCTTGTGCGACGACCACTTCGCCGACCGGTCGACGCCAGGTGGTCGGTGGCGTATCCGAAGAACAGCTCGCGCAGCTGGGGGCGCAGGCCTTCGCCGAAGCCAAGACCAAGACGCCGCAGAGCACCGACAGCCGCCAGAACGCCTACGTTCGCTGCGTAGTGCAGCGCGTGGTCGAACAATTGCCGCCGGACTGGCAGAACATGGGGTGGGAAACGGCGTTGTTCGTCGACAGTTCGCCTAACGCCTTCGCCCTGCCTGGCGGCAAGGTTGGCGTAAACACCGGCATCTTCACCGTCGCCAAGAATCAGGATCAGCTCGCCGCCGTGGTGGCGCATGAAGTCGGCCACGTCTATTCGCATCACCACAACGAACGCATCACCCAGCAGATGGGTGCACAGGGCGTGCTGCAGATCCTGGGCACGCTGGCGGGCTCGCGTTACGGCCAGGGCGTAGGCAATGCGGTCGTCCAGGGCGGTGGCATTGCCGCACAGGCCGGCTTCCTGCTGCCCAATTCGCGCAAACAGGAAAGCGAAGCCGATGTCGTTGGCCAACAGCTGATGGCCCGGGCCGGCTTTGACCCGCGCCAGGCGGTAAACCTGTGGGAAAACATGATCGCCGCCAGCCGCAGCCGACCGCCGGAATGGCTGTCGACCCACCCGAATCCGGAATCGCGCATCCAGGAACTCGATCGCCGCGCCGCAGGTCTAGTGCCGACTTACGAGCAAGCTCGCGCCAGCGGCCATACGCCCAGGTGTGGTTAACCCGCTGCTTCATGTCACAAAAACCCCATATCGCCGCCCCGCCCGTTTCTGTTAGCGTGGCGGCCCCCTCGCCCGCCGCTGAACACGGGCAGCTACAAAGGTGACAGCAATGAACCGTTCCGCTACTTCCCGTCGCACTGTCCTGGTATCCGCCGTTGCTGCGGTGCTCGCGCTCGGTGCGATCGCGCAGGCCAATGCCCAGAACGCCGCCGGTCACGCCGCCGAACGCCGCGCAGAGCGTGATGCCAAGTCGCAGCAGAAGACCCAGAAGGTCGAGGAAAAGTACCCGCAGGCGACGCGCAAGGTCGAAGCCAAGGCGTCGGCCAAGGGTGCGGTCAAGCTGCAGAAGCTGCAGAAGGCCTATAACGACGACAACGCTGCCGAAGCGCGTGCGCTGGCGGACGAAATCATCGCCAACACCGCCTTCAACGATTACGACCGTTCCTTCGCCGCGCAGGTTGGGGGCTTCGTCGCCAACGACTCCGGCGACGCCGCTGCCGCGCTCGATTACTGGAACAAGGCGCTCCAGTTCAACGGTCTCGACAACAACTCGCATTACCAGCTGATGCTCAATGTCGCGCAGCTGCAGATCCAGGACGAGAAGTACGCCGAAGCGCTGGCGACCCTCGATCGGCTGACCAAGGAAACCAATAGCCAGGCGCCTGCGGTGCTCGTGCAGCGCGGCAACGTGCTCTACCGGCTCGAACGCTATCCCGAAGCGATCGCCGCGCTGAAGCAGGTCCTGGCCAGCAATCCAGAAGGCGCCACGCTCACCAACGCCCAGCAGCTGCTGATGGCGAGCTATTCCGATTCGAACCAGCCGGCCGAAGCCGCCAAGCTCGCCGAGGAAATCGCGGCGCGCACGCCGAACGACCGGACCGCGCAGCTCAATCTGGCCAACACCTTCTACAACATCGAGCAGTACGCCAAGGCTGCTGCGGTGATGGAGAAGCTGCGTGCCGCCGGCCAGTTGACCGGGGAACGCGATTACAAGCTTCTGTACAACAGCTACAACCAGCTGGATGGCAAGGAGAAGCAGGTTATCGAAGTCATCAACGACGGTCTGCAGAAGGGCATTCTCAAGCCCGATTACAACAGCTACATCTCGCTTGCCCAGGCCTACTACTACTCCGAGCAGATCAATCCGGCCATCGAGACGTACAAGAAGGCCGCGCCGCTGGATGACGACGGCGAGACCTATCTAAATCTGGCGCGCCTGTTCTGGCAGGAAAACCGGATTCCCGAAGCCAAGGAAGCCGCCAAGCAAGCCCTCGCCAAGGGCATCAAGAAGCCGGAAGACGCCAAGAAGATCCTGGCGTTGCCGGCAAAATAAAGCGGGTTAAACCGCACAAAATGCCTGTTTGTGCTTGGAAGCCCGGGCATTAATTGGTATATGCTAGGAGGTTCCTGCGATCCCGCTCGCGCGCTTGCAGGAATCGAACACCGCCCGAGGCGCCCCGGCGTCCGGAACACTTCCCGAGCTACGGCGCATGACGCAGCAAGTCCTCGAAATCCATACCCACGACGACGAGCCGGAAGGCCTTAATTGGGCCCGTATTACCGGTATCAGCATGGCGCTCGCCGTCCACGTCGGCGCCCTGCTGCTGCTGCTGGCTCCGTTGGCCGCGCCGCCCGCCGAAAAGGCGAAGGAAGAGACCACGATTGTGAACATCGTGCGTCCGCCGCCGCCCCCGCCGCCGCCGCCGCCGCCGCCGCCGGAAGAGCCCAAGCCGCAGGTGGTCCGCCAGCTGTCGCCGCCTCAGCCGACCGTGCTGCCGCCGCCGCCGGAACAGCCGCCGATCGAGGTGGAAGAGCCGAGCCCGGTCGACACCTACGTGCCGCCCTCGCCGCCTTCGCCGCCGCGTCCGTCGGAGACCATCGCCGGTTCGATCGACCCGTCGTCCATGCGCATGAACCCGCCGGACTACCCGCCGGCCGCGGCTCGCGCCGGCGCCACCGGTACGGTCATCCTGCTGATCGACATCGACGCCCAGGGCAACGTGCTGAACGTCCGCGTCGAGAAGTCCAGCCGTAACCGCGACCTCGACCGCGCCGCCCAGGAAGCGCCGAAGAAGAAGAAGTGGAAGTTCAATCCGGCCAAGGACAATGGCAACCCGGTCGCCAGCACCGTACGTGTCCCGGTTGTCTTCAACTTCTAAGTTTTAAGCCCCGGCCCATGGCCGGGGAACCCTGTAGTACTTAGTAATTCCACCTTCCACGACTAAAAGGTAAGCGTCATGTTGCAGGAAACCACCGCCGCCGCTGCGGCACAAACCGGCGGTTCCAACGCCGCCGCTCTGTCGCAGATGGGCTTCGGCAATCTGCTGCAGGAAATGATCAGCAACCCGGGCCACTACGCCGTCTCGTGGGCCGTGCTGACCACCCTCACCCTGATGTCGGTGCTGTCGATCTACTGGATCGTCACCAACTTCATCAAGAACATGCGCCTCAAGGGCACCTCGGACCGCGTCATCAGCACGTTCTGGGAAACCCCGAACGCGCAGGACGCCATCCGCTTCATGGAAGAGCAGCCGCGCTTCGAGCCGTTCTCGAAGATCGCCCTCGACGCCGCCCAGGCCGCCGCCCACCACCAGCGCCACGAAGGTTCGCGCCTGGTCGAGTCGCTGAACCGCTCCGAGTTCGTTGACCGCGCCCTGCGCCAGGGCGTGACCCGCGAATCCTCGCGTCTGGAAAACGGCCTGACCGTGCTCGCCACCGTCGGTTCGACCGCGCCGTTCGTCGGCCTGCTCGGTACCGTGTGGGGCATCTATGGCGCCCTGATCCGCATCGGTGCCTCGGGCAACGCCTCGATCGACGCCGTCGCCGGCCCGGTGGGTGAAGCGCTGATCATGACCGCGCTCGGCCTGTTCGTCGCGATCCCGGCCGTGCTCTCGTACAACTTCTTCACTCGTCTGAACCGCGTGACGAACAACAAGTTCGACACCTTTGCCCACGACCTGCACGACTTCTTCGCCACCGGCTCGCGCGTCGGCGAAGTCGTCAAGCGCTGATCCCGGCACCCCAGGTCTGTCAGTAGTCGCTCCGGAGTTCGAACATGGCTTTCAGTTCAGATAGTGGTGGTGGCAAGCCGATGGCGGAAATCAACGTCACGCCGCTCGTCGACGTGATGCTGGTGCTGCTCATCATCTTCATGATCACCGCCCCGCTGATGACGCATAAGGTCAAGGTCGATCTGCCGGAAGCGAACCTGGACCATCGCGTGGATGACCCTATCAAGGTCACCCCGATCACGATCGCGGTCGAGGACACCGGCGCGCTGTACTGGAACGATGAGCCGGTGACCAAGGGCGTGCTCGAAAGCCGCTTCTCGGTCGAGGCACAGAAGCTTCCGCAGCCCCAGGTCAACGTGCGTGGCGACAAGACCGCCAAGTACAAGCTGGTGCAGGCAGTGGTGCAGATCGCCCAGCAGCAGGGCATGCGCAAGGTCGGTTTCGTGGCGATCAAGGATCGCTCGGGCCAGTAACCGCTAAACCGGAGAAACAAGTCATGGCATTTGCAAGTGGTTCCGGCGGCGGTCCGATGGCCGATATCAACGTCACGCCGCTCGTCGACGTGATGCTGGTGTTGCTGATCATCTTCATGGTCACCGCGCCGATCCTGTCCTACCCGATCGACGTCAACCTGCCGCAGCGCACGTTGAATCCGCCGCCGAATCCGAAGACCCCGCCGCCGCCGATCGCTCTGCGCATCGACGCTGGTGGCACGATCTACTGGAACGATTCGCCGATCGACATCCGCGTGCTCGAGCAGCAGATGAAGAACGAAGTGGCCAAGGATCCGACGAACCAGCCGTTGCTCGAAATCGATGTAAACCCGGATGCCGATTACGGCATCCTCGCCAAGGTGCTGGCACGGGCGAAGAACGCCGACATGCAGAAGATCGGCTTCGTCCAGCCGCAGTAAACCTGGCACAGCTTTACCGCTTACCGTTACAAGTCGTGAAACGCCGCCTTCGGGCGGCGTTTTTTTTTGCTCGTCGCAAACAGCGCGAAGCAGTCGCGCTGCTATCGCGCGCTTGTTTAACCCCTCCTCGTCCTTGCCAACGTTGTGAATCCGGGCGTAGCGTGGATTCCGGGCCTTCGGTATCCGCGGCGTACCCGCCACCGGATCCGATCCGGCTCGCGGGGCACATCCAAGCGACCACAGGAGGGGGACCCATGGCGACTTCCATGTTTGCAGGCGACACCGGCCGCGGCACGGCCGGCCGGGCGATGGCCGAAATGAACATCACGCCGCTGGTCGACGTGATGCTGGTGCTGCTGATCATCTTCATGGTCGCCGCGCCGCTCGCGACCCGTCAGCTGGATCTGCGGCTTCCGCAGAACACGCCGCCGCAACCGAATGCGATCAAGCCGCCGCACCTGAGCCTGAGTGTTCTTGGTGACGGTCAGTTCGCGCTGGATGGCGCCGTGTTGAGCGAACAGGCTCTCGGCGCCGCGTTGAGCACCGCGGCCCGGCGCGAGCCCAACAGCATCGTCGATGTCACAGTCAGCGAAGCCGCGGACTACCAGGCGTTCACCACAGCTTTGGCGACGACCCGGCACAGCGGGCTAAGCAACATCGCCCTGCAATAGCACCACGGCATCGGGGCCGCCCAGTCGCGCAGGCGGCGGGGCGGTCATGGCCCGGCAACACGTGGAACACCACCGCCAGTGCACGCGTGCCGGTGGGAGTTACACCGCGGCCAGGATCGCCAGGTAGCGTTTCACCGTTGATTCGAGGCCCGCGTATAGCGCCTCGCCGATCAGTGCATGGCCGATCGACACCTCGAGCACATTGGGCACGGCGCGCAGGAACTCGCCGAGGTTGTCCTGGCTCAGGTCATGGCCGGCGTTCACTGCCAGTCCGGCGGCCTTCGCTCGCAGAGCGGTGGCCGCGTAGCGCGGCAGCATCGATTCCGTCGCCCCGGTCGCATGCGCCTCGGCGTAGGGTCCGGTGTACAGCTCGACGCGGTCGGCGCCGATCGCCGCGGCTTCGCGCATGTCGTCCACGGCTGCGCCGTGCGCATCGGCGAACAGGCTGACGCGGCAGTGCAATGCCTTCAGTTGCGCGACCAGCGGCTGCAACGCCCGTGCATCGCGGGCGAAATCGAAGCCATGATCGGAGGTCAGCTGCGCATCGCCGTCAGGCACCAGCGTTGCCTGCGCCGGCCGGACCTGTTCGCACAGGGCGAGAAACCCGGGATAGCCGGCACGCGGCGGGGCGAACGGATTGCCTTCGAGATTGAACTCGACGCCGTATTCGCGCGTGAGTTCGGCCAGCGCGTACACATCGTCAGCGCGGATGTGGCGGGCGTCTGGACGCGGGTGCACGGTGATGCCGTGCGCACCGGCGTCGAGGCAGGCGCGGGCGGCGCGGACTACATCGGGTTCAGCGCCGCCGCGCGAGTTGCGCAGCACCGCAATTTTATTGACGTTGACGCTGAGTACGGTCATGGCCCGCAGTTTACGCGAGCCCGGCGGATTGCTTTGCGGAGCGGGAGCGCTCAGCGATTGGCGTCGTTCTGTGTCGAGGCGGCGAGCTTGCGGGCCTCGGCCTGCTCGCGCATGCGGCGCAACTCGTCCGGATCCAGCATCAGGTGCTCGTCGCGGGAGCGACTGCCGATCCGGTCCGAGGCCAGCTTCAGCACGAACGCGATAATCAGGACCAGGGCTGCTAACAGGGCCAGGATGAGCAGGCCGGTCGATGAAGTGGTGAACGCCAGCCAGAGGGCGCCGAGGGCGAGCAGCAGGAACAACCAGGCCATGGAACCACTCCGTAATACGCTGGCTGAAGTGTAGCGCGCCAGATTGCCGTGGTCTGTGCGGCAGGCCCGCCAACCCGCCGCTGGTCGCGACCGCGCGGCCTTGCGTCGCCGCCTCGCGGCAAGCTACAGCAGGGGTGACACCAGTCGCGCCAGCGCCTCCGGCAGGCGCGCGCGGAACAAGGGCCGGGCGCGGTCGGTCTGCGCGCGCACCGACGCGGCGCACTCGTGCTCGAACAGGGTGGCGAGTTCCGCGCACAGGCCGGCATCGCCGAACATCACCGAGACCTCGAAGTTGAGGCGGAAGCTGCGGTGGTCGAAATTAGCGCTGCCGACGATCGCCAGATCGCCATCGCACAACAGCGCCTTGGTATGCAGCATGCGCGGCCCGTACTCGAACACCTTCACTCCGGCCGCGAGCAGCTCGTCGAAATACGAGCGCGCCGCCAGCGTGACCAGCCTGCTGTCACTGTGCCGCGGAACCAGCAGGCGCACGTCCAGTCCCCCCAGCGCGGCCGAGGTCAGCGCCATGCGCGCAGCTTCGCCGGGAACGAAGTAGGGCGTGGCGAGCCAGACGCGCTGCCGCGCCGAATGGATCGCGGCGACATGGGTGCGATGGATGGCTTCCCACGACGAATCCGGCCCGGACACCAGCACCTGCACCGGCACATGACCAGAGTGAGGCGCTGGGGCAGGCAGAGAGAGCGGCGGCTGCCCGGTGGCATAGGCCCAGTCCTCGACGAAGACCAGCTGCAGCGAACTGACCACATTGCCTTCCATGCGCAGGTGCAGATCGCGATAGGCGTCCGGGCGCCGGCGCTCGTCTTCCTCGTCGGTGATGTTGATGCCGCCGGTGTAACCGATACGCCCATCGATGACGACGATCTTGCGATGGCTGCGCAGGTTGAGCCACGGCCGCTTCCACACCTGCAGGATCCGCGAGGGATGGAACCAAGCCAGTTCGCCGCCGGCGGCTAGCAGTTCCTGGAAGAAGTGCCGCGGGGTCTTGCTCGAGCCCACGGCATCCAGCAGCAGGCGCACCCTCACCCCGGCGCGCGCGCGTTCGACCAGGGCATCGCGCAGGGCGGCGCCGATGTGGTCGGGATAGAAGATGTAGTACTCCAGATGCACGTGGTCCTGCGCGGCTGCGACGTCGCGCAGCAGCGCGTCGTACTTGGCGCCGCCATCGATCAGCAGGTCGGCGCGCGTGGCGCTGGTCGGCGGTAGCCCCGTGGTCGCCTGGGCCATGCGCGCCAATTCGATTGCTTCGGGACTGGGCCGGAAGCCCTCGGGCTGCGGCGGCAACTTGGCGCGGACGCGCACCCGGCGCAGCCGCTGGCGATGGATGCGCTGGGGGCCGAGCAGGTAGTAGATGACGAAGCCGATGTACGGCAGCGCCGCCAGGCTGACCAGCCAGCTCAGGGTCGCGACCGGTTCGCGCTTCTGCAGCACGATCCAGCTGCCCAGCCACAGCAGGTACACCAACCAGGCGAGGTACAGGTACAGCTTGAGGTGGGGAACCGCGAGCAGGGTGGTCCAGAGATCGCGCAGGGCTTCGAGCATGCGGGTCCGGGAAACGATTCAGGCGGCATCGCGCGGCCGCAACCCGGCGAGCGTATCGCAAGCGACGTGTTCCCCCGCACAGCTGCCCCCACCCCCGGACACCGAGTTCGGTTGTTCATTAGTAATATTACTAATACACTGGAAGCCGAGCCCTTGCCGTGAACCCAGTGGCGCGATCGCCCATGGAAGACGCCAACAAACCCAGAGCCCCCATCAAAGGCCGCGGCGCCGCCTCGTACGTGCACGGCCGCTACGCCGTCACCACCACCCAGGGTGCGGACGACGGATGGGGCTCGGTGTACGCGGACATGGATGAGGCATCGCGGCCGCAGACGACGGTGACCGAGGAACACGCGCGCACCGTCGTCAGTCGCAACGACTCGCCCGATATCGGCTTCGCCGCGTCGGTCAATCCCTATCGCGGCTGCGAACACGGCTGCGTGTACTGCTTCGCCCGGCCTTCGCACGCCTATCTGGATCTGTCGCCGGGCCTCGACTTCGAAACCAAGCTGTTCGCCAAGACCAATGCGGCGGAGCGCCTGCGTGCCGAACTATCGCGGCCGTCCTATCGCTGCACGCCGATCGCGCTGGGGATCAATACCGACGCGTACCAACCGATCGAGCGTCGTTACCGCATCACCCGGCAGTGCCTGGAAGTGCTGGCAGAGACCAAACATCCGCTCAGCTTCATCACCAAGAGCGCGTTGATCGAACGCGACATCGACCTGCTTGCGGCGATGGCTCGCGAGCGCCTGGTCAACGTCTATTTCTCGATCACCACGTTGGACAACAAACTCGCGGCGAAAATGGAACCGCGCGCCTCGGCGCCGCACGCCAAGTTGCGCGCGATGAAGGCGCTGCACGAGGCCGGCGTGCCGGTCGGCGTGATGGCCGCGCCGATGATTCCGATGATCAATGACCGCGAACTCGAACACATCCTCGAAGCCGCGCACGAACACGGCGCGCGCGCGGCCGGCTATGTGCTGTTGCGGCTGCCGCACGAACTCAAGCAGATCTGGCGCGAATGGCTGGAACTGCACTATCCGGACCGCGCCGCGCACGTAATGAGCCTGGTCCAGCAGATGCGTGGCGGCAAGGATTACGACAGCGCATTCGGCCAGCGCATGCGTGGGGAAGGGCCGTTCGCGCAGCTGTTGCAGCAGCGCTTCGCCAAGGCGCATGCGCGGCTTGACTTCGGTCGCCTGCCGCCGCTCGACCCCAGCCGCTTCACGCCGCCGCGGCTTGCTTCACCGCAAGGTGAATTGTTCTAGCACTCGCGTGCCCGCACAGCTCCCGACTCGCTGATAATCGGGTGCGAACCGGTGCGGATCGGCGTGACCGGAACGGGGCTTATCCGCGACATGAGCGAAAGCGATCCCCTGGTGCAGGCACAGGCTCAGCTGGAAGCCGCGCGTCGGCAGCTGCAACTCCTGACCGACACCATCAGCCACGACCTACGCGCACCGCTGCGCGCGATCGAAGGCTTCGCCACCCACATCGCGGACAGCGCGCACGACCGCCTCGAGTCGCGCGAACGCGAGCAGCTGCAA
Organism: Lysobacter tyrosinilyticus; assembly: GCF_054779815.1. NCBI lineage: Bacteria > Pseudomonadati > Pseudomonadota > Gammaproteobacteria > Lysobacterales > Lysobacteraceae > Lysobacter > Lysobacter tyrosinilyticus. Next base: position 222,724 of record NZ_BAAGXN010000001.1, read on the forward strand.
CGCATCCGCGCCGCTGCCTTGCGTATGAACGCGCTGCTGGAAGGTCTGGGCGAACTCTCTCGCGCAACGCATGCCGAACTGGAATACGAGAACGTCGATCTCACGCACCTTGCCGAGTGGGTCCTGTCCGACCTGCAGGCGTCCGAGCCGAGTCGTCATGCCGAGCTGGTGGTCCAATCGGGGCTGTCCGTGCGCGGCGACGAGCCCCTGCTGCGTCAGCTGATGACCCGGCTGCTGGATAACGCCTGGAAATTCTCAGCCTCCCGGCCGACCACCCGTATCGAAGTCAGTGGCCGCAACGAATCCGGCCGGAGCGTGCTGGTGATCCGTGACAACGGCACCGGTTTCGACCCGCGCTATGCCGACAAGCTGTTCCAGCCGTTGCAGCGCCTGCATAGCGCGGAGGAGGGCGCCGGCCACGGCCTGGGGCTGGCCATCGCGCATTGCATCGCGACACGGCACAGCGGACGCATCACCGCGACTTCACGACCCGGTGACGGCGCCACCTTCATTGTTGATCTGCCGGGCGTGTGAGGGTGCCGCATGGCCCATAAAGAAATTCTGCTGGTCGAAGACAATCCTGACGACGTTGAGCTGACGCGGTTGGCGTTCGAAGAAGCTCAGGTTGCCAACCGCATGATCGTGGCCAAGGACGGTGCCGAGGCCCTCGATTACCTGTTTGCGCGAGGTGCGCACGCGGACCGCAATCCGGCCGAATTGCCGTCGATCGTGTTGCTCGACCTGAACCTGCCCAAGCTCGATGGGCGCGAGGTGCTGCAGGCGATCCGTGCCGAACCGGCGACCCGCGACCTGCCGGTGGTCGTGCTGACCACCAGTGCCGAGCCCTTCGATGTCGAAGCCAGCTACGCGTTGGGTGTGAACAGCTACATCCAGAAGCCCGTCGATTTCGAGCAGTTCGTGGCGGCGGTGCGCCAGGTCGGGCTGTACTGGCTGGTGCTCAACCATCCGCGCGTGGCGTGACTGCTGGTCGCGTTCGGTGGGCTCCTTGCTCTTGTTCGTCATCCCGGCGCAAGCCGGGATCCAGCCGTTGCGGTTGCTTCAGTGAATGACGGAGGCAAGCTCAAAAGCCGGATCCCGGCTTGCGCCGGGATGACGAGCTAAAGAGCCGGATGACGAACGAAACGAGCTAACGCGCGGTGACAACCGATCTACCGCGCAACTGACCTGCGCGGGGGCGACCGACGCGCACCTCACCCCTTACCGAACAGCGCTTCCGCGCGCTGGAACAGGATCCAGCTCGTCGCGATGAACTTGTCGCCGCCCAGTGGCCGATTGCCACGATGGGTGTGCGTGAACGCGGCCGGCGCGATCAGCAGCGAACCGGCGCGCGGCGCGATCTTGCGCTGCTGGTAGAGGAATTCGGTCTCGCCTTCGGCGAAGCCGTCATTGAGGTAGATCGTCCACAGCAGGTGGCGATGCAGGGTTTCGCCGTGCGGATCGCGCGGGTACAGCTCGCAATGCCAATACGGATACCCGCCGCGGCCGCCGGTGTAGCGCTGCAGATTGATCGCGCCCGGGCGCAGCACGGTCTGCACGATCGGAGTCAGCGCGGCATCGTCCATCGCTTGCACGCGTTCGGCGGTGAGACGATGGCGCTTGCCATCCTCGTCTGGCACTTCCAGCATCAGCGGCGCGATCAGCGTGTGCGGATAACGCCGCAGATAGTGCAGCAGGCCGCGGAACACGGCCTGGTTGAGCTTCGCCTCGGCATCGCGCCATTCCGGCTTGCCGCTGATCGAGATATCGAGGCTGTCCTTCAGCTCCGGCAGCACGCCACCGCCGACGCGACCGGGCTGTGCCGCATTGCTCGCGGCGAAGTGTTCCATCAGCGCGACGCAGGCTTCGCGCGACAGGGCATCGTCGAATACTTCGATGAAGTCGGCCTGGCTCATGCGGATGTGGTGCAGGTTCGCGGCGGGAAACCGCAGTAAAGCAGAAGATTCCCGCCGCGGTCAGCCTCAGGCCAGCGCCGTAGCGCCGCCCTGGGCGGCATCGTGCTCGCGGTGGTAGCGCGTGGCAACTTCGACTTCCTGCTTCGAACCGAGGAACACCGGCACGCGCATGTGCAGGCCGGTCGGCTGCACCTCGAGCATGCGCACGCGACCGGTGGTCGCCGCACCGCCGGCCTGTTCGACCAGGAACGCCATCGGGTTGGCTTCGTACATCAGGCGCAGCTTGCCGCCCTTGGGCGCGCACTTGCTGTCGAGCGGATAGCTGAAGAAGCCGCCGCGGGTGAGGATGCGGTGCACGTCGGCCACCATCGAGGCGACCCAGCGCATGTTGAAGTCCTTGCCGCGCGGGCCTTCCTTGCCGGTCAGCAGATCGCCGACGTACTGCTGCATCGGCGCTTCCCAGAAACGCTGGTTGGACATGTTGACCGCGAATTCCTTGGTTTCTTCCGGAATCATCATGCCGCGCGTGGTCAGCACGAACGAACCGACTTCGCGGTCCAGGGTGAACGCATGCGTGCCATGGCCGACGGTGAGCACCAGCATCGTGCTCGGCCCGTAGGTGCAGTAACCGGCGGCGACTTGGGCGGTGCCCGGCTGCAGGTAGTGCTCGTCGCTGGGCGTGGTCACGCCATCGGGGCAATGCAGCACCGAGAAGATCGTGCCGACCGAGATGTTGACGTCGATGTTCGACGAGCCATCGAGTGGATCGAACATCAGCAGGTAGTTGCCGCGCGGATACACGTCCGGAATCGGGTGCGAGTTGTCCATCTCCTCCGACGCGAGGCCGGCGAGATGACCGCCCCAGGCGTTAGCTTCGAGCAGGATCTCGTTGCTGAGTACGTCGAGCTTCTTCTGCGCTTCACCCTGGATGTTGCCCGTGCCGGCATCGCCGAGCACGCCGCCCAGTGCACCCTTGCCGACCGCGATCGAGATCGTCTTGCAGGCACGGGCCACCACTTCGATCAGCAGGCGCAGGTCGGCGTTGATGCGGCCGGCGCGCTGTTCCTCGATCAGGAAGCGGGTAAGGGAAATCTGGGCGGAGCTGGACATGACGGGCAGGGCGGGCGGCGGCGAAAAGGGCCGCTATTGTCGCCGATGCGCCGCGCAGGTAGGGCGGGCCTTGGCGCGCCGATGGCGGTTCGGTTCGGAGGGCTGACGCAGGGCGGGTCTTGACCCGCCGGGGGCACGGCGAAGGACCAGTGCCGTTTTTCGGGGGCGGGTTAAAACCCGCGCTACGCAACCCGACGGGTCGCACGGGCCGCGTGGCGATGGACCAACGAGGCCAGCGTCTGTCGCGCCATCGTCAGCATCAGCAGTGGCGCGGACGGGTCGGCCGAGGTCAGCACGCGGCGTGCCGCGTCGAGCACGTCGCTCACGACCTGGCCCGCATCCGTGCCGAGCAGGGCGCGCAGCGCACGCGAGGATTGGTCCAGGCGCCGCTCGCACTCCGGTCCGCAACCTTGGCCCGCGCGCCGCACCACGATGGCCATGGCGGCGTCGAGACGGGCGAGGGCGTGCAGGAGTTCGTCGGAAGAAGCAGGTGCGTACGGTGCGTTCATACAGTCAGTGTCGGCAGGGTCTGTCGCAGGAGGTGAGATGCCTGCCACTCCGGATTACGGATTTACCGGCGGCTGGCGGTCACGAGTGACATGCGCAGCATGCGGTGGCAGCCGGTGAAGGGCTCGCGAATCCGCCCGGTGACGTTCAGATTGTCGACAGCGCACTACTGACAGCAGGCTGGCAGCAGGCCCCACCCAAGCTGAGTGCTCCCAAACAAGGAGCGCCATCATGCTGCAGCCCAGTGTCCCCGCTTGGTTCGAAATTCCCGTCGTCGACATCGACCGTGCGCAACGCTTCTATGAAGCCCTGCTCGGCATGCGCATGACCCGCCAGCGCTACATGGGCGAGACCGACCAGGCGGTATTCCCCAACGGCGGTCCCGACCTCGCCAGCGGCGCGCTGGTACAGGCGAATGCGCAACGCGCCCCTTCGCAGAGCGTCGGTTCGCTGGTGTATCTGAGCGTGCACGACATTCGTCCGCTGCTGGCGCGTGTGAGCGAACTGGGCGGCGAAGTGCTGCTGCCGCTCACGCCCATCAGCGACACCCCGGTGGTCATCGGCCACATCCGCGACAGCGAAGGCAACCGCGTTGGCGTGGCGTCGGTGGAAGCTGCGTGATGGCCTCGCGTCGCGACTTCCTCGCCGCCAGCGCTTCGCTCGCGCTGGCCTGGCCGCTGCCCCCGGCATTTCCTTACACCCCGGAATCCACACCCATGCACGAAAACGACGGCCGCCACGACTTCGACTTCTTTCACGGCCGCTGGCAGGTGCACAACCGGCGGTTGCAGCAGCGTCACGTCGGATCCGCGCAGTGGGTGGAATTCCCCGCAACGCTCGATTGCCGCCCGCTGCTCGGCGGTCTGGGCAACATCGACGAATACCGCAGCGCCGATGTGCACGGTCTCACCCTGCGTCTGTTCGATCCCGTGCAGCGGCAATGGAGCGACCGCTGGGCCAGCGCCCGCGATGGCCAGCTTGGTCTGCCCGCTTACGGTCGCTTCGTCGATGGCATCGGCCGGTTCGTGGGCGAGGACAGCGATGGCGGACGCCGCATCCTGTCGCGCGCGTTGTGGTCGGACATCGGCAGCGACCGCTTCGCCTGGGAGCAGGCCGCCTCGCTCGACGACGGCGTGACCTGGGAGACCAACTGGGTCATGCATATCACCCGGACGGAGTGAGCCATGAACCACGACAACCGGCACGACTTCGACTTCATCCACGGCCGCTGGCAGGTGCAGAACGAGCGTCTGCGCGAGCGGTTGGCCGGCAGCGACGAGTGGGAAGTCTTCAGCGCACTCGACGAGTGCCGCCCACTGCTCGACGGCATCGGCAACCTTGAGCAGTTCCACACCACCTGGAACAACGGTTTCGAGGGCCTGGCGCTGCGCCTGTATGACCGTGATGCGCAGGAATGGCGCATCCATTGGGCCAGCAATCGCAGCGGAGTGCTCGATCCGCCGGTTAGCGGGCGCTTCGAACAGGGCGTCGGCACGTTCTACGGCGACGACACGCTCCAAGGACGCGCGGTGAAGGTCCGCTTCCAATGGAGCCACAGCAGCGCAAACAGCGCGCATTGGCAGCAGGCATTCTCGGTCGACGACGGCGCCAGCTGGGAAACCAACTGGCATATGTGGTTCCGCCGGACCGACGAGGCGGGCCGTCTGATCCACGACGACGCGGTGCTCGAACTCCGCCAGTACACGCTGCAACCGAACCAGCGCGACACATTGATCGAGCTGTTCGAACGCGAGTTCATCGAGCCGCAGGAAGCGGTCGGCATGCACGTCATTGGTCACTTCCGCGATCTCGATGCGCCGGATCGCTTCGTATGGCTGCGCGGCTTTCCGTCGATGGAGGCGCGGCGCGAGGCACTGCAGGCCTTCTATTTCGGGCCGGTGTGGCAACGTCATCGCGAGGCCGCCAACGCGACCATGATCGACAGCGACAACGTGTTGCTGCTGAAGCCGGAAGCGGCGCATGCGGGCTTACCCGCGCCACCACAGCAGCGTCCGGCATGGGGGGCGCGCGCGCCGGCGAGTGCGCTGTGCATCGGTACCTGTGCCTTGCGGGCACCGGCGGAGCAGGGCTTCGCTGGGTGCTTCGATCGCGAACTGGCGCCGTTGCTGCAGCGGGAGGGAGCGACGCTGCTGGCGCGTTACGTCACCGATGCGAGCGCCAACACGTTCCCGCGGTTGCCGGTACGCGAAGGCGAGCGTGTGCTGGTGTGGCTGGCCCACTTCGACGACGTGCCCGCGCTAGATCGGCATCTGTCCCGGCTGAGCGACAGCACCGAGTGGCGCGAAGCCATTGCGAAAGCGATGCACGACGAACTCAAGCAGCCGCCGGAGCTGCTGCGCCTGGTGCCGACACAGCGATCCGAACTGCGTTGAACCCCACAGCGTGCAGTGAACCCAACACGCGTGGGGCCGTCTTGTAGAGCGGAGCTTGCTCCGCTGCTTTTCGCGGTGGACCTGAATTGGAAGCAGCGGAGCAAGCTCCGCTCTACAAATAAATCGGCCGGATTGAATCGAGCCCAGTAGCCCCCCCATCATGTTGCATGCGCCGCGCCGACCGATTGTTCCTGCTCATCCACGCCCTGCGCGGGCGTCGTTCCGCGATCACCGCGCAGCAGCTCGCGCAGACGCTGCAGGTCTCGCTGCGCACGGTCTATCGTGATGTCGCCGACCTGCAGCTGTCGGGTGTGCCGATCGAAGGCGAAGCCGGTGTCGGCTACGTGCTGCGCAAGGGCGCGGACATCCCGCCACTGATGTTCAGCGCGGAGGAACTCGAGGCACTGGTCGTGGGCACGCGTTTCGTCCGCGCTTTCGGCGGCGAGCGCCTCGGCCGCGGCGCGACCGCCGCGCTGCTGAAGATCGAAGCGGTGCTGCCGCCGGAACTGCGCGAGCGCAGCCAACGCACCCGCATCTTCGCGCCCCAGTTGGAGAACCGCATCGAGAGCAGCGGCCTGATCGATGCCTTGCACGCGGCCATCGAACACGCCCACGTCCTGCGCTTGGACTACCGCGATGGCAACGGCGAAGTCACTACGCGCGAAGTCGAGCCGTTGGCACTGGCATTCTGGGGTGGCGCCTGGACACTCGGTGCGTGGTGTCGCCTGCGTGCCGACTTCCGCAGCTTCCGCCCCGACCGCATCGTCGCGCACTCGCCGACCGGGGAAGCGTTCGTCGAGGATGCGCAGCGCAACCTCAATGCCTACCTGCGTTCGGTCGGCGGCAGTTGATCCGCGGGTGAGAGGCCGCATCTCTGCGCGGCGAACAAGCCGCAAAAGCGCGCCCCTCATCCAGCGCTGCGCGCGACTTTCTCATCGATACCGCAACTCATCCCCCCCCGCGTGCGGGGAAAGGGACCGCGTTTGCGCAGCAAACGCAGGGTGAGGGGATGTGGCGGGGTCACGAAAAAGCGTCCCTCATCCGCCCTTCGGGCACCTTCTCCCCGCAATGTGGGGAGAAGGGCGGGAGCTCAAACGCCTGGGACAGCGTCGCGGATGCGACGCAGGGTGAGGGGATGTGCGTGCGACCCTAGAGCTCCTTCACCAGCCGCCGGTACTGCGACATATGCCGCAACGCCGCGCGCGGCTCGCCGCGCTCCTCGTGCAACAGCGCCAGGTTGTAATGCGCATCGGCGAGGCTGGCATCGGCGCGCAACGCGGCCTCGTATTCGCTCATCGCTTCGTCCGGGCGTTCGAGTTCGTCAAGCAGGACGCCGAGGTTGAAGTGCAATAGCGAGAGATCCGTGCGACTGGACAGATTGCGTTCGGAACGCGCGATCGAAAGCGCGTCGCGATACGCCTGCTCGGCATCGTCGTAGCGCTCCAGTTCGTGCAGCAGGCGGCCGAAGTTGATCCGCGCATCCAATCGCGACGCGTCCGTAGCGATGGCCCGCTCGTAGGCGAGCAACGCGTGCTCGGCGTTGCTGCGATCGAGCGCAGCGCCCTGCGCACTCAATCGGCTGGCCTCGCCTTCACCGACGGTTGGCGGCGACGGCGGTTCGATCACGCGCAGCGTGCCTTGTTCCGGGTCGCCCTCGAACGACAACAGGTACTGCCCGGATTCGGCCAGCCAGCGGTTCGCGCCCTCGCGCACCACCACGTGGTCCGCGAACGCGCCGATGCTGAGCCCCGACAACGGCATTTCCTCCGGCAGCCGCGCGCGCAGTTCGCGCAACGCGCGCAGGATCCGTCGATGCGGAATCTTCGACAGCGAAAGCGCCTGCGCGGTGCGCAGCACGATCAGGTCGCGGAACGAGAAACGCAGCGCATTGCGCGGCCCGCGTTCGGGGGTGACGAAACCGGCGGCAACGAGGGAGCGGATGGCGCCGCGCGACAGGCGCAGCAGCTTTTCGACGTCGCTTACGCCGTAGGAATGCATGCGTCGCTACTTGGCTCGCTTGCTGGTTTTGCGCTTGGGAGCAGGCGTGTCGGCCTCGACATCGAGCGCTGCGACGCGCTTGGCCGGCTTGCGCGCGCTCTTCGCCGCGCTCTTGCGCGCCGCGCCGCCGCCCTTCTTCTCCAGGCTGGCCCGCAGCGCCTCCATCAGGTCGATGATCTGCGCGCCGCCCTCGGGTTCTTCGGCGAGGGTGATCTGCTCGCCTTCGACCTTCTGCTGCACTGCCGCCTCGATACGTTCGGCGACCTCGTCCTTGTATTGCGACGGATCGAAAGTCTCGGCGCTCTGCGAATCGATCAGCTGCTGCGCCAGTTTGAGTTCGGCCGGTTTCACGTCGGTGCGCGGGATGTCGAGATCGCCGATCGAGCGCACCTCGTTCCCGTACAGCAGCTGCTGCATCACCAGCCCGTCCTCGACCGGACGGATCATCACGATGTAACTCTTGCCGCGCGCCGCCCAGTGCCCGATCGCGCAGCGCTCGGATTCGCGCAGCGCCTTGGCCAGCAGCGCGTACGGCTTGGCGCCGCCTTTATCCGGCGCGAGGTAATAGGCCTTGTCGAAGTACACCGGATCGATCGCGGAGATCGGTAGGAACTCGACGATGTCCGCGCTGTGCGTGCCCGCTTCCTCCAGCGCCTTGAGCTCGTCCGGCGCGAACATCACGTACTGATCCTTGGCGAATTCGTAACCCTTCACGATTTCGTCGCGGTCGATCGGGATGTTCTCGCGCGCACACATGGTCTGGTAGCGCACGCGCGAACCGCACTTCTTGTGCAGCAGGTTGAAGGAAATGCCGCCCTTGGATTCGGTCGCGGTGTACAGCTTCACCGGAATGGCGACCAGGCCGAAGGAAACGGTGAGTGACGCAATCGAACGTGCAGCCATGACTGCTTCTCCGATGGATCAGGCCTTGCCGCCTTTTAAGGCTCGCTCCAGGTCCTGCTTGCGTTTGAGGACGTCGCTCCAGCGATCGCCCGTACGGTTGAGGCGCTTTATAACACCGTCCATGCGGAAGTCGAGCGGATGCGCGGAGGCCAGCTCGTCCCAGCTCAAGGGCATCGAGACCGGCGCCCCCGGGGCGCCGCGCGGCGAGTAGGCCACGTTCAAGGTCTTGCCGCGCACGTTCATGTTGTGGTCCATGAAAATCTTTCCACTACGTTTAGTGACGCTCCATTCCATGGTGACGTCCTTGGGGTGCTGCCGTAGCAGGTGGCGGCTGACCAGTTCGCACACGTGGCGGACCGCGTCGAAGTCCAAAGTCCGCTTGATCGGGACAAAAACATGCAAGCCGGTCTTGCCCGAGGTCTTCACGATCGGCGCCAGGCCCATGCCCTGCAGCAGCTCGCGTAGGGCGAAGGCGATCTCCTTGCCCTTCTCGAAGGCAACGGTATTGAGTTCCGGCTCCGCGCCCTTGGCCTCCTTGCCCGAGTAGATGTACGGGTCGATATCGAAGACCACGTAGTCGGGATAGTTGAGCACCGAGGCTTCGAGCGACTCGAGCGAGGACGCGTAGTCGGTCGACTTCGACTTCGCATCCGCACCGAGCTTGGCGCGCGAATGCCAGACATGGAATTCCAGCGTGCCCGATTGCGCCAGCCATAACAGCGTGGGTAGGTTGTTGCACAGCAGGTACTCGTGCTCCTCGTCCTTGCTGCCGGAGAACACGGTGACGGTTTCGACGAAGTCCGGGCGCGCCTGCTCCCAATGCTTCTGGAAGAAGCGCTGGCCTTCGATGCCATCGGGCATACGGATCATGGTCAGCGGGCGATCGGCCAGGTGCGGCAGCATCAGCGGCGACACTTGGGCGAGATACACCAGCAGGTCGCGCTTGGTCAGCGCCGCCTGTTCGACTTCGGCATGGGCCGGCCAGTACACGCGGTCGAGATTGCTAAGACGGATGCGATGCGGACCGACGCTGAGCTCGATGGCCTTGCGCGTGTTGTCCAGTTGCGCGAGTACGTCGGCGATCTCCTTCGGTTGCTTCAATGCCGTGTCGCGCGTGGGCGTCTTCGTCGCCGCACTCGTGCCGCGCGCTTTGGCCGGTGCGCGCGAGCGCGAAGCGTCAGCGGTGGTAGGAGTGTCGGTGCGATGCACGGTCTGTGGGTCGACGTCGTCGCGAAGCCGGATGAATACCGGCGCGCGCAGGTGGTCATCGGGGGTCCATTCGTGAAAGCTCACTTCCGCGACCAAGTCTGGGTGAACCCAAGTGATGGCCCCGGCAATGTCGGGCTTTTCGCTGAACGGGTTGGTGGCGATGCGCAGCGGCTGCAGGCGCTCCAGCACCTGCGCCAGCGTGCGCGTATCGAAGCCAGAGCCCACGCCCGAAGCGAAGCGCAGCTGTTTGCCGTCGCGATAGCCAACGAGCAATGCGCCCAGCGCCTCGCGCGAACCCTTGCCGCGCGTGTATCCGCCGATCACGAACTCGGAGGTCTGGGTCGGCTTCACCTTCAACCAGGCAGCGGAGCGCTTGCCGGCGTCGTAGTAGCTGTCGATGCGTTTGCCGATCACGCCCTCGAAGCCGCTGGCCAGTGCGGCTTCGAACATGGTTTCGCCATCGTCGGATGCGTGTACCAACTGCACCTGCGGCGAGGGCAGCAGGCATTGCGCGAGATAGCGATGCCGATCGCGATACGGGCGTGCACGCAGATCGATGCCGGCGAAGTAGAGCAGATCGAATGCAAAGAAGGCCGTGGGTACGTTGCGGTCGGCGTTGGCGATGTCGACCGCCGACTTCAGTTGCACCCGGTTCTGCAGCGCATTGAACGAAGGCCGGCCCTGCGCGTCGAAGGCGACGATCTCGCCGTCCAGGATCATGCGCGCGTCGCCGGCCTGTTCGCGCAATGCGGCGACGAGCTTGGGAAACGACGGCGCCAGCTCCAGCCCACGTCGTGACTTCAACTCCACACGGTCGCCCTCGATGAAGGCGAGCACCCGATAGCCATCGAGTTTGGGTTCCCACAACCAGCGCTCGTCGATGAACGGTGCATCGCCGCTCTCGGCGAGCATCGGCGCGAGCTTCGCCGGCATCGCGCTGCTCGCGCCGGTCGGCACCAGTTGCGCGGCGGGCGTGCGCGGCGCCGCTACGACGAACTTGAGTTCGCGCACGCTGCGCCCGGACAGCACGGACCGCTCCTGGGTCGCGATGTCGACGCTGGAGACGAAGCGGTCCTTGTGCTTGATCAGCAGCCAGCTCTTGGCTTCCTTGGTGCGCACCAGGGCCCACGAACCTTTCAGCTTCTCACCGCGCAGTTGCAGGCTGAGCTTGCCGGCCTTCAGGGCCTCGCGTACGCGGCGCTGCGCCTCCTCGCGATCATCGAAGCAGGTGCCGCCTTCGTCCGGGCTGTACACGCCACAGTCCCACACGATCACTTCGCCCGCGCCGTACTGCTTGGGCGGAATCACGCCTTCGAACGAGGCGTAGTCGTAGGGGTGGTTCTCGACGAACACCGCCATTCGCTTCTCGGCGGGATCGCGCGATGGCCCCTTGGGCACTGCCCACGAATACAGCACGCCATCGCACTCGATGCGGAAGTCGTAGTGCAGGCGTGTGGCCGCGTGCTGCTGGACCACGAACAGCAGCGGGCCGGCGCCGTGCACCGGTTCGACCGCCGCCGGCTCGGGGGTGGTCTCGAAACGACGCTTGGCGGAATATTCGCTGAGCTTCGCCATCTCGATGGTATGCGCCTGAGGGGCCGGACCATGACAGGACAACGGTTGTGGGCAGGAGCGAGCGGCTATTCCTTCAAGGAATGGAAGGGCAGCTTCTATCCCGAAAAGATCAAGCCCGAGGACATGCTCGCCTGGTACGCGCAGCGCCTGCCCACGGTCGAGATCAACAATACCTTCTACCAGATGCCCAAGGTGTCGACGCTGGAGCACTGGGCCGCGGTGGTGCCCGGGGACTTCCGCTTTGCGATCAAGGCTTCGCGCCGGATCACCCACGATGCGCGGTTGAAGGCGGACGCGGCGGCCGATTCGGTGGCCTATCTGTATCGCGCGCTGGAAACGCTGGGCGAGCGGCGCGGGCCGGTGCTGTTCCAGCTGCCACCGTTCCTGAAACAGGACCTGCCGCGGCTGCGGGACTTCCTGGCGCTGCTGCCGGCCGGGCACCGCGCCGCGTTCGAGTTCCGCCACGACAGCTGGTACGACGACGCGGTCTACGCCGCCCTGCTGGACGCCGGCGCGGCGTTATGCCTGAGCGAGCGTGAGGACGACCGGCCACCGCCGCTGGTCGAAACCGCAAGCTGGGGCTATCTGCGGTTGCGCCTGGAAAACTACGACGATGCGGCCTTCGCGCACTGGATCGAACAGGTCCGCGCGACGCGGTGGAATGATGTGTACGCCTATTTCATGCATGAGCCGACCGCACCGGCCTATGCAACATCGCTGCAGGCCGCCTCCGCTGCTTTGTAGAGCCGAGCTTGCTCGGCTGCTCTTCGCGAAGTCGCATGACAGCAACAGCAGCGGAGCAAGCTCCGCTCTACAAGGAACACGAGTCATGACGCCGGAATCCCTGCTCATTCCGCTCGACGATACAGGGCATGTATCCGGCTTGCTGCTGGCGCCGCCCGATGCGCGTGCGGCCTACGTCTTCGCTCATGGCGCCGGCGCGGGCATGACCCATGGCTTCATGACCGCCGTGGCGGAGGGCCTGGCGGCGCGCGGCATCGCTACGCTGCGCTACCAGTTCCCGTACATGCAACGCGGTTCGCGTCGCCCGGACCCGCCGCGGGTCGCGCACGCCGCGGTGCGGGCCGCGGTGGCGGAAGCAACGGCGCGATTGCCTGGCACATCGCTGTTTGCCGGCGGCAAATCGTTCGGCGGCCGTATGACCTCACAGGCCCAGGCAGCGGCGCCGCTGCCAGGCGTGAAGGGATTGGTGTTCCTCGGTTTCCCGCTGCATCCGGCCGGCAAGCCGGCGGACGAGCGTGCCGCGCACCTGGCCGAGGTCACCGTGCCGATGCTGTTCCTGCAGGGCACGCGCGATGAGCTGGCCGACTTGGACCTGCTTCGGCCGCTGGTTGACCGGCTCGGTGCGCGCGCCACGTTGGCCACTTTCGCGGATGCCGATCATTCCTTCCACGTGCCAGCGCGCACCGGTCGCAAGGACGTGCAGGTGCTGGCGGACGTGCTCGATCGCGCGTCCGGCTGGATGCTCGGCCTGGCCTGAACCATTGGACTAAGCTCGTCATACCTCCGACAGGAAGGCGGGAATGGATACCCTGGGGATCGCAATCGTCCTGCTTTTTGCCATAGCGATCCTCGCGTTCGCGCGGTGGTGGCGACAGCGCACGCGGCGCCATCAGGCGCAGCAGCTGGTCGCCGCTTTGGCGGCTTTGGTCCCGCAGGTCTCGACGGCGTTCGTGGCCTGGCACGCCCGCGATGGCGTCGCGCTGTGGAACGCAGCTGCGCACCAGCTGTTCGGAGCGACGGCCGACGAAGTCATGGGCAAGCCGGTGCCGGCGGGGTTGGCTTCGCTGCAACAGGCAGCCGTTGGGACAGAGGTGAAAGGCCGACGGCTGGTGCTGCGCCATGCCGATGGCAACGTAGTGCAAGCGATGGTGTCGCTGTGGTCATCGTCGGGACGCGATGCGTTGTTCGTCGCTACGATCGACGCCGTGACTCCGATGGCTGCGCCGGGGCCGGACGTTGCGCGCGCACAACGCGATGCCCTGGTGCGCGAGGTCCACCATCGGATCAAGAACAGCCTGCAGGGCGTGGCCGGATTGCTGCGCCAACACCTGTCCGACAAGCCCGCGTTGAAGCCATTGCTGGAAGCCGCATCGTCGCAGGTGGCGACGATCGCCGCGGTACACGGCCTGCACGGCGAAACCCACGGCACCCAGATCAACCTGCGCATGCTGGTGGCACGGGTGGCCGCTTCGGTGTCAGGGATCATGCACGTGCCCATCGTGTTGTCGGAGCGCTGTGTGCTGCTGGAAGCATTCACCGTCAACGAGGAAGAATCCGTGCCCGTAGCGATGGTGTTGAACGAACTCATCATGAATGCGGTCAAGCACCGCCGCGATGGGACGGGAACGGTGATCCTCGATGCGCGGGAGCGACCGCGCGAAGCGCAGATCCGGATCAGCAATCCCGGCGCACTACCGCTGGAGTTCGATTTCGCGAATGGAGTCCGATTGGGCAACGGCCTGGGCCTGATCCGCTCGCTGTTGCCGCGCCGCGGCGCCGGAATCGAGCTGCGGCAACAGGACGATTGCGTGATCGCGGCATTGACCTTGCGCGCGCCCGACGTGCTCGGCACCCGGTCCACGGGCATGGAGGCGGTGGCATGAATCGTTCGCGGCTGTTGATGGTGGATGACGATCGGCTGGTTTTGGCCACGCTGAGCCGCGGACTGCAGGGCGCCGGCTACGAGGTCGAAGTCGCGGAATCGGTCGAGGAAGCGCTGGCCGTGCTGGAGCAGTTCCGCCCCGACCTCGCCCTGCTCGACATCCGCATGGGCGAAACCGGGGGATTCGCCCTGGCGCGCGAGCTGCAGGCGCGCGCGGCGATTCCGTTCCTGTTCCTGTCGGCCTACAGCGATGCGGCCACGGTGGAGGAAGCCACCGAGCTGGGCGCGGCGGGCTTCCTGGTCAAGCCCGTCGACATCCCACAGCTGACCCCAGCCGTGGAAGCGGCGCTGAAGCGCGCGGCCGACCTGGCGCGCCTGCGCACAACGGGGCGCCAGCTGGAGCAGGCACTCGACCAGCAGCGTGGCGTGAACGTCGCGATCGGCATCCTGATGGAACGGCACCGGCTGTCGCGCAGCGAGGCCGAGACGCGCCTGCGCGAAACCGCGCGTGCGCAGCGCCGCAAGATGGCCGAGCTCGCCGAAGGCATCGTCCTCGCCGGCGACGCGCTGGCGCTCTCGGCGCTGGACGTGGAGCGGCGCGGAGCGTGACCGGGTCGGTTGACAGCCCGGGCCGGCTTCCCTAGCGTCAACCCGACCGTGGCGCCACGCCTTGCGCCCGGCCGGTCCGCTGCCTCGAACCGGCAGCACGCCCTTCCTGTTCGGCCCCGCACCCGCCGATCGCCCTGCGATGCGAGAGGTTGTGCGCCGATGGCTACCGACACCGTTTCCGATCCGCCGGGCTCACGGCCCGCCACCCCTTCCGCACCGGACGCCGCCGCCGACCAGCCCGGCAGCGACAAGTCCGTGGCATCGACGCTGGCGCGGCTGCTGCTGCGCCCGGTCGAGCACACGCTGCGCGTACGCGCGCTCGACCACGGCACGCTGTACCTGTGCTCGCGCACCCGGGTGCACTGCCTGGACTTTCCGCCGGCCCAGTTGAGCGAAGCGCTGGAAGCTACGCGCTTCGTGCTCACCGCCATTCCACCGGATGCGCCGGAGCTGGTGCTGCGTAGGCCCCAGGGCCTGCCGCTGGACGAATTGCTGTGGGCGATCGGCATGCACGCCGTGCGCGAACATCCGGGCGGCGCGAAAGAACGCCGCCGCCTGCGCCAATGGCCCGACTTCTCGCGGCTGCCGCATACCTCGACGCATCTGAAGGCGTGCACCGCGCTGACCGCGGGGGCGTTGAACGTGCGTGAACTGGCCGCGGCGTCCGGGATGAGCGAGCGCGAAGCCGACCACTTCCTGCAGGCCTGCCAGTTGTGCGGCCTGCTGGAGGAGCGCAGCGACGTGCTGGCGGAAGTAAAGCCAGGCCTGTTCGACCAACTCTGGCAGCGCTGGCTGAAGTAATCGCCATCACCCTGTGGTGACGCCGGAATGCGGGGCTGCCCTGGCCGCGCATCGGGACTTGGTGTCTGCGAATTTGCGTGTAAATTCGCAGACAGGTGGGCCAGCTCCTGGGGCGGGAACCATGCACACGGAAGTGGCGGCAGCACGCGAGGCGTCCTGGCAGCTATCCGGCGCGAAGGGGCCGCGTTGGCGCATGTGGCTGGGCTGCGCCGCCCTGGTCATCGCCGCGGCCGTGGCCACCGCCGTGTCCGCTGCGGTCATCGAGATCCAGGCCGGTGCGACCGCCTATCTGGTCGGCGAAGGGCACTGGTCACGCGCGCGACTGGAGACGGTGTACCACCTGCATCGCTATTCGCTGCAGGGCGATCCGCGTGAGTTGCAACTGGCCCGTAAGGCGCTGGAAGTACCGCTGGGCGATCGCGCCGGACGCCTGGCGCTGGAACGCAGCCCCGTCGATCTCATCGCCGCGCATGACGGCTTCAAGGCCGGGCGCAATGCCGAAGCGGATATTCCGCGTCTGATCTGGGTGTACCGCTATCTGCACGGCGCGCCTTACATCACCGATGCGGTGAAGATCTGGCGCGAGGCCGAACCGCACATCTTTCGCCTGCAGTCGATCGCCGACGCGCTGGAAGCGCACTGGCGCCAACCGGGTGCGACCGCGGCGGGCCCCGAAGTCCGCGCGGAACTCGACCGCATCAGCAACACGCTGCAGCCGATGGAGCGCCAGTTCGCCAACACCCTGCTCGACGGCGTGGCGAAGATGCGGCTGCTGCTGCTGGTCGTCAGCAGCATCCTGTTCCTGGTGATCGCCGGATTGGCGGTACTGGCGTACTGGACGTCGATCCGGCGCGTGCGCGCGACCGAGAGCCGCTTCCACGCCGCGTTCCAGCAGGCCAGCGTGGGCATGGCCAAGCTGTGCCAGCGCGGCGTGATCGTCGCGGCCAATGAAGAACTCGCGGCCATGCTGCATTACCCGGTCGATACGCTGGTGGGCACGCAGTTCCGCGACTACCTGGTGGGCGGTGCGGCCGTGGGCGAAGCGTGGATGGACGGCTCCACGCCGGTGGAGCGCAAGGTGCGGCGTTCGGACGGGACCGAATTCTGGGGTCGGGTGACGCCGTCGACGGTGCAGATCGAAGAAGGCGAGGGGCGCGTGTTCCTGATCGTTGAAGACGTTTCCGAAGCGCGCCAGCTCGCGCAGACCCTGGCCTACCAGGCCAACCACGACGCGCTCACCGGGCTGATCAATCGACGCGAGATCGAACAACGACTCGAAGCGCTGCTCCTGCAGGCGCACGAGGAAGATCGCCAGCACACGCTGTGCTTCCTCGATCTCGACCAGTTCAAGCTGGTCAACGATACCTGCAGCCATGCCGCCGGCGACGAAGTCCTGCGCCTGATCGCCTCGACCCTACCCGCGCATCTGCGCGCCGACGACTGGATGGGGCGATTGGGCGGCGACGAATTCGCGGTGTTGTTGCGCAACACGCCGATCGATCTCGCCACCGCACTGGCCACACGCTTCAACCAGGTACTCGCCGATACCTACTTGCTGTGGGAGGGCCGGCATTTCGCTTTGACTGCGAGCATCGGCTTGGTCGAGATCAATGCCGACAGTCCCAGCGTGGGCTGGCTGCTGCGCGCGGCCGACACCGCGTGCTATCTGGCCAAGGATGCGGGCCGCAACCGCATCCAGGTGTATGTCGAGGGCGACAGCGAAGTCGCGCAGCGCCATCGCGAGATGTTCTGGGTCAACCAGACGCGCGCGGCAATCGCCGAGGATCGCCTGCAACTGTTCGCGCAGCGCATCGCGCCGCTGGACCCGCGCGAAGGCGGCCTATGTTACGAGGTGTTGGTCCGGCTGCTCGATGCCGGCGGCAACTTGTGCAGTCCCAACTCGTTCCTGCCTGCGGCGGAACGCTACGGCCAGGCCACTGCGATCGACCTGCACGTGCTGACCATGACCCTGCACACCCTGTCGGATCATCCGGTCCATCTCGCACAGCTGGAGCTGTGCCACATCAACGTGTCCTGCCTGTCGGTGGTCTCGTCGGACTTCTGCGATCGCGTGCTGGCGCTGCTCGACGACCATCCGGAGATCGCGCCCAAGCTGTGCTTCGAGCTGACCGAGACCGCGTCGATCGACCGGCTGTCGCGCGCGCACGCCTTCATCGATGCGGTGCACAGCCGCGGCTGCCAGGTAGCGCTGGACGACTTCGGCAGCGGCCTGGCGTCGTTCGCCTATCTCAAGAGCCTGCCGATCGACATCCTCAAGATCGACGGCCTGTTCGTGCACGACATCGATACCAACGACCTCGATTACGCCGTAGTCCGCGCGGTGACCGAGGTGGCGCGCTCGCAGGGCAAGCGCACCGTGGCGGAATGGGCGGAAACCGAGGCGGTGCTGCAGCGGTTGCGTGAAATCGGCGTGGATGCGGTGCAGGGCTACGCGATCCACAAGCCGTGTCCGTTGCACGAATTGATCCGGCAGGTCAGCCCGGTCGCCGCCGAGGCGAGCCTGGTGTGACGCGAAGTGAACCTCAGATCACCCGCAGCGTGACGAGCTTCAGATCACGCGCAGCGTGATCGCCTTGAGCACCGCGCGGGTGCGATCGCGGGTGTCGAGTTTTTCCAGGATCACCGACACGTAATTCTTCACCGTGCCTTCGGCCAGGAACAGCGTGCGCGCGATTTCCTTGTTCGAATAACCGCCGGCAAGCAGGCGCAGGATCGCCACTTCGCGTTCGCTGAAGCGCTCCTTGGGCGCGTCCTGGGCATGGAACTGGTAGCGCGCGCGCACCGCATCGGTGCTCACCGGCTGCAGCAGTGTTTCGCCGCGGGCGACGCGCGCGATGGCGTCGTGCAGGTCCTCGGGCGCGGCGTCCTTGAGCAGGAAGCCCTGCGCACCGGCTTCGGTGGCGCGCAACAGCAGCTCACTTTCGTCGAAGGTGGTGAGCAGTAGCACCGGGGTGAGGTCGCCGCGTGCGCGCAGGCGCTGCAGCGCTTCGATGCCGTCGACGCCGGGCATGCGGATGTCGCTCAGCACCACGTCCACCGGTTGCGCGGCGAGCTGTTCCAGCAGTGTCTCGCCGCTGTCGGCCTCGAAGGCGATGACGATGCCCTGGCGCTCGAGCAAGGCACGCAGGCCGGCGCGCACCAGGGCCTGGTCGTCGGCGAGGGCGATGCGAATGGGGGATGACGTCATAACGGCAGGCTCGCCTCGATGCGCAGCGCACCGCGCGCGTTGGTCGACAGGGCCAGCGTGCCACCGGCGGCGTTAAGGCGTTCGCGCATGCCGGACAGGCCGTTGCCTTCGCGGATCGCGCCGCGCACGTGACCGTCGTCCTCCACGTTCACGGCCAGACGGTTGCCATCGCGCTGCAGGCGCACGCGTACCGTTTCGGCTTCGGCATGACGCGCGCTGTTGGTCAGCGCTTCCTGGACCAGACGCAGCACCGCTTCGGCGACCGCGGGATCGGTCACCTGCACATCGCTGGCGATCGACAGCTGCAGCATCGGCTTGGGCATCGGCGCGGCCAGGGCGCGCAGCGCGGTGCCCAGATCGAGTCCGCGCGAATCGCGCATCGCCTGCACGACATTGCGGATGTCGCCTAGCAGTTCCGCCGACATCTGCTGTGCCACCGCGAGCTCGTGGCGACCGGCATACGCGGGATCCGCGGCCAGTGCGCGCAAGTTGAGGGTGAGTGCGGTGAGCTTGTGCCCGGCCACGTCGTGCAGTTCGCGCGCGACGCGCAGGCGCTCGGCGTCGCGCGCGGAGTCGGCGAGCAGGGCGCGCGTGGCGAGCAGATCGGCATTGACCAGGGCGAGGCGATCGCGCGCCTGTTCGGCGCTGCTGGCGTAGTACGCGCACAGCGCGGCGAACATCTGGAAGCCGAAGTTGATCACGGTGATGGTCAGCGGCGAGCGGAAGCCGGAGTCGCGCACCAGCAGGTAGTAGACGATGTCGACCAGCACCACGGTCACCACCGCCCGCCGCAACGACGCGTACGACGCCAGTTGCGCGGTCCAGATCACCAGCAGCACCTGCGCGGTACCGGGGCGTGGATCGAGCCACACCAACACCAGCGCGACCAATGCTTCGAACACCAGCAGGGCCACCGACCACGCGCGCTGGCGCTGGCCGAAGCCGACATGCAGGCCCTGCAGCAGGAAGGCCAGCAGCCAGGCGACCAGCAGGATCCAGCCCAGGGCGAGCCGATCGGGCGACATGAAACGCATCGACAGCGCCACCGCCAGCCAGGTGAGCAGGGCGGCGGCGTGCAGAGGCGTGAACAGAGGGCGTAGACGTTGCAGCATGGCCGTCATGCTGCGGTCGCGGTCCGGGCGAGGCAATGCCTTGCGTGCAGAAAGTGACTTCCGGCACCTCGTGGCGATGACTGCGGGCACTGCGGTCGCGTGGAACCGGCGGCAATCCTGTGGCCACCTGTCTTCCGGAGCCGCCGCATGACTTCCTATCAATTGCTCGTCGCCGCGCACGGTGGAATCGGCGTGGCCGCATTGGCGTCGTTCTGGAGCGCCGCGTTCCTGCGCAAGGGCAGCCCGCTGCACCGTCGTGCCGGGCAGGTCTTCCTGCTAGCGATGACCGCGATCATCGTGACCGGACTGCCGCTGGCCCTGTACCGCTTCGTGCAGGGCCAGACCGTGACCGGCGCGTTCCTCGCTTATCTGCTGGTGATCACCGCGACCGGCACCTGGAGTTCGTGGCGCGCGATCCGCGACAAGCACGACGTCGTGCGTTACACGGGCGCGATCTATCGTGCATTGGCATGGGTCAGCCTCGCCGCCGGCGTTGCCGTGCTGGCATTGGGCTGGAAGGTCGGATCGCCGTTGCTGATGGGCTTCTCGGTGGTCGGTCTGTTCACCGGCCAGGACATGCTGCGCAAGCGTCGCCATCGCGCCCGCCTTGCGGCCCAACCGCGCTGGTGGCTGATCGAGCACTACAGCGCGATGCTCGGCAATGGCGTCGCCACCCACATCGCGTTCCTTGGGATCGGCCTGCCGCGCCTGTTGCCTTCGGTGAACGGCGTCGCCTTGCACTACGCGGCCTGGTTCGCACCGCTGGTGATCGCGGTGATCGCGAAGATCGTGCTGGATCGGCGCTGGAAGCCGAAGCCGAAGGCGAAGGCATCGGCCCCCAATCTCATCGGCACGGCGCGCTCGGCATGAAGGGCATGACTGATGGCAGGGTGTTAAACCGCCACGCGCGATTCGACATCCATGCACAAACTGACCGCAACAAAGGATCGTTGAAATGAAGTCGAAGTACGCCGCTCCCGCTTTGCTGCTGACGCTGGCTTTCAGCGCCCATGCTTTCGCCGCCGAAACCGGCGCGCGCTGCCATACCGGCGCCTATCGCCTCGACGATGGCCGCTTCATCGACGTCACCGCGCTCAACGATCCGGAACAACTGCGCTGGCGCATGCTCGACGGCCGCAGTGGCCGGCTCACCCACAACGCGGAGGGGCAGTGGAGCAGCACGCTGGGCTGGACCGAGCGACCCGACGGCATGCGTTTCGCTTTCGGCAGTTGCGAGCAGGCAAGCATCCGCGTGGATGGCCACGCCGGGCGCAAGCAGGAGTTCGTGATCACCGAGACGAGTTTCGCCGGCAACGGCGTGACCCTGCACGGTCGCCTGGTATTGCCCAAGGGCCACCAGCGCGTGCCGATCGTGGTGGAAGTGCACGGCTCGGAGGACTACTCCGCGGTGCAGAACTACCACACGCAGTACCTGTATCCGGCGCACGGCATCGGTGTGTTCGTCTACGACAAGCGCGGCACCGGTGGCTCGACCGGGCAATACACGCAGGACTTCCATCTGCTGTCCGACGATGCCAAGGCCGCACTGGCCGAAGCGCGTCGTCTTGCCGGCAAGCGCGTGGCACGAATCGGCTTCGACGGCGGTAGCCAGGGTGGCTGGGTCGCACCGCTCGCCGCAAGCAAGAGCGATGCGGACTTCGTCGTGGTCAGCTTCGGCATGGCCGACAGCCCGTTGTCCGAGGATCGCGACCAGGTGCTGACCGATCTGCGCGCCGCCGGCTTCACCGATGCCACGACCTTGGCGCAGGCGAGCGAGGTGAGCGACGCGACCGGACAGATCGTCGCCTCGCACGGGGCGCGCGGTTGGGAACAGCTCGAGGCGGTGCGCGCGAAGTACGCAAAGCAGCCGTGGTGGAGCGCGATGAAGGGCGAGTACACCGGCCTGGTGGTGAGCCATACCCGCGAGGAGTTGCTGGCGCTGGCGCCGACGATGGACAAGGGCACTACCTGGGACTACGACCCGATGCCGGTCCTGCGTGGCCTGCAAGTGCCGGAACTGTGGGTGCTCGGCGGATCCGACATCGAAGCGCCGCCCGAAGAGACGCGCCGTCGCCTGCTGTCGCTGCAACGCGAAGGCCGACCGATCAGCACGGTGGTGTTCCCCGACACCGACCACGGCATCCTTGAATTCGAGACCGCCGCCGACGGCGAGCGCAAACACACGCGTCATGCGGATGGCTACTACCGCTTGCTGATCGACTGGATCAAGAGCGGCAAGCTGGGCGCCGGGCCATACGGGCGTGCCGAGATTGCGCTGTCGGCGAGAGTCGCCGCAGGGCGTTGAGCAGGTGTTCAACGCCGGGTCGCCCCAAGGCCTTCGCTTCAAGTAATGCTGGCGATGCGCATCCACATCGCATCGCCAGCAGGTGCCCCAGATTGATGGAGAACGGCGGCGCTGGTTCGCGCCACTTCGAATCGCAGGTCTCGCCGCCGTTCCCGCGCCGCCGAGAGAACGCAATAGCATTCCGGCCATCGCGGTTGTCCGGCCATCGGCCGCGCCTTACCATTTACGCGGGGAATTTCAGTAAGCCAGGGCGCGATCCCTCAACGGCGGTAACGCGTGGGAACCTGCGTCCGATCCGCACTCCTGGTGTCAACATCGCGGCATGGCGACCGTCGGCAATGGGAGAACTGGATGCGCAAGATCGCGGTTGGAGTTGTTGCAGGATTGACGTTCGCTTCGGGCGCGGCGCAGGCGGCCTACAGCGTCGGCAACCAGCAGAAAATCACCATGCCGGGCCCGGTCTGGCAGGTGAAGATCGGCGACGTCACCGGCGATGGTCGCAATGACGTGATCGCGCTGACCAACAACGAAGGGACGAGCAAACTGCATGTGTTCGCCCAGAAGGCCGATGGCACGCTGACCAATCCGCCACGGATCTATTCGCTGCCCTACGGGTCCCGTAGCCTTGCATTGGGCGATCTGAACCGCGATGGCATCCAGGACGTGGTCGTGGGCAGCGTGGGCAGCGAAGGCGCGATTACGGTACTCAGTAGCGACGTCACCGCGCCGATACCGCTCAAGGTGCGCACGTGGAACACCGGCGCACCCATGACGCACATTGCGCTGGGGAAGATCGACCGCGACGATTTCCTCGATGTGGTGGTCATCGGCTTTTCCGCGCCCATCCAATATTTTCGCGGCGATGGCGCCGGTGCCTTGCAGCCGGCGCCAATCAAGTTGTTGCGCACCAATGCGTTCATTGCGTCGCCGTCGCTGGAAGCCGTGGATGTCGATGGCAATGGCGCCGCCGACGTGATCGCCACCGATTTCTCCACTGGCGCCGTCCATATCCTCTACAACAATCAGGGCGGCTTCTTCCGCTCCGAGATCATCGATCCGGGCTTCCCGGTCTCGAAGGCAACGGCGCGCGACGTGAACGGCGATGGTCGGGCGGACCTGATCGTCACCAACGCTTCCCTGCTGTACATCTACTACCAGCAACCGACTGGCGAACGGTTTCCGCAAGCCGATGTCGCCATCAAGGTTGCCTACATCCTGGCCGCCGACCCTGTCCTGGCCCAAGACCTGGACAACGATGGCGATACGGATCTGTTGACGTCGCCTTCGCCCAAGTTCGGGCTGGTCACCAATAACGGCCAGGCGCTCGGCACCGAGGTCCTGCAGGACGCCTCTTTGAGTGAAGTCACGAACATAGCGGCGGGCGACATCAATAGCGATGGTTGTCCCGATGTCGTCGCTGGCAGTTTCTACGCCGTGCTCGGAGTGATTTACGGCAGCGGCTGCACCGGCAGCGCACCGGCGCCCAAGCCCGACCTTGCGCTGGATCTGACCGCCAGCGCCACCGCCGCGAAGATCAAGCTCTCGACCATCTATTCGGCGATGCCGATCAACCAGCCACTGGTGGAGATCGCCTTCTCGCTCACCGCAGGCAGCATTCAGGTCGGCACGCTGCCGGCCAACTGCGAACTGCGCTCGCAGAGCGTCAACAAGGCGCGCGTCGATTGCCTGGTGGCATCGATGGGCTCGGCCACCAGCAAGCAATTGAGCATTCCGGTGCAGATCACCACGCCGCCGGGCGTGCGTGCGCGCCTGGGCGTCGCGGCCCGCGCGCTCACCGATACGCGGGAGTTGTCGAAGACCAACAACGCGGCCAGCGTGACCGTGGGCATCGTGCCGGTCGCGACCATCGTTCCGACCCGAATGCAGAAGGTCCAGATCCGGAGCGATCGCAACCGGTAGTCGGCAGGAGCTCGCGGCGATTGCCGATCCAACCACCGACCCTTACGATTCACGCGGGGAATTCCAAAGAAGCCCGGGTGTGAATCCGTATCGTCGGCGGCGCGCTGCGTTCTGCGCCCGATTCGTGGGCTAAAGAAGTCCTGGAAACGGCCTGGCACCCGCCATGCCGACCGTCGGCACTGGAGAAACTGGATGCGGAAGATCGCGTGTGGCGTTGTTGCGGGCTTGGCGCTCGTTTCGGGGGTGGCACAGGCTGCTTACAGCCTCGGCAACCAGGTGAGTATCACCTTGGCGGGAGCGGTGTGGCAGGTCCGGATCGGCGATGTCACCGGCGACGGTCGCAATGACGTGGTTGCGCTCACCAACAATAACGGCACCAGTAAGTTGCATGTATTCGCCCAGAAGACCGATGGCACGCTGACCAATCCGCCGCGGGTCTACGCATTGCCGGAAAGTGCGATGGCGATGGAAATGGCCGACCTGAACCGCGATGGCATCCAGGACGTGGTGGTCGGTGGCTATTCCACGCTCACCGTCCTGCGCAGTGATACGGTCACGCCGGTTCCATTGAAAGTCACCACCTGGACCACGGGTACGAATTCGACCCGCATCGGGTTGGCCAAGATCGATCGCGACGATTTTCTGGATATCGTGAGCACCAGCAGCTCCCGGGCGGCCCTGTATTTCCGAGGCGACGGTAAGGGTGGCTTGTCGCCGACGCCGCTGGCGCTGTCGCGCAGCAACACGCTTGTTACATCGTCGTGGCCACTCGAGTTGGCTGACGTCGATGGCAATGGCGCCGCGGACATCCTCTCCACCGACTTCCACGGCATCGTGCACATCACGTACAACAACCACGGTCACGACTTCCTCCGTTCCGAAACCATCGATCCGGGCTTTCCGGTTTCGAAGGTAGTGGCGCGCGACATCAACGGCGATGGCCTGACGGACCTGATCGTAAGTGGCTGGTCCGGTGGCGAGGTTTCGCGCGTGATGATGTATGTCTATTACCAGCAGCCCAGGGGGGAACGTTTTCCCCAGGGCGATGTTTCCTTGAACCTCATCAACGCGCAGTGGGGGCTTTCGTTCGATCCTTTCCTGGCCCAGGACCTGGATAACGATGGCGATGTGGACCTGCTGACAGCGCATCCGAGCGGGTCCTCCCAGTTCGGCCTGCTGGCCAACAATGGCGATAGCCTGGGCGCGGAAGTGCTGCAGAACGCCTCGTGGGGCGACGCCACGAACCTGGCGGCGGGCGACATCAACGGCGACGGCTGCGCGGATGTGGTGGTCGCAAGCAGCTACGGCTTTGTAGGCTTGATCTACGGCAGCGGCTGTACTGCCAGCGCAGCGGCAAACAAGCCAGACTTGAGATTGGGCCTTAGCGCGACGGCCACGGCCGCCACCATCAAGCTCTCCACCATCTATTCGACGCTGTCGATCAATCAGCCGCTGGTGGAGGTCGCCTTCTCGCTTACCGCGGGCAGCCTGGAAGTCGGCACGCTGCCGGCCAACTGCCAATTGCGCTCGCAGAGCGTCAGCAAGGCACAGGTCGACTGCCTGGTCGCGACGATGGGCGCTGCCGCCAGCAAGCAACTAAGCATCCCCGTACAGGTCACCACGCCACCGGGCGTACGAGCACGGCTAGGCGTTGCGGCGCGCGCGCTCACCGATAGCGCCGAAACATCCAAGGCTAACAATGCCGCCACCGCAACCGTTGGCATCGTGCCTGTCCCGGTCATCGTCCCTACCCGAACCGGGAATCTCCAGACCCGAACCGAAGCCGTCCGGTAATCGGGAAAGCACGGATCGGCCGCGTTGCCGCCAAGGTGTAAAGACATGCAAATGAAAGCGTTGAAGATGGCGGCACTGATCGCGGCCGGCCTTTGCTGCGGCACTGCGCAGGCGGCGTACAGCTGGGCCAACCCGGTGTCGTTCAAGGTGGACGACTCGACGTTCGGCTCAGCCATTGGCGACGTTACCGGTGATGGCCGCAATGACCTTGTCATCACCGGCGCCAGCGGTACCGGCAGCAAGGTGTACGTCTATGCGCAGAAGGGGGATGGAACCCTGAACACTTCGCCGCAGGTCTATTCGCTGGATGTCGGCACGAGCGCCTTGGCAATGGGCGACCTCAACCAGGATGGCATCCAGGACGTCGTTCTGGGCCAGAACGGATTCATCACCACACTAGTGAGCAATGCGGCCCATCCTGGATCGCTGACGAAACAAACCCTCACCACCGGCGTGACTTCGTTTCGCGTCGGATTGGCGCACATGGACCTGGACGGGACGCTGGACGTCGTCAGCACCAATGGCGCTGTGATGCCGCTCACGCGGCCCATGTACTTCCGTGGCAAAGGCGATGGCACGCTGGATCCGCGTCCGGTGATTCTGGGGCGTTCGTTCGAGTCGGGTTGGACGCTCAAAGCCAGCGACGGAGAAGGCCTGCGCGAGAACCTGCTGATGACCGATTCCAGCGGGCGTGCGCAGTTGATCAGGAAGGATCCTGGCCGCGCTCCGACGGCCCCGATCAAGATCGACCCCGGTTTCGTCGTGGAGGACGCGCTACTCGCGGACTACACCGGCGACGGCCATGACGATCTCGTCGTCGTCGGCACCGGCGGCTACTACGACACGTTGCTGTACGTGTACGACCCCAGGCAAAGTCCGGATTACGCGCAAGCCGCGGCGAGCCTGCAAAGCTGGAGATTCCTGTCGTTCAATCCCCTGCTGGGTGGGGACCTGAATGGAGACGGTCGTGCCGACCTGGTGGTCAATCACAACGGCAGAGTTGGCTTGTTCCTGCAGGGATCCAATGGGCTGGGCAGCGAGCAGGAGCTCCCCTGGACCCTGACCAACGCCACCTCGCTGAAAGCCGGCGATCTCAACAGCGATGGCTGCCCGGATATCGCCACCACGTCGTTGAGCGTCTGGGTCACGGTCTTCTATGGCAGCGGCTGTGTCGGCCCGGTGCCACCGAAGCGGCCCGACCTCCGGATGGCGGTGTCCACCACGCTGGACGCCGCCACGGTGACGTTGTCGACCACCTTCGCGCAGACTCCGATCAACGCCCCGCTGGTGGAAATAGCGCTTTCGGTTTCGACCGGCAGCCTTGAGCTCGGCGAGCTTCCGGCGAACTGCGTCGTGCGATCCCAGAGCCCCAGGACGCGCAAGGTCGACTGCCTGACCGCGAGCCTGGGTTCAAACCTCACGCGGACGATCAGCCTGCCAATCGTGGTGGCCGCCGATTCGACGCGGCGTTCCCAGCTCGTGGTGTCCGCGCGGGCGCTGACCGATACCCCGGAACTGTCGAAGAGCAACAATGCGGCTTCCGTGACGAAGGGCATCGCGCCTGCCGCCGGCGTCGGTCCGACTCGCGCTGGGGCGATCACGGCGAAGAAGCAAGCCCGCGCGCAAGTGCTCAAGTAGCGAAGGCGAGCAGGCTTCATAACCCGCTCGGCCACGTCTCCGGCGGTTCCTCGTGATGCCACCGCGATGGATCATTGAGATCGAGTTGGAAACGCGACATCCCGATCTCATGGAGCAACGCTTCGTAGCTGCCGGCCAAGCCGGGACGCACACGGCGACGTCGCGCAGGTTCATCCCAGTCGCCAGCGGCGGTGACGCTGCCGCGATAGGTACTGAGCCAACCAGCACGGCATCCTTGCGGTGGCGTTCCCCCAGCTGGCCGAGGTTTCGTTCGCCACGCGCGCCCATTTCGGTAGCGCGCGCATCGCCCAGATGCGAGTTGTGCGCCCAGATCTTTTCCTTACATCCGCGTCGCGCGCCGCGCTCGATCAGCGCCTGCAGCGTTTCCATGTGGGCGTCGCGAAGGTTCCATGAGCTGGACCCAGCCGCGGAACATACTGCGGTAGTAGGCCTAGGCGGTGAGGGCCAGGCGCGCGTTCTGTTCGGCGAAGAACCCGTCGTCGTCGCGATCGTCACTGTCGACCGCATGGGCATCGATGCGAGCGGCGCGATGGCGCAACTCCACGAGCTGCGCGACGACTTCGTTCTCACAACTGGGCGCAAGCTCGAAGCCAGTTGCATAGCCGTAGGCCTGTACGTCCTCGCCGAAATAGCCGAAGCATTCGCCCAACAACACCAGCGAAGCCGCGCCGATGCATTCAAGCAGCGCGTCGTAATCGCACGCGGGGGGACGCGCTCTGTATCGCAGCGGCCGACGGCAAAGTCATGGCCACCTGCTTGCTTTCAGTTGCGCGCGCACCTCTTCATCCGAGGTCTGGGTGAAGTCGTCGTACCACATGCCCACGCCACTGAAGGCCGCGGGAGTGCGCACGCACACCACTTCATCGGCTTCGCGGCGCAGCAGCGCGCAGGCTTCGCCGGCGCCGACCGGTACCGCCACCACCACCCGCGCCGGATGCCACGCTCGCAGGGCCTTCACCGCGGCACGCATGGTCGCGCCGGTGGCGAGGCCGTCGTCTATGACGATTGCGGTCCGGCCGTCGAGCTCGAGCGCGGGGCGATCGCCGCGATAGGCGTGTTCGCGCCGTTCCAGTTCCTGCTGCTCGCGCGCGGCCACGGCTTCGACGTGGGTCATGCCGTTGCGCAGGCTTTGCACGATGCTTTCGTTGAGTACGCGCACGCCGCCGCTGGCGATCGCGCCCATAGCGAGTTCTTCCTGGCCGGGCACGCCGAGCTTGCGCACCAGGAATACATCGAGCGGTGCGTGCAGCGCCTGCGCGACTTCGTAAGCCACCGGCACGCCGCCGCGCGGAAGTGCCAGCACGACCACGTCGTCGCGCCCGGCGTAGTGGCTCAGCACCTGCGCCAACAGCGTCCCGGCATGGCGGCGATCGCGGAAGTTCATGCCGCCGCTCCGGTGCGCGGCAACTGCAATCGCGTCGGCACGATTTCGACGCCGGTGCGGACGACGGTGGCGGCGTTGGCGTCCATGCGCGCAGCGTAGGCGGGCGGCGGTGAGTGATCCGCGAAGCGCAGCCCCGCTTGCGTAAGCACCTGAAAATGAAAAGGGGCGCGTTCGCGCCCCTTGGAAAACGTTGATTGCGAGGACCTTACACGTCGCCGTCCTGCAGCCAGCCCTCGCCGGTACCGCGGTTGAACACCGCATCGGTATCGAGAACATTGCCGGCCGGAATCGATTCCTGCTGCGCCAGCTTCGCGTAGATCGGAGTGAAGTCCGGCGTCGTCGCTTCCATCAGCTGTTCGTAGCTGTCGATGACGAAGTAGGTCTTCTGGTAGGTGTCGATGCGGTAGCGCGTGCGCATGATCCGCTCGAGATCGAAACCGATGCGGTTGGGCGCGGCGTTCTCCAGGCAGTAGATCGATTCGCCCTTGGACGAGACGATGCCGCTGCCATAGATGCGCAGGCCATCGGGTTGCCTGATCAGGCCGAACTCCACCGTGTACCAGTACAGGCGGGTCAGGTTGACCAGCGCTTCCGGGCCGATCGCGTGCGCCTTGACGCCGCCGCGGCCGTACGCGGCCATGTAGTCGGCGAACACCGGGTTCATCAGCAGCGGCACATGGCCGAACAGGTCGTGGAACAGGTCCGGCTCGCTTAGGTAATCGAGCTGCTCGGGCTTGCGGATCCACCAGGTCACCGGGAAGCGACGATTGGCCAGATGCTCGAAGAAGGTGAGTTCCGGCAGCAGGCCCTCGACGCCGATCAGCTCCCAGCCGGTCGCCTTGCGCAGCACCGCGTTGAGTTCGTCGAACTTCGGGATGCGGTCGGGCGCCATGCCCATCGCGCGCTGGTTGCGCAGGAACTCGTCCGAGGCGCGGCCGACCAGGATGTCCTGCTGGCGCGCGAACAGGGTCGCCCAGACCTCATGGTCGGTACTGGTGTAGCTGGACCAGGGCTGCTCGACCACGGCCGTGGTGTAGACCGGGACGTAGCCCTTGTCGGTGAGCTGGTGTTCGACGCGGCTGGGCGTGGTGTTCACGGCAAGTCCTGGGCGAGGGGGCTTTGTAGAGCGGAGCTTGCTCCGCTGCCTTTCGGTCGGAGCACGGGGCAGGCACAAGCAGCGGAGCGAGCTCCGCTCTACAACGCACTTTAGCGACGTACCCGCGCAACAGGCTTGCGTTGTTGCGCGCATTGGCAGCATTGGCGCATGATTCTTGCGTAAACGACGTTATTCGCGCATGAGCCTGCCATGACCGCCGTCAACCTCGATCGCACCGACCTGCAGCTGCTGGCCGAGCTGCAGCGCAACGGCCGCCAGACCAATGCCGAGCTGGCCGAACGCGTGCACCTGTCGGCCTCGGCCTGCCTGCGCCGGGTGCAGCGGCTAGAGCGTGAAGGGGTGATCCGTGGCTACCGCGCCGAGACCGATCCCGAACGCCTCGGCCTGGGCCTGCAAGCCTTCGTGCGCGTGCAGCTGCGTCATCACGATGCCGACTCGATCGCGGCGTTCGGCGCCTTCGTCAACCAGTGGGACGAGGTCGTCGCCTGCCATGCGCTGACTGGCGACATGGACTACCTGTTGCAGGTCGCGGTGCGCGACCTCGAACACTTCTCGCGCTTCCTGCTCGATCACCTGCTCAATCAGGCCGGCGTGGCCGACGTGAATTCGAGCTTCGTGCTGCGCACGGTGAAGGCATTCGGCGGCTTGCCGCTGCCACGCACTTAGTGCACCCGGCGCGTCGCAAAAGAAAACGGCCACTGACGTGGCCGCTTTCTTTACTGCAGACAGCGGGCGATCAGAAGCGCCATTCGCCGCTGACGGTGACCGTGTCGACGTCGACGTCGACGCCGGAGAAGTCGCCCTGGTAACGGTCGTAATTCACGCCCATGCCCCAGCGCTCGCTGAAGTCGTAACCGAGGCCGACGCCGTAGTACGGCTTGGTCGAACACTCGTGGTCGATGACATCGAAGTCGTTTTCGTCGCGCACCTGGGCGCTCATGCGAGCGATACCGGCACGGCCGGTGATGAAGAAGCCAGTGTTGTTCGCGCCGAAGTTCTTCTTGCCCACCGCGCCCACGCCCAGCACCACCAGGTCGAACTCCTCGTCGTTGCCCAGGTCGGCGTTGTACAGCGTGCCGACACGGCCTTCGACCGCGATGTTCGGGGTGAACCAGTAACCGCCGGAGAACAGCGCCGCGACGTCGTTGTCGCTGTCGTTGTCGCCCGGAAGCGATACATCGACGTTGCTGTCGCCGATTTCGCCGCGGATGAAGCCCTGGCCTTCAGCAGCCATGGCGGAGGTGGACAGGCCGGCGAGAGCCAGCGCGACGGACAGGATCAGGGTCTTCTTCATTGGGTGTCTTCCTTGAGGTGAGTGTTGTTCAGCACAAGGAAACGGCCGCTTGCGGCGGCCGTTCCCGGTACAGCAGGTGCAACGATTAGAAGCGGTATTCGCCGGCGACGCTGATGGTGTCGGCGTCGAGCGACAGACCTTCCAGGTCGGCCTTGTGGAACGTGTAGTTCAGGCTCAGGCCGAACGCCTCGCTGAAGTCGTAGCCGGCGCCAACGCCGTAGTAGGCCTTGGTCGAGGTGTCGTCGACGCTGGTGACGCCGTCGGAGGCTTCGCCCTTCACGCGCTCGACGCCAAGGCGGCCGTCGATGAAGAAGCCGCTGTTGTTGGCGCCGAAGTTCTTCTTGCCCACCACGCCTGCGCCGAAGCTCGACAGCTTGCCGCCGTCCTTGTTGTACAGGTCGCTGTAGGCGCCTTCAACGGCGAAGTTGGCGTTGAAGTAGTAGCCGCCGCCGACCGAGAACGAGGTGTCGTCGTCGCTGCCGCCGCCGTCGACGTCGACGTTGGTCTGGCCGATGGTGCCGCGGACGAAGCCCTGGCCTTCAGCGGCCAGGGCGGAGGTGGACAGGCCGGCCAGAGCCAGCGCGACGGAGAGGATCAGGGTCTTCTTCATTTGCTTTATATCCGTAGGAGTTTTGCCCGATTCGGCGGGAGCGAGGTTGCGGGCCACCGTTACGTTTGTCAATTTCTCGTTAGTTCTCCGTTAATAACGCCTTCACGCTTCGGTACGGAGCCGTTCAGGGCCGCGCGCAGCAGCAGCGTGGCGGCATAGAGCACGACCACGACCACACCCCAACGCAGTGTCGCCAGCGGCAGCGACTTCACCACGTACGCGGCGAGCAGCACCGCCGGAATGCCACCGAGCGCCAAGCCCAGCACCACGCGCAGATCGATGCGTTCGGAACGGACGAAGCGCAGACCGCTGACCGGCATCAGGAACGCGCACGCCCCCATCATCACCGGGAACGCCGCGGTGGGATTGAGCCCGAGCAGGCTCAACAGGATCAGCGACGGCGCATACAGGCCGATGCCGAAGCTCATCAACGCGCCCAGCAGCAAGTGCACCAGCACCGCGATCACCAGCAACGAGCGCGGCAGCGCCAGGGCTTCGCCGCCGGCGGGCAACAGGTCGAGATTCGATAGCGCGTACAGCGCGGCCGCGATCAGCATCGCGATACCGACGACACCTTGCACGACGCGGACCGGCACGCGCACCACCAACGGTGCGCCGAGCGTGGCACCGATCACGGCTGCGCCGATGCAGCCGCCGAGCAGCACGGGATCGACCCGCACCAGGTGGATGAAGATCAGGGCCTGCGCCACCGTGGGCAGCGCGTGCCCGGTATTGAGGGTCGCTGGCAGGAAGCTGTCGGGGACCAGGCGCCGCAGCTTCAGGTAGGCCGTGGTCGGCGCAAACGAACCGATGCCAAGCGTGTCGAAGAAATTGGTGATCGCGCCCAGCGCCACGGCCTCGGCGTGCGGACGTAGTTGGCCGCGTCGCCGGGCGGTGCGCAGCAGCACGATCAGAAACAGCAGCGCCAGACCGCACAGCAACGTCAACAGGATCAGCACCATGGGACCGGACTCCGCAAGCCTGCTCCTCGCGAGGAGCGGCGGGTGAAAAAGCGGGGCGGACGCAGACCGCAGTCCGCCCCGAGCGAGGAAACATCAGGCGTTGGAGACGCGGAATGCGCCGCCTCCAACGCCATCGTTGTCGTCAGTACTGCGTGGACACGCGCACGCCGCTGAAGCCGCTGGCGCCATACAGGCTGATGTAGACGTAGCCGGCCGGCGGATTGCTCACGGTGATCGACTCGCCGTTGCCAGCATTGGTCGAGCGGTAGTTGTGGTAGCTCGTCGTCGCCCAGCTGCCCAACGTGTTCACGTACAGATCGGCATTGCCGCTGCCGCCAGCACTAGTGATCGTCAGCGTGCTGGTGCCGGCGGGCACGTACAGATACATGTAGACGTAATTGCCCTGCGTCGCGGCCAGGTTGCTGCGGCTGCAGTTCTTGCCGAGTGTCCGCACGTCCGCGCCCGTGCATTCGGGCAGGGCGACGGTGACCGACTGGGTGACGCTATGCCGCGCTCCCTTGTCGTCGGTGACGGTCAGCTGCACCGAATAGGTGCCGGGGCTGGCGTAGCTCTTGCTGGGATTGGTCGCCGTCGAGCTGGTGCCGTCGCCGAAATTCCATGCGCGCGAAACGATGCTCCCGTCCGGATCGCTGGAGCTATCGGTGAACGTCGCGGTCAGACCGTTGGTGGCGATACTGAAGCGCGCCGTCGGCGGTTGGTTGGCGGCTCCGCACGAAGCCGGATTGGCGACGCAGGGCAGCCAGGCGCGGAACGCGGCATCGTCACGCCCGGCGATCGAGTTCATGAAGCCCGCATAGCCGGTGTAGTTGCCCGGACGGAAGTAGCCGAGGATCGTGCTGACGTCACTGCGGCGGTTCTCGAACATGTAGCGCACCGCCAGATAGCCCCAGCGATACACCCGGGTGGTGCCGCTGTTGTAGTCGTTCTGGAATACCGTGCTGAGCGCATACGTACCGAGTGCCGCTTCGTTCTGTGCCGCGGTATAGGCGAGGTTGCGGTACGAATACGACATGTACTCGGCGAAGCCTTCCACCCACCACACCGTCTTCTGGGTCATCGCGGCGTTGAAATCGCCGTACATGTCGAAGCGGCCATCCAGGTAATGGATGTACTCGTGGGTCAGGTTCCAGATCTCGAACGTTGGTCGCAGCCACTCGGCCTCGTACGCGATGAACCGGGCCTGGTTGTTGCTGTCGGCCGGGTTGCCTTCGAGGTACATGCCGCCGTTGTTGGTGTCGATCCCGTACAACGCGCCGGCGTACCTGCCGTAGTCGTCGCTGCTGTTGAACACCACCATCTCCAGCGCGGCGTTGGAGTCGTTGGCGACCGGCGTGCGGTTCGAATTGACCTGCTGGTGGAAGTAGGTTTCCTCGCCGGCCACGATCGAACAGGTGTTGGCGAGTTCGGCCGTGGTCATCGACTGCGCGCGAATGCGCAGCGTCGGGCTGCAGGTGTAACTGATCGGCAGAACGCTCGAGTCGACGCGGCCCTTAAAGTCGCACAGGTTGTAGTAGCCGCAGTTCGGCTTGTCGTGGTAGTCGATCATTTCGCCGACGCCCATCCACATCCGCGCGGTCGGACCGGTCACGGCCGAGCGATCCAGCAGCGACTTCGCCCGCACCTGGGTCACGCTCTTCAGCGTGCCGGTGTATTGCAGGAAGCGACTCATCTCGCGTCCCGCATTCGCGACTAGGTAGTCGTCGCTGCCGCCGAGCATGCCGAAATTGTTGTTGGCGAACGCGTACAGCGTTTCGACGATCGAGGTGTCGGACTGGACCAAAGTGCGGAAGTCGGCCTGGTCGTGGCCACGGAACAGCAGCGTGTAGCCGTTGTTCAACGCCGTCTTCATCCAGTAGTAGGCGTTGTGCGCGCTGCTGTAGTTGTTGAGCAGGCGCTTGACCACGTACAGGTAACGCGCGTTCTCGCCGGAGCTGTCGAGCAGGGTCACGTACTCGGCCAGGATCTCGCCATGCACGTCGTTGACCAGGCCGAAGTTCGCATTCGCGGCGAATGCATCGAGCGCGCCGCGGATGGCAGTCTTCAGCGCGGTGCCGTAGGCGCCGACGCTGCTGTCGTAGAACTGCACGTAGTAGCCGGCGCGCAGGAACAGGACCAGCTGCAGGGTACTGTCGGCGTTGGTGCCGCTGTAGGACGTGGCCGAGGTCGTGAGCGCATTCGCGATCGTGACCATCTGCGCTTCACGGAACGTGCCGTAGGCGGTCGAGCCTTTGATGCCGAACAGCGCGTTGATGCACGCGGTATCGGCCGCCTTGACCGCCGAGACCAGCGCGCTGCCGCTAAGGCCGGCGAACTGGCTGGTGTTGCAGGATGCGAACGCCGCCATCGTCTTGGTGCGCTGGGTCAGCGAAGGCCGCTTGAGCGCATTGCCGCGCACATCGGAATGATCGAAGCCACTCTCGACCCTACGGCTCAGCGGCGCCTGCTGCGGCATGCGCTGGCTGGGATCCAACGCGCGCTGCTGCACGTGCGCGCCGAACACCTGCTTCTCGCTGGAGGGCATCTTCGGCGACTGGTCGGTATGCGCCGTTACCGACGCCGAGGTGACGAGCGCCTGCGCGTTCGCTTCCCACACCGAGGATGCACCGGCCAGCATCGGCGCGGGCATTGCGTTGGCCGGCGTAACCGGCGCGGCGGGCACCATCAGCTGGCTGCCTGCGTAAGCAACCAACGCAACCAACAGGCCGCTGGCCCCAAGCACGACCCGCGGGGTCCATTTTCTACAGCTCACTCTGGACGACATCGCACAAACTCCTTATGGCGGTGGGCAGCGATTCTTCGCTGCCGTCTAGAGGCGAATTTCACGCGGCGATGTCGCCAGAAAATGCATCGCTGCCCACGGAAGCGCGGCCCGGCGCTCCCGATGCGTTGACTTGTGATCGAAACGCGGATCAGCCGAATGGCGCGGCGATCGAATGCGCCGGCGCGGTGAACCACTGCGCGCCGCGTTCGGTAACGTGGAAGTGGTCTTCCAGGCGAATGCCGAATTGCCCGGGCACTACCAGCATCGGTTCGTTGCTGAAGCACATGCCCGGTGCGAGCGGCGTGGTGTCGCCGCGCACCAGGTACGCGGGTTCATGGATCGACAGGCCCAGACCATGACCGGTGCGATGCGGCAGACCGGGCAGGTTGTAGTCGGGACCGTAGCCGGCACGCTCGAGCAGACCGCGCGCGGTGGCGTCGATCGCTTCGCAGGCGACGCCAGGACGCACCGCTTCGAACGCCGCCTGCTGTGCATCGCGCTCGAGCTGCCACACGGCCGTCTGCGCCGCGCTCGGCTTGCCGAACACGTAGGTGCGGGTGATGTCGGAGTTGTAGCCGTCGACCTGGCAGCCGGTGTCGATCAACACCACGTCGCCGTCCTGCAGTTGTTGCTCGCCGGGCACGCCGTGCGGATAGCAGGTGGCTTCGCCGAACTGCACCGCGCAGAACGTGCTGCCGCCGTCCGCGCCGAGCGCGCGGTGCGCGGCGTCGATGAAGCGACGCACCTCGCCGGTGGTGATGCCGGGCGCGAGGATCGTGGCGGCGCGGCGCTGCACCTCCAGCGTCATCGCCATCGCCTGGCGGATCAGCGCGAGCTCGCCTTGCGACTTGTACATGCGGCAACCGTCGATCACCGGCGCGGCTTCGCGCAGGACGATCGGCCACAGGGCGCGACGCAGGCCTTCGGCGACGAAGAACGGCGCCTCCGAATCCAGAGCGAGCACGGTCGCGCCTTGCTCGCGCAGCGCATCGGCGACCAGTGCATACGGGTTCTCGTGCTCTTCCCAGGTGCGGATCTCGGCGTCGATACCGAGCCCGGCCTGGACCGTGCCGAGTTCGAAGCGCGGGCACACCATCACCGGCGTGCCGTGCGCACGTAACACCAGCGCGACCAGGCGTTCGCTCGGCGACCACGACAGACCGCTGAAGTAACGCAGGCTGGCGCGACCGGATACCACCAATGCATCGGCGCCGTTGTTGGCTAGCAGATGGCGTGCACGGGCGAGACGCTGTGCACGTTCCTCCATGCCGATCCGCAATGCCGGTTGCGACCAGCGCGTCAGTGCCGCGAGTTCGCTTGCCGCGTTGGAACCGCCGATGCCGTGACTCATGACTGCACTCCGTGGGACTGGGGGTAACCCGGGGTTCTTTCGGTTCGTGGAAATCGCAGCGCGCTGCGGCGCGTTCATCGCTATCGCTACTGAACTCGCTCGCGGCGCCCTACTGGAAACGTTTGAGATCGAACGCCGCGATCGACAGCGGCGGCTCCGCATGCACTGCCAACGCGGCGACGAGCCGCGCGGTGATCGGCGCGAGCGTCAGCCCGAGGTGCTGATGACCGAATGCGTAGCAGAGGTTGGGAATCGCATGACTGCGGCCGATCGCCGGCAGGTAATCGGGTAGGGTCGGGCGCGCGCCCATCCATGCCTGCGGGGCCTCGTGCACGGGCAGGCGTAGCGCGGTCGCGTGCGCCATCAGCGCGTCCCACTTGCGCGGATCCGGCGGCGTCTGCGGACGCGCGAATTCGACGAAGCTGGCCGCACGCAGACCGCTGCGGAAGCGGGTGACGATCAGCGAGCGGTCCTCGAACACCACCGGCGCGAACCGCGCCGGCCAGCCGTGTTGCGCCCATTGCAGGTGATAGCCACGTTCGGCCACCACCGGCGCATTGATACCGAGCGAGGCCATCAGCGGCTTCGCGCCGATGCCGGCGGTGACCAGGACCAGATCGGCGCGAATAGGTTCGCTGCCGTCGTCGCGCACTGCGACGGCGCGGCCGGCTTCGACCGCGAGTGCACGCACATGGCCATGCACGTACTCGCCGCCAGCAGCGCTGAACGCCTCGCGCAACGCCTGCAGCACCAAGGCCGGATCGGCGACCTGGCCGGTACCGTCGAAGCGAATGCCGCCGACCGGACGAGCGCGCAGCAAGGTCGCGAATTCGTCGAGTTCCGCGGCCTCGAGATCGCGCACCCGCGCGCTGCCGATGTCCGCGCGCATCCAGGCATCGCGCTTGTGTTGCGCGCTCTGCGCCGATTCCCACAACACGGTGTGGCCATCGACCTGGAGCAGATCGCGGCGGCCGAGCACGTCGACCAGTTCACGCCAGGCCGGAAGGGCCGCCTGCAGCAGTCCGCTCAGCGCGATGCGGCCGGCATCGAAGCGCGCCGGGGTCGAGGCACGGGCGAAACGCAGCAACCACGGCGTCAGTGCGACCGGATTGCGCACATCGAGCGCACCGCCGCGCGCGAACAGCCGCCTCGGCGCGGAGCGGATCGTCGCCCACGAGGCCAGCGGTTCGACCTGTTCCACCGCGATATGCCCGGCATTGCCGTACGAGGCCGCAGCCGGCTGGGCCTGCGCCTCCACCAGGACGGTGCGCAGACCCAGCCGCTGCAGTTGCAGTGCGCAGGCGAGACCGACGATCCCGCCGCCGATCACCAAGGCCGTTTCGTTCTGCCCGACGCCCACTCCGGTCCCTCCGCGGCCGACCGCCGCTTGTCGCAGATGATGGTATATCGTATACCATATTCGAAACAGTCAACCCCGGAGCAACCCGCATGGCCCCCACCTGCACCTGGCAGGGCGTGATCCCCGCCGCCACCACGCAGTTCACCGCCGACCTCTCGGTCGACCTCGACGCCACCCAGCAGGTACACCGCGCCCTGATCCGCGACGGCGTGCATGCGCTGATCGTTTGCGGGACCTGCGGCGAGAACAATTCGCTGGAAGCCGACGAGAAGCTGGCGGTGGTGATGGCCGCGGTCGAAGCCGCCGAAGGCAAGGTGCCGGTGATCGCCGGCTGCTCCGAACTCACCACCGAGCGCGCGATCCGCTTCGCCCGCGAGGCCGAACAGGCCGGCGTGACCGGGCTGATGCTGCTGCCGGCGATGGTGTACGTACCGGCCGAGGCCGAACTGCAGGCGCATTTCCGCGCGGTCGCGCAGGCCACGGCGCTGCCGATCATGCTCTACAACAATCCGCCGGCTTATCGCGTCAGCGTCAGCGTCAACACGCTCAAGGCGCTGAGCGATGTGCCGAACATCGTCGCGGTCAAGGAAAGCGCGCCCGATCCGCGCCGCTTCACCGATCTCTACAACGCGCTGGGCGAACGCTACGCGCTGTTCGCCGGCCTCGACGACGTCGCGCTGGAAGGCCTGATGCTGGGCGCGCAGGGTTGGGTCTCGGGACTGACTTCGGCGTTCCCGCAGGAATCGTTGGCGCTGTGGAATGCGTTCCAGGACGGCGACCTCGAAACCGCGCGCGCGATCTACCGCTGGTTTATGCCGCTGTTGCACCTGGACGCCGAACACGACCTGGTCCAGTCGATCAAGCTCGCCGAGCAGATCATGGGCCGCGGCAGCGAACGCGTGCGCATGCCGCGCATGCCGCTGACCGGCGCGCGCCGAGAGGAAGTGATCAGAATGGTGGAAAAGGCCGCAGCCACGCGCCCGACGCTCACCGCGCGCGCCGCCTGAGCCGGTCGACAGCACGGAGCATGCGCATGCGCCACACCTTCTTCTGCATCGACGGCCACACCGCGGGCAATCCGGTTCGGCTGGTGAGCGGCGGCGCGCCGCTGCTGCAGGGCGCGTCGATGAGCGAGCGTCGCCAGGATTTCCTGGCGCGCTACGACTGGATCCGCACCGGCTTGATGTTCGAGCCGCGCGGCCACGACATGATGTCGGGCGGTTTCCTGTATCCGCCGACGCGTGAGGACACCGACATCGGCGTGCTCTTCATCGAGACCAGCGGCTGCCTGCCGATGTGCGGGCACGGCACGATCGGGATCATGACCTTCGGTCTGGAAAACAGCCTGATCAAGCCGCGTACGCCGGGACGGTTGAAAGTCGAAGTGCCGGCCGGGGTGATCGAGGTCGAATACGCGCAGGAAGGCAACCGGGTCACCGCGGTGAAGCTACGCAACGTGCCGAGCTACCTCGCCGCGGAAGGCATCCGCATCGAGGTGCCCGGCTTCGGTCCGCTCAATGTGGATGTTGCCTATGGCGGCAACTACTACGCGATCGTCGAACCGCAGGGCGCGTACACCGCGCTCGACGACCTCGGTGCGGCACGCATCATCGAATTGAGCCAACAGGTGCGTCGCCTGGTGCGCGAACAGTTTGAACCAGTGCATCCGCTCGACCCGACCATCCGCGGGGTCAGCCATGTGTTGTGGGCGGATAAGCCGAGGGGCGACGGCGCCGATGGCCGCAACGCGGTCTTCTACGGCGAGCGCGCGATCGATCGCAGTCCGTGCGGCACCGGTACCTCCGCGCGCATGGCGCACTTGGCCGCGAAGGGCCGCCTGAAAGTCGGCGACCGCTTCGTGCACGAGAGCTACATCGGCAGCCGCTTCATCGGTCGGGTCGAAGCCGCAACCACGTTGGGCGACTTCAACGCGATCGTGCCGTCGATCGAGGGCAGTGCGATTGCCACCGGTTTCAACCAGATCTGGATCGATGAAGCCGATGTGTTCCATCGCGGCTTCGTGGTGACGTGAGACGAAGAAGCCAGGCAGCGATCCATCGCTGCTGATTTGCTCCTCCCCTTTGCGCGCAGCGCAAGGGGGAGGCCGGGAGGGGGTGCTTTTGTTGTTGCTGTTGCTATGGATCAAAAGCAAGAGCAACTCGCGCTACGCGCTCGACCCCTCCCCAACCCTCCCCTTCGCCTACGGCGAAAGGGAGGGGGCAGTGCTCCTCCCCTTTGCGCATAGCGCAAGGGGGAGGTTGGGAGGGGGGCTTTTGATGTTGCTGTTGTTCTTGTCGGTGAAATGCAAAGCCAAAAACAAACTCGCACTACGCGCTTGACCCTCCCCAACCCGCCCCTTCGCTGCGCGAAAAGGGAGGGAGAAATTCGCTGACTCTCAAGGTGCCGTAATGACCGAACTCCTAACTCTCTCCCACCACATCGCTGGCCAGCTCGTCGCCGGCCCCGCCGCACTCGAACAACGCAACCCGCACGCCCCCGACGATCTGGTGGTGCAATTGCCCGAAGCCGGCGCCGTGCTGGTCGCGCAGGCCACCCAAGCCGCGCGCGATGCATTGGCACCCTTCGACGCGGCTGGCATCGAAGCGCGTTCCGACGCGCTGGCGCGGATCGGCCGCGCGATCGTCGCCGCAGTCGACGACTTCGCCCTGCTGATCGCACGCGAAACCGGCAAGACCCTGCGCGATGCGCGCGGCGAGACCATGCGCGCGGCGCGGATCTTCGACTTCTTTGCCGGCGAGGCGCTGCGCAATGCCGGCGAACGCTTCGATTCCACCCGCGTCGGCGCGATGGTCGAAGTCATGCACGCGCCGGTTGGCGTGGTCGGATTGATCACGCCGTGGAACTTCCCGATCGCGATCCCGGCCTGGAAGATCGCGCCCGCGCTCGCGTTCGGCAACACCGTGGTGTGGAAACCGTCGGAAGTGTCGTCCGCGATCGCGGCCAAACTGATGGGCATCATCGCCGACGCCGGCTTGCCGGCCGGCGCGGTCAACATGGTGCTCGGCGCCGGAGTCACCGGCGCGGCGCTAGCTGCGCAGCCGGGCATCGACGCAGTTTCATTCACCGGTTCGGAAGGCACCGGCGCGCGCGTGCGCGAAGCCGTCACCGCGCGCGGCGCGCGGTTGCAGCTGGAAATGGGTGGCGTGAACGGCCTGATCGTGCTCGCCGACGCCGATCTCGACATCGCGGTGGAATGCACCGCCAACGGCGCGTTCTTCGCCGCCGGCCAGCGCTGCACCGCGACCTCGCGGATCATCGTCGAGCACGCGATCGCCGACCGCTTCGTCGAAGCGCTGCAGGCGCGCGTGGGCCGGCTCGCGATCGGCGATCCGCGCAGCGCGAGCACCGACATCGGTCCGCTCGCCTCGCCGCGACAAAAACAACGCGTCGCGCAGCAGGTTGCCGCAGTGCGCGCCAGCGGGCTAAACAGCAGCTTCGGCGCCGAGCCGGCGCTGGATGACTGCTACTTCGCACCGACCCTGTTCGATCACGCCGGCCGCGACAGCGTGCTGGCGCAGGAAGAAATCTTCGGTCCGGTCGCGGGCTTGTTCCGTGTCGACGGCTTCGACGCCGCGCTCGCGCTGCTCAACGATTCGCGCTATGGCCTGTCCGCGGGGCTGTGCACGCGCTCGCTAAAGTACGCCGAAGCGTTCAAGCGCCACGCCCGTGCCGGCATGCTGATGGTCAACCTGCCCACCGCGGGCGTCGATCACCATGCGCCGTTCGGTGGTGTCG
The DNA here is from genome assembly GCF_054779815.1 of Lysobacter tyrosinilyticus. NCBI lineage: Bacteria > Pseudomonadati > Pseudomonadota > Gammaproteobacteria > Lysobacterales > Lysobacteraceae > Lysobacter > Lysobacter tyrosinilyticus. The sequence goes on from NZ_BAAGXN010000001.1 coordinate 264,982, forward strand.
GCGCATCGAGCTACGGACCGCGTGAACAGGGCCGCGCCGCGCGCGCGTTTTACACCACGCTGCGCACGACTTATCAGCTGGCGTAGGGCGGGTCTCGACCCGCCTTCGCTTCGTCGTGGCTGATGTCGCCGTAGGCCGACTTTTCGAACCGCATCTGAGTCAAAGTGAGTGGTTTCGTCGCATGGCGGGTCAAGACCCGCCCTACACTAGCGCCATGAGCATCGTTACCCGGACCCTCGCCGACCAGGCCTTCGAAGTGATCCGCGAACGGATCCTGTCCGCGCGGATTCCGCCGCTGGCGCCGATCCGCCAGGACGCGCTCGCCGAGGAGCTGGGGATCAGCAAGATCCCGCTGCGCGAGGCGCTGGCGCGGCTGGAACAGCACGGGCTGCTGCGTTCGTACGCCAACCGCGGCTTCTTCGTGCCGGCGCTGACCACGACCGAAGCCGAGGAAGTGTTCGCGCTGCGTCTGAAGATCGAGCCCGAAGCCGCCGGGCGCGCCAGCCTCGATGCCGACGAGGCCGAGCGCGATGCCGCCAAGGCCGCGCTGGATGCACTCGACGCGATGCTCGCAACCGATCCGCGCGGCGCGGTGCTGCTCAATCGTGCGTTCCATCTGGCGCTGGTCCGTCCGGGTGGCCGCGAAGTCACCACCCAGCTGGTCGAGCGCCTGCACGTGCTCGCCGAACGCTATGTGCACAAGCACCTGGAACCGGCCGGTCGCAACACCCGCGCCCAGCACGAACACCGCGAGTTGCTGGAGGCCTGGCTGGCGCGCGATGTCGAGCGTGTCACCACGTTGCTGGAGCAACACATCGCCACCACGCTCGACGACCTGCGCGCGCAGTTGCGCGATGCGCCGTCGGCGGAACCGGCGATCGTCCGGCGTCCGCGCCAGTCCATGCGTGGCTGAGCGCAAGCGCGCGACGTCACCGCGAAACCATCGAGCCTTGTAGAGCGGAGCTTGCTCCGCTGCCTTGCCGCTATTCGCGCCGCGGCGGAAACCGCAACACCACGCCACGCGTCTCCTCGTGCTCCGGCCGGTGCCACAGCACCGGCACATCGTGGGCCGCGGCGCGTTCGAGCTCGTCGCGCTCGCGCTGCGCGGCTTCGGCTTCGAGTTCTTCCTCGATTTCCCAGCTGTACTTGCGGCGTGGCGGCAGCGGATCGCTGCGCCGGAACAACCAGGCCGCGACCAGGCCCGCGACCGCGCCACCCAGATGCGCTTGCCAGGACACGCCCGCTTCATGCGGCAGTACGGTCAGCAGCATCCCGCCGTACAGGAAGAACGCGATCATCGCCGCCGCCACCGACGGCCGGTCGCGGCGCAGCAGGCCGAGGGCGAAGACCAGGAACATCAGCCCGTGGGTCAGTCCGCTCGCACCGAGGTGGTAGGAGCCGGCGTCGCCCAGTAGCCACGCGCCCAGCCCGGATCCGAGCCAGAGCAGCGGCAGCGCCCGCAGCGTGGCGCGCGGATAGACCGTGCCGGCCAGCGACCCCAGGAGCAATAGCGAGATGGCGTTGGCCGCGAAGTGCTCGATCGAGCCGTGCAGCAGCGGCGCGGTCAGCACCCCGAGCAGGCCGGTCCAGGCGTGCGGCTGCACGGTCCAGGGCGCGAGATCGAACGCAGGCTGGGCGAGGAAGACCACGCCCAGCAGCAGCACGAAGGCGAAGCTCAGGTTGAAGGCGCGCAACAGCCGGCGCCGGTCGTGCGCGCGCTGGGCTGGGGTATCGGCGGGGAGTTCGGGGCTGGGCAGGTGCATGCGAATGCAGTGGCGGCGGGCGGGGGGCGATGCAAGGGCGGCGGGGCGGGACATTGAATCCCGGGGCCCGGAGCCCACCGATTGCGCTCTTACCCTAGCCCCGCCTGCGGGGAGAGGGACCGCGTTTGCGCAGCAAACGCAGGGTGAGGGGTCGTGGGGCCGCCGCGAAAAGCGCCCCTCATCCGCCCTCCGGGCACCTTCTCCCCGCAAAGCGGGGAGAAGGGGGACATCAGCCGCGTAAAATGCCGCAATGAATACCGATACATACCCGATCGTCCGCCTAAAGAACGCCTGGAACTCCACCCACCCCTGGATCTTCCAGCGCCTCGTCGAAAAGCCCGCCACCCGCCCCAAATCCGGCCAGATCGTCGATGTGGTCGGCGTCGACGGGGTCTGGATCGGCCGCGGCTTCTACAACGGCCATTCGCGCATCGCCCTGCGCGTCCTCGAACGCGACCCCGACGTCGATGTCGACGCCGCCTGGTTCGCCCGCAAGATCGCCGAAGCCGTCTCGCTGCGCCGCGACATCCTCAAGCTCGATGCGATCAGCAATGCCTGGCGCGTCGTGCACAGCGAAGGCGACGGCATCAGCGGCCTGGTCGTCGATCGTTACGACGATCTACTGGTAGTCGAGTTCTTCAGCGCCGGCGCGTTCCGCTACCGCGAGTGGATCTACGACGCGCTCAGGCAGCAATTCCCGGGCTGTCGCTTCCACGCTTCCGCCGACGAGCACGTGCAGAAGCAGGAGTCGTTCGACTTCCGCGGCTCCGAACCGGCGCAGCCGGCGGTGATCACCGAATACGGCGTGAAATTCCGCGCCGACCCTGCGGGTGCGCACAAGACCGGCTTCTTCGCCGACCAGCGCGAGAACCGCGAATGGCTGAGCCAGCAGGTCGAAGGCAAGCGCGTGCTCGACCTGTGCTGCAACACCGGCGGCTTCGCCGTGTATTCGGCGGTGCGTGGCGCCAGCGAGGTGACCGGCGTCGACATCGATGAGGCGGTGATCGAGATCGCCAAGGGCAACGCGAAGTTGAACAACGTGCGCCCGCGTTTCATCCAGGCCGACATCTTCCCGTGGCTGCGCGATGCCGGCCAGCGCGGCGACCTGTACGACGTGGTGATCCTCGATCCGGCCAAGATGACCCGCGACCGCGAGCAGGTGATCGCCGCGCTGAAGAAGTACCTCGACATGAACAAGCTCGCGCTGAGCGTGGTCAAGCCGGGTGGTTTGTTCGCGACGTTCTCGTGCACCGGCCTGGTCAGCGAGGACCAGTTCCTCGACATGCTGCGCCGTGCCGCGTTCTACGCCGGTCGCACCGTGCAGGTGCTGAAGGTCTCCGGCGCCGGCGCCGACCATCCCTTCCTCGCGCAGGTGCAGGAATCGCGTTACCTCAAGGCGGTGTTCTGCCGCGTGCTCGACTGATGCGCTGATCGCATGCGACCGGCGCGTTCCGGTCGCATGCTGTTACTGCCCAGGGCGACGTGTCACGTCAACAACCGCGCCTCGTACTTCTCGCGCACGTAGCGCTGGATATAAGCCGCCAACCCGCGCCCGCCCATCGCCAACGACTTCATCCGGCCGACATGGTGGCGGCCTGGTCGCTGCGGCCCGTAGCGATAGGTGCGGCCATCGGCAAAGCGCACCAGCAGGCCGTCGTCGAGCAGGGCATATGCCGCGATGCCGGACGTGCCGCTGCGATTGCGATACGGCGTCAGCGCCGGCACTTTCTTGGTCGTGGGCATCGCACAAGCATTGCCCAAACGATGTGCGCGGTGAATGAACATACGCACGGCCTGAACGGCTGAAGCCGCTACGCAGCGTCGATTCGGGTGAATCTGAATCGCTCGTGTGTGGAACCGATGAAGATCCGATTTCGTGGACCGATCGGTGAACACGACAACGGCCGGCGTGATGCCGGCCGATGCGCGTCGAGTGCGGCGATCAGCGCTTCGGCGCCACCATCGTCTGGAAGTAGTCGATGCCCTGGCCCCAGGCGCCGCCGTGCTGCTGCGCCAGTTGTTGTACCTGCGCGCCGGTCTCGCTGCGCTTCCAGTCGCCCTGCCATTCCAGCATCACTGCGAGCCAGGTCACCGGCACCGCACCGGCCTGCACCATGCGCTGCACCGCCATGTCGTGCGATTCCTTCGAGACATCGCCGCTGGCGTCGACGACCACATAGACCTCGTAGCCTTCCTTCAGCGCCGACAGGACCGGCAAGGTCACGCAACTGTCGGTCCACAAGCCGCTGACCAGCAGCTTCTTGCGCCCGCTCTTGCGAATCGCCTGACCGAGCACGGTGTCTTCCATCGGGTTGATCACGGTGCGGTCGAACGGCTTCACGTCGGGCCGCGCGCTGGTGAGCTGGCGGAAGAACGGGCCGCCGAACTTGTCCGCGCTGATCGTGGCGTAGAAGGTCGGCACCTCGAACACCTTCGCCGCCTTGGCCAGGCCCTCGGCGTTGTTGATCAGCTTGGACACATCGATCGACTGCACCGAGAACACGAACTGCGGTTGGTAATCGACCATCAGCACCACGCTGTTCTCAGGCGTGAGCGGATCGCGGCGATCGGCCCAGGCGGGATTGATGGCGGCGAAGGCGAGCGCGGTGGCAGCGATGGCGCGGAGGAGGAAGGTCTTCATGACAATGGTTCCTTGGGTAGAAAGCGAGTGGGATCAGCGGATCGGCAACGCCTGCGGCGCGGCCGGAGATGCAGAAGTGGGGGAAGGCACGGCGCGGTTGGTCAGCACGATTCCGCCGAACACCAGCGCCACCGCGGGCCAGAAGCCGGCGCCGAGCGCTTCGCCGAACAGCAGCGCGCTGGCGGCGATACCGGTGAGCGCGATCACGTAGCCGATCTGGCTGTAGGCGGCCGCACCGGCGATGCGCTGCAGGAACGAACCGGACAGCTGCGAGGCGATCGTCACGCCGAACAGCAGCACCAGCAGCGGCCACAGCGGCAGCAACGCCGAGACTTCACCCTGCGGACGGGACAGGAACACCGGCATCAGCAGCGCGGCCTGCGTGACCAGCGTGCCGGCGGAAGCGGCCGGCGCGGCCAGACCCTGCGGCCAACGCCGCGAGCGATACACATTGCCGGCGGCGAGCAGCATCGGCACGCCCAGCGCGACCAGCAGGGCGAGTGCCTGTTCGGCATGCGCGCCGTCGGCCGAGACCGCCGCCTGCGCCCGCGGCACCAGCACCAGCAGCACGCCGAGCAGGCCCAGGCCAATGCCGAGCAGCGTCTGCGCCGCCGGCCGGCGACGGTCGAGTGCGGCATTGATCAACGCGGTGAACATCGGCGACAGCGTCACCACCACGGTGAACACGCCGGCCGGAATGCGTGCCAGCACCCAGTTGCCGAGCAGCGGTCCCGCCGCGATCGCGATCAACGCCGCGCCGAGGAAGTACGCGACGGTGCGGCGGTCGTGCGGGATCGCGTTGCCGCGCAGCTTCAGCGCGCTGGCGAGGATCAGCGCGGCGCCGGCGACCTGCACGAACGACACGGCCGCCTGGCTGGCGCCGGCATTGAGCAGCAGTTTGGCCACGACGAAGCTGGTGCCGACCAGTGCACCGGTGCTGAGCGTGAGCAGAAAGCGTGAAGCAACGGGGGAGAAGTTCATGGCGACGTTCCGGGTGGCGACGCCGTGCAAGTTACGGATTGAAGCCGCGCCGATAATCGGCCTCGCGGTGGTTAGACTGTTTCCTTATGTCAACAATCCCAGCCGCGAAGAACGCCCGCCCCGCCCTCGACCTCGCCGGTCTGCTCGCCTTCGTGCGGGTGGCCGAACTGGGCAGCTTCGTACGCGCGGCCGAAAGCCTGGAGCTGTCGAAGGCTGCGGTGAGCAAGCAGGTCTCCGCACTCGAACGCCGCCTAGGCGCACGCCTGCTGCACCGGACCACGCGCCGCCTGAGCCTCACCGAAGCCGGTCAGGCCTATCTGCGACACGCGCAGGCCGCACTGACCGAGGCGCGCGCCGCCGAAGGTGCCGTCGCCGACACGCAGACCGTGGCGCAGGGGCGTTTGCGCGTGACCGTACCGATGACCTTCGGTCTGATGCACGTCGCGCCCTGGGTCGGCGCGTTCCTGCGCGAATACCCGCAGATCGACCTCGATCTGCAATTCGACGACCGCTCCCGCGACCTGGTGCAGGAGGGCCTCGATCTGGCGATTCGTTTCGGCAGCGAGCTGAGCGCGTCGAGTCTGGTGGCCCGCCGCCTGGGCACCGTGCGCGTGCTGTTGTGTGCGGCGCCGTCGTACCTGGACACGCATGGGCGGCCTACGCATCCGGACCAGCTCAACACCTACGACTGCCTGCACTATTCGCTGCATCCGGCCGGACGCATCTGGCAGCTCAGTCGCGACGACGAGACTGTGCGCGTCGCGCTGAACACGCGCCTGGAAGCCAATTCCAGTCTGGCGTTGCATACGGTGATGCTGGCCGGTGGCGGGATTGCGCGCGTGCCGGAATTCGTGGTCGCCGACGACATCGCCGCCGGCCGCCTGGAAGTGTTGTTGCCGGACTGGAAATTCCCCGACCTCGGCATGCACGTGGTAATGGCCGAACGTCGTTACGTGCCGGCCAAGGTGCGTGCCTTCACCGACTTCCTCGTCGCGCGCTGGGGCCACAAGCCGACGTGGCGACGCCCCGCCGTTGTCTTGTAGAGCGGAGCTTGCTCCGCTGCTTCTGGCAGGAACGGTTGAAGAGCAACAGCAGCGGAGCAAGCTCCGCTCTACAAAGCGTCGCGCCGTAACAGGCATGCTCGACCCGCAGCGCTAGAATCCGCCCATGTCCACGCGCAAACCCATCGACGTCTATCTCAAACCCGCCGGCGGCTGGGATGCGCTGAAGAGTTCCTGGCATGCGTTGCGCGAACAGCAGGTGGTGATGAAGGGTGCGAGCACGCTGCTGCGCACCAACCAGCCCACCGGCTTCGATTGCCCCGGCTGTGCCTGGCCCGATCGCAACGCGCACTCGACCTTCGAGTTCTGCGAGAACGGAGTGAAGGCGGTCGCCAACGAAGCGACCAGTAAGCGCGTGACCCGCGAGTTCTTCGCCGCGCACACGGTGACCGAGCTGGCCGCGCACGACGACCACTTCCTCGAGGCGCAGGGCCGGCTCACCGAGCCGATGCTCTACGACGTCGGCAGCGACCGTTACCTGCCGATCGGCTGGGACGCCGCGTTCGCCCGTATCGCCGCGACACTCAATGCGCTGGCAACGCCTGACGAAGCGATCTTCTACACCTCCGGGCGCGCCTCGAACGAAGCGGCGTTCCTGTACCAGTTGTTCGTACGCGAGTTCGGCACCAACAACCTGCCCGACTGTTCGAACATGTGCCACGAGCCCTCGGGCGTCGCGCTGACCGAGCAGTTCGGTAGCGGCAAGGGCTCGGTGCTGCTCGACGACTTCGAGCTGGCGCAAGCGATCTTTATTTTCGGCCAGAACCCCGGCACCAACCATCCGCGCATGCTCGGCGAGCTGCGCGAAGCGGCCAAACGCGGGTGCCGCATTGTCGCCTTCAATCCGCTGCGCGAACGCGGGCTGGAGCGTTTCGCCGATCCGAAGTCGCCGATCGACATGCGTCCGGGCGGCCCCGGTGTCCGCATCGCCTCGGATTACTACCAGCCACGTATCGGCGGCGATCTCGCGGTGGCGATGGCGATGGCGAAGGTGGTGGTCGAACGCGACGCCGTCGACCTCGACTTCGTCGCGAACCACACCCGCGGCTACGAGCTGTTCGCCGCGAGCCTGCGCGCGCTGGAATGGTCGGAGCTGGAGCGCGAATCCGGCCTCACCCGCGCCCAGCTCGAACAGGCCGCGCAGATCTACATCGACAGCGACGCGACGATCCTGTGCTGGGGCATGGGCATCACCCAGCACCATCGCAGCGTCGCCACCATCCAGATGCTCGGCAACCTGCTGCTGTTGCGCGGCAACGTCGGCAAGCCCGGTGCGGGACCGTGCCCGGTGCGTGGGCATTCCAACGTGCAGGGTGACCGCACGATGGGCATCTACGAGAAGCCGTCGGAACACTTCCTCAACCGGCTCGGCGCGGAGTTCGACTTCGCGCCGCCGCGCGAACACGGCTTCGACACACTCGATGCGATCACCGCGATGCACGAGGGGCGCGGCAAGGTGTTCTTCGCACTCGGCGGCAACTTCGCCGCGGCCACGCCCGATACCACGCTGACTCAGGCCGCGCTGCGCAATTGCGAACTAACGGTGCACGTCAGTACCAAGCTCAACCGTTCGCACCTGGTGCACGGTCGCGACGCGCTGATCCTGCCGTGCCTGGGCCGCACCGAAATCGACCTGCAGGTCGCCGGGCCGCAGGCGGTGACGGTCGAGGATTCGATGAGCATGGTGCACCTGTCGGCGGGCATGAATCCGCCGGCCTCGGAGCTGCTGCTGTCGGAACCGGCGATCATCGCGCGCCTGGCCGCGGCGACGCTGCCGCGCAGCATCACGCCCTGGTTGGCGTTGGTCGAGGACTACGACCGCATCCGCGAACGCATCGCCCGCGTGATCGACGGCTTCGAGGACTTCAACGCGCGCGTGCGGACCGCGGGCGGCTTCCATCTGCATCATCCGAATCGCGAACGCGCGTTCCCGACCGCGGATGGCAAGGCCTGGCTGGTGACGCATCCGCTCAAGCCCTTCTCCCCCCGGGAGAAGGATTGGGATGAGGGTGCGGCGGAGTGGGGGAGTTCAAATCACGGACAAGTCCCAACAGTCGATACCTTGGCTTGCGGCTCGGAGGCGGCGACCGACGAACAGCTTCGTTCTCCGCACCCTCATCCGGCCGTTGGCCACCTTCTCCCGGAGGGAGAAGGGAAAGTGCAAGAACTACTGACGCTCATGACCGTGCGTTCGCACGACCAGTACAACACCACCATCTATGGCCTCGACGACCGCTACCGCGGCGTGCACGGCCTGCGTCGGGTGTGCTTCATCTCCGCGCGGGACCTGCAACGTCACGGCTTCCGCGACGGCGATGAAGTCGATATCACCTCGGTCTGGCGCGAGCCCGACGGCACGTTCACCGAGCGCAGCGTGCTCGGCTTCCGCCTGGTTGAATACGACATTCCCGCGGGTTGTCTCGCCGCGTACTTTCCGGAAACCAATCCGCTGGTGCCGCTGGCCAGCCACGCCGAACGCGCACGCACGCCTGCGTCGAAGGCGATCCCGGTAAAGCTGCGCCGCGCGGCGGCGCAGGCAGGATTGTGAGCGAAGACATGGCGCTCGCGTTGCTGCGCTTGCTGGCGGAGGAAGATGGCCAGTCACTGCATCGTGTCGCCAAGCGGCTCGGCCTGGGCCTGAGCGAGTTGCAGCGCCTGCTCACCGCGCTCGGCCCCGATCCGCGTTACGACGGCCTGGATCTGGTCGAACCGCGCGCGGAGGGCGAGCGCACTCGGCTGTGGCTCACCGCCAAGGGCAGGCAGTTGTGCGCGAACCCATGAGCGCGATGTCCCTCAACGCGCTCGCGCAGGTGCGCGCGCTGCGCGTGCAGGCCGACGCACATGCGGAGCGCGACGAGACCGTCGTGGTCGAAGCCCCGATCGCGCTGCTCTATAACGGCGAGCCGTTCACGGTGATGATGGCGACACCCGGGGATCTCGAAGACTTCGCGCTGGGTTTCGCGCTGAGCGAAGGCATTGTCGCCGCGCCGTCGGAATTCCGTCTGGTCGACGTCGTGCGCAGCGACGTCGGCATCGCGCTGCACGCCGCGATTCCGCAGGCGCGCCACGATGCACTCGCGCAGCGCCGACGCAGCCTGGAAGGCCGTAGCGGCTGTGGTCTGTGCGGCGTGGAAGCCCTGCAGGACGCGCTGCGTCCGGTGCCATCAGTCCAGTGCGCGGCCACCGTCTCGCACGCGCGCATCGCGGCGACGCTGGCAATGCTGGCCGAACACCAGCCGCTCAACGCGCGCAGCGGCGGTGTGCATGCGGCCGCGTTCGCGCATTCCGCCGGCCTGCTGGTGCGAGAAGACGTCGGCCGCCACAACGCGCTCGACAAGCTGATCGGCGCGATGGTGCATGCGGACATCGCAGTAGACGACGGCTTCCTCGTGGTTACGTCTCGCGCCTCCTACGAAATCGTGCACAAGGCCGCGACCGCGGGCATCGGCATCGTGATCGCGATCTCGGCGCCGACTGATCTGGCGATCCGAACCGCCGAAGCCGCCGGACTCACCCTGGCGGCGTTCGCGCGCGGCGATACGCTCAATCTCTACACGCAGCCGCAGCGGATTGCATTGTTCGAACGATAACAACGCGAACTGACTTCAAGTGCTAGGGACCGATCTCGATTGGCGTTGGTATGCGCACCAGATTCCAGACCTCGGTCATGTCGGCGTTGGATAGCGCAATGCAGCCGTCGGTCCAGTCGTACTGCAAGGTATCGCCGTTCCAGCCACGCCCGTTCGGCTGGCCGTGAATCATGATCGCGCTTCCCGGATTGACGCCAAGTCTGCGCGCGCGCTCCAGATCCTGTGCATTTGGATAGGACACATGAATCGAACGGTAGTAGCTGCTGTTGGCGTTCCTGAGGTTGAGAACGTATCGCCCCTCAGGAGTGCGCTTGTCGCCCTCGCGCGTCTTTGCACCGACAGGGGCGCGACCCAGGACGACCTTGTAAAGACGAATGACCTTGCCAGCGGACACGAGCGCAAGCGTGCGGTCCGACTTGTCGACACGCACAAGATCCACGCGAGGCGCCTTAGTGGCGGCGCTGGTTCCTGTGATCAGCAGCGCGAGCACCAAGAAGAACAGCCTGAACATTCCTTTGCTCCGAGTATGCATTGGTCAATGCAGCTGGGGTTCGAATGAGTGCTCAGGCCTCGCCGGCTGGCCGGGCCGCGGTCTTGGCCGCGCCCCAGCGCTGCAACGATTTCGCCGGCCATTCCACCCGCGGGTCGTAGAACTCGGCGAAGGCGCGCGCACCGGCAGGCAGCGTGAGCCAGGACTGTTTCGATGCGGTGTAGATGTGCACATCGGGCGGCGCGAGCTCGGGATGATCGAGCGTGCCGACGCGCACGAACGCAATCTCCTCGCCGCCGCCGGGGTAGTGGCTCCACAGCGCGACGCGGCATTGCGGGCAGCGGACGATGCGCTGGCCCTTGCCGCTTTCCGATGGCACCGGCACGACTTCGACCTCGCCCAGCAGCAGCGTCACCTGCGCGCGCTCGACCACCGCGTTCAGCGCGAACGCGGTGCCGCTCTCGCGCTGGCACCAGCGGCAGTGGCAGGCATGCACGACCATCGGTGCGACTTCCATGCGGTAGCGCACCGCGCGGCAGGTGCAGCCGCCTTCGCAGGGAAATCCGGCGCTGCTCATTTGGAGCGGCCGTCGTAGTGATGCACCGGCACCGCATCGAGATCGATGTCAGTCAGGCAGCGGATATTGATCGCGGCGATCGCATTGCCCTTGGGGTCGGTGCCCTCGCCGAAGGGATGGATGCCGCAGGTCGGACAGAAGCGGTGACGGATCACGTGGCGGTTGAAGGTGTAGGTCGCCAGCGCGTCCTCGCCAGCGGTCACCCGCAGTTGCGCGCGTGGTACGAACCACAACAGCGAACCCTTGCGCTGGCACATGGAGCAGTTACAGGCCAGGCCGCTGTCGACCTCACCCTCGACCTCGAACGTCACCTTGCCGCAATGGCAGCTGCCCTGGTGGGTCGGCATTCCTTTTCTCCGCGGGTTTTGAGGGGCCGAGCATACGCTTCGCATGCGGCGATCTCATGTGCTGCGACGCGGCCCGCTACACTGGCGGCATGTCCGAATCCCTGCTTCTCGTCCTGCTTCTGACGGCCGTGCTGGTCGCCATCGTCCTGCTCGTACTGCTGTTGCTGCGGCGCCCCGACTCATCCCTGCAACAGGCCCTGCGCGAGGAGCAGCGCGACGGCCGCGGCGAGCTGCGCGAGCAACTCGATAGCTTCGCCACGCAGCAGGAGCTGCGTATCAACGGCTTCGCCAATCGCCTGAACGAGGCCGCGAGCCGCACCGACCAGCACCTCGAAGACCTGCGCGAGGCGCTAACCGAAGACGCGCGCAAGGCGCGCCAGGAAACCGCGCTGGCGCTGAAGGATTTCGCCGCCGCGCTGGACAACCGCGTGGCCGAGCTCACCCGCAACAACGAGCAGCGCATCGGCGAGATGCGCACCACGCTGGAACAGAAGCTGCGCGAGCTGCAGACCGACAACGCGAGCAAGCTGGAACAGATGCGCGCCACCGTCGACGAGAAGCTGCACGCGACCCTGGAGACGCGCCTGACCGAAAGCTTCGGCAACGTCGCGACGATGCTGGCCCAGGTGCACCAGGGTCTGGGCGACATGAACAAGCTTGCCGCCGACGTCGGTGGCCTGCAGCGTGTGCTCGGCAACGTGAAGTCGCGCGGCGTGTTCGGCGAAGTGCAGCTAGCGGGTTTGCTGGAACAGGTGTTCGCGCCGGACCAGTACGCCGCCAACGTCGCGACGATTCCGGGCAGCAACGAGCGCGTGGAGTTCGCGGTGCGTTTCCCCGGTTCCAGCGGCGAGGCGCCGGTGTGGCTGCCGATCGACGCCAAGTTCCCGCGCGAGGACTACGAGCGCCTGCTCGATGCGCAGGAGCGCGGCGATGTGCCCGCCGCGCACGCGGCGGGTGACGCGCTGGAACGTCGGGTGCGCTTGGAAGCCGCACGCATCCGCGACAAATACGTGGCCGCGCCGCACACCACCGAATTCGCGATCCTGTTCCTGCCCACCGAGGGCCTGTACGCCGAAGCGCTACGCCGCCCGGGTCTGGTCGAGGCACTGCAGCGCGACCAGCGCATCGCGGTGGCGGGGCCGACCACACTGCTTGCGCTGATGACCAGCTTCCAGATGGGCTTCCGCACGCTCGCGATCCAGGAGCGTTCCAGCGAGGTGTGGCGCACCCTGGGCGCGGTGAAAACCGAATTCGGCAAGTTCGGCGCCGTGCTCGACGGCGTGCAGAAGAAGCTGCAGGAAGCCAGCAACAAGATCGAGGAGACCGGCCGCCGTACCCGCGTACTCACGCGCAAGCTGCGTGAGGTCGAAGCGCTGCCGCTGGAAGACAGCCAGCGCCTGCTCGGCGCGGAGTCCGACGCCGCCGACGAGGAAATGTCGTAAACAAAAAAGCCCGGGTGCTGACCCGGGCTTTTTCGTAACGATCTGGTCGCGCTCAGGCGCTGCCGCCGCCGCCCGGCACCACCACCGGCATTGCGTCGACCGGTACGGTCGACTTGTCGTCTTCCTCGCGCAAGTAGTCGGGCAATTCGCGGCCATCCTCGTTGGGACGATCGCCGAAGATCTGGTAATCGCGGCGCTGCGACCAGGCGTCGCGCACCAGGGTGTAGTCGTCTTCGGCGCCTTCGCGCAGCGAGTCGGTGGACAGCAACTGAGAGCGCATGTCGACCAGCTGCAGGCCCTGCAGCGGGATGCGCACCTTGTCGGCTTCGACGCGACGCAGCGGACTCAGCGGCGCATCGCCGGCCATGCCGAACACGTCGCGCACGGTGCGCGGACCGAACAGCGGCAGCTCGAAATAACGCGAACGCTTCCAGCCCCACACGCCCAGGGTCTGGCCGAAGTCCTCGCTCTTCTTGGGCAGGTTGGCGCGCGAGGCCGGGTCGAAGATGCCGGCGATGCCGAAGGTGGAGTTGAGCAAGAAGCGGCCGAACGACTGCCCCGCCTGCTTCGGCTTGCCCTGCAGCAGGCTGTTGACCATGGTCAGCGGCTGGCTGAGGTTGTTGAAGAAGTTGCCCACGCCCAGGCGCACCGGGCGTGGCACCACTTTCACGTAGCCGCGGGCGAGCGGCTTGGCGATCCGGCGATCCACCGCATTGTTGAAGCGGTGCATCTTGCGGTTGTACTTCTCCCACGGATCGTAGGTGCCCGGCATCACCGCGGCGGCCGGCAGATTCGGATCGGCGTATTCCTGCGAGCCGTAGATGGCATTGAAGTCATCTTCGGCCGGGGTCGCACCGGCCGGTGCGGCTTGCGGCGACGGGGCACCTGCATCCGTCACCGGCGCGGCTTCGGGCGGGACCGGAGCCGGCGGAACATCGGGGATCGGGGCATGGCCTTGATCGCCGTAGACGTCGTTGGCGTCCTCCAGGTGCGGTTCGATCGCGTCAGCCGTGCTCGCCGGAACAACCGGCTCGCTGGCTGCGGACGTGCTCGCCTGGGCTTGCGCCGGCTCGCTCGTCGGCGTCGTCTGCGCAAACGCAGCGGCGGGGACCAGCAACGTGGCCAGGGCAAAGTGGAGTCCGTTCGAGCGCATCGGCAGTGCAGTCCAGGGGGGAGGGCGGCAACGGCCAACGCTACCGCAAACGGGGCGGCGCAGGCTCAGGCCGCGAAAGAAAGATTGTCCTGCAGACGATACGCGGTGCGCAGCTCGTCGAGGCCGACCGGCTGGCCGAGCACGCTCACGCCACCGGCCTGCGCGCCCAGCTCGGCGAGCAGGGCGAGTCCGGCACTGTCCACGCTGGAAACCGCAGTCAGGTCGAAGCGACGCACGCCAGCCACCGTCTTGGATGCCTGCGGCCACAACGCCACCACCGCGGCGCGGTCGAGCACGCCGGTGAAGGCGAGGGTGTCGTCGTTACGGGTGCAGGTCGCGGTCATTCGAAGTGGCCAGGTCTGGCGCTGCGGGCGGCTGTGGAGGAAGCCGCCCGCGCACGGGATCAGTTCTTGTTTGCGTCGGCCTGCAGCTTGCCGGCCTTGATGTCGGCGGCGACCTGCGGGATCGACTTGCGGCTCAGCGGACCGTCGAACTGGGTACGGAAGGTCTGCACGAAGCTCACGCCTTCCACCATCACGTCGAACACCTTCCAGCCGGTACCGGTGTTGCGCATCAGGTAGTCGACCGGCACCGGATCGCCGCCCTGGCGCAGGAACTCGCTGGCCACGCGCACGCCGCGGCCGTTGGGCAGGGCGGTTTCCGACTTCACGCGCACTTTGAGCTTGGTGTTGAAGTCGAGCAGCGAGGAGCCGTAGCGGGTCATCAGGCCATCGGCCAGCGCGTCGGCGAACAGCTTCACGTCGGCGTCGGAGGCGCCGCGGCCATGCGTACCCAGCACCAGGCGGGCGGCGTAGTCGCGGTCGAACATCGCGTCGAACTCGGTGGCGATGAACTGGCGGAGCGCGCCGCGGTTCTTGGTGAATTCGGCGCGGCGCGATTCCAGCGTCGTGAGGATGCGCGTGCTGTTGTCGAGCACCATCTTGCTCGGCGTGCCGGCCTTGGTCGCGACGGAGGCCTGGGCAGCGCCCTGGGCGAAGGCGGCCGGCGTCGCGGCGACGAACGCAGCGGCGAGGGCGAGGGAAAGCAGAGTCTTGTTATTCATCATTTGCTTGGCTCTTCCGTGGGGGCGGGAGATGGGGTGTCGCTGGCGGTATCGCCGGACGGCTTGCCGCCGCCGGAGAACATGTACTTGCCGACCAGCTGGATCAGGTCGACTGCAGGCTGCGTCATGAAGATCTCGTCGCCCGGTTTCAAGGGCTCGGGATCGCCGCCCGGCGTCAGGCCGATGTAGCTCTCGCCCAACAGGCCATTGGTGAAGATGCCCGCGGAGGTATCGCCGGGCAGGTCCTTGTACTTGCTGTTGATCGCCAGGGTCACGACGGAGTCGTATTTAACCGGGTCGACCTGAATATCGGCCACCTTGCCCACCGCGACACCAGCGATCTTCACTGGCGCATTCGGGCGCAGCGCGCCAATGGCGCTGAACCGCGCCTTCAGCGTGTAGCTGTCGTTGCCGAAGCCCCAGTTGCGGTTGGTCGAGGCCAGCGCCAGCACCAGCAGCGAGCCCAGGGCCAGCAGCAGGAAGGCTCCGACGGCGAATTCGATTCTTGGACCACGCATAAATCACCTATTCCGGCACGCGCCGGACCGAAATCATTGGAACAGCAGGGCGGACATCACGAAGTTGAACATCAGCACCAGCAGCGACGCATTCACCACTGCTTGAGTGGTCGCCACCGAGGTGCCCTCGATGGTCGGTTCGGCATGGAAGCCCACGTGCGCGGCGACCAGCGCAGCGACTGCGCCGAACACGCCCGACTTCACGAATGCCATCAGGAAGTCGTCGTGGAAGTCGACGCTGTCCTTGAGCACCTGCCAGAAGAAGCCCTGGTCGATGCCGATCACGTGCACCGCTTCGAAGTAGCCGGCGCTGATCGCCAGGCTGCAGAAGAACGCGGTCAGCAGCGGCATCGAAATGACGGCGGCCCAGAAGCGCGGCGCTACCGCCTTGCCGATCGGATCGATCGCCATCAGGCCGAGCGCTGTGATCTGGTCGGTCGCGCGCATCAGGCCGAGTTCGGCGGCGATCGAGGAACCCGCACGGCCGATGAACAACAGCGCGGTGAGCACCGGACCGAGTTCGCGGTACATGCCCAGGCCGAGCATGGCGCTGACCTGGTTGGCGGCGCCGTAGGTGTCCAGCGCGCGGTAGCCGAGCAGGGTCACCGACAGGCCGACGAAGGCGCCGCCGACCGTCACGATCGGCAGGGTGCGCGCGCCGATCTTGTAGATCTCGCGCACCAGTTCGCGGAAGAAGTCGGCAGTCGGCTTCGACGCGCGCAGCACTGACAGGGTGAACAGCCCGGCGCGGCCGATGGCGCGGGTAGCGGCAACGAACGGCATTACGCGGCCTCCGGGGTGGAGCTGTTGAAGGCGGCGCTTTCGAACGGAATCGGGCCGTCCGGCTCGCCATTGAGGAACTGGCGGATCAGCGGATCGCTGCTCGCTTCGAGTTCGGACGGCGTGCCCGAGAAGACGATGCCGCCGTTGGCGATCACCACCGCGTGGTCGGCGATCGGCAGGGTCTCGTGCACGTGGTGGGTGACGATGATGCTGGTCAGGCCGAGCGAATCGTTGAGGCGCTTGACCAGGTCCATCACCACGCCCGAGGCGATCGGATCCAGGCCGGTCAGCGGTTCGTCGTAGATCATCAGCGGCGGATCCAACGCCAGTGCGCGGGCCAGCGCGACGCGACGGGCCATGCCGCCGGACAACTCGCGCGGATATGCATCCGCCGCGGCCCGCAGGCCGACCGCGTGCAGCTTCATCAGCACCAGGCGGCGGATCACCGGCGCCGGCAGCTTGGTGTGCATGCGCAGCGGCAGCGCGACGTTCTCGGCGGCGGTCAGGTCGGTGAGCAGGCCGTTGCCCTGCAGCAGCACGCCGATGCCCTTGCGCAATTCCAGCAGCGCGCGCTGCGAACGCGGCACCGGCTGGCCCAGCACTTCGACCGTGCCGGAGGTGGGCGGCAGTTCGCCGGTCAGCGCCGAGAGCAGGGTCGACTTGCCGCTGCCCGAAGGGCCCAGCACCGCGACGATGCTGCCGCGCGGGACGCTGAGGTTGATGTCGCGCAGCACGGTGCGCCCGCCTCGGTCGAGACGGAGCTTGTCGATGCGGACGATGGGCGAGGTGTCGGTCATGCCAATTAAGTGTTTGCGCGCGCGAGCAAAACGCGCGCAAGGATGGGGGTGCGCGGCTGAACAGGAGATGGCAGGCGCGCATTGTCGCAGAGGTGGGTGCTGGGCTGCGCGTTGCGTTGTGCTGTCCCTCTCCCCGCACCAGAGCTTGTCCCTCTCCCCGCAAAGCGGGGAGAGGGTGCCCGAAGGGCGGGTGAGGGGCGGCGAGCACAGCGAGCTGCATTTGCTGTTGCTTGAAGAAGGCCAAGTCAAAAGATCAAGAGCAACTCGCTGCGCTCGCTCCCCCTCATCACCCCTTCGGGGAGCTTCTCCCCGCAGGCGGGGAGAAGCGGGCTTCCTGATGCGGAGAGAGACTCGCGTCCGTTGAGAGAGGTCGTGTGCGGGATGGTGTCGGGACAGGGCCAGGGCACACTTGTGTCTCGCCGCTTGCGACCCCTATCCGGCAAGATGCCCGGCAATGCCCGCCGTGCCCGACTTCCGCCTCTACCACTCCAATGCACTGGACGTGCTCGCGGAACTCCTGGCCAGGGAGCTGCGCGAACCCGTGCCCGGGCGCCCGCTGCTTACGCCGGACGTAGTGCTGATCCCGCAGGTGGCGATGCGGCGCTGGCTGCAGGCGACGCTGGCGCAGCGACACGGCATTGCCGCGCATCTCCAGTTCCTGACCCCGGGCGAATTCGTGCGCCATGCGCTCGACGCCAACGTACCCGGCGCCAGCGAGGATCTCGATGCCGCTGCGCTGCAATGGCGCCTGTACGCCCAACTGTCCGACCCGAGCGCACTCACCGGTCGCGCGCTGACGCCGCTGCGCGAGTACCTGAGCGGCGACGACGCGCTGAAGCCATGGGCGCTCGCGGGCGAGCTCGCCGGGATCTTCGAGAAGTACCAGGCCTGGCGCCGCGACTGGCTGCTGGCCTGGGAATCTGGACGCGATCCCTACGATGCCCAGGCCGAGCTGTGGCGCCGCGTCGCCGGCCAACAACGCCACCGCGCGCGCCGCATCGACGACTACCTGGCGCGCTTCGAAGCGTCCGAGGCGCCGCTGCCGAGCGCGCTGCCGCCACGCCTGTTCGCCTTCGCCACGCTCAACATCTCGCCCGACGTGCTGCGCGTGATCGCCACCCAGGCCCGTGTCGGCGCGCTGCACTTTTATGTGCCCACGCCGTCGCGACGTTACTGGGGCGACTTACCGACCTACGCCCAGCGCCTGCGCGAAGATCCGGAAGTCAACGAAGACGAGAATCCACTGCTCGCCGCCTGGGGCGCGGCCGGGCGCGATTTCATGGCCGTACTCGGCGGGCACGAAGTCGTGCATCCCTCGCACGAATTCGAACGCTACGCCGATCCGGAAGCACTGCCAGGCGATGCCCCCGCGCAGGATTCGCTGCTCGGCCGCCTGCAGCGCGACCTGCTGCACCGGCGCGCGCCGCGGCCGTGGCGCAAGACCCTCGATCGCGACGATCCCAGCCTGCAGGCGCACGCCTGCCACACCCGTCTGCGCGAAGTGCAGGTGCTGCACGATCGCCTGCGCGCGCTGCTCGACAACGAACTGGCCGACGGCCGCCGCTTCGATCCGCCGCTGCAGGCGCGCGAGATCGCGGTGTTGTCGCCCGACATCGATCTGTATCGCCCGCATATCGAAGCGGTGTTCGGCGCGCTCGCCGGCACTCGCGATTACATCCCGTACGCGCTCGCCGATTTGAGCCCGCTCGCCGGTGAGCCGCTGGCGGAAGTGTTTCTGCGCCTGCTCGCGTTGCCGACCTCGCGCTTCGGCGTCAGCGAAGTGCTCGATCTGCTCGCGACGCCGGCGGTGGCCGAAGCCGCGGGCCTGGACGCGGCCGGGCTCGAGCGTCTGCGGGACTGGCTGCATGAAGCCGGCGCGCGCTGGGGCCTGGACCCCGACCACCGCACCCGCCACGACGCACCGGCGGACGCGGCCTACACCTGGCGTTTCGCGCTCGATCGCCTGCTGCTCGGTCATGCCAGCGGCGACGACGAGGACCTCGCCGGCGTCGCGCCGTGGACCGAGCTCGAAGGCAGCGCGCTCGATGCACTCAACGCCTTGATCCGCGTGCTGCGCGTGTTCGCCCGGCACGAACGCCTGCTCGGTCGCGCGATGCCGCCGGCGCAATGGCGCGAAACCCTGTGCGCGCTGCTCGACGCGCTGTTGCCGGAACGTCCGCGCGTTGCCGCCGACCAACGCGCGATCGAACGCCTGCGCCAGCAGATCGACACCTTCGCCACCAGCGCGCTCACCGCGGGCGTGGCGGAGCCGGTGCCGCCCGAAGTAGTGCGCGCCTGGTTCCAGCAGGCGCTGGCCGAATCCGACACCCGCGCGCCGCTGCTTACCGGCGGGGTCAGCTTCGCGCGCATGGTGCCGATGCGGCTGCTGCCGTTCCGGGTGATCTGCGTGCTCGGCATGAACGACGGCGACTACCCGCGCCGCGATCCGGCCGGCGGCCTCAACAAGCTGACCCAGGAACTCACCACGCCGGCGCGCCGTTACGGCGACCGCTCATTGCGCGAAGACGATCGCTTCCTGTTCCTGCAGTTGTTCGCCGCGGCCAGCGACGTGTTCTACGTCAGCTGGCTCGGCGCCGATCCGCGCGATGGCAGTGCGCGCGAGCCGTCGGTGCTGGTGTCGGAACTGCTCGATGCCGCGGCCGCCTACCACGTTGATGCCGATGCGCGCCGCGCGCTGGTCCTGCACCATCCGCTGCAGCCGTTCGCGCCGCGTGCGTTTGGCGACAGCGAGGAGCCGCGCCATTACAGCTACCAGGCGGCGTGGCATCCGGCCGCCGATGCATTGCGCGGACCGCGCAGCGAACCGCGGCCGTGGTTCAGCGAGGTACTGGCTGACGTCGACGCCGAAACCGAACTGCCGCTGGTTGCGTTGCGCCGCTTCCTCACCGATCCCGCCGAGGGTTTCCTGCGTACGCGTATGGGCCTGCGCCTGCCCGACGACATCGCCGTGCATTCCGATCTGGATCCGCTGACCGCACCGGCGGGCGGACTGGAACGCTGGCGTCTGCAGCAGGTGGTGTTCGATGCCTGCGTCGACGCAGATACAAACGATCTTGCCCGGCGCTTGCGTGCGCGTGCACTGCTGCCGTCGGGCGCGCTGGGCGAACGCCAGCTCGCGCGGCTGCGCGCGGACGTCGAGCCGTATGCGGCTGCATTACGCCGCTGGCGAGAGGGCGAAGCGCAGACCCGTGCGTTCGAAATCGACCTCGATGGCGTGCGCCTGTACGGCCATCTCGACCGGTTGTACCCGCACGGCGCATTGCGCCTGCGCCTGGACACGCTGCACGGACCGGCGCAGATCGCGCATGGCCTGGATTGGCTGGTGCTGTCGGCGTTGGGCGATACGCGCCCGCTGGCCCAGCTGGCGCAGTGGGAAGGCGGGCCCGAAGTGCGTCTGCGTCCGCCAATTTCTTCTGAACAAGCGCGCGACGCCTTGCGCGCCTTGCTGGCGCTGCGCCGCGAAGGCCTGCGCGAACCGCTGCCGCTGCAGGCCCGCTCCGCGTGGCTGTGGTACGCCGCGCCACGCGATAACGACGCCGACCAGACGGCCGCCTGGAAGGCGGCGCGCGAGCAATGGTTCGGCAACGACCGTAAATGGGGCGAAGTCGATTCCGCGACGGTGCAGCTCGCATTGCGCGGGCGCGACCCGTTCCTCGACGAGCTCGATGGCGCACGCTTCCGCGAATTGGCAACACGCCTGTTCGATGCGGTAGCGCCGCGTGCGAATGCGATGGACGCCGGAGCGCCAGCATGAACGCACCGCGACTCGCACCGGACGCTCCGCCGCGGGATTTCCTCGACCTGCCGCTCGACGGCGTGCGCCTGATCGAAGCCAGCGCCGGCACCGGCAAGACCTTCACCCTGGCCACGCTGGTCACGCGCCTGGTGATCGAGCGCCAGCTGCGCGTCGGCCAGATCCTCGCGGTCACCTACACCGAGGCGGCGACGCAGGAACTGCGCGAACGCCTGCGTGTGCGCCTGGAACTCGCCGCGCGCCTCGCCAACGAAGTCGCGCTGATGCCGACTTCGCTCGCCGACGACGGCGATGCGGCGATCACGCGCGTGCTGATCGAACGCCAGGCCAAAAAAGAGAACCCGGTGGCCCTGGCGCGCCGCCTGCGCCAGGCCGCGCGCGAGATGGACCTGGCCGCGGTGTTCACCATCCACGGCTTCTGCGCCCGCGCGCTGGCCGAACACGCGGTCGAAGCCGGCCAGCCGCTGCTCGCGCCGGACTTGATCGGCAGCGAGCGCGAACTGATCGACGCGGTCGCCACCGACCTGTGGCGCGTGCTCGGTGCGGATGCGGCGGAAGCCGAGCTGCTGCAGGCGCAATGGCGCACGCCCGACGACTTCGCCAAGGATCTGGGCCCGTTGTTGCGCGCGCCGCGTATCGAGCCGCCTGCACCGGATCCGGGTGTGCCCGATCCGTTGCCCGCATTGCGTGTCGCTGCCGATGTATTGCGCGGCGCCTTCCTGGCCCATGGCGACGACGCTTGCGCCGCGCTGTCGGCAGCGATCGACGGCAAGGTGCTCAACGGCACCAGTTACAAGAAGGAGTTGCCGTCCGAGTTGCAGCGTTCGCTGGCGCACTGGTGCGCAATGGACGACGCGACCGCCGTGATCCACGAGCGCATCGACCGGCTCACCCCGCAGATGCTCGCGGACAAGACCAACAAGCCGAAGAAGCCCGGCGCGCCGTTGCCGACCCCGACCTCGCCGCTGTTTGAAGCCGTCGCCGACTATCTCGAGGTCGCCGAGCGTCGCGCCGAATGGCTGGGCGCGCAGCGCATTGCGCTGGTGCATCGCGTGCGTGAACTCGGCGCGCAGCGGCTGGCCGCATTGAAGCGCCTGCGTCGCGAACAGACCTTCGATGACCTGATCGCGGATCTCGCCCAGGCGCTGGATGGCCTGCACGGCGCGCGTCTGGTCGAACGCCTGCGTGCGCAGTACGCGTTCGCGCTGGTCGACGAATTCCAGGACACCGATTCACGCCAGTGGGCAATCTTCCAACGCGTGTTCGGCGATATGCTGGCGCAGGAAGCGGTGCTCGCGCCGAACCTGTTCCTGATTGGCGATCCCAAGCAGGCGATCTACCGTTTCCGCGGCGGCGATGTGCACACCTATCTGGCCGCGGCCGAGCGCGCGCAGCGGGCCCCGGCGCTCGATCGCAACTTCCGCTCGCGGCCTGCGCTGCTGGGGGCGATTGCCGCGTTGTACGACCGGGCCGGCGATACCGCCTTCGTCGATGCGCGCATCCGCTTCCGCGAGGTGCACGCGGGCGATGCCGTGCGCGATGCGGATTTCCGCCGCGATGGGTATGACGCCGCGGCGTTGACCCTGGCCGTGCTGCCGCCACCGCACGATGGCCGCAAGCGACCGCAATGGAGCGTCGGCGAGGCCCGCACGCTTGCGGCGCACGCCTGCGTGACCGCGGTGCACGCGCTGCTGGCGGATGCGCGCACGGGCCGCGCGCTGCTGCGCGAGAAGGACCGCGAGCGCGCCCCCGAACCCGGCGATATCGCCGTGCTGGTGCGCAACCACGCCGAAGCCACGCTGATGCGCGAGGCGCTGGTGCGCAGTGGTATCCCCGCGGTCGCCGCCGGTCGCAGCAGTCTGTTCGCGACCGAACAGGCGCGCGATGTGCTCGCGCTGCTCGAGGCGTTGCTGCATCCGGACGACGACGCACGCTTGCGCGGCGCGCTGGCGACGATGCTGGTCGGGCTTGATGCCGCCACACTGGCCAGCTTCGACAGCACGGCGGCGCTGCACCGCGATTGGCAGCTGCGCGCACTGGCCTGGCGCGATCGCTGGCGCCGGCACGGACCATTGGCGCTGCTCAACGCGGTGTGTGCGGAACAGGCGCCGCGCCTGCTCGCGCTTAGCGACGGGGAGCGGCGCCTGACCAATGCCCTGCAGCTGGCCGAAGCGCTGCAGGAAGCCGACACCCATGCGGTCGGCGAGCATGGTCTGGTCGACTGGTTGCGTCTGCAGATCGCCGAGGCCGACGACAGCGATGAAACCCAGCAGCTGCGTCTGGAGTCCGATGCGCGCTGCGTGCAGATCCTGACCCTGCACAAGAGCAAGGGCCTGGAATTTCCGTTCGTGTTCCTGCCGTTCGCGGCGATCGGTCGCGACAGCCGCAACGGCAACCTGTGCGAATACCACGACGGCACGCAACGCGTGCTGCAGCTGCGCAGTGAGGCGACGCCGGTCGCCAAGGCGGCATGGGAACACGCGAAGGGCGAACAAGAGAAAGAAGAACGTGGTGAAGACGCGCGCCTGCTCTACGTCGGCCTGACCCGTGCGCGGCATGCCCTATGGCTGGCGACGGGCCCGTTCGCGCAGGCCGAACTCAGTCCATTGGCGCGGATGCTCGATGATCCCCACGCGCTCGCGGCGCAGCTGGGCGAAGCCATCGAGGTGCAACAGATCGCGCTCCCGTTGACCCTGCCCGATGCACTCGCCGCGGAACAACGTGCAGCGGTGCCACCCGCCCGCAACGCACGCCGCAGCGTGCCGCGCGACTGGTGGGTCTACAGCTTCACCCAGCTCGCCAACGAAGCCGCCGGCGCGGTCGAAGCCGCGCCGCGCGCGGTCACCGAGGAAGGCGGCGCGCAGGACGAACCCACGCCCGCGCTATTCGAGGGCGATGCGCGTTTCGCCGGCAGCCGCTTCGGCAACGTGCTGCACGGCGCGCTAGAGCGCGTGGACTTCGCCGCGTGGGCGCAGTGGCCGCACATGTCACCTTCGACCGAGCAACAGGCACACCTGCGCGCGGCCTTGCAGGCCGGCGGCTACGGCGATGCCGACATCGACGACGGCGTCGCCGTGCTGGAGCCGCTGATCGGCCATACGCTCACCGTGGCGTTGCCGGAAGGCGCGCGGTTGTGCGCGGTACCGCCTGATGAGCGCGCGGTCGAAATGGAATTCCACTTCGCCCTGCGCCCCACTGCGGTCGCAGATCTGCTCGCGCTGCTGCACGCGCACGGGCTGCTGCAACAGCGCCACGCCTTCGGCACGCGCCAGCGCCTGGAAGGCCTGATGACCGGCAAGATCGACCTGGTCTATGCGCATGCCGGGCGTTTCCATGTGCTGGACTACAAATCCAACCGCCTCGCCGGCTACCAGCCCGAGGCGCTGGCCGCGGCGATGGACGACAGCGAATACACCCTGCAGGCGCTGCTGTACGCGCTGGCGCTGCACCGTTGGCTGCGCTTCCGCCTCGGCGAAAGCTACGCCTACGACACCCACTTCGGCGGCATCCGCTATCTGTTCTGCCGCGGTCTCGACGCCAGCGACCCGGCCGCGCCGGGCGTGCACGCGTGGTTGCCGCCGCGCGCGCTGATCGAGGCGCTGGATGCGCTGTTCGGATACGACGCGGCGGGGGAGGTGGCATGAGCCTGCTCGACACCCTGCTACGTCAGGGCGCGCTGCGCCCGATCGATCATGCGCTGGCGCAGAGCCTGCGTCGGCTCGGCGCCGAGGATGGCGACACCGATGAGCGTGTACTCGTTGCCGCGGCATTGGCTTCGTCCGCCGTCGCGCAAGGCCACGCCGGACTCGATCTGGCGCGGCCGCAGCTGGTCTGCGCCGCCGAGGCACCGTGGCCGGATGCGGGCGAATGGGAAGCGGCATTGCGCGGCTCGCGCTGGGTCGCGCAACCGGATGCCGACGCCACGAGCGCACAGGCACCGCTCGCACTCGAGCGCGGCATGCTCTATCTGCGCCGCTATCGTGAATTCGAACGCCGCCTCGCCGCGGGCCTGCGTCGCATCGCGAACGCGCCGCCTGCCACCGGCGACCTCGCCGCACTCGTGCCGCTGTTCGCCGCACTGTTCCCGCATGCCAAAGAAGGCGATCGCCAGGCACGCGCCGCCGCGCTGGCCTTGCTGCGTTCGCTACTGCTGGTGACCGGCGGCCCCGGCACCGGCAAGACCACCACGATCACCCGCGTGCTGCTGTTGCTGCTCGCGCAGGCGCGCCTGGCCGGACTCGCACCGCCGCGCATCGCCCTGGCCGCCCCCACCGGCCGCGCCGCTGAACGCATGGCCGAAAGCCTGCGCGCGGCGACCGCGCAGCTGCGTGCATTGCCGGACATCGATCCCGCGCTGCTCGACGCCATGCCCGACACGGCCAGCACGCTGCATCGCCTGCTCGGCACGCTGCCCGACAGCCCGCGCTTCCGTCACGACGCCGACCATCCGCTGCCGTTCGAGGTGCTGGTGATCGATGAAGCCTCGATGGTCGACCTGCCGCTGATGTGCCGGCTGGTCGAAGCGGTACCGGACGGCGCGCGCCTGATCCTGCTCGGCGACCGCGACCAGCTGCCCTCGGTCGAAGCCGGCGACGTGCTCGCCGCGATCACCGATGCCGCCGGCGAAGGTGAATCGCTGCCGCCGGTTCTCGCCGCGGCACTACGACCGCTGCTGGGCGACGTGCCTGCGCTGGCGGACGAAGCGGGCGCGCTGTCCGGTCATCGCGTGCAACTGCAGCGAGGCTATCGCCAGGCCGCCGCGCTCGACCTGGCTCCCCTGGCCGAAGCCCTGCGCCGCGGCGATGGCGACGCCACGCTGCAGCAGCTGCACGCTGGCCTCGCCGGCGTGCACTTCCATGCCGACCTGAGCGATCCGCTCGCCGGCGCCACCCGCGAAGCGCTGCTCGCGCCGTGGCGCGCGCTGCAGCAGCTCGACGATCCGCTCGAGGCCCTGCAGCACGCCGCGCGCCTGCGCCTGCTCACCGCGCTGCGCGAGGGGCCACAAGGCGCGCACGTACTCAACCAGCGCATCGAGGAAGCGCTGGCGGGCATGCAGCGTGATCCGTACTTCCACGGCCGCCTGCTGCTGATCACCGAGAACAGCTACCGCCACGGTCTGTTCAACGGCGACATCGGCGTGTGCCAGCTCGATCCCGCGGGCGTGCCGGTGGCCTGGTTCGCCGGCGGCAGCGAAGGCGTGCGCGGCTTCCACCCGGCCTCGCTGCCCGCGCACAGCGGCGCGTTCGCCATGACCGTGCACAAGGCGCAAGGCTCCGAATTCGACACGGTATGGCTGCTGCTGCCGCGCCACGACGCGCGCTCGCTGTCGCGCGAGCTGGTCTACACCGCGCTGACCCGGGCCCGCCGCGAGTTGCACGTGTGCGCCGGCGAAGCGGTGCTGCGGGCCGCGGTGGCACGTCATGCGGCCCGCATCTCCGGGCTGGCCTGGCGCCTGCGCTAACGGCTTTTGCACACGTCCCATTTCAGCCCGCAACCGCGGCTGGAGTACGATGCCCGTCCCCTGCAACGAGGCCGAACGATGGCCAACGACAAACCCACGCGCGAGCAAGCCGAAGCCGCCGTGCGCACCCTGCTGAGCTGGGCCGGCGACGACCCGCGCCGCGAAGGCCTGATCGACACGCCCAAGCGCGTCGTCACCGCGTTCGGCGACTGGTTCAGCGGCTACGGCGAAGATCCGACCGAGTACCTGCAGCGCACCTTCGAGGAAGTCGAGGGCTACGACGAGATGATCGTGCTGCGCGACATCGAGTTCGAAAGTCACTGCGAACACCACATGGCCCCGATCATCGGCAAGGCGCATGTCGGCTACCTGCCCGACGGCAAGGTCGTGGGCATCAGCAAGCTGGCGCGCGTGGTCGAGACCTATGCGCGTCGCCTGCAGGTGCAGGAGAAGCTGACCGCCCAGATCGCCCAGGTGATCCAGGACGTGCTGCAGCCGCGCGGCGTCGGTGTGGTCATCGAAGGCGCGCACGAATGCATGACCACCCGCGGCGTGCACAAGCGCGGGGTCAGCATGATCACCTCGAAGATGCTGGGCAGCTTCCGTGAGGACGCACGCACCCGCGCCGAGTTCCTGCAGTTCATCGACGTCGGCCCGGGACGCTGATCCCGGGTCTGCGCGGCCGGTCACGGTCGCGCCTGCACGTACCATTTGCCTGAGGCCGCGCAAAGCCGTACACAGGCGGTAACCAGTCTGGAGAAGGCGACATGGCCGTTGTCTCGAAACATCGCAAGCCGGTCGCGGCTCACCTGGCCGGCTCGCGTGCTCTGCGCGGGCTGGGCGTGCTGGCGGCCCTGCTGCTGCTCAGCGCCTGCGCGCAATTCGCCACGCTGACGAACAAGGGCGGCAGCGAACCGGATGTTCGCAAGCAGCGCCAACAGTTCAATGAAGCCATCGCCATGCGCAAGATGGCCGACCTGGGCCCTCTGGTCAGCGACGACACCCAGCTGATCGAGCCGTCGCGGATCACGACCGGCAAGAAGAACCTCGTGCGTGCCTATGAAGGCCTGGTGCAGAAGCGTCCCGACCTGCTGCTGATCTTCACCACCGAAACCGTGGAGCGGAATCCACGCTGGGCGTTTGCCGCCGAGCGTGGCCGCTGGTTCCAGTCCTGGCAGGAACAAGGCGAGTCCATCGAAGTACACGGCAGCTATTACGCGCTGTGGAAGTTCAAGGACGGCCGCTGGCGGATCCAGTCACAGATCATGACGCCGGTGGTCTGCAAGGGCACGCGCTATTGCAAAGCCCAGGAGTAGGGCTTCGTCGTTCGATGGAGCGCGGCGGCTAACCGCATCCGCCACCTGCGTCATCCCCGCTTCTTCGTTGTCGCGACCGCGGTTGGCTTCGCGCTGCGGGCCGCGCGCTGACTCCAAGTCCGGCTTCCTTAAGGAAATGACGCAATGAAGCTTAATCCGTCGTGGTCGTTCGCCCTGGCCCTCATGCTGGCGTTCCCGGCATGCGCCGGCGAGGCGCCCGCAACGCTGCGCGTCGATGTAGTGCACACCGGCAACGCGCTCACCGAGCAGTACGCGCTCGACCGCGTCGTGATCGAGCCACTGCCCTGGGCCGGCAATCCGGCGCGCCCGCTCGACCACACCAATCGCGGGCTCAACCGCTTCGAGGTGGTCGACCCCAAGACCAACAGGGTGCTGTATTCGCGCGGCTACAGCACCATCTTCGGCGAATGGCGCACGACCGAAGAGGCGCAGAAGCACAGTCGCGGCTTCCAGGAATCGCTGCGTTTTCCCAAGCCCGAACAACCGGTGCGGGTGCGCGTGCTGGAACGCGACGACCGCAACGAGTTTTCGGTGGTGTGGAGCGTCGACATCGATCCGGCGGCGATGGAAGTGCTGCGCGAGCAGCGACCCGCGCCGGCCAAGCCGATCGCGATCCGCCATAACGGCCCCTCGGCGGAGAAGGTCGATCTGCTGATCCTCGGCGATGGCTACACCCAGGGCGAGTTGCGCAAGTTCGAAGCCGATGCGCGCCGGCTCGCCGATCATCTGTTCAGCGTGTCGCCGTTCCGCGAACGCGAGCACGACTTCAACGTGTGGGCGTTGGCCGTGCCGACGCGCGAATCGGGGGTATCGCGGCCGTCGACCAATACCTTCCACCAATCCGCGCTCGGCACCCGCTACGACATCTTCGGCAGCGAGCGTTACGTGCTGACGCTCGACAACCGCGCGCTGCGCGAGGTGGCGCAGTACGCGCCGAACGAATTCATCGAGATCCTGGTCAACAACGAGACCTACGGCGGCGGCGGGATCTTCGGCCAGTTCAGCACCGCCGCAGCGGGCAATGACTGGGCGAACTATCTGTTCGTGCACGAATTCGGCCACCACTTCGCCGCGCTCGCCGACGAGTACTACACCTCACCGGTGGCCTACACCTCGGGCGAGGAGCGGCCCGAGCCGTGGGAACCCAACGTCACTGCGCTGCTGGATCCGGCGCAGCTGAAGTGGAAACGCCATGTCGCGCCGACCACGCCACTGCCGACCCCGTGGCCCAAGGCCGAATTCGAGGCCTACCAGCGCGAGTACCAGGCCAAGCGCGTCGCGCTGCGCAAGGCGAACCGGCCGGAGTCGGAGATGAGCGCGTTGTTCGCGGCCGAGCGCAAGTTCACCGATGCGTTGATCGCGCGCCAGCCCAACCATGAGCTGATCGGTGCGTACGAAGGTGCGAACTATCAGGCCAGCGGATATTACCGCTCGGAGATGCAGTGCACGATGTTCAGCCGTACCGAGCGGTTCTGCCAGGTGTGTCAGGACGCGATTGGGGACATCATCGACTTGTATTCGCGGCCACCGACGGAATGAGGTCGCGCTAGCGCCTTACCCCTCACCCCGCTTGCGGGGAGAGGGACCGCTTCGCGCAGCGAAACAGGTAATGGGCCGTGCAAGCACCGCGAAAAGCGCCTCTCATCCGGCGCTTCGCGCCACCTTATCCCCGCTGGCGGGGAGAAGGGCAAGAACTTAGCGGGCTGTGCTCAACGCCTAAACGATCGCCGCCGCCTCTGCGCTTTGTAGAGCGGAGCTTGCTCCGCTGCCTTTCGGTCAGGACAGAATCAAAGGCAGCGGAGCAAGCTCCGCTCTACAAGGCAGGAATCACGCCACGCTTAGAGTCTTCACGATCGCCGCCGCCGCTTCGCGTCCCTCATACGCCGCGGTCACCACCAGATCCGCCCCGCGCACCGCATCGCCACCGGCAAAGATCTTCGGATGCGTGGTCTGGAACGGCAGCAACGCGTCCGGTGTCGCGGCGTTGCAACCACCACCGCAACGCGACCGTTCCTTGCCCACGCGAATCCGCCCATCGCGCTCCAGCTCGATGCCGTGTATCGCCAGCCACTGCGGTGCATCCGGTTGGAAGCCGAACGCGATGATCACCACGTCCGCCGCCAGCACCGATTCGCTCCCCGGCACCACCACCGCATTGCGGCGCCCTCGGGCATCGGGCTCGCCGAGCACGGTATCGGCCACACGCACACCGGTGACGGCTTCGGTCCCCAGCAGACCCAGCGGCTGCCGGTTGAACAGGAACTGCACGCCTTCCTCGCGCGCATTCGCCACTTCGCGCGCGGAGCCCGGCATGTTCGCTTCGTCGCGCCGATACACGCAGCTCACGCTGGCCGCGCCCAGTCGGATCGCACTGCGCACGCAGTCCATGCCGGTGTCGCCGCCGCCGAGCACGACCACGCGCTTGCCCTTCAGATCGGGCAGGGCGATGTGATCCTCCCAGCCGGCGATCGGCCTGCTCACCGGATGCTGGTCCTCAGCCGATGCCTTGGCATCGGCGGCGGCATGCACGATGCGTCCGTTCTGCACCAGGAACGGCAGCGCCGGCAGCACGTTTGCCAGATCCTGTCCTGG
Source organism: Lysobacter tyrosinilyticus (assembly GCF_054779815.1). Taxonomy (NCBI): domain Bacteria; kingdom Pseudomonadati; phylum Pseudomonadota; class Gammaproteobacteria; order Lysobacterales; family Lysobacteraceae; genus Lysobacter; species Lysobacter tyrosinilyticus. The sequence continues at coordinate 295,353 of NZ_BAAGXN010000001.1, forward strand.
TAAGCCGCCGTCGGTATAGCGGTAGCTGCCGAGACCAAGGAACACCGCGTCGAATTCTTCGAGCAACGCATCGAGCGTGACGTCGCGCCCGACTTCCACGCCGAGCCGGAATTGCACGCCCATCCCGTCGAGGATCTCGCGCCGCGTCCGCATCACCGTCTTGTCGAGCTTGAAACTGGGGATGCCGAAATGCAGCAACCCGCCGATCGCCTCGTAGCGATCGAACACGGTCGCCTGCACGCCCGCGCGCGCCAGCCGGTCCGCGCAGGCCAAACCTGCGGGCCCCGCGCCGATCACCGCGACGCGCTTGCCGGTGGCGACGACGTTGCCAAGATCCGGCCGCCAGCCTTCCGCAAACGCGGCATCGATGATGTATTTCTCGACCGCGCCGATGGTGACCGCACCGAAGCCGTCGTTGAGCGTGCAGCTGCCTTCGCACAAGCGATCCTGCGGACACACGCGGCCGCAGATCTCGGGCAGCGGATTGGTCTCGTGGCACAACGCCGCGGCTTCGGCGATGCGGCCCTGACGCGCGAGTTCCAGCCACTGCGGGATGTAGTTGTGCAGCGGGCACTTCCACGCGCAGTACGGGTTGCCGCAATCCAGGCAACGCCCAGCCTGGTGCTTCGCCTCGGCGTGGTCGAAACGACCGTACAACTCGCCCCAGTCGCCGTCCTGGCGCAGCGCCAGCGGAATACGTTCGGGCATCTGCCGCGGCTGGTCGCGGAAGCCGAATACGGGCTTGGCGGCGGTGGGCTTCTTCGTTTCCATCTTGCTCATGGTCCGACCCGGCCCTCCGGTTTCGTCATTCCCGCGAAAGCGGGAACCCAGTGACTCTGCTTCTGCCCTTCGATCTCTCCGACGTAGCGAAGAAAAGACGCTGGGTTCCCGCTTTCGCGGGAATGACGAGCAAGAACAGAGGCGATACGGCTCGTCGCGTTCATGCCGCCCTCCTGAGATTCTCGGCCAGCGCTTCCAGACTCGCCGCCTTCGGCTTCACCAGCCAGAACTTGCCGAGGAAGTCGCGCATCTCCTCGACGATGCGCTGCGACCACGCGCTGCCGGTGTGCTGCACATGAGCGAGCAGCAGATCGCGCAGATGCGAACGGTAGTTCTCCATGCCGTCCTCGGTGATGCGCTGGATATCGATCAGTTCGTGGTTGTAGTGATCGACGAAGTCGCGTTCCAGATCGAGCACGTAGGCCAGGCCCCCGGTGAAGCCGGCGCCGAAGTTGAGCCCGGTGCGGCCGAGCACCGTGATCACGCCGCCGGTCATGTATTCGCAGCAATGGTCGCCGGCGCCTTCCACCACCGCGATCGCGCCGGAGTTGCGCACGCCGAAGCGCTCGCCGGCGCGACCCGCGGCGTACAGCTCGCCGCCGGTGGCGCCGTACAGGCAGGTGTTGCCGAGGATCGGTGCGTGCCGCGTTTCGTAACGCGCCGCGCGCGACGACTTCAACACGATGCGGCCGCCGGCCATGCCCTTGCCGACGTAGTCGTTGGCCTCGCCGGTGAGTTCGAACTGCAGGCCGCCGGCCTGGAACGCGCCGAAGCTCTGCCCGGCGACGCCGGTGAAGCGCACCGTGATTGGCGCATCGCTCATGCCGCGGTCGCCGTGGGCGCGCGCGATGCGGCCGGACAGGCGCGCGCCGATGCTGCGGTCGGTGTTGCGGATGGCGTAGGCGTAGTCGCCGCCGCGCTTGTACGTAATCGCGTCGATGAGGTCGGCGTCGAGCTGCGCGGCCAGGCCGGCTGCCTCCGCGGCCGGTGCCGGCGCGCCGCAATGGCCGCCATGTGCGAGACCGTCATGAGCGAGCAGCGGAGCGAGATCGGGATGCCGTTGGCGCGCGTTGTCGTTGTCGAATTGTTCGAGCAGATCGACCCGCCCGACGATTTCGCCCAGCGAGCGCACGCCCAGCTGCGCCAACCATTGCCGCACTTCCTCCGCGAGCAGGCGGAAGAAGTTCTCCACGCGCTCGGGCAGGCCGGTGAAGTGGTTGCGACGCAGCGCATCGTCCTGCGTAGCCACGCCGGTGGCGCAGTTGTTGAGGTGACAGATGCGCAGGTACTTGCAGCCCAGCGCGATCATCGGCGCGGTGCCGAAGCCGAAGCTTTCCGCGCCAAGCAGCGCGGCCTTGACCACATCCAGGCCACTCTTCAAGCCGCCGTCGGTCTGCACGATCACGCGTTCGCGCAGGCCGTTGGCAAGTAGCGCCTGTCTCGCTTCGGAGAGCCCCAGTTCCCATGGCGTGCCGGCGTAACGGATCGACGAGAGCGGACTCGCACCGGTACCGCCGTCGTGACCGGAGATCGTGACCAGGTCCGCGCCGGCCTTGACCACGCCGGTGGCGATCGTGCCGACGCCCGCATGCGAAACCAGCTTCACCGAGATCAGTGCCTGCGGATTCACCTGGCGCAGATCGAAGATCAGCTGCGCGAGGTCCTCGATCGAATAGATGTCGTGATGCGGCGGCGGCGAAATCAGACCGATACCGGGCATCGCGTAACGCAGCCGCGCGATCAGTTCGTTGACCTTGTGTCCGGGCAGCTGCCCGCCTTCGCCGGGCTTGGCGCCCTGCGCGATCTTGATCTGCAGCACTTCGGCGTTGACCAGGTACTCGGGGGTGACGCCGAAGCGCCCCGAGGCGATCTGCTTGATCTTCGAGACCTTGTCGCTGCGGTAGCGCGCGGGATCCTCGCCGCCTTCACCGGAATTGCTGCGCCCGCCCAGGCGATTCATCGCGATCGCCAGGGCCTCGTGCGCTTCCGGCGAGAGCGCGCCCAGCGACATCGCGGCGGTGTCGAAGCGGCGCACGATGGCTTCGATCGGCTCGACTTCATCGAGTGGAATCGGAGTAGCAGCGGCCTTCAACCGCAACAGGTCGCGCAACGCCGCCGCGGGCCGTTCATTCACCACATCGGCATAGCGCTGCCAGTCGCGCGCCTCGCCGGTGGCGACCGCGCGCTGCAACGACGTGACCACATCCGGATTGAACAGATGGTATTCGCCGCCCGGCAGATACTTCAGCAGGCCACCAATCTCGGGCAGCGCATTGGCATTCCACGCGTGATCGGCGAGGTGCTGCGCATCGGCCTGCAACGCGTCGAATCCGGCGCCGTCCAAGCGCGCGGCGGTGCCGGCGAAACACAGCTCCACGACGTCGCGATCCAGCCCGATGATCTCGAACAGCTGCGCGCCGCGATAACTGCCGACGGTGGCGATGCCCATCTTCGACAGGATCTTGAGCAGGCCCTTCTTCACCCCACGCCGGTAGCTGCGGCCGATCTGCGCGACTTCGCCGTGCTTGGTCTTGAGGATGCCGCGCACGCCCAGGTCGTGCAGGGTCTGGTAGGCGAGGTAGGGGTAGACCGCGGTCGCGCCGCAACCGATCAGGCAGGCGAAGTGGTGCGGGTCGCGCGCGGTGCCGGTTTCGATCACCAGGTTGGCGCTGCAGCGCAGGCCGACGCGGATCAGGTGGTGGTGCACCGCGCCGGTGGCGAGCAATGCATGCAGCATCAAGCGTCCGGGTTGCGGATAGCGGTCGCTCAGCAGCAGGAAGATCGCACCGTCGCGCACGGCCTGCTCGGCCTGCGCGCAGACGCGGCGCAGCGCCGCTTCCAGGCCTTCGGCCGTGTCGAAGTTGAGATCGATCAGCGCGTGCGCGTCGGCGAAGGGCTCCATCGCCAACAACTGGCGCAGCTTGCGCTGCGACAGCACCGGCGAATTGAGCATCACGTGATGCACGGCCGCGGCGCCACGGTCGTTGTCCACGCCGTCGTCGAAGATGTTGCCTTCCCGGCCCAGCTGCGTGACCAGCGACATCACGCAGTCCTCGCGCAGCGGGTCGATCGGCGGATTCGTCACCTGCGCGAAGGCCTGGCGGAAGCAGTCGTACAGCGGCCGCACCTGCTGCGACAGCACCGCCATCGGCACGTCGTCGCCCATCGAGCCGACTGCTTCCTGTTCGGTCTCCGCGAGCGGACGCAGCACCTGCTCGCGCTCCTCGCGCGTGAGCTGGAACAGCTTCTGGAAGCGGGTCAGCGTCTCGTGGTCGAACGGCTCGGCGGCGAGATGAGGATCGATCAGTTCGCTGTGCAGATAGGTCATGCCCTGCTTGAGCCAGCGCTTGTACGGCGCACGTGCGCGGTTGATCGCGTCGATCGCCTCGCTGTCGAGCACCACGCCGTCGTGCAGGTCGGCGGCGATCATCTCGCCGGGACCGAGCTTGCCCTTGGCTTCGACGTTCGCCTCGTCGAGGTCGAACACGCCGGCTTCCGAGGCGATCATGAAATGCCGGTCGAACGTTTTCACCCAGCGCGCCGGACGCAGGCCGTTGCGGTCGAGCGTGCAGGCCGCATAGCGCGCATCGGTAGTGACGATGCCGGCCGGGCCGTCCCAGGGTTCGGAATTGATCGCGTAGTAGTCGTAGAACGCGGCGAGATCGGCGTCCCGGTATTCCAGCGACTGCGTTGCCGGCGGAATCAGCACGCGCATCGCCTTGAGCAAATCCCAACCGCCGGCCTGCAGCAGCTCGAGCATGTTGTCGAGCGATTGCGAGTCCGAGCCGTCGGTGGTGATCACCGGATCGAACTCGCGCAGATCGAGGTCCTTGGTGCGCCAGGCCTGCGCGCGCGCCTGCGCCCAGGCGCGGTTGCCGGAGATGGTGTTGATTTCGCCGTTGTGCGCGAGCAGGCGGAACGGCTGCGCCAGCGGCCAGCGCGGCGCCGAGTTGGTGGAGAAGCGCTGGTGGAACACGACCGCGCTGCTGGCCAGTTCGGTGCGTTGCAGGTCGGGATAGAACTGAGTGAGGCGCTCGGGCAGAACCATGCCCTTGTAGCCGATCGCGTGCGCCGACAGCGAGACGACGTAGAAGTCCTGCGCGTCGCGCAGGCGCTGTTCGGCGCGGCGCCGGGCGAGATACAGCGCGTGCTGGAAGCGTTGCGGCGTGGGCCGCGCGCCATCGATATCGAGCGCGGGCACCACGAACAACTGTTCGATACGCGGCATCGACGCGCGCGCGCGTTCGCCGCAGGCGCTCACATCGACCGGCACCAAGCGCCAGCCGGCAGCGGCGAGCTGCACTTCGCGCAGCGCAGCGGCCATGGTGTCGCGCGCATGCTGCGCGGCGACTGCGTCGTGCGGCAGGAACACTAGACCCGCGGCGTACAGCTGGCCGAGCGTGATCTTCGCTTCGGCGGCCAGGGCGCGCAGCCAGGCATCGGGCTTGCGGATCAGCACGCCGCAGCCGTCGCCGCTGAGGCCGTCGGCGGCGACGCCGCCGCGATGGGTCATCCGCACCAGTGCCGCGATCGCGCGTTTCACCAGTGCAGCGGAGGGGACATCGTCGAGCTGCGCGATGAGGCCGAAACCACAGGCATCGCGCTCGTCGCGCGGGTCGTACAAACCTTGCGGGCCCGGTGCGGGGCTGGAGTCCATGGGCATTCCTCGGTCGTTATCGGTAGAACCGGGTGAAGCGTGGGGTGGACGGCGCGAAGCAAAGGCGTGGGGCGGCGGTGCGAGATGTCCGTATCGGTGTTTCGGTAGGGTGTTTTCTCGAATTGCAGGGACAAGCCGCCGCGGTTCGCTCACGCGATCCGGCCGGCCTGAATCCCTTGGATGGCCCGAATAAAGCATGTTTTGTGCGCCGCCGCAAATGAGTTTTTGCGCGGGTAAGTAGTTGAAAATGAAACTGTTTCTAGAGCGAATGCTTCAAGCGAAGCAGCCATCGCCCCGATGAAGAAACCCCTCGCCCCGCTTGCGGGGAGAGGGACAGCGTTGCGTAGCAACGCAGGGTGAGGGGACGTAAGAAGCGAAAAGCGCCCCTCATCCGCCCTTCGGGCACCTTCTCCCCGCAGCGCGGGGAGAAGGGCAAGTTCCGGCGATGCAGTGCGTCAGCCGCAAGCCGCACGTCTCAGGCGCTGCAACACCCGCACGCTAAACTCCCCTTCGCACTTCATCGAACCGACCCCCGTGACCGACACCCCCACCGGCGCGCGCAAAGCGGCGCTGATCTTCATTTTCGTCACCGTCCTGATCGACGTCCTCGCGTTTGGACTGATCATTCCGGTGTTGCCGTTGCTGGTGAAGCAGTTCGCCGGTGGCGACACCATCAGCGCCGCGCACTGGATCGGGGTGTTCGGTGTTCTGTTCTCCGCGATCCAGTTCGTGTGCGCCCCGTTCCAGGGCGCGCTTTCGGACCGCTTCGGGCGCCGTCCGGTGATCCTGCTGTCGTGCCTCGGCCTCGGCGTCGACTTCATCTTCATGGCGCTCGCGCCGTCGATGTCGTGGCTGCTGGTCGGGCGCGTGATCTCGGCGATCTTCTCCGCGAGTTTCTCGACCGCGAACGCCTATATCGCCGACGTCACCGCGCCGGAAAAGCGCGCGCAGGCATTCGGCATGCTCGGCGCGGCGTTCGGCCTGGGTTTCATCATCGGTCCGGTGATGGGCGGGCTGCTGAGCGAAGTCGATCTGCGCTTCCCGTTCTGGGGCGCGGCGTTCCTGGCGTTGTGCAATTTCGTCTACGGCTGGTTCGTGCTGCCCGAATCGCATCCGCGCGAACATCGCTCGCCGACGTTCGACTGGCGCCACGCCAATCCGCTGGGTTCGCTCAAGCTGCTGCGCAGCTATCCGCAGATCTGGGGCTTGGCCGCGGTGGTGTTCCTGATCAACCTCGCCCACTTCGTGTATCCGAACATCTTCGTGCTGTTTGCCGACTACCGGTACCAGTGGCATCCCAAACAGGTCGGCATGGTGCTCGGCGTGGTTGGCGTGTGCGGCGTGATCGTGCAGGCCGGCCTGGTGAAGCACGCTGTCGCAGCGTGGGGCGAACGCCGCGCGCTGCTGTTCGGACTGTGTGCGGGCATCGTCGGCTTCACGATCTACGGCTGGGCGCCGACCGGCATGCTGTTCTTGATGGGCATTCCGATCATGGCGTTCTGGGGCTTCGCGATGCCTTCGACCCAGGCGCTCATCACCCGGCAGGTGGATCGCAGCGTGCAGGGCCGCGTGCAGGGTGCGTTGAGCAGTCTGATGAGCCTGGCCGGCATCCTCGCGCCGACGTTCTACACCAGCGTCTTCGCCTGGTTCATCAGCAAGAACGCGCCGGCGCAGCAGCCGGGCGCGCCGTTCTGGGCCGCGGGCCTGCTGCTGGTGGTGGCGCTGGGCATGGCGTGGCGCTTCGCGCGCGCGCCGCAGGCGGTGCCGCAGCCGGCCTAGCTTTTGCTTTGTAGAGCCGAGCTTGCTCGGCTGCTTTCTTCGCCGATCTACGGGAAGTCAAAAGCAGCCGAGCAAGCTCGGCTCTACAAGGACGAGCTGCCCTGGATAACGCGCGGCTCACGGCCCTGGCGCGACACTGCCCGCTCCCTCGCAAGCAGGAGCGCGCCATGGCCCGTTGCGACGTCTGCGGCAACGACTACGACAAGGCCTTCACTCTCGAGGGCCCGCGCGGTCGCGGCACCTTCGATTCGTTCGAATGCGCGATCCATGCATTGGCCCCGGTCTGCGCGCATTGCGGCTGCCGGATCATCGGCCACGGTTGCGAACACGACGGCCGCTTCTATTGCTGCGCGCACTGCGCGCGCGAAGCGGGCGTGCGGGGCATGGACGATCGCGTTTGAGTGCGCGCAATCGCGCACCGCGCTCAGATCACCAGCTTGTCCAGCTGTTCCGGCGGCAGCAGCATCACCGACCAGAACGGCACGCCCTGTTCGCCCCACACCACCGCGGCTTCGTTGAGGATGTCGAGCAGGGTGGCGAAATTGTCGTCGTCGGCCTGCCGCCAGGTGTCGATGTGTTCGATCAGCAGCAGGTAGCCGTCGGCGCGGGCCCACGACAGGTCGCCGATGCTGTCGGCAAGCGCGTCGAAATTGCCGCCGAACCAGCTCGGGAACTGCAGTTCCCTGGCGAAGCGCCGCAGCACTTCCTCCTTGTCGGCACAGCCGGCTAGGTCGACATGCACGACCCGGAAGTCCAGGGCGCGTGCGGCATCCGCCAGCGAACTGTTTTCGCGCATGTCGACGAAATAGGCGCCGCCCTGCGCGGGATCGGCCAGTACCTCACGGACGTCGAGCGCCATCACGGCGACACCTCGAAATGCTGGAAGCTGCGGTAATGATCATCCGTGTACCAGTAATCTTCCGGCGGTGCGCCACCGGTGATGATGCGGCGCGCGCCGCGGTCGGGTGAGCCCGGCGTCGCCACCGTGTACTCGTGGTAGTAGCCGCGCGGTTGCATGGGCAGGCGGCGCTCGCGGTTCTGGAACACGCTGCCGTCCTGCCGGTACGCGAACGGGCCGCCACGGGCGATGCGCTGCAGGACCTCATGCGCTTCGGCGGGCAGGAAGGCGGGATAGCGGGTAGCCGGATGGTCCGCTTCTGCATGCGTGGGCGCCGCGGCTGGCGTCCCGGCATTGGTCGCCACGGAAACCGGCGAGGGCTCGGACGGGACGGGCGCTGGCGTGGGTGCGGACGCACGCGGCTGCATCCACAGCCACAGGCTGAGGGCTACTACCAGCGCAACAATGATCCAGACGGGACGCCGCATGCGCCTTACTCATGCAAATGCGATGCCAGCCTCGAAATGCCTCCGGAAGGCCGTCCTGACGCGAGAGTCGGGACGGACTGCGGACCGGGTCGCAACGGCGGCGGGATCGGCGGGGCAGGTTTCGCCCTAGCCCCGCCGCGTTCCGCCGCGAACTTGGACGTTATGCGTCACCCACACCTGACGTTGGTGACGATGTTGTTGGCGTCGATGTCGACGTTGAGGCGGTTGCCGTTGAATTCCATCGTCATTGCCTGGCCTGGCTTGAGCGTGCGGACCGAGTCGGCGGTGGCGGCGCTTCGCGCCTGCTCGACCGCAGTGCTGGTCGCGGCCTGGCCGACAAAGCTGCGCGCGGCCTCGGCGTTGCAGGACACGGCCGAGTTGGTGGTGGTGTTCGCGGCCGGGGCGGCCATGGACGCGGTGGTGTCGGCGGAGGCGGTATCGGCGGCCGAGCTCATGCCGGACGAACCCGATTCGCTGGTGGTGGCGCAGGCGCTCAGCGCCAGCAGCAGGACGGCGGTCAGTGGGAAGAGAGGACGGCGATGCATCGGAGGACTCCTGCAGGGGGGAGCCGGCAGTCTTGCACTGCGTCCGTGTGGTTCGGGTAAAGCGGCCGCTGTCCGCCCGCATTCAGTTGCTTCGTGCGCCATCGACGCGCGCGGATGTGACCGGACGCACGCTCCCGACCGCATTGGCATGTGCCATGCCGAATGGCAGGGGGCCGTGCCTGCGCTGGTGGGCCAGGATGCCCGGCTAGTCACAGGGGAAATGCATGATCCGTAGTCCGCTGGCGCTGTTGCCGCTCGCTCTTGCCGCCGCCATCCCGTCCGCCTGGGCCGAGGTCCCACCGCCGCAGGATGTGCCCTACGCGCCAGGCGCGATCCGGGTCGACGTCGATGCCACCAATCTCGCCCAGCGCATCTATCGCGTCCGCGAAACCCTGCCGGTGCAGGCCGGCGAACTGGTGCTGCTGTATCCGCAGTGGCTGCCCGGCAACCACGCGCCGCGCGGCCCGATCGAGAAGCTGGCCGGCCTGACCCTGACCGCGAATGGCCAGAAGCTGGCCTGGAAGCGCGATCCGGCGAACGTCTACGCCTTCCACGTCACCGTGCCCGCTGGCGTACAGACCCTGGTCGCCGACTACCAGCTGCTGACCCCGACCGACGGCGTCCAGGGCGGTGTGGCGATGGCGCCGAACATGCTCAACCTGAAGTGGAACACCGTGCTGCTCTATCCGGCGGGCCACAACGCCGACCGCATCGCCTTCGATGCCAGCGTGACCTATCCCAGGGGCTGGCAGGCGGCGACCGCACTCGATGTCGCACGCAAGGACGGCGACACGGTGCATTACCGCACCGTGCCGCTCGACATCCTGATCGATTCGCCGGTATTCGCCGGCCGCTATTTCAAGCAGTTCGATCTCGCGCCGGGCGCCAAGGTGCCGGTGCGCCTGAACGTCGTTGCCGACACCGAAAAGCAGCTCGACGCCAAACCCGAGCACGTCGCCCAGCACGTCGAACTCGCGCGCCAGGCGCTGAAGCTCTACGGCGCGCAGCACTACGACCACTACGACTTCCTGTTCTCGCTATCCGAGCAGCTCGGCGGTAACGGCCTCGAGCACCAGCGCTCCAGCGAGAATGGCGTGGGCACCGGCTACTTCAAGGACTGGGACCAGAAGGTCGGCAGCACCGATCTGCTCGCGCACGAATTCACCCACTCCTGGAACGGCAAGTACCGTCGCGGCGCCGATCTCGCCACGCCGAATTTCAACGTGCCCATGCAGGACAGTCTGCTCTGGGTGTACGAAGGCCAGACCCAGTACTGGGGCAACGTACTCACCGCGCGCTCCGGCCTGCGTCCGATCGACGCGGCGCGTGATGCGCTGGCGATGACCGCGGCGACCTATACCGACAACCGTCCGGGTCTGGGGTGGCGCAACGTGCAGGACACCACCAACGATCCGATCATCACTCCGCGCACGCCCAAGTCCTATCGCAGCTGGCAGACGAGCGAGGACTACTACAGCGGCGGCCTGATGATCTGGCTGGAAGCCGACGCACTGATCCGCGCGCGCAGCGGGGGACACAAGTCGCTGGACGACTTCGCGCGTGCCTTCTTCGGCGTCGGCGATGGCGAATGGAAGACGCCGCGCACCTACACCTTCGATGACGTGGTCGCCACGCTCAATGGCATCGTCGCGCACGACTGGGCCACCTTCCTGCGCGATCGCCTCGACGGCAAGGCGCCGCTCACCGGTGGCATCGCAGCCAGCGGCTGGAAGCTGGTGTACCAGGACACGCCGAGCGCATACGCCAAGGCACAAGCGAAGGACAACGGCACGGTCGACTTCATCTATTCGCTGGGCCTGAGCCTGGGCAACGACGGCCGGGTCAGCGACGTGCGTTGGGACAGCCCCGCCTTCAACGCCGGCATCGGCAGCGGCGCCACGCTGGTCGCGGTCAACGACCTCGAATACAGCAAGGACGCGTTGGCCGATGCGATCACCGCGGCCAAGAACGAGAAGGCGCCGATCCGGCTGATGCTCAAGGAGTTCGACCGTTACCGCACGGTGGCGATCGATTACCACGACGGCCTGCGCTACCCGCACCTGGAGCGGATCAAGGGCGCGCCGGATTACCTCACGCCGATCTTCAGCCCGCGCAAGTAGGCAGCGGCGATCTCACAATCCCGTCGGGGTGTCCGCAGTAGAGTCGATGTACACGCGGACACCCCGCTCCGCGACGGGAGCCGGCCATGGCCCACACGGTGACGTTCAATGTCCCGGAGCGTTCGCTGGGTCGCGAGGACATCGAGTTCGTGGTGATGCGCGACGGCCTGCGTTTCGGCACGTTGCTGGTGTCGAAGGGCGCGGTGGAGTGGCGACCGACCAACAAGGTGTATCGGCGGCGGCTGCGCTGGGAGCGGTTCGACCAGCTGATGCGCGAGAGCGGGCGGCCGGTGTAGGGCGGGTCTCGACCCGCAATTCGCTGCGCCAATCCGCCACCACGTTCCCGTGCTTCGCGAATCGAAGTAACGTGCGGTGGGTCAAGACCCGCCCTACAAGAACCGTGACCGACAAACCCTTCGCCCCTGCCTGCGAGCGCAATCGCGATCCGATCCTGGCCGTGTTGCGCGAGCACTTTTCCGATCGCCGTTCGGTGCTGGAAATCGGCAGCGGCACCGGTCAACACGCCGTGCATTTCGCCGCGGCGATGCCGTGGTTGAGTTGGCAGTGCGCCGATCGGGCGGAGAATCTGCCGGGCATCCGGATGTGGCTGGACGAAGCCGGGCTCGCGAATACGCCGGCCCCGATCGAACTCGATGTACGCGATGCGTGGCCGGCTGACCGGTACGACGCAGTGTTCAGCGCCAACACCTTGCACATCATGGGCTGGCCGGAAGTGGAAACATTCTTTGCCGGTGTCGAACGCGTGCTGGCGAGTGCCACGGATGTCGGCGGCGTACTGGCGGTGTACGGACCGTTCAATTACGCCGGCGCGTATACCAGCGACAGTAATCGCGACTTCGACGGGTGGCTGAAGGCGCGCGATCCGGTGTCCGGGATTCGCGACTTCGAAGCCGTCGATGCGCTCGCCCGCGGCATCGGCCTGCGTCTGGTCGCCGATGTGGCGATGCCCGCGAACAACCGCACGCTGCTGTGGCGGCGATAATGCGCTGAAGGGGCCCGCCGCCTCTCATTCCTCTGCCGGAGAACAAGGACGTATGACGAACCTGAGCGCCGAAGTCGAAGCCGGCCAGGCCATTTACACGAAGCGGACTCTCGGTCTGTACGACTTCGTGGTGCACGGCGTGTCCAACCGCTTCTTGTGGAAGTGTCCGACGCAACGGCTGGAGCAGCTCTATAACGATCATGTCAGCGCCAATCACCTCGACGTTGGCGTCGGCACGGGACTGTTTCTCGACCGCTGCCGCTTCCCGTCGCCATCGCCGCGCGTTGCGCTGATGGATCTCAATGCCGACACGCTGCAGTACGCGGCGCATCGGATCGCGCGGTATCGGCCGGAAAGCTACCGGCGCAACGTGCTGGAACCGATTGCGCTGGACGCGCCGAAGTTCGATTCGGTGGGACTGTGTTACCTGCTGCACTGCGTTCCGGGATCCATCGCGGAGAAGGCGGTGGTGTTCGATCACCTCAAGGCGTTGATGAATCCCGGCGCCGTATTGTTCGGCGCGACGCTGCTGCAGGGTGGTGTGACGCGCAACCTGGGCGCGCAGCGATTGATGGAGGCCTACAACCGCAAGGGCGTGTTCTGCAATCGCGAGGATGATCTGGAGGGGTTGCGGCGCGCGCTGGCGCAGCGGTTCAGCGAGGTTTCGGTGGAGGTGGTGGGGTGTGCGGCGTTGTTTGTGGCGCGTGTTTGAGTCGCCGCGACCTGCAGCGACCGCGCGCCATCGCATGAGCTCGCCGCTCTGACTTGTCCCTCGCCCCGCTTGCGGGGAGAGGGTGCCCGAAGGGCGGGTGAGGGGGAGCGAGCGTAGCGAGCTGCTGTTGCTGTTGTCTCTCTTATCGCTGCCAGCAAAGCAAGGCACCTCGCTGCGCTCGCTCCCCCTCATCCGCCCTGCGGGCACCTTCTCCCCGCAAGCGGGGAGAAGGAAGGGCACGGCGCAGCGCAGAGATGAGGGAAAAGAAAAAGCCCCGCCGAAGCGGGGCTTTTCATCAATGCGCGACAACGTTAACGCGTAACAACCGCGATCAAGCCACCTTCACAATCCGCAGCGGGTTGTCCCATTCCTTCAGCAGCTCGGCCTCGCGCGTCTTGGCCTTGTGCAAGTGGTCTTCCTTGACGTGGCCGTAGCCGCGGATGTGTTCCGGAATGCTGGCGATTTCCGCCGCCAGATCGACATTGCCGCGATCCAGCTTGCCGAGCAGGCCTTCCACCGTCTTGAAGTAATCGACGATCAGCTGGCGCTCCATCTTGCGCTCCTCGGTGCGGCCGAAGATGTCGAAGGCGGTGCCGCGCAGCTTGCGGAACTTCGCCACCCACTTGAACGCGGTGAACACCCACGGGCCGTACTCGCCCTTGATCAGATGGCCTTCCGCATCCTTCTTCGCCAGCAGCGGCGGAGCGAGGTGGAACTTGAGCTTGTAGTCGCCGTCGAACTGCTGGGCCAGCTTCTTCTGGAAATCGCCGCTGGTGTACAGGCGCGCGACTTCGTACTCGTCCTTGTACGCCATCAGCTTGAACGCGTAACGCGCGACGGCTTCAGTCAAGTCGTTCGAACCCGCGGCCTTCTTCTCCTCGGCCTCGCGCACCTTGGCCACGAAGTCGCTGTAGCGCTTGGCGTAGGCGGCGTCCTGGTAGTCGGTGAGGAAGGTGATGCGACGCGCGATCAGCTCGTCGAGCGAACGCGACAGGCGCGCGTCGTCGAGCGGCAGGAACGCGACGTTGTCGCCGTTGCTGGCATGCGCCGGCACGTGACGCAGCTCGTCGCTGTCGCGGGTCTTGAGCGGTGCGGCATTCGCGCCCCACTCGTGGCCTTCCCACTCGCCGGCCTTGAGCATCGGCAGTTCGTGCGGGGTGGCTTCGGCCGCGGTCGGCGCGTTGCGGATCAGGCCCGCGGCTTCGGCGACGGCGGTCGGATCGATCGCGGCGAGGCGGCCCCAGGCAAACGCGGTCTTGTTCATTTCGATCGCGGCGCCGTTGAGTTCGATCGCGCGCATCAGCGAATCGAACGCGATCGGCACCAGGCCCTTCTGCCACGAGTAGCCGAGGATGAACAGGTTGGTCGCGATCGCATCGCCGAGCAGGCCGGTGGCGAGCTGGGTGGCGTCGACGATGGACAGCTTCTCGCCGGCCTGTTCGTCGTTGCCCATCGCCTTGCGGATCGCGGCGACGATATCGGTGGCCGGGAACTGCATGTCCGGACGCGTGGTGAACGTGCCGGGCATTGCTTCGTAGCTGTTGAGTACGACGTTGGTGCGGCCGGTGCGGACCTTCGACAGGACCCAGTAGTCGTTCACCACCACCATGTCGCAGCCGAGCACCAGGTCGGCTTCACCGGCGGCGATGCGCACCGCGTGGATGTCCTGCGGGGTCTTGGCGATGCGGATGTGCGTGGTGACGGCGCCGCCCTTCTGCGCCAGACCGGTCTGGTCGAGCACGGTCGAACCCTTGCCTTCGAGGTGCCCGGCCATGCCGAGCAGCGCACCGATGGTGACCACGCCGGTGCCGCCCACGCCGGTGAGCAGGATGTTCCAGGGCTGTTCGAGCGACGGCATCACCGGCATCGGCAGATCGGCGAGGCGATCCTTGGCCGAGGAGCCCTTCTTCTTCTTCAGCGAGCCGCCTTCGACGGTGACGAAGCTCGGGCAGAAGCCGTTGACGCAGCTGTAGTCCTTGTTGCAGTTGGACTGGTCGATCTCGCGCTTGCGGCCGAATTCGGTTTCCTTCGGCAGCACCGACACGCAGAACGACTTCTTGCCGCAATCGCCGCAGCCTTCGCACACGAGGCTGTTCACCATCACGCGCTTCTGCGGATCGACCATCTTGCCGCGCTTGCGGCGACGACGCTTCTCGGTGGCGCAGGTCTGATCAAAGATCAGCACCGACACGCCCTTGATCTCGCGCAGGCGCTTCTGCACCGCGTCGAGTTCCTTGCGGTCGTAGAACTCCACGTCGCTCGGGAACAGCTCGCGCTTGTTCCACTTGGTGATGTCGTCGGACAGCAGCACGATGGTGTGCACGCCTTCCGAGCGCACCTGGTGCGCGATCTGCGGCACGGTCAGCGTGCCGTCGACCGGCTGGCCGCCGGTCATCGCGACCGCGTCGTTGTAGAGGATCTTGTAGGTGATGTTGACGCCGGCGGCGACCGACTGGCGTATCGCCAGCGAACCGCTATGGAAATACGTGCCGTCGCCGAGGTTCTGGAACACGTGCGGCGTGTCGGTGAACGCCGCCTGGCCCGCCCAGGTCACGCCTTCGCCGCCCATGTGGGTGAAGGTGTCGGTCTTGCGGTCCATCCAGGTCACCATGTAATGGCAACCGATACCGCCGAGCGCGCGCGAACCGTCCGGCACCACCGTCGAGGTGTTGTGCGGGCAGCCCGAGCAGTAATGCGGCACGCGCGGGAACTGCGCGCGCGGCAGGGCGAGTTCGGATTCCTTCTCGGCCATCCAGCGCAGCACGTTCTCGATGTGCTCGGAGTTGTGGAAGCGCTGGATGCGCTTGGCGATGACGCCGGCGATGCGCGCCGGGGTGAGTTCGCCGGTCGACGGCAGGATCCATTCGCCGGATTCGTCGTACTTGCCGACGATCGACGGACGCTGGCCACCGTCCCAGTTGTACATCGATTCCTTCATCTGGCTTTCGATGAAGGCGTGCTTCTCTTCCACGACCACGATGTCCTGCAGGCCGCGCGCGAAGTTGCGCAGGCCGACCGGTTCCAGCGGCCAGGTCATGCCGACCTTGTACACGCGGATGCCCAGATCGGCGCAGGCGCGCGCGTCGAGGCCGAGGTATTCCAGCGCCTGCAGCACGTCGAGGTAGGACTTGCCGGTGGTGATGATGCCCAGACGCGCGTTCGGCGAATCGATCACCAGACGGTCGATCTTGTTCGCACGCGCGAACGCCTGCGCGGCCTTCACCGCGTACTGGTGCAGGCGCATTTCCTGGTTCAGCGGCGGATCCGGCCAGCGGATGTTGAGGCCACCTTCGGGCATCTCGAAATCGGTCGGGATGACGATGTCGAGCGCGAGCGGATTGACGTCGACCGACGCCGACGACTCCACCGTTTCCGCGATCGTTTTGAAGCCGACCCAACGGCCGGTGTAACGCGACATGGCCCAGCCGATCAGGCCCATGTCCATGATGTCCTGCACGCCGGCCGGGTTGAGCACCGGCATCATCGCGCTGACGAATTCGTGTTCCGAGCCGTGCGGCAGCGTCGAAGAACGGCAGGCATGGTCGTCGGCCGCGAGCGCGAGCACGCCACCGAGCTTGCCGGTGCCGGCGGCGTTGGCGTGCTTGAACACGTCACCGCAGCGATCCACGCCCGGACCCTTGCCGTACCACATGCCGTACACGCCATCGACCTTGGCACCCGGGAACAGGTTGGTCTGCTGCGAACCCCACACCATCGTCGCGCCGAGGTCTTCGTTGAGACCCGGGGTGAACTTCACGCCGGCGTTTTCCAGATGCTTCTTCGCGCGCCACAGCTCCATGTCGAAGCCGCCGAGCGGCGAGCCGCGGTAACCGGAGATGAAGCCCGCGGTGTTGAGACCGGCGGCCTGGTCGCGCAGGCGCTGCATCAGCGGCAGACGCACCAGCGCCTGCACGCCGCTCAGATAGATGCGGCCTTCGACGCGGCTGTACTTGTGGTCCAGCGTGTAGTCGGGATCGACCACCGAGTTGGTGAGCGAAGTGTTGGCCGAGGAAGGCGAACTGAGTTCGGCGGTGCTGGTCATGCGTGGCTCCGGCGCGGCGGGGGCCGCGGAGTGGCTAGCGGTGCGCGCGGTATTACGCCTCACGACCGGGGAGGGCGTCGCGAGGAAGTACCGAACGAGGATTCACAAATTGTAGCAGTCCGCGCGGGTCCACCCGCGGTTTCGGGCTTATGCCGATTCTCCGTGCGGTGGCGTGTGTTGCGGCGATGTGCGGCGCGCGCATGTGACAAGGCTACGCCGCTGCGGCCGCGATGGCGGATCTTTTCGCCTATTCCCGGTGCAGTTCGGCGACGAAGTCGTAGGCATCGCCGCGGTAGAACGAACGGGTGAATTCGACCACCCGGCCGTCTTCGAGGAAGGTCCGGCGTTCGATGAACAGGCCCGGGCTGCCTTCGGGCAGCTGCATCAGCCGCGCCTGTTCGGCGTCGAAGGCGATCGCGCGAAGGCGCTGCAACGCGCGGGCGGGGCGGATACCGCGTTCGGCGAAGGCTTCGTACAGCGAATTGCCGACTTCGGCCGGGTCGACCAGCACCGTCTGCGGCACGGCCGTGCGTTCCAGCGCCAGCGGCTGGTTGCCGGCGGTGCGCAGCCGGTAGTAGCGCACCACCTGCGTGCCCGGCGAGACATTCAGGCCCATCGCTTCTTCTGGGGTGACCTCGCCGACGCCGCGCTCCAGAAACACCGACTGCGGATCGAGCCCGCGCGCGCGCAGGTCGTCGGTGAAGCTGGTGAGCTTGGAGAACGACTTGACGATGCGTTCGGCGACAAACGTGCCGGCGCCATGGCGCTGCAGCAGCAGGCCGTCGGCGACCAGGCCGGCGATGGCCTTGCGCACGGTGACCCGCGACAGGTCCAGCAATTTCCCCAATTCGCGTTCACCCGGCAGGGCCTGGCCCGGGGTGAGCGAGCCGTTCTCGATGGCGTGCTGCAGGGTCCGGCGCAGATGCTGGTAGGCCGGCGCGCGGCGGGCCTCGGCTTGGCGCTGGAACTCGGCGACCAGGTAGCTGTTCATCAAAAAACAATACCAATTGCGGACCACGACCGGCAAATGAATGGGAAGTGGTATGCAAGTGGTATCGACGCTGGTATGGTTCGGTCACTGCCACCGGACCTGCCTCATGACGCTCGTTGTCCCCGTCGGATCCGCCGCCCACCCGGCTCACTCCTCCCCTCTCCCTCCGTTTGACCTGGTGATCTTCGGCGGCTCCGGCGACCTGGCCCTGCGCAAGCTGCTGCCGGCGTTGTTCCATCGCTACCGCGACGGACAGATCGTCGACGGCACGCGCATCGTCGGTATCGCCCGCGACGCACGCAGCGACGAGGCGTATCGGGAGCAGGTCCGCGCGGCGCTGTCCGCTTCGGCCGAGCGCGAGCCCGGCGGCGGCGCCGCGCTGGCAGGCTTTCTCCAGCTGCTGCATTACCTGCGCCTGGACCTGGCCAGTGACGATGGTTGGGCCGAGTTCGCGCAGGACATGCGCCGCGAATCGCGGGTGCGGGTGTTCTATCTCGCGGTCGCGCCGCAGCTGTATGCGAATGCGGCGGAGCAGCTCGCCGCGTGGCAGTTGATCGATGCCGATACCCGCGTGGTGGTGGAAAAGCCGATCGGCACCGACGGCGCCAGCGCCGCTGCGATCAACGACGCACTCGGCAAGGTCTTCGCCGAGCGCCAGATCTTCCGCATCGATCATTACCTGGGCAAGGAAACGGTGCAGAACCTCACCGCGCTGCGCTTCGGCAATGCGCTGTTCGAACCCTTGTGGCGCGCCGAGCACATCGACCACGTGCAAATCACGGTCGCCGAGACGGTGGGCGTAGAAGGGCGCGCGCCGTACTACGACCGCGCCGGTGCATTGCGCGACATGGTGCAGAACCACCTGCTGCAGCTGCTGTGCCTGGTGGCGATGGAACCGCCGACGTCGCTCGATGCCGACGCGATCCGTGACGAGAAACTCAAGGTGCTGCGCGCGCTGCGTCCGATCGATCGCGGCAACGCCAGTCAATTCGTCGTGCGCGGCCAGTACCGCGAAGGCGCCGCCGAAGGCCGCGCGGTGCCGGGTTACGCGGACGAACTCGGCAGCCCCTCCAGCACCGAAACCTTCGTCGCGCTCAAGGCCGAAGTGCGCAGCTGGCGCTGGGCCGGTGTGCCGTTCTACCTACGCACCGGCAAGCGCCTGCCGCAGCGCGAGTCGGAAATCGTCGTCACTTTCCGCCAGGTGCCGCATTCGATCTTCGAAGGCGTTAGCGAACTCGCCCCCAATCGCCTGGTGCTGCGCCTGCAGCCAGACGAGAGCGTGACCATGTGGCTGATGAACAAGGTGCCGGGTCCCGGTGGCCTGCGCCTGCGTCACGTGCCGATGGACCTGAGCTTCGCCGAGGCCTTCGGTGGGCGTCAGGCCGATGCCTATGAGCGCCTGCTGATGGACGTGGTGCGCGGCAACCCGATGCTGTTCATGCGCCGCGACGAAGTCGAAGCCGCGTGGAAG
The DNA here is from genome assembly GCF_054779815.1 of Lysobacter tyrosinilyticus. Lineage (NCBI taxonomy): Bacteria > Pseudomonadati > Pseudomonadota > Gammaproteobacteria > Lysobacterales > Lysobacteraceae > Lysobacter > Lysobacter tyrosinilyticus. The sequence continues at coordinate 314,779 of NZ_BAAGXN010000001.1, forward strand.
TGGATCGACCCGATCCGCGCCGCGTGGGAAGCCGGCACCGACACGCCCAAGCTCTATACCGCCGGCACCTGGGGCCCGAGCGCGGCGGTGGCGCTGATCGAACGCGACGGCAGGACCTGGCATGAAGACGCGGCGTGAGCATCTGACCGTGATCATGCCTACCCTCCCCGTGTTCGCCGATTCCCGCTACCGCGACAGCGCTACGCTCGCCGCGGCGCTGGCTAGCAATGTCGCCGACGACCTGCGCTGCGCGATCGCGCTGCGCGGCGTCGCCAAGGTGGCGTTCTCCGGAGGCACCACGCCGCAGCGCTTCTTCGCCGCGCTCTCGCAGCAGCAACTCGACTGGTCGCGCGTGCGCGTGCTGCCGGTCGACGAACGCTGGGTGCCACCGGTGCACAAGCGTTCGAATGAACGGCTGCTGCGCGAACATCTGTTCCAGCACGCGGCCGCCGCCGCGCAGTTGTTGCCGCTGTTCCGCCCCGTGGCCACGCCCGAGCGTGCGTTGCAGGCGGTGCTGACTTCCGTCGCACACCAGCTGCCGCTCGATGTCGTGGTGCTGGGCATGGGCGAAGACGGCCATATAGCTTCGTTGTTCCCGGATCTCGATCCGGACCGCCGCGATATCGGATTGCAGCCGGTCGGCCGCGCGCCGGTGCTGGCAGTGCGTAGCGCAAACGCACCGGAGCCGCGCATGAGCCTGACCCTGAGCGCGATCTGCACCGCGCCATCGCTATACCTGCACATCGAAGGCGACGCCAAGCGCCGCGTGTTCGACGCCGCCGTCGCCGACGCGCGCTGCAAATTGCCGATTCGCGCGCTGCTCGCGCGCGCGCCGGTGCCGCCAAGGCTGTTCTGGTGTCCCGACGCCATGCCCGCGCAGGTTGAAGCTCATGGCGGCCATGCCGCGGCGCACGATGCCGTGCCGCAACGGGGAGCAGCCTTGTCATGAGCACGCTGCATCCGGTCATCGCCGACGTCACTGCGGGCATCGTCGAACGCAGCCGCGCACGTCGCGCCGCCTATCTCGCCCGCATCGACGCGGCCGCGGACAGCGGACCGCATCGCCGCACCTTGTCTTGCGGCAACCTCGCCCACGGCTTCGCCGCGTGTACGCCGGACGACAAGGCCGCGCTGCGCAACGGCGTCGCGCCGAACCTGGGTATCGTCACCGCCTACAACGACATGCTCTCGGCGCACCAGCCGTTCGAGCGCTTCCCGTTCCTGCTTCGCAACGCCGCGCGCAGTGTCGGCGCCACCGCCCAAGTCGCCGGCGGTGTGCCGGCGATGTGCGACGGCGTGACCCAGGGCCGCGACGGCATGGAGTTGTCGCTGTTCTCGCGCGAAGTGATCGCGTTGTCCACCGCGATCGCGCTGTCGCACGACATGTTCGACGCCGCGTTGTACCTGGGCGTGTGCGACAAGATCGTGCCCGGGTTGCTGATCGGCGCGCTGAGCTTCGGACATCTGCCCGCCGTATTCGTGCCCGCGGGCCCAATGAGCTCGGGCCTGCCGAATGATGAGAAGTCGCGCGTGCGCCAGCGCTATGCCGAGGGCAAGGCCACGCGCGAGGAACTGCTCGAAGCCGAAGCGCAGAGCTATCACGGCCCTGGCACCTGTACTTTCTACGGCACCGCCAACTCCAATCAGATGCTGATGGAGTTGATGGGCCTGCACCTGCCGGGTGCGAGTTTCGTCGCCCCGAATACGCGTCTGCGCGACGCGCTGACCGCGGAGGCGGCCAAGCGCGCCGCCGCGATCACCGCCCTCGACAACGATTACCGCCCGATCGGTCGACTGATCGACGAACGCAGCATCGTTAACGGCGTGGTCGGCCTGCACGCGACCGGCGGCTCCACCAATCACCTGCTGCATCTGATCGCGATTGCGGCTGCGGCGGGCATCGAGCTGCGTCTGGACGATATCGAGACCTTGTCGCACGCGGTACCGCTGCTGGCGCGCGTGTATCCCAACGGCAGCAGCGATGTGAACCACTTCCATGCGGCCGGCGGCATTGCGTTCGTGATCGGCGAGCTACTCGATGCCGGGTTGCTGCATGGCGATGTGGAAACCGTCGCCGGTCCGGGCCTGGCGCGCTATCGCGTCGAAGCCCGCTTCGACGAGAACCACGGGTTGACCTACGTGCCGGCGATCGGGCGCAGCGACCATCTCTCCGTCCTGCGTCCGGTCGCCGCGCCGTTCCGTGCTGATGGTGGTTTGCGCGTGTTGCGCGGCCCGCTGGGGTCGGCCGCGATCAAGATCTCGGCGGTACCGGAGGATCGCTTCGTGATCGAGGCACCGTGTCGGGTGTTCAGCGATCAGCAGCAGGTAAAGCACGCGTTCGAGCGCGGCGAACTCGATCGCGACCTGGTGGTGGTCGTGCGCTTCCAGGGGCCGCGCGCCAACGGCATGCCGGAATTGCATCAACTCACGCCGCTGTTGTCGGTGTTGCAGAAGAAAGGCCATCGCGTTGCATTGGTCACCGACGGTCGGATGTCGGGCGCGTCGGGACAGGTGCCGGCGGCAATTCATGTCAGCCCGGAGGCGGCCTGCGGCGGGGCGATCGCGAAGCTGCGCGATGGTGATGTGCTGCGGCTGGATGCGAATGCCGGGGCGTTGGACGTGCTGGTTGATAGCGACGAATGGGCGGTGCGCGAAACCGCGAGTGCGGACTTGTCGTCGGGCCAGGTCGGCATGGGCCGCGATCTGTTTGCAGTGTTCCGCAATGCCGCGGTTGCGGCGGATGCGGGTGGAGGGATTTTCAACGTGGCGTAGTCATCACGCCGAGGGCTGCGCTTGCCCTTCTCCCCGCGTGCGGGGAGAAGGTGGCCGCAGGCCGGACGCCCGAAGGAAGCTTCGGACACCCTCTCCCCGTCGCTTCGCGACAGGGAGAGGGACATCAAAAGCGCGCGGACATATCGCAATACACACCAAGCCATCGTGCCGAACGCAGCAGGAGCTGCAACGACTCGGCGAAGGAGCGGAGCAGTCTCCTCGCTGCGTTCGGCACGACGACTTGATAAGGAAATTTCGAAATGGGCCTGATCGAATCCGTACTGCACGCCGCGCCGGTCATTCCGGTGGTGGTGATTGAAGACGCCGCATACGCGGTGCCGCTCGCGCGCGCACTAGTGGCCGGCGGCATTCCCGCAATCGAAGTCACTTTGCGCACGCCAGCCGCACTCGCGGCGGTGCGTGCGATCGCACAGGAAGTCGAAGGTGCGATCGTCGGGGTCGGCACCGTGCGCCGCCCGCAGGATCTGCGCGATGCACAGCAGGCCGGCGCGCGCTTCGCCGTGTCGCCCGGTGCCACGCCCGCGTTGCTGGCGGCCGCGAAGGACATCGAACTGCCGTGGCTGCCGGGCGCGGCCTCGGCGAGTGAAGTGATGTCGCTCGCCGAACAGGGCTTTGTCTACCAGAAGTTCTTCCCGGCCGAGGCCGCCGGTGGTGTCGCCGCGCTGCGTTCGCTGCACGGGCCATTGCCGGAAGTGCGCTTCTGCGCCACCGGTGGAATCAGCGCACACAACGCTCGCGATTACCTCGCCACGCCGAACGTGGCCTGCGTCGGCGGTTCGTGGCTGACGCCATCACGGTTGGTTGCTGCGGGCGAGTGGGAAGCGATCGAAGCCTTGGCGCGCACGGCTGCCGCGACGCGTGCCGCAGTGCCCGAGCGCAACGTGTTCTTCGTGTAGCCGCTGTTGCCTTGTAGAGCGGAGCTTGGTCCGCTGCTCAGACTTGCGTAGATCCGCGCCGGCGCGGATCGCTCTTGCTGGGACCGAAGGCGATCCGCGCGGGCGCGGATCTACGGGAATCACTGCCAAGAGCAGCGGAGCAAGCTCCGCTCTACAAAGCCCGGAGGCACCCGGAACGGCCTCGCACGCGTGTCGGGTGTCACGAATGGCCAAAGTCGGCAAAGCGCCCCTGCAGGCAGGTCACGTCCGGCCGCGGCTGCGGCGCTAACATACTTGGGTTACAGGGGGCCACAAATCATGTCCATTCGTTCGCTTTGCCTGCTGCTCGCAGGACTGACCACCGCCGGTAGCGCGTTCGCGCAAGCGCAGCCGCGTCCGGCCGAGTTCTACTTCGACGCCGATCCCACCACGACCCGTCCGATCGTCGTGATCAAGGAGACCGGCGACCCGGCCATGAGGAAGCTGCTCAAGACCATCGAGCGCAACCCGCAGGCCAAGGGCGAACACGCCCAGCTCGCCCACCTGGCCATGGTCAGCGGGCGCATCGACCTGGGTAAGGAGCTCTACCAGCGCTCGCAGGCCCGCATTCCCGAAAACGACGCGCTGTGGCGTCCGCTTCAGTGGAACTACGGCTGGGACCTGTTCCGCAGCGGTGACGCCGCTGGTGCGCTGGCGCAATGGGAGAAGCTGGTGCTCGCCCGCCGTGCCACGCCCAGCTGGGTGCCGCCGACCATGGCGCTCGCCCTGTGGACCAGCGGCCGCAAGGACGAGGCCGTGCAGTGGTATGCCGCCGCGGTCCGCACCGAACCGCAGCTGTGGCGCGACCCGGCCAACTTCGCCCGGCTGCTGCCGGACTGGCGCGAGCAGGACCGCGCCACGCTGGCGGACGTCCAGGCCGCCTGGCTCGCCAATCCGCCCAAGTGGCCATAACCCGCTGATCCGCTGAACACGGCCACCCGGCGGCGCCCGATTCGCGCCGCCGGATGGTCATTCGCACCGGCCCGTCGTCAGGGCTAAAGTGGCCCCCAGGCCGGGTGGGGCCGAAAGCGTCGCAGCCTGCGGCGCGCGGCGGGCCAGCTCACGGGGGGCGGACCGGATGTCCTTGGCGGATCTGAGCGTGATGGTGGTTGAGGATCACGGCTTCCAGCGCCGCATGGCGCTGCGCTTGCTGACGGACCTCGGCTTGGCCGAACTCAGCGAGGCGTCCGACGGACGCAGCGCCCTGCACCTGCTCGAAGGCAACAACGATCCCCCCGACGTGTTGCTGGTCGATCTCGACATGCCCGGCATGGACGGGATCGAATTCATCGGCCACGTCGCGCAGCGCCAGCTCGCGCGCGCCGTCATCGTCGCCAGCGCACTCGATCCCGCCCTGCTCAACACCGTGCAGACCATGGCCCGCGCCTACGGATTGCGCGTGCTCGGCAGCGTCGAGAAGCCGTTGACCCGCGAGAAGCTCGCGTCGGTGTTGGCCAGCTACGACGAAAACCTGCATGACTACGACGCCGATGAATTCGTCGAAGTCACCGTCGAGGCCGCGCGCGAAGCGCTGGCCAACAACGAGATCGAACCGTGGTTCCAGCCCCAGGTCGAACTCGGCAACGGCCGACCAGTCGCGGTTGAAGCGCTGGCGCGCTGGCGCCGCAACGACGGCCGCATTGTGCGTCCGGCTAACTTCATTCCGTTATTCGAACGCGAAGGCCTGGTCGGCGAACTCACCGATCACATGCTTGTGCAGGCCTGCCGCTGGAAGGCGATGTGGGACCAGCGCGGCCTGCGCCTGAACCTGGCGATCAATGTGTCGCCGCAGCTGCTCGCCGATGAGACCGCCGCCGATCGTTATCAGGACATCGTGCGCCGGCACAACATCGAACCCAACGAAGTCATCCTGGAAATCACCGAGAGTTCGGTGATGGCCGATGCCGCGCGCGGCCTGGGCGTGCTTGCGCGCCTGCGGCTGAAGGGTTTCGGCCTGTCAATCGACGACTTCGGCACCGGCTACTCGTCGCTGGCGCAGCTCTCGCACATCCCCTTCACCGAATTGAAGATCGATCAGGGCTTCGTGTCCGGGGCGGCGGCGCAACCGCGCAAGCGTGCGGTGATCGAAGCCAGCCTCGATCTGGCGCGCAAGCTGCAGCTCGACGTCGTTGCCGAGGGTGTGGAAACGGTGGAGGAGTGGCAGATGCTTGCCGAGCTGGGTTGCGGCATGGCCCAGGGTTTCCTGATCTCGCCGCCGGTGCCGGGCAATGAACTGACTACGGCGCTCGCGCGTTGGCGTCGCCCCGAGCACTGAACGCGAACGGGGGCCGTCATGAAGCTCGGCATCCGTCATCAACTCTGGTTCCTCTTCAGCCTGTTCCTACTCACCGGCGGCACCGTGCTGGTGCTGGACGAGATCGCGCAGTACAAGGCGCGCGAATCCCTGCTCGCGCTGCGCGGCCAATCGCTGCTCGGCCTGCGTGAGCTCAAGTCGGTGTCGGACGCCTACGGCATCGACATCGTGGGCACGACCTTCCGTACCCGGAACTACCTGATCACCTGGGAGGAAGGCGTCGCGGCCGTCGATACCGCCAGCGCGCGCATCGACCGCAGCTGGCAATCGCTCGCGCGCCTGCCGCGCACGCCGGAAGAGGAAGTGCATTTCCGCGCGGCCAGCAAGGAACGCGTCGCCGCCGACGCGGCCGTCGCCGAACTGCGCACCATCCTGCAGCGCAAGGACATCGGCGCACTCGGTCGCTTCGCCGACACACGGCTGTTCCCGGCGATCGATCCGGTCACCCTGCGAATAAAGTTGTTGTCCGATCTGGCGACGAGCCGGGCCGATGCCGTGGTGAGCGACAACCTGCGCGACAACCGTCGCGTCAGCACCGTGCGCATCGGTCTTTCGCTCGGCGCGCTGTTCGTGATCGCATTGATCGGACGCAAGGTGTTGCGCAATGCCTATCGCGGTGTGGAAAGCCTGACCTTCCTCGCCCGGCGCATGCGCAAGCACGACTACACCGCAATGCCGCATTACCTGCCCGAAACCGGCGAACTGGGCATGGTCACCGAGGCGTTCCTGGGCATGCGCAACGACGTGCTTGGCTTCGAGACCGAACTCACCGCGCAGCTCGCCCGCAACGAACGCGTCAATGCCGAACTCGCGCGTCGCGAAGCGCTGCAACGCTCGCTGATGGACGCGGCGCCGACCGCGATCGCGGCGATCGACAGCCTGGGCCGCTACTTCCTGTTCAACCCGGGCGCGGAGCGGTTGTTCGGTCACCGCGCCGAAGACTTCCTCGGCAAGGACGCGCCCTCGCTCGATAGCGTCGGCGACTTCGCGCCGGCGCTGGTGCCCGGCGAGAGCTACGAGAAGCTGGCCAAGTTGTTGCAGGAGCAGACCGGCGAAGCCGTACCGGCGGACTGGCGTGCGCTGCGTCGCGCCGCCGAATTGGGTTTGCCGCCGTCCGAAACCGTAATGCTGCATCGCGACGGCCGCATCGTGCACGTGCTGCTGGCGTTGGCGGTGATTCCCGACGCCTTGCATGGTGGCAACGGCCTGCTCGGCGTGATTGTCGATCTCACCCGTATCAAGCAACTGGAAGCCGAGCTGCGTGCCAGCGAGACCCGGGCGCAGGACGCCAACCGCGCCAAGTCGTCCTTCCTCGCCGCGATGAGCCACGAGATCCGCACGCCGATGATCGGCGTGACCGGCATGATCGAAATCCTCGCGCATTCCAAGCTCGATCACGACCAGCGCCATGCGCTCAACGTGATCCAACAGAGTTCGCAATCGCTGCTGCAGATCATCGGCGACATTCTCGACTTCTCGAAGATCGAGGCCGGGCGGCTGGAGATCTCGCCCAGCGTGGTCGATCTCGGCGCAGTAGTGCGCAGCACGATGGCGAACTACATCGGTGCCGCGTCGAGCAAGGGCCTCACTCTCACCTGCGACATCGACAGCCGCCTCGGCCCCGCGCATCGTGCCGATGCGCTGCGTCTGCGCCAGATCCTCAGCAACTTCCTTTCCAACGCCATCAAGTTCACTGCCAAGGGCGGCGTGGAAGTCGCGCTGGAATGGCGCGGCAATGCCGCGCCCACCGTCGCGGATCATGCCGACAACGGCGGGCTCGGCGCGGACCTGTTGAGCTTCCGTGTGACCGACACCGGCATCGGCGTGAGCGCTGAGGCGCAGCAGCGTCTGTTCCAGCCGTTCGCGCAGGCCGAAGGCGACACCACGCGTCGCTACGGCGGCACCGGCCTGGGCCTGGCGATCTGCGCGCGTCTGGCGGAACTGATGGGCGGGCTGGTGACGATGGATTCGGTGCCGCAGATCGGCACGACCATGCGCCTGGCGATCACCCTGCCGCGCGCATCGGCGGCGGAATTGCCGACCGAGCAACTGGCGGTGGGCAAGACAACGGCCTTCACCCCACGCCGTCTGCCGTCGATGGAACGGGCCGAGCGCGAACGCAGCCTGATACTGCTGGTCGACGACCATCCCACCAATCGCATGGTGATCGCGCGCCAGCTCGCACTCGCCGGTTACGCCAGCGAAGCGGCCGAGGACGGGGTGGAAGGCCTGGAGCGTTGGCGCAGCGGCCGCTATGCGCTGGTGCTGTCGGACGTGCACATGCCGCGCATGGACGGCTACGCGCTGGCCGGCAAGATCCGCGAAGAGGAAAGCCGGCATGGCCTGACGCGCACCCCGATCATCGCGCTCACCGCCTCCGCGCTGAAGGGCGAAGCCGAGCGTTGTCTGGCCGCGGGCATGGATGACTACCTCGCCAAACCCGTCGCCGTCGCCGCGCTCGCCACCGCCTTGCAACGCTGGCTGCCGCACACCGCGCCGGTGGTCGGTGCGGAGGACGTCGCCGCGATGGAAGCGGCCAACGCCAGCGAGGCGCTGGCGTTCACCGGCTTCCCGCAACTCGAAGCCACGCCGCCGCTGCTCGACTACAGCGCATTGCACGAACTCAGCGGCGGCGACGACGGCGAAACCGGCGCGGTGCTGCGCGATTTCCTCGACGCCACCACCCAGGATCTGGCGCAGCTCGCGCAGTGTCGCGAAGGCGGCGACATTCCCGCGATCACCCGTCAGGCGCACAAGATAAAGGGCGCCGCGCGCCTGGTCGGCGCGAGCGAACTCGCGCATGCCGCCGCGGATTTGGAAACCGCGAGCCAGGTCGGCGAGTGGTCGGGCATCCTGCCGCACGTCGCACAGGTGGAAACCGCGGCGGAACGGCTGAAGCTGTTCGTGGCCGAGCGCTATGCTGATCCGTCGACCAGCATCGATGGAGCGGCATGAGCAACAAGTGGAAGTGGTGCCTGGGTTTAGGTCTGGGCGCGGTACTCCTGGGGGCGTGGTTCTGGCAGCAAGAGCGTCCCGTGACGGCTGCGGTATTGCGAGGCGCGCAAGGCGATGAGTTCCCGTCCGGTGGCGCGGCGGTCACAGAGGTGGGCCACGTCGTGAATCCCAATGCGGTGGCAACGAAGCCCGCATTGCCCGCTACCGCGCCCACCGCAATGGCGAGCGGGGGCCTCGCTTCGCCATCCGAACTGCAATTCGCGCAATGCGGACGTGATTACACTGCGTCGGTAACCGCACGCATCGCGACACTGGAGAACAGCCGCGAACCACGCGATCGTCTCGGTGCGGCACTGTTGCGGCAGAGCCTCGCAGGGGAGTCGGATGCAGGCATCAAGGCGCTTTCCGTGTTCGCGGACATCGCAGCGAGTGCGCCCAACGATGCTCTGGCGGCGTGGCTGAGTGCGACGCGATGCAGCCGCGACGAAGACTGCGACCAGGACGCGGCGATCGAACATTGGCTCAGGGTCGAACCCGACAACGCCGCGGCCTGGCTCATGGCGTTGGACGCGGCGATGCGGCGCGGCGATCTCCGCCTGGCCGAAACGCTGTTGCGAAAGGCGGCGGCCGCGCCGCGAATCGATGTGCATTACGGTGACACCGCACAGCTCGCCGCGCAGTCCATCGGAACGCCTCCGACGACGCCCGCGTGCGCGCAGGCGGCGGAATCGATTGGCAAGGCGATGGGTCTGGACGGCCCGGGTACGCCAGGTGACATGGCAATCGTTGCCGCCAATGCCATGCCGCAAATGCCGCCGCTGGTTGGCTTTCTCAAGCTGTGTTCTCCCCGGCAGGCAATTCCTGCGGCGCGTCTGGCGGCCTGCCGTTCCGTGTTCGGGTTGATGGCGCGCAGCGATCTACTCGTCTTCCATTGGGTCGGACTGCGCGGCCTGAGCGTGCATGCCGAACCTGCTGATCGCGGCCAATGGCTGCGGCGACTGCGCGACGCCCAATGGATGCAGCAGCAGGCGCCATTGCTATTCAAGCCAGAGCACATGCAGCTGGTGTGGGAGCAGGGCGAAGTGGCCGTGATGATCGCTCTGTTGCAGGAGGCCGGGCGCTGGCCGGCCCCGGACGACTGGCAACCGCCGTCCGGTCCCTGAGCATTGCGTCGCCAGAGTGGCTCCCGCCAATCGCGGCACGGCGCCCCCGCCGGGCCAGCGCTAGGATGCGGTTATCGTTTCCGGAGCCGTACGTCATGCGCCGATTGCTGCTTGGCCTGTTCCTGATCCTTCCTCTTACCGCCATGTGCGCCGATCGCATCACCGGGAAACCCTTCGCCACGCGCAGCGAGGTCTACGCACCGCATGCGATGGCCGCGACCTCGCATCCGCTCGCCACCCAGGTCGCGCTCGACGTGATGAAGGCCGGCGGCAGCGCGGTCGATGCGGCGATCGCGGCGAACGCGGCACTCGGCCTGATGGAACCGACCGGCAATGGCGTCGGCGGCGACCTATTCGCGATCGTGTGGGATCCGAAGACGAAGAAACTGTATGGCTACAACGGCTCCGGCCGTTCGCCGAAGGCGCTGACCCTGGCCGAATTCCAGAAGCGCGGCCTCACCGAAGTGCCTTCGCACGGGCCGTTGCCGGTGACCGTGCCGGGCACGGTCGATGCGTGGTTCGCGCTGCACGGCCGCTTTGGCCGCAAGCCGATCGGTGACGATCTTGCGCCGGCGATCCGCTACGCGCGCGAAGGCCATCCGGTGCATGAAGTCATTTCCTACTACTGGACTCGCAGCGTGCCCACGCTGTCGAAGTACCCGGGCTTCACCGAGCAGTTCACGGTCGACGACGGCGCCGGCAACAGGCGCGGACCGCGCACCGGCGAGATGTGGCGCAACCCCAATCTCGCCAACACCCTTTCGATGATCGCCAAGGGCGGTCGCGATGCGTTCTACAAGGGCGAGATCGCGCGCACCATCGACGCCTACTTCAAGGCGAATGGCGGGTTCCTGTCGTACGACGACCTTGCCACGCATCACGGCGAATGGGTCGAACCGGTGTCGACCAATTACCGCGGCTACGACGTGTGGGAGCTGCCGCCGAACGGGCAGGGCATCGCCGCGCTGCAGATCCTCAATCTGCTCGAGCCCTACGACCTGAAGAAGTACGGCTTCGGCAGTCCCGAACACGTGCACCTGTTCGCCGAAGCCAAGAAGCTCGCCTTCGCCGATCGCGCCGCTTCGTATGCCGACCCGGACTTCTACAAGACGCCGGTGGCGAAGCTGATCTCCAAGGAATACGCGCGCGAACGCGGCAAGCTGATCTCGATGGACAAGGCGATGAAGTCCGCCGAGCCCGGCGTCATCCCGCAGCTCAACGAGGGCGACACGATCTACATGACCGTCGCCGACGCCGACGGGATGATGGTCTCGCTGATCCAGTCCAACTATCGCGGCATGGGCAGCGGCATGGCGCCACCGGGCCTGGGCTTCATCTTCCAGGACCGCGGCGAGCAGTTCGTGCTGAAGGCAGGGCACCCCAATTCCTTCGCACCGGGCAAGCGCCCGTTCCACACCATCATTCCCGCGTTCGTGACCAAGGGCGGCAAGCCGTGGCTCAGCTTCGGCGTGATGGGCGGTGCGATGCAGCCGCAGGGCCATGCGCAGATCCTGATGAACCTGATCGACTTCGGCATGAACCTGCAGGAAGCCGGCGACGCGCCGCGCATCCAGCACGATGGTTCCACGGAGCCTGCAGGACAGGCCACCGCGATGATCGATGGTGGCGAACTCGATCTCGAATCGGGCTTCCCGTACGAGACCGTGCGTGCGCTGATGCGCAAGGGCCATAGCGTGCGCTTCGCCGACGGTCCTTATGGCGGCTACCAGGCGATCATGGTGAACCCGAACGGCGGTTACATCGGCGCCAGTGAATCGCGCAAGGATGGGCAGGCGGCGGGGTACTGACGCCAAACACTCGCCCCTCGCCCCGCTTGCGGGGTGAAGGCGGGCGTTTATGCGCCACTGGCGCATGCCCGACTGAACGCCCTTGCGCTATGCGCAAGGGCAGGGGGCACAGCGGGGACAGCGTTGCGCAGCAACGCAGGGTGAGGGGAAGTGGCGCTGAAGCGAAGAGCGCCCCTCATCCGCCCTTCGGGCACCTTCTCCCCGCTGTGCGGGGAGAAGGGCGAGAGGCACGTGCGCCCCGTGTGTCCTGCACACACCTCCACGACGCGCACCGAACGTGGCGGTCCTTGCCATCGAGCGGCGCGTGCTTGAGCGCAGCGACGTCAGCCGCGACCATGGGCGCGCGCCCCTTTCGATCCCCGCCGATGGCCTTCGACGCCTTCGCCCTCGTCCTCGTCATGCTGGCGGTGGGCTACATCTTCCAGCGTCTGCACGTGTTGCCGGACAACGCCGCGCAGACGCTCAATCTGGTCGTGCTGTACGTGTGTCTGCCCGCGGCGGTGCTGCGCTACGCGCCGCGCCTGCATCTGGAGCCGGCGTTGCTCGCAGTGGCGGTGGTGCCGTGGCTGCTGTTGCTGGCGACGGTGCTCGTCGTGCATCCGCTCGCACGCGCGCTGCGCCTGCGCGACGGCGAACGCGCCGCACTGCTGCTGACCGTCGCCTTGGGCAACACCAGCTTCCTCGGCTATCCGCTGACCCGCGCGCTGATCGGCGAGCACGCGCTGCCGTATGCGGTGGTGTACGACCAGTTCGGCGTGTTCCTGATCCTGTCGACGTTCGGCTTGTGGGTGATAGCGCGCTACGGGGGACGCGTCGACGGCCACCCGCCGGGAGTGCGCGACATGCTCTTGCGCGTGCTCAGGTTTCCGCCGCTGTGGGCGCTGGTGCTGGGCTTCACCGTGATGCCGGCGGAGCCGCCGAGCTGGATCGCCGGCGGCCTGCAGCGTCTGTCGGATGCGCTGTTGCCGCTCGCCATGCTGACCATCGGCCTGTCGGTGCGGCTGACCCTGCCGCGCGAGGAACTCAAGCCGCTCGCCGCCGGCCTGCTGCTGAAGCTGGCGTTGATGCCGGCGCTCGCGATGCTGCTGGTGCCGCTGTTGGGCCTGCACGGCGCGATGGCTCGCGCCACCGTGCTGGAAGCGGCGATGCCGTCGATGGTTACGGCCGGTGCGTTGGCCATCGCTCACAACCTTGCCCCGCGGCTCGCCGCGGCGATGGTCGGTTACGGCCTGCTGTTGTCGCTGCTGACCCTGCCGTTGTGGGCGCAGTGGGGCGGGGCGGCTTGAGCCGATTCAGTCCGCCGGCACGGTGCGCTCGCGCGCCCGAGAGGCCATCACGGACGGACCGGATGACCATCCCGCTCAGACCGTTGTACGCTGCAATCTCATGCGCCAAGTAGGGGGTTTGATGAAGACCGTTCTGGTGGCCAGTTCCAAGGGGGGCGCGGGCAAGACCACGATCGCCACCCATCTCGCCGCGCAATCGGCGCTCGATGGCCTGCGCACCGCGCTGGTCGACGCCGACCCGCAGGCCTCTTCGACCCGGTGGGCACAGAAACGGGCGGGCTTGGACAGCGCCGTGCTCGCCCTCGACGGCACCCGCCGCAAGGGCTGGCACAAGCACGTCCCCGACGACACTCAGCGCGTGATTGTCGACGGCGCCGCCGGCGCCATGGCCGATGAGCTGGATTCGTTCCTGGAAACGGTCGACGCGGTGGTCGTCCCGGTGGTGCCTTCGACCTTCGACATCGAGGCCACGGTGCCGTTCCTCGATTCGCTGGCCAGGCACCCGCGCGTGCGCAAGGGCACGCTGCGCGTCGGCCTGGTCGGCAACAAGCTCAAGCCCTGGACCAACGTGTCGCAACAGGCGCTCGATCTGCTCAAGCAATGGCCGTACCCGCTGGTGGCGCAGTTGCGCGACAGCCAGGGCTACGTGGTTACCACTGCGCTGGGCAAGAGCCTGTTCGACTACCACTCCGCGCAGGTGCGCGAGCACCAGGCCGATTGGCAGCCGCTGCTGAAGTGGCTGAAGAAATGAGCGGGCGGTAACGGTCCGCTCGGCGTTTTCATCGTTTACTCCAACTTTCAGGCCGGCCACTCCATGCGCGAATTGATCCTGCTCCGCCACGCCCACGCCGAACCGGCCGCTCCCGGCCAGGCCGACCTCGACCGGCCGCTGTCGTCGGAGGGCCTGGCCGAAGCCGAAGCCGCCGGCCGCTGGCTGGCGGAGAACCGCCTGACCCCCGATTGCGTGCTGTGCTCACCGGCGCGGCGCGCGCGCGAAACCCTGGAAGCCGTGCTGGGCGCGATCGGCTACGTCGATCAGCGCATCGAGCCGTCGATCTACGAAGGCACGCCCGGCGCGCTGGTCGCGCTGGCCGACGCGCACGCGCCATCCGAACGTCTGCTCATGGTCGGGCACAACCCGGGCTTCGAGCAGCTCGCCGCGCTGCTGCACAGCGGCCAGTCCGGTGACTACCGCGGCATGCCGCCGGGCGGCATCGCCGTACTCACGCTACCGGCGGGCGCGGCGTTGGAACCGGGCGCCGCACAGCTCAGCGCTTTCTGGTGGCCGTGACCCGTACTGATCCAAGGCACATGCAAGGCAAGACCGCTTGGCTGGGCGTCGCGCTCGGCATCCTGATCGCCGCGACGCCTGCCGCACCAGTCAGCGCGCAGGCACTGGATCCGGCGCGCAGCCGCATCGACTTCGACCTCACCACGCGCTGGGGCCAGGTCATCACTGGGTACTTTCCGCGCTATGAAGGCGAGGTGGTGCAGTTGCCCGACGGGCGTCATGAAGTGCGGATACGCCTGGCTACCGACAGCGTCGAAGTCGAGGGTTCGCACCGCTACACCCGCTTCGCGCGCGGCGAGCGTTTTCTCGATGCTGAACATCATCCATGGGTCGAATTCCGCTCCGATCCCTACGAGGGCGAGCTGGTGCGCAGCGGTGGCCCGCTCTACGGAACCCTGAGCATGCACGGCGTCAGCCGCCGTGAGGCCTTCATACTGGCCCCGAGCGACTGCGCGCGCCCGGCGCGTGATTGCGACGTGATCGCCCAAGGACGCGTGTTGCGCACCGATTACGGCGTGGAAAGCTGGCGCTGGGCGCTGACCGACGACGTGAATTTCCGTTTACGGGTGCGCCTGCGCGAGCCGGCCCCCTAAAATCGCCGCATGACCTTTCTGCATCGTTTCGGCCTGGCGGCCTGCGCGCTGACGCTCGCCGCCTGTGCCAGCCTGTCCCCGGCCCAGCGCGAGGCCAGTGCCCGTGTCGTCGCCGCAGCGCGCCCGACCGCGGTCGAGTGCGCGGAGCCCGGCAACTGCGCGCAACCCTCGCCATTGCGCGAGCTGGCCGCGCGCGCCGTGGCCGAGTCCACGCCCGAGCAGCCGCGCCACTACGCGCTGATCATCGATCACGGCCCCGACGCCATGCTCGCGCGCATCAACCTGATCCGTGCCGCGACCACCCGCATCGATCTGCAGACCTACATCTTCGATGAGGACGACGCCGGCCAGCTGGTGCTGGACGAACTGCTCGCCGCGTCGCGTCGCGGAGTCAAGGTGCGGGTGCTGCTCGACCAGCTCTCCGCACTCAAGCGTGTGGACACCCTGGCCGCGCTGGCCGGCGCGCACGCCAACTTCGAGGTGCGCATCTACAACCCGATGCTGCATCGCGCGAAGATCAATTATCCGCAGTACGCGATCGCCGCGGCGTGCTGCTGGCGCAAGCTCAACCAGCGCATGCATTCGAAGATGCTGCTGGTCGACGGCGCGGTCGGGATCACCGGCGGCCGCAACTACCAGAACGACTATTACGACTGGGACGAGCAGTTCAATTTCCGCGATCGCGACCTGCTCGTGGCCGGTCCGGTTGCCGCGACCATGGATGCGGCTTTCGTCACCTTCTGGGACGACAAGCGCAGCGTGCCGGTCGAATACCTCACCGACGTCGGCAAGCAGCTGATCGCCAGTGGCGTGCCCGCACTGAAGGCGCCGGAGTTCAAGCGTCCGCAGCGCGCCGAAGCGATGCGGCGCGATGCCGCCGACGCTGCATTGGTGGGCTCGCGCCTGGCCGCCAATGCCCTCCCGGTCGGCGAGGTGCACTACCTGTCGGATACGCCGGTGAAGCAGCGCGACGCCGGCCGCGATCGCGAATGGACGTCGGACACCCTGCGCCAGCTGATCGAGACCGCGCAGCACGAAGTGATGCTGCAGACGCCCTACCTGGTGATGTCCAAGCCGGCGCAGAAGATGTTCATGCGCATGCACACGCGCGAGCGCAGCCAGCGCCCGCGCGTGGTGGTCTCGACCAATTCGCTCGCCGCGACCGATGCATTCATCGCTTACGCGCTGTCGTACAAGTACAAGCGGCGCTACCTGCGCGAGTTCGGTTTCGACATCTACGAGTACAAGCCGTTCCCGCTGGATTCGCCGATCGACATCGCGGCCACCGGCGCGGATTTGCCTGACCTCGGCGTGACGGCGGAACCGCCGCCGCGGCCGCGCTTCGTCGGCTCGTCGGGGGGCGCCAGCCGCTTTCACGATCGTCGCAGCGTGGTCCGCTATCGCCCGCCGCTATCGCGCGAAGACACCGCCAAGCGTTACGCGCGCCGCCGTTCTAACGAACCGGTGCCGCTCAAGCGCGCCGGCGTGCGGGTTGGCCTGCACGCGAAGTCGGTGGTGATCGACGACCGGATCGGCGTGATTGGCACGCACAACTTCGATCCGCGTGGTGACAACTACAACACCGAGAGCGCGGTAGTGATCGAAGATCCGACCTTCGCGCATGCGCTCGCCGAAAGCATTCGCCGCGATACCAAGCCGGAGAACGCGTGGGTGATCGCGCCGCGCGACAAGCCGCAGGTGCTGTCGGGGCTGGACTATTCGATCGGCCGGTTCTCTGAACGCCTGCCGATCTTCGATCTGTGGCCGATGCGTTACGCGACCAGCTACGAGTTCGTGCCCGGCCCACAGTGTCCGCTGCCGCTGTCGCGTCGTGATCCGCGTTTCCGCCAGTGCTACAAGCCGGTGGGCGATTTCCCTGAGGTCAATCTGGGGTTGAAGTCGCTGACGACGCGGATGTTCACCGCGTTTGGGGCGGGATTGGCGCCGATTCTGTAAGCGCAGCGCAACACCGCGCCCTACTTAGCCCTACTACTTACCCCTCGCCCCGCTTGCGGGGAGAGGGACAGCGTCGCGATAGCGCCGCAGGGTGAGGGGAAGTGAGCGCTGGAAAGCGCCCCTCGGCACCTTCTCCCCGCAGACGGGGAGAAGGACAAGCCTGATCAAACACGCTGATTGGGCGCTATCGCGCCGCCCCGTGCAAGTAATCCAACGTCACCTGCAACATCGCCCGCAGCCCCAGGTCCAGCGCCGACTCGTCCATATTGAACTGCGGCGAATGATTGCTCGGCGCGGTGATCGGATCGATGCCCTTCGCCGTGGCACCGACGAAGAAATACATCGACGGTACTTCCTTGGCGAAGTACGCATAGTCTTCCGCACCCATCTGCAGCGGCGGCTCGACCACGTTGTCCTTGCCGGCGACCGCTTCCAGGCTCGGGCGCATGCGCGCGGTGAGCTCGGGATCGTTCATCGTGACCGGATTGCCCTGCGCATCGGGGACCAACGCTTCGACCTTCGCGCCATGCGCGGCGCCGACGTGTTCGGCGACGTTCTTCAGGTCGGCGAAGATCTTCTCGCGCATGCCCAGGTCGAAGGTGCGGATCGTGCCGCTCATCTCGACGTCGTCGGGAATGATGTTGAAGCGGATGCCGCCGTGAATGGTGCCGAAGGTGACCACGGCCGGCAGCTTCGCCAGGTCGGTGCGGCGCGACACGATCGTCTGCGCGGTGCCGATCATGTCGGCGGCGGCGACGATCGGATCGATCCCGCCCCACGGACGCGAACCATGCGTCTGCCGGCCATGCACCTTGATGGTGAAGCGGTCCGACGCCGCCAGCATCGGGCCCTGGCGCACGCCGATCTGGCCGGCCTGCAGGGTGGAGAACACGTGCAGGCCGAAGATCGCGTCCGGCTTGAAGGTCTTGAACAGGCCTTCTTCCAGCATCAGCGGTGCGCCGCCCTTTTCGCCGGGCGGCACGCCTTCTTCCGCCGGCTGGAACACCAGCATCACCTGGCCCGGTAGGTCCTTGCGCATCGCCACCAGCGCATCGGCGACGCCGAGCAGGATGCTGGTGTGGCCGTCATGGCCGCAGGCATGCATCACGCCGGTGTTCTGGCCGTTGAACGTGGTGGTGATCTTCGAGGCGAAGGGCAGGCCGGTCTGTTCGGTTACCGGTAGCGCGTCCATGTCGGCGCGCAGCGCAACCTTGGGCCCGGGCTTGCCGCCCTCGATGATCGCGACCACACCGTAGTGGGCGATGCCGGTCTGCGGCTTCAGGCCGAGCGCGCGCAGGTGTTCGGCGACCTTGGCCGCGGTGCGCTGTTCGCGGTTGGACAGTTCCGGGTTCTGGTGGAAGTCGCGGCGCCAGGCGACGACCTTGGCCTGTTCGGCCTTGGCCGCGGCGGCGACTTCGGGACGCTGCGCCTCCTGCGCGTGGACGGTGAGCGCACACAGCGCGAGCGGTAGCACGGCAAGACGACGCATTCGGATTCCCCCGGCGGAAAGGCCTGATGCTACCGGCAAATGCGGCGCCGGCCCGTGCCCGATGTGGCCGAACGGCCTGGTCACCTGCCATAGGCTGGTTGGCCTCATCAACCCAGCGTCCGCGGACCGGCTCGCGACCAAGGCTAGGTGATGGAGCCAACCCAGCCTACGGGCGTCAACTCCGTGCGCGTTCGCGCGTTGTCATCGGCATCGATGCAATGACGGGGGAAGCATGCGAACTGCCCTGATCTTCGGTGCCATCCTGATCGGCACAGTGCTGGGCGCGATGTCGCTGGCGCCAAACGCGCACGCGCGCGGCCGTTTCGCCGAGCGTCTGGCTCAGCGGCGCACCGCGCCAGTAGCGGACGCGGTACTCCCGGCCAATGTGCGGGTCTGGCGCGATCAGGCTTACGGCGCCGATCCGCGCCAGCGTTACGACGTGTACGCACCGCGCGATGCGCGGCGTGCGCCGACATTGTTCCTGGTGCACGGCGGTGGCTGGCGGTTCGGCGATAAGCGCGCCGACAACTTGGTCAGGGCCAAGATCGTGCATTGGACCGCGCAGGGTTACATCATCGTTTCCGCCAATTACCGCATGCTGCCCGATGCCGACCCGCTGACGCAGGCGCACGACGTCGCCGTGGCCGTGGCGACCGCGCAACGCGACAGCGCGCGCTGGGGTGGCGATCCCGACCGCTTCGTACTGATGGGGCATTCCGCCGGCGCGCATCTGAGTGCATTGCTCGCGGCCGCCCCGCCGCTGCTGGCGCAGGTGCACGCACGACCCGTGCGCGGCGCGGTGTTGCTCGACAGCGCCGTCCTCGACACTGAACGCTTCATGGCGAAGCCGCACCTGAAGCTCTACGACGACGCCTTCGGCGACGATCCCGCGTACTGGCGCGCGACTTCGGCGTATGCGCAACTGCGCGCGCCCGGGGTGCCGTTGCTGGCGGTGTGTTCGGCCCGACGACGCGAGTCCTGCCCGCAGGCGCATGCCCTGACTGCGCAGGCCAACCGGCTGGGCCGCCGCGCGCAGGTGCTCGAACAGGATCTCAGTCACGGCGAAATCAACAGCGAGCTCGGTCAGCCGTCCGCGTACACCGCCGCAGTCGACCGCTATCTGCAAAGCCTCTAGCAGCGCAGCCTTGTAGTGCCGAGCTTGCTCGGCACGCTTCTGATCGGCCGGCGCGCTGGACCGAGCAGGCCCGGCACCACGCGCCCAGCGGCATCAGCACATTCCGGGGTGCACTTGGAGCCGACGCGGCGCGCATGCGACCCTGCGCCATCTCCGCCAGATGGCCGCCGATGAACGACGCTTCGTCCTCCCGAACCACGGCATTGCAAGGTGACGCGGCCCTGCTGCGCGCCGTCGGCACCTTCGCGCTGACCGCCGCGGTGATCAACGTGATCGTCGGTGGCGGCATCTTCCGCATGCCCTCGGCCCTGGCCGCGCAGATGGGCGTGGCTGCGCCACTCGCGCTCGTCGCCGGCGCATTGGCGATCATTCCGATCGCGCTGTGCTTCGCCGCAGTCGGCAGCCGCGTGCAGGTCACCGGTGGGCCGTACAGCTATCTCAGCGCGACGTTCGGACCGTTTGCCGGTTTCGTCGGCGGCGCGCTGATGTGGATCAGCAACTTCACGTCCAGCGCGGGTGTCGCCGCCGCTTTGTCGGTGCAGGTGGCTAACCTGGTGCCGGCGTTCGCGCCGCCGCTGCCGCGCGCGCTGTTGCTGACGGTGGTGTACGGCGGACTGTTCGCGCTCAATGCCTTCGGGGTGAAGCTCGGCGCGCGCGCGATCACCACGCTGGCGGCGTTGAAGCTGACCCCGCTGTTCCTGCTCGCGGGTATCGGGGTGTTCTTCGTCGACTGGTCGCAGGTGAGCTTCGCCGTTGGCGACGTGCCGTCGTGGGGCGCGCTCGGTGCATCGATGGTGTTGGTGATGTTCGCGTACTCCGGCATGGAGACCGCGCTGGTGCCGTCGGGCGAGCTCAACGATCCGGCGCGCGATGTGCCGCGCGCCACCATGGTCGCGATCCTGCTGGTGGTGCTGCTGTATCTGGCTTTGCAGATCGTCGGCCAGGGCCTGCTTGGCGCGGGCCTGGCGAAGAGCGGCGTACCGGTCGCGGATACCGCGGGCGCGTTGTGGGGGCCGGGACGCGTGCTATTGCTGATCACGGCGTGCATCTCGATGACCGGCTTCCTGATGGGCAATTTGTTCGGCACCGCGCGCCTGGTGTTTGCACTCGGCCGCGACGGTTACCTGCCGCGCCTGTTCGGCACGGTGAGCGCGACCCACCGCGTCCCGCTGTGGGCGCTGGCGGTGCATGCATTGCTCGCGTGGGCGCTGGCGATCGCCGGTAATTTCGATGCGCTGGCGCTGATTTCCGGCGGCGCGATCTGCCTGGTGTACGGGCTGGTGAGCCTCTCGGCGTGGCGTGCGCAGGCGCTGGATTTGCGCGAGCGCGGCGATGCACCGTTCGTGCTGCCGGGCGGCTTCCTGATTCCGCTGCTCGCGATCGCCGCGATGGTCGCGATCGTGACCACGCTCAAGGCCGACGAGTGGAAGGCGATCGGGATCGCGTTGGCGAGCCTGGTGGTGGTGTACACGGTGCTGCATGCGCGCCGACGTCGCGCTGCCTGACCACGCCACTTCGCAAAGCGCGATAACGCGCATCACTGCATAACGGACTGCTGGAACCATGCGCGAGCTGTATCCCGAACTCGAGCCCTACCGCACCCATCGCCTGCGCGTCGGTGCCGTCCACGAGCTGTACATCGAGGAGTGCGGCAATCCGCAGGGATTGCCGGTAGTGTTCCTGCACGGTGGCCCGGGCGCCGGGTTGTCGCCGTTCCACCGCCGCTTCTTCGATCCCGCGCGCTATCGCATCGTGCTGTTCGATCAGCGCGGCGCCGGGCGTTCGACGCCGTTGGCGGAACTGCGCGACAACACCACCTGGCATCTGGTCGCCGACATCGAGGCCATCCGCGAATACTTCGGCATCGAACGCTGGGTGGTGTTCGGCGGGTCCTGGGGTTCGACCCTCGCGCTGGCCTATGCGCAGCGCCATCCCGAACGTGCGCTCGGCCTGGTACTGCGCGGCATCTTCCTCGGCCGCGATTACGAACTGCGCTGGTTCAACGAACTCGATGGCGGCGCGCGCTGGATTTTCCCGGAGCGCTGGCAGCCGTATCTCGACCATATCCCCGTCGACGAACGCCACGACATGATCGAGGCCTACTGGCGCCGCCTCGACAGCGACGATGCAGCGGTGCGTTTCGCCGCGGCGCGGGCCTGGAGCGATTGGGAAGGCGGCAGCACGACGCTGCGCCACGAGCCGCACGAGCCGGGCAACTTCGAGGAACCCAACGTGGCGATCAGCGTTGCCCGCGCCGAGGTGCACTACTTCCGTCACCGCGTGTTCCTGGAGCCGGACCAGCTGCTGCGCGACATCGATCGGATCCGCCACATTCCCGCGACTATCGTGCACGGCCGCTACGACATCATCTGTCCGGTGAAGAGTGCCTGCGATCTGGCCAAGGCCTGGCCGGAAGCTGCGCTGCACATAGTGCTGGCCGGCCACAGCGCCGCGGAGCCGGAAATCGTCGATGTGCTGGTGCGCGCGACCGATGCGCTGGCGGATCGTTACGCGCGGAGTTGAACGAACGCGGCCTGATCAGTCACGGTGGATTTCAACCGCGATGCTCCAGCGCGAGGTATTCGGCCGACTGCATCTCGATCAGGCGCGACGCGGTGCGCTCGAACGCAGGCGCCAACTTGCTGCCGACGTACAGTCCGGTCGGCGCCGCCGCGGCCGTGCAGACCAGGTTGACGTGGCGATCGTACAGCTCGTCGATCAGATGGATGAAGCGACGCGTCGGATCGTTGCTGGTGTCGTCCAGCTGCGGGATATCGCCGAGTAGCACGGTGTGATGTTCGGTGGCGATCTCGATGTAATCGCTGGCCGCGCGCGGGCCTTCGCATAGCGCGGCGAAATCGAACCAGGCGTGGCCTTCAGCCGTCGCACGTACTGGAATCGCGCGGCCGTCGATCACGACATGGCCGGCTTCATCCGCGCAGGGATCGCAGGGCAGGCCGGTGGTGAGTTCGTGCCAACGCGACTCCAGCCAGGCGTCCGACTGCGCATCCAGGGGCGCGCGATAGACCGGCGACTTGGTCAACGCCCGCAGGCGGTAATCGTTGGGACTGTCGAGCAGCAGCTCGACCGTATGCGTCTGCAGCTGCGCGATCGCGGGCAGGAAGCGTTCGCGCTGCAGCCCATGCGCGTAAAGGTTGGCCGGCGCGGTGTTGGAGCTGGTCACCAGTGCCACGCCTTCGGCGAACAGGCGTTCGAGCAGGCGCCCGAGCAGCATCGCGTCGCCGATGTCGTTGACGAAGAATTCGTCGAGTACCAGCACGCGCAGCTGGCGTCCCCATTCGCCGGCGATCTTCGCCAGGGGATCGCTGGCGCCGGCGTGCTCGCGCAGTGCGGCATGTACTTCGCGCATGAAGCGGTGGAAGTGGGTGCGGCGCTTCTGCGTGATCGGCAATCCGTCGAAAAACAGGTCGATCAAAAAAGTCTTGCCGCGGCCGACACCGCCCCACAGGTACAACCCGCGCGGCGTCTCCGGCTTCTTCCCGAACAGCGAATCCAGCAAGCCGCGCTTCACCGGCTGCGTCAGCAACGCATGCAGGCGATCGAGTTCGCGCAATGCGGCGTGCTGCGCGGGATCATCGTTCCAGGCGCCGCGTGCGATGCCTTCGGCGTAGCGCTGCGAGGGCAGCGGGGCGGGTTCGTTCACGCGTGCTTCAATCCGCCACCGGGTTGGGCAGGTGCGGGCGGATCCCCGCCTTGATCGCGCCGCGCAGGTCCATCAGGCGGCGATGGAAGAAGTGGCTGGTGTCGGGCATGCGCACCAGCTCCGGCGGATGGCGCAGCTGTTTGAGCGAGTCGAGCCAGTCGTACACGGCCTGCGGGTCGACGATCTCGTCGGCGTCGCCCTGGATCACCAGCCACGGGCATTCCGGCGGGGTAATGGTGCTGAAGTCCCAGCTGCGCCCGGCTGCGGGCGGCGCGATCGAGATCAGCATCGCCGGCTGCAGTTCCGCCGCGCACTTGATGGTGACGTAGGAACCGAAGCTGAAACCGGCCAGCCACAGCTGCGCATCGGGGCGTTGTTCGCGCACCCAGCCGGCGACGCAGCGCAGGTCGTCGGATTCGCCGACGCCCTGATCGAATTCGCCCTGCGACGCGCCAGTGCCGCGGAAGTTGAAGCGCACCGTCGCGATCCCCGACTCGCGCAGCGCGCGCGCGGCCATCGTCACCACCTTGTTGTGCATCGTCCCGCCCTCGGTGGGCAGCGGATGGCAGACGATCGCGACGACCGGTTGCGCCGGACCTTCGGGCAGGTCGACCGCGGCTTCGAGGTCGCCGGCGGGACCGGTGAGGGTGAGGGGCGTGGATTCCTGGGGGAACGTGGGGGCGTTCATGCGAACCATTCTACGTGTGCATACAGAACGAGCGCGGCGAGTGCGAAGCCCACAAACAACAACGCCGCCCTCGGGCGGCGTTGCGAGCAGCAGCGCGGAGCGCGGCTTACTTGATGTTCGACAGCATCCAGTCGACCGTGGCCTTGACCTGATCGTCGGTGAGGGCCGGGTTGCCGCCCTTGGCCGGCATCACGCCGGCGGTGCCGGTGAAGCCGTGGATGGCGTGGTCGTACAGGGTGTCCTTGCCCTTGCCCGCGCGCGCGCCGAGGCCGGCCGCGGTCAGGGTCGGAGCGCCACCGGCGCCGGAGGTGTGGCAGCCGGTGCACAGGTTGCCGAAGATCACCGAGCCGTCGGTGGTGCCGCCGTAGGCGACCTGCGAGGCCGCGGCGGCCGCTGCGGCGGCGGTGGCGGCAGCCTGTGCGGCAGCGCCGGTGCTGCCGGCATAGACCGAACCGGCCGGAGCAATGCGCTCCTGCATCTTCTTGGCGGCGACCGGGTTGATTTCCGCCGGCAGCTGCTGGTGCACGTAGTAGGCACCGATCATGAGACCCACGGTCACCAGCATCAGGAAGCCGATCACCATGGAGAATTTCTTGAGGAATTCGAGGTCGTAATTGCGCACGAGGGAGTGTTCCTGAGCTTGTCCCGGGCCACGGACCGGGACGAACCCGGCGGGTCAAAAGAGCGGGAATTATTCCAGAAGCGCGGGGCCGGCGCGAGTTTTCACCTTCGCCGGAGCGCCCGGGCGGGCATTTGCGGTGCTGCGGGCGGTCCGGCCGACGAAAGCCGGACCCGCCGTCACAGTTCGATCTGGTGCGGGGCCTGCGCCGGCGTGCTGGCCGGACCAAACGTATCCCGCCACGCGAAATAAGCCGCGGCCGTGAGCATCACGACCAGAGTCGCGCCGTACGCCAGGGTGATCGCGACGGTGAACAAGGCCCCGATCAGCGGATGCAGCGCGTTGCCGATCAGCGCCAGCACGGCGGTAGCCACGCTGACCGCGAGCGTGACCGCAACGAAGCCCGATAAGAACAGCAGTCCGGCCAGCAGGTTCGCCCCGATGTTGCGCACCGAGGCACGGAGGCTGTCGCGCACGGCCTCGCCCAGCGTGGCGTGCGAGAACAGGACCAGCGGCACGCAGAACAGCATCAGCGCGGTGCTGAAGTAGTTGAAGACCAGCTGCGCGCACCAGAGCAGCAGCGGGTGGTCGGGCTGCGGTGCGACGGGGACGGTGCCGCTCATCGCGGCCTTCACCGCCTCGCCGTAGTCGTGCCAGTAATCGGCTCCGGCCAGCGTGACGACCAGCAGCGTGCTGGCCGCTGCGAGCAGGACCTGCACACCGCCGAGCAGGGCCAGCGGCCGCATGCGGCCCTCGCGGATCGGCGCGAAGAGATCGCGCGCCCGCACCGGGCGATCGCAGGCTGCTTCATGGATGACATGCATCAGACCGCCGAGCAGAACCGGCAGCAGCAACACCATCACCAGGAAGAACGGCACCACCGCCATCAGCAACTGGGACAGATCCGCAGCGCCGGTGCCCGCGCCGAGCTTGACCGGCGCCAGGAACAGGAAGCCGATGGCGTACAGCGTTGTGATCAGCAGCAGGCCGGCGCCGAGGATGGCGCGCGGCTGGCGCAGCGTGACCTGCACGGATTGGATGAGCCAGGCGAGGCCGCGATGGGGCGGCACCCTGTTGATTTGCATGGTAATGACGAGTCCGGGGGGAGAGAAACGAGATCAGCGCGGCAAGCCGCGCGCGTGCCGCACGAACCGGCGCAGCACCTGGCGTGCATGCGGCGTGGCGCTAACGCCGCGCGCCACCTGCTTGTGGCAGCGGCCTTCGCGTATCAGTGCTTCTTCGCGTGCCTGTACGTAGCCGCGCATGTGCGTGGCAGAAAACTCCGGGTGGAACTGCACGCCCCAGGCGTGATCGCCCCAGCGGAACGCGTGGCAGGCGTCGTGGTCCGACTTGGCCAGCACGGTGGCGCCATCGGGGGCGCGCAGCACGCTCTGCAGATGCGTGGCCTGCGCGGGGAACTGCGGCGGCAGGCCGCCGAACAGCGGATCGTGTTCGGCCTGCGGATGCAGTTCCAGCTGCACCGTGCCCATCTCACGCCCGGCCGGGTGGTAATCGACTTCGCCGCCGAGCGCATGCGCGAGCAGCTGGTGGCCGTAGCAGATGCCGAACAGCGGCATGCCCGCGTGCGCGGCTTCGCGCAGCCATTGCGCGGAGCGCTCGCTCCAGGCGTGACGGTCGGTGACCATCGCGCCCGATCCGGTGACGATCGTGCCGGCAAAGCCCTCGCGGGAGGGCAACGCCTCGCCGGCTTCGACATTCACGACCACGGCCTCGTCGCGCTCGAGTCCGGCGGCGACGCGGATCCAGTGCGGGAAGCCGCGGTGGCGGCGCATCGAAGCAACCGGCTGGCCGGTTTCGAGGATCAGGAAGGAAGAGTTCACGGCAACACGATCACAGGCTGCGAGGTTCATTGAACAAGGTGTACTCCTCCCCTTTGCGCGCAGCGCAAGGGGAGGCTGGGCGGGGTGCCTTTAGCTTTTGCTTCAAGACACGAGCAACAGCCAAAGCACCCCTCCCCGACCCTCCCGTTCGCTTCGCGAAAGGGAGGGGGAAAACGGCATAAAAGCTAGCAAAAGCAAGCCGATGGCTATACTACCGCGCTTTGCCCTGCGGCCTTTTCGTACCCATGTCACAAGCCCCGCTTTTGTCCAAGGACGCCTTGCCGAAGGACGCTCTGCCGAAGGATGTTCCGACCTTCCAGCAGCTGATCCAGCGCCTCAACGCCTACTGGGCCGAGCGCGGCTGCGTGCTGATCCAGTCGCTGGACCTTGAGGTCGGCGCCGGCACCTTCCACCCGGCGACCTTCCTGCGCGCGCTGGGCCCGGAGCCGTGGAACGCCGCCTACGTGCAGCCCTGCCGCCGTCCCACCGACGGCCGCTACGGCGAGAACCCCAACCGCCTGCAGCGCTACTACCAGTACCAGGTGGTGATGAAGCCCAGCCCCGACAACATCGTCGAGCTGTACTTCGATTCGCTCAAGGCGCTGGGTGTGGATCCTCTGGTGCACGACCTGCGCCTGGTCGAGGACAACTGGGAATCCCCGACCCTCGGCGCCTGGGGTCTGGGCTGGGAGGTCTGGCTCAACGGCATGGAAGTCACCCAGTTCACCTACTTCCAGCAGGCCGGCGGCCTCGAATGCCGCCCGGTGCTCGGCGAGATCACCTACGGTCTCGAGCGCCTGTGCATGTACCTGCAGAACGTCGACAACGTTTACGACCTGATCTGGACCTACGGCCCGGACGGCACGCCGGTCACTTATGGCGACGTCTACCACCAGAACGAAGTCGAGCAGTCGGCGTACAACTTCGAACACGCGAACGTGGAAGAACTGTTCCACCGCTTCGACGCCTGCGAAGCCGAAGCGCTCAAGCTGATCGAACTCGGCCTGCCGCTGCCGGCCTACGACCAGGTCTGCAAGGCTTCGCATTCCTTCAACCTCCTCGACGCGCGTCGAGCGATCTCGGTGACCGAGCGCCAGCGCTACATCCTGCGCGTGCGCAAGATCGCCCAGGGCGTGGCCGAGGCGTATTACGCGCAACGCGAGAAGTTGGGTTTTCCTGTGTTGAAGAAGAAGGGCGAAGTCGCCTGATTTGAGCCCCTCTCCCACTGGGAGAGGGGTTGGGGTGAGGGTTCGGCGAAGTGTGGCTGGTGAACGACGACAGCATTGCAGCGCTGTAGTTTTCATTGGCGGCCAACGCCCCTCACTCCGTCGCACCCTCATCCGGCGCTTCGCGCCACCTTCTCCCGGAGGGAGAAGGGAACAAGCCAAGGCAACACCATGACCCCGATGCAACCGCTCCTGATCGAACTCGGCACCGAAGAGCTGCCGGTCAAGGCCCTTTCCAGCCTGGCCCAGGCGTTCTTCGATGGCGTGCTCGACGGCCTGAGCAAGCGCGGCATCGCCTTCGATCGCGATGCCGCCAAGCCGCTGTACACTCCGCGCCGTCTCGCGGTGGCGCTGCCCGGCGTGGCGCTGCTGCAGCCGGAGCAGACCTCCGAAGTGCTCGGCCCGTATCTCAACATCGCGCTCGACGCGAACGGCGAGCCGACCAAGGCGCTGCAGGGTTTCGCGCAGAAGGCCGGCGTCGAATGGACCGCGCTGGGCAAGACCACCGACAACAAGGGCGAGCGCTTCGTGCATCGCTCGGTGAAGCCGGGCGTCGCTACCGCGACGCTGCTGCCGGAAATCATCAACGAAGCTCTCGCCGCAATGCCGATCCCCAAGCCGATGCGCTGGGGCGATCACGACTACGGCTTCGCCCGTCCGATGCACTGGCTGGTGCTGCTGCTGGGCAAGGACATCGTCGATGGCGAAGTGCTCGGCATCCGCGCCGACCGCATGAGCCGCGGCCATCGCTTCATGTTCGACAAGCCGGTGTGGATCAACAGCGCCGGTGAATACGTCGAAGCGCTGCGCGGCGCCAAGGTGCTGGCCGATCCGGACGAGCGCCGCGCGCGTATCGTGCGCGAAGTGGAGGCCGCCGCCGACAGCAGCGGCGGCGTCGCCCACATCGATGCCGGCGTGCTGGAAGAAGTGAACGGCCTCACTGAATGGCCGAAGGCGATCGCCTGCAGCTTCGAGCGCGACTTCCTCGCGGTGCCGCAGGAAGCGTTGATCGCGACGATGCAGGACAACCAGAAGTTCTTCCCGGTGCTCGACGACGCCGGCAAGCTGAGCGAACGCTTCATCGGCATCGCCAACATCGAATCGAAGGACGAAGCCGAAGTCCGCAAGGGCTACGAGCGCGTGATCCGTCCGCGCTTCGCCGATGCGCAGTTCTTCTTCGTCGAAGACATGAAGCAGGGTCTGGCCTCGATGGCGCAGGGCCTTTCGAACGTGACCTACCAGGCCAAGCTCGGCACGCTCGCCGACAAGGTCGCGCGCGTGGCGACGTTGGCCGAAGTCATCGCGGGCCAGGTCGGCATCGATCCCAAGCTCGCGCGCCGCGCCGCCGAACTGTGCAAGGCCGACCTGCAGTCGCGTCTGGTCAATGAATTCCCGGAACTGCAGGGCATCGCCGGCCGCTACTACGCTGCGGTCGAGCACGAACCGCTGGAAGTCGCCAACGCGATCGACGAGGCCTACATGCCGCGCTTCGCCGGTGACGCCATTGCCCCGTCGAAGCTGGGCCAGGTGCTGGCGATTGCCGAGCGCCTCGACACGCTCGCCGGTGGCTTCACCGCGGGCCTGCGCCCGACCGGCAACAAGGATCCGTTCGCGTTGCGTCGCAACGCGCTGGGCCTGGCGCGCACGCTGCTCGAAGGCGGCTTCGACCTGTCGGTCGCCGAACTGCTGCAGCGCGCGCTGACGCTGCAGCCGGTGAAGCCGGGTCCGAACGACGCCGACCTGTTCGAGGTGTGCGAGGAGTTCGTCTACGACCGCCTGCGCGGCTACTACGAAGACGTGCCGAGCGTGCAGTTCGAATCGGTCAACAACATCGCGCATCAGTCGCTGCCGGACTTCGACCGCCGCCTCAAGGCGATCGGCGAATTCGCCAAGCTGCCCGAGGCCGAAGCACTGGCCGCCGCCAACAAGCGCATCCGCAACATCCTGAAGAAGGTCGACGGCGAACTGCCGACCGCGATCGATCCTGCGCGCTATACCGAGGCAGCCGAACGCGAGCTGGGCGACGCGGTGGACGCGGCCATTGCCGAGACCGATCCGCAGCTGGCGCAGCGCGATTACGTCGCCGTGCTCGGCCGTCTCGCGCGCCTGCGTCCGCAGGTCGATGCGTTCTTCGACAAGGTGATGGTCAACGTCGACGACATGGCCGTGCGCAACAACCGCCTGGCGTTGCTCAAGCGCTTGAGCGACCGGCTGGGTAGTGTCGCGGCGATCGAGCATCTGTCCATCTAGCCCCGACGCATGACGACCGCCGCTGCCTCCTGGTTCCAGGCACAACAAGCGTTGGCAGCGGGCAACATGGCGGTGGCGCGCCAGTGGCTGGAAGCCACGCTCGCCGCCGACCCGCACCACGCGCAGGCGCATGTGATGCTCGCGGGGGTGGCGTTGTCACAGCAGCGCTTGCGCGACGCGAGTGCGCAGCTGCTGGAAGCCGCGCGACGGCCGCCGGCCGACGCCGCTCAGCTGCAACGGCTGGTGCAGGCACTGCTGCGGGTGGGCGAGGTGGTGGCCGCGAAGCAATGCCTGGCCAGTCCGGTGATCGCGCGCTGCAGCGAAGGGCGTGTGCTGGCGCAGATCGCCCATTTGCACCAGCAGATCGGCGACCACGCCACGGCGCTCGCGCTGATGGATCGCGCGCGCGACGCGGGTTTCGACAATCCCGACTTCCGCTATTTCCGCAGCATCCAGCTGCAATTCAACGGCCGCCTGGATGAGGCGCGCGAAGAACTGGAAACATGCCTGCGCATGGGCCCGACCTTTGGGCGCGCGTCGCTGACCCTGGCCCGATTGCGCAAGCAGACGCCCGACTCGAATCACCTCGCGTTCATTCGTGCGCAGCTGACACGGGTTGCGTCGGGTAGCGAAGACCACGCCGCGTTCGAGTTCGCCCAATACAAGGAACTCGAAGACCTGGGCGACTTCGATGGCGCCTGGAATGCGCTGCAGCGCGCCAACGCGATCATGTTCCGCCGCCAGCGTTACGACGCGCAGGCGCGAAAGCGGGATACCGATATGCTGATTGCGCGGTTCCAGGGCGAGTTCGCCAAGCCGGCGGACGTCGCGCATCCGGGACCCACGCCGATCTTCATCGTGGGGTTGCCACGTTCCGGCACTACCCTGCTGGATCGCATCCTCGGCAATCATTCGCAGGTCACGTCCGCGGGTGAGCTGGGCGATTTCGCACAGCAGCTGCAGTGGGCTGCGGATCATCCGGCACGCCAGCTGCTCGACGAGTCGCTGCTGCAGCGGCTGCCCGATGTCGATTTTGCGGAAATCGGGCGCCGCTATCTGGCCCAGACGCAGTGGCGCGCCGCAGGGCGTGCCTACTACATCGACAAGCTGCCGCCCAATCACCAGCTGGCTGGCCTGATCGCAAAGGCGTTGCCGCACGCGCCGATCCTGCACATGGTCCGCGACCCTATGGACGTGTGCTTCTCGAACTACCGCGCGCTGTTCGGCGACTCGTATCCCTACAGCTATGACCTGGGCGCGCTGGCCAATCACTACCGCGAGTACCAGCGGCTGTCGGCGCACTGGCACCGCACCATCCCGGGACGCATCGTCGACGTGTCCTACGCCGAGCTGGTTCGCGATACGGAGAAGGTGGCTCGCTCCGTGTTGGCCGCGTGCGGCCTGGCCTGGGAGGCGGATCTCACAGACCTGTCGCGCAACGATGCGCCGGTGGCCACGCTGAGCAGCGCGCAGGTGCGTGAGTCGGTGCACGCGCGTTCGATCGGCGAGTGGCGGCGCTATGAAAGGCAGTTGGCGCCATTGGCCGAGATGCTGCAGGTCTAGAATCTCTTCCTGCCGCGGAAACAAGAAGGGCCGGCGATTGCCGGCCCTTCTTGCGTTTGGAGCTTGTTACTTTTTCTTCTGACCGAAGCGCCAGTCGAACTCCAGCCAGAACGAACGGCCGTAGCCGTTGTAGTTGAAGCTGTTGTAGTACGGATACGACGTCCAGCTGTCGTCCTTCGGCGCGCCCTTGTCGGCGATGTTGTTGACGATCAGGCTCACCGACATGTCGTCGGTGAAGCGGTACTTCACGCTGCCGTTGAACAACTCGTACGAGGAGACCTTGCTTTTCGTCCCGTTGGTCGGGTCGTTCTGGGCGTCGAAGTCGTAGGTGGCCGGATACCACACGCCGTACAACGTGGTCGAGAAGCGGCCGATCTCCCAATCGACGTTGGCCGACAGCACCTGCTCGAATTCGGACGAGAGGTACGGGCTGTCGAGCAGATCGAAGTTCGGATCGCCGGGGAACTGCTGGTAGGTGTGATCCAGCGTGCGGTTGTAGTTCACGCCGAAGCCGAACGTACCCAGGCCGGCCGTCTCCAGACGGTAGTCGGCACCCGCCGTGACGCCCTTGACCCGTTCCTTGGAGATGTTGATCGGGTTGATGGCGATGGTGGAGATGCCGCCGCTCAAGGTGCTGCGGGTGATGCGGGCCAGGGCATCCACGCAGGTGGGCGAGGTGATCGAGAGCACGCCGAGGCGGCAGGCCGACTCATCCTGCAACAGCTGATCGACGTTCAGGTCGCTCACCTCGTTCTCGATCTTCACGTCGTAGTAGTCGGCATGAAGATTGAAGTTGGAGTTGGGCGACCAGACCGCACCGTAGCCCCACGATTCGGCCGTGATCGACTTCAGGTCGCGATTGCCCTGGCGTTCGCCGAAGTACTGCGAACCGGTGAAGGAGCAGTCCTCGATCGGCACGCCCGGTTCCTGGGTGGCGCAGCGGTAGTAGTCGGTGGCGGACGAGAAGAAGCCGCTGGGCCCGGCGAAGATGTACGCCATGTCGGGCGCGCGGAACGCGGTGGCCCAGTTGGCGCGCAGCAGCAGCGAGTCGAACGGTCGGAACTCGAAGCCGACCTTGGTGGTCGCCTTGGAATCGCCGCTCGCGCCCACGTTGCCGTACCGGTCGTAACGCGACGAGAAGTCGGCCGTCAGCATCTTGGTGAGCGGAACGCGGAACTCCACGCCCAGCGCCTTGTTCCAGCGTTTGCCGGCGCCCGAGGTGCCGGTCAGGCCCCAGAACTCGTTATTGATCACGCGCGGATCGGTCGGGTTCTCCCAGCTCTGGTACCCACCTTGCAAGAGCAGCGCGACGCCGACCGGGCCGGCCGGCAGCTCGAACAGGTTGCCGTTGGTGAACGTCGCGTTGACCGTATGCGTCCAGGTCTTGGACTTCGACTGGATCAGCCCCTGGAAGCTCATGTACTCATCGGGAGTGATCGCGCGATAGAAGTTCGCGTCGGTCGGGGCGTAGATCGGATAGCCGTAGTAATCGCCCAGCTTCGGGCCGAGGAACATGTCCTCGAAGAAGCCATCGACCTTGTCCTTCAGCGCCCACAGCTGGCGATCCTTCAAGTGGTACTCGGAGCGAGCGTAGTAGACGTCGTAGTCCCAGTTGCTGTCGCCGATGCCGCCGCGTGCACCGAAGGCCGCGTTGTACGAGTGCGAGATCACATGCTCGTCGTTGGTGTGCCGGCCGGTTTCTTCGGGCGCGAAGATCTTCTGGAACAGCTCGAAGTTGCCGAATGCGGTCTGCGAACCCGGACCCGCCGTATTGGCGTTGACGAAGAAACCGTCGGTGCCGATCGAGGTTTCCCAGAAGCGGTTGCCGCCGTTGAACGAGGTGTGGTCGTAGTTGTAGAGCAGACTGGCGTACAGCTCGTCGTCGTCGGTGACGGCGTACGTGGCATTCAAGTAGCCGGTGGCCGACTCATCCTTGTTGAGGATGGTGGTGTAGCCCGGTTCCTCGCGGCTGCCGCAGTAGAAGCCGCGTCCGGGGCGGTTGTCACGAATCATCGTGCCGCCGAACAGGTTGCTCATGCCGTCGCAGGCGGCCTGGCCCGGATCGATATAGGTCGACGGGAAGGTCAGGTGCAATACCGCACGCGAACCGTAGCGCGCGTTGGGATTCGGGTTGTCGTTGGTCGAATTGAAGTCGTCGCGATCGGCCGCGTAGATCGGATCCTGACGGCCAAGCTGCACGCCATAGACCAGGTTCAACTTGTCCCAGCTGGTGCCGCCGATGAACTGCAAGCGCTGGTTTTCGCCGCCGCCCTGGCTGTAGCCGCCGGCACGGATGCTCAGCTCGTTGCCGTCGAACTTCTTCTTGAGAATGATGTTGACGACGCCGGCGATCGCCGCCGAGCCATAGATCGACGACTGGTTGCCCGGCAGGATGTCGATACGTTCGACCATGCCGGTCGGGATCGTCGAGAGATCGACGAAATTCGATTGGCCGTTGTAGAGCAGCGGATAGTCCGCCAGTGGACGGCCGTCCATCAGGATCAGCGTGAAGCCTGGAGACAGGCCGAGCAGACTGATGGTGGTGGCGCCCGTAGTGAAGCCGCCCGAGAACTGGTTGTCCTGGACGGCACCGGTCGCAAGCGGTTGCGCGCGCAGCACTTCGTACACGTTCCTGAAGCCCTGGCGATCGATGTCTTCCGACGTGATCTGGATGACCGGGTTCGCGTTCTCAACCTGCACCTGTGGAATCAGCGAACCCGTCACCACGACGGCATCGATGTCCGTTGCTGATTTCTTCTCTTGTGGCGTATCGGCGTCCTGTGCCCAAGCAACCGGACTTACCAAAGCCGCGCAGACGGCGGCCGCTAACAGCTTGCGATTCATGTGTTCTTTCCCCTTTAACGGACAGCCCGACCAGACGGTCAAAATGAAGTGCGAGAGGTACGAAAGCCGGCGGCCCACGCCGGAGGACGAGTGAGAGATCCCGGGTCGAGGCTACGATAAGTTAACGAGCGTCACAATCTGCCGGGGCCATCGGGCCAGCGATCGACAGGCGTTTTCTCGAAGATCCGGTTGAAGCCGGTATCCTGCCGGGATGCGCTTTCCCCCCCGTTTCCTCGCCGCAGGACTGGCGGTCTTTGCCTGCAGCACCCAAGCCGCCACCGTCTCGAGCGTGGAAATCCGCGGCGTCGACGAGCTGATGAGCCAGAACGTGCGCGTGTCCCTGTCGCTGGTGGACGCCATCGGCAAGGACATTTCCGGCCGCCGCCTGACCTATCTGCTGCGCGAGGCGGAGAGCGAAACGCGCGAGGCCTTGGAGCCATTTGGCTACTATTCGCCCAATATCGTCGTCGAACGTACCCGTAACGGGGAGACTTCGACTGTCGAGTCGGCTTCCGGGTCGCCCGACGCCGATGCCGCCGATGCCGATGCCGACGAGGACGCCACCGTTGCCGGCGGCACCGAGCCAGCGTCGCCGCGCAGGGCCGGTACCGCGCCCGTCACCGTGACCATCACGGTGGAGCTGGGCGAACCCGTCACCGTGCGCCGTTCGAACGTCGCGATCGAAGGGGCCGGCGGCAAGGACAAGTACCTGCGCGCGGACCTGGGCGAGTTCCGGCCACAGGAAGGCGACGTCTTCGACCACACCCTGTACGAGGCGAGCAAGGCGCGCATCACCCGGCGCCTGGCCGAGCGCGGCTATTTCGATGCCGATTTCGTCACCCGCCAGGTGGCCGTGACCCGGGCTGAAAGCGCGGCCGACATCGACCTGGTCTGGGACAGCGGCGCGCGCTACGACATCGGCGCGACCACCGTGGAGCAGACACCGAAGCACATCATTCGCGACAGCCTGATCCAGCGCCTGATCTATTGGGAAGAAGGCAGCTACTACCACCAGGGCAAGCTCGATCGTCTGCGCGAATCGCTGGCGCGACTGGATTATTTCGCCGGCATCGACATCCAGCCGCATCCGGAAAACGCCGCGGACGGGCAGGTGCCCGTCACCGTCACGCTCACGCCGGCCAAGCGCAGCATCTACACCGCGGGTCTCAGCTACGGCACCGATAGCGGCGCGGGTGTACGGCTGGGACTGGAGCGGCGCTATCTCAACGATCGCGGCCACAAGCTGCTCAGCCAGATCGACTGGGCGGAAAAGCGCAAGACCGCCACGGTGCAGTACCGTATTCCCGCCTTCACCTGGCTGGATGGCTGGTACACGATCGGCACGCAGTTCTACGACGAACAGAGCGACTACCTCGACACGCGCAAGATCGAGCTGGTCGGCAGCCGCAGCGGCGAGGTCAACGAGCGGCTCAACGCCGTCGCATCGATCCATGCATTGCGCGAGCGTTGGGCATTCGCCGCCGAGGACAGCGGCAACGTCGACCCCAGCACGCCGGCGCCGGTGGTCTACAACTACGCGACCTTCCTGTATCCCTCGCTGCGCGGCGAATACATCGATGCAGACAACCGCATCTTCCCGCGCAAGGGCATCGGCCTGACCCTGGAACTGCGCGGTGGCCTCAATGGGTTGGGCTCGGACGCCAGTTTCCTGCAGGCCTGGGGCGTGGGCCGCTGGTACCAGGGCATGGGGAAGTACAACCGCCTGATCCTGCGCGGCGAGGCCGGCTACACCTTCACCAACGGACTGGTCGACATGCCGCCGAGCCTGCGCTTCTATGCCGGTGGCGATCGCAGCATTCGCGGCTACGCCTATCGCGAGGTCGGACCGACACTGGTCGCGGGCGGCAAGA
This sequence comes from Lysobacter tyrosinilyticus, assembly GCF_054779815.1. NCBI lineage: Bacteria > Pseudomonadati > Pseudomonadota > Gammaproteobacteria > Lysobacterales > Lysobacteraceae > Lysobacter > Lysobacter tyrosinilyticus. Next base: position 351,042 of record NZ_BAAGXN010000001.1, read on the forward strand.
CCTACGCAAAGGGTGCGAAGAACGTGCTGACCGGGACGGTCGAGTTCGAGCATTACTTCAACGACAGCTGGGGCGCGGCCGCGTTCGTGGATGGCGGCGACGCCTTCAACGAGGACCGGCCCGACTTCCATACCGGCGTCGGCCTCGGCCTGCGCTGGCGTTCGCCGGTGGGACCGGTGCGCCTGGACATTGCGCACGGCTTGTACTCGCCAGATTCGCAATACGAGATCTACCTCAACATCGGTGCAGACTTGTGACGGCGTCGCGCACGCTTTGTAGAGCGGAGCTTGCTCCGCTGCTTCCCTGTCATGGCAGCTGTAGATCCGAGCCCGCTCGGATCGCTTTTCGCGCAGGCCTCCACGCAAGCAAGAGCAGCGGAGCAAGCTCCGCTCTACAAAACAACGGGTACCGGACGGATCGGTAAGGCGTAATTCGAGATGACGAACAAGCGGCCCCCGACGCAGACGATGACCCCGGATGAGCACGACGCGCGCATCGCCGAACTACGCGCGAAGCGCCGTGCGCGGATGCGGTACCTAGCCGTGCGCGGCAGCCTGGTGGCCGGAGTGCTGACACTCGGCTGCGCGGCGTTGCTGTACTGGCTGCTCGCGACCATCGGCGGTCGCAACGTGCTGCTTGCGCAGATCCAGCAACGCCTGCCGGCCGAAGCACACCTGAGCTGGGAACGCGCCGAAGGTCCGGCCTCGGGTCCGCTGGTGCTGCACGGCGTGCACTTCACCTATCTGATGACCGACCGGCACGGCCAGCGCGATCCGGCGCATCCGCGCCTGCTCGAATTCACCGCGAAGCGGGTGATGCTCGATCCGGCGCTGCGGCCGCTGCTCGGGCGGTTGCTGCGACTGGACGCATTGCAGCTGGAAGGCGCCACGCTGGAGATTCCCGAGAGCGACGAGCCGTTCGAGCTGCCGCGCTGGCCTGAATCGCTGCCGCGCATCAATCCGCCGCTGGCGTTGCAGGCCGACGATGTGCGCGTCGATGGCCTGCGCATCACCCAGGCGCGCAAGCCGGTGATCGATATCCGCCACCTGCGCGCCGGTGTCGATGCACGCAGCGGCAAACTGCATGTGGAGAAGCTCGACGCGGACACCGATCGCGGTCGCTTCACCCTGCACGGCGATTACGTGCCGCGCGATGACTACCGCATGGACCTGGTCGCCACGGCGGTGCTGCCCGCGGAGATGGGCACGACGTCGCCGCGGCTGGGACTGGTGGCCCGCGGCGATCTCGCCCGCATGGACATCGGCCTCGCCGGTCGCGCGCCCGCACCGGTGCGCGCGACGCTGACGGTGCGCGGCAAGGAGCAGCCGCGCTGGAATCTGCACGCGCAATCGGAAGCGCTGGATCTCGCGCTGCTGACGGAAGGCCGACCCTCCGGCTCACCGCTCGCATTGCGCTTCGATGCCGATGGCGTCGGCGGCGAGATGAACCTGCGTGGCGATTTTGCCTACGGCGATCCGAAGCGGGGCACGCTCAACGCGACCGTGTTGCCGTCGCGGTTGCGCATCGAGAACCAGATCCTCGAAGCCAAGCCGCTGGCGCTGCGCATCTTCGACGGTACCGCCACGCTGCGTGGCCGCGCCGACTTCAACGATCCGGAAAACGCCACACTGCGTTTCGCGATCAACGCGCGCGACCTGCGATGGGGCGGCGCGAAGCAGACTCCGAAGACGCCGCAGCAGGCGGCGCGCGATACCCCGATGATCGGCGCCGACGCCGACCTGGGCATCGCCGGCACATTGCAGCAGTGGGCCGCGATCGGTCGCGCCACGCTCACGCGCGAAGGCGAGCGTGCGCAACTGCGTTTCGACGCGCGCGGCAACGATAGCCGCATGAACCTGAAGACGCTGCATGCGCAGATGCCGACCGGTGCGCTGGATGCGACCGGCGACGTCGCATGGCAGCCCGAGCTGGGTTGGAACCTCAACGCCACGCTGGATGGCTTCGACCCAGGCTACTTCGCGCCGGACTGGAAGGGCGCGCTACGCGGTCGCCTTAGCACGCGCGGAACCACGCGCAGTGATGGCGGCCTGGATATCGCCGTCGATGCGCCGCAACTCACGGGGCGTCTGCGCGGCCGCCCATTGCAGGGCCGCGGCCGCTTCCTGATGCGCGGCGCACCGGCGCAAGGCGGGCAAGATGCGTACGAAGGCGATGTTGCGCTCACTCTCGGCGGCAGTCGCATCGATGCCAAGGGCAAGGTGACGAACACGCTAGCGATCGACGCGAAGTTCGAACCCCTGCAACTCAACGACCTGCTACCCGACGGCGCCGGCACCTTGCGCGGCACCTTGAAACTCACCGGTGCGCGCACCGCGCCGGACATCGACGGCGATCTGGTCGGCACGGGCCTCAGCTATGCCGGCTATCGCGCCGACAGTGTCAGCGTGCACGGCCGCCTGCCGTGGCGCGGTGGCAATGGTGCGCTGGCGATCCATGCGCAGGGCCTCGATGTCGGCACGCCGATCGATGTGCTGACCCTGGACGCGCGCGGTGCGGTGGAGAACCTGCAACTTCAGGGCGAAGCGCGCGGCGAACTCGGCACGCTGGCGCTCAGCGGTCACGCGAGCAAGCGTGGCAACACCTGGCAGGGCACGTTGGCATCGCTGCAGCTCGCACCGGTGAAGGGCGCGCAGTGGCAGTTGCAGCAGGCAGCCGCGTTCCGTTGGGATGGTCGCAGCGGTGCGTTGTCGAATGCCTGTCTCGCTTCGAGTGGTGGCGGTTCGTTGTGCGCGAATGCCGACTGGCCGCGGCACGGCCTCGACGTGCGCGGTGAAACGTTGCCGCTGGCGTTGGTGCTGCCGTACCTGCCCGAGCGTAGCGACAAACGTCCGTGGATACTGCGCGGCGACATCGATCTGACCGCGCAACTGCGTCCGGTCGGAACGGGCTCGTCAAAAGCAGCCTGGCGCGGCAATGCGCATGTCACGTCGACCAGCGGCGGCATGAAGTTCAGCGAGCGCTCGCGCACCGAGATCGTGCGGTACGACCATCTCGATCTGAGCGCCAGCTTCGATCCGCAGCACGTCACGGCCGAGCTGCACAGCACACTCAACGACGACGGCCACGTCGACGCGCGCATTGCCACCGGCTGGGATCGCTACGCGCCACTCGCCGGCGAGATCGGTATCGACACCGATGAGCTGACGTGGATGGAGCTGTTCTCGCCCGACATCGTCGAGCCCAAGGGGCGGCTGGAAGGCCGCGTCAGCCTGTCCGGCACGCGTGCACAGCCGCTGCTGGGCGGCAACGCGCATCTCACCCGCTTCACCACCGAACTGCCGGCGCTCGCGATCGTGCTGCAGGACGGCGACGTGCGCCTGGATGCCTTGCCCGATGGCACCGCGCGCATCGCCGGTCGCCTGCGTTCGGGCGAAGGCACGCTCAACATCGACGGTTCGCTCGGCTGGCAGGGCGATGACACACCACTGGTGTTGTCGCTCAAAGGCGACAACGTGCTGCTCTCGGATACCCGCGACCTGCGCGCGGTCGCCAACCCCGACGTGCAGGTGCGCTATGCGGCGAAGCAACCGCTGCAGGTGACCGGTACCGTGACCGTGCCCTCGGCGCGCATCGACCTGGAACGCCTGGATGAAGGCGTATCGACGTCGCCGGATGTGGTCGTGCTCGATCCCGTTAATCCGGAAGACACCGGCGATTCGCCGCTCGACATGGACCTGACCATCGCGTTGGGTCAGGACGTGAAGCTGGCCGGCTTCGGTCTGGATGGCTCGCTCGGCGGACGCCTGCACGTGCGTGCGCGGCCAGGCCGCGAAATGATCGCCAGCGGCCGTCTCGACGTCGCTGGCCGCTATCGCGCCTACGGACAGAAACTGCAGATCACCCGCGGCGAACTGGTGTGGTCGAACAGCCCGGTTGCCGATCCGATCCTCAACATCCGCGCCGAGCGCGAAGTCGGCCCGGTTACGGCCGGCATCGATGTCACCGGTCGCGCCGCATCGCCGCAGGCGAAGGTGTGGAGCAATCCAGCCACTTCGCAATCCGAGGCGCTGTCCTATCTCGCGCTGGGCCGGCCGTTGTCGAGCGCGAGCGGCGACGAAAGCCGCCAGCTCAATGCAGCGAGTGCGGCCTTGTCCGCGGGCGGCAGCCTGCTCGCCTCGCAGCTGGGCGCGAAGATCGGCCTCGACGATGCCGGCGTGATGGAAAGTCGCGCGCTGGGCGGCAGCGTATTCGGCGTCGGCAAGTACCTGTCGCCGAAGTTGTATGTCGGTTACGGCGTGTCGCTGCTCGGCACCGGTCAGGTGCTCACGTTGAAGTACCTGTTGCGCAAGGGCTTCGACGTCGAAATCGAATCGAGCACACTCGAGAACCGCGCCTCGATCAACTGGCGCAAGGAAAAATAAGCTCGGAGTGCCGTGCCTGCGCGGCAGTTTTTTCTGGAGCCCTGATGCAAAAAGCCCCGGCCGAAGCCGGGGCTTTCACCATGCGTCGGCCGGCTCGCAACGAGCCGGCCTGCTGTCATTTCAATTGCGATGCAGGCTGATCGGACCCATCGTCGTACGCGTCAGCGGCAGACTGGGGAAGCCGTTGGATTCGTACATCTCCTCGATGAAGTAGTACGCGCCGTCGGCGGCCGCCAGTGGCTTCCAGTGCTGGAACCTGACCGGGCACTGACCATCCTCGCTGTCGCAATAGCCGTGCGAGACCACCAGCTGATCGCCATCGTAGTACGGGTCAACGAGGTACTTGCGGAGCATCACCGCGTCGCTGTCGGTGGACCAGGCGAACCGATTGTCGTTGTGATTCCACGGCGAGGCGTCGTAAACCTTTTCCGACCCATTGCCGTCGATGTTGAAATCCAAGGTCCACGCGGTCATGGAGAACAGGTCCAGCGGCGCATGCTGCATGGAGCCGAGCACCCAGTGACCTGCCAGATCGCCAGCCGCGATCGTCGGTGCGCTGGCCGGCAGTCGAACCGACGCCTGGTAATGCGCCATCCGCCGGACTTCACCATTGACCTCGATCTGGCTCTCGGCGATCACGCCCGACGCCGCTGCGTTCTCATGGCTGATGCGCGTGTAGGTGGTCTCGATCGCACCACGGCGCGTCGAGATCGCGCCGGCGTTGGTCAACGCCCACAGGAACGTTTCGCCAACGGGCTGTGCCTGTGGCTGGCCGGCGCCGTCCAGGCTCGCACCCATGGCGTCGATCCCACCGTTGCCGGCAGCGTTGAAGGTGTGTACCTGGTAGTCGCAGAAGCCGAAGCCGGACACGAGATCGGCGCGCGGGCAGTAGACGTTCAACGTCAGTCGGCCGATCACTTCGTCGCGGGTGTAAGGCAGGTTCGGCAGCTGTTCGTAGGCGGCCCACATCGTGTACTGGACGGTCGTGCGATTCAGCTGCGGACGGTCGGGATAGACCAGGCGCACGGTGTCCTGCTGGAAGATCTGATCACCGCGATCGCCATCGAACAGCTTGACCCACTTGCGTTCGAGCAGATAACGCAATTGCTTGAGGGTGCCGAAGCGGGATACGCGCACTGGACCTTCGCGCAACAGGAAGTCCGCTTGGGGGGTGAACGTAGCCTGGCCTTCCTCGTCGTGGCCCGCCTGCAACGCCACTGTCGGGCGTGCGTATCCGTCGACGAAGTGATGGCCGCTGGCATCGACGTCATGGATCGAAACACTGCGGATGCCATCGACCGTCACGCGTTCCACGGCTTGATCCACCAGCACCAGCTTTCCGTCGTAGGCGTCCGCTTGCACCGGTACCGTCTGGCGAGCGTCCAGCGCGGCTTCCGGATAATCCACGCCGGCATCGGAAGACCACTCGCGGGTGATGCGACCCGGCTCGCTGACGTAGGCCAGCACGTCGGTGTCTGCCGGCAACGCGTATTCGCCGGTATCCACGACCTTCATGAAATCGGCCATCCAGAGCATCGAAGTCTGGTCGGATCCGAGGACCGCGGTCTCGAAGGCGAGATCGCTCGTCGGCAGCCCGCCGTCGGCGGCGCTTGCGTGTACGAGCTGAGCTGTCGACAGGAAGCTGACCGTGACCGCGTTGCTTTCGTTGCGCTCGAGTACGGCATCGCCGCCGGCCAATCGCCGGATGCGACCGACGCTGCCCAGGTAGCTCTGCAGGTGCAGGCCGGGACGATCGCCCGCCGCGCCGCGTGCTTCGAGCACGGCGATCGCAGCATCGTCGAAGGCGAAGAAATCGAGGGCATACCGGCCGTCTTCGGTTGCCACGGTGCTTTGGGTCTGGGCACCGACCCGCAATTCCACCGTCACTGCGCCGGTCTGGCCAGCCGCGCGAACGATCTGGCCGCGAATCGAAACCAGCGAGCCGATATCGACCGTGACCTGGCCGTAACGCGGCGGGCCTCCATGACGTGGCTTGGCGCGGTACTGGAACACCACACTGCCCTGCGCATTGGCCGGCGCCGTGTACACCGGCGCGCCATCGATGACCTGCACGCTGCCCTGGTTCGGTTGCGATACCGACATCAAAACCAGCGCATCGTCGATAGCCGAGTCGTTGGCCAGCACGTCGATCGCGACACTGCCGCCGGCGGCCACCTGTGCATGATCGGGTCGCAGTTCAAAGCTGTGCGGGTTGCCCGCGGCGACAGCCTGCTGCGTCTGCGCGTCACCGCCGAAGCCAGAGCCTGCGGCCCAGGCGGCTGCCGCGCACGCAAAAAAAACGCCGATCGCTCGGCGCTTCATCTTGAGTTCCATCCATTTCCCCAGGTTGCGCTGGATGAATCGTTCTTCCAGCCGGCTGGGATTATGCCGCGACTGCTTATGACGAGCTGAGCTTCGGTGATTGGAATCACATACCGGACGTGCGCCGCGCTGGCAGAGTTCGGCGCTTTGCGCCGCCGGCCGGCGGTTGCCCTGGGGAGCTTGTCGATGAAACGGATGTGTCTGGTCCGCAGCCTGATGCTCGGGTTGCTGGTGTCGCTGGGTATGGCCGCATGCGGCGGCGGTGGCAAGGGTGGCAAGACTCCTGGGTCCAGCGCGGCCCTGGCGGCACCCGCCAATCTTACGGCGACCGCAGGCGATGCACGCGTCAGCCTCAGCTGGAACGCGGTGAGTGGCGCGCGCGACTACAGCGTCTATCAGGCCAGCACGCGCGGCGGACAAGGCGCGACGCCGGTGCAATCGGGCATCAGCGGCACCAGCGTGACGCTGGCCGGCCTGAGCAACGGCGCGACCTACTACTTCATCGTGAAAGCAGCGAATGCCACGACCACGAGCGCTGCATCGAATGAAGTCGCCGCGACGCCGATGGCCGCCTTGCCCGTGGGAACGCTGGGTATCACCCGTCTCGAACTCGCGCAGACGCACGTCCTGCCCGTCGATGGATTGCGCTGGAGCCTGACCAATGCAAGCGAGAGCCTGCATCTGGTCGGACAACGCGAAGCGCTCGCATTGCTGACGCTGTCACGCACCGATGCGGCGAATGCGCAGCTGGAAGGTTGGCTCAGCGGTGCGCAATTGGGTGCAGTGCCGCTCGCCGCGCCAAGCCAGTTGCCGCGCAGCGAAGCGGGCGGGCCGCTCTATGCGAGCGATCGCTACAGCGCGAACGTTCCGGCGAGCTGGCTGCGGCCGGGCCTGCAACTGCGCGTAACCGCCGGCAACTATCAGCCCAGTGCGTTCCAGTCGCCGGAAGTCGGTGCCGACAGTCCGATGAGCTTGCGCGTGCTGCCGTTTTATCTGTTCGGCGCCACCGATGCGACCAAGCCCTTCGACCAGGTCGCCGTGCCTGATGCCGCGACCATCGCCGAGATGCGCGCCAAATGGCCGGTCGCGCGACTCGACGTCGCCAATCATCCCGCGCACCGCGCCAACTGGCCGATCCTGGTGAATCCGCCGCGCAACGGTGGTCCCGCCTATGTATTGCACAACGCCAGTGAGATGAAGGACGGCTTCGACGTGCTCCGCACCACGCATGGTGTCGTGCGCGGTCTGCTCGAAGCGAATGGCGAGGCGGAAGGTCCAATCCAGTACTACGCGCCGATCGTGATGGTGAACAACGTCGGTGCTCTCGCCAATGTCGGTGGCGGCATTGGCGGCAGCCGCGTCGGCACCGGCGATACCGCCTATCGCGGCATCTTCATCCATGAGCAGGGTCATGCGTTCGGTCTCCCACATCAGGGCGAGGCGTACGCGCAGGCGCGCTATCCGTACGTGGGCGGCAGCCTCAGTGGCTCGGCGTGGGGCTTCGACACCAATCGCCGAGAGCTGTTGCCGCCAATCGTGCCGACGACCGCCGATACTTACCGCAACTGCGCGACGGACACCTTCGCCGGTTATCCCCGGCAGAAGGACGCGCAGGGTCGCTGCATCAAGCAGGACCCGATGCAGAGCGGCTCGGGCGACCAGGCGCCCGAGTATCGCTTCGCGACGTTCTCCGATTTCAGTACCGCGATGATGCAGCGGTTCTTCGAAGGCCGGACCACGCTCGATGGCGGCAGCCATAGCTACGCCGGCGGTGTGATCGTGCGCGATGCTACGTATCCGGGTGGCTACCGGCGTTGGGACACGCTCGATCACAAGTGGGTCGATGTCGCACCCGCCACGACGGACAAGGGCTTGTACGGCTTCGACATGGGCTTGCCGGCGCAGCGCGACGTAGCGGTGCACGCGATCGTAGTCACCTACAGCCGCGCCGGCACGGCGGGCGCGTCGCAGATCTATCCGCCGCTCAGTTATGTCGGCAACCTGCGTCGCTACATCGATCCCACCGATACGACGCAACGCGCGAGCATCGTACCGAACACCGGCACCTATCCGTGGTACTGCCATGACGGCGGCTGCGACTTCACCGTGCGTGTGACCTACAGCAATGGCAGCGTGCGCCACGTGCTGCTGCAGAACGGCTTTCGCCCGTGGTTCCAGCCGACCGCGGAACCGCCGGCGAGCGCGGGCGACGCCAACGATGGCAACAGCTTCCGCACCTGGGTTGTCCAGGTGCCGGCGACCGCTGCGATAGCGAAGGTCGAGTTGCTCGACACGCCGATGGCATGGAACGGACTGCCGGCCAATCCAACGGTGCTCGCCAGTCGCTGAGTGCGCGCGGCCAAGCCGCGCCTGCGTTCAGGGCGTCGTGACCACGCCGCAATACGCGGCCAGCGCGTCCGTCGACGCGGTCAGGTCGGCGTCGGAGTCGGCGCGCGCGAGCAGTGCATCGACTTCCGCGCGCGTGGGTACGCTGGTCTGCGCGCCCAGGCGCGTGCAGGCAAGCGCGCCGGCGGCGCTCGCTCGGCGCAGGGCCTGGCCAGTGTCCTCGCCCGACGCCAGCGCGGCCACCAGCGTGCCGCAAAAGGTGTCGCCTGCGCCGGTGGTATCCACGGCGTCGACGCGATAGCCCGGCTGCAGCCATGCGCGGTCGGCGATGTGCGCGTAGCAACCGCGCGCACCCAGGGTGACCACTACGCCGGGCACCGCCAGGCGCGATACGCGCGCGGCGATCGAACCGTCCGCGCCGGTGAGCGCGGTCAGTTCGCCTTCGTTGACGATGAGCAGGTCGAGCGCGGACAACAACTCCGGCGACAACGGCGAGCGCGGCGCCGGTGCCGCGTTGAGCACCACCTGCGCACCGGCGGCACGCGCGGCGCGCGCCCAGGCCTCGACGCTGACGAGCGGGCTTTCCAGCTGCAACAACAGCGCCTGGATGCCGCTTACCTCGCGCAGATGTTCACCGCGCAGTTCCGCATTGGCGCCGGGCACGACGGTGATCGCGTTCTCCGCGTCATCGCCCAGGCAAATGAATGCCGTCCCGGTGGCCACCGGCGTGCGCACGATGTCGAGTTCGACACCGGCGTCGCGCAACGAGGCTTCGATCGGCATTGCCTGCGGATCGTCGCCCAGCGCGAGCAACATGCGCGTGGGCGCCCCACCGGCGCGCGCGCATGCGACCGCCTGGTTCGCGCCCTTGCCGCCGGGGAACGTGGCGAAGCCGTGACCGAGCACGGTTTCGCCCGGTGCCGGCACGTGCGGCGTGCGCACGACAAAATCGAGATTGGCCGAGCCGGCGACCAGTACGCATCCGCGTTGCTTCATAAAGTGACTCCTGCGACTCAGCGGGTGATCACGGCGGCATGCAGCTGCGGCTTGCCGGCGACGACATCGGTCCAGACCACGTGTGGCGTGCCTTCGCTCAGCACCAGTTGTGGCATGCCCGTGCCGCGCCCGCGACCCTGCAGCGTCGCCACTTCGATACGTTGCGGCGCGCCGGTGAGATCGGTGGAGTAGCGCGCCAGCTGCAGCGATTGCCCGGCAGCGGTTTCGCGCAACCACAACACCCACGCCGCGTCGCGGCCGAGCGCGACATCAATCCGTCCCAGCAGGGATTCGCCACGGTCGACCACGACCGGCGCGGCAAACGTATCGCCCGCATCGGACGAACGCGCGAGTTTGAGCGTCGGCATGTTGCCAGCGGCGGTGTACCAGCCCACCAGCGCTGCGTTGTCCTGCGCGGCGACGGCGGGACCGTTCACGGGACACGCGGGCATGATCCAGCGATCGGCATGCACGGCACGCGCCGGCGTCCATGCGCCCTGCTGCTGGCGTGTGATCGCGATGTCGCGCAGCTCTTCCGGCGTGCGGTCGCGATACACGAGCAGCGCGCCGCGCGCGCTCATCGCTGCGTCGGTCTGGCAGCAATCGCAGGTCATCGCATCCAGGCGCGTTTCGTCGTGGCGTTGCAGCCGCGCGTCGAACGTGGCGGCGCGCAGGGTCATCGCGCCGTTGCCCATCGCGTCGTGATGGGCGTGATCGGCGGCATCGTCGGCAGCCGCTTCACGACCATCGAGCCAGGCGATCCCCAGCGTGTCGCGCCCTGCCGGCCACAACGAGACGAAGCCATGTTCGGCGGCCTTGCCGTCGTCGTCGTTCACCGATACTGGTTGCGACCAGCTGCGCCCGCCATCGGCGGAACGCACCAGCATCACGTCATAGGCGTGACTGGCTCGCGCGGATGTCTGCAGCCAGTGCGCCCACAGCGCACCGTCCGGCGTGATCGCGAGGTGCGGGGTGTCGGCCCAGTTGATGAACCAGTCTCTGCCCGTGGCGATGGTTTGCGCTGCAGTCCAATGGCTATCGCTGAACGTCGCGAACTTCAGTGCGTGGCCATCGCCTTGTGATTCGATCCACGACAACAACAAATGTCCATTGCCGTCGCCCACCAGGTCCGGTTGGGAGCCGCTCGCTATCGGTGGCAGCGTCAGCGCTGCGATACGCAGAGGCGGCAGCGCGATTGCCGCAGATGTTGCCGGGGCCGGAGTCTTGTTGCAGGCGATCAGCGCGAAGGGAAGCAACAGCAGGGCACGAGCGAGAATCTTCATCCGCGCAGGGTAAGGCACCCGCGAACCAGCTGCACGACCGAGCGGGACGCCTGCGTAGTGCCGAGCCTGCTCGGCACGCTCTTGCCCTCAAAGCCGCACCACGCAGGCGCGGCGCTACGCACTACGCCACGCGTTCGCGCCGCTGGCGCGTGAGGTGCACCAGCAGCAGCGAAATCGCTGCGGGCGTCATTCCCGGAATGCGCTGCGCCTGCCCCACTGTCTCCGGCAGCACACGCTGCAGCTTCTGCGTCACTTCCGCCGAAAGACCACGCACCGCGGCGTAATCGAAATCAGAGGGAATCGCGGTGTTCTCATGGCGCTGCTGGCGCTCGATCTCCTCGCGTTGGCGATCGAGATAGCCGGAGTACTTCACGCCGATCTCGACCTGCTCGGCTACCGCGGCATCGAGTTCGCCCGGGCCGAGCGAGGCGATTTCCATCAGCCTGGCGTAGTCGAGCTCGGGGCGCTTGAGCAGGTCGCGCGCGCTGGTCTCGCGGCTGATCTCGATGCCGAGGGTGGCGTTGATCTCGCGACCGAGCGCGTTGTTCGGGGCGGCCCAGATCCCGGCCAGGCGCGTGTTCTCGCGCGCGATCGCTTCGCGCTTGGCATCGAAGACGCGCCAGTGCATCTCGCTCACCAGACCGAGGTCGCGACCCACCGGGGTCAAACGCAGGTCGGCATTGTCCTCGCGCAGCTGCAGACGGTATTCGGCGCGCGAAGTGAACATGCGATACGGCTCGGACGTGCCGTGGGTGATCAGGTCGTCGACCAGCACGCCGATGTAGGCCTCGTCGCGACGCGGCGACCAGCCTTCGCGATCCTGCACGTGGCGCGCGGCATTGATGCCGGCGAGCAGGCCCTGCGCGGCGGCCTCCTCATAGCCGGTGGTGCCGTTGATCTGGCCGGCGAAGAACAACCCACCAACCGCCTTGGTTTCCAGGGTGGACTTCAGCCCGCGCGGATCGAAGAAGTCGTATTCGATCGCGTAGCCGGCACGGGTGATGTGCGCGTTCTCGAAACCACGGATGCTGCGCACCAGCTCGAGTTGCACGTCGAACGGCAGCGAGGTTGAGATGCCGTTGGGATAGATCTCGGCGACGGTGAGGCCTTCTGGCTCGACGAAGATCTGGTGCGAGGCCTTCTCAGCGAAGCGCACCACCTTGTCTTCGATCGACGGGCAGTAGCGTGGACCGATGCCTTCGATCTGGCCGGTGTACAGCGGCGAGCGGTCGAGCGCGCCGCGGATGATGTCGTGGGTGCGCTCGGACGTATGGGTGATCCAGCACGAGACCTGCGCCGGGTGGTCGGCGTGCGCGCCGAGGAAGGACATCACCGGACGCGGATCGTCGCCGGGTTGTTCCTCCATCACCGAGTAGTCGAGCGTGCGGCCGTCGATGCGCGGCGGCGTGCCGGTCTTGAGCCGGTCGACCACGAACGGGCCTTCGCGCAGCTTGTGCGCCAGCGCGACCGCGGGCGGATCGCCGGCGCGGCCGGCGGCATAGGTGGTTGGTCCGATGTGGACCTTGCCGGCGAGGAAGGTGCCGGCGGTGAGCACCACGGCGGGGGCGGCGAACTTGAGTCCGGTCTGGGTGACCACGCCGGTCACCTTGCCGTGTTCGAAGACGATGTCATCGACCGCGGACTGAAACAGAGTGAGGTTGGGCTGGCTCTCGACCGCGCGGCGGATGAAGGCGCGGTACAGCGAACGATCGGCCTGGCAGCGCGTGGCGCGCACCGCCGGACCCTTGCTCGCGTTGAGGCGACGCCACTGGATGCCGGCGGCGTCGGCGGCACGCGCCATGATCCCGCCGAGCGCGTCGATTTCCTTGACCAGGTGGCCCTTGCCGATGCCGCCGATGGCCGGGTTGCAGCTCATCGCGCCCACGGTTTCGACCGAATGCGTCAGCAGCAGGGTGCGCGCGCCGGCGCGTGCCGCGGCCAGCGCGGCCTCGGTGCCGGCGTGGCCACCGCCGACCACGATCACGTCGTATTGGTAGAAAGACTGCGACAAGGACATGCACCACCCGCTGGGGAACGGGATTTTACTAGAGCAATCAGTGGCTTGTTGGAGCCAGGACTAACGTCCGGTCGGACGGGGCGCAAAAGTTGGCACGCTTCGTGCGACATCTTCCCTGCACCACGCGGGGCAGGCGCTAGACGCCGGCCGGATTTGGAACAGGGGCTGGCCAAGCGCTCGCGGGGGACGCACAGGGGTCGAATGTCGGGGGACGTTCGACCCCTTTTTTATTTCTCGGGGCCGGGAGTGTGAACCCGGTCACGGGCCGGGTTGGTCTGACCGCGAATTCGGCGGGTCAAGGCGGACCCGCGGGGCGATGCTTCGACTGCTCGCCGGCGGGAAGGAGCCGGCGTCCAACGAAGGCGGAACAGGGGGGATCCGTGATTCTCCGTCGGACGCCGACATCGGCACTTGCCACCTACCGCTGAGCCCGCAACGTCTAAATACGACGCAACCGGTCAGTGGTTGCAGCTTGCCGTCACCCGCGGGACCGCGCAAGCGGTTTTGTACCCGGTTCTGTGACGCAGTCCTCCGCTGTGCTACGTGTCATAGCTCCTGGTCGGTCGAATGACGGCGGCGCTCGTCCTGGCGCAGGGTCCGGTCCTCTTTGCGCTCGCTGCGGGCCTCGCGACGCGGGGCCGGTGGGAACATCCGCGGCGACGGGATCTGCGCACGCTGGCCACCCGACGTGTCATCGGTGCGACGCGGCGTGTAGTCACGCGGCGGATTGTTGTCGTGCCGGCCCGGGCTCGGGCGCGGTTGCATGTCCGGCGGCAGCGGGCCCGGCGTTCCGGTTACGGGCGGCCGCGGCCTGTTACGGTCGTTGCGGTAGTCGGGGTCGTTGCGGTAATCGCGGTCGTTGCGATGATCACGGTCGTTGCGATGATCGCGGTTGTAGTAGTACGGGTACCCGCCGTGGTACGGGTAATTGTTGTAGTAGTAGCTGTTGTAGTGTGGGCTGTACGGGTAGTAATTCGGGTAGTAGCCGTAGGGATAGGAGCCGTACGGATAGCCGTAGTCGTGGTAGCGGTATTCGACGCCCGGCTGGCCGTAGTAGTAGCCGTCGCGATAGCCGTAGTCGGTGACACAGCCACCGAGCAGCCCTACGAGCAAGGCGGGAAGAAGGAGTTTGCGGATCATGACGGACGCCCCCAAGGTGTGTGCGCCAGCTTCGGGCCGCCGCTTTGAACTCGCGCTTAATTCGGCCGGCCCCGAAAAGGTGGTGCGGGTCCGTTCAGCGCAGCGGCATGGTCTATCCGAAGGGCGCCCACTGGCCCTAGCATCTGCATGATGAGTATTGCCCCCGACCTCGCCTCGTCCGCGCCGTCCGCGCTCGACCTGCCAGGCTTCGACGACATCCTGGCTGCCGCGGCGCGTATCGCCCCGCACATCCACCACACCCCGGTACTGCGGTCGCGGTCGCTGGACGCACTGGCGGGCTGCGAGCTGCACTTCAAGGCCGAACACCTGCAACGCGTGGGTGCGTTCAAGTTCCGTGGTGCCTGCAATGCGGTGTGGTCGCTGCCCGATGCGGTCGCGCCGCGCGGCGTGGTCACGCACTCCTCGGGCAACCACGGTGCCGCACTGGCGCTTGCCGCGCGTACCCGTGGGATTCCCTGCCATGTGGTGGTGCCGGACAACGCGGTGGCCGCCAAGGTCGCGGCGATCCGCGATTACGGCGCGACCCTGCATTACTGCGCGCCGACCATTGCCGCACGCGAAGCGGCATGTGCGCAGGTCCAGGCCGATACCGGCGCGGAACTGGTACATCCCTATACCGATCCGCGCGTCATCGCGGGGCAGGGCACGGCGGCACTGGAGTTGCTCGGTACGGACCGGCGCTTCGATGCCCTGGTTACGCCGTTGGGCGGTGGCGGTCTGCTGGGCGGCACGGCGATCACCGCGGCGGCGGTATCGCCCGCGACCCGCGTGTTCGGTGCCGAGCCCTCCGGCGCTGCCGACGCGTACCAGTCCCTGCAACGTGGCGAGCGCGTCACCGCCTTGGTGCCGGACACGGTCTGCGACGGATTGCGCGGCCTGCTCGGCGCGCCCAACTTCGCCCTACTGCGCGAACATCGGGTCGAAGTGTTGCTCGCCGACGATGCCGCCACGCTGCGCGCGCTGCAGCTGTTCTGGCAGCGCACCAAGCAGTTGATCGAGCCCTCGTCGGCAGTGGCGCTCGCCGCGATCCTGGGGCATCGCGAACGTTTTGCCGGCCAGCGTGTCGGCGTGATTCTTTCGGGTGGCAATATCGATCTGGAAGCGCTGGCGGCCCTACTCGCCACACGCTGACATTGGGTGCGGCAAGACCCGCCACACCCTGTCCGGATTGCAGCATGTAACGAAGTCGTCGTCGGTACCGCACTAGAGTTCGCGCCTTTCCTCCGCCGTGAGGTCGCATGCTCCGCTTCCGTCCGTCGAACCGGTTTACTGCGTATTGGATCGCCGCCATGGCGATCGTGCTGGCATTCGGATTCCTCGGCACGCGCGGGATCTGGGATCCCGATGAAGGCCGTTACACCAACGTCGCATTGAACATGCTCGACAGCGGCGACTGGTTGAATCCGCGCCGCAACGACGAAGTCGGCCACTGGACCAAGCCGCCGCTGACCTACTGGGCGATCGCCGGCAGCGTGGCGACCTTCGGCCAGAATTCCTGGGCCGCGCGCCTGCCCTCCGCGCTCGCATACCTGCTGTGCGTATGGCTGGCCTGGCGCATCGCGAAGCGACTGGTACCAGGAAGCGAGGTCACCGCGGCGATCGTGTACGCGACGATGCTGTTCACCGTCGGTGCGTCGCAGCTGATCACCACCGACTATGTGCTGGCGGCCTGTGTCGGCGTGGCGATGTGGGCATTCGTCGAAGCGCGCTTCGACGGCGAGCGCCCGAAAAGGTGGACGCTCCTGATGTGGGTCGCCTTCGCCTTGGCCTTCCTCACCAAGGGGCCGCCGGCGCTGGTGTATCTGCTGTCGGCACTGGCCTTCGACCAATTGATGCCGACGCGCCGGCGCAGCCGGGTGTTCCAGTGGTCGGGACTCGTGCTGTTCGTGCTGCTTGCGCTGCCCTGGTACGTCGCGGTGATCGCCAATCACCACGGCCTGTTCCGTTACTTCGTCGGCGACGAAGTCATTAATCGCGTCACGACCAACGAATTCGGTCGCAATGGCCAGTGGTACGGCTGGCTGCTCGTATACGCGCCGACCCTGCTGCTGGGCACGCTGCCGTGGACGCCGGCGTTGTGGCGCTGGGCACGCGTATTACCCGCGCACGTGCGTGGCTGGCGTGATCCACGTGTCCGCGAGCGCGAGGCGCACGCGCTGCTGCTGGCGCTGTGGCTGCTGCTGCCGCTGCTGGTGTTCTGCATCGCGCGCTCGCGCTTGCCGCTGTACATCCTGCCGTTGTTCCTGCCGCTGGCCCTGGTCATCGCGATCCAGCGTGCCGCGCAGCCGCGCGAGCCGCGTTGGCTCCGGCTCGGCGCATGGGTGGCGCTGCTGTTGGCGTTGAAGCTCGCGATCGCGCACTGGCCCACGCACAAGGATGCGTCCGAATGGGCACGCGCAATTCGCGAACGTGCAGGCGGGCCCGTACGCGAAGTGCTGTTCGTTGAAGACATGGCCCGTTATGGCCTGCATCTGCATCTCGATGCGCAGATCGAGAAGATCTCGCTCAACCCGCGCCCGCAGGCGCGCTTCAATCCGGTCTACGACGAGTCGCTGGCGCAGGAATTGCGGGAGCACGAGCCGGAGGCAATCTGGATCTGCAAGCAGTCCTTGTGGCCGCAGGTGCAGCAGCGCTTCGCGGCCCAGGGCTATCGCGCGCAACCGCTGGGAACGCCGTATCAGGGACGCGTCGTGTTCCGTGCGATCAAGTGAGGTTGCGGCCCCGCTTCGCGGAATGAAGCGTGCAATCCACTACGCGCCGCGATCGCTGCGCAGTTCCTGAGTGGCGTGCTTGTCGCCTGCGGCCGCGCGCGCCGCCACCAGGCTGAAGGCGACGATGCCGGCAATTACGATCACCGCGCCCCACAACGCCCGCCCGTGCGGCCAGGCTTCGCCGAGCCAGAGCACACCGATCAGCGTGGCGAACAGGATTTCCGCCGCCTGCATGGCTTCGGCCGCGGCCAGGCCGGTCGGATCGTTGCGCACCATGCCGGTGGCCTGGAAGAACAGCACCGTGGCGATCACGCCCGCACCGAGCGCTACGCCGGCCGCGAGCGCGATCTGTCCTGCGGGCGGCGCGCCTGCCGTCGCGAAGGCATACGCCGCGACCGCCCACCACCACGGCTGACTCGCGAGGGTCATGCCGAACACGCGCTGCGTCGCGTTGAGTTCGATGCCGCTGCGTTCCAGATGCAGCAGCAGGCCGCGATTGCCGAGCGGATAAGCAAAGGCGCTTAGCGCGACCGCGCACAACGCCGCCCAGGCGCCCCGGTCGAGATGGCCGCCACCGTAGCCGACCTGCATCAGCAGCACGCCGCAGATCACCACCATGCCCGCGCCGAGCGCCGGCAACGGAATGCGTGCGCGTGCATCGTGCTTGTCGCGATACAGGAAGGGCGCGCACAGCATTCCCGCGATGACGGTGAGCTGGAAGGTGCCTGCGACCAGCCACGATGGCCCGCTGGCCGCGGCATAGCTCAACAGCACATAGAACAGACCGAAGCCGATGCCGCTCCAGAGCAACCAGGGGCCCGGATGCGCGCGGATCGCGCGCCACACCGGCGCCACGCCACCCTGCCATGGCATCACCACCAGCATGATCGGCAGCGTGATCAGGTAACGCAGCGTCGCCGTCCACGCCCAATGCCCGCCGCCGCTGACCGCCGCGCGATTGAGCACGTAGGTGCAGGTGAAGAACAACGCCGACAGCAGCGCGATGGCGACGGCGAGGAGGACGCGGCGGGAATGCGAGGTCATGTCAGCAATCCGCCCCAGCGAACTCAAAGCGCCGATACGACCGATGCCGCGCGCGCGGCTGGCAACGGCGAACAACCGCTTGAGGTCGTGTTACAGGGCGTGACATGACGTTCAACCTAGCGTCGCCGCACCGGGATCGCGCTGATCGGCACGCGCACTTCGTCGACGCCGCCCACGCGGATCGGCGCGCCTGGCGGCGGGCCCCAGGCATGGGCGCTGATTACTTCCCAGGTCGCGGGCAACCGGCCGTCGCGGCGCAGTGGTTCATACGCCTGGGCGGCCCGGGCGAAGCGCTCGCGCCCGGTCAGACTGCGGCGACGGGTGTTCAACGCGTTGGTCGCGCCGAGCGTGCGCAGCTCGCGCATCAGTTCGCCGAGCGTTTCGTGCTGCAGGCGGAATTCATCGCGATCCAGCACTGGATCCTTGAAGCCGGCCGCAATCAACGCATCGCCGAACTGCGCGATCGTCGCGAACGGGCTCACGTGCGGTGCGCTGTCGGCATGGCCGAAGGCGTCGCGCAGTTCCCACAAGGTATCGGGGCCGAAGGTCGACAACACCATCAAGCCGCCCGGCTTCAGCACGCGGCGGAAGCCGGCAAACACCGCCGGCAGATCCTCGATCCATTGCAGGCACAGATTGGAGAACAGCACGTCGACGCTGCCGTCGGCCAGCGGCAGTGCGCGCGCATCCGCGCACACGGCTTGCGGGCGTTGCTTGAACGGGCGCCAGCCGCCGGCGTTGTGTTTTGCTTCGCGCAGCATCGGCAGGGCGAGATCGAGCGCCAGCACCTGCGCCTTTGGCCAGCGCTGCTGCATCGCCACCGCGGCATGGCCGGGGCCGCAGCCGATATCGAGCACCAGCTGCGGCGCGCGCGGCTTGCCGCCGTTCGCCTCACGTTGCGCGCGTTCGTCGAAGTAATCGAGCGACTCGAGCAGGCGCGCGGCAACTTCGCGTTGCAGCGCGGCGGCGTCGTCGTAGTGGTGCGCCGCGCGCGAGAAGGCGCGGCGGACCTGGCGGTGATCGAACAATTCGCTCATGCCATCACCGATAGCGCCGAACGCGCTTTGTAGAGCCGAGCTTGCTCGGCTGCTGTTGTTGCTGTTGTTGCTTTGAATCGCCCCGTGCCGAAGAGCAAAGGCAGCCGAGCAAGCTCGGCTCTACAAAGCGCACGAGGTGTCGCATCACAGCGCCTCCATGAATGTCACGATCTGTGCGGCCACTGCATCCGTCGCGCCGAGAAACGGCGCATGCCCGGCATTGGCGATCACCACGCTGCGCGCGTTCGGCGTCAGCGCCGCGGCGGCCGGCATCGCGCCCGCAGGCACGAGACGATCGCGGCGACCCGACAGCCACAGGCTGGGCACGCGCAGCATCGGCAGCTCGTCGCGCGTGTCGAGGCGATCGAGCAATTGCAGGCCTTCCAGCAGCGTGCGCGCGGCCGGTTCGCCGCGTTCGAAGGCCTGGGTACGCAGACTGCGCAATTCCTCCTGCGCATGCGCAGAGCCCAGCGCTTCCAGCGCAAGGAAACCTTCCAGCGTGCCGCGGAAGTCCTTCGCCAGCGCGTCGCCGAAATCGCGGAACAGTTGCGCGCCGACGCCGTGGGACCAGTCTTCGCCGACCACGAAGCGCGGCGACGAGGCAATCATGATCAACCCGCGCACCGCATGTGGATGATCGAGCGCCGCGCGCAATGCGAACTGACCGCCCAGCGACCAGCCCAGCCACGCCGCGTCGGGAACGCGTGCGACCAGTTCGGCGGCAAGCGCTTCCGGTACCAGCGGCGTTTGATCCTCACGCGCGAAGCCGTGTCCCGGCAGGTCGATCAGGTGCAGGGTGTAACGATCGGCGAGACGATCGGCCAATGGCCCGAACAGCCCGCCGTGCATCGCCCAGCCGTGAATGAGTGCGAGCGCGGGACCCTGTCCGCGCGATTCGATGTACATCGTGGTTTCCTTGCGGGCGCTGCGTCCACGCGCTCGCTTGATCGCGGCCGCTTCATGCGGCCGCGGCAATCAGGCTGGCTTAGCGAAGCATCTCGGCGACACGCGCCTCGGCCTCGGCCTTGTCGCGCGCGCGACTCAGTGCATCGATCAGGCCGTCGACATCGGCGTGCGTATGCAGTGCCGACAGGGTGACTCGCAGGCGCGCGCGACCTTCCGGTACCGTCGGCGGACGAATCGCCGCGACCCAGTAGCCGCGTTGTTCCAGCGTCGCCGACATCGACAGCGCACGGGTGTCGCTGCCGCACATCACGGGCTGGATCGGCGTGTCCGAAGGCAGCAGCACGAGCCCGCCCTTTTCGGCGCGTTCCTTGAAATGCGCGATCAGGTCGTAGAGCTTGCCGCGACGCCAGTCCTCGGCGCGCGCCAGCTTCAGCGCCGCAAGCGTCGCCGCGGCCTGCGCCGGCGGCAGCGCGGTGGTGTAGATGTACGGACGCGCGGTCTGCGCGAGGTGTTCGATCAGGTCGGCATCGCCGACCACCGCGGCGCCGTAACCGCCCAGCGCCTTGCCGAGCGTGACCAGCTGCAGCGGCACCGCGTCCACGGTGAGCTGCGCCTCGGCGACGCTGCCGCGCCCGTCCGGGCCGACCACGCCGATGCCGTGCGCATCGTCGACATACATCAGCGCCTTCTGCACGCGCGCCGCCAGCGCGAGTTCGCGCAGCGGAGCAACATCGCCGTCCATGCTGAACACGCCGTCGGTGGCCAGCATTGCCACGCCGTCGGCGGATTCCCGCATCAGGCGCAATGCTCCACTGGAATCGGCGTGCGGATAACGACGCAGCTTGCAGCCGGACAAACGCGCGGCGTCGATCAGGCTTGCGTGATTGAGCCGGTCCTGCACGCAGATGTCACCATCGCCGAGCAGCGCTTGCATGACGGCGAGATTGGCCATGAAGCCGCTGCCGAACAGCAGCGCGCGCGGTGCGCCCAGCCAGTCGGCGAGTTCCTTCTCCAGCGCTTCGTGCAGCGCGTGATGGCCACACACCAAGTGCGACGCGGTGCCACCGGCACCCTCGCGCGAAGCCGCGTCCTGCAGCGCGTTGATCACGGCGAAGTGCTGCGACAGGCCGAGGTAGTCGTTGCTGCAGAAATTCAGCAACTTCTTGCCATCGACCTCGACGCTCGCGCCATCGCGATGTGTGACGGCACGCAGCACGCGCACGCGCGAAGCGGCGATGCGTTCGGCCTTCGCTGCGGCAATGCGATCACGCCAGGACGCACGTGCCATCTCAGGTCACCGCGCAAGGAATGGTTTTTTCGCGAACCGTCGGGTTCGCTTCGAGAATGTCTGCGTGCACGGTCTCCCCCTGTTCAATGACCGGCATGGGCACCAGGCCCAGCCGGCCGAACAATGCCATATCGCGCTCGGTGTCGGGGTTGCCGGTCGTCAGCAATTTCTCACCGTAGAAGATCGAATTCGCACCGGCCAGGAAGCACAGCGCCTGCAGCTCATCGCTCATGCTTTCGCGGCCGGCGGAGAGGCGGACCATCGATTTCGGCATCAGGATGCGCGCAACTGCGATCGTCCTCACAAATTCGAACGGATCGAGCGTCGCGGTACCGGCGAGCGGCGTGCCTTCGACCTGCACCAGGCGGTTGATCGGGACCGAATCCGGATGCGCCGGCAGGTTGGCCAGGGTCTGCAACAGGCCCGCGCGCTGTTCGCGCTGTTCGCCCATTCCGACGATGCCGCCGCAGCAGGTCTTCATGCCGACGTCGCGCACGTGGCTGAGCGTGTCGAGGCGGTCCTGGTACTCGCGGGTATGGATGATCTCGCCGTAGAACTCCGGCGCGGTGTCGAGATTGTGGTTGTAGTAGTCCAGGCCGGCGTCTCGGAGCGCGCGTGCCTGTTCACCCGAGAGCATGCCCAACGTCGCGCAGGTTTCCAGGCCCAGCGCCTTCACCTCCGAGATCATGGCCGCGACCTTCGGGATGTCGCGGTCCTTGGGCGAACGCCATGCCGCGCCCATGCAGAAGCGGCTCGCACCGGCGGCCTTGGCCTGCTTGGCCTTATCGAGCACCGCTTCGGTCGACATCAGCTTCGTGGCGTCCACGCCGGTGTGGTACCGCGCGGCCTGCGGGCAGTAGCCGCAGTCTTCCGGGCAGCCACCGGTCTTGATCGACAGCAGGGTGCTGACCTGGACCTGGGCGGGGTCGAAGTGGGCGCGATGCACAGTCCCGGCGCGGTGCAGCAGCTCGGGGAAGGGCAGGTCGAACAGGGCGCGGACTTCCTCGCGGCTCCAATCGTGGCGCAGGGGCATTTCGCTGACAGCGGACATGGGGGTTTTCCGACAGACGTGGGCGGACTGGGCGGGCAGTCTGGAAATCATGACCCGCCCTGTCAACCAAGTGTGCCCTGATCGAGTTGACAGCTCCCTGGCCGACCCGTCGGGGCTAGCATTGCAGGGCCTGCAACAGCGCCTCGGGCATTGGCTTCGGGTCGATGCGGCCCGTCTGCTCTGGCCGAACCAGTGCCTGGTCTGCGGGGCGCCGGGGCTGGAAGGACTGGACCTGTGCGCGGCCTGCGCGGACGACCTGCCCTGGAACTGCTGCGCCTGCCCGTGCTGTGCCGTGCCGCTTCCGGTCCCGGCGGTCTGCGGCGATTGCCTGCGCCGGGAAGCCACCCTGGGTCGACGCGGTCGCGCCCCGGCGCTGGACGGTGTGTACGCCAGCTTCGTCTATGCCGCACCGCTCGATCGTCTGCTGCCGCGCTTCAAGTTCCACCGCGACTTCGCCGCGGGCGCCCTGCTCGCGCAACTGATGGCGGAGTTCGCTGCGGGGAGGCCGCGGCCGGAGGCGGTGATTCCGGTGCCGTTGCACCGCGCACGGCTGCGGCGCCGCGGCTACGACCAAGCACTGGAATTGGCCCGCCCCCTGGCGCGCGCGCTGGATCTGCCGTTGCGCGACGACCTGCTGCAACGCGTCCGACGCACCGCGCCGCAGTCCGAACTCAGCGCCGCGGCCCGCCGCCGCAACCTGCGCGGCGCCTTCGCGGTGCAGGCAAGCGCGTCGTTGCCGGATCATGCGGTGCTGATCGATGACGTGATGACCACCGGCGCCACGTTGTGGGCCGCGGCCGCCGCACTCAAGCGTGCCGGCGTGCGGCGCGTGGATGCGTGGGTATGCGCCCGCGTGCCTTAAGGCTGTCCGGATTCCTGCGGCTTGGGAATCGCGACTTTCGCCGCCCGCCCCGAGCCGATGATGGCTTCGGCGCGGATTTCCATCGGCGCGCCTTCCGAATACAGCGCGCTCGTGCCTACCGCCGTCCAGGCCGGATAGCGGTCGTGGAAGAATTCGGCGTGCACCTTTTCCACGGTCGCGAAGCGCGCGCGGAACTCGTCGTGGTCGCGGGCCAGGTGGAAACTCTGCAGTTCGACCACGTCCTCCATCGTGGCGCCCGCGACTTCCAGATGCCGCTTGAGCTCGGTGAATGCCCAGCGGATCCGGGCTTCTTCGGTATCGCCTTCCAGCGCCGGGATGCCGGACACGATCACCCGGTCGCCGATCTTCATGACCGGCGTGTAGTGGATGCTGTAGTACGAACCTTCCCAGCCTTGCGGAGCGAGGTGTTCGCGCGGGGGCGTCTGCGCGCAGGCGTTGCTGCCCACTGCGGCCAGCAGCATCAGGACGATCGAGGGAAACGGCTGCATGGCCACTCCGGCGCGGCGACAAGGGAGCGTATTGCCGCACAGTCGCAGGCCGGGCGCTTTCGCCTTTGTTGGCGCGATCGGATCGCGCCAACAAAGAAGCATGCGAGGCATGCAGGGAAGATGGCGCGCCCGGAGGGATTCGAACCCCCGACCAATGGCTTCGGAAGCCACTACTCTATCCGGCTGAGCTACGGGCGCAGTGCAGAACCGCGCGATGCTGGCCATCGCGGGACCGGCATTCTAGCAGCGATGGCCCGGTCGCGGTCGCGCGACGTCAACCGGTGTTGCGCAATGGGTCCCAGGGGCCGTCCTGCGCGGCCCAGCGCTGGAATTCGTCCAGCTCCATCGCCTTCGCGAACAAATGGCCCTGCACCACGTCGCAACGGCGCTGGAGCAGGGCTGCGAGGGTTTCCTCGTCCTCGACGCCTTCGGCCACGACCGACATGCCGAAGCGATGGGCCAGGTCGATGATCAGCGAGGTGATGTCCGCGCATGAGGCATCGATCAGCAACCCGGCGACGAAGGATTTGTCGATCTTCAGCTCGTCGGCGGGAATGTCCTTGAAGTAGGCCAGGCACGAGTAGCCGGTGCCGAAATCGTCGATCGAGATCCGCACGCCCAGATCGCGGATGCGCGAGAGGATGCGGAAGCTGTGGCGCGGATCCATCACCAGCGAGCGCTCGGTGATCTCCAGCACCAGCTGCACCTCTTCCGACCCCCATAGGTTCAGCGCGTTCTCGACCAGGTCGGGCAGGTCGTCCTGGCCGACGAGCTCGGCTGGCACGTTGACCGCGATGCTGAAGCGGCCGTGCGGATGCTTCCATTCGCCGGCGTGGCGCAGTGCGGAGTTCAGCGCCCAGATGGTCATGCCCTTGATCTGGCCGGTCTGCTCGGCGATGGGAATGAACTGGTCCGGCGACACCAGGCCGCGCGAGCGATGACGCCACCGCATCAGCGCTTCGGCGCCGATCGGTTGCAGGTCGGGCAGGCTCAGCTTGGGCTGGTAGACCAGGAACATCTCGCCGCGTTGCACGGCGCCGTCGAGCTCAAGTTCGAGATCCCAGAATTCGGAGAAGCCGCGCTCGTCCTCGGTATCGGGCGGAAACAGCCAGCGCTGCCCGGTATTGCGTGCCAGTTCCAGGCTCTTCTCCGCCTGGCGCAACAGGAAATCAGCCTGGCTGGCATGCAACGGGCACACCGCCACGCCGACAGTCGCGGTCATGCGCACGGTGCCCTGATCGCTCTGGAAGGGCAGGTCGAGCAGGCGAAAAAGCTTCTGTACTGCGAGCTCGGCATGGCCCACGTTCATGATCCCCGGCAGGATCAGCGCGAAGCGGTTGTCGCCGATGCGCGCGGCGTAATCCTGTGAACGGATCACCTCGCGCAGCTGCCCCGCCACGTATTGCAGCGCGCGATCGCCAAAGTCGTAGCCGTACGTGGTGTTGAGTCGCGCGAAGCTGTCGATGTCGACGATCACCAGCGCGAGATTGGTCTTGCGTTCATTGGCGAAGCCCACGTGCCGGCGCAGCAGCGCGAGGAAGCTGCGGCGATTGTGCAGACCGGTCAGTTCGTCGTCGGTCGAGGGCATGGGGGTGCCGGCTCGACGCTCAGTGCAGGAACAGCTCGACCGGATCGATACCGTAGGCGCCGGTCGGCAAGCCGGTCTTGACGCTGAGCGGGTGGCCCGCGGCGTCGCGCTCCACTTCGCCCAGGTCAAGCACGCTGAACTGCTGCAGCGGCTTCTTGTCGGTGTCGAGCAGCAGCATCACCCGTGGTCGCAGGCGCTTGAGACTGTGCACGTCGGTGACCACCGCGACCTGGCCATTGGATAGTTCCACCAGCGAACCAGTCGGATAGATGCCGCAGTTCTGGATGAACTGTTCGACCAGCTCGGGCTGGAACAGCTTGTCGCGCTGCTGGTAGAGCTCATTGACCGCCTGATGCGGCGACCGGCTCTCGGCATACGGACGCAGGCAGGTCATCGCGTCGTAACTGTCGACGATGCCCATGATGCGGCCGAAGATCGGAATGTCGCCGCCCTGCAGGCCCCACGGATAACCGCTGCCGTCGTGACGCTCGTGGTGGGTCGCGACGATCTCGCGGATCTTCGGGGACAGTCCGGGCGTGCCGTCGACGATTTCCAGCCCGTGCTGCACGTGCTGGCGTACGAGCTCGACTTCCTCCACCGTGAGCGGCTCGCGCTTGTTCAGCAGTTCCAGCGGCAGTCGCGTCTTGCCGACGTCGCACAGCAGCCCGCCGAGCGCGAGCAACTGCAGCTCCGCGCGTTCCAGGCCCAGATGCCGACCAAAGCTGGCCGCCCAGATCGCACAGCCCATCGCGTGTTGGTAGGCGTAGTTGTCGCGCCGCTTCATCTCCTTGAGCCAGACGAAGGCGGTGGGATTGCGAAGGATCGAGTCGATCATCGTGTCGACGCCGTCCTTGAGCTTGTCCAGGTCGAGCCGCTTGCCGCTGTGCAGGTCGGTCATGACCTCGTCGATCGCCGCCTCCAGCGACGCATGCGCCGCTTCGGCCTGGGCGAGCTCTTCCTGCATTTCGACCTGCGGCTTCCATTGGGTCTGGCGCAGCGCGTCGATTTCCGCGGCGGCGCGGCTCTGGCGCACGGCCGCGGGTTCGACGAACGCGAGGAAGCGCGGATTGGGCGTGCTGCCCAGCATCACGTCGACCCAGACGTGGTTGCAGATGCGCTGCAGGGTCGCAATTTCGTCGGGCGACGTGAGCTTCAGCCCCTGCATGAGAAAGGCCGTCTCCAGCCATGGTCGGTCGAGCCGGCTGACATACATCCCCAACGTCAGACCTTGGACCGTGATCCGCACTTCCCTGGATTCGATGTCCATCGCGTTCCCCTCGTGCGCAAGCTAGCCTACGCCCGCCGGCGCGGCGAAACAAAGTGCAGGGTGTGGCCGCTGGTCCGGAATTCGGCGGTGATAGGCGACAATGCCCGCGAGTTCCCCGCCACCTTCCCGACGAGTTGTGAAGATGAGTTACGAACGCGACTACATCCCGATTCCGCCGCCGGTTCCGCACTGGCGCGAGCGCCTGGGCCAGTACTGGAAGCTGGTGCGGGGCGACCGTCCGATCGGTTGGCTGCTGCTGTTGTGGCCGACCTGGTGGGGGCTGTGGCTGGCGGCGAAGGGCGTGCCGCCGTGGTGGACGTTGATCGTGTTCACGCTGGGTGTATGGCTGACCCGCGCTGCCGGCTGCGTGATCAACGACTACGCCGATCGCTGGCTGGATCCGCACGTCGAGCGCACCCGTCAGCGCCCGCTCGCCACGGGCGCAGTCGGCGGACGCGAGGCGCTCGCGGTATTCGCGGTGCTGATGCTGGTCGCGTTCGCGCTGGTACTGACGATGAATCGCCTGACGATCTACATGAGCATCGTCGGCGTGTGCCTCGCGGCGAGCTATCCGTATCTCAAGCGCTACACCTACCTGCCGCAGGTCTACCTGGGCATGGCGTTCGGCTGGGGCATCCCGATGGCCTTCGCCGCGATCCAGGGTACTGTGCCGCCGGTGGCGTGGCTGCTCTACATCGCCAACATCCTGTGGTCGACCGCGTACGACACCTGGTACGCGATGGTCGATCGCGACGACGACCTGCGCATGGGCAGTAAGTCGACCGCGATCCTGTTCGGCGAGATGGACCTGATCGCGCAAGGCGTGCTGTACGGACTGTTCGTGTACGCGCTGTTCCTGGTGGGGCGACGCGCCGAACTGGGCACGTACTTCTGGTATGCGCTCGGTGTCGCCGTCGTGCTGGTCGCGTACGAATTCGTGCAGGCGCGCCGCCGCGATCGCGAAGGTTGTTTCCGTGCATTCCTGCACAACCATTGGGTCGGCCTGGTCGTGTTCGCCGGCTTCGCGCTCGACCTGGGCTTGCGTGCCGCGCATTGAAGTAGACTCGGCCCGTCCGATGGGGATCGGGCCTAGTCCATTTCATCTGCTGTAGGGGAGCGCTGCATGAAGTCCTGGGGTAAGTGGTTTGTCATCTTCGGTGCCGGTTCGTTCGTATTGAACATGCTGGGCATGGAGTTCGTCGTTCTGAGCTGGATCGACAGCTGGGGTCCCACCGTTGGCATCGCCATCCGCGTGGGCTTGATCGTGGCTGGCGCCGCGATGTGGCTGATCGGGCACAAGAAGGAAGCGGCGCAGCCCGCGGGCTGAGCGCCATCCGGACACGACGACGGCCCGCAGCAATGCGGGCCGTTTGCTTATGGCGCAAAGGCGCTCGATGCAGCGCGAGGTGAAGTCATGACGGAAACAGGCAATCCCAGTTGGCTCGCACGTGCGGCCCTGCGCTGCGCCGCATTCGCCGAGCGCTGGTTCCCGGATGCCTGGGTGTTCGCAGTACTGGGCCTGGTCATCGTGGCGATCGCGGCGATGGCCTGCGGGGCCTCGCCGCAAGCCACCGCGCAAGGTTTCGGCAAGGGCTACTGGAGCCTGATTCCTTTCACCATGCAGATGGTGTTCGTGGTGATCGGCGGCTATGTCGTGGCCACCGCGCCGATCGTGGCGCGCGGAATCGAACGGCTCGCACGCTTGCCGCGCAGCGGACGAGGTGCGGTCGCGTTCGTGGCCACGCTGAGCATGCTGACCTCGCTGCTGAGCTGGGGCTTTTCGCTGGTGTTCGCGGGGCTGCTGGTGCGCGCGCTGGCGCGGCGTACCGAACTGCGCATGGACTATCGTGCGGCCGGCGCCGCGGCCTACCTCGGCCTGGGTGCGGTGTGGGCGATGGGATTGAGTTCGTCGGCCGCGCAGCTGCAGGCGAATGCGGCGAGCATGCCGCCCGGGCTGCTGGAGATCACCGGGGTGCTGCCGTTCGCGCAGACGATCTTCCTGTGGCAGTCGTTCGCATTGACCGCGCTGCTGATCGCGGTGTCGGTACTGGTCGCGTACTGGACGGCGCCGGCTGCGACGCAGGCGCGCGTCGCGGACATCACTGTCCTCGTGTCGGACGCGCCTTCGATCCGCCAGGGAACGGCGCGACCGGGCGACTGGCTCGAACACAGCCCATTGCTCACCGTGTTGTTGTCGCTGTTGGCGTTCGGCTGGCTGGCGTCGGAATTCGCGAGCAAACCGCTCACCAGTGCGATCGCCGATCTCAACACCTACAACCTGTTGTTCCTGTCGCTGGGCCTGCTGCTGCATTGGCGGCCGCGCAGCTTCCTCGATGCGGTAGCGAAGGCGGTGCCGGGCACGGCCGGCGTGCTGCTGCAGTTTCCGCTGTACGGCGGCATCGCCGCGCTGCTGACCGGCGTGGCCGGGGCGAACGGCGAAACGCTGGCGCACCGGTTGTCGGAACTGTTCGTGCAGGTCGCTTCGCGGGACAGCTTCGCCCTGGTGATGGGGGCGTATTCGGCGGTACTGGGTTTCTTCGTACCGTCCGGCGGCGGCAAGTGGATCATCGAGGCGCCGTACGTGATGCAGGCCGCGAACGAGCTGCAGGTGCATCTGGGCTGGGCGGTGCAGATCTACAACGCCGCGGAGGCGCTGCCGAACCTGGTCAATCCATTCTGGATGTTGCCGCTGCTCGGCGTACTCGGCCTGAGGGCGCGCGACATCGTCGGTTTCACCTTCGTGCAGCTGCTCGTGCACGTGCCGCTGGTGCTGGGCTTGTTGTGGCTGCTGGGGATGACGCTGGAGTATCAGGCGCCGGTGATGCCGTAGGCCGGCTTCTTTGTAGAGCGGAGCTTGCTCCGCTGCCTTTGGCTTTCGATCTCTTACGACGAAAGCAGCGGAGCAAGCTCCGCTCTACAAGGCTTACGCGGTGGCGTCGCGCTTCGGCGCGACCCATGCGGCCGCAAGGATGCCCAGCTCGTACAGCACGCACATCGGAATCGCGAGCAGCAGCTGCGAGACGACATCGGGCGGTGTGATGATCGCGGCGATGATGAACACGCCGACCACCGCATAGCCGCGCGATTCGCGCAGCTGTTGCGGCGTCACCCAACCCAGCAGCGCGAGGATCACCAGTGCCACCGGTAGTTCGAAACTCGCGCCGAAGGCGAGGAAGATCACCAGCACGAAATCCAGGTAGGCCTGGATGTCGGTCATCATCGACACGCCTTCCGGCGTGACGCGGGTGAGGAAGCCGAACACGGTCGGCAGCACCAGAAAATAGGCGAACGCGCAGCCGGCGTAGAACAGCGACACCGCCGACACCAGCAATGGCAGCGCCAGCTTCTTCTCGCGCTTGTACAGGCCGGGAGCAACGAAGGCCCAGGCCTGGTACAGCAGCCACGGCACCGACACGAACAGCGCAGCGAAGAACGCCAGCTTCACCGGCGCGAAGAACGGCGACGCCACGCCGGTGGCGATCAGGTGACCGCCGGCCGGCAGCTTGGCCAGCAACGGCTTGGCCAGCCAGGCGTACAGCTTGTTGGCGAACGGCAGGAACGCGACGAAGACGATGACCAGCCCGGTCACGGCGCGCAGCAGGCGCGCGCGCAGCTCGATCAGATGATCGATCAGGCGGCTCTGGGTTTGTGAACTCTCGACGTCAGCGTCGTGCATCGGGCCCGGACTCGGCGGGGTGGGCGTGTTCCGTCGTGGCGGCGTGCTCGTCGGTGTGTTCCGCGATGGGCAGTTGCGGCTGCGTCGGTATGGCGTCGGTCGTGGCCGGTGCTTCGGCTCCAGCGCCGCTGTCGTGACCGGGGTTGTCGGTCAGGAAGGCATTGCGCATGTCGGTGCGCGCCTGCTGGATCTGCTGCTGCAGCGCGACGCCGCCCTGGGCGAGCGAATCGCGCGCTTCCTTCAGGTCGGCCTGGGTCTGGCGCAGGCTGCGGCGCAGTTCATCGTCGGCGAGCTCGTTCTCGAGTTCCGCCTTCACCGAATACCACTGCGCGCGCGCACGCCGCACCCACAGGCCGGCGAAGCGCGCGGCCTTGGGCAGGCGCTCGGGGCCCAGCACGAGCAGGGCCACGATCGCGATCATAAAGAGCTCGCCGAATCCGACGTCGAACATGGATCAGCCCGCCTCCGGGCGGGTCCACACGTCAGCGGGGAGTGTGTTCGTCGTCGCGCTGCTGCGACGTCGTGGTGGTGTCGGTGCGCGACTCGTCCCGCAACTGCGCGGTCGGCTTCTTTTCGTCGTCGTCCTGCATGCCCTTCTTGAAGCCCTTCACGGCTTCGCCCAGGTCCTTGCCCACGCTGCCCAGGCGCTTGGTGCCGAACACCAGCACGACGATCACCAGCACGATCAGCCAGTGCCAAATGCTAAAACCGCCCATTGGTAATGCCCTGTGTAATGAATGATGAGGATACCGCAGCTGCGATGACGGCTGCGGTATCCGTTCACATGACCAACGTCACTGCAGTTCAGCGGCGGGGCGTGGTGGTGGGGGCCGGATCCGGCGGCAACGACTCGGTCCGGACGCCGCCATTGACGTCCTGGAACGGTGTGGGCTGGGCTCCGGTGCCTGTCGACGGCGCCGGGACGGTCTGCGCAGCAGCGGCCGTCGGGGCCGATATGGCGGCGCTGCCGGTCGCGGGGGCGGGATTCGACGCCCTGCCACCGCGGCGGTCGCGCGCCAGCGCGCCGGCTTCTTCCAGCGCGTCGCGGAACGCCACGGCCGAGTCGGCCGGACGCTGGCGGGTGCGATTCTCGAAAATCATCCGCGGCGTAGTGCCTTCGCCGTAGACCAGTTGGTTGGCGGCGTCGTCGATCGACAGGATCGCGCCATCGAGGGCGATACCGGCGAACAGGCCGCGCGCACGCGACCAGGACCAGATTTCCGCCTTGAGCTGGCCATCGGTCGCGGTGCCCGCATTGCGGCCCACCGGTCCGGCGGCCACGCCGGCATCGGCGCCGAGGGTGACCTTGCCGTTGACGATGGAGTCGAGACCGCGCTCGCCGCGGAACACCAGCACGATGTCGGCCGACTGCACGCCGGCCTGGAAACCGATGCTGCCACCGGTCAGCTTGACGAAGCTGGGATACGACCAGCTGCCGTCGGGGTTCTTCACCGACACCACGCCGTGCCCGCGCCGGCCGCCGAGCACCAGGCCGACCTTGAGCGAATCGGGCACCACGACGATCGCCTTGGCTTCATCGAACAGCTTGTCCGGAATCGCGGATTCGGGAATGCGCTGCACTTCGCTGAGCACGCGCACCGCGTCGGCCACGCGCTTGTCCTCTTCGGGTCCGGCGGTGGCGGGGCCGGCGAAGGCGAGTGCCAGGGCGAGCGCGAGGGAAACGGCGGACAACTTGGGCAGGACAGGGCGCGACATGGCGACTCCGGCGGCGGGGGATGCGGGCAGGGTAACGGCGGCGTAATGAACAGCGCCACGATAGCGCCGCGATAAAACATGGCCATGGCGCAAGAGTGCCGCCGCAGCGGCTCGGGATGGCAAACCACGATGCCTTTCTCCGCCACACCGTGACGCCCCTTCACCCGACTGTCATCCTATGCCGATGATCGCGCCCACCCCCACGGCAGGCGACAACGCCCACACTTCCGCTACCCGCACAGCATTGGTGCTGGTGAACCTAGGCACGCCCGAAGCAGCGACCGCTGCGGCCGTGCGCCGTTATCTGCGCGAATTCCTTTCCGATCGCCGCGTGGTCGACCTACCGCGCTGGCTGTGGTGGCCGCTGCTGAATCTGGTGATCCTGCCGCTGCGTTCGCTGCGGGTGGCGCACAAGTACGCGAGTGTCTGGATGCCCGGTGGCTCGCCCCTGGCGGTGTACACGCGCCAGCTCGCCGAGGCGGTGCAGCGCGAATGTCCGCAATGGACCGTGCGGCACGCCATGCGCTACGGCACGCCGGCTTTCGCGCGCCAGTTGCGTCAGTTGCGCAGTGACGGCATGCGTCGTGTGCTGGTGCTGCCGCTGTATCCGCAGTACTCGACGACCACGACCGCGTCCGTGCGCGATGTGGTTGCTGCGCAAGGTTGGCCGATCCGCGATGTGGGTTTCGTCGAAGCCGGCACGGCACCGTCGCAAGCCGTGGGTGCCGATGTGCCGATCGTCGACTTCGTCGGCGACTACCACCTCGATGCGGGCTGGATCGCCGCTGTCGCCGATTCGATCCGCGCGCATCGCGCCCGGCACGGCAATGCCGCGCATCTGCTGTTTTCGTTCCATGGACTGCCGCAGCGCCTGGCCGACAACGGCGATCCGTATCCGCAGCAATGCGAAGCCGGGGCGCGCGCGATCGCCGCTGCACTGGGGTTGCGCGAGGAATCGTGGACGCTGAGTTACCAATCGCGGTTCGGTCGCGAGAAATGGCTCGAACCCGCCACCGTCGATACGCTCGCGACCCTGGCCGAACGCGGCATCCGCAGCGTCGACGTGGTCGCGCCGGGCTTCGCCGTGGATTGCCTGGAAACGCTGGAAGAAGTCGCGCAGCAGCTGAAGGATGACTTCCGCGCGCGCGGCGGCGAACTGCGTTACGTGCCGTGCCTCAACGACAGCGTCGCGCATGCGCGCGTGCTGGCGACGATTGCGCGTGACGTCGTGGTGGGATTGCCGAAGGGTGAGCCGATGGGTGATGCGACATGAACAGGTACGCATCGGGCCTGCAAGAAATCGTCCTCGACACCGCCTTCGGCCGTCTCACCGGTTTGCGTGGCGGTGAACCGGGAGGGCGTCCGGTGCTGGCGCTGCATGGCTGGCTCGACAACGCCGCCAGCTTCGTGCCGCTGGCGCCCTATCTGCGCGGAATCGACCTGGTCGCGCTCGACCTGCCGGGCCACGGCGCCAGCGCGCACTTGCCGCCGGGCGCGGACTATTCGCTCGCCGGCACCGTGCACGCGGTCCTCGACGTCGCCGATGCTCTGGGCTGGCAGCGCTTCGCACTGCTCGCGCATTCGATGGGCGCGGCCATAAGCAGCATCCTCAGCGCTGCTGCGCCGGAACGGGTCGAGCGTTTCCTCGCGATCGAGGCGTTGGGCGCCCTGTCGGACACTGCTGATCACACCACGGCACGTCTTCGCGAATCCGTAACTGCCCGGCGTGCCTTGATCGGCAAGCGCCTGCGCGTGTTCCGCGAGATCGACACCGCGGTAAATGCACGCATGGCGGCCAACGGTTTGAGCGAACCTGTTGCGCGGCTGCTAGTGGAGCGCGGCGTGGTCGCCGTCGATGGCGGCTACAGCTGGAGCAGCGATCCGCGCCTGACCATCACCACCGCGGTGCGCATGATCGAGGACCAGGTACGCGACCTGCTGACGCATATCGAATGCCCGACACGGGTGATCTATGCCGATCCACCGCCGCCGTACTTCCCTGATGCACTGCGGCGCGAGCGTGCCGGATTGCTGCGCCACGGCCAGCTGTTCGTGCTGCCCGGCACCCATCATCTCCACATGGAAGATCCGGCTGCGGTGGCTGCGGTGATCGGGGACTTCTTCGTTCGCGGCTGAGGGTCCTTCGGGCGGACTGCGCGCAACGCATCCGTGCGACCTGCGGCCGCACGGGGTCACGCGCTGGATGCTTGATGTGTTACTGCTGCTCAGTCGCGAGCTGATAGCCGACGCGAACACCCTTGCCCTTGTCCTGACCCTGGCCCTCGGAGATGGTCAGGGTCGCATGACGCTTGGCCTTTTCATACATGACGACCTTGGCCTGGGTGCCCCCCATCAGCGTCGTGGATTTCCAGCCCTGCGCCTGCATCTGCGTGTCGGCGGCAGTCGCCACCGCGGTCATGTCGCCGGGCGTCAGTAGATGGACGATTACCGCGTTGGGCATCTCCATCGATGCCTCCACCGTGTAGCTGCTCGGCAGATAGACGTCCTTGGGAAAGCTGGCAGGCAGCGCGGTGCCACCGGCGGTGTTGATCTTCATCTCGCCCTGTTCGGTGCGGATGCTGACTTCGCCCTTGTCGGCGTTGACGTCGGCCTTGTGTCCGGTGCGCGCCTCGATGGCGGCCTCGGCCATGCGCTCGCCGGGCGATTTGCCGCAACTGGCGAGACACAGGGTTGCGAGAGACAACAGGACGATTCGACGCATGATCGGCTCCAGGATGATGCCGCGCGGACGGCGGCTACCGCAGGAACAACGTTACCAGGTCCATCATGCGGCCAGCAGCGCGCGCATCGCGGCCTTGAGCTGGCGGCCCTCGGTGTGGAAGTAGTCCTTCTCGTCGCGCCAGCTGGGAAAGCGCTGTTCCACCTCGCGCCAGAACGCGCGCGAATGGTCCGCGCGGATCAGATGGCAGAGTTCGTGCACCACCACGTATTCGAATGCGCTCGAACGCGCCAGTACCAGCGCCAGGTCCAGTGCGACCGTGCCATTCGGCGCCAGCGAACCCCATTGCGAGCTCATCACCTTCAGGGTGAAGCGCGATGGCGGCCGTGGCAGCGTCGGCAACAGCGGCGGCAGCCAGCGACCGATGTCGGCGCGTGCCTCGGCTTCGTAGAAGTCGCGCAGCGCGCGCCGTAGTGAGGCGATGCGCAGGCTGGCCGGTACGGTGATGTGCAGCGCGTCCTCGTCGCGAGCCAGGCGCAGGGCGCGACCTTCGCTCCACAGCACCGGCAGTTCGGTCCCGCGCAACGGAATGGAGGCGGTCGCATGCGGCTGCAGTCCCGGCGTCGTGCTGCCGTTGCGGGCCAGTTGGGCCATCAGCCAGTCGCCATGTTCGAGCACGAAGCGTTCGCCGGCGATCTCGCTGGCGCGCAGCGGCAGGGTCAGGCGCGCGCCGCGTTCGCTCACGCTGAGCTTGATCCGGCGCGCGCGCGGGTCGCGTACGCGCAGTACGTCGACGGTTTCGCCGTTATCGAGCGTCAGACTGAGGTTCTCGCGCGTCGCCGTCTGCGATTGCACGCGCGGCTTGCCTGCCAGCAGGCGCAGTGGACTCATGCGTGCACGCTCGTCATGGGCGGAAGCATATCGCGGCGACGACACGGCGTAGCCGCGCATTCAGCGGTAATCGTTGGCATCGAGTTCCTGCAGGAATTGGCGACGCGGCGCTTCCTGCAGTCCGCGCGGCGAGTGATCGCCGTGCCCCGTGTCGGAGCGATGTCGGGGGAATGGACGGGGCTCCGCCCGTCGGTCGCAATACAGAGGACGGGCCGGAGCCCGCCTCGCATTCTTAGGCTTCGGCCTTCGACAGCTTCAGCGCCTTCTCCAGTACCGCGAACAGGCGCTTCACTTCGCCGCTCATCAGCGCGAAGCGCGCGTCGAGTTCGGCGTGCAGGTCTTCGCGTTCGGTCGATTCGAGCTGGTCGACGGCACCGTCGAGCAGCTTGAACTTGCGCACGACCAGGTCCTCGCCGAGTACGAACGAGACGTGGTCATCCAGGGTCAGCGCGAGGCGGGTGACCTGCTTGCCGGACTCCAGGTGCTTGGTGATCTCGTCGCTCTGCAGCTCCATGCGCTGCACCTTGACCACCGCGCCCTGGTCGATCGGGTCGCGCAACTCGCATTCGTCGCCCAGCGACAGGCCTTCCGGCAGCGGCTCACCCGCGACCCAGCCGGTCAGCACGCTGCGCGGCGCGACTTCCGCATTCAGCGGCAACGCGGGGAAACTGCCGAGCGCGCGGCGGATCTCGCTGACCACGTTCTCGCCGTTCTTGCGGCTGGACGTATCGACCACGACGATGCCGTGCTCGATATCCAGCAGCGCATCGGTGCGACTGGGTTTCACGAACGCGCGCGGCAGCAGGTCGGTGATCAGCTCGTCCTTGATCCGCTTGCGCGTGCGGCCCCCGGGCTTGCGGCCTTCCTTCGCTTCGATTTCTTCGAGCTTCTTCGCCAGCATGTCATTGACCACGGCGCCCGGCAGCAGGCGGTCTTCGCCGCCCATCGTCAACCAGATCGCGTCGCGCTGACGCGCAGCAAGCACTTCGCTGTCACGGCCGAACGGCGAGATGAAGCCGCGACTGGACAGTTCCAGCGGACCGACCGGCTTGAGCTGGCACTCGTTCAGGCCGGTGTCGAGGTCGTCGAGCTTGTGGGTGGTGGGGAAACGGAACAGCGTGAGGTTGCGGAAGAACATTCAGTAACCATTCGTTGAAGCGGAGCGCGCGCTGTCGCATCCGAGTGCTGGCTTCCCTGCCGTGGTTCGTGTCCGGTCGTGCCGGACCCGTGTTGGATTGCAGTCGCTCCGGTCAAGGAGCGGCTGGCGATTATCCGCGACTCAGGCGCTGTCGTCGCCGGTTGCGTGCGACTCGCCGGCCAGCCAGGCATGTGCGTCCGGCAGCGACGCCTCGCCGTGCCGTCCCAGCGCGAGGAAATCGAACAGCTTGGCGTCGTTCAGCTGCGAGGGGCGGACGTCGCCCAGCGCGCGCGCGATGGTCTCGATGCGGCCAGGCGTCTCCTTCTCCCAGGCTTCCATCATCCGCTTGACCTGCTTGCGCTGCAGGTTCTCCTGCGAGCCGCACAGGTTGCACGGGATGATCGGGAACTGCTTCGCCTCGGCATACGCGCTGATGTCGTCCTCGCGCACGTAGGCGAGCGGACGGATCACCACGTGCTTGCCGTCGTCGCTGAGCAGCTTGGGCGGCATGCCGCCGAGCTTGGCGTGGAAGAACAGGTTGAGGAAGAAGGTGGCGACCAGGTCGTCGCGATGGTGGCCCAGCGCGATCTTGGTGAAGCCGTGCTCCTCCGCGTACGAATACAGCGCGCCGCGGCGCATGCGCGAGCACAGCGAGCACATGGTCTTGCCTTCCGGGACCACGCGCTTGACCACCGAGTAGGTGTCCTGCTCGAGGATCTTGTACGGCACGCCGATCGATTCGAGATAGGCCGGCAGGATGTGCGCGGGGAAATCCGGCTGCTTCTGGTCCAGGTTTACCGCGACCAGTTCAAACTTGACCGGCGCCTTCTGCTGCAGTTGCAGGAGGATGTCGAGCATGGTGTAGCTGTCCTTGCCGCCTGACAGGCACACCACCACCTTGTCGCCGTCCTCGATCATGCCGAAGTCGGCGATCGCGCGACCGACCTGATGACGCAGGCGCTTGGCGAGTTTGTTCACCTCGTGCGCCTGCTTCCTGGCGCGCGGAACGGGCTCGAGTAGGGGCAGGGTCACGCTCACGAAAGCAGGCTCACGAAAACAGGGCTCGGGACAGGCAGTGCGGTGGTCATTCTACCGTCGTGGTCCGGGCCTACCCTCGGCGTCACTGTCGCGGTCTGTGCGACGCGGTTTCGGCATCATGCTGTGACGGCGGTCGCATTGGCTCTGGCATACTCGTTAAGCCGAGCGCATCGAGGCAATGGATCGCCGGACTGGTCAGTACGCGGCCTGACGCGTACAGGGGAACAAGGACTTGGGGGTTCGATGAGCAATCGGCTCGGCCGCGCGTTGCGCGGTCTGTTTTTCGCGTGCCTGGGATTGGCGACGCTGCCCGCAATGGCGCAGCTCCGCCAGGAAGGCGCGATTCCGGATGGACGTGGTGGGGTGGGCGTGCTGGCAACCGGCATCCACCACACCTGTGGCCTGCGCCAGGACGGCAAGGCCTCGTGCTGGGGCGACAACTACGACGGTGAAGCCAAGCCGTTGCCCGGCACTTTTATCGAGCTAAGTGCCGGCTTCCAGCACACCTGCGGCCTGCGTGG
Source organism: Lysobacter tyrosinilyticus (assembly GCF_054779815.1). Classification (NCBI taxonomy): domain Bacteria; kingdom Pseudomonadati; phylum Pseudomonadota; class Gammaproteobacteria; order Lysobacterales; family Lysobacteraceae; genus Lysobacter; species Lysobacter tyrosinilyticus. The sequence continues at coordinate 389,472 of NZ_BAAGXN010000001.1, forward strand.
CGACGGCAGCGTGGAATGCTGGGGCCAGGGCTACTCGCTGCCACCGGGTGCGCCGCCGCCGCCGCCGGGCATGCCACCCAAGCCGTCGCCGATTCCAACCGGCACCTACACCGCGCTGGCATCCGGCATGTCCACCACCTGCGGTCTGCGTGTGCGCGAGCAACCGTGGCAGAACCCCGAAGGCAACGTCGTGTGCTGGTCGGCCAACGGCTGGAACCAGCTGCCATCGCCGCCGCCGGGGGATTTCGTCGCGCTGAGTCTGGGCGACAACTTCGCCTGCGGCCTGCGTGCCAATGGTCGCGCTGAATGCTGGGGGGCGATGAATCCACAGCAGGTGCCCACCGAGAACGGCTTCATCGCCATCACGGCGGGCGCGATGCACGCCTGCGGTCTGCATCCCGACGGCAGCGTGCGTTGCTGGGGCGAGAACTGGGCCGGTCAGGCCACGCCGCCGGCCGAACTGTTTACCGCGATCGGCGCCGGAGTGAGCCATACCTGCGGTCTGCGCCCCGATGGTCATGTGCAGTGCTGGGGCGAGAACTGGGCTAACCAGAGCACGCCACCGTCGCAGGACCGCTTCATCGCGCTCAGCGTCGGCGCGTTCCATAACTGCGGCGTGCGCATCGATGGGACCGTGGCCTGCTGGGGCGACGTGCGTTGGAACGTCAACTACGAACCGGGCCCGCCGCCGCCGGGTCCGCCGTACATGCCGTGGGAAGGCGTCTTCAGCATGGGCCAGCTGGCCGCGGGCGACCATCATCACTGCCAGATCACTCCGGACGGCCGCCTCAGCTGCTTCGGTGGCTTCAACCCCGATCCGGCGCCCGGCAAGCACTTCAGCGCTGCGAGCAGTGGCTTCGATGCGACCTGCGCGCGTAATGAGCTCGGATCGCTGCAGTGCTTCGGCAACAACGACATGGTGCGCGAAAACCTGCCGGCCGAGCCGCTGCGCCAGTTCGATCTGGGTTACGAACACGCCTGTGGTGTGCTCGCCCTGGATGGTCGCGCCCAATGCTGGGGTCGTGAGACCAACGGCAAGACCATCGCGCCGCAGGGGCTATTCCGCGGCCTCAGCGCCGGACTGATGCACAGCTGCGGCGTCCGCTTCGATGGCCATGGCGAATGCTGGGGCTACAACGGCGACGGTCAAACCAACGTGCCGATGCTGCCGCCGCTGCCGCCGCTGCCGCCGATGTCGGAGCGTGGCTTCCTCAGCATCCAGGCCGGTGAGCGCAACAGCTGCAGCCTGGACAGCGACCTGCACATCCGTTGCTGGGGCATGGGGCCGTCCCTGCCGTTCGATCCGACCCAACCCGGCGAGCTGCCCGAATTCGCCACCTTCCGCGCACTGTCGGTCGGCACGAATCACAGCTGTGCGATTCGCACGAACGGCCGCCTGCTGTGCTGGGGCGCCAATTGGAGCGGGCAACTGCAGAATGTTCCGGAAGGCACTTTCGTGGCGGTATCGGCAGGCAACTTCCACACCTGCGCGATTCGCACCGACGGCCGCCGCGAATGCTGGGGCGAGCCGTGGATGACGCCGCGACTGGTGCTCGATCCGGACAACCTGCGCGGCATCCGTCCGGGCGAATACCTCAACGTGCAGTTCCAGCTGCGCAGCGAGTCGCCGTACCCGGTGCAGAACCCGACCTATTCCATCGTGGCCGGCAGCCTGCCCTGGGGCTTCTTCCTCGATCCGAACGGCATCCTGCACGGCACCTGGCACGAAACCGGCCGCTACCCGATCACCGTGGAAGGCCGCGATCAGAACGGCTTTGCCGTGCGTCGCGACTACGTGCTGTCGATCGACGACACGCCGCCGCTGATCGAACCGCAGATCACCGGCACCGCGGGCGACAACGGCTGGTACGTCAGTCCGGTCGAAGTGAGCTGGGCGGTGACCGATCCCGAGTCGGAGATCCGCTTCAAGTACGGCTGCGATCCCGTGCAGGTTCAATGGGAAACGCCGGATGCGGGCTTCTTCTGCCACGCCGAGAGCGCTGGCGGCCTGACGCACAAGGAAGTGCACGTCAAGGTGGACCAGCTTCCGCCGCACGTGTCGGTGCGTTCGTTCACCGCCAATGGCGCGCTGGCCACGATCGAGTTCGATGGCTTCGACCCGCTTTCCGGACTCGCCGGCTTCGAGTGTTCCATCGATGGCGGCGCCTTCGCGGCGTGCGCCTCGCCGCTGCAGCGCACGTTCGCGCCGGGCGTACACGAGATGCTGATCCGTGCGGTCGACGCCGCCGGCAATCGCAGTGCGCCGACCTACAAGAACTGGTTCACCGACGCCACCCCGCCCCAGGTCTTCGCGACCGCGACCGGTCAGCAGGGCCTGAACGGCTGGTACACCGGCAACGTGCAGATCCAGTGGCAGGTGCGCGACGACGAAACACCGGTCATGTCGATGGTCGGTTGCGAACCGGCGACGCTGAGCAGCGACGCGCTGGGTGCGACGTTCACCTGCACTGCGACCAGCCAGGGCGGCAGCACGACGCAGCAGATCACGGTGCGTCGTGACGCGACCGCTCCGGACACGCGACTCATCGCGAAGCCGGCAGCGGTCATCAATGCCACCAGTGCGACCTTCGAGTTCGATGGCAGCGATGGCACTTCGGGTGTAGTTGCTTACGAATGCCGCTTCGACAGCAGCTATCAGTGGCAGCCGTGCACCTCGCCCAAGCGTTACGACAACCTCGCCCATGGTCGTCACTCGTTCTATGTGCGCGCCATCGACGCCGCGGGCAACCGCGACGAACTGGAAGCGGGCTATCCCTTCACGGTCGACACCACGCCACCGCAGATCATCGCCGGGCAGTCGGCCAACTGGGGCAGCAACGGCTGGGCGATCGGCGACGTGCAGGTCAGCTTCGCGATCTACGAACCGGAGTCGACCTACACGCAGACGCCGGAGTGCGATGCGCGCACTGTGAATGCCGACACCACCGGCACGCAGATCACCTGCAGCGCGACCAGCATCGCCGGAACGTCGACCAACACGATCACCGTGCGTCGCGACACCGTGGCGCCGGACACGCACTTCACCGCCACGCCGGACAATGGCAGCAGCGGTAGCGCGAGCTTCGTGTTCGCCGGCGACGATGCCACTTCGGGCATCGCCAGCTACGAATGCAGCCTGGACGGTGCGGCGTATGTCGCCTGTGCCTCGTCGTTCACCGCCGACGTGGCCTCCGGCACGCACACCTTCTCGGTGCGTGCCGTGGACCAGGCCGGTCTTCGCGATGCGAGCCCGGCTAGCCATGTCTGGACCGTCGATGCCACCGGGCCCACGGTCACGCCGAGCGTGACCGGTACGCTCGGCAACAACGGCTGGTACGTGGGTGATGTGCAGATCAGCTGGCAGGTGGCCGATCCGGATTCGAGCGTCAGCAGCACCGGTTGCAATACGGTGCAGCTGACCAGCGACACCTCCGGCGCCACCTTCACCTGCACCGCGACCAGCGTCGGCGGCACCACGGTCCGCAGCGTGACCGTGAAGCGCGATACCACCGCCCCCGTCATCACCGCAGCCGCGACCACCGCGCCGAATGCAGCCGGTTGGTACAAGAGCGATGTCGCCGTCGGTTACAGCTGCAGCGATGCCGCTTCCGGTGTCGTCGCTTGTCCGGCCGCACAGGTGCTCGGTGGCGAAGGCAACGCGATCGCTTCCGCGCCGCGCAGCGTGACCGACGCGGCCGGCAACAGCGCGACCAGCAATGTGGTCACGGTGAAGATCGATCGCACCGCGCCGACCCTGGCGCCGGTAGTCACGCCGGGCACGCTGCTGCTCAACGCCAATACCAGCGCCCTGCCGAATGCGAACGACGCGCTGTCGGGGTTGTCGACCAAGGATTGCGCGATGCTGGCGACCGCCAGCGTCGGCAACAAGACCGTCAGCTGTACTGCGACCGATCTGGCCGGCAACACGGCCACGGCCGCGGCAGCCTATCGCGTGGTCTACGGCTTCCAGGGCTTCAATACGCCCGTGCAGAACCCGTCGGTGCTCAACGTGCTGAAGGCCGGCCGCTCGGTATCGCTGCGTTGGCGCGTGGTGGATGCACAGGGCGCTCCAGTGTCCAACCTGACCATGGCCAATGTCGGTTCAACCGTGATCGGCTGTCCCGTCGCCACGGAGAATCGCATCTACACCTACGGCGGCAGCAACGCTCAGCTGCAGAACCTCGGCAATGGCTATTACCAGCTCGACTGGATGGCCGCCGCGTCACTGCGCAACCAATGCCGCCGCCTGGACCTTTACATTGGCGACGGTGAGCCCCGTCCGGCGCTGTTCAAGTTCAACTGAGGCACCCGGTGCGGCAGTTTCGACTGCCGCACCGTACCGCGCGGAATGTCATGCGCCGGCCGCGGCGGCAGCGTAAGCTGACGCCATGATCGAACTCGACGATCCCGCCGCCATCTCGCGCAAGCTGACCGAGCTCAAGCTCGAGCACCGCGATCTCGATCTCGCTATCGAACGGCTGACCGCCGATGCATCCGCCGACGAATTGAGCGTGAAGCGCCTGAAGAAGCGCAAGCTCTGGCTGAAGGACTGCATCGCGAAGCTGGAATCGGCGTTGATTCCCGACGAACCCGCCTAAGCCGTAGTGCCGAGCCTGCTCGGCACGCCGTTGATTCGTGGCAAGAGCGTGCCGAGCAGACTCGGCTCTACGCGCGGTCCAAGGTGGTCTCGATTGCGCATGCGCAATCACCGCGCAGACGCGCAAAAAGAAAGGCGGGCCGAAGCCCGCCTTTTTCCTGCGTGCGGATCACGCCGCCGGCGCGTCCGGCTTGCTCGTCTCCGGACTGATCTTCTCGATCGTGTGCCGCAACTCGCGGCCGAGAATGACCTTCGCGTCCTTCGCCCACGTCGCCAGGCGCTGATCGAAGGCGAGCTTGCTGTTCTCGTCGGGCCACACCAGCTTCAGTTCGCGCAGCTTCTGGATGAAGCCGCGGAACAGCGACTTGTCGAAGAACTCCGGCGCGGCCGGCGCATACAGCAGCGACAGGCGTTGCGCGGCGAGATGACACAGGCTTTCCAGCTCACCCGCGCCGAGCGTGCCGGCGCCGTTCTTGGCGAGCACCGAAATCGCGATGTAGTAGCGCTCGAACGCCTGCTGCAGCGAGTGTCCGATGGCGCGCAGGCGGAACACTTCGTCGGTCTGTCCTGCGTTGCGCGCGAGGATGCCACCGTCGTCATCGCCGACGCGCTCAAGCAGGCCTTCGCGTACGAACAAATCGACCGTGCTCGTCAGGCGCTCGCCGAATTCCGCTTCCGTCCATGGCAGGAACAATTCGGACTGCAGGAACGGATATACGCTGCGTCCGAGCTCCAGCACGCGATTCAGGCTCATCCGGCGGTTGTGCTGGAAGCAGCACGCGATCCATGCCGGCGCGGTGTACAGGTGCAGCACGTTGTTGCGGAAGTAGCTGAGCAGCACCGCCTTCTCATCGTCGACGCCGAGCACGTCGCCGAGCGGGTGCTTGGTGCGCTCCAGTACATTGATTTCCTCGCCGTGCGCGATGATCTGCTCGGGCGTGTGTGGCGTGACGGTCACGCGATCGGAGTACGGAAGATCGGCGAGCAGCTTCTGCGACAGTGCGATCTGCGCGCGCAGGTCGGCTTCGCCCATCGCATGCTTGGGCGTGGACAGCAGCGCCAGCGCGAGCAGGTTGATTGGGTTCACGTCCGCAGCGCGATTGATGTTGATGTTGATGCGCTGGGCGAGCGTGTCGACGGTGTCGGCCAGCCACTTGGGCTTTTCGTCTTCCGGCACCGGCTTGCCGTCCCATTCCGGCGCGTGCTCGCCGAGCACGTCGTTGAGCTTGATCGGCTCACCGAAGTTCACCACCACTTGGCCGTAGTTGCTGCGCAGCACCTTGGGGATGCCGCTGAGCAGCTGCCAGATCGATTCCTTCTCCTTGGGCTTGCCGGTGAGCTCGTCGAGGTAGCTGTTGCCTTCCATCAGCTTCTCGTAGCCGATGTAAACCGGCTGGAACAACACTGGACGCGTGGGTTGGCGCAGGAAGCCGCGCACGGTCATCGACACCATGCCGCCCTTGGGCTGCAGCAGGCGACCCGTGCGCGAGCGCCCGCCTTCGACGAAGTATTCGATCGAATAGCCGCCAGCGACGAGCTGGGCGACGTATTCACTCAGCACCGCCGAATACAGCGCGCTGCCGCGGATGCTGCGGCGAATGAAGAACGCGCCGCCCTTGCGCAGCAGCGTGCCCACTACCGGCAGGTTGAGGTTCACGCCGGCGACGATGTGCGGCGGCACGATCCCCTTGGTGTAGAGCAGGTAGCTCAGCAGCAGGTAGTCCATGTGGCTGCGATGGCAGGGCACATAGACCACTTCGAAACCGGGCGCGTCCTGCTTGAGCTTGTCGAGGTGGTGCACGAGCACGCCGCGATAGATGCGGTTCCACACCGACGTCAGCAGAAAACTAGCCGAACGCACTACCGGATGCGAATAGTCGGCGGCGATCTCGTAGGCGAAACCGTGCGCCTTCTTCCAGGCTTCGGTCAGCGAGGTCTTGTCGCGCGCGGCCTGGTCGGCGATGGCTTCCTTGACCGAATCGGCGGCGAGCACGCTGTCGATCAGCAGGCGTCGCGTCGACAGATCGGGACCGATGATCGCGGCGCGCAGTCGATGGAAATGCGTGCGCAGCACGCGTGAGAGCTTGCGAACGGTGCGCTCGGGCGGCAGGTCTTCCTCGATGATCTCGCGCAGCGAGACCGGCGGGGCGAACTGCACGAGGGTGTCGCGGCCGTTGAGCGCGATCGCGAGCAGGCGGCGGAAGCGGCCGACCAGGGTCCAGTTTTCAGAAAACAGCACCGAGAACCAGCCGCTGCTCTTGTCCGGCGCGCGACCGACGAAGATCGACACGGGTACCAGCTGCACGTCGAGCTCGGGATGCTTGCGATGCGCTTCGAGCAGGCGCGCGAGCGAACCCGAATGGGTCTTCGCCGAAGGCGGCGTGCTGGTCTTGGTGCCGGTGATCGTGTCGGTGATCGTGTCGGCCAGCGGCGCCAGCGTGCTGACGTTGCGACGCGACAGCGCGAGGTAGGCGCGCTTGCGGCCGAGCGGGTCGCCCGGCAGTTGCTGCAGCGGGGTGGGCAAGCCGGCCTGGCGGCAGGCACGCTCGAGGATCAGCGCGTTGGAGACGCCGTAGTCCTCGAGCACGTAGCAGACCGGACGCCCGCCCAGGGCGGCGACGTGATCGGCCGGGGAGGCGGGTTCGATGTTGAGTTCGACCCACGGTTCCAGCAGCCAGCCGAGCAGGCGTGCCCACAGCGGGCGTCGGCCGGGCGCCGGGGGGCGCGGGTCGGCGGCGAAGCCGGGCGGGGCGGTAGGGACGGGCGCTTCGGTTGGGTTCGAGGCGGATTCGCGGTCAGCCCGGGGCGCTTCGGTCGGTGCGTCCGGCTGGCCCGCCTCGTTCGGTGCCGCCGCGGTTTCGGCGCGGGGGGGTGTCTGGGATTCGTCCGGCCGACCCTGCTTGGGAGTGGGATCGTCCGGGAAAAGGGAAGTCTGATTCGGCATTCCGGGGATTATGCCGGTGCCCGCCCGCGATAGCGCCCGGCAACCGTAGAGCCGATGCCGCGCGCGCGGCTGGGAACGGCAAACAATCGCCTCGACGTCGTCCTGGTGCTGGCCCGCGGCCGCCCCCGGATCCGCCTATCGGACCTGACCCCCGGCGTGGCTTCGATCCGCCACGACCCCCGCCCCTGCTTCCGTCTCCGCCCGCCGCAGCAAATCGCTGAGGTACCACCGTCCCTCGCGGCGCTCCATCTGCACGAACGCGTCGATCGGATGCCCGGCCAGCGTGTACTGCACCCGTACCCGCGCTTGGTCGCCGACTTGTTCGGTCAGTGTGATCTTCATGCCGGACAAGGCCGCATCGAAGTCGAGGCCGTATTGGGATAACCCCCGTTCCACGCGGACGAAGAAGGGACCGAGTCGTTCCAGACTGCGCTCCATGCCCGCCCGACGCAGGCCGTCCGGCCCACCCAGGCCGGTGGCGCGGGCAGCCAGGGTGATCTGCGGAATCAGCCGACGGGCGCGGGCCGGATCGCCCAGCGGCGCGCGCTGGCCCCAACGGGCCAGTGCAGCGATCAGCTGGCGGTAGTGGTCGCGCTCGGTATCGCTGTAGGCGGCTTCCTTGGACACGTATTGCGTGGTGAACAAGCCAAGCGTGGTCGCCGCGGTGCGGATCTCGGTGTCGGCTCCGGCGAACTGGCGGCGATAGGCGGCCAGCAGCTTCTGCTCCGAGCCCGGCTCGGCCAGGGCGGTCATGAAACCCTGGAACTTCTGGTCCAACGGCAGTTCGGTGAGCGGCCACAGCGTCCGCCCTTGCGTCCAGGCCGTCTCGAGCCGTGAATGCAGCTCTGGCGGGACGGCATGACGGGCGTACGCGGCGAGGTCGTCGCGCTGCAGATCGTCCACGAGTTGCTGCACCGCCAGCGCGGGCAGCGTCGGCGTGTCCTGCGTCGGGCCGTTGCGGTTGCAGCCGGCGGCAAAAACGGCCAGCCCAGCAAGGCGCCGGCGATAGCGCGTCGGATCGGAGTGGACATGAATGGCGGTTCCCCAGTGCCCCGGGAGTGTGGTCGGGGGAGCGGGGGCGGGCAAGCCGAGCCGGTCGCGATTCGGCAAAAAGAAAGGGAGGCCGAGGCCTCCCGCAATCCGGCCGAGGCCGGTGGACTTGGTTGTGGCGCGATTCCGATCGAGACCGGATGGCGACAGGGTAAGTCGGGTCCCGGCTTTAAGCAACACTTTCTTTAGTCATTGTAACTATCTGATTTTTATAGATGCCTAGTTCTATGGGTGACACCCGATGCGTGGTCGCTCTGTCTGCCATGGGCGGGCGTATAAGAGAGCCCGCAGCGTGCCTGCGCTGCAGGCGGAACCGTCCGCACGTTTCGAGCGCGCCCCTCGAACCGCGTCGCCGGCCGCGCCGCTCCCCACCGGGCGCCAGCACGGCAACAGGAGATCGACCATGGCACTCAGGATTGGCGACACTGCCCCGAACTTCACCGCCGAAAGCACTGAAGGCCGCATCGCCTTCCATGAGTGGCTGGGCGAGTCGTGGGGCGTGTTGTTCTCGCATCCCAAGGATTTCACCCCGGTCTGCACCACCGAACTGGGCTGCATGGCCAAGCTCAAGCCCGAGTTCGAAAAGCGCAACGTCAAGGTCATTGGCCTGAGCGTGGACTCGGTCGACGACCACAAACGCTGGGCCAACGACATCCGGGAAACCCAGGGCTTCGCACCGAACTATCCGGTGATCGGCGATTCCGACCTGCAGGTGTCGATGCTGTACGACATGCTGCCCGCCGACACGCAGGGCGGCGCGGCCGGCCGCACCCCGGCCGACAACCAGACCGTGCGCACCGTCTTCGTCATCGGGCCGGACAAGAAGATCAAGCTGGAACTGGTCTATCCGATGACCACCGGGCGCAACTTCGACGAAGTGCTGCGCGTGATCGATTCGATGCAACTGACCTCGAAGTTCAAGGTGGCCACACCGGTCAATTGGAAGCCGGGCGAGGACGTGATCATCGCGGCATCGGTATCGGATGAAGACGCGAAGCAGCTGTTCCCGGAAGGATGGACGGCGAGCAAGCCGTACATCCGCATGGTGCATCAGCCGCACGCATGACATAACGAGCTTGCCGGCGCGCGCCTGGTGTCGCGCGACGACGGGTCAGACGAGCCGCAGCGCTGGCTGCGGCTCGCCTGCTGGGGTCAGGACAGACAACTCAGGACAGACAACGGCGCATCGTGCCGCGGCGCTCAGTGGCGCGCGTCGTCCAGCGCCGCTTCCTTCGCCGCGCGGCGTGCGCCCTCGGGCTGGTGCCAGTCGTTGTCGAACAGCGCCGGCTCCCAGCTGCCGTAGAGCGGATTGGGCAGCGGCCACCAGCGTTCGCCGATCCACGCCTGGTAGGGCGCGATCGCCGCGCGGCGGCCGTCGCCGGTGTTGGCAAGGATCTGCACAAAGTCGCCCACCTGGTCGCCGAACTGCATCAGCACGCGGTACTTGCGCGCGACCAGCTGGCGCCGGCAGCTCTTCTCCGAGCCGTTCTGTTCGCAGTCTTCGACGAAAGTGCCCAGGCCGAGGAACTGGCCGTCGTCCTTGATCGGAAAGCCGGCCTGGCGCAGGTTGGCGAGCGTGGCGTCGGCGAGGCTGGCGTCGCGATTGCTGATGTAGAAGACGGTGACGCCCTTTGCTGCCGCGGCATTGAGAAATTCCGCGGCGCCGGGCAGCGGCTTGGCGCGACGTTCGTTCACCCACTCGCCCCAGGCGGCTTCGTTGAAGCCGCGGTGTTCGCGGATCTGCCGCACCGTGCTGGGCGAGTTGTCGAGCACGGTTTCGTCGATGTCGACGATGATCGCGGGCGGCAACTTCGACGGATCGTTGTTGCGCTCGTCCTTCGTCAGCGCGTCCCAGCGCTTGTCGCGCAGGGCCGCATCGAGGCGCTGGCCGGCGGCGCGATAGATCGCGGTGTAGACCAGGTCGCGTTCGAGCGACGTCTGGAACCACGCCGTGGCATTGAGGCTGTCATCGGCGGGCGGGCCCTGCGGTGCCTCGAGCACCGGTGGCGCGGGTGGCTGCGGCGCGGCCACCTGCTGCATGGCGCAGCCGCCCAGCGTGGCGGCGAACAGGACAAGGGTCAGCGGAGCAGGAACGCGCATGGGCAGGCCGGATCGAAAGAACCGGCCGAGTTTAGCGAAGCCGCGCGGCAGTGTGACGTTGTCGGATCGCGAACCGCTCAGCCTTCCAGCAATGCCTTGATCGCGGCGAAACCGGCGATCGCGCGTTCCTGCTTGCGCGCGGCATCGGCGACCGGGTCCGCGCCGTCGCGCTGCAATTCCGCAGCGGGCAATTCGTCGAGGAAACGGCTTGGCTTGAGTCGCAGCTTGTCGCCCCAGCGCGATGCTTCGCGCGAGTGCGACAGCCACAGCTGCTCCTTCGCGCGGGTGATGCCGACGTAGAGCAGGCGTCGTTCTTCGTCGAGGCTGCCTTCTTCGAGCGCCATGTCGTGCGGCAGCGTGCCGTCCTCACAGCCGATGATGAAGACGTAGCGGAATTCCAGGCCCTTGGCGCCGTGCATCGACATCAGACGCACCTGGTTGCCGGCTTCGCCCTTGTCGGCGTGCGAGAGCAGCGCGAGCTGCGCCGCAAGTTCGCCCGGGCCCGAACCCTTGCCGCCATCGAACCAGCCGGCGAGTTCCTCGAGATTTTCCTTGCGCCGCTGGAAGCTGGCTTCGTCTTTGCACTGCGCGCGGATCGACGCAAGCATTCCGGACTTCTCACCGAGCAGGCGTACCAGTTCGGCCGGACTCAGGCGCTGCGCTTCGCCGCGCAGCGAGCGCACGATCTGCATGAAGCCATCGAGCGCGTTCGCCGCGCGCGGTGCCAGTTGCTTCAACGCGCCGACCGATTCGGCCGCACGCGACATCGGCATGTGCTGACCGTGCGCGAGTTCGGCCAGCTTCGCCAGCGTGGTCGCGCCGACTTCGCGCTTGGGTGCCTGCACCGCGCGCAGGAATGCCGCGTCGTCGTCGGGGTTGGCGATCAGGCGTAGCCAGGCGAGCGTGTCCTTCACTTCCTGGCGTTCCAGGAACGCGGTGCCGCCGCTGAGGTGATACGGGATGCGCAGCAGCTGCATCGCCTTTTCCAACGGGCGACTTTGGTGGTTGCCGCGGAACAGGATGCAGAAGTCGCTCCACAGCGCGGAATTCTTCTGCGCGATGAACTGGATCTCGCCCGCGACCTTCTCCGCCTCGTGCGAATTGTCGCGGCATTCCCACACGCGGATGCGTTCGCCGTCGGGCTGGTCGCTCCACAGCGTCTTGGGATGCTCGTGGAAGTTGTGCGCGATCAGCGCATTCGCCGCGCGCAGCACGCGGTTGGAACAGCGGTAGTTCTGCTCCAGCTTGACGATTTCCAGGGTCGGATAATCCTTGCCCAGCTGCAGCAGGTTGTCCGGGTTGGCACCGCGCCAGGCGTAGATCGACTGGTCGTCGTCGCCCACGCAGGTGAACAGCCCCTTCGTGCCCGCCAACGCCTTGAGCAGGCGGTACTGCGCGTCGTTGGTGTCCTGGCATTCGTCGACGAGCAGATAGCCGATGCGTTCGCGCCAGCCCAGGCGCAGATCCTCGTCGGCTTCGAGCAGCTGCACCGGCAGACGGATCAGGTCGTCGAAGTCCACCGCGTTGAAGGTGGTCAGCCGCTGCTGGTACTTCTGGTAGAGCAGCGCCGCGTCCATTTCGCGCGGACTTTGCGCGACTGCGAGTGCTTCTTCCGGGGACAGACCCGCGTTCTTGGCGCGCGAAATCAGGTTGCGCGCGTTGTCGAGCACGTCCGGCTTGCTGCCGGGCGGCAACAGATCCTTGAGCTGCGCACCGGTGTCGTCGCTGTCGAACACCGAGAAGCCGCGGCGCAGCCCGGCCTTGGCGTGTTCGATCTGCAGGAACTTCAATCCCAGCGCGTGGAAGGTGCAGATGGTCAGCCCATCCGCGGCGTCGCCCTTGATGCGCTTGGCGATACGCTCGCGCATTTCCTTCGCCGCCTTGTTGGTGAAGGTGATCGCGGCGATACGGCGCGCAGGCATGCGCCCGGAGGTGATCAGGTGCGCGATCTTTTCGACGATGACGCGGGTCTTGCCGCTGCCGGCGCCGGCGAGCACGAGCAGGGGGCCGTCGGTGTGCAGGACGGCGGCGCGCTGGGGAGGATTGAGGCCGAGCATGGTGGTACCGCAGGAACTGGCGCGTAGTGTACCTGGAGCCGGCGGGGGGCTCGGATAAACTGATCACATGGCCAAGCTCTATTTCTACTACTCGGCGATGAACGCCGGGAAGACCACGACCCTGCTGCAATCCGCGCATAACTACCGCGAACGCGGCATGCGCGTGTTGATCCTGACCCCGCGCCTCGACGACCGTGCCGGCAGCGGCACCGTGGCGTCGCGCATCGGACTGCAGGCGCAAGGCGTCGCCTTCGGGCGCGACGACGACCTCGAGCGGATCGTGCGCGACGACGTGGCCGCGCGGGGCAGAATCGATTGCGTACTTGTCGACGAGGCGCAGTTCCTGGCCAAGTCGCAGGTCTGGCAGCTGAGCGAAGTGGTCGATGCCCTGCGCGTGCCCGTGCTCTGCTACGGCCTGCGCACCGACTTCCGCGGTGAACTGTTCGAAGGCAGCCAATATCTGCTGGCCTGGGCCGACGAGATCAACGAGATCAAGACCATCTGCCACAGCGGCAAGAAGGCGACGATGACGCTGCGTGTCGACGATTCCGGGCGCGCGGTGCAGCAAGGCCCGCAGGTCGAGATCGGCGGCAACGAACGCTACGTGTCGGTGTCGCGCGCCGAGTTCAAGAAGGTGATGCGCGGCGAAGGCACGGTCGACGGATTGCCGGAGCCGCAGCAGCCGCCGTTGCTGTAGGACGGACCTTGGCCCGCAGCTGACGCACAAACGTCGCGATCAACCCCATCCCCGCGCGTTCCCGCGCGCGATGGCGGACAAGCCCTACTGACACGCCGTGCGAATGGCCTGTACTTCGCGCAACACCGCGCCGCCTTCGGGCATGTGCGCCTGCATGTCCTGCAGCAGGGAATCGAGATCGCTGCGCGTGAGCTCCGGGGTCGCGGCGCAATTCCGTTCCGCCAGATAAGCGCGCGCCAGCCAGCGGTCCTTGCGCAATTCGCTGTCGTTGCCCGTGATGGCACTAATCTCGCTCAGGCGCTGCAATGCACCGGAATCTCCGCTGGCCGCCGCCAGCCGCGCCTGCGCGAGTTCCGCGCGCAGCGTGTGCGAATGCGTGGGTCCGTAGCCCGCACGCGTCAGTCGCACCGCATTCTGCAGCGCGTTGCGCGCCCCGACCGCCTCGCCCTGCGCGGCCAACACGATGCCGATCAGACGATCGGTATCGCCGACCAGCGCATGCTCGGCGCCGAATTGAGCGACGCGCAAATGCCGCGACTCGCGCAGCAAAGGCAGCGCATCGGCGTCGAAGCCGGCTTCGTGCAACACCATCGCCTGATTGAACAAGCCGGCGGCGAGCAGGGTCTGGTTCGAGCCCTGGCGCCAGATCGCGATGGCGTGGGCGAGGGCACGCAGCGCCTCGTTCAGGTCGCCACGCTCCCAGGCGGTGATGCCCAAGCTGTTGTAGTTGCGCGCCACATCGGGGTGTTCGCGACCGAGGCGCGCGACGAGCCAGGCCTGGGTTTCGGTGAACTCGCGCTGCGCCTGCGCGAACTTGCCCTGGTCGACATGCAGCGCGGCGAGCTGGCGTCGCGCATCGACGCTGGCCCGGCTGTCGTTGCCGTGCAGTTGCAGGGCCATCGCCAGCGCATCCTGGCAATCGGCTTCGGCGCGCGCGGCATCCCCTTGCATGCGGCGTGCTGCGCAACGATTGCGCAGGATGTCGATCGCGAGCGGATGGCGCGCGCCCACGTGCCGGTGCAGATAGGTCATCGCTTCGTCGTAGCTGCGCAGCGCTGCGGCCGTGTCGCCGGAATCGCTGTGCAGACCGGCCAGGTCGATGAGGTTTTCGACGATGCCCACTTCGTCCGAAGGCGTTTCGCGCCGCACCGCGAGCGAACGTTCGAACATCTGCCGCGCGCCCTGGCGTTCGCCGGCGGCACGTCGGCAGCGGCCGAGCTGCGAATAGAACTGGCTGCTCTGCGGCGGCAGCTGTGCCTGTTCGCCGCGCGCGAGATCCAGGGCCGGTTGCATGAGCGCGATGCATTGCGCGGCTTGGCCCTGATAGGCGAGCAGCTGTCCGCGCAGGGTCAACGATTCCAGCTGCAGGCTTTCGGGAATGTCGCGGGTGTTGTCGACGATCGCGGCCTGGCGCTCCAGCAGCCGCGCGGCTTCGGGATAGTCGCCCAGACCCAGGCGAAGCCGCGCGAGCAGCCCCAGTAGTTCGGCGCGAGCACGCGGCTGGCGACTGGGCTCGGCGCGATCGCGCGCCTCGGCGGTGGTGAGCAGGCTGCGCAGATCCATCGCCTGTCCGGAGGCGTTGCCGGCCTGTTCGAACAGGCCAACCATGAAGTCCTGCATCGCCTGTGCACGCGCGGCTTCCGCCAGCGCCTGACGCGCCTGCCACGCGACCATGCCGATGGACAGTCCCAGCACCACCACCACGGTCGCCGCGCTCGCGAGTGTCCAGCGATGACGCGCGAAATACTTGCGCATCCGGTAGCCCACGCCCTGCGGGCGCGCCAATACCGGACGGCCTTCCTCGTAGCGACGCAGATCGAGCGCGAGCGCTTCCACCGATGGATAGCGCTGCTCGGGCTTCTTCGACAAGGTCTTCAATACGATGTTGTCGAGGTCGCCGGCGATCACGCGCGCGCGCCGGCGCAACCCGACGATCTGTCCCTGCTCGCGCGAGGTGTCGCCTTCGATCCGCCGCAGCAGCGTCTGCGAGGGCTTGAGCGGGTCGGTGAGCAGGATCGCTTCTTCCCACGCCGCATCGCTGTCGCGCTTGAGCCGATAGGGCTTTCGATCGGTGAGCAATTCGTAAAGCACCACGCCGAGCGAATACACGTCGGTCATGGTGGTGACCGGTTCGCCGCGGATCTGCTCGGGTGCGGCGTAGTGCAGGGTGAAGGCGCGCACGCCGGTGCGCGTCTGTTCGACCATCGACACTTCGGTGTCGAGCAGCTTCGCGATGCCGAAGTCGAGCAGGCGCACGTCGCCTGCCGGCGTCACCAGGATGTTCGACGGCTTGAGGTCGCGATGCACGATTAGGTTGGCGTGCGCATGGCTGACCGCATCGCAGACCTGGTGGAACATGTGCAGGCGTTGCGCGATCGGGGTGTCGAGTTCTCGGCAGTAGTCGGTGATCGGCTCGCCGTCGACGTATTCGAGTGCGAGATAGGGCACGCCTTCGGCGGTGACGCCGGCGTCGAGCAGACGCGCGATGTGCGGATGGGTGAGGCGCGCGAGGATCTGCCGCTCGCGAGTGAAGCGCAGGCGCAGATTGGTATCGGTGAGCCCTGGCCGTAGCAGTTTTAGTGCGACCCGGCGCTGATACAGGCCGTCGGCGCGCGAGGCCAGCCAGACCTGGCCCATGCCGCCTTCGCCGAGCAGCCGATCCAGGCGATACGGGCCGACGATCGAGCCGGACTGCACGCCCGGCCGCGGTGGTACCAGCGGTTCATTGAGGAAGTCGTCGTGCTCGTCTTCCAGCGCGATGAGTTCCTCGAGTTCGGCGGT
Source organism: Lysobacter tyrosinilyticus (assembly GCF_054779815.1). Taxonomy (NCBI): domain Bacteria; kingdom Pseudomonadati; phylum Pseudomonadota; class Gammaproteobacteria; order Lysobacterales; family Lysobacteraceae; genus Lysobacter; species Lysobacter tyrosinilyticus. The sequence goes on from NZ_BAAGXN010000001.1 coordinate 405,698, forward strand.
CAGCGCGGCATCTTCGTCGCGCATTTCGCGCAGGCGTTCGGCGCGCGCCTCCGGCGGCAACTCGAATAGCGAATCGAGCAGAGGGGAGAGGCGTTGCCAGCGCTCGGGTTCCATCGCTCGTTCCCGTCTCCCCTGTCGTCATCCCGGCCGCGTGATCCGCTGTTCGCCCGGGGTGTGAGTTCACGCGCAGACTCCGCTGCGCACGGAGCGATCGTGTACCTAGGAATCCTTCAACGACGCCAGCAGGAACAAACGCGCCTTCTGCCAGTCGCGACGGATGCTGCGTTCGGACCGTTCCAGCAACGCGGCGATTTCCAGCTCCGACAAACCGGCGAAGTAGCGCAGCTCGACCACTTGCGCGAGCCTTTGGTCGACCGCGGCGAGCTTGGTCAGTGCGACGTCGAGACCGAGCGTTTCCTCGTCCAGACGCAGCCCGCCTTCGACGTCTTCGGGCAGGTCGGTGACGCGGTGCAGGTCGCCGCCGCGCTTTTGAGCCAGCCGTTGTCGCGCGTAGTCGACCACCACGCTGCGCATCGCCGATGCGGCATAGGCGAAGAAATGGGCACGATCGTCGAATTTCGCTTCGCGCCGGCCGACCAGTTTCAGGTAGGCCTCGTGGACCAGTGCGGTGGCGTCCAGGGTCTGGCCGTGCTGGCCGGCGAGCTGGCGCCGTGCCATCGAGTGCAGCTCGGTGTAGAGGCGTGCGAGCACGTTGTCCAACGCGCCGCGGTCCCCCTCACGGGCTGCATCCAGCAGCAATGTGATGTCCGCACTGTCCGTCATGACCTCGTCCGATGCCGCTGGTCGGCCGAATATAAACCCATTCCGTCATAGCGGCGTGGGGCTGTCCGGGGGCGGCTTGGTCCTGCGTTTGTATCGGCCCGACAAGCGGATGCACCGCGTCTACTTCTGGCAGTGCCCACACCACACCGTGGCGCGCTGCCCGATCACCCCCTGCTTCAAGGCGCGTCCGCAGCGCGGGCAGGGCTCGCCACCACGGCCGTAGGCGGACAGTTCCAATTCGAAATAGCCCGGTTCGCCGTCCGGACTGATGAAGTCGCGCAGCGTGGTGCCGCCGCGTTCGATCGCGTAGGTGAGGATGCGCTTCACCGCCTGGGCCAGCAGCGCGTAGCGCTCGCGCGAGACCTTGCCCGCGGCCCGCAGCGGCGAGATCCCGGCTTCGAACAGCGCTTCAGCGGCGTAGATGTTGCCCACGCCGACGACCACGCGCTGGTCCATCAGGAAGGTCTTCACCGGGGCCTTGCGGCGGCGGCTCAGCTCGAACAGGTAGTCGCCGTCGAACTCCTCCGACAGCGGTTCGGGCCCGAGGTCCTGGAGCAGCTCGTGGATTTCCCCCGGCGGTTGCCACAACAGGCTGCCGAAGCGCCTTGGGTCGGTGAAACGCAGCACGCGCCGCGAATCCAGGGCGAGGTCGACGTGGTCGTGGGCCTTCACCGGCGTGGTCGGCGGCAGCACGCGCAGGCTGCCGGACATGCCCAGATGCAGCAATGCGCTACCGGCCGCGGTATCGAGCAACAGGTACTTGGCCCGCCGACGGACGGCGGCGATGCGCTGGCCCGGGAGCAGGTCGCGGATTTCGTCCGGGATCGGCCAGCGCAGGTCCGGGCGGCGCAGGGTCACGCCGGTGACAGTGCGGCCTTCCAGGTGTGGGGCGAGGCCGCGGCGGGTGGTTTCGACTTCAGGCAATTCGGGCATCGACCTAGCTTAGGAACTACGCCCCGTTCTTTGTAGAGCGGAGCTTGCTCCGCTGCTTCCGACTGGCTGATCCGGCCGGACGATCCGGGGGCATGGAAAGCAAAGGCAGCGGAGCAAGCTCCGCTCTACAGGGCCAGGTCCGGCTTGCGCGATCGGGCCATTCGTCCACCCTGTTCAGCCTTTCCCCTTGTTTCGGGCCTTCACACCCCCCATCACACTCCGCGTTCCATACAGGGGCGAATATATCGGCGGGGTGGCAAACTCCCGCGCGGGAAACGTCCTTTCATCCACCCTCTTCGTCACGGCGAAGGCGGGCGCGCCCGCTCCGGAGTTGTCATGTCCGCATTGCTCGATTTCCTCGCCGGGGGCCTGTTGCAGGCCGGCTGGGTTTCCATCGCGATCTATTTCCTGATCGCCACTCAGCTCACCATCTTCTCGGTCACGCTGTACCTGCATCGTTCGCAGGCGCATCGCGCGGTCGACTTCCATCCGGTGCTGGCGCATGTCTTCCGTTTCTGGACGTGGTTGTCGACCTCGATGATCACCAAGGAATGGGCCGCGATCCATCGCAAGCATCATGCGAAGTGTGAGACCGAAGAGGATCCGCACAGCCCGCAGATCAAGGGCATCAAGACCGTGTTCTGGCGCGGCGTCGAGCTGTACAAGGAAGCGCGCAACGATCGCGAGTCGATCGAGAAGTACGGCAAGGGCTGCCCGGACGACTGGATCGAGCGTCACCTCTACACGCCGCACGCCACGATGGGCCCGACCCTGTATCTGTTCATCAGCTTCGCGCTGTTCGGTTTCGTCGGCGTCGCGCTGTGGGCGATCCAGATGGCGTGGATTCCGTTCTGGGCCGCGGGCGTGGTCAATGGCCTGGGCCACTGGTGGGGCTATCGCAATTTCGAAAGCGCCGACACCTCGACCAATCTGTCGCCGTGGGGCGTGTGGATCGGCGGCGAGGAGCTGCACAACAACCATCACGCCTTCCCGTCGTCGGCGAAGTTCGCGCTGCGCAAGTTCGAAGTCGACATCGGCTGGGTGGCGATCCGTGTGTTCGAGAAGATCGGCATGGCCAAGGTGCTGCGCGTCGCGCCGGCGCTCGACGTGCGCCCCAACATCGCGATGCCCGACGGCGAAACGATGAAGGCGCTGCTCGCGATCCGCTTCCAGGCGATGACCGACTACTACCGCAACGTCACCCTGCCGGCGCTGCGCGAAACCAAGTTCAAACTGCCGCGCAAGCTGCGCCAAGGTCTGGCCGATGGCGGCCGCTGGCTCGACGACGACAAGCGCGCGCGTTTGCAGGCATGGCTGGCCGAGCGTCCGCGCATGGCCCAGCTGGCTGAATTCCGCGCCAAGCTCGCCCAGGTGCTGGACGAGCGTTCGCACGATGCGCAGGCCACGCTGGCCAAGCTGCAGGCCTGGTGCGCTGAAGCCGAGGCGTCGGGCAATGCCGCGCTGCAAGCCTTCTCGATGCGCATGAAGGGTTACGCGCTCGCACCGGCGCGCTTCGGCGCGTGATGCGCGCACGTCGCGCACGAGTGATGCAGGAAGGGGCGGCGACGCCCCTTCCTTGTTTTACGGTTCAGCCCATGCACCGCAGAGTGCGCGGCATGTCTGCCTTTTTGAAACTGTCCGCGAGCCTCGGCCTGCTGTGGCCCGCACTGGCGAGCGCGCAGGTCACCGCGAGCAATGAATATCTCGCGCGCATGGATGCCGATGCCGACGGTCGCGTGGCCCTGGCCGAATACCAGGCGTGGATGGGCTATGCCTTCGAGCAGATGGACCTCAATCGCGACGGCCTGCTGACCGCGGACGAGCTCCCTGGTGGCAAGGGCAAGACGATTTCTATGGTCGAGCACCGCGAGTCACTGGCCGCGATGTTCCGCCGCCAGGATGCGGATGGCGACGGCTTCCTCAATGCGCAGGAACTGGCCGCGCCGCCGCGCTAGAGTTCCCCGGCGGGGGCATTCGTTTCCGTGTCCGCGCAAGTTCGCTTCTGCCGCTGTCTGTGATTGACAGACGAAAGGCCCTTCCGTAGGGTGCCGCGCAATTTGCCTGACTCGGCAAAGTATCACCGCTTCTTCTATTAGTCATTGGACGCAGGCGCTCGCCGTCGCATGAGGATTGTGTATGCCTAGGAAGTTTGTCCGCCTGAGGTCGCGTGCAGCCTCAGGGGCGCTCGTGATTTCCGCGCTTGCTTTGATGTATGCGGGGCCAGTATCGGCCGCCGCCTATGTTTGCGTGCCCCGGCACATCCAAGTCGATGGCGGCGGCGAGGTCGCGGTCGAGTCCTGCTGGTGGGAGTACACGCTCGACGACTTCAAGCTTGGTGGCGGTGGAAGCCCCGGCGGCGGGGCGCCAGGTGAAGTTGGCGGTTCGGGCGGGAGTGGCTCCACCGACAAATCGGTAGGCGACAAGACCAAGGAGAAGGCCAAGCCGACCAACTGCAACGAGACGACCCAGCACCCCGTCCAGGTCGCCAGCGGCAACAAGATCAAGGCAGAAGTCGACTTCGTCCTGCCTCCGAACGAAATGCCATTGGGTGTAGCCCGCTTCTACGACAAATCCCTGGGAAAGTCGGGCATTTTCGGCCCGAAGTGGTCCTCGAGCCTCGACTACACAGTGACGTATACCTACGGAACGACGTTGACCTGTTCCGGCATGCTGAACAGCGCGAACATATGCAACAGCGGTAGCGCAACGCTAACCGAGATCAAGGCGTTCCGTCCTGGCGGGTCCAAGTTGACGTTTACCAAGGGCACGGATGGCGTTTGGCGCGATCAGTTGGGCGACGTGTTCGCGCCGTCCGGCAGCAATTGGGTACTGACGCTGCTCGATGGTGGCCGTGAAACGTATGACGCGACTGGCAAGCCTCTCACCTTGCTCGGCCCGCGCGGCATCGGTTTGACCTACACCTACGTCAATGGGCGCCTGTCGACTGTCACTCACTCGTCGGGGCGCGCACTTCAAATCGCCTGGGCCACGAATCCCGTCTATGTAAGCGCCGTCACCGCGCCAAACGGAAAAACGTATAGCTATTCGTACACCGGCGGCTATCTGTCGGGCGTTACCTACCCCGATTCATTGGGCACCCGCACGTACCACTATGAAGACGCCAGCCAGGCTGGCGGCCTTACCGGCATCTCCGTCAATGGCGTACGGCACACCCGCTACGCGTATTACGCCGACGGCAAGGCCAAGGAATCCGGACTGGACGGTGGCATCGAGAAGAGCAGCTTTGCTTACGGTACCAACTACACCAACGTCACCAACGCGCTGGGGCAAACGTCGGTCTACCACGTCGCCGACGTCAACGGCGCGAGGCGAGTAACGGGCGTCGACCGCCCGGCCACGGGTACCTGCCCGGCAGGCGCCACCAGCACGGCATTCGATGCGCAAGGCAATACCGATTACGAAGTCGATGCGAGCGGAGTAAAGACCGACTACACCTACGATGCCGACCAGCGGATCACCCAGAAGGTCGTCGGAACCGGTCCCAATGGCGAGACGGATCAGCAGCAGATCACGATCTTCGAGTGGGATCCGGTCATCAAGACGCGACTGCTAGCCGTAAAGCTGTACGGCAGCAGCACCACTCAGCCGATCTCGGAAACGATCTATGACTACTACCCGGCCGGCGATCCGGCAGAGCGCCTGCTGCGGTCCGTAAAGACCATCAACCGCAGTGCCAACGGTGTTGCCAACCAGGAGCGCCTCATTAGCTACGGCTATACCATCGGCGCCAATCGACTCATCCAGAAGATGATCGTCGACGGACCACAGGCGGGCACGGCCGATCAAACGACGTACCAATACGACAGCGCCGGAAACCTGACTTCGATCGCCGATCCGTTTGCCAACACCACGACCTACAGCAACTACAACGCACTGGGCCAGGCTGGTCGCGTGGCCAATGCAAACGGCTCGGCCACTGACTATGCCTATGACGCGAGGGGACGGATACTCACGGAAACGCTTGGTACGCGCGTCATTACGTACGCCTACAATGGCCTGGATCAGGTGACCAGCGTCACCAACAATTTCGGTGGAAAGATCAGCTACGCCTACAACGGCGCAGGCCTGCTGCTGTCCGCCTCCCTGCCGCGACGGACGCTCCAGGACAGTTTCGGCGTAAAGGAATACGAGGACACTTACATCTCGCTCAACTACAACCTGATGGGGCAGTCCCTCTACCGCTACGTGACGGGGATGTACACCTATCAGGAGCGAGACCCCGAATTCGGCGGCTGGGTAACCGATAGCTATCCCACCACCAACCAGGTTTCGTCGTCCCAGTACGATGCGGGTGGATTCAAGTCGTCAGAACAAGGTGGCAATAGCCAGAAGACCACCTATACCTACAACAGCAACGGCGACGTCGAAACCGCTTCCGATGCTCTCGGCCGCAAGTACACCTACTACTACGACCGACGTCGCCGGGTCAGCCGTGTCGTGGATTCTGATCAGAAGAGCAGCTACTACTACTACGACGCGCATGGCAACCTGAGCCAGGCAGTCGATCCGCGCGGGCTTGCCACGGTCTACACGCGAGATGGCTTTGGCCAAATTACCAAGCTTGTCAGCCCGGATGCCGGCACCACGACGTACAAGTACGACGCTGCGGGCAACCGCACTGAGATGACGCGCGCCGACGGCAGCGTGACTGCCTACACCTACGACGCCGGAAATCGCCTGACGAACGCGACCTCCGGTGGGCAGTCGCTCGCCTACGCCTATGACTGGTGCTGGAATGGCAAGGGCAAGTTGTGCGGTTTCTCTGACCCGAGCGGGTCGTGGACGAACGTTGACTACACCCAGGACGGCCTGCTCAACGCGCGCCGCGACTACATTGTCGGAAGTGGTGTGGGTTCGGACTACTTCACCTATTACACGTACGACGCCATGCGTCGCCTGTCGACCATCAAGTATCCCGACGGCACGCAGGCTCGCTACACCTACAACGAGTACGACGGCAACGTCTCGCGTCTGGAAGTGAACATTGGCGGGGTCTGGAAATCGGTAGCTACCGACCTGCAGTACCAGGCTTTCGGTCGCTACAGGTATTTCACGTTTGGCAACGGTCTGGGGCGCAGTCGCTTCGAGGATGCGAGCGCACGTGCGACCAAGATCGAGACCACTGGGCTGCAGCAGCTGGATTACAGCTACAACACGGCCAATGAAGTCACCACGATCACCAATGGCATCGACGCCGGCCTGACCCAGCAGTACACCTACGACCTGCTTTCGCGCCTGCAGTCGAATACGATGGGCGGTGGCACAACGACGTTGGGGTACGACGCGACTGGCAACCGGACTTCGATTGTTTCGGGCGCGACCAATACTTACACCATCGATGCTTCCAGCAACCACCTTTCCAGTGTGAGCGGGATTGGTGGCGGCTCGTACGCCTACGATGTCCTGGGCAATCGCATCCAAGGGCCGCAGGGCAACAACGTCGCCCATTACGCCTATGACCCGTTCAATCGTTTGCGGCAGTCGGATAGCTATAACGGGGTCTCATGGCCGACCACCACCTACACCAGCAACGTCTGGAACGAACGCCAGTACAAGTCTGGGCCGATGGGCAACTACCGCTACGTCTACACGCCGGATCACCAGCTGTTGACCGAACACCAGGACAACGGTGACGTCTGGACCAACTACCTCTGGCTGAATGGAGAAGTGGTCGGTTTCGTACGGGCCGGGCAGTTGTATTTCGTGCACGCCGACCATCTCGGCCGCCCGGAGGTCGTGACCAACGCCACCAAGGCGGTGGTATGGCGGGCCGCAAATCAGGCTTTCGGACGCATCGTCACGCAAGACAGCGTGGGCGGATTCAATCTCGGATTCCCGGGCCAGTACTACGACGGCGAAACCGGCCTTTGGTACAACCTCAATCGTTACTACGATTCGGCGCGGGGCAGCTATATCCAGTCCGATCCGATCGGGTTGATGGCTGGCATCAACACGTATGCATATGTAGATGGAAACCCAGTCAGCAAGGTTGATCCATTTGGATTGGATGACGTCGCTTTAAACCTCTATGGAGGCGGCGTAATCGACAAGATGCCCGATCGTAGGGGACGTCTGCCTGATTACGTAAAAGTGTCAGTCAATGTATACGTAACGTCTTTTACGTTCACGCGAGCAAGGAATGGACACGTGTATATGTCCGTCGGGGCCAACAGACCCTATCCGCACCCGGTTTCTGCTGGAGTAAGCGCGTCCGTGGGCTGGTTAGAGCAGCCGTGCACGCCATCCTCCGAAAAATTGGACCGGTTCCATACTGGCGCCGGAGCGGCGACCTCCGGTGCATATGCCGATGTTGGTGGCGCTGTTACATATGTCCCGGGCGAGGGGTTCTCGGGCGAAGTTGGTGTTGGCACGGGATTTAGCCTAGAGGGCACTCGTGGGACAGGTGGGCTCGGTGGCGACTATGGAACGATCATCAGCACTGACGGCTGGGGTTGGAGCTGGTAGTGCCGCGCCTACTGTTCGCGACTGGGATTGGGGTGCTGTTCGTTCTGGGCGGCACCCTGTTTCTGCGGCAGCTGATGTCCGCCAATGAAAGCGGACGACCGAGTCGTCATCAGCTTGAAGCTGAGATGGCGGAATTTCGGGGTCGATTTGGACTGAGCAACGATCACTACTTTGATCGAGGCTCTTTGGTCGGCATAGCATCGGACGGCTCGGTAGCTATAGAGCCTGAGGCTTTTGCTAGCTTTGCCGGAACCTCGGGATGGACATACGTCGGTAAGTTCGACGGTCCGTATTTCGTGGAACACCGCTTCTGCAAAGGAAGGCTTTCGTTGAATTTGGAGCAGGGCAGCGGGGGCCAAGGCTATTCCATTGCGTCTCTACGCTGGACCTCGAGTCGTCGTTCTCCCGCTTATTGTGGTCCTTGATAGCCTCTGATTTCCGGCGCCAGAGGCCGGGTCATGAGATAGGCCCTAAAATGCGCCCATGACCATCCTCGTAACCGGCGCAGCCGGCTTCATCGGCGCCTACGTGTGCCGTGCCCTGCGTGACCGCGGCGATACCGTGGTCGGGCTCGATAACTACAACGACTACTACGATCCGCAGATCAAGCGCGATCGCGTCGCGGCGCTGTGTCCCGACATCGACATCCGCGCGCTGGACCTGACCGATCGCGATGGCTTGGCCGCGCTGTTCGACGAGGTGAAGCCGGATCGCGTCGTGCACCTCGCCGCGCAGGCCGGCGTGCGCTATTCGCTGACCAATCCGCACGCCTACGTCGACAGCAATCTGACCGGCTTCGTGAACATGCTTGAGCTGTGTCGCCATCGTGGCGTGCAGCATCTGACGTACGCGAGTTCGTCGTCGGTGTACGGCGATTCGGCAACGCCGCCGTTCTCCGAAGACCAGCGCGTCGACCAGCCGCGTTCGCTGTACGCCGCAACCAAGGCCGCGAACGAACTGATGGCGTACACCTACGCGCAGCTGTACGACCTGCGATCGACCGGCCTGCGCTTCTTCACTGTGTACGGCCCCTGGGGTCGGCCAGACATGGCGCCGCTGCTGTTCTCGCGCGCGGTGCTGGCCGGCCGCCCGATCGAGGTGTTCAACCATGGCCGGATGCGCCGCGACTTCACCTTCGTCGCCGACATCGTCGCCGGCGTGCTCGGCGCGCTCGATCACCCGCCGGGTGATGAGCCGCCGCACCGGGTCTTCAACCTGGGCAACCACACCCCGGTGGAACTGGAGCGCTTCATCGGCGTGATCGAACAGGCGGCCGGACGCCCCGCGCAGAAGGTCTACAAGGACATGCAGCCGGGCGACATGGTCGAAACCATGGCCGACACCGCGCGGGCCCACGCGGCCTTCGGATTCGAGCCCGCGACCTCCATCGAGACGGGCTTGCCGCAGGTCGTGGCCTGGTGCCGCGACTATTTCGGCGATCGGGCCTGACGTACGCGCTGACGCCGTCATCCCGGGCGGGTACGATGCACGCCGCCATTCTCAATTCCGCCGCGCCACCCGCGCGGCCCGCAGTGCCCTGATGACCGCCACGCAGCCCCAGATCTCCGTCGTCGTGCCCGTGTTCAACGAGCAGGACAACGTCGCCCCGCTCATCCACGAGATCGTGGCTGCGCTGCGCGGCGTGGTGCCGTTTGAGATCGTCTACATCGACGACCATTCGCGCGACAACACCCTGGCGACCCTGCGGGGGCTGAAGGCGCAGGTGCCCGAGCTGCGCGTGCTGCACCACGTCAGCCAGAGCGGGCAGAGCACCGCCATACGCACCGGCGTGAAGGCCGCGCGCGGCGAATGGATCGCCACGCTGGACGGCGATGGCCAGAACGATCCGGCCGACATTCCCAATCTGATCGCGGAGCGCGCCAAGGGCGCCGCGAACGTGAAGCTGTTCGCCGGCTGGCGGGTCAATCGCCAGGACACCGGCAGCAAGCGCTGGGCGTCGAAGTGGGCCAATGCGATCCGCGCACGCATGCTGCGTGATGCCACGCCCGACACCGGTTGCGGTATCAAGCTGTTCGAGCGCGCCGCGTTCCTCGATCTGCCTTATTTCGACCATATGCACCGCTACCTGCCGGCGTTGATGCAACGCGCAGGCTGGAAGACGGTAAGCGTGCCGGTCCACCACCGCGCGCGTACCGCCGGCGTGTCCAAGTACAACAACCTCAACCGCGCCCTGGTCGGCATCCGCGATCTGCGCGGTGTGGCGTGGCTGATCACGCGCAGCAAGCGCACTGCGGTCGAGGAAGTCTGAGATGCTGCTGATGGCTGCAGAGGCCGCCGTCGGCGGTGGCGCGGATGTCATGAATTCGCCGATCGCATGGCTGGCCTGGACCGGTCTGCACATGTCGCCGTGGAAGCTGATCGGCCTGACCGGCGCGCTGATGTTCGGCGGGCGCTGGCTGGTGCAGTTCCTGGCTTCCCGCAAGCACGGCAAGCCGGTGATCCCGCGGCTGTTCTGGTACATGAGCCTGGTCGGCAGCGTGATGACGCTGGCCTATTTCGTGTTCTCGGCCAAGCAGGACTCGGTCGGGGTGATCCAGAACCTGTTCCCGGCCTTCACCGCGGCCTACAGCCTGTACCTGGACATCCAGCACCGCGGCTGGCACCGGGACAAGGCCAGCCACTGAGCGCGGAAGGCGTCGACACAGCGGTTGTCACCCGCAGCGGGTGATGCCTGTCACTAGCGCGGGCAGATGGGCGTCAGGAGGATGCGGCTTCCTCCACGCGAACGGACGAAGCCATGAGTTACCTACCGCGCAAGGGCGCCTACGGAATCGACGCGCCTATGGTGCCGCTGCTGATGGCGATCGGCACCGCGCTTTCCTTCGTGCTTCTGCTCGCCACGCCGCTGCGCGGACTGTGGCTGACGGGCGCGGTGTTGCTGCTGTCGGTGGTGTGTTACCTGCATTCCACCTGGCGCGGCAAGTTCCTGGTCTGGAACTCGTTGCTCGACGGTGCCGAACTGCGCGGCGACGAGCGCGTCCTCGACCTGGGCTGCGGCCGCGGCGCCGTGTTGCTGCTGGCTGCGCAACGCGTGCCACGAGGTTCTGCCGTCGGCATCGACATCTGGAGCACGGCGGACCAGTCCGGCAATGCGATCGCAATGACCGAACGCAACGCGATCGCCGAGGGTGTCGCCGACCGCGTGGAACTGCAGACCGCCGACATGCGCGAACTGCCGTTCGCGGCAGACGGCTTCGACCTGATCGTCTCCAACGTCGCCATCCACAACGTCAACGATGCCGCCGGCCGCGAGCAAGCCATCGATGAGGCCTGGCGCGTCCTGCGCCCGGGTGGACGGCTGCTGATCGCCGACATCTCCCATGTCGGCACCTATCGCCAGCGTCTGCAGGCCTTGGGTGCAGCCGACCTGCACCAGCGCGGGCTGGGCTGGCGGATGTGGTGGGGCGGTCCGTGGATGCGGACCGGGCTGGTGTCGGCACGCAAACCCGGCGGCTGAGCGTTCCCGGGCGCCAGCGGTCATTCCGAAAAAGCAGCAGAACGGCAGGCCAAGGCCGCCTGCCGGAATGCGAAGATCGGCACCTCGCCTCGCTTTCGGTAGTCCCCGACGTGAAACCACTGCTCGCCGCCCTGCTGTGCGGCCCCTTCGCCCTCGTCGCCACTGCCACGTTGGCTGTGCCGAAGCCCACCGCTCCCATCACCGCACAGGGTGCCGACGCGCGCTTCGAGGCGATCTACCAGAAGGAATGGAAGTGGCGCCAGGCCGAATTCGGCATGGCCGACGAGGACAACGACAACTCCGGCAGTCGTCATGACCTGCCGTCGGTGGATCCGGCAAGCGAGGCCGCGCGCCTGCGGGTGTGGGACGACGTGCTGCGTCAGCTTGGCGCGATCGATCCGACGCAACTGAGCGCCGAAAACCGCATCAACCTGGCGATCTACCGCGACCAGATCGACAACCTCGCCGCCGATGTGCGTCTGCGCGGTTACGAGATGCCGCTCAATTCGGATTCCTCGTTCTGGTCGAACCTGGGCTTCATGACCCGACGCCAGCTGCACAACGTCGAGGATTACCAGGCCTACATCGATCGCCTGAGCGACGTGCCGCGCTACTTCGACCAGAACATCGCCAACATGCGTACCGGCCTCGCGCGCGGCTTCAGCGTGCCGCGCGCGGTGCTGGACGGGCGCGACGCGTCGATCGCGATGGTGGCGCAGGTGCGCGAGCCGGAGCTGTCCGGCTTCTACGAGCCGTTCAAGAAGATGCCGGCGACGATTTCCGCGGCCGAGCAGGCGCGACTGCGTGCCGCCGGCGCCAAGGCAATCCGCGAACGGCTGATTCCGGCGTACGCCAAGCTGCTGGTGTTCTTCCGCGACGAATACATGCCCAAGGCGCGGCGCACGCTCGGTGCGGAGCAGTTGCCCGACGGCGCCGCCTACTACCGCCAGCAGATCCGCGAATACACCACGCTCGATCTCGATCCCGAGAAGATCCACCAGATCGGTCTGCAGGAAGTCGCGCGCATCCAGGGCGAGATGGATTCGATCATCGATCAGGTTGGCTTCAAGGCGCCGGCTGGGGAAAACCGCTTTGCCGCGTTCCTGAAGTTCCTGCGCACCGACAAGCAGTTCTACGCGACCACGCCGCAGGAGCTGCTCGCGCGTGCGGCGTGGATCTCCAAGCGTGTCGACGGCGAGATCGGCAAGTTCATCGGCACGTTGCCGCGCGAGCGCTTCACGATCGTGCCAGTGCCGGCCGACATCGCGCCGTTCTGGACCAGTGGTCGCGGCGGCGCCGGTACCTATTGGGTCAATACCTACGACCTGCCGTCGCGCCCGCTCTACAACCTGCCGGCGCTGACCCTGCACGAGTCGTCGCCCGGTCATGCGCTGCAGGGCTCATTAGCCAAGGAGCAGGGCCAGCTGCCGGAGTTCCGCCGCAACAGCTACATCTCCGCCTACGGCGAGGGCTGGGGCCTGTACAGCGAGAAGCTCGGCAAGGAGATGGGCATCTACGAGACGCCGTACGAGGACTTCGGCCGCCTCAGCTACGAGATGTGGCGTGCGTGCCGGTTGGTCATCGACACCGGCGTGCACCACAAGGGCTGGACCCGCGAGCAGGCGCAGGCCTACCTGCGCGACCACACCGCCCTGAGCGAGCACGAGGTCGTAACCGAAGTCGATCGCTACATCTCCTGGCCGGGTCAGGCGCTGAGCTACAAGCTGGGCGAGATCACGATCGTGCGCTTGCGTGCCGAGGCCGAGAAGGCGTTGGGGCCGAAGTTCGATATCAAGGCCTTCCACGACACCCTGCTCAGCCAGGGCTCGGTGCCGCTGCCGGTGCTGGAGCAGCAGGTAAGGGCGTTTATTGCGAAGGCGGCGGCGGGCGCTGGCAAGCGGGCTGACACAGCCGCGCCCTGAACCCTGGGCCCTCGCCCTGGAAAAAATCTTGCCCTTCTCCCTGCCGCAGGCGGGGAGAAGGCGGGGAGAAGGTGCCCGAAGGGCGGATGAGGGGCGCTTTTTGCCGTTGCCCGGACGCCCCCTCACCCTGTGTCGCTGATGCGACGCGGTCCCTCGCTCCGCCCCCAGCTCTCGCGCATAGCGCGAGAGCGCTCAGTCGTGCACGCGCCAGTGGCGCGTAAGCGGCACGACTTCTCCCCGAAGCGGGGCGAGGGGGCAGGCAGGAAGCGGGCCTGTGGATAACCCTTGCCCAGACCACCCGACCCATGCATAATTCGCGGCTCGCTGCGTCCGGCTGCTCTCTTCGGGAGCTCAGCCGGGCGGGACCCGGAACCACGATTCCCTCCCGCCGCCGGCAGCGGAAATGTCCACCCGTATCGTGAGCCGCCGCAGATCATTGCGCGCGGAGGGGCCGCCGCCTCCCTGGCCAAGGGAAGCATCAATTACCTCTCGAGGTGCGTATGTCCCGAGTATGCCAAGTCACTGGCAAGCGAACGACGACTGGCAACAACGTCTCGCACGCCATGAACAAGACCCGCCGCCGTTTCCTCCCGAACCTGCATGAACGCCGGTTCTGGGTTGCCAGCGAAAACCGCTGGGTGAAGCTGCGCCTTTCCAACGCTGGCCTGCGCACCATCGACAAGAACGGCATCGATGCCGTTCTGGCCGACATGCGCAAGCGCGGCGAGAAGATCTGAAGGAGGATCTGAACCATGGCTTCCAAGCGCGACAAGATCCGTCTGATCTCCTCGGCCAACACCGGCCACTTCTACACCACGGACAAGAACAAGAAGAACACGCCGAACAAGATGGAGGTCAAGAAGTACGACCCCGTCGTTCGCAAGCATGTGATCTACAAGGAAGGCAAGATCAAGTGACGTTCTGACCCGTGCGCATAGCGCACGGCTTGTCAGAGCGTCATCCCCGCGAAAGCGGGGATCCAGCGACTTTGCTGAAGAAGCCCGCCGCAAGGCGGGCTTCTGCTTTTTGCGGTCTGCGAAATCCGAGGCAACGGCAAAAACGAAGTCGCTGGGTCCCCGCGTGCGCGGGGATGACGAACAGGAGCAAAAAGAGAGCAAGCGCAACGAATCAAACCAACGTCCTCCGAGGAGACGACATGAACATCCAAGCACCCCGCCGCGTCGGCCACAGCTACGTGCAGCATCTCGTCGCCGAGCCCGCACGCGTGTTCCCGCTGTTGTGCCCGGTGCGCGAAGTGGACTGGATCGAAGGCTGGAATCCATTGCGGGTCGCGAGCGATTCGGGCGTCGCTGAGATCGACTGTATTTTCGTGACCGCCGCCGAACCGCAGGATGCGATCTGGTACGTCACCCGCCACGACCCCGAGGCTGGCTTCGTCGAGATGCTGAAGATCACTCCGGGCATCACCGCCTGTCGCCTCAGCATCGCGTTGCAAGCGACCGACAGCGGCTGCGACGCGACCGTGACCTATCTCCACACCAGCCTCGGCACGCCCGCGGGTGATGCGTTCGTCGCAGGCTTCACCGCCGAGTACTACGTGCAGTTCATGCGCGACTGGGAAGCGCGCCTCAACCACTATCTCGTGCACGGCACTGCATTGCCGGGCGCGCGCAATTGATTGCCGGAGCCTTGTAGAGCGGAGCTTGCTCCGCTGCCTTTGCCTTGCCGCAACGAGGAGCAGCCGAGCAAGCTCGGCTCTACAAAGCGACGGTTGCCAATGAAAAGACCCCGGCATCGCCGGGGTCTTTCATTCACAGCACGGGCACAACCGCGATCAGAACGCGACGCTCCAGCTGTCGATCTTGCCGGTGTCGCCGTTGGCGTTGTCGTTGACGCGCAGCTTCCACGTTCCGTTCATCGCTTCGCTCGACAGGTTCAACGTTACTGTCTTGTTGATGTTGTCGGCGCTGCCACCGGTGTGGTTGTGGATGTTGTAGAGGGTGCCATCCGGCGCGACCAGGTCGACCTTCAAGTCGCCAATGTACGTGTGCACGATAGCGACCGTCACCGACGCATCCGCCGGTGCGTTGCCGCTACGACCGGACACGGTAACCGGCGAATCCACCGTGGCGTTGTCGTTGATCGCGTAGTCGGTGGTGTTGCTGTAGCTCGTGCGCGGTCCGGTGATGGTGTAGCTGCCGGTGAGGCTCATCCCGGAGAACGCCGAGTAGCCCTTCACGAGCACGTGCCAGGTGCCCGGCGTCGCCGACGGCAGCGTGCAGGTCTCAGCGGTGCTGCTGCCCTCGGACTTGCAGTCGTACGACGTAGTGGTCGGCGCGCTGCCGTACTTTACGTACAGGTCCGCATCGCCGGTGCCACCGCTCGTAACGAACTTCAGGCCGGTCGAATCGGTCGGTACTTGCATCGTCCAACGCTGCTCGCTGCCCGCCGCGCCGCTGATGCCGGTGACCGGGACGCCGGGTTGCAGCATCGAACCGCTGCTGCCGACGGTCACCGTCTGTGACTTGCTGTTGCTGGCGCCGCCGTTGTCGGTGACGGTCAGCGTGACGGTGTAGCTGCCGGCCGCGGCATAGGTGTGGCTGGGGTTGGTTGCGGTGGAGGACGTGCTGTCACCGAAGTTCCAGCTGCGCGAGGCAATCGTGCCGTCGCTGTCGCTCGAACTGTCGGTGAAGTTGACCGTCAGGCCGCTGACGCTGCTGCTGAAGTTCGCGACCGGCGCCGCGTTGCCGGTGCTGCCTGCGGTCTTGGCGAGCTCACCGAGGAAGGCCAGGCCGAACTTGGCGAAGTACGCCGACGGTGCGGCCGTGTCGCCCATGTTGGCGAGCGTGTCGCCGGTGCCGTGGATGTTCGGGTTGTAGCCGCCGCTGGCGGTGCCGCCTTCGAACATGATCGCCGCGGGATAACCGGCGCTGGTCCAAGAGGCATGGTCGGAGCAGCCATAGCCGCAGGTGTAGGTGCCGCGCTGGATGCCGAGCGGAGCGAGATAGGTGTCGAACAGGTCGGCGAAGAACTGCTTCATGTCTTCGCTCGAATAGTCCGTCACGATCCGCATCTCGGTGCCGGCGGTCTGGTAGTTGGTCATGTCCAGCTGCAGCACGCCGACTACGTTGGTGCCGGCGGCCTGGAACGACTGCGCGATCGCATTGGAGCCGCGCAGACCGACTTCCTCCGCCGCATAGCCCATGAACTTCACCGTGCGCTTGGGATGCCAGCCGTTGGCGAGCGCAACGCGCAAGACTTCGGTCAGCGTGGCGATGCCCGAGGCGTCGTCGTCCGCGCCGGGCGCGACCTGGGAGTTGCTGCCGCCCGCACTGCCGTTGATCGAATCCAGATGCGCACCGAGCACCACGACTTCGTTCGGCAGTTCCGCGCCCTGGATGGTGAGGATCACCGAGGGCTGCGTGGAGCAGTTGCTACAGGCGGTGAACAGTTCGCTGCTGACGTCGCTGCGGCCGCTGGCCAGGCCGTCCCAGGTCGACTTGATCCACTCAGCCGAGGTCTTGCCGGTGGTCGAGGTGTAGTAGCGGTTGGTGTAGCCCGCCAGCGTGGTGATCGTCGACTTGATCCGCGCGGCATCGACGTTGCCCAGCCACGGATTCACGGTGGTGCCATTGTCGATCGGTGCAGCCAGCAAGGTATTGGCGAGAGAAGCGCGCTTCATCGCCTGCGCACTGCGATCGTTGCGGACGAAGGTTTCGGCTTCGGCCTGACTATCGAACGCGAAGAAACCGCCGCAACGGTTTTCCTTCTCATGGACGTGGCGAGCGAGATCGCCCACCTGATGCGCGCGCAGCTTGGCGATGACCAGCTCATGGCCCTGGCTGTCGCGACGGGCAACGCCTTCGGTGGCCATGTTTTGCAGGCCGGCGAGGTACGTGGCACGCGAAGCGACGACGTACACCGGCGCCTGCGGGTCTTCCGCAGTCGGAGCGCGATTGCGCGTCTGCGCATGTGCGGCCGGCGCGAGAAAGGCGGCGCCGAGCAGCGTGGCCGACAGCAACGGAGCGGCAAGTGATGCCCTCCGGATGGAACGGAACTTCATCGGACTCTCCTTGAGAATTCTCACCGGCGCGTCCTGCAGGGTGCCGACGCGGCCCAGCCGATGAATGTGTGAAATGAATGAGTGGTGGATACGAAACCGGCGAGCATTGCAGCTCGCCGGTTTCGGTTTTCAGCGCGCTCGTCAGCCAAGCTCCGGACCGGCCCTGGTCCGGAAGGTTTGGCCTAGAAACGTCGCATTAGAACGTGACGCTCCAGCTGTCGATCTTGCCGGTGTCGGCGTTGGCGTTGTCGTTCACGCGCAGCTTCCACGTGCCGTTCAGCGCTTCGCTCGACAGGTCGAAGTTCACCGTCTTGTTGATGTTGTCGGTGCTCGAACCGGTGTGGTTGTGGATGTTGTACAGCGTGCCATCCGGAGCCACGAGGTCGACCTTCAGGTCACCGATGTAGGTGTGCACGATAGCGACCGTGACCGACGCGTTGGTCGGACCGTTGCCGGTACGGCCGGAGACCGTGATCGGCGAATCCACCGTGGCGTTGTCGTTGATCGCGTAATCGGTCGTGTTGCTGTAGGTCGTCGTGCCGCCGCCACCGCCGGTGCTGTAGCTGCCGGTCAGGCTCATGCCCGAGTAGGTGCTGTAGGCATGGATGGTGACGTAGTACGTGCCCACCTGCGCCGTGGCGATGTTGCAGGTCTCGGCGGTGGTGCTGCCTTCCGACTTGCAGTCGTACGACGTGGTGGTCGGCTGCGAACCGAACTTCACGTACAGGTCGGCGTCGCCGGTGCCGCCGGAGGTGACGAACTTCAGGCCGGTCGCGCCAGCCGGCACGTCCAGCTTGTAGTACTTGTCCGTACCCGACGAAGCGCCGATGCCGGTCACCGGCTGGTTGTTGGCCAGCACGGTCACCGTGCCGCCGCCGCCGCCGCCCGCGCAGCTGACGCCCACGGTGTTGAACGCCGCGGTCACGTCGGCCTTGTTGAGGCCCACGTCGGTCGCCGCGGTTTCAACGCCGCACGCGCCCTGGTTGAAGGTCGAGCCAGCGGTCCAGTACAGCGCGTTGGCGCGGGCCATGACCTTGAACGCCTTCGGCACGTCCCAGCCCGCCGTCTTGGCCAGGTTGCAGAACGCCTTGTTGTACACGCCCGAGGAGTGGTGCACGTCGAGGCCGCTGTTGTAGTTGGCAGCGTTGTCGATCGAGCTTCCGTCCTGGGTCGGGTTGCACATGTAGCGCAGCGCCTGGCCGGCGGCACCCTTGAAGATTTCCTGGCCGACCAGGAAGTCAGCCGAACCCTTCCAGTAGTGTTCCGTAGCTTCGCCGCCCATGTCGGAGAAGGCTTCGTTCATGCCGCCCGACATGCCCGAGTAGGTCAGGTTGGAGTGCTGCTCGGTGAAGCCGTGCGAGACTTCGTGGCCGGCCACGTCGGCGCTGACCAGCGGGTAGAACGTGCTGGCGCCGTCGCCGAAGCTCATCGTCGAGCCGTCCCAGAAGGCGTTCTCGTAGCTCGAGCCGTAGTGCACGCGCATCACCAGCTGGAACGACAGCGCGTTGTAGCCGGTGTAGGCCGGGTACATGTTGGTGATCACGCCACCGAAGTAGTGAGCGTCGTTGATCGGCGAGTAGCCGCCGTTGATGGTCTTGTAGGTGTTGCGCGGGCAGGTGTACGAATACGCCGTCGTGCCGCTGCTGCCACCGTTGAGGTTCACCGACTTAACGTTGGCGTTGTTCATGGTGCAGGTGCTGCCCGACTGGGTCACGTCGAGGAAGCCGTACTGGCCGCCCGAACCCCACTCGTACTGACCGGTCTTGGTGTTGCCGCCAGGGCCGGTGCCGACCAGGGCGTGGGTCAGGCCTTCCCACTGCTTGAGCACCTTGCCGTTGTTGGCGTCGACGATCACGAACGGACGCGTCGGGGCGCCGCCGACCGAGCTGTCGGCGAAATAGGACACGACATAGACCAGATGCGCGCGGTCGTTGGCGTCGACCCACACGCTCAGATCGCTCTTCTCGTTTTCGGTGCGCTTGGCGACCAGGCTGCTGCCCAGGCCGGCCTTCTTGCCGATCGCCAGGGCCTGGCCCTTGTCGAGCTTGGCGGCGACCGACGGCAGCTCACGCGACAGACCGTCGACGCGGCTACCGAACATCGTGCGCAGGTTGCCCTGGCGGTCTTCAGCGACGATCACCTGCTCGCCGAACACCGGAATGCCGCGGTAGGTCTGCTGATAGCGACGCACCGAGCCGTTGCTGGTGTCAGTGTTCAGCAGCTTGAGGCTGGAGTTGGCATCCAGACCGAGCATTTCGGCGTGACGATCGGCCACGGCGGCAGCGACGCCCGAACGGACGGTGGCGGCCTTGTACTGAGCTTGGATCTTGGCAGCGTCCTGCTTGTGCATGTCGACGCGCGAAGCAGCGAACGCCGGGGTGCACGCGAGCGCGAAAGCGAGCGGCGACAGTGCGAGAAGGTTCATCGAATTGCGTTCCACAACTCTCTCCTGGTTATCGATGGGGTGTCGATCGCCAGCGACGCTTCTTCTGAAGCGCGCGCCCCCGGCTGCGGATGCAGCAAGGTTGGCGATCGGGATGGCTAACTACCGGTTGAATCGGACTGCCAGCTCGGCCGAACAGGGGAGGGCCGCGATCAAAAGAACTGCAAGGGACTGCAAAGCGTGAACGCTGCCGGCCGCGTGCACGAACGATCCGCCCGCGCCTGGGCGCGGACAGAAGGAATTCGTCAGGACGCGGACCGTGCGCAGTCAGGCTGCGCGCAGGCGTGGCGTGAACAGGTCGAAGCGGGAAGGCGAGGGGCGGGCGCGGGACGGGCGGGCTGCATGCGTAACTCCGGGGGGAGTAGGAAACGACACGTGTCGTCGCCCGGACGGAACGCAGGCCCTGCCAGCGGCATCACGCCGATGGCTGCGGACATCCCTGTGCTCTTCCGACCGTTCTGCACTCAACGTGAGTGCGGAAGGTGACGACGAGTGGACGATCGGCCCAGATCTCCACTCCTGCCGCGGCCCAGCGGCGCGCGCATCCTGCCCACAGGCTTCGCCGCGTGCACGCCGCAGCGCAGCAAAACCCTGGCATCGGCGCCTTGGCCACCGTTGAAGCGACTTCTGGTGCGACATGCTGACGCGTATCGCTGCATTGCAACCCGCGGCCGCGCATGGCCTGGCCTTGTAGAGCGGAGCTTGCTCCGCTGCCTTCCGGTCAAGCACCACGAACAGCGGCGGAGCAAGCTCCGCTCTACAAAGCGTCGCCGCGCGCGTCATGTCGCACCGACTGGTCAAGAGCGCCAGCACACCGACCGGCATGCTGGCGCGATTGGCGCGCAATGTGTTGCGCGTGGCTTGGCCTACCTGCCCCGCTTCACCCGCACCGACTTCGACGTGGTGCCGCTGGCGCCGCCGTTGTCGGTCACCGTCAGCGTGACCGTGTAGGTGCCCGCTGCGGCATACGTGTGTGACGGACTCGTCGCGGTCGAGCTGGTGCCATCGCCAAAGTTCCAGTTGCGCGAAGCGATCGTGCCATCGCTGTCGCTGGAGGCATCGGTGAAGTTCGCGGTCAGCCGGTTGGTGCTGAAGCTGAAGTTCGCCACTGGCGCGACGTTGCCACCGCCACCGCCGTCGTTATCGCCCGGCGGCACCACGCCACCGAAGAAGGACGACACCTGCGGCCAGATCAGCGAGAACTTCGCGCCACTGTTGAGACAGCCGCCGAAGTGATGCAGTGCGATCGCGCGGTTGGAAGCACGCGCGATCACCGGGGAGCCGGAACTGCCGCCTTCGGTATCGCAGTAATAGCCCGCGTCGGTATTCGCGGCGTTGCCGGTCGCGTTGGGGTCGTTGATGCGGCAACGGCCGCCGCCGTCCTGGTCGCTGACCACGCTGAGTTCCTTCTGCCGCCCGCCCGGGTGCCCCGCGACGAAGATCTCTTCATTCAAGGTCGGTTGGCGCACATCGAGGCCGAGATAGCCGAAGCTGCTGATCGTGGCGAAGTTCTGCACCGTGAACAGCGTGTAGTCGAGCGTCCCTTCCGTCGTCAGCATCTGGTCGCCGGTGACCTTGGTGACCGTGGCCGAGCCGCCACTGCAGCTCGACTGCTGGTAGTTGAACCAGACCTCGGTCGAGGCCACGCCGCTCTGCGACGAGATGCAGTGGTTGTTGGTGAACATGCGGTTGTCCGGCCCCACGCGCCACGCCGTGCACAGGCTGGCGCCGCCGATCAGGATGCGCGCGACCGGCCTGGTGCGGTCGAATGCCGTGGGATCAGAGGACGCGTAGCAAACCGCCGGTTGCTTGTCGTCGGTGCCGCAGATCGATTCCGGACCGACGCCCGCTTCCAGCAGGCCTTCGCGCTGCAGCTCCGGCAGCATCGTCTCGGGGAAGCCCTCGTGATAGCGGCTCACCCGCACGCCGTGTTCGGGACGCCATGGCTCGCGCGCGCTGCCGACCAGGCGCAGCAATGCGACCGGACCATGGATCGACATCGCCGAGAAACTGGTGCGGCCGTTCTGACCGAGCGTCGCGTCCACCGTGTGCGGACCGAGATTGCCCTGGCTGTAGCGATACACCTCGCGTCCATCGGGACTGGCAACTTCCAGCGTCACGCCGGCCGGCAATGCGAAGTGATCGAAGTGGATCTTGATGAAGGCGGCATCCGGTGTTCGGATCGCCACGGTGTGGGCATTGCTGGCGACGGCCGCGACATCGCGTCCGTCCAGGCGCAGGTCGGTGGCGTGCAGATCGGCGATCTTGATCGGCGCCGGTCCGGCGGCGTGCACGGCGGGGGAAAACGCGAACGCGACGCCGACCAATGCGACAGTGGCGCAATACAAGGGCAGTGACTTCATGTCTCTCTCCGAGTTGAGGAACAGGACTTAGCACGGCACACGGCGGCTCCGGGCGAAGTTCGACGGGCCGCGCCGTCACGACGGCAACGGCCCACGCCGCACGTGCATGTGCGGCGGTCTGGCTTTACGGAACTCCCACTGCGAATGCGCGCGGCATGGCCCCATCGCGCGCTGGGCGAGGGTCGGGTAGGACGGGTTAACGGGCTGTCAAAGTTCGCCCTGTTCTCGCTGGCGGACGAAGGGTCAGGCGACGCACGCGAAGCGCTGCGCCGGATCTTTGGAGCTTGCCCTTCTCCCAGCGTGCGGGGAGAAGGTCGAAGCGGGCGACAGCCCGCTGAGGGAAGGGCGGATGAGGGGCGCTTTTGCCGTCGCCTCTTCGCCACATCCCTCACCCTGCGTTGCTCCGCAACGCTGTCCCTCTCCCCGCTTGCGGGGCGAGGGGCTCTCTTCTGCCCGCAACTCTTTGTCCTTCTCCCCGCGTGCGGGGAGAAGGTGCCCGCAGGGCGGATGAGGGGTAGGCGGAGCGGGGATGCTGAAGTTCGCGCTATGAATCGCTATGTCGATTGGCCAAACCTCTTTGTTGGAAGAGGAGGCCCAAAAACGACAACGGCGAAGCCCATGGGCTTCGCCGCTGCAATCCGGCGCTCGCGCCGCAGATCAAGGACTCAGGCGTGCGCCTGCGCCTGAGTCCTAACTAGAACAGGCCGATTGTCCTCGTGCGCACACACGCGATCGCGGCCTTCCGCCTTGGCGCGATACATCGCACGGTCGGCATGCATGAACAGATTCTCGAACACGTGCCCCGACAAACGCGTCGTCGCACAACCAAAGCTCGCAGTGATCGCGTGTTCGTGACCGATCGACGAAGTGTCGATCGCCGCCAACGCAGCGCGGCACTGCTGCGCGATGCGTTCGGCCGTATGCAGATCGCCACCGCAGGAGAGGATCGCGAACTCCTCGCCACCAAGCCGCCCGAACAGGTCGCCTTCACGACAGGCCGCACGACACGCCGTCGCCACCTGCTTGAGCACCCAGTCGCCACTGGCATGGCCGTAGCGATCATTGATGTGCTTGAAGTTGTCCAGATCGAGCAGCACCAGCGCCGCCTCCTTGTTGCTGGCCTTGCAGCGGCCCAGGTGCACCTCGGCCTCCGCACGGAAGAAGCCGCGATTGCTGATGCCGGTCAGGCTGTCCATCTGCGCTTGCTTGCGGAACATCATCTGCACGCGCTTGATCTTGTAGGCCCAGTAGGCGCCGACACCGAGGACGAGCAGGAGCATCGCCACCAGCAGCTGATTGTTCTGTGCGGACGTCTTCGAGACTTCCTGTTGCAGGCGCAGGACTTCGTTCTGGCGGCTCAGCAGCTCGATGGCCTGGTTCTTCTGCTGCAATTCGTGGCGGCTGAGTTGGAACGCGAACTCGCGGGCCTTCACTTCATCGAGGCGGGCTTTGTCGGCTTCGGCGTACTGGCGGTACTCGTCGAGCGCTGTCTTCAAGTTGCCGCGCTTCAACGCGGCTTCATAGAGCACCCTGTGCGCAGTCACCAGGGGCAATGAATAGGCGTCTTTTCCTCCGTTATTCAAGGCGCGGCGCGCGTGCCCTTCAGCGCCGTCGAGATCGCCGCTCATTAGGCGATACTCCGCCAGCAGACCATGAATCTCGCCCACCAGTCGCGGGTAGCCGGTAGCTTCAATTTCAGGCAGATGACTTTCCAGCAGATCTATGGCTTGGGCTGTCTTCCCGGAACTTACCCAGTGCCTTGCCAAGTAGCCGCGCAGTAGGTTGGAGGCGATTACTTCCCGCTGGTCTGCGCATTCGCTGATGGCGGAGTTGATTTCCCTATCGCTCAGCGGAACACCAAGGCCAAACGCAGATTCCGCGCGCAGTTGTTTGGCGAAACAAATGTTTCTTTCCGACGTTTCCTGGGCCAGTACGCGTTCCGCATACAGTTGGCCCAGAGAGAATTGGCCGTACTGGTTGTAAAGAACCGCGGCGACCAAAAAAGCCTGATGTCGCTGATCGCGGTCCGGGATTTGATCGGTTAGTTCAAGCGCGCGTTCGAGGTAGCGTAGGCCGAGAGAGAAGTCTCGCGTTATCGCAGCTCCATTGGCAACGAGAAGAGCGGCTCTAAACTTGATAGGCGCTTCAGTGGCCTCGTCGTGAACGGAGACTGCTTCCTTGACTGCAGCCTCGTACTGCCCGATGGCGATCTTGTGATAGGCATGAAGCAGACGAAGGTGACGTTGTTGTTCTGGACTTGCATTCGTCTGTAACGAGTCCAGCTTCGAAAGCATCGGCCCTAATGCTTTAGGGCTGGTGCTGCGAAGTGCGTCGGCATCCCGCAATAGGCCGTCGATGTCGCGTGGCGATGAAGCCGCGAAAGTCGGCGCTGAGAGCGCCAATGCGGCCACCAGTAGACATTTGGAAATAGCTTCCTGCTTCATGTTTGTCTCCGTGCAGACATTGGCGCAAGGCGCCAATGTCTGCTGGATGAGGGGTTAGGCTGCGCGAGACGAAGGTTCGCTATCCGGCGCTTGTTCGTCGCCGTCCTGATCGTTTTCCTGTGGCTCATCGTTCTCAGCGGGAACGATCAAGCACATTACATTCGAGCGCCCGCCGATTGCACGGCTCAAGCCGATTGCATCGCGCTGCAGCAAAGCAGTCTCCGCGGCCGCATCCAGTTCCGCGCTAATTACGTCGGAAGCGAATTCTTCCGGGGACATTGGCTTGGGGTTTCTCGCGAGTGCTTCCAGGAACTGCACGACGTTGGACATCTTTGACTCCTTACTGCTGGTGGGCGGCTAGTTGAAAGGCAGAAGCGGCCGTACGCCGCTTCCACCGGAATTGCTATTAGTCGGGAATCATGATGAAGCAGCGCATGGCAGCGCGGCCGCTGAGCAACTTGCTCAGCCCGGCTGCATCTCGCGCCAGCAGCGCGTCACGCGCCGCGTTATCCAAGCCCAGCGCTTCGACGGCGTCGGCGTATTTAGCGGACAGGTTGTTCGGCGAAGCGCCGAGTGTTTCAAGGAACTGCACCACGTGGGACATCTTCGGCTCCTTACTCCGCTCTAGCATGGATGTGTCAATCTGGGACAAAGACGACGCAACGCATAGCCGCACGGCCGTTAAGTAGCTTGTTCAGCCCATCCGCATCGCGGGCGAGCAGCGCCTTGCGTGCGGCGTCGTCCAAGTCCAATGCATTAACGGCATTGGCGTAATTGGTGGCGGACGGGTTGTTCGGCGAAGCACCAAGGGTTTCAAGGAACTGCACAATCGACATCACTAGCCTCCTGCTGGTTGGTGTGTATTGCGATCTAAACAGATTCGAAAGCTGCGGCTTCAGCTCGCTCCAGCGCCTCGATCCTCGCCAGCATCGCCTCATCGCGTTGCAGTGGTGCGCACGGCGGCACCACCAAAGTGGAGTGCATATGTAGCGGCGTATTCGGCAGGTCGCCCAGCGCCACGGTTTCCATGCGCGGCTGGGTGATCGGCAGCGTGGCGGCTTCGTACACCGTGACCGGGTGGTCAAGCGGGTAGTCCTCGCGCAGGCGTCCGACCAGCAGGCGACGGTATTCGGTGCCGGTGGCGAAGCGACGATAGGTGCGGTCGCCGGCAATGCCGACCTGCCACAGGATTAGATAAGCCGACGGATCGAGCCGGCGGCGGTAGAACATGAACTGACTGGCTTCGTAGTGGGCGCAACCAAGGCGCCCCGGGTCGATGCCAAGGTCGGCGTACAGACAGTCTTCCGCAGAAACACCAGGCTCCATATGCGCGTCGAAGCCTTCGCTCCGGGCTTGCGCAATGGCATCGTGCGGTGCCTTGGCGAACACGCCAGGGTGGCCGTAGAAGGCGCCGCAAACAGTACGGCCGGCGCGGACCTCGACGAGCATGGATTCGACCATGTCGCGGTAAGTCTGATGGCGCGGCTTGCCTTCAGCGTAATGCGGCTGGAGGCTGCGCACGTCCGGATGCATCTGCTGCAGCCACAGTTCGACAATCGGATCAGACACGGCAGCGAACACCACATCGGACTGTTCGATGTGGCTCCGCGCACGCGGACCGATATGGGCCCCCAACATCATCCCCAGGCCGACACAGACCAGTCGGCCCTTTTCCCCAGCAGGCGTCTCCACGCGCTGCCTCTCCCCTGGAAACAGGGTATCGACGATACCCGTCCCGCCTGATTTTGCAAACTCCGTCTCAGTCGGCGGTGCGTCGAGCGTGCCAGACCGCGTGGGGGAGCTCCCAACGGCATTGGGTGGGGGCCGAGGCTCGCTCGGGGGTGCGCACGAAGCCAAACCGGTCGAGCAGCTTGTCGATGATCAGGGCGTGGTCGTCATCCGGCCGCTCTGCATGGACCAGGGCTAGCCCCATGCCCAGAAAGGCGTGATCGATCAGCGGTACGAAGGCTTCGCTGGAGATCCCTTGGTTCCACCACTCGTTACGAAGCATTACGCCCAATTCGGCGCTGTCGTCGGCCCGCAGCAGGGCTGCCATGCCGATGGTTTCTTCCGAGGCTCTTTCGTCGATGGCCCAGAAGCGATGACCGGGCGTCTCCTTCGCGTTGTGGTTGCGCGCGCGCTGGAAGCTCTGTGCTGCAGCCTCGGTCGAAAGCGGCGCAAGAATGCGCCGCATCACGTCCGGGTCCGTGTACAGATGACAAAACATCGCTTCGTCACGCGCTTCCATCGGACGCAAGCGCAGCCGCGGCGTATCCAGCACCGCCATCAGCTACACCACTCCGCATCGGCGCCACGCGCCTTCGCCACGCGCACGCAGCCGTTGTCGCCGGCGCTGCGGTCGAACACGCAATACCGCTCGGCCAGCAACGGCAGGCCGAGAATCGACTGGTTCGGCCAGTTCTTGAGCTGATCGGCGATGAGGAAATACGCCTGTCCCGCGCGCATGGCGTTGCGAGGCCAGTAGTGCTCGTCGGTGCAGGTGAGTTTTGTCTCGCTGCCGTCGGTGGCGCGCAGGTAGAAGTGCAGTTCCGGCCATTCCAGCGCATCGACGTCCGCATTCGGAATGCCCTGCTGCGTTTGCGCGAAGGTCTGCTGGAAGCGCTGTGCCAGCGCGCTCAGGCGTTCGTCGTATTGCGCGAAGGCTGCGATGACTGCGTCATATAACGTGCCTTCGAGGATGACGAAGCTGCAGCCGGTATCGAGGATCGCGTTGCTGGCGGCGCGGTGTTCGTACTTGGGATCGAGTGCGGGCGCGGCGATGCGCGGGCCGTCGCCGACCTGTACCGCGATCAGGTGCGCGTTGTAGTACAGGTCGTGGACGATCTGGATGTCGCTGAACTCGCCCTCGTGGAGGGCGAACTGGTCGTCGGCCTCGTACTGCGCGGAACCGCCCAGCACCATCACGCCCTGGTTAAGCGGGTCGGCGGCAAGCAGGGCGGCGTCGGCACTGTCGTCCTCCACGTGCACCAGCGGGCGGCGCAGCATCAGGGCGAAGCGGTTGTCGATGCGGCCGGCATTGGCTAGCGCGGTGATCAACGGCGTGGGCGAGACGCGCGGTTGCTCTTTCAACAGGGCGTCGAAGTCCTTGAGGTTCTCGTCTTCCTTGTCGAACGGCCAGGGCCAGGTTACCGGCGGATCGACGCCACGCTCGCTGAGGTAATCGCGCACGTCGTGCGCGGCATTCAGGCCGGTGTAGGCCAGGCCGAAGATGCCATCGGCGTTCTGCAGGTCCTGCGCCTTGGCAGTGACCAGCGAGAACTGCGCGCCTTCCAGGCGCACGTTGTCGCGCAGGCCATTGAAGTGCACCTCGGCTTCCAGCACCGGCCCGGCCCACGTTCCCGCGCCATAGCGCACTTCCTGCGCCCAGGAGGTTGGGGCGTGGCTTGCGTCCTGATTGGGATCGTAGACGTGCGGCAGGACCACAAGGGTGCTGCTGCCGGAGTCGAGGACGAAGTTGGCTGGCTTCTGGTCGCGACCGATGCCGAGGCGGACGGTGTAGGCACCCTTGGCATAGGCGAGGGTGATGGGGAGGTGGAGTGCGCGGGTCATGTGGGGATTGGAGCATTTTCCCTTGTCTTCCGGGAGCAGGAGGCAGTGCTTCTCCAGCTTCCCGCGGAAGGGCTCTTGTAGTTCTCCTTCTCCCTCCGGGAGAAGGTGGCGCGGAGCGCCGGATGAGGGTGCGACGGAGCGGCGACTGTGTCCGCTTGTGCGGATGCTGCTGCGCTGAGGCCAGCACTGGGGCTAGTGCGGTGGGTTACGCGCAATCGGTGATTCTGCAGCTTCGTTGCCCCTCACCCCAACCCCTCTCCCAGAGGGAGAGGGGCTTTGACGCACGATTGGCTTACGGCACCCGTCGCTGTTGCACCAGCGACTCCACCACCGACGGATCCGCCAGCGTGCTTGTATCCCCCAACTGCTCCGGCGCGTTCTCCGCGATCTTGCGCAGGATGCGACGCATGATCTTGCCGCTGCGCGTCTTCGGCAGGCCCGGCGCCCATTGCAGGTGATCCGGCGCGGCGATCGGGCCGATCTCCTTGCGAACGTGCGCGACCAGCTCCTTGCGCAGGTCTTCGCTCTCCGCCTCGCCGACGATCAACGTGACATAGGCATAGATGCCCTGGCCCTTGATGTCATGCGGGAAGCCGACCACGGCGGCTTCGGCAACCTTCGGATGCGACACCAGCGCGCTTTCGACTTCCGCGGTGCCGATGCGATGGCCACTGACATTGATCACGTCGTCGACGCGGCCGGTGATCCAGTAGTAACCATCGGCATCGCGGCGGCAGCCGTCGCCGGTGAAGTACATGCCCGGATAGGTCTTGAAATAGGTTTCGATGAAGCGCGGGTGATCGCCGTACACAGTGCGCATCTGGCCCGGCCACGAATCCAGCAGTACCAGGTTGCCCTCGGCTTCGCCTTCGAGCAGCGCGCCGTTGGCATCGACCAGCGCGGGTTGTACGCCGAAGAACGGCTTGCTCGCCGAACCCGGCTTGAGATCGGTCGCGCCCGGCAGCGGCGTGATCAAAATGCCGCCGGTTTCGGTCTGCCACCACGTGTCGACCACCGGGCAGCGCGCATCGCCGACGACTTCGTAATACCAGCGCCACGCTTCCGGATTGATCGGTTCGCCCACGGTGCCGAGCAGGCGCAGCGACTTGCGCGAGGTCTTCCGCACCGGCGCCTCACCTTCGCGCATCAACGCACGGATCGCGGTGGGTGCGGTGTAGAAGATCGTGACCTGGTGCTTGTCGATCACTTCCCAGAAGCGCGACACCGTCGGGTAGTTCGGTACGCCTTCGAACACCAGCGCGGTCGCGCCATTGGCGAGCGGGCCGTAGACGATGTAGCTGTGGCCGGTGACCCAGCCGACGTCGGCGGTGCACCAGTAGATGTCGTCTTCGCGCAGGTCGAAGACCGCCTCGTGCGTGTAGCTGGCATAGGCCAGATAACCGCCGGTGGTGTGCAGCACGCCCTTGGGTTTGCCGGTGGAGCCAGAGGTGTAGAGGATGAACAGCGGGTCCTCCGCGTTCATGCGCTCGGGTTCGCAACTCTCGGGCTGACCTTCGACCACCGCGTCGAACCAGCGGTCGCGCGGCATCTGCATGTCGACCGCGGCATTGGTATGGCGCACGACCAGCACGGTTTCGACCGAATTGGTCCCCGGCAGCTTCAGCGCGGCATCGACGTTCGCCTTGAGCGGAATCTTCTTGCCGCCGCGCAGGCCTTCGTCGGCGGTGATGATCAGCTTGGATCGGCAGTCGTGCACGCGATCGGCGATCGACTGCGGGGCGAAGCCGCCGAACACCACCGAATGGATCGCACCGATGCGGGCGCATGCCAGCATCGCGACTGCGGCTTCCGGAATCATCGGCAGGTAGATGGTGATGCGATCGCCTTTGCGCACGCCGAGCGCGCGCAGCGCGTTGGCGAGGCGGCACACGCGCGCATGCAGTTCGCGATAGCTGACGTGCAGCGCCGGCTTGTTCGGGTCGTCCTGTTCGAAGATCAGCGCGGTCTTGTCGCCGCGTGTGGCCAGATGCCGGTCCAGGCAGTTCACGCTGGCATTGAGCTCGCCGTCGGCGTACCAACGAATGTGGAAGTCGTCGAGCTGGTAGCTGACGTCCCTGATCTGCGTCGGCGCCTTCATCCATTCGAGGCGTTGCGCGACCTGGCCCCAAAACGCGTCGGGTTCACGCACCGATTGCGCGTACAGGCGCTCGTAGTCGTCGCGCCGGATGCGGGCCTGGGCGGCGAAGCCATCGGGAACGGGATGAAGATCGGACGACGACATGCACGGACTCCGGCGACGTGGGAACGTAAGTGTGCCGCAACACGGTGCCGCGTGCGGTCGCCCGGAGGCTGCGCCGTAACGCCGCCGGGTAGGGCAAACTCGCGGGCGGCCGTGCCATTCCGCGCATCGGCCCGCCTATCAGGAGACGCCCGGAATGTCTGTCGCTGCCTCGGTTGTCGATCGTTCCGCCCCGCTGAGCCGGGGACACAGGAAGGTCATCTTCGCCTCCAGCCTGGGCACCGTGTTCGAGTGGTACGACTTCTATCTGTACGGCTCGCTCGCCGCGATCATCGCCAAGCAGTTCTTCAGCGGGCTCAACGAGACCAGCGCCTTCATCTTCGCCCTGCTCGCCTTCGCCGCCGGCTTCGCGGTGCGGCCGTTCGGTGCGCTGGTGTTCGGACGCCTGGGCGATCTGGTCGGACGCAAGTACACCTTCCTGATCACCATCGTGATCATGGGCGCGTCGACCTTCCTGGTGGGCGTGTTGCCCAATTACGCGAGCATCGGCGTAGCGGCGCCGATCGCGCTGATCGCATTGCGGCTGCTGCAGGGGCTGGCGCTCGGCGGCGAATACGGTGGTGCGGCCACCTATGTCGCCGAACACGCACCGCACGGCAAGCGCGGCCTGTACACCAGCTTCATCCAGACCACCGCGACGCTCGGGCTGTTCCTGTCGCTGCTGGTGATCCTGGGCGTACGCAACTACGTCGGCACCGAGGCCTTCGAGGCAAAGTACTGGCGCGTGCCGTTCCTGCTCTCGATCGTGTTGCTGGGCGTGTCGGTGTGGATCCGCCTGCAGCTGAGCGAGTCGCCGCTGTTCCAGCAGATGAAGGACGAAGGCAAGACCTCGAAAGCACCGATCAGCGAAAGTTTCTTTTCGAAGAACGGCAGGATCGTGCTGCTGGCGCTGCTCGGTGCCACGGCCGGGCAGGCGGTGGTGTGGTACTGCGGCCAGTTCTACGCGCTGTACTTCCTGACCCAGTCGCTGAAGGTCGACACGACCACGGCCAATCTCCTGATTGCCGGCGCGCTGGTGTTGGGCACGCCGTTCTTCATCCTGTTTGGCTGGTTGTCGGATCGGATCGGTCGCAAGAAGATCGTGATGGCCGGCTGTCTGATCGCCGCGCTGACTTACTTCCCGGTGTTCAAGGCGATTACCCATTACGGCAATCCCGCGATCGAGGAAGCGCACGCGACGCACCCTGCGGTGGTGCGTGCCGATCCGGAGACCTGTTCGTTCCAGTTCGATCCGGTCGGCAAGAAGGTGTTCAGCAGCTCCTGCGACATCGCGACCGCGGCACTGGCCAAGGCCGGTGTGCCGTACGCGATCGAAGCGGCGCCAACCGGCACCATCGCAAGCGTGGCGATCGGCGGCAACGTCGTGCCGGGTTACGAAGGCGCAGGATTGGCCAAGGACGAAGGCAAGGCCCGCGCCGACGCCTTCAATGGTGCGCTGAAGTCGGGACTGGCCACCGCAGGCTATCCGGACAAGGCCGACCCCGCGCGCATCAACAAGCCGATGTTGCTACTGCTGCTCACCCTGCTCGTGATCTACGTGACCATGGTGTACGGACCGATTGCGGCGTGGCTGGTGGAATTGTTCCCCACGCGCATCCGCTACACCTCGATGTCGCTGCCGTACCACATCGGCAATGGCTGGTTCGGCGGCTTTCTGCCGACGATTGCGTTTGCGCTGGTCGCGGCGAGCGGCAACATGTACCAGGGGCTGTGGTATCCGATCATCGTCGCAGCGATGACGTTCGTGATCGGCTCGCTGTTTCTGCGCGAGACCAAGGATGTGGATATCCGCAAGTGAGGGTGCATAGGGCGGGTTTTAACCCGCCATCGACGTATCGAACGGCGGGTTAAAACCCGCCCTACGGTCGCGCATCGATGAAGCGCAGGCCCACGCCGGGCTCGGTCGCGATCCAGCGCGGTGCAGCCGCGTCGTCGCCGAGCTTCTGGCGCAGTTTCGCGGCGAGGATCCGCAGGTAATGGGTGTCGTGCTGGTGCGTGGGGCCCCAGAGTTCGCGCAGCAATTGCGGCTGGGTGACGACACGGCCGGCATGACGCACCAGCAACGCGAGCAATGCATATTCCTTGCGCGACAGGGTTATGGTCTCGCCGGCAAGGCTGACTTCGCGGCGGGCCAGATCCACGCGCAGATGGCCGTCGTCATACAGCGGCGGTGCATCAGCCGGTTGGGCGTGGAAGCGCAGCAGGGCACGCACGCGCGCCATCAGTTCCTGCACGCCGAACGGTTTGGTGACGTAGTCGTTGGCGCCGGCGTCCAACGCCGCGACCTTCTCGGCTTCGCCCGCGCGCACCGTGAGTACGATCACCGGCACCTGCGACCACTGCCGCAATGACTGCAGCACGTCGTGGCCATCCATGTCGGGCAAGCCGAGGTCGAGGATGACCAGATCCGCGCCGTGTGTGGCGAGCGCCTCGAGGCCTTGCTGCCCCGTCTCGGCTTCCATCACCGCATAACCCTGTGCGCGCAGACTGATCTCGAGGAAGCGACGGATCTGCGGCTCGTCGTCGATCACCAGCAGCTGTGCCGATGAGGCGGGAGCGCGATCCTGATCGTGAGGCTGCATCATGGTTGCGCCGGCGCGGGTTCGAGCAGCGGCAGGATGATGCGCAGGATCGTGCCACCGCCGGGATTGGGCAGCGCGTCGACTTCGCCGCCGTGTGCACCGATCATGCCGCGGCAGATCGCCAGGCCCAGCCCGGTACCCTCGCGACCACGGTCGCCTCGGCTGACGCTGTAGAACATGTCGAAGATGCGGCGGCGTTCGTCTTCCGGAATGCCCGGGCCACGATCGCGAACCTCGATACTCAAGCGCGTGGGCTCGAGGCGGCGCGCATCGATCACGATGACTTCGGTCGGCGAAAAGCGCGCGGCGTTTTCCAGCACATTGAACAGCGCCTGTTCGATCAGCGCCGGATGCACCCAGATCAGGCCGGCGTCGGCGGCGACATGGACCTCGAAGCGCGTACCCGGCTGATAGCGCTGCAGCCGCGTGATCGCCGAGCCGATCAGTTCGTCGACGCCGATCCAATCGCGATTGATCGCGAGTTCGCCATGCCCCAGCCGGGTCATGTCGAGCAGGTTCTGGATGTAGCGGTCCAGGCGTTCGCCTTCTTCGTGGATAGTGGCGAGCAGCGCATGCCGATCGGCGGAATCCATAGCATCGCCATAGCTGTCGAGGCTGTCGGCCGCGCCAATGATCGAGGCCAGCGGCGTGCGCAGATCGTGCGAGACCGACGACAGCAACGCGGAACGCAGGCGCTCGGTTTCGCTGGTCATGCGTTCGGCCTGCAGCTGTGCCGCGAGACGCACGCGCTGCAGCGCCTGGGCGATGCCGTCGGCCATCGAGCGGGCCAGTTGTTGCTGGGCGTCGTCGAGACGCGGCGTGTGCGTCGCGCGCTTGAATCCGAGCATGCCGAGAGTGCCGTGCGGGGCACGCAGTGGCAGGAACCACCAGCCGTGCTCCTCCACCGTCTCGCGCGCGTTATCGTTGGCGCCGGCCGCGATGGCCGCGGGTTCATCGAGACGCAGCCACACATCGGCTTCCAGTCCGTGACGGAAGCTCGCGTGCGCCGCTTCGATCACGGCGGCTTCGTCCGCAGCGACCGCCAGGCGTTGTGCCAACTCCTGGCGCGCCTGCGCGTTCCGGTTGGCAACGCGCAACGCCTGCACCTGCATCGCCAACGTGGCCGCCATGCGTCCGGCGAGCAGGGCCGCGGCCAGGAACAACGCCACAGTGACCACGCCCTGCCAGGCGCTGATGTACAGCGTGTAGCGCGGGGCGATGAAGAAGAAGTTGTAGGCCAGAAAGCACAACACGGCGGTGAGCACCGCCGGGCCGGTGTGCGTGCGCGACGCGACGACGAGCACGGCGAGCATGAATACCAGCGACAGATCGCTCAGGCCGAGCCAGCGTTCGGTGAGCGCGGCGACGGCGACCGCCAGTGCGGCGCCGGCGATGGCGAGCGCATAGCCACCAGACGGGGGCGGGGTGCTGGATGCGGTCGCTGGAGAGACAGACGTCGGCATGACGCGCATTGTGCCTGCGATTGTCCTGGCGGCACTCGGGATGTGCGCTCGGCGCCGCGGAATTTACGCGGA
Organism: Lysobacter tyrosinilyticus; assembly: GCF_054779815.1. Classification (NCBI taxonomy): domain Bacteria; kingdom Pseudomonadati; phylum Pseudomonadota; class Gammaproteobacteria; order Lysobacterales; family Lysobacteraceae; genus Lysobacter; species Lysobacter tyrosinilyticus. The sequence continues at coordinate 440,521 of NZ_BAAGXN010000001.1, forward strand.
ATTTACGTCGGCGCGGCGCGTGGTGCCTTTCGCCTTTACGCCCCCCAATCGAACACTGCGCCCAGCAAACGCCACGCACCGGTGGCGTCGAGACGTCTCGTGAATACCGTCACCACCCACTCTTCCTTCCATGACGACAGCCATGGCCAGACCGGCTTGCGCACGATGATGCTCGGTGCGATCGGCGTGGTCTTCGGCGACATCGGCACCAGCCCGCTATACACGATCAAGGAGGCCTTCACCCCACACTACGGCCTCACGCCCGATGCGTCGACCGTGCTCGGCATCCTCTCGCTGGTGTTCTGGTCGCTGATGATCGTGATCACGGTGAAGTACGTCGCAGTGATCATGCGCGCCGACAACGAAGGCGAAGGCGGAATCATGGCGTTGACCGCGCTGGCGCAGCGCACGCTGCCGGCGGCGTCGAAGGCCGGGTACGTGATCGGCATCCTTGGCGTGTTTGGCGCAGCGCTGTTCTTCGGCGACGGCGTGCTGACCCCGGCGATCTCGGTGCTGTCGGCAGTGGAGGGTCTGCAGGTGGCGGCACCGGGACTGCAGAGCTGGGTGCTGCCGATCACCATCGCGGTGTTGGTGGTGCTGTTCGCTACACAGCGCTTCGGTACCGATCTGGTCGGCAAGGCGTTCGGGCCGGTGATCGTGGTGTGGTTCGTGGCGCTGGCGGCGATCGGCATTCACAACATCAGTGCCCATCCACACGTGTTGCAGGCGCTCAATCCCTGGTGGGGGCTGCGCTTCTTCCTTGACCATGGCTGGCACGGCATCTTCATCCTTGGTGCCGTGGTGCTAGCAGTCACTGGCGGCGAAGCGCTTTACGCGGACATGGGTCACTTTGGCCGTCGTCCGATCCAATACGCCTGGAACTTCATCGTGCTGCCGGCCTTGACGCTGAACTACCTTGGCCAGGGTGCGTTGCTGCTGACGAACCCGCACGCCGTGGAAAATCCGTTCTACCTCGGTGTGCCGGCGTGGGCGCTGTATCCGATGGTGGCGCTGTCGACCGTGGCGACCGTAATCGCCTCGCAGGCGGTGATCAGTGGTGCGTACTCGGCAACGCGTCAGGCCATCCAGCTCGGCTACCTGCCGCGCATGGCGATCCGCCACACCTCGCACACCACGATGGGACAGATCTACGTGCCGTCGATCAATTGGCTGCTGATGCTGGCGGTGATCGCCACCGTGCTCGGCTTCGGCAGTTCCACGGCATTGGCGACGGCGTACGGCGTGTCGGTGACCGGCACCATGCTGATCACCAGCATCATCCTGATCGTGGCGATGCGATCGCGCGCAACGCTGCCGCCGTGGCTGTTCTGGCCACTGGCCGCGTTGTTCGTGCTGGTCGACGTGGCGTTCCTGGCCGCGAACCTGGCCAAGTTCATGGACGGTGCCTGGTTCCCGATCGCGCTGGGCCTGGTCGTGTTCACGCTGCTGCGCACCTGGGGCCGCGGCCGCCAGTTGTTGCGCGCGGAGATCCTCAAGGACGGCATTCCGCTGGACAGCTTCCTGCCGGGCCTGATGCTGGCGCCACCGGCGCGCGTTCCGGGCACGGCGGTGTTCCTCACCGCGCAGAAGGGCATCGTGCCCAAGGCGCTGCTGCACAACCTCAAGCACAACAAGGTGCTGCACGAACGCAACGTGCTGCTGACCGTGGAGACCACCGGCAGGCCGTTCGTCGCGGCCGCTGAACGACTCAGTGTGGACACCATCGGCGACGAGTTTTACCGCGTGGTGGTGCGCTATGGCTTCATGGAAACGCCGGACGTTCCGCTGGCACTGATGCGCGCCAGCGACCTGGGCGCGGGCCTGTGCTTCGACCCGATGGAGACCACCTACTTCGCCAGCCGCGAGAGCATCGTGGCCAAGCCGCGCCGCGGCATGGCGACCTGGCGCGACCATCTGTTCGGCTTCATGCACCGCAATGCCGCGCCGGCGACGGACTTCTTCCGCATCCCGACCACCCGGCTGGTCGAGTTGGGGGCGCCGGTGGAAATCTGAATGCCCTCCGGTGGCTTCCAGCACATGCCGCTGGGCGATTTGCGTGCACCATGCGAACTCTCCACCGAACCTCCGGACGGCCATGCACCTCAACCGCAACCTCCTGTTCCTCGCGCTGGCCTGCAGCCTGGCCGCGTGCAAGCCCTCGACCACCGAAACCGCCACCGCACCGGCCCCGGCCGCCACCGCCGCCGCGCCGGTGTCGGGCATCGACCTGACCGGCGTCGACAAGAGCGTGAAGCCGGGCGACGACTTCGACGCCTATGCCAATGGCGCCTGGCGCAAGACTTTCCAGATCCCTGAAGACCGCTCCAACTACGGGGCCTTCACCGTGCTGGTGGAGACGGCGGAAAAGCGCAACGCCGAACTGATCAATGAACTGGCCGGCAGCAAGCCGGACGCCGGCACCGACGCGCGCCGCATCGCCGATTTCCACGCGGCGTACATGGACGAAGCCAGCATCGAGCAGCACGGCCTGCAATCGTTGCAGCCGCAGCTGGACGCGATCAGTGCGATCGCCTCGCGTGCGGACCTGTCGCGCGTGCTCGGCACCACCGTGCGCGCCGATACCGATCCGCTCAATGCCACCAACTTCTACACCGACAACCTGTTCGGCGTGTTCGTCGCGCAGGGCCTGCAGGATCCGGAGCACTACGTCGCCTCGCTGATGCAGGGCGGGCTGGGCATGCCGGATCGCGAGTACTACCTCTCCAACGACAAGGAAATGATCGAGGCGCGCAAGGCGTACGAGACGTACGTCGCCGCAGTGCTGAAGCAGGCCGGCGTCGCCGATGGCGAGGCCAAGGCAAAAACCATCCTCGCGCTGGAAACCAAGATCGCGCGTGCGCACGCGCCGGTCGTGGACTCGCAGGATGTGCACAAGGCCAACAATCCGTGGGACGTGGCCGCGTATCCCAAGCAGGCGCCCGGCATGGACTGGACCGCCTTCTTCAACGCTGCGGGCCTCGCCTCGCAGGCGAAGGTCGTGGCCTGGCAGCCGCGCGCGATTACCGGTCTGTCCGCGCTGGTGGGCAGCGAGCCGCTGCCGGTGTGGAAGGACTACCTCACCTTCCATGCCATCGATCATGTCGCCTGGAACAACGCCGTCCGCGGCCCGGGTGAACTGCCCAAGGCCTATGCCGACCTCGCGTTCGGCTTCCACGGCACCACGCTGTCGGGTACGCCCAAGGCGCGCGACCGCAGCAAACGCGCGCTCGACGCGACCAGCGCGGCGCTCGGCGATGCGGTGGGCAAGGTGTACGCGCAGAAGTACTTCCCGGCCTCGTCCAAGGCGATGGTCGAGGAGATGGTGCGCAACATCCTTGCCGCCTTCGACGAGCGCGTGGAATCGCTCGCCTGGATGACGCCGGAAACCAAGGCCAAGGCCCGCGACAAGGCCAAGGCGATGCGCGTGAGCGTCGGCTACCCGGATACCTGGCGCGACTACTCGGCGCTGGAAGTGCGCGCCGATGATGCACTGGGCAACCGCCTGCGCGCGGAACTGCAGGAATACCGCCACCAGATCGCCAAGCTCGGCCAGCCGGTCGACCGCGGCGAGTGGTGGATGACGCCGCAGACGATCAATGCGGTGCAGCTGCCGCTGCAGAACGCGATGAACTTCCCCGCGGCGATCCTGGAGAAGCCGTTCTTCGATCCCAAGGCCGACCCGGCGTCGAACTACGGTTCGATCGGCGCGATCATCGGACACGAGATCAGTCATGGCTTCGACGACACCGGCGCCGAATTCGACGCGCAGGGGCGTCTGGCGAACTGGTGGACGCCGGAAGACGCCAAGCACTTCAAGGAAGCGACCAAGAAGCTCGCCGACCAGTACAGCGCCTACGAGCCGTTGCCCGACCTGCACGTCAATGGCGAGCTGACCTCGGGCGAGAACATCGCCGACGTGTCGGGCATCACCATCGCGTACCTGGCGTATCGCAAGTCGCTTGGTGGCAAGGAAGCGCCGGTGATCGATGGACTGACCGGCGACCAGCGTTTCTTCCTCGCCTACGGGCAGACCTGGCGCAGCAAGATCCGCGACGCCGCGTTGCGCCAGCGCATCCTCACCGATGGCCACGCGCCGGCCGCGCAACGCGCGCAGACCGTGCGCAATGTCGACGCCTGGTATGAGGCGTATGGCGCGAAGCCGGGCGAGAAGCTGTATCTGGCGCCCGCGGATCGGGTGAAGATCTGGTAGCTCATGGAAGAACGGCCGCAGACGCGGCCGTTCTTCTTCGTTGAAGTCGTTTGCGGCAGATTCGGCCCGCTGAAACCGGCGTGGGCGTTGCAAGCCGTTGGCTGGCAACGCCCGCCCTTGTCGTCGCAGGTCAGAGCTGGAAGTCCTGTGGCGAGGTCTTCACGTTCTGCTTGAAATAGCTGACGGCCAAGAACACCCGCGAGCCGTCGTGCATCGCGTAGTCGAAGCCCGCGGGCCGGCCATCGGCGCCGAAGAACGCGAACGCGCGCGCAACGCCGGTTCCCCACACCATCGGCGTTACGCGCGTGCCCATGACCGGACCTTTCGGGTCGAGCGCGACATCCTTGGCCACGCCGAAGCGGCTCAGCTCGCCGACGCTGGCGAGCAGCGCGGAAGCCAGCGGATCGACGACCTCGTCGACCTTGGCCTTGCCATAGGCGCCGGTGGCGAGATCCAGCCACTGCACCGTGCCACCCGCGGCGACGGCCCGGTATTCGTTCTTGGCACCCGGATTGATCGTCAGGCGGAAGCGGTCGGGACGCTCGAACAGCACTGTCGCCGTATAGACCGTGGGCGCGGCGTAGCCGCCCTTGGTGTCCACGGGGCCGTACAGCGAGACGCGGACTTCGAGATAGCCGCTATAGGTCGTCTTGTCGTAGGCGCGAAGCTGGTCGGAGCCCGACTGGGCATGCGTGGGTGATGCCGCGGCGAACGCCAGCAGCATCACGAACGATGAGAAAAATTTCATGGCCTTACCTCGCAAGAGGCGCCGCTTGAGCGACGCAGGTGTTCGCATCGCGTGCCGTCAACGGCAACCCATGCGCGCCAGGGTGCGCAGTGGCGACGGCGGCGTGTTTGGTCCGGTTGCACTGCAGCGCGCACCGAGGTCGGGCACCAGCCGCGCCACCTGCACTGTGGTGGACGCATCGAGCCCTGACGGAATGTCAGGTGCCGTGGCAGTGGCATCGAAACATTCTCCGGGCATCAGCGTTTGCGAATAGGTGCCTCCGCCGCCCGACAACGTGATCAAGATTGCCACGCCGTTGGTGTTGCACAGGGATTGCAGGCGCAGGTTCGATGAGAATTGCGGCGGCCCGGGCAGCATCGCGGGCGCGTTCACCGGCGATGCGCCCGCGCACATACCGTCATGCACCAGCTCACGGCTGAAGGGATCGGTCCGCGTCACCGTGACGGTGTTGTCGATGATGGGCGTGCGCTGGATGAAGACGCGGTGGCCGTCTTCGAAACGAGCGGTAGGAATCAGCACGCTGTCGCGGTCGATGTCGAACGTCACTGCGACGCTGTCGGCGGCGGGAACGAAATCCAGCCCGCCGGCATAGGCGTGGAACGATGTGCTGGGGAACGACTCGGGAGCGCTGGAAATCGCCACGTTGGGGAAATGCACGCTGCAGTCGACGTCACTCGGGCAGGGCTCGCCCACTGTTAGGTCGTAGGAGGCGCGCAGGGTGTCGCCGGGACAGAACTGTGCGGGTTCCACCTTGCCCAGCGCGGTGATGGCGCGGCGGTCTAGCTTGCAACCATTGGCGAAAAGCAGGGTGGCGATCGTGACGATGAAAAGCGGAGAGTACTTCCATGGACGCATGCGCATTTGAAGCTCTTGATGAAACCGCGGCCGAGCGGCCGTTGCGCGGTACATTCCCTAATCACGCAGAGTCCGGCGGTAAGCGGACACCGGCTATCAGAGGACCAATCGACGAGGTCCATCCGATGAAGCTTTCATCCTCACGAAAGTGAATCTGGAACCGTTAGCGCCAACGCGAGCCACTGGAACGCGGACGGTGCGCTCTTCGACGCGTGGTAGGGCGTGTGGAGTGCAAACGGACGGCGACGTGAGTCAGCGATTCGACATCAGCGGGTTGTCTCAGAGAGTCCGTATTAACTGGAAACGACGTCCAGATAGCGCGCGAACGACGCATCCACCGCATTGCGTCCGCCGCCGATGATGTTGCGGTCCCAGGTGTAGCCGAACACGTCGTCGAAGTCGTAAGCCGACAACAGTTCCTGCATGTGGCGCACAGCTGCAGGCTTCATCGGCATGAAGTTGGGATAGCTGTACATGAAGGTGACATGGCGGCGGTCGGACACCACCTGCAGCGCATCGCCCGGCAGCAGCGTCGTGCCGCGCGGGCCGCTCTTCCAATGCAATGCGGTGCTGCCGTCGAAGTGGCCGCCGACGCGCAGCAAGGTCACATCGTGGGAGAGCTTGAGTACATCGCCGCTCCAGAAGCGGATGTGCTTCGACGGGCGCTGCACCCAGGCGCGGTCGGCTTCGTGTAGCAGGATCGGCACGCCGCCCAGTGCTTCGCTCCACTCCACCATTGAGGTGTAGAAGTGCGGATGCGAGATCACGATCAGGTCGACGCCGCCGCGTGCGCGCAGCGCAGCGACCGCTTCATCGGTGACCAGGCTCACGCATTCCCACAACACATTGCCCAGGTCGGTCGTCAACAGCAGCGCGCGCTGCGGAATGGCGAAGTCGACGGGCAGGCCAACGCCGAGCAGGCCAGCGTCGTCCTCGATGCGCAGGCGGTACTTCCCGGCAAGCTCAGCATGGGTGGTCCAGGTCTGGCCGTTCCAGCCGACGTACTGGCGCTCGTCCTCGCACACCACGCAGTGGTCGGGCGGGGTGGCGGAGTCCGCGTACTGGGTGCCGCAGGTCTCGCAGATGTAGCAGGTCATCCTGGTGTCCTCGAAGCCGGGTCTTGGTGAGCCGATGGCGCTACCGTAGGCTGGTGCTGGCTCCGGAAGCAGGCCAGTAGCAATGAGTTCGAAGGAACCAGTTTTCGAGTTCCCCATCCGTTTCGACACCGCCGATGGCAGTGGCCGCACGCATCGCCTGCACGAGCAACTGCGCGCGGCGATCCTGGACGGCCGACTGGCCGCGGGCGCGGCGCTGCCGTCGACGCGCCAGGTCGCGGTCGGGCTCGGGATCGCACGCAATACCGCGATTGCGGCGTACGACCTGCTGATCGCCGAAGGCTACGTGCTGCCGCGACCCGGCGCGAAGGCCGTGGTCGCCGACATCGCCACGCGGCTGCAGCAGCGCGCCGCGCCACGCGCGCCCGTGGCCGGCGATCCGCGGATCAATCCGTACTGGCACGAACCCGGTGCGCACGACCTGCCCAGGCGCACGCTGCCGCCGCGCAGCTTCCGGCTCGGCCTACCTGATCACCTGGGCTTTCCACACGACGTCTGGCGCCGCCTGATGGCGCAATCGCTGCGCACCTGGTCGAAGACCGCGTTCGCTTATCCGCCGTCGCAGGGCATCCCGATGCTGCGCGAAGCCATCGCCAAGCACGTGGCGTTCGCGCGGGCGGTTGCGTGCACCGCGGAGGACATCGTGGTCACGTCCGGCGCGCAACAGGCCTTCGACCTGTTGGCGCGACTGCTGGTGACGCCGGACAAGACCACGGTGGCGGTGGAGGATCCGGGCTATCCGCCGTTGCGCGCGGCCTTTGCCGCGGCCGGGGCGACTTTGTTGCCGGTGCCAGTCGACGACGAGGGCTTGTGCGTCGATGCGTTGCCGCCTGGTGTGCGTGTCATCAGCGTCACGCCTTCGCATCAGTCACCGACCGGCGTGGCGCTGTCGCTGCGCCGACGCACGGCACTGCTCGAGTACGCGCGGGCACATGATGCGGTGATCGTCGAGGACGATTACGACGGTGAGTTCCGCTATGGCGGCCGCCCGCTCGATGCGTTGCAGACGCTGGATCGGGAAGCGCGGGTCTTCTATGTCGGCACTTTCACCAAAAGCCTGTTCCCCTCGTTGCGTAAAGGCTTCGTGGTCGTGCCCGGCTGGGCGCGCGAAGCCTTCCTTGCGGTGAAGCACGTCGCCGATTCGCATTGCGACACGATCACGCAGTCGGTGCTGGCGGCCTTCATCCGCGACGGGCACCTGGCGCGGCATGTGCGGCGGATGCGGGGCGTGTATGCGTCGCGACGCGATGCCTTGCTCGATGGAATTTCGCGCGAGTTGTCGCCGTGGCTGGTGCCGATTCCGTCGGAAGCGGGGCTGCATCTGGCGGCGCGGATCCGCGATCCTGCGCAGGCCGAGTGGGTCATTGCGAAGGCGCGGCAGCATCTGCCCGGCGCGCTGGCGGCGAGCGATTATTCGATGACGTTGCCCGCGGTTCCGGCTGTGATCGTCGGCTTCGGCGTGATCGATGAGGAAGAGATCGCGCCGGCGTTGCGGCGGTTGCGTGAGGCGCTGGAAGCGGCCTAAAAAAGGCGAGATCGCACCGCTTGCTCGGTTATCCCTCGCCCCGCTTGCGGGGAGAGGGACAGCGTTGCGTCAGCAACGCAGGGTGAGGGGATGTGTGCGCAACGGCAACAGCGAAAGCGCCCCTCATCCGCCCTTCGGGCACCTTCTCCCCGCGTAGCGGGGAGAAGGAAAAATCATGCGTTCGGAGGGCAGGGGCGAACTACTCCGCCTTCACCCGCAACCGCTCCAACACCCCATCCAGCGAATCCAGATCGCTGTAATGGATCACCAGGCGGCCCTTGCCGCCGCGGCCGTGCAGAATGCTCACCTGCGTGCTCAGCGACTCGGACAGTTCGCGTTCCAGCGTGGCGATGTCGGCCTGCGGTTTGGCCTTGATCGGCTTCGCCTTCGCCGTGCTGGCAACCTTGCCGGCGGCCAGCAGCTGCGCGCGGTGCTCGACTTCGCGCACCGACCAGCCGTTGTCGGCGGCCTGGCGTGCGAGCGCGATCGCAGCCTGTGGCGCCAGCGTCAGCAGCGCGCGGGCATGGCCCATTTCCAGCGCCTTGGTTTCCACCAGTACGCGGATCTCGGCCGGCAGTTCCAGCAGGCGCAGCAGGTTCGAGACCGCGGCGCGCGAACGGCCGACCGCGTCGGCGGCCTGCGCGTGGGTCAAATCGAATTCGTCGATCAGGCGCTGCAGCGCGATCGCTTCTTCCAGCGGGTTGAGGTCTTCGCGCTGGATGTTCTCGATCAGCGCCATCGCGACCACGGTGCGGTCGTCGACTTCGCGTACCACCACCGGCACTTCGGCCAGGCCCGCGAGCTGCGAGGCACGCCAGCGGCGTTCGCCGGCGATGATTTCGTAGGCCTTGCCACCGATGTCGCGCACGACGATCGGCTGGATCACGCCCTGCGCGCGGATCGAATCGGCGAGCTCGGAGAGCTTGCCCTGATCCATCGTGCGGCGCGGCTGGTACTTGCCCGGCGTCAGCGCGTCGACCGGCAGGTTGCGCAGCATGTCGCCCGGCTGGGCTTCGGCGAGTGTCGGCGCGTCGGCGGCGGCCTTCGGGCCGAGCAGCGCTTCCAGGCCGCGACCCAGGCCGCGCTTCTTTGCTGCGCTCATGCCGCGGTCTCCTTCGCCACCGCGGCGCCGTTCTTGCCGGCCTGCTCGCGCTCGCGTGCGCGGCGCAGTACTTCACCGGCCAGGCCCATGTAGGCGATGCCGCCGCGGCTGGCGCGGTCGTAGCCAACGATGCTCTGGCCATGGCTGGGCGCCTCGGCCAGGCGCACGTTGCGCGGCACGATGGTGCGGAAGACGCGGTCGCCGAAGTGGTTGGTCAATTCCGCCGACACTGCGTTGGCGAGGTTGTTGCGCACGTCGAACATGGTGCGCAGCACGCCTTCGACTTCAAGCTGCGGGTTGAGGTTGGCCTTGAGCGCATTGATGGTGTCGAGCAGTGCGCTGATGCCTTCCAGCGCGTAGTACTCGCACTGCATCGGCACGATGATCGAATCCGCAGCGGTCAGCGCATTGAGCGTGAGCAGCGACAGCGCCGGCGGGCAGTCGATCAGGATGTAGTCGTAGTGCACGCGCAGCGGTGCCAGTGCCCGCTTCAGGCGCTGCTCGCGCCCGTCTTCGTTCATCAGGCTGATTTCTGCCGCGGTCAGCTCGATGTTGGCCGGCAGCAGGTCGAACTCTTCGGCGGTGCGCTTGAGGATCTTGCTCGCGTCGGCTTCGCCCAGCAGCACGTCGCAGATCGAATCCTCGATCTCGCGCTTGTCGATGCCGCTGCCCATGGTCGCGTTGCCCTGCGGGTCGAGGTCGACCAGCAGCACGCGCTTGGGTGTCTTGGCCAGGGCAGCGGCCAGGTTCACGGCGGTGGTGGTCTTGCCGACTCCGCCTTTCTGGTTGGCGACAGCGATGATGCGGGCCATGCGGCTCGTTGCCTCGGGTATTGCGGTGGATGGCCAGACGACAGGCCGGACCGGGGATTATGCCCGCGCTCGGCGGGGCGTGCCGGGTCCGGGTGCGATGAATCGGAAGTAGGGCGGATCTTGACCCGCCGCCGGCACTCCGGTGCGTTCAAACGGCGGGTCGAGACCCGCCCTACGCCGTGTGGCGGACCTCGATCAGGTGGCGTTCGCCGGTCACGCCGGGGACCTGGAGCGGGTGCGAGGCGGTCGCCGTCCAGCCGGCCGGCAGGCCGGCAATCTCGTCGGCGGGGTAGACCCCCTTCATTGCCAGCAGCACGCCATCGGGTTTGAGCAGGTGGCCGCCGAGCTCGACGATCAGCGGCAGGGTCGCCAGCGCGCGCGCGGTGATCGCGTCGTAGGCACCCGGTTCGTCCACCGCCTCGATCCGCGCCTCAGCCACGCGCACGTCCTTGAGCCCCAGCTGGCGTACCGCCTCGCGCAGGAAGCGCGCCTTCTTGCCGTTGCTCTCGACCAGGGTGACCTTGAGCCCGGGTTTCACGATCGCCAGCGGGATCCCGGGCAGGCCGGGGCCGGTGCCGAGGTCGGCCAGACTGCCGCCGCGCGCCGCCAGCGCATCGACGAAGGGATGCATGGCCAGCGAGTCGAGCAGGTGCTTGCCGACCATCTCGTGCGGATCGCGCACGGCGGTCAGGTTGTAGGTCTGGTTCCAGCGCGCCAGCAGCGCCAGGTAGGCGAGCAGCGGTTCGGCGAAGGCGGGGTCCAGGCCGAGCTCGCGCAGGCCGGATTCGAGCGCGGGGCGCAGGGTCGGGGGCAACGTCATCGTGGAATTATGACGGCTGCGGCTCGCCTGCACGCCATGCGAGGGTGGCGACGTAGCCCGAGGCCGGGGCGAATTCGTGCACCGACCATGCCTCGGCCGGGCCCAACGCGGCGTCGCATTCGACCAGTGCCAGCTCGGCGCCCGCCGCCGCGAAACGCAGTTTTTCCAGGCCGAACGAGAGCCCGTGGCCGTGCGCCTTCAGCACGGCTTCCTTCGCGCACCACAGGCGCAGGAACGCGAGATCGCGTGCCGCGCCGGCGTCGAACGCGGCCAGCCAGTCATGCTCGGGTGCGGTGAAGAAGCGCCGCGCTAGCTCGAGCGCGCGCGGCCGCGCATGCAGGCGCTCGCAGTCCGCGCCCACCTCGATGCCATTGCCCAGCACGATCAGCAGGCCGTCGCCGCTGTGGCTCCAGCTGCAGTCGAAGCCGGCATGCCGGGGCCCGAGGCGGGGCCGGCCGCGGGGTTCGCGGCGCAGATCCAGGGCCTCGGGCGCCACCCCCAGCGCGGCAGACAGCCAGCTTCGCGCGACCGGATCGGTCGGCGTGCCGTGCGCGTGGGGGTGCCAGCTCCAGCGCAGGGGGCCGTTTGCGATCGCGTCGGTGAAAGCCATACGGCCGGATGTTGACGAAGGTGCCGGTAACATAGCGCACGGGGAAAGCGGCTCCCGACGGGAGCCTCTTACAGGGAACGCATGTCAGCAGTCATTCGCACCATTGCCGAGTTGCCACATCACCGCGCCTTGGCCGCAGGTTCGTCGCAGCGCGTATTCGCGTTCGGCCCCGGCGGCACGATCACGCTCGGCCAGTTTGCCGCCGAGGTGCGCGCGGTCGCCGCATCGCTGCCGCACGCCGGCTTCGCACTGAACCTGTGCGAAGACCGCTACCGTTTCATCGTCGCGTTATGCGCGGCGGCGTTGCGGGGACAGACCACGCTGCTGCCGCCGTCGCGCGCGCCGGCCGTGGTGGCCGAAATGCTTGCGCAGCACCGCGATAGCTACGCGCTGACCGATGCGCTCGCCCACGGCGAGGCCGCAGTCGCCGCCGCGCATCCGCAATGGTGCCTGCCGGCGGTACTGCCGCAGTCCGACGGGGATGCGCTCACACTGCCCGACGATCTGCTGGTCGCGATCGGCTACACCTCGGGCAGCACCGGGAAGCCGAAGCCGAATCCGAAGACCTGGGCATCGTTTCGCGCCAGCACGGCGCAGAACCTGGCCGCCTTGGCCGACCTGCTCGATCACGCCGCGGAGACCCCGCTGGTCGCGACCGTGCCGCCGCAGCACATGTACGGCATGGAGATGTCGGTGCTGCTGCCTTTGCTCGGTCCGGTCGCCGTGCATGGCGAACGTCCGTTCTTCCCTGCCGATATCGCCCGTGCCCTGCACGATGCGCCCACGCCACCGCTGCTGATCACCACGCCCGTGCACCTGCGCGCGCTGTTCGAATCCGATGCGCAGTTGCCGCGCCTTCGCGGCATCGTCTCGGCCACCGCGCCGTTGTCGCGCGAGCTCGCACTCGCGGCGGAAGCGCGCTTCGGTTGCGAAGTGCGCGAAGTGTTCGGTTCGACCGAGACCTGCGTGATCGCGCGCCGTCGCACCGCGCACGAGGATGCGTGGACACCGTTGCCCGGCGTGCAGCTGATGCCGCAGCCCGATGGCACCGCGGTGGAAGCGCCGCATCTGGCGCAGCCGGTCGTGCTCGCCGACCTGGTGGAAGTGCACGCCGATGGTCGTTTCGAATTGCGCGGGCGCAATGCCGACCTGATCGAGATCGCGGGCAAACGCGCGTCGCTGGGCGATCTCACCCGTCGCCTGCTCGCTGTTCCCGGCGTGCGCGATGGCACGGTGTTCCAGCTCGATCCGTGTCCGCGCACCGGCGTCGCGCGTCTGGCCGCGCTGGCTGTTGCGCCGGAGCTGAACGAAGCCGCGGTATTGACGGCGTTGCGTGCGCATGTCGACGCAGTATTCCTGCCGCGTCCGTTGCGCCTGGTCACAAGTCTGCCTCGCAACGAGACCGGAAAGTTGCCGCGCGCCGCGCTCGCGGCATTGGTGCAGTAGCCCCTCCGAGCGCGAGATCGCAGCGTAATTCACGGGATTTTCATCGCTTCGGCGCGCGCTTTTTCGCAGACGTCGCCATCACGCCTGCGCGCCCACACTGCCCTTGCCCCGTCGAAGCAGAGACAGCTCCGACGATCACTATCTAGGCCGGCAGGAGTACACGCACATGATGGGTTTCATTGTTTGGCTGATCGTAGGCGGCATCATCGGCTGGCTGGCAAGCCTGGTCATGCGGACTGATGCTCAACAAGGCATCTTCCTCAACATCATCGTCGGCATTGTCGGCGCGTTTCTGGGCGGCTGGATCGGCCAGATGCTCGGCATCGGCGGTGCGGATATCAACAATGGAGCGTTCAACGTAGGCAGTCTGTTGTTGTCGCTCGTCGGCGCAGTCGTTCTGCTGGCGATCATCAACCTGTTCCGACGCGGTCGCGTGCGCTGAACGCCCCCGTTCTGTAACGCACGTCGCGCGGTGTGCAAAGGCCCGGAAATCCGGGCCTTTGCTTTGCACGTCACGCGATTTCAACCCACACCGGGGTGTGGTCGCTGGGGCGCTCTCGCGTTCGCGGTGCCGTATCGATACCGGCGCCGACGCAGCGGTTGCGAAGTGCCTCGCTGATCAGGACCAGGTCGATGCGCAGGCCCCAGCCGCGCTCGAAGGCGCTGAGCCGGTAATCCCACCAGCTGTGGTGGCCGGGCTGGTCATTGAACAGGCGGAAGCTGTCGTGCAGGCCGAGGTCGAGCAGGCCGCGCAGCGCGTCACGCTCCGGCGTGGAGCACAGGATCTTCTCGCGCCAGCGTTTGGGGTCGTGCACGTCGCGGTCGTCGGGAGCGATGTTGAAGTCGCCGAGCACGACCAGGTTGGGGTGCTGGCGCAGTTCCTCGCGCAGCCATTCGCGTACGGCTTCGAACCAGCGCAACTTATAGGCGAACTTCTCGCTGCCGACCGCCTCGCCGTTGACCACGTACAGGTCGACGATCCGGACGTCACCGACCGTGGCCGCGAGCACGCGCTTCTGCGGATCATCGAAGTTGGGAATCGCGGTCACGCATTCCGCCGCGAACGGCAGGCGGCTGAGCAGGGCGACGCCGTTGTAGGTCTTCTGCCCGCAGAACACGCTGCGATAGCCGAGTTCGGCTAGTGCCGCGTCGGGAAATTTGCTGTCCTCGAGCTTGGTTTCCTGCAGGGCGACGACGTCCGGGCGGAATTCCTGCAGCCACTGCTGCAGATGGGGCAGGCGGACGTTGAGCGAATTGACGTTCCAGCTGGCGATTTTCATGCGCCAGAGTGTAGCGAGCATGCCGCTGCTTTGTAGAGCGGAGCTTGCTCCGCTGCTTCGGTCATGTGTCGTAGCGCCGAGCCTGCTCGGCGGACTTCTGGTTGTGGGAGAGGCGCACCGCGCAGGCGCGGCGCTACAAAAAGCAGCGGAGCAATCTCCGCTCTACAAAGCCGGGGGCGGCGTGGCGGCGGGCTAGAATGTATTGATGAACATCCGCCCCTATCTCGATAAGACGCCGGTCCTCGGCGAACGCTGCTACATCGACCCGGCCGCCAGCGTCATCGGCGACGTGGTGCTCGGCGAGGACGTTTCGATCTGGCCCGGCACCATCGTGCGCGGCGACGTCAACTTCATCCGCATCGGCGCGCGGACCAACATCCAGGACGGCACCGTCGTCCACGTCAGCCATGACGGCCCGCACGCCAAGCTCGGCGGCTTCGCCACCGTGATCGGCGAGGACGTGACCATCGGCCACAAGGCCGTCATCCACGCCTGTCACATCGAGGACGCGGTGCTGATCGGCATGGGCGCGATCGTGCTCGACGGCGCAGTGGTGAAGAAGCACGGCTTCGTCGGCGCCGGCGCCCTGGTCGCACCGGGCAAGGTGGTCGGCGAGGGCGAGCTGTGGCTGGGCAATCCGGCGAAGAAGGTGCGGATGCTCACCGAGGCAGAAATCCAGGCGCTGTACTACTCGTCGCAGCATTACGTGCGGCTCAAGAACGCCTACCTGACCGGCGCGGCCTGAGGGGCACGCGCCGAGGTTTCGCCGGTGATGCCTCAGCGGCTAAAGTCAGCGTCGGGGAAACACATCACAAAACCGGGGAAATCATGGATCCGTACAACAGCGCCGACGCGCATCTGCCCAAGCAGCCGCCTGGATTGCCGCCCGCATTGCCGCCCGCATTGCCGCCAGCGAATCCGTATGCCGCGCCCGCGGCTCGTGTGGCCGACATGCGCGACGACGAGGTGCTGGTGATGTCTTCGCGCGGCTCGCGCCTAGGCGCAGTGCTGCTCGATGGCGTCATTCCAGGCGCCGTGGCGATGGTGTTCGCGGTGATGTTGCCGGCCTTCGGCAGCAGCGCGGACGGTGGACTTTCCATCGGCGGCAGCGTGGTGGTCGGATTGTTCGTGCTGGGCCTGATCGCTTTCGTGGCCATGCAGCTGATCCTGCTGTATCGCCACGGCCAGACCATCGGCAAGAAGCTGGTCGGCATCCGCATCGTGCGCACCGACGGCAGCCGTGCCGGGTTCGCGCGTCTCTTCTTCCTGCGTGGGTTCGTACCCGGCCTGATCGGCGCGATCCCGCTGCTCGGTCCGCTCTTCAGCCTGGTCGACGCGTTGTTCATCTTCGGCGAAGAGAAGCGCTGCGTGCACGACCTGATCGCGGACACGATCGTCGTCGACGCCTGATGCTCGATACCTACCGCGAAGTCGTCACACCCGAAGGCGTGGCCCTGCACCTGCCCGCGGCCGGACCGGTGCCGCGCGCGCTGGCCTGGGCCATCGACCTGGCCATCCGCATGGCGGCGCTGATGGTCGCGAGCATGGTGCTGGGATTGCTCGGCACCGCGGGGATGGGGCCTTACCTGGTGCTGATGTTCGCGGTGTTCTGGTTCTACCCGGTGTTGTTTGAAGTGCTCGATCGCGGTCGCACGCCGGGCAAGCGCGCGCTCGGGTTGCGCGTCATCGCGGTCAACGGCGCGCCCGTCGGCTGGCTCGCCGCCTTCACCCGCAATCTGCTGCGCACCGTGGACATGCTGCCGTTCGGTTACGCCACGGGCCTGGTCGCAAGCCTGGCCGATCCCTGGGGACGCCGCCTGGGCGACATGGTCGCGGGCACGCTGGTGGTCCACAACGCGCGGCCGCGCGAACGGCAGGCCGCGCTCGCAGGCGCCGCGCTGGCGCCGGCCGTCGTGCTGCTGCCGCACGAACAGGCGGCCGTGGTCGCCTTCGGCGAGCGCGGTCCGCAACTGACGCCGGAACGCCAGGCCGAACTCGCCGATCTCGCCGAACCCCTGGTGCAGGCGCGCGGCACGCTCGCGGTGGCGCGCCTGTACGGCATCGCCAACTGGCTGCTGGGACGCCGATGAGTCGCCGCAACGTCCATCCTCTCTTTGTAGAGCGGAGCTTGCTCCGCTGCTTTGGCTCCTGCGCGTTTGGCAACAGCAACAACAGCAACAACAGCGGAGCAAGCTCCGCTCTACAAGGCGGGAGCGGCGGGTGAGGCAGGAAATCTTCGTCCAGCGCCACCAGGCCGAATGGACGGCGCTCGAGCAGTGGCTCGAGGCGCGCGGCGACAACGCACGCAAGGCGCGCGCGCACCGGCGCGAATGGCACGGCCTGCCGGATCACGAAATGCCGGCGCGTTATCGCCGGCTGTGCCAGCAGCTCGCGCTTGCGCGCCGCCGCGGCTACAGCCCGGTGGTCACCGATCACCTGCAGCAACTGATGCAGCGCGGGCACGGCGTGCTCTACCGCACGCCCTCGCCGCGCTGGCGCCGTGCGGTCGAGTTCCTGCTCGCCGGCTTCCCGCGCCTGGTGCGCGCGGAGAAAGGTGTGATGCTCGCGGCCCTGGCGCTGTTCGTGCTGCCGCTGTTGACGATGTACATCGCCATCCAGATCCAGCCCGATCTCTCCAGTGCGCTCTACGACCCAGTGCAGCTGGCCGGCATGGAGGACATGTACGACCCGAACGATCCGCAACGTGCGCTCGGCCGCGACGACGGCACCGACGTGGCGATGTTCGGCTTCTACATCTGGAACAACATCAGCATCGGCTTCCGCGTGTTCGCCAGCGGTCTGCTGGTGGGGCTGGGCCCGATCCTGTCGCTGGGCACCGAAGGCATCCGCGCCGGCGCGATCGCCAGCCACCTGCAGGCGGTGGGGCATGGCGATCCGTTCTGGCGCTTCGTCTGCGGCCACGCCGCCTTCGAACTCACCGCGATCGTGATAGCGGGCGGTGCGGGACTGCGCCTGGGCCTCAACTTCATCGCGCCGGGCCAGCGTCGCCGTATCGATGCGCTGGTCGAGGCCGGCCGTCGCGGCGCACTGCTGTGCGTGGGCGTGCTGGTGATGCTGCTGATCGCCGCCTTCATCGAGGCCTTCTGGTCGTCGATCGGCTGGATGCCGGCATGGATCAAGTATTCGGTGGCGGCGGCGCTGTGGAGTGGTGTGTTCACGTGGCTGCTCGCCGGTGGGCGCAACGCGCTGTACGCGGAGGAGAGCCGATGAGCGCGCGCTCAGGATCGGGATCATGAGGATCGAAGATCTCAACGTCGCGCTGCGTCCGCGCACTGCGTGGGAGGCCGTCGAACTCGGCACTGCGCTGGTGCGCCGGCATGCGGCCGCGATATGGACGCCGTGGTTGCTGGTGACAGTGCTCGCGTGGACGGTCGTCAACGCTCTGTGCTGGTCGATCGGTGCGATCTGGCTGGCGAGCCTGCTGATGTGGTGGCTGAAGCCGGCGTTCGACCGCATCCCGCTGTATGTGCTCTCGCGTGCCGTCTTCGGCCATGTGCCGGCCACGCGCGAGACCGTGCGCGCGCAATGGTCGTTCGGGCGCCGCTGGCTGCTGCCATACCTGACCTGGCGACGCCTGAGCCCAGTGCGCAGTATGTATTTGCCCATCGATCTGCTCGAAGGCGGCGTCGGCGAGGAGGCGCGCATGCGTCGCGGCGCCCTGGGTTCACCCGCGTACGGCGTGGCGGCCCTGGTGCAGCTGGTCATGGTGCATTTCGAAATGGTGCTGGTGCTCGGCATGCTGTTCACGGTGATGCTGTTCGCGCCCAACGACCTGCTGCAGGAAACCGGTGCGCGGATGTGGAACGCGCTGGAATCGCAGGAAGACTGGGTCCAGCTCGCAAGCAACGCGCTGCTGTGGTTGGCCGTAAGCGTGCTGGAGCCGTTCTATGTCGGTTCCGGTTTCGGCCTCTACCTCAATCGCCGCACCGAGATCGAAGCCTGGGACATCGAAATGGTGCTGCGCCGCCTGCGCAAGCGCCTGGCGAATGCCGCCGCGCCGTTGCTGTTGCTGTGTGTGCTGTCGCTGGGTGCGCTGGCACCGGTGCGTGCGCAGGACGAGCCCTTCGTCGATGAAGACGAAGCGACTCAGACGGTGGAGGCCGCGCCGGCCGATGCAGCACCGTCGTCGACCCTGCGCGAGGTCTTCGGCGACGAGGTTCTCGATGACGACGACTGGCGCCAGTCGATCAAACGCGCCTACGAGGATCCGCGCGTCAGTCCGAAGCGCACGTTGACGCAGTGGGTGCCCAAGGATCCGCAAAAGCCCGCCGACCCGAAGCAGTGGCGCGGATTCGCCGGCTTCGGCGCATGGCTGGCGACCATCGGCGAATACGGCCTGTGGATCGTGGTCGGTGCGCTGGTGCTCATATTGCTGCTCACCGCGCCCAAGTGGCTGGGTTGGGTGCGCGATCCGGCGCGGCGTCGTCCGCAGAAGGCGGAGGAAGTCCAGCACGAGGTGGCGCCGCAAGAGGCGCCGCTCCCCGACGATGTGCCGGCCGCGGCGCGTCGCCTGTGGCAGTCGGGTCATCAGCGCGATGCGCTGGCTTTGTTGTATCGGGCCAGCGTCGACGCGATGACTCATCGCGCGCATGTCGTGCTGGTTCCCGGCGCGACCGAGGCGCATACGTTGCGTGCATCGCGCCAACTGCCCCTCGCCGAGGATCGCGAACTGTTCGCGCGCGTGGTGAAGATCTGGCAGATCGCGGCGTATGCGCATGGCCTGCCGGGCGGCGATGAGTTCGAGGAACTGGTTGGGCAGTTGTCGCAGCGCTTCTTCCGCATGAAGACGGGAGCGCCGGCATGAACGCAAAACGCGCGGGACGCCCCAGTCTGCTCGTAGTGTTGCTGGTCCTGCTCGGCCTGGTCGCGGCCTTCGGCCTGATCGGTTGGTGGCTGCACACCCACGAGCGCGTGCAACGCGTGGTCGACATGCCACGCACGGGCGAGGCGCGGCGCAATCCGTTGTTCGCCCTGCAGGTTGCGCTGGAGAAGGACGGCATTGCGGTGAAATCGCGCCGCCGCCTGCAGTTGTTCACCGAGGGCGCCCGCGAACCCGTCGTACCGCTGGCGCCTCGCGACACGCTAGTGCTCTACAACGATCCGCGCGCACTCAGTACCCGGGAAGTCGATGCACTGCTGCAGTGGGTCGGGAACGGCGGACACCTGATCGTACGTACGCCGCCGCTGGGTCTGCTGGCGAGGAATTCGCCGGTGCCGCTGCTGGGCAAATTGCAATTGCTGGCGCTCGACCAGGAGCACAGCGGCTGCGAGGACGTGACAGGCGCGCACGCGCATCCGATGGACACCGCGGAGGCAGTGGCCAAGGCGGTCGAGATGGGCGATGAAGGTTCGGGCTTGATGTTCTGCGGCGCGCGCCGTTTCACCCTGACCGGCGCCAATCCCGTCCACAGCTGGGGCGACTTGCAGAACGGCTACGTGTTCGCCCGCGTGCAGCGCGGCCGCGGCAGCGTCGATGTGCTCGCCGATCTGGATTTCCTCGGCACTGACAATCTCGACGACGCGGCCAGCTATCAGCTGACGCGCCAGCTGCTGCAGCCCAACCACGATGCCGGCACCGTGCACCTCGTCTATGCCACGCAGATGCCGTCGCTGTGGGCGACGATCATCCGGCATAGCTGGATGGCGTGGGCACCGTTGCTGCTGGCGCTGGCGTTCTGGCTGTGGCGGCGCATGCAGCGTTTCGGCCCGGCGTTCGCCGCGCCGACGCTGGAGCGCCGTTCGCTGCTCGAACACATCACCGCCAGCGGCGAACTCGCCTATCGCTACGGCTACGCGCACCTGCTGTACGACGCCGCGCGCAATGCCTTCCTGTCGTGCCTGCGCCGCCGCGATCCGCAGGCGGCTGCGCTGCAGGGCGAGCCGCAGTTGATGCTGCTCGCCGAACGTTTCAAGGACGTACCAGCCAGCGAGATTCGCGACGCGCTGCTGCCGCCGTTCGCGAACGACCACACCGCCTTCCGCACCCGCATCGCCACCCTGATCCGACTGAGAAACCGACTATGAGCGACACGCTGATCCCACCGCTGGCACCGGACCATGTCGCTGCACCGCGCGCGATCGAACCGATCATCGGCGCGGCCCTCGCGGAGCGCGCCGCCGCGATTCGCGACGAAGTCGGCAAGGCCTTCATCGGCCAGGCCGATGCGCTCGACCACGTGCTGATCGCGCTGCTCGCCGGCGGTCACGCCCTGATCGAAGGCGTGCCCGGTCTGGGCAAGACGCTGCTGGTGCGCGCCTTGGCAAAGGCGCTCGACTGCGGCTACGCACGCGTGCAGTTCACGCCCGACCTGATGCCGAGCGACATCAGCGGGCATGCCGTGTACGACCCGAAGACCGAGACCTTCAATATCCGTCGCGGCCCGGTGTTCACCAACCTGCTGCTCGCCGACGAAATCAACCGCGCCCCGGCGAAGACCCAGTCGGCGCTGCTGGAGGCGATGCAGGAACAACAGGTGACGATCGAAGGCCACAGCTTTGAACTGCCGCCGCCGTTCCTCACCCTGGCGACGCAGAACCCGGTCGAGCAGGAAGGCACCTATCCCTTGCCGGAGGCGCAGCTCGACCGCTTCCTGCTCAAGGTCCTGATCGGCTATCCCACGCGCGCGGACGAGAAGAAGATGGTCGCCGCCGTGAGCCAGGGACGCATGGCTTCCGATTTCGATCTGTCGCAGGTGCGGCGCGTGGTCGGTCCGGAAGAGATCGTCGCGATGCAATTGGGCACCGCGCAGGTGACCGTCGATGACGCGGTGATCGACTACGCGGTGCGCATTGCCGCAGCCACGCGCGACTGGGCCGGCATCGCGCTCGGCGCCGGTCCGCGCGGCAGCCTTGCGTTGGTGCGTGCGGCGCGCGCGCAGGCGGTGCTATCCGGCCGCGATTTCGTCACGCCCGACGACGTGCGCGAAATCGCCAAGCCCGCCCTGCGTCATCGCATCGCGCTGGCGCCGGAGCTGCTGATCGAAGGTCAGGAACCCGACGACGTGCTGCACGCGCTGCTGTCGAAGGTGGAGGCGCCGCGGCAGTGAGTCTGGTCCGCGATCCAGGATGTTCCGTTCGTCCTGAGCGTAGGCGCGAAGCGCCGAAGTCGAAGGACAACCCGGAAGCCACGGGTCCTTCGACTCCGCGCCTCCGGCGCTACGCTTCCTTCGACTCCAGCGACTACGCCGCCTACGCTTCCTTCGACTTCGGTGGCTATGCCGCCTACGCTTCCTTCGACTTCGGCGGCTACGCCGCCTACGCTCAGGACGAACGGTAAATATCCAGGTCATGGCGACGAATCCCAACCCACAACGCAGCTGGCCACGCCCAGCACCAGCAATGCTGTTACTGCTGGCGCTATGGGCCGCGCTCGGCCTGGCCGCGAGCATCGAGGCCGTGCCGGCGGCCGCTTGGTGGTTCGCGGGTCTGGGCTTGCTGTTGCTCGGCGCGCTCGACGCCTGGCGTGTGATCGCGTCGGCCACTCCCAGCGTGCAGCGTCGCGTGCCGGACACCTGGCCGATCGGCGTCGAGCGGCCGGTGACGTTGAAGCTGGAAACCGCGAGCGCGCAGCGACTCGATGTCTTCGACCTGCATCCGGGCAGCTGGGCGATGCACGGCCTGCCGCGCCGCCTGCAACTACGCCGCGGCGAAGCCACCAGCTTCGAATACGCGCTGCGCGCCAACGCGCGCGGCGACTTCGTCTTCGACGGCGTGCAGGTGCGGCTGCATTCGCCGTGGCGGCTGTGGTGGCAGTCACGCGTGGCCGGCGAGCCGCAGCGCGTGCGCGTGTTTCCGAACTTCGCGCCGCTCGCGCGCTTTGCGATGTTCAGCGCGGAACAGGCCTCGCGCCTGGTCGGCGCGCATGTGAAGCGCCGGCGAGGCGAAGGTACCGACTTCCACCAGATGCGCGAATACCGCGTCGGCGACAGCCTGCGCCAGAT
This sequence comes from Lysobacter tyrosinilyticus, assembly GCF_054779815.1. Classification (NCBI taxonomy): domain Bacteria; kingdom Pseudomonadati; phylum Pseudomonadota; class Gammaproteobacteria; order Lysobacterales; family Lysobacteraceae; genus Lysobacter; species Lysobacter tyrosinilyticus. The sequence continues at coordinate 463,005 of NZ_BAAGXN010000001.1, forward strand.
CGACTGGAAGGCCACGGCACGCGCCCGCCGCCTGATCTCGCGCGAATACCAGGACGAGAAGAACCAGCAGCTGGTGCTGCTGCTCGACACCGGTCGACGCCTGCTCGCTCGTGATGGAGAACTCGCGCATTTCGACCACGTGCTCGATGCCGCGCTGGTGGTGTCCTATCTCGCGTTGCGTCGGGGCGACGGCGTCGGCCTGCTTGCCGCCGGCGGCGACAGTGCCTGGGTCCCGCCGCAGCGCGGCGTCGGCGCGATCGACAACCTGCTGCGCGCGACCTATGCGCTGCAGCCCAAGCCGGTGGCCACCGATTTCTTGCAGGCCGCGACCGAGCTCTCGCTGCGCCAGCGCCGCCGCGCGCTGGTGATGCTGGTCACCAACCTGCGCGATGAGGATATGGACGATCTGCTTGCCGCCGTGCAGATGCTGCGCAAGCGTCATCTGGTCTGCGTGGCGAGCCTGCGCGAAGCCGCGCTCGACGAGACCCTCGCGCAGGATGTACACGATCTGCCGTCGGCGATCCGCGCCGGCGCCACCGCGGAGTACCTGGCCAAGCGCAACGCCGCGCACGATGCGCTGCGCAGCCACGGCGTGATGGTGCTGGATGTCGCCTGTGAGCAGCTGGCGGCGGCGTTGGTGGAGAAATATCTGGCGGTGAAGCGCGATGGGTTGCTCTAAGCGATTGCCGTGGTCGAAAGTGTTCGTCCCCAAGCTGGTATCGATCCCGGATTGCAACGCGGAAAGGTGACGTCGTCGGCCAAAAACGTCGATGCATGCTCCGCCACCCCGATGAACGGATCATGCCGATAAAACACCGCTAAAAGGGCTGGTCGCGACGTCGCGATTTCACTAGACCGGCACATCGCGCCGCGCGCAATGGAGGTCCTGGAATAGGAGGGACTCCATGGACCGCCTCCATTGCTCCCGCCGCATGCAAGTGGCGCTCGCAATCATTGCCACCATTGCCGTGATCGTCGTTGGCGTGGCCATCAAACTGGGAAACGACATGGCCGGTTATCTCGAAACCTCGGTCGCGCACACCGCCGAAGATATTGCCATCGATGGTGCGACGCCCTCGATCGCGCCGGCGCCACGCGGGGCGCCCACGCCCGCCGTCGTAGCGAGTTCGCCGTCAGCGGAAACCGGTACGGCTGGCGATGCCGCAGACCCGCGCACCGACACGAGCGTCGCCAGCGTTCATTGAACGACGGTGAATGAGGTGTCGACTCAATCCGGGCGCGTCGCGCATTCGAGCGCGAGCAAGGTGGCTATCGCTTCGTCGCGCGAGAGCCCACACATCGACTGCAACGGCCGCAACGACGCACAGAACGCCGGTCGCTCCGGCTGGCCGAACAAGCGGCAGCGGTAGTCGTCGTCCAGCTGCACGCAGGGAATTCCCGCGGGCTTGCCGTGCGGCATGCCGGGAATGGGCGAGGTAATCGAGGGCGCGATGCAGCACGCGCCGCAGCGTTCGCGGCAGTCCATCGGGTACGGCTTCAGTCAGCGTTGACGAGAATCGAACTGCGATCGCGCAGCATCGCGTAGACCGCGTCGGTTTCCGGGCGCACCTTGTGCCAGCGCTCAAAGCTTTCCGCGGCCTGCTCGACCAGCATGCCCAGGCCATCGATGCAGTCGTGCGCGCGCGCGGAGCGCGCCCAGGCCAGGAACGGTACGGCCGCTTCGCCATAACTCAGGTCGACCGCCGCGCCGCGTGGCGCGAGCACGTTCACCGGCAGCGCGGGCAATGCGGAGCCGCGGGCTGCCGAAGTGGCGTTGATGACCAGATCGAAGTTGCCCAGCGTCCCGACGTCCTCGAGATAGCGCGGATGCACGCGGCCGGGCAGGGCGAGCGCATCGGCGAGCGCGTCGGCACGTTCGGGCGTGCGGTTGACGATGTACAAGTCGCCGATCAGCGCATCGAGCAGCGCGGGCGCGATGCCGCGCGCGGCGCCGCCGGCGCCGATCAGCAAGGTGCGACGCGCGCGCAGGTCCAGGCCGTGGCGTTCGGTGAGGTCGCGCACCAGGCCAACGCCGTCGGTGTTGTCGCCGTGCCAGCCGGTGGTCGAACGGATCAGTGTGTTGACCGCGCCGGCCCGCTGCGCCGCTTCGCTCAGGTGCGTGCAGATCTGCGCCGCGCGCGGCTTGTGCGGCAGGGTGATGTTGGCACCGACGCCGCCTTCGGCCGCAAACTCGGCCAGTGCTGCATCGAAGGCCTCCGGCGCCGCGTCGATCGCGGTGTATTCCAGCGCGATCCCGGTCTGCTGCGCGAAGGCCGCATGGATGCGCGGCGACAGGGAATGGGAAACCGGGTGGCCGATGACGGCGAAGCGCTGGATGGACATGGATTCCTCGCGCGACAGGCGGGTGGATATTGGGCGGAACGCGAAGGGCGCCGCAGGACGGCCGCGTCCGTCTACGAGTCTACGCCCGCGATCGCGAACTGTGCGCCGACGACAGCTTTTGCGATGGCGGCGAGTCAGCAACTGCGGCACATTGATGGCTCGTTCATCCGGAACCTCACGATGCGCCGCCATTCCTTGCTTCTCGCTGGTACGTTGCTGCTGACTTGTGGCCTGGCGCATGCGTGGCTGGCGGAATTCGGCATCGAAGGCATGCATGTGGTCTCCACGCCGGCCGCGGAAGTGCGCGCGACGATCAGCCCGGACGGCAAGCGCATCGTCTGGGGCAGCACCGACCGTGAAGGCGGCAAGGGCGGCTGGGACTTGTGGCAGGCCACGCTGAAGCAGGGGCGCTGGCAGGACCCGCAGCCGTTGTCGATCAATTCCAAGGCCAATGACTTCGACCCGGCGTTCAGCGCGAATGGGCGCTGGCTGTATTTCTTCTCCAATCGCGACGGTGGCCTGGGCGGCGACGACCTGTATCGCGTCGCCGTACGCGAGGACGGCGGCTTCGGTGCCGTGGAGAACCTCGGCCCGGGCGTGAACAGCAAGGGCAACGAATGGGCACCCGCGCCGAGCCTCGACGGCAAGTCGCTGATGTACGCCAGCGACGGTTTCGGTGGCGCGGGACGCCACGACCTGTTCGTCGCGCACTGGGACGGCGGCGCCTTCGTCGACCGCAAGCCGGTGCCGGGCGTGAATACGAAGGCCGACGAATTCGACGCGGCCTGGCTGGATAGCGGCAAGGCGATCGTGTTCACGCGCTCGGCTAATGCCGATGAGAAGCCGATGCAGCTGTTCATCGCGCAATGCGATGGCAAGCGTTATGGCGAGGCGACGCCGGTGGCGTTGTCCTTCAACACGGCCGATGCCTGGACGCTGGGTCCGTCGGTCGACTGGAACAAGCCGGGCGAGCTGCTGGTCACCGGCAAGGCGAAGGCGCCCAGTGCCGGCAAATTGGACATCTATCGGATGAAGGCGCCGGCGGTGACGGGGAAGCCGGGCTGCGTGTGATGTTGATGGTTGCTCGTCATCCCGGCGCAAGCCGGGATCCATTTTGCTGTTGCCTTTGTCTTCTCGTCGCCAAAGCAGGATCAACAGCTTCCGCCTTGCGGCGGGTCACTTTCTTTGCTGGCCCAAAGAAAGTAACCAAAGAAATGGCCATCTTTGACACTGCACACCCATAGCGTCATTGCTACGGGGATTTTTCGACACGCCATCCATGGCGCGGTCGAAAAACGGCGCGCATCCATGCGCGCCGCCCTTCGGGTCTACGAATCAACGGGCGTTCGGGCAAAGAGGCACATGCGAACGCGCGTGCTTTTCGTTCTGTATCAAGATGGCCTGGAGGCGATCTGGCGGCAGACTCGCTGACGCAGCCTCAGTGCAGTGCTGGAGGTATCGGGCGCAGAAGCGCTGGGCCAAACGCCGGCATGAGAACTGGGCGCCGCGTTTGCTTCGAGTCTACGTGCTAGGTGCACAGACAATTTCGGTGCGGATTTCGCAGCGGTGGCCACGGTAAACAATTGCTACGTTTGGAGACCCGTAGGGCGGCCGGCATGGATGCCGGCCGTTTTTCGACCACGCCATGGATGGCGTGTCGAAAAATACCCGTAACAATGAAGCTATGGGTGTGACGTGTCAGGGACGGCTCTTTCTTTGGTTACTTTCTTTGAGCCAGCAAAGAAAGTGACCCGCCGCAAGGCGGAAGCTCTTGAGCTTCGCTCCTGATTTCGAAAGCGAGAGAAGGCGATCAGCCTTCGCGCAGCCACCGCGCTGCATCCAGCGCAAAATACGTCAGCACCGCATCGGCGCCAGCGCGCTTGATCGACGTCAGCGCTTCCAGCGCGCAGCCGCGCTCGTTGATCCAGCCGTTCTGCGCGGCGGCCTTGAGCATCGCGTACTCGCCGCTCACCTGGTACACGAACGTCGGCACGCCGAACTCGTCCTTCACCCGGCGCACGATGTCGAGATACGGCAGGCCCGGCTTCACCATCACCATGTCCGCGCCTTCCTCGAGATCCTGCGCGACTTCCTGCAGCGCCTCGTCGGAATTGGCCGGATCCATCTGGTAGGTGTACTTGTTGCCCTTGCCCAGCGCCGATGCGGAACCCACGGCATCGCGGAACGGGCCGTAGAACGCGCTCGCATACTTGGCGCTGTAGGCAAGGATGCGCGTGTGAATGTGGCCTTCGCCTTCCAGCTGGCCGCGAATCGCGCCGATGCGCCCATCCATCATGTCGCTGGGCGCGACGATGTCGGCGCCGGCGCGCGCATGCGAGAGTGCCTGTTGTACGAGTGCTTCGACGGTCTCGTCGTTGAGCACGTAACCATTGGCATCAATCAGGCCGTCCTGGCCGTGCGTGGTGTACGGATCGAGGGCGACGTCGGTGATCACGCCCAGTTCCGGGAAGCGTTGCTTGAGCGCGCGCACGGCGCGCTGCACCAGACCATCGTCGGTCCATGCGGCCTCGGCGGTGAGCGATTTGGCGTCGGGCGCGGTGACCGGGAACAGCGCGAGCGCGGGCACGCGCAGTTCGCTGGCCTGTTCGGCGACCTTGAGCAGTTCGTCGATGGAGACGCGCTCGACGCCTGGCATGGACGCCACGGCCTCGCGGCCCTTCAGTTCGTGCACGAAGACCGGATAGATCAGGTCGTTGGCGGTGAGCACGTTCTCGCGCATCAGCCGGCGCGAGAAGTCATCGCGGCGCATCCGCCGCAGGCGCGTGTAGGGGTAGCTCATGGGGCGCCATTGTACGCCGCGGCCGCGGCAAAGCTTGGCTGACGGGACGCGACAGTCTGTTGCTGCCTTGTAGAGCGGAGCTTGCTCCGCTAACCGTCAGGTCACGTAAAAAAGCAGCGGAGCAAGCTCCGCTCTACAAAAAGATCCGGATCATGGTTTCTGCGGATACACCTGATACCGCAGCGGTCGCACTCCGATCAGCTGCCCCACCGCCGGCGTCTCCACATCCGGCGTCGCGGCGAAATCGACTTCCAGCAAGCGCGGCTGGGCTTCGATGTCCAGTTCCAGAGTGATGCGATCAGCCAACCGGTGCGCGGCGATCACCCGCGCCGGCCAGCCTTCGTTGGCGCTGGTGATGGCCAGGTCGTGCGGACGCACGTACAGACGCGCGGGCTGCGTGCCGGCGGCGAATGCCTCGCTGGTGACCGGCAAGCGCAACTGGCTCGAGTAGGCGATGAAGTGGCCGTTGTCGTAGCGACCCTCGATCGAATTCGCGCGGCCGATGAAGTCGAATACGTATTCGGACGCCGGCGCGCTGTAGATCTCCTGCGGCGTGCCGACCTGTTCGATGCGGCCTTCGCGCAGCACCACCACGCGGTCGGCCAGCTCCAGCGCTTCTTCCTGGTCGTGGGTCACGAAGACGGTCGTCTGCCCCGTCTGTTCGTGCAGGCGGCGCAGCCAGCGGCGCAGATCGACGCGCACCTTGGCATCGAGCGCTCCGAAGGGCTCGTCGAGCAGCAGCACGGTCGGATCGATCGCGAGCGCGCGCGCGAGCGCCACGCGCTGGCGCTGGCCTCCGGACAGTTGCTCCGGATAGCGCTCGCCTAGGTCCGCGAGCTGAATCAGCGTCAGCAGCTCCTCGACGCGACGCTTGATCGTTGCCTTGTCCGGTCGCTTCGAGCGCGGGCGGCTACGCAGGCCGAAGGCGATGTTCTCGGCTACGGTCATGTGCTTGAACAATGCGTAGTGCTGGAACACGAAGCCGACGTTGCGTTCGCGCAGGCTCAGCCGGGTGGCATCGGTCTCGCCAAACAGGACCTGGCCGCTATCCGCGTGCAGCAGGCCGGCGATCACGCGCAGCAGCGTAGTCTTGCCCGAGCCGGAAGGACCCAGCAACGCGACCAGCTCGCCGGAGGCGATGTCGAGGTCGACCGCATCGAGTGCGGCGACGTCGGTGTAGCGCTTGCTGAGTTGGCGGATGTGGAGGTCCATGCCGCGCCGCGCTGCCGGAGATTTGGGCTCATGTTGTACCAGCACCGGCGCCCCGAGTGGGTGAGTCCCGGCTGGCGGCGCCTTTGCTTTTTCGAAATCGACTCTGACGACGTTCAATTCAATGTCTCCGCGCCGCTGTGAAATCGGGCCATGAGAATGTGGTGCTACCGGTGTACCGGGTGACGAACTTTCAGTCGCGGACACTCAATGCCTCCGATGCGACTTGGCCAAGGCATCGCTATGCCGCGCCTCCAGCCAGAACTTGACGATCAGCGTCACCAACGCCAACCCACTCAACAACGACGCCGCCGCAAACGCCGCCGTGCTGTCGAACTCGTTGTAGAGGATCTCGATATGCAGCGGCAGTGTGTTGGTGAGGCCACGGATATGTCCGGAAACCACCGAAACTGCGCCAAATTCGCCCATCGCACGCGCGCCACACAGCAGCACGCCGTAGAGCAGACCCCACTTGATGTTCGGAAGCGTGACGCGCCGGAACATGGTCCACGCACCGGCACCGAGCGACCGCGCGGCGAGTTCCTCGTCGGCGCCCTGCTGCTGCATCAGCGGAATCAGCTCGCGCACCACGAACGGGAAGGTGATGAACAACGTCGCCAGCACGATGCCTGGCCGCGCGAACAGGATCTTGATGTCGAAGTATTCGAGTAGCGAGGCGAACCAGCCGTGCGTCGTGCTGAACAGCAGCACCAGGCACAGGCCCGCGACCACCGGCGAAACCGCGAAGGGCAGATCGATCAGCGCCAGCAGCACGCGCTTGCCGCGGAACTCGAAGCGCGTCACCGCCCACGCCAACAGCGCGCCGAATACGGCATTCACCGGCAGCACGATCGCGACGGTGAACAGCGTGAGTTTGAGTGCCGACACCGCATCGGGTTCGCGCAGCGCCGCCCACCAGGCCTTGAAGCCATCGCCGAACGCGGCACCGAGGACCATCGCCAGCGGCAGCACCACCAGCCCGAGCATGATCAGCACGGCGAGCGCGATCAGCAGCGTGCGCAGCCACATCGGTTCATGCAGCGCATCACGAGGGCGCGACTCAGCCACGGCCCTTCTCCCGGCGCTCGTGCGCGAACAGCGACGGAATCGCGTTGATCGCCAGGAGGCACACGAACGACGCGGCCAACAGCAACGCCGCGATCGCGATCGCGCCGTTGTAGTCGTATTCCTCCAGCCGGATGGTGATCAGCAGCGGTGCGATCTCGGTCGCGAATGGCTTGTTGCCGGCGATGAAGATCACCGAGCCGTACTCGCCCAACGCACGCGCGAATGCGAGCGAAAACCCGGTCAGCAGTGCCGGCAGCAGTTCCGGCAGGATCACCCGGCGCAAGGTGGTGAAGCGCGAGGCACCGAGCGATGCGGCGGCTTCTTCCTGCTCGTGACCAAGCGTTTCCAGCACCGGCTGCACGGTGCGCACCGCGAATGGCAGGCCGATGAAGACCAGCGCGATCACGATGCCCACCGGCGTGTAGGCGATCTTGAAGCCGAGGGCTTCGGCGTAGCGGCCGACCCAACCGTTGCCGGAGTAGATCGCAGTCAACGCGATACCGGCCACCGCTGTCGGCAACGCGAACGGCAGGTCGACCAAGGCATCGAGCAAGCGCCGTCCCGGGAAGCGGTAGCGCACGAGTACCCAGGCCACCACTGCGCCGGCGAACAGCGACAGGATCGCGGCGACGAAGGCCGCGCCGAAGCTGAGCTTGAGCGCGGCCTGCACGCGTTCGTCGTGGATCGCGCGCAGCCAGCCTGCGCTGCCCAGGCCGGCTGCGCGCACGGCGAGCGCGAGCAACGGCAGCAGCACGACCACGCCCAGCCACGCCATGCCCAGACCCAAGCTCAGGCCGAAGCCCGGCAGCGGATTGCGCTTCCGGAAGGGAATCAGCGATGGCAGGACGGCGGTGGTCATTTGGGCTTGGTTTTTGCTGTTGCCTCTGTCCCCTCCCTTTCGCCGCAGGCGAAGGGGAGGGTTAGGGTGGGGTGCTTTTGCTTCTGTTGTTGCTCCTCTCTCGAAGAGCAGAAGCAAAATCAAAGGCACCCCTCCCCGGCTGTCCGGCCATCGGGCATAGCCCGATGGCGTTCGTCAGCCCGCGAGCCAATGGCTCGCAAGCGGGGCCTCCTCACCCCTTCGCTGCGCGAAAGGGAGGGGGAATGCAAGATCACTTCGGCTGATAAATCCGATCGAAAAATCCACCGTCCGCGAAATGCTCCGCCTGCGCCTTCTTCCAGCCACCGAAGGCCTGGTCGATGGTCACCTGCGTCACCTTGGGGAAGCGCGCGAGTTCGGCAGCGGGCACCTTGTCCGGCTCGGCCGGACGATAGAAATGCTGCGCCGCCAGACGTTGGCCTTCGGGCGAATACAGGAAACGCAGATACGCTTCAGCCTGCTTGCGCGTGCCGTGTTTGGCCACGTTTTTGTCGACCCACGCCACCGGCGGTTCGGCGCGGATGCTTACCGACGGAATCACGACTTCGAACTTGTTGCGCGTGTCGGCATCGTTCACCGTCAGCAGCGCCTCGTTCTCCCACGCGATCAGCACGTCGCCGATGCCGCGTTCGACGAACGTCGTGGTCGCGCCGCGCGCACCGGTATCGAGCACCGGCACGTTCTTGAACAAACGGGTGAGGAAGTCGACGACCTTGCCGCCATCGCGATACTCCTTCGACGCCCAGGCCCACGCCGCCAGGTAGTTCCAGCGTGCGCCGCCCGAAGTCTTTGGATTGGGCGTGATCACGCCGACGCCCGGCTTCACCAGGTCATTCCAGTCGTGGATGCCCTTGGGATTGCCCTTGCGCACCAGGAACACGATCGTCGAGGTGTATGGCGCGCTGTTGTGCGGCAGGCGCGCTTGCCAGTTCGCCGGTAGCAGCTTGCCGTTGGTGGCGATCGCGTCGATGTCGGCGGCGAGCGCGAGGGTGACGACGTCGGCCTCGAGGCCGTCGATCACCGCCCGCGCCTGCTTGCCCGAGCCGCCGTGCGAGGCGCGCACGGTGACGGTTTCGCCCGTCGCCTGCTTCCACTGCGCGGCAAACGCTCGATCGACGTCGGCATACAGCTCGCGCGTCGGATCGTAGGAGACGTTGAGCAGCTCAACGTCCTTCGCCTGCGCGGCACCGCCGAACACGGCAAGTGCGAGCAGTGCGGTATGGAGCAGATGGCGGGGGCGTGGGGTCATGGGGGACTCGTTTCGGCTAGAAGGAAATCTGGGCGCGGGTGAAGACAGACTTCTCATCCTCGCGATCGGCGCCGGCCGCGGCACCGCCGTCGAACGTCGCTTCGGTGTAGTTGGTGACCAGCTTCAGGTTCTGGGTGAGGTACCAGTTGAGGCCGATGGTCCAGGCGTCGATGCCGCTGGCGGACGTGGCCGGATTGGCGAACAGCGGGAACGCGTCGTCGTCGATGTCGAGTTCGCCATAGCGCGCGACCAGTTCGAAGGCGCCCCAGCCTGCCCCACCCACCGTAAAGGGGTGGTTAGGCTTGGCGACGCCCTTGTAGGACGCGTCTTCGCCGGTCAGCACCCAGCTGCCGACCGCCTGCCAGGCCTGGTTTTCCAAATGCTTCACGCGACCGGCGTTGGCGCCTGATACGAGGCGAACTTCCTGTTCGGAGGTGACGTACTCGCCGAGCAGACCGAGCGGGCCGTTGTAGTAGTAGGCCTGCGGTGACCAGCGACGATGCAGGCCGTCGGCCGCGGCTTCGTTGCGATAGGCGAAGAACTGCGCCTGGCCCGGCGTGCGGTAACGCGGCAGGAAGTTGTTGCCCTGGCCGAACACGTCGCCGACGCTCGTGGCGATGCCGACGCCCAGGCCCGACCACGCATTCGCGGAATTCTTGAACGGCTCCCAGAACACGCGCGCGCTGGCTTCGAGTTCGTTGTCCGGATTCGATGTGATCGCATCACGGCCATCGACGCCGCCGTTGAACACGCCCGCCGCGTAGTTGAGCGTGCCCTTGGCGAATTCGCCCTGCAGCTGCACGCCGTAGTCGCGCGCCGGCACCAGTTCGTTCGGCAGGCCGCGTTCGACGGCGATCAGCGTGCTGGTGGATTGCAGCTGCTCCAGTCCGAACGGCTGCTTGAACTTGCCCACTCGCAGCGTCGCGCGCGGATCGAAGCGTAGGTCGAGATAGGCATCGTTGACCGTGGCGGCGTCACCGGCCAGCTGCGCCTGCAGCCTGAAACCGATCAAGGGACCCCAGCTGCCTTCGATGGTGGGTTCGACGCGACGCAGCAGGAAGCCGTCGTTCTGCGGTACCTGTTCGTCGCCGAGGAAGAAGCGGCCGTCTGCCTGCACCAGCGCCTTGAACTTCACTTCGATGCCGTCGCTGGCCGGCGACTTGATCGCCAGGCCCTTCGGGCTGAGGCTCACGACCGGATCCTTGGCGGCCTTTGCCGCGGCTTCCTCGGCCTGCAGTTCCAGCTTGCGTTCGATCACGCGCAGACGCTGGTCGAGGTCGGCCAGGCCGGCGCTGTCGGTGTTGGTGCTGGCATCGGTCGAACCGTTCACCCCCAAGCGCTGTTCCAGCGCCTGCAGGCGCTTGGCGAGTTCTTCGACCGTGACCTCGCCCGCATGCACGGGCAGGGCGGAGAAGGCGAGCGCAGCGAACAGGGCGGTACGACGAGGGAGGCGGACGGATACGGACATGGAAGTCACCGATATGGGAAAGACACAGTGGCGATGCACAGGTTGGGACGGAAACGGCCATGCCTTATCTGCATATGCCGGTTGCGCATCTGGGCCGGCAGGGTGCCTCCGTCTCGGTCCCGCGGCAATAATCCGGGTCAACCGGCCGGCGTATCGGTGCCGCACGTAAGATGGCGCGGATGCCTTCCCACCTCTCTTCCCTGCCGCCGCTGGCGCGTACCTGTCTGATCGCGCTGGCGGTCCTGGCCGTGCTGTGTTGGCTGGGACCCTGGGCGACTCGCTTCGAACCGCATGCGCCCGACTGGGGTGCGCTGTCGGTCCGGCCGGGCACGGGCGGGCACTGGTTCGGGACCGATGCGATCGGGCGCGATGTGTTCGCGCGCACGCTGGCCGGCGGACGCCTGTCGTTGACCATCGGGCTGCTGGCGAGCGCGGTCGCCCTGGTCATCGGGCTGGGCTACGGCGCGATCGCCGGCCTCGCCGGCGGCCGGATCGAACGCGCGATGCTGCGCGTGCTCGATGTATTCAGTGCGCTGCCGTTCCTGCTGGTGGTGATCCTGCTGCTGACCCTGTTCGAACGTTCGCTCGCGCTGCTGCTCGCCGCGATCGGCGGTTACGTGTGGATCGACCTGGCGCGGGTGATGCGCGCGGAGGCGGCGCGCCTGCGCGAGGCGCCGTTCGTGCTCGCCGCGCAGGCTGCCGGCGCCGACTTCGGCCAGCGTCTGCGTTGGCATGTGCTGCCGAATCTGTTGCCGCTGGCGTTCGTGTATCTGGGCCTGATCCTGCCCCAGGCGATTCTGGTCGAGAGTTTTCTCGGCTTCCTCGGGCTCTCGGTCGACGAGCCCTCCGCGAGCTGGGGCACGCTGTTGAGCGAAGGCGTGCAGGAACTCGACAGTGCACCGTGGACGCTGCTGTTTCCGGCGATGTTCCTGGTGACGACGTTGGCGGCGTTCCAGTTTCTCGGTGATGGCCTGCGCGATTGGCTGGATGTACGCGGTGGTACGCCGCGCGATGAAGCCGAGAGCGCGGCGGCATGAGCGGCGTTACGAACGGCGTCGCTTCTGTCGTCATCCCGGCGAACGCCGGGATCCATTTTGATCTTGTTGTTGCTCTTGCCGTTGCCTTCGCCGGTCGGAAAAGCAGGCGCAAAGACAACAGCAAAATGGATCCCGGCGTTCGCCGGGATGACGATCAGGCGCGGGAGGATTTCGCGTGAAGCCCGCCCTCGTTCAACTCGATCAACTCGAAGTCGTCACTCCGCGGCGCCGGCTGCTTGATCCGCTCTTGCTGGAATTGCATGCCGGCGAATGCCTGGGCCTGGTCGGCGAAAGCGGCAGCGGCAAGAGCCTGACCGCGTTGGCGCTGCTGGGGCTGTTGCCGCCCGGCTTGCAGGCGCGAGGCCGCGTGCTGCACGACGATCGTGCGATGGCGCTGGGGTCGCGCGAACACGCCGCATTGCGCGGACGCCTGCTCGGTTGGGTGCCCCAGGATCCGCTTGCGAGCCTGCACCCGCTGCGCAGCGTCGGTGCGCAACTGGTCGAAACGCTGCGCGCGATGCGTGGCCTGGCGCGGATCGCCGCGCTGGGCGAAGCCGAAGCGTTATGCCGACGCGTGCAATTGCCCGAGCCCGCGGCGGCGTTACGCAAGTATCCGCACCAGTTTTCCGGCGGGCAACGCCAACGCATCGCCATCGCCCTGGCCCTGGCGGCGTCGCCGCGCGTGCTGATCGCCGACGAACCGACTTCCGCGCTCGATGCGCGTATTGCCCGCGACATTCTCGATCTGCTCGACACCCTGCGTCGCGAAGAAGGTCTGTCGCTGTTGCTGATCAGCCACGACCTGCCGCTGGTGGGCGAATACGCGCAGCGTCTGTTGGTGCTGCAGCGCGGTGTGGTGGTCGAACAGGGTGCGACCCGCGCCGTATTCGCCAATCCACAACATGCCTACACGCGCGAACTGCTCGCCGCGGACCGGTTGGCGCCGTTGCCGGCGTCGACGCAGGCCCGGGACGAGCTGCTGCGCGGCGACCGCCTGCGCGTGCGCTATCCGCGCGCGCGACACGACGCGCTCGATGGCGTGACGCTCGCACTGCATCGCGGTGAAGGCCTGGCCCTGGTCGGCGAAAGCGGCAGCGGCAAGAGCACGCTGGGTCGCGCGTTGCTGCGCCTGCTGCGAGGTGTGCAGGGCGAAGTGCGTTTCGATGGCGTCGACCTGCTCACGTTGGATCGTGCCGCGTTACGGCGATTGCGTGCGCGCACGGGTGTGGTGTTCCAGGATCCCTATGCGTCGCTCGACCCGCGCCTGCGCGTCGCCGAGATCGTCGCCGAACCGCTGCGCATCCATGGTCGCGGCGATGCGGCATCGCGGCGCGCCAGGGCGGGTGAGTTGCTGCAGGCGGTCGGGCTGGACGCGGCGATGCTCGATCGTTATCCGCACCAGTTCAGCGGCGGTCAGCGCCAGCGCATCGCGATCGCGCGTGCGCTGGCGACCGATCCGGATCTGCTCGTGTGCGACGAAGCCGTGTCGGCGCTGGATGCGCACCATCGCGCGGCGATTCTTGGCTTGCTCGTGCAGCTCAAGCGCGAGCGTGGAGTGGCGCTGTTGTTCGTCACCCACGACCTGGCTGCGGCGGCCGCCGTGGCGGAACGCATCGCCGTGCTGGAAGCCGGGCGCATCGTCGAGATGGGGGCGACGGCGGAAGTGCTGCGTGATCCGCAGCATGCGCATACGAAGGCGTTGTTGGCGGCGCGACCGGCGGCTTAGGGGACCTATCCCTCGCCCCGCTTGCGGGGTGAAGGCGGGCGCTTGTGCGCCACTGGCGCACGCCCGACCGAACGCCCTTGCGCTATGCGCAAGGGCCGGGGGCAGAGCGAGGGACAGCGTCGCGTCAGCGGCGCAGGGTGAGGGGGCATGACGCGGCCGCGAAAAGCGCCCCTCATCCGCCTACGGGCACCTTCTCCCCGCTGCACGGGGAGAAGGACAAGACTTGCTTCCGCCCTCGCTTGCGGGGCGAGGAGACGTCGCGCGATCAGATCAACCCACCACCCATGCTCAGCCGGATCGCCGCCACCACGATCACGATCCCATTGAGCACCAGTCCCGCCTTCGCGCGACCACGATGCTCGCTGCGCGTGAACAGGATGCCGATCGCGGCGATCGCCGCACCCACGGCGGCGAACGGGATCAGCAGCCAGTTGGTGATGCCGACTACTGGAATCAGCGCGAGCACCATCCAAAACAGGGCGAAGATGCCCCACAGCAGGCTGATCAGTCCCATCGCAACGACTCCATCGCAGGCCGCGGCGCGGCCGATGCGTACAAGATGGTGCGTGGTGCGATGGGCTTCAAGTAAACCAATGGCCCACCCGTCGCGGCACTACTCCGCGGAGCCGTGGACGCCGTCGATCTCCACGCTGAGTTCGCGCCGGCAGATCGCCGAGTGCAGGACGATGAAGCGAATCGCCGGGTCCAGGCGCTCGCGCAGGCGTGTGGCAACGGTGTCGAGTTCGCCGCGATCACGCACGTACACCTTCAGGCGCGTGCCTGCGCCCATCCGCGCCGGCAGTTCCGGGCGGCGCGCGCGTGCGGTGGCGATCAGGCTGTCGAGGTTGGCAAGGATCTCGTCGATCTGCGCGGTGACATCGCCCGCGTGCTGCGATTCGTGGCCGACGATGGCGGCGGTACCGGAAACCAGCAGCGGCATCGCCAGGCCCGAGGGCAGCGTGGCGCGCGCGAAGCTCGGCGGTTGTGGGCCGTATTGGCGCGGGTAGCGGTAGGCGCTCATCTGGCGCGGGTTTTCCAGCGGCGTGCCCGGTGTGCGGGCGGCGAGCCAGTACACCTGCAGGCGCCGGGCGCCGTCGGCGCTGCTGTGGCCGGTAGCGGTGGCCGCAGGCAGGGCGTGCGGATCGAAATCGCCCAGGCCGCGCGCGCGACCGACGCAGAAGAGGCGGTAGCGCTCCATATCGCCATCGCCGTAGGTGATGCCGTCGAGGTAGTTCCACACGCGCTGCAGGTGCGGATAGCCGCGCTCACGAGTGAACTCGATAAGGCGCGCATAGGCCGCGGTGGCGATCTCCTCGATGCCCTCATCGCCCTCGTCGACTTCGATCGCGCCGAATTGCAGCGCGCCGTCTTCGCTCCAGGCCACATTGCCATCGCGGCCGTGCGTCACCGGGCCATGGGCGCGCCAGTGTTCGAAAGGAATGGTGCCGTGCGGCTGCAACGCCACGCGCAGGTAGCGCGGATCGGCGTGTGCCGGTGCGTCGGTGCCGAAGCCGAGCACTGCCAGGGTGTCGGATTCGGCCAGCAGCGCCTCCAGCGCGGCGTCGCGGTAGTCGACATGCAGCTGCGCCGGCAGCGCCTGGGAAGCGAGCGCGCTCATGCGGCGCCCCGCTGCGGGCGGAAGTTCAGGGGCTGCGGTGCGCTGCTGCACCGCGTTGAAGGATGGTCGAAGACATCGCCTGCCAACATCGAAATCACTGCTTGTTCCACCTGCCAGATATTGCCGACCGGTACGTCCGCTCCGGGCGCCTTTTGCAGCCCTAAGGGACGCGAGACGAGGGCCGCGGCCGGGAGGCCGGGCGGGAGCGGGTCGGTCATTCCCGACATGATAGTCGGTGGGCAAGGGGACGCGGCTTGCGCGGCGGGGCGCGATGCTGGATCGTTGCGCCCCCGTATCGATTTACCCGGATTTTCCGATGTCCGCAGCAAACCCCGCCCAGACCGCCGCCGAAGCCGAACTCGCCCAGCTGCTGGTGTCCAGCCTCAACCTGGACGGGGTGGACCCGGCCGGGATCGATCCGGAGGCGCGCCTATTCGGCGAGGGGCTGGGCCTGGACTCGATCGACGCGCTCGAACTGGCGCTGGCGATCTCCAAGAAGTACGGCTTCCAGCTGCGCTCGGACAGCGACGAGAACCGCCGCATCTTCGGCTCGCTGCGCGCGCTGTCGACGCATATCGAGCAGCACAAGGCCTGATCCGGCCCGCTTGCCGCGCTGACATCGCGTGAGTTTCGCGATCGCCGCCCGGGTCGGATTCGCCCTGGCCTATGCACCATTGGCCTATTGGGCCACGCGGTCCGAGAGCGGCATGGCCGCCGCCGTCGCGCTGGGCGACCTGGCCCTGGTGTTCCTGATCGACCCCCTGTCGCGCGGCCGCGGCTGGGCGTGGGGACTGACCGCCCTGCTCGGTGCCGGCCTGTATGCGATGGCCCAGACCGAACTCGCGCAGATGGCACTGCTGGCGCCGCCAGTGCTGATCCTGGCGCTGCTGGCGTGGCTGTTCGGGCGCAGCCTGCGCGCGCCGCGCGAGGGCCTGATTACCCGCATCGTCGCCGCGCTGCACGAATGCACGCCGGTGCAACTGCCCCCCGGGTTGCTGCGCTATACGCGCCGGCTCACCGCGGCCTGGGCGCTGCTGCTGGCGATGCTCTGTCTGGTCAACGGCGTGCTGGCGCTGTGCGAAGTGCCGGGAGGCGTGCTGGCGCGGCTGGGGCATCCACCGGCCTGGGGGATCGCCCGCGAGCACGGCTCGCTGCTGGCCAACGTCGTCAATTACGGCGTGGTCGGCGGATTCTTCGTCGTTGAGTACCTGCTGCGCCGTCTGTGGGTCAAAGAAGTCCCGTATCGCAACTTCGCCGACTTCCTGCATCGCATGGCGAAGCTGGGGCCGGAGTTCTGGCGCGGCTTGTTCCGCTGAAGCACTCAGCCCCGACGCATCACAACGCGCTGCGGTCGCGCGACGCCCGGTCATAATTGCCGCATGGATTTCATGATTGCCCACGACCATCCCTGCCTGCCCGGTCATTTCCCGGGCCGGCCGCTGGTGCCTGGCGTGGTGCTGCTGGACCAGGTGGTCGCCGCCATCGAAGCCGCGCACGGTCCGCTCGGTCCCGTGCGATTGCCGCAGGTGAAATTCCTGCAGCCGCTGCTGCCGGGCGAGCAGGCCCGCATTGAATTGGAAGGCGGGCCACCGCGCTGGCGCTTCCGCATCCTGCGCGAGGACGTCGTCCTGGCCAGTGGCGAAATCGTGGTCGCGGCATGAGTGCGACGACCTGGAAGCAGCGCCCCGAAGGGGGCGGTTTCTTCGCGATCTGGTTGATCCGCGCCATCGCGCGTCGCGGGGGTCGTGCCGTGGCGCGCAGCCTGCTGTGGCCGATCACCGGCTACTTCCTGCTGATGCGCGCGCCGGAGCGTCGCGCCTCGCTGGCCTACCTGCGCCGCGTCCTGCCGATGCAACCGCGTCTGTGGCACGTCGCCCGGCACATCCACACGTTCGCCTCGACCATTCTCGACCGGGTGTTCCTGCTCGGTGGGCAACTCGAACGCTTCGACTTCCAGGTCGAGGGCCTGCCGCCACTGGAGGCGCAGCTGGAACAGGGTCGCGGCCTGCTCGTGCTCGGCTCGCACCTGGGCAGCTTCGACGCGCTACGCGTGCTGGCGACGCGCAAGCCGGACCTGCGCGTGCGCGTCCTGCTCGACAAGGCGCACAACCCGGCGATGCAGCAGCTACTCGACGCCATCAATCCGCGCCTGGCGGCCGACATCATCGATGCCGGGCAACCCGGCCCGGCGATCGTGCTCGCGATCAAGGAAGCGCTGGATGCCGGCGCACTGGTCGCCATGCTCGCCGACCGCGCAATGGCCGGCGAACCCGCGGTCGAAGCCGAGTTGCTCGGTGATCGCGCGCGCTTTCCGACGGCGCCGTGGTTGATCGCCGGGGTGCTGCAGGTGCCGGTTGCGCTGGCGTTCGGGTTGTATCGCGGCGGCAACCGCTATGAACTCGTGTTCGAGCCGCTCAGCGATGGCCTGTCCTTGCCGCGCAATGAACGCGCCCAGCGCCTGTCGGGCCTCGTGCAGACTTACGCCGCACGGCTGCAGCATCATGCACGGCGGGCGCCTTACAACTGGTTCAACTTCTTCGATTTCTGGCAAACCCATGACGCGATTCCAGCGCCAGATTCCACTGGCAACTCCACTGGCCATCCTGCTGACGACGCTGCTCGCGACGGCGAGGTTGCACGCCGCCACGGCTGAGCCCGCGCGCGTCGACAGCGACTGGATCCTGGCGAAGCTCGTACAGCCCGTGCCCGCGCGCACCGACTTCGTCGAACTGCGCGGCTCCCGCTTGTTGAAGAAGCCGCTGCGCCTGCAGGGCGAATACCTGCGTCCCGACGTCGACACGCTGGTGCGGAAAGTGACCGCGCCTTACGTGGAGACTTCGACGATCCGCGCCGGCGAAGTCGAGATCGCGCGCGCCGGCAAACCGGCGCGACGCTTCTCGCTGGCACGCGCGCCGGAACTGATGGGATTGCAAGCCAGCTTCGGCGCACTGCTGACCGGCGATCGTCGCCAGCTTGAACAGCATTACCGGGTCGACACGCTGGGTACGCGCCAACGCTGGACCATGACGCTCACGCCGAAGGACGCGGCGCTGCAGGGCAAGCTGCAGACCATCACGCTGTACGGTCGTGGCTCCGAACTACGCTGCATCGAAACGCAGCCCACCCAGGGTGAAGCCCAGCGCACGCTGCTGGCGGGCGCCGCGCGCGCGGCCGGGAATGTCACTGCGCCTGGTGCGCTTGCGGCGTTGTGTTACGGCGGTAGCAAGGCGCAATGAGCGCCCGCCTGCCTCAGCAAAAGGCGTGCGCGAGAGTTCAAAGCCGCGCGCGCGGCTTGCCATCGGCCCGCCGCAGCAATTGGAGTGTACGAATGTTGGAAGCCGCGCCCGCGGCCAGCCATCGTCGAGGCTCGCTCGCATGACATCGCGCGGACGCATCGCATTGGCATTGCTCTGGCTCGCACTGCTCGCACTAGCCGGCTGGCTGCTCGGCAGTCGCATGGAACTCACCGGGGACCTGCGCAAGTTCATGCCCGCCCGCCTCAGCAACAGGCGTGCGCAAGAATTCAGAGCCGCGCGCGCGGCTAGCCATCTCCAAGGGGCGCTGGCATGACGTCGCGCACGCGCATCGCCGCGGCATTGCTCTGGCTCGCACTACTCACGCTGGCCGGCTGGCTGCTCGGCAGTCGCATGGAACTTACCGGCGACCTGCGCAAGTTCATGCCGTCCGCCGAAACCCCGGCGCAGAAACTGCTCATCGACGAACTCGGCGAAGGCCCCGGTTCGCGCCTGCTGCTGGTGGCCTTGTCCAACGCCGATGCCATGACGCTGGCCGAACAGTCGCGCACCCTGCGCGAACGGCTTGCAGCGCAAGCGCAGTTCCGCCTGGTCGCCAACGGCGGCGAAGCCGGGCTCGACGCGATTCCCGAACACCTGCGTCCATACCGCTATCTGCTGTCGGACACCCTCGACACGCAGCCCTACGATCGCGAGTACTTCAGCGCGGAACTCGCGCAGCGTGTGCAGGACCTGGGTTCGCCGGCGGCGGCGCTGGTCGAGCCGCTGTTGCCGCGCGATCCCACGCTGGAGACGCTCAAGCTCGCCGAGGCCTGGCAGCCGGCGAATGCACCGCGTCGCCTGCACGGCGTGTGGTTCGATCGCGCCGGGCGCGAAGCGTTGCTCGCGGTGGAAACCCAGGCCGCGGGTTTCGACCCGAAGGGCCAGCAGGCCGCGGTCGACGCGATCCGTGCGGCCTTCGCCGAAGTCCATGGCGGCAGCAGCAGCCAGCTGACCATCAGTGGCCCGGGCGCGTTCTCCGTCGAAGTGGGCGGTCGCACCGCGCGTGAAGCGGGCTGGATCGGCACCATCGACGGCGTGATCTTCGCGCTGCTGCTGTGGCTCGCCTATCGCAGTTGGAAGGCGCCGCTGCTCGGCGGATTGCCGTTGGCCAGCGGTGGCCTGGCCGGTCTTGCCGCGGTGACGCTGCTGTTCGATGGGGTGCACGGGATCACCGTGGCGTTCGGCTTCACCCTGATCGGCGTCGCCCAGGACTATCCGATCCATCTGTTCTCGCACCAACGCGCCGGGCTGTCGCCCTGGGCGAGTGCGCGCGCGCTGTGGCCGACCTTGGGCACGGGCGTGGCCTCGACCTGCATCGCCTACTTCACCTTCCTGGTCTCCGGCGTCGACGGCTTGAAGCAGTTGGCGGTGTTCACCGTCGCCGGCCTGGGCGTGGCCGCGTTGAGCACGCGCTTCCTGTTGCCGGCGCTGATCGATCCCGCGCCGCGCGATGCCGCGGATTCGGCGCATCTGGAACGCTTGTGGCGACGCATCGCGGGCTGGCCGCGTCTGCATGTCGGCCCCTATGCGACGCTGGCCGCGGTCGCGCTGGCTATCGCGGTGTGGGCGCCGGGAGCGTTCTGGCAGAACGACCTTTCGCGATTGACGCCGGTGGCCGCGCCGTTGCTGGCGCGCGATGCGCAGTTGCGTCATGAACTGGGCGCGCCCGACGTTCGCTACGTCATCGCGCTGGAAGCGCGCGACGCGGAAGTCGCGCTGCGCGCGCTCGAGCGCCTGCAGCCGGCGCTGGATAAGCTTCGTGCACAGGGCGCGATCGGTGGTTACGAATCCGCCGCACGCTATCTGCCGAGCCAGGCGACGCAGCGCGCGCGCCAGGCGAAGCTTCCGGAGGCCAAGGCACTGCGCCGCAGCTTCAATGCCGCCGTTGCGGCCAGCGCCTTCGATGCCGAGGCCTTCGACGGCTTCCTCGATGATCTGGAAATCGTGCGTACCGCGCCGACGCTGTCGCCGCAGGATCTCGACGGCACGCCGCTGGCGCCCACCGTCGCCGGCCTGCTGCTGCAACGCGCGGATCACACCACCGCACTGGTTTCGCTTGCGGGACTGCGCGATCCCATCGCCGTGTCGCGTGTCGCGCGACAGCAGGGCGCGCAGCTGCTCGACCTGAAGCAAGCCTCCGAATCGCTGGTCGCCGCCTATCGACAGCGCGTGCTGTGGGCGTTGGCGCTGGCGTCGTTGCTGCTGATCGTCACTGTGTGGTTCGCGCTGCGCCAGCCGCGGCGCGTGCTGCGCGTGCTCGCGCCGATGGCGCTCACCACCCTGCTGGTGCTGGCCGTATTGCGCGGCTGCGGTGTCGAGCTGAACCTGTTCCACCTGGTCGCGCTGATCCTGGCGGCCGGGCTGGGTCTGGACTACGCGTTGTTCTTCGACCACGCCGGCGACGATCGTGCGGAACAACTGCGCACGCTGCACGCACTCATCGTATGCAGCCTGACCACGTTGATGGTGTTCGTACTGCTCGCGCTGTCGTCGATTCCGGTGCTGCGCGCGATCGGCGTGACGGTGGCGCTGGGCGTGCTGTTCAATTTTGTGCTGGCCTTACTCGTGACCCGACAGTCCGCCCGCGACAATCCTGCCGCTCCCGACCCGAGTGATGCCGCGCGCGCGGCTGAAACCAGTGAGGCGCCGGCGCTTTCGCCATGATGTCGAGCAACGGAACCATGATCGCCCGCGCCGAAATCCAGGCGCTGATCCCGCATCAGGGCGCGATGTGCCTGTGGGATGAAGTCGTCGGTTGGGATGCCACGCGCATCGTGCTGCGCACCCAGGGCCATCGCGATCCCGCGCACGCGTTGCGCAGCGCGGATCGCCTACACGCCGTGCATCTGTGCGAATACGGCGCGCAGGCGATGGCCGTGCACGGTGGGCTGCGCGCACGGGAACGTGGTGGTCGCGCGCGTCCGGGCGTGCTGGTGGCGTTGCGTGGCGTCAGCCTGCAGGTCGAACGCATCGACGACCTTGCCGGTGCGCTGGAGTGCGAAGCGACTTCGCTGGCCGAAGACGCCAACAGCCAGCAGTACGCCTTCCGCATCGTGCATGCAGGGCAACTGATCGCCGAAGGGCGCGCCGCCGTGATGCTGCAGGGAGACGAGGCATGAACAACACCGTCGCGAATGAAATCCGCAAGCGCGCGCTGGTCACCGGCGGCAGCGGCGATCTGGGTGCGGCGATCTGCCGCCAGCTCGCAGTAGCCGGGTTGCACGTGATCGTGCACGCCAACGGCAATCGGGCGCGCGCCGACGAGGTGGTCGCGGCGATCCGTGCCACCGGCGGCAGCGCCGAGGCGGTGGTGTTCGACGTCACCGACGGTGCGGTCACGCGCACCGCGCTCGAAACCCTGCTGGAAGCCGGGCCGATCCAGGTCGTGGTCAACAACGCCGGCGTCCACGACGACGCCCCGCTGGCCGGCATGAGCGAAGCGCAGTGGAAGCACGTGATCGACGTGTCGCTGCACGGCTTCTTCCACGTCACCCAGCCGCTGCTGCTGCCGATGGCGCGCACGCGCTGGGGGCGCGTGGTCAGCGTGTCGAGTGTGGCGGCCGTGCTCGGCAACCGCGGTCAGGCCAACTACGCCGCGGCCAAGGCGGCCCTGCACGGCGCGACCAAGTCGCTGGCGCGGGAAATGGGTTCGCGCGGCATCACCGCGAATGTGGTCGCGCCCGGAGTGATTGCCGGCCGCATGACCACGGACGTGTTCAGCCCGGAGGCGATCCGCCAGATGGTGCCGGCCGGCCGGGCCGGGCAGGCGGACGAAGTCGCGGCACTGGTGGCCTTCCTGTGTTCCGACGCGGCCAGCTACGTCAACGGCCAGGTGATCGGGATCGACGGCGGCATGAGCTGACGCGCGTCGCGTCGCGACCGCCGGTTCGGGCGTATTGTTTGACCCAACGTTCAGCCGTGCGGTCGGAAGATCGTTCCAGCTGGCTGCAACACTCCCTTCGCAGGTAGAGGTGGCCCATGCGCAAGCTTCTGATCCTCGTGCTGTCGCTCGCGCTCGGCGCCTGCGCCAGCTCCCATCACATCATGGTCGGCCAGGCACGGCCGGCGATCGATCCGGCCCAGGTCAAGGTGTACCAGGTGCCGCCCAAGCACTATGAAGAGATCGCCCGGGTCGATGCGCGCAGCGCCGCCGGCTTCGGCACGCAGGGGCAGATCAATTCCGCGATCAATCGCCTCGCCAGCGAGGCCGCGAAACTCGGAGCCAACGGCGTGATCCTGCTCGGCGTCGATCAGAGCGGTTCGCCGGTCAGTCTCGGTGTCGGTGGTGCCAGCTACGGCCGTCACAGCGGCGCCTCGGTCGGATTCGGCATTCCCACGACGCAGCAACGCGCGGAAGGCATCGCCATTTACGTTACTGAGGAATAGGTCGAGTCTGGAACGTCAGATCGGGCCTGCTGAAAGATCGTCATTCCGGCGAATGCCGGAATCCACGCTGCTGCAGCGATCAACGACTGGATCCCGGCGTTCGCCGGGATGACGAACTGAAAACGCTCCTTACGCGCCGTTCTGCGCCGGCGCATGCTGCATCGGCGCCGGCGCGAATTCACCGCTGGGATCGAAGATCACCGGCCGGTGCGCGCGGGTGATGCGGTATTCGCGAACGATGTTGCCGTAGGTCCACACCTGCCTCACCACGTGCGAGGTGATGCGCCACAGGTCGCGCAACGGACGGAAGTGACTCTTGCGGAACTGCGGGCCTTCGGGCTCTACGCCCTGGTAGCGCGATTCAATCGGTACCGACACGCAACGCACGCCGAGCCGGCGCGACGCGGTGATCAGGATCTGCGCCTCGAACACGAAGTCCTCGCCCGGGACATCGCGCAGCGCGGCGACCTTCGCGGGATATAGACGCTGGCCGCTCTGTGTGTCCGCCACCAGGAAACCGCAACCCCAGGAGATGCCCCAGTCGCCGAATTCGTTGGCCAGGCGCCGGTAACCGGGCTGCGCGGCCCGCTTGCGCAGGCGCGCGCCGATGACGATGTGATCGGGATACGCGTTGGCGGCCTCGATCAGGCGCGGAATGTCGGCGGCGTCGTGCTGGCCGTCGCCGTCCATGCTGATCACGGCGCGTGCGCCCCGGCGCAGCGCTTCGGCGAAACCGTCGCGCAATCCGGCGCCCTTGCCCATGCGCTGCGCATGGCGCAGGACGGTGACTGGCAGGTCGGCGATGCGTTCGCCGGTGCCGTCATCGGAACCGTCATCGATCACGATCACGTTGCGGCATTCGCGCAGTGCGGCTTCGACCACGCCGCGGATGCGCAGCGCTTCGTTGAGCGCGGGAATTACGATGTAAACGTCGTTGCTTTCGATCACCAGTGGATCCTGACGGTGAGGGCGCGGCCGGCGCCAGCAGGAAGTATCGCGGCATCCGACGCACCACGCACGCCGTTGCGCGCGAGTACATCGAACACCGGCAGCATCTGCGCCATCGCGTTGCGCGCGGCGTGCTGGGCGAGCGGGCCGGGGGTGGGATTCGTATCAACCGCTTCGCCCAATACCGCTTCCAGCACCGGCGCGTCCTCACGCGCATGGCGCGAGAGCACGAGCGCCGCGCCAAGCAGACCTTCGCTGGGCACTACCTGCGTCAGCGGCCCGACCGCGGCGCAGTCGTAGGCGGCGAGCAGTACGGCGTCGGCACCGCTGGCGAGCTGTGCGAGCGCCTCGATCAGACCCTGGGCGAAGCTGGCGTCGCCGGCGCACAGCGCGGTGGCCGGTTGCATGACGCCGGCGCCGATCGTCCAGTAGCCCGCAGCCGCGTTATGCACCGAGTTGTGGAAACGCGTCGGCGAGAGACCGCGCGGATCACTGGCCAGCGTGGTGCACATGTAGTCGGTGATGGCGAGGTCGCCGCGTGCCGAGACGAACACCGACGGCAGCGCGGCCGGGTCGCGACCCGCGTGCGCACAGGCGGCAAGAGCGGTCTCGAGCGCCACCGCCACCGGCTCCGGTGCGCGACGGCGTTCATTCGGTGCCAGCAACTGCGGCGAGGGGCGCGTCGGAGCATCGGCGACCAGCGTGCCGCCGTTCGCGTAAGCGCGGGCCGCCTCCCACGAGGGCAGGCCGTTGCTCCAGAAGCCGATGCCTTCGACGGTGGCGCGCAGCGGCTTCATGCGGGCCTCCGTCCGAATACCAGCGAGCAGTTGTTGCCGCCGAAGCCGAAGGAGTTGTTCATCGCGTAGCCGATCTCGCGTTGCGCGGCGTCGAAGCGGATCTGCGGACCGCAGGCGGGATCGGGCGTGATGCTGTTGAGGATGCCCGGCAGCTCGCCGTGTTCGAGCGCGAGCAGGGCGAAGACCGATTCGACGATGCCCGCCGCGCCCAGCGTGTGGCCGGTCCAGCCCTTGGTCGAACTGGCATGCAGCGTATCCGGGAACAGCGCGGCCACCGCGAGTGCTTCCACCGCGTCGTTCGCCTGCGTCGCGGTGCCGTGCAGATTCAGATAGCCGACGGCATCCGGCGTGAGCCCGGCGCGGGCGAGCGCGTCGCGCATCGCCAGTTGCGCGCCCAGGCCCTGCGGGTGCGGCGTGGACATGTGGTGCGCATCGCTGGATTCGCCGTAGCCGCGCAATTGCAATTCCGTTGCGGCGTCGCTGGCACGTTCCAGCAGCGCATAGCCACCGGCTTCGCCCAGCGACAGGCCGTTGCGCGCCGCGTCGAATGGCTTGCAGGGTTCAGTGGAAACCAGCTGCAACGAGTTGAAGCCGAACAGCACGCTGCCGCACAGCGTATCGATGCCGCCGACCAGGGCGGCATCGCACAGATCGGCCTCGATCAGCCGTGCGGCTTGTGCGAACACTTTCGCGCTCGACGAACAAGCCGTGGCCACGGTCACGCACGGCCCGCGCAGTCCCGTCGCGGCTTGCACGAAGGAGCCGGGCGAGTGCGGCGAATGCACGATCGAGCGCTGCAGGTCGGCGGGCATCGCGCCGTGGTCCAGGCGCGCATAACCGTCCTCGGTGGACCCGATGCTCGCCGTGGACGTGCCGATCACCACCGCGACGCGCTCGGCGCCGTGGCGCGCGGCGGCCTCCGCGATGGCTTCCCGCAGGCCGTCCTGTTGAAGAGCCAGCCAGGCCAGGCGGTTGTTACGGCATTCCCATTCCGCCAGCGCCGACGGCAGCGCGGCGTCTTCCAGGCCCTCGACCCGACCGATCCAGCATTCCAGCGGCGCCTGGCCCGGCGCGAGCACCGGCAGGTCGTTGCGGCGCAGGCCGCCGCGGGGTTCGCGCAGGGCCTGCAGCTGGGCATCGCGGCCGCGGCCGAGCGCCGTGGTGGCGGTGTACGCGCGAATCGCCAGCGGCGCCATCGGCGGCGGGCGGACATGCGACGACATCGGCGACACGGGGTACTCCTGGGTGGCAGGCGCGGGAGTATAGCCAGCGCTCCGCGCGCGCCAACCGTAGGCCGCCCGGGGTGTTCATCCTGTGTGCGGCGGCGATGGCGGTGGTCCGGCACCGCCAACGAAAAACGGGATGGCGGTAGCGCCCGCCATCCCGTCCCGGATTGCCCTCGCGCTTACTTCGCCTTCTGCGCCGGTACGAACTCCTCGCGCACCGCCTTGGCCAGCAGGGCCGGTGGCAGCAGGCCCTGGTCGAGCAGGAAGTCGTTGAAGGCCTTGCGGTCGAACTTGTCGCCCAGGGTCAGCTCGGTTTCCGCACGCAGCTGCATGATCCGCGAATAGCCGTAGAAGTAGCTGCCGGCCTGGCCCGGCGACTGCACCGTATAGCGGTCGACTTCCTGCCGCGCCATCGCCTTCGAATACCCGACCTTTTCGGTCAGCACCTTGAACACGGTGTCGCGGTCGGTCAGGCCGAGATTGACCATCGGATCGAGCATCGCGCGCGCCGCACGCAGCAGGCGGAACTGCAGCGCGATCAGCTGGCCTTCCTGCGGCTCGTAGGGAACCATCTCGGCTTCCGCGTACAACGCCCAGCCTTCGACGTTGACCGAATTGAACGCGTACAACGTGCGTGCCAGCGACACGCCGCGTTCGACCATCGCGGTGAACTGCAGCTCGTGGCCGGGACGGCCCTCGTGCGCGGTCAGCGTCCAAGCGGCGGCGGGATAGTTGAAGTCGTCGTACGGGCCGTCGGCGCCCGCATTGGGATTGCTCAACGGCAGCACGAAGGTGCCCTGCTGGCCGGTGTTGCCGACCAGCGGCGCGGGCACCATGTGCGGCGCGGGCTGCGCCGCGTTCTCCGCCGGCGTGCCCAGGCGCATCTGCATCGGCCGCTGCGGCAGGGCTACCACCCTGTTCGCCGCGATCAGCCGATCGAGTTCGGGGATCACCACGTTGCGGTAGTGCGGCTCGACCTCATCGTCCTTGAGCTGCGGATGCTTGAGCTCCCTGATCACGCCGATGTAATCGGTCGACTTCAGGCCCTTGGCCTTGGCCACCAGCGGCGCGAGCTGTTGCATGGCATTGCGGGTTTCCATGAACTCCAGTTGCGCGCGCTCGATCAGCACGCGTGGATCGATATCGATGCCGTAGCCCTTCAACTGCAGCGAGTACAGCTCGTCGGGAAGCTTGTAGTCGGTGCGCGCGGTCGGCAGCACGTTTGCCTTCGACCAGGCGGCGTACTCGTCGAGCTGCTTGTCCATCGCATCGAGCGCGGCGGCAGCTTCGCCGTCGAGCTTGTACTTGGCGAACAGCTCGCGGATGCCTTGTTGGTAGGTCTTCAGATTGTCGAGCGACTGCTGCACTTCGATCTGCGTCGGCTGCAGCAGGGTCTTGTCGTTGCGCTCCTCGTAACGCTGGCGCGCCAGCGTCGCAAGCGGCGTGGTGCCGGCGGTCATGCCGACGTAACGCTGCAGGCGCTGCACCGCCTTGGCGCGGCGCTCCTGCGGGGTCTGGTCGGACAGAAGCGACTGGATGCCCTGGAAGATCACCTGGCCCGAATCGAGCCACGGACGGACGAGGCGTTCGTTCACCTCGCTGGCCTTGATCTGGTCATCCGCGGCCTGCAACAGGATCGCGACGTCCTGCTTCACGTTTGAATCGGCTTCCTTCGCCGACTTCGCGATCAGCGCGGCCTTGGCCTTGGCCGTGGCATCGCGGAAGCGCTTCGCATAGCCCGGGCCGTAGTCGAACACCTGGTCGTCGAAGCCGGGCACGCCGAAGAACGACACCTGCTCGGGCTGGAACGGCGCCTGCGCGAGGATCAGGATCTGGGTGTATTCGTTGCTCTTGGCGACCCAGTCCGATGCGGGTTTCGCGGTGGGCTTGGCCGGCGCGGTTTTCGCCGCTGGGGTCTTGGCTGCCGATGCTGCCGATGGTGCAAGCAGCGCCAGGGAAAGTGCTGTTGAGATCGCAAGAACGAGAGGCTTGGTCATGACCGTGTCCGGGATGGGATGGGGGCAGCATCTCGCGGGCAGGCTCCACGGCCATGCGCCGAAGGTCACGCCAACCCAACAATTAATGTCCGTTCGCGCCAGCTCGGCGCGAAGAGCCGCGCTTCTAGGCGGAACCTTTGCTTCGGCAGTGCAACTTACGACGCACCGCGGCGACCCGTCTGAGCATCAGCGCAGCAGCATCGGCGAAGGCTGCTGCGAGTGAGGACTGAGCTCATGCGCATGTGACTGCAATCCCAGCAACGTCCGCGCGAACACGTCGGCCGGCATGGGCTTTCCGAGCAGGTAGCCCTGAAGTACATCGCAACGTAG
Organism: Lysobacter tyrosinilyticus; assembly: GCF_054779815.1. NCBI lineage: Bacteria > Pseudomonadati > Pseudomonadota > Gammaproteobacteria > Lysobacterales > Lysobacteraceae > Lysobacter > Lysobacter tyrosinilyticus. Next base: position 491,380 of record NZ_BAAGXN010000001.1, read on the forward strand.
CAGGCGCAGCAGCTTCGCCTGCTCCTGGTCCTCGACACCTTCGGCCACGACCTTGAGCGACAGCGAATGCGCCAAACCGATGATGTTGGTGACCAGTGCCATGGTCTCCGGGCTCTCGGTAATCAGGGCGACGAAGGAGCGATCGATCTTGATCTCGTCGGAAGGCAGCCGGGCCAAATAGTTCAGTGACGAGTAGCCGGTGCCGAAGTCGTCGATCGAGACCCCGCAACCCAAGTCGCGCAGCGCATCCAGCACATGCATGCTGTGCTCGATGTCATCGACCAGGACGCTCTCGGTGATCTCGATGTCGAGCGGCTGGTCGCCGACGTGCGGGATCAACAGCTCGCGACAGTTGTCGAGGAAGCCGCTGAAGCGCAGCTCCTGCGCGGACACGTTCACCGCGATACGCAGCCCGGGGTGCAGCTCACGCCACTTCAGTGCCGTGCGCAGCGCCTCGCGCATCGCCCAGTTCCCGGCCTGCACGATGAGCCCGCTTTCCTCCAGCACGCCGATGAATTCGCCGGGGGCCAGCACGCCGCGCTGCGGATGGCGCCAGCGCAGCAGCGCCTCGGCGCCGATCAGCGTCTGTGAGGCGGCGTTGTACTTCGGCTGATAGTGCAGCTCGAACTGGTTGCCGTCGATCGCCGCACGCAGCTCGTGTTCCAGCTCCAGGCGCCGGGCCGCGCGCCCGCGTAGTTCGTCGCCGAAGGCATACACCAGCTGCTTGCGCCGCTGGCCTTCCAGTAGTGCTGCGGCAGCGTTGTGTTCCAGTGCTTCGGGATCTTCGCCAAGTTGGGCCAGGACGTAACCCGCGCGCAGGTCGATGCGGGCCTCGCTGCGCTCGATCAGGAAAGGCTCGCGGCGGATGCTGTCGAGGACTTCGCTCAGACGGCTGGTTTCGTCTTCGCTATTGCCTGTAGCGCTCCTGGCGATCGCGAATGTATCGGCTTCCAGATGGGCCACGATGGCCTGGTCGCCCATGAACTGGCGAAGGCGCTGCCCGAGTTCCCGCAGCAGGCAATCGCCGAAGCTGCGGCCGTGCGATTCGTTGATCGCGGAGAAGCGATCGACATCGGTCAGCGCGACCATCATCGGTCCGCGGTTCAACCGTGCACGCAGCAGGTTCTGGAACGAGGCGCGATTGGGCAGGCCGCTGATCGGGTTGTGGTAGGCCAGGTATTCGAGCTGCTCGCCCTTGGAAATGAATTCCACGGCGAAGTCGATTTCGTCGGACAGTCGCTCGAACAGCGCGATCTCTTCCACGCCGAAACTCTGGGGCTCGGCGGCGTACAGTCCCAGTGCGGCCCAGGCCGGCTCGCCGATGGGGAGCACCGCCTGGGCCGCGATACCGGCCGACTGCCAGGTCTCGCGTGCCCATGCCGGCACCACCGAATACGTGCCCAAGTCGGAAATCAGGGTCGCGGTGTGGTGGTTGAGCGCGCGTAGGGCAGGGGCCCAGTGCGCCGCGTCTTCGAGGTTGTTGCGCGCGTGGCGACTTACGGCCGCCACCGCTGCGAGGGCTTCGGCGTCGCCGTGTTGGCTGACCATCGTGACGCCACCGTCGTCGGTATGACGGATGCACGCGGCCAGGAAGCCGCCCTGTTCGACCGCCACGCGGCACGCAGCATCGAGCACGCCCTGGCGGGTGCCGGCACGGAGCACGGCATTGCCCAGCGCACTGAGTACGGCGTGCAGGCGCGCGAGGTGACGGATGCGGCCTTCCTGGGCCAGATGCGCGGTCACGTCGCGATTGAGTCCGCGGAATCCGATCGTCCGGCCTTCGCCATCGCGCAATGGCGTGCCGGTGCTTTCGAGAATGCGATGACTACCGTCCCGATGCAGGAAGCGGAAGCGCAGGTTCTGCCAGGGCGCGGCCCCATCGGCATCCTGGAACATGGCCGCCGCCGCGGCGCGGTCTTCGGCGGGCAGCAGACTGGCCCATGCGATCCCGGCGACCTGCGCCTGGCTGAGCCCTAGGATCGGTTCGACTGCTGGGTTGCTGTAACTCAGGTTTCCGGTGCGGTCGGCTTCCCAAATCCAGTCCTGGCTGCTTTCCACGATGCTGCGGAAGCGCTCCTCGCTCTCGCGCAGGGCGCGCTCCATCCGCTCGCGCTCGCTGCGCTCGTGCGCTGCACGCAGGGCCCGCTCGACCGCGGGCGGCAGCCGGCGCAGATTCTCCTTGAGCACGTAGTCGGCCGCGCCGCGTTGCAAGGCATCGATCGCTACGTCTTCGCCGATGGTGTTGGAGACGAACACGAAGGGAATCTGCGGTGCCATCTCGCTGGCCAGCTCGAGGGCGTCGTGGCCACTGAAGCCTGGCATCGTGAAGTCGCTGAGAATCACGTGCGGCACGAATTCCTCGATGGCCGCGCGCAGCTTGAAAGCGCTGTCGACGCGCCGGAACTCGAGTTCGGCGCCGAGCCTGCGCAGTACATGCGCGATCAGCTCGGCATCGGCAGCCGAATCCTCGACGAGCAGTATCTTGAGCGGGCTTGGCAGGGTCATGGTCCGACAGGTGTCTGATTGGCGATCATCCAGTACATGCCGATCTGGGCGATGCGCTCGGCGAATTCGGAAAAATCCACGGGTTTGACCACATAGCTGTTCACTCCGAGCCCGTAGCTCGCGAGCAGGTCTCCTTCTTCGCGCGACGAGGTCATCATGACGATCGGGATCGAGCGCGTATGCTGGTCTGACTTGATCACTTCCAGCAGCTGCAGTCCGTCCATGCGCGGCATCTTGAGGTCGAGCAGTACGAGCTTTGGGAAGCCGTTGGTGCGGGTGGCGTAGTCATTGCGGCAGTTCAGCCAGTCCAGCGCTTCCACGCCGTCGCGCACCCATTCCACGTTGTTGGCGATGCCGCGCCGCTTGAGCGTGCGCAGCGTCATCTCCGCGTCGGCGGCGGAGTCTTCCACCAGAAGAATTTCGACTTGCTGATATCCATTCATGCGAGAGTCCTGGGTCAGGTAACGGGAAGTTCAAATACGAATTCGGCGCCGCGGCCGGGTTCCGACTTGGCCGAAACGCGACCGCGATGGCGCGCGATGATGCGCTGCACGATCGCCAGGCCCACGCCGGTGCCTTCGAAATCGTCCTGCGAGTGCAGGCGCTGGAACACGCCGAAGAGTTTGTCGGCGTAACGCGGGTCGAAGCCAACGCCGTTGTCGCGCACGCGATAGCGCACTACGTCGGCATCGCGCTCGCCGTCGATGCGAATCACTGCACCCGAACCGCGTGGCGCGCTGTACTTCACGGCGTTGGAAAGCAGGTTGGTCCAAACCTGACGGAGCAGCACCGGATCGCCAAGGGCCTTGGGAAGCGGTGCGACATCGATACGCGCCTGTCGATTCGGGATCGCGCCGGGCGCGCCCAAAGCGGAAGCCACGATCGCGTTCATGTCGATTTCGATCGGCGTCATCATCTGCCGGCCCAGGCGCGAGAACGCCAGCAGATCATCGATCAGCGTGCCCATGCGACGCGAGCTGGCAGTGATCTCGTCGATATATCGCAACAACGAGGGATCCAGCTGCTTTCCTGCTTCCTCGCGCAGGATCTGCGCATAGCCGCCCATGTGCCGCAGCGGAGCGCGCAGATCGTGGGAAACGCTGTAGCTGAACCCTTCCAGCTCGCGGTTGGTCTCGGCCAGCTGCTCGGTCTGCAGGGTCAGTTCCGTATTGAGCTTGCGGATCGCATCCTCCGCCTGCTTGCGCTCGGTGATGTCCTGGAGGAAGGCGTTGAAGCTGATGTGGTCGCCCGACCGGATCGGCCAGATGGTCAGCTCGATCGGAAATTCGCGGCCGCTGCGGTCGAGCGCGCTGATCTCGATGCGGCGATTGAGCACCGGGCCGTGACCGGTGGCGATGTAGTTCGCCATGCCGTCGCGATGCGCGGAGCGGTAGCGTTCGGGAATGAGGAGGTCAGAAAGCAGGCCGCCGAGTGCCTCCTCGCGGCTCCAGCCGAGCATGCGCTCGGCCTGCGCGTTCCAGTCTTCGATTCGGCCGCCGCGGTCGATGGCGATGAAGGCATCGGATGCGGTTTCGATGATCGCGCGCGTGCGTTGTTCGCTCAGAAGCAGGCGCTCATGGGCGAGTTCGTGCTCGGTCACGTCCTGGGCGAGCGCGACGAAGCCGCGTAGCTCACCATCCGGATCGCGTACCGCGGATACCGCGAGTTGCACTCGCAAGCGGCTGCCGTCGCGACGTACGAACGTCCAGCGCCCCACATCAGTACCGCCGCGCCGTGCTTTGGCGACCAGGACTTCGTAGCCGGGGGGCACCGGCGTATCGAGTTCTTCGGTCAGTTCGAGTGCGCGCGATCCTATTTCGGATTCGAGATGGAACACATCGAGCGTGCGTTGGCCGGTCAGCTCCTTCGGGTCGTAGCCGAGGGTTTCCCGCGCGGCCTGGTTGAACACCGTGATGACGCCCTGCGGATCGACGGCGATCATCATCAGGCCCGCGCTGTCGAGGATCGCGCGTTGCAGCGCGTCCGAGCGGGCAAGCGCGCCACGCAGCGTTTCGCCGTGCCGGTTCTGCATCCATAGCGCCACGCCGCAAGCCAACATCAGAAGCAAGGCGATGGCGGAGCCCAGGCTCAGGATGTCGTTGAAGCGACGCGCGCTGGCGTCGGCTTCCGTCGTATAGCGCACCAGCCGCTGTTGTTCCGCATCGCGCAGAGTGTTCAGGCGTTGGCGAATGGTCTCGAAGCCGGCGCTGCCGTATTGATCGAAGGCGCTGCGCGCGGCAGACAGGCCCTGATTCTCGGCAATGGCCGACGTGACGAGCATGCGCGAGTGCCGTTGCTCGATGGCCTGGTCAGCCGCGTCGATCCGTGATGTCTGGGCACCATCGTGGCGGAGCAGGCCACGCAGCTGGGCGACGGCCTGGAGCGATTGGGCATAACTGGTTTCACGCGAGCGCAGCAGATCGGGCGCGCCCGTGATCAGATAACCGCGCTGGTCCGCCTCGGTGCGGGTGACCAGAGTTTCCAGTTGCTGGACGCCACTCAGTACCCGACCGGTGTGGCTCAGGAACTCGCGCATGGCCTCGGCCCGGCGCGCGGAGCGCGAGGCCTGCAGAATCATGAAGGTAAGCGCCAGCAACGCCAGTACGAAACCGACGCTCCAGATCCATTGGCGCCACGGATTTCGGCGGCTTGTCACGGCTTCCTGCATCGTGCCCCTTCCTGGGTTACACGGCTTTCCGACGGACGTGCGGACAATCCGCAGCCTAAGCCCGTCTGGGGCCGGGCCGCCAGTGCGGCCGGTACCGGCGGATTCCCGCATGGGAGCCCGCCACTACCGGCTTGAACCTTACGGAGCGGGTTTCAGGCAGCGCGTGAAGAAGGCTTCGCTGATCTTCAACCGGTGCAGCAGGTCGACACCCTTGAGGCCATGCTTGGCCCCGGGGTAGGTCATCAGTTCGAACGGCTGGCCGCGCTTCTGCAACGCACTCATCAACGCCGTAGAGTTGGAGAACAGCACGTTGTCGTCGGCCATGCCGTGGATCAACAGCAGCTTCGAGCTCAGGCCATCGATGTGCTGCAGCACGCGGCCGTCGCGGTAACCGTCGGGATTGGCGGCTGGCAGGTTCATGTAGCGCTCGGTGTAATGGGTGTCATACAGACCCCAGTCCGTGACCGGCGCGCCAGCGATACCACAAGCGTACTGATCGCTGGCCTTTGCCAGCAGCATCAGGGTCATGTAGCCGCCGTTGGACCAGCCATGCACGCCGATATGGTGTCCGTCGACCCACGGCTGCGCCTTCAGCCACTTGATGCCTTCGAGCTGATCGGCGACTTCGACCGTGCCTTGCTTGCCGTACAGCGCGCCACCGAAGGCGGCACCTCGGCGCGGCGTGCCGCGGTTGTCGAGCGAGAACACGACATAGCCCTGCTGCGCGAGGTACTGGTTGAACCAATGATCACCGCGTCCGGGCCAGCTGCGCGTCACCGTCTGCGAAGCGGGACCGCCGTAGACATAGACCACGACCGGATAGCGTTTCGAAGGATCGAAGCCCTCCGGCTCGATCAGGCTGTAGTGCAGCGTGGTCTTGCCATCGGCGGCGGTGAGCGTGCCGAACTCCTGCGGCCGCTGCGCGGCGCGGTACTTCGCGTAGGGATGCTGCGGATCGCGGATGTCGTTTTGCAGCAAGGTCGCCAGCAATGCGCCGTCGTTGCGGAACAGTTGCAGTTGCGGCGGCGTGTCAGGCGTGGACCAGTTGTCGACGTAGACGCTGGCGTTGCTGGCGAACGTCGCCTTATGCACGCCGTCGGGCTTCGACAGACGCTCGATCGCGCCACCATGCAGCGGCACGCGGTACACCTGCACATCCAGCGGCGAATCCTTGCCGGCGCTGAAGTAGACATAGCCGGCGGCTTCGTCGACCGCGAGTACCGAATCAACCGGCCAGTCGCCCCAGGTCAGTGCGGTCGCGTGGCCCTTCGCGTCGAACACGTAGAGATGTTCGAAGCCGGTGTGCTCCGAGGACCACAGCAGGCCGCCGTCCTTGAGGAAGCGCAGGTCGTTATGCAGCGGTACCCAGGTCTTGCTGGTCTCGGTGAGCAGCACGCGCTGCTTGCCCGAGCCGAGGTCGGTTTCGATCAGCTCCAGCTTCTTCTGATCGCGCGTCTGGCGCTGGAACGTGAGGTGTTGCGGATCGCGCCAGTCGACGCGGGCCAGATAGATGTCGGCATTGCTGCCCAGCTCGACCCAGCGCGGTTGCGCACCGGCACGCGGCGCGATCGTGCCCAGCTGGATCAGCACATTGCGATCGCCGGCCGCCGGGTAGCGCTGCTCGACCACTTCGGTGCGATCCGGATACACCTCGTAGCGCTTCTGCACTGGCACCGGCGATTCGTCGATGCGGGCGAAGGCGATGGCGGAGTCGTCCGGCGCCCACCAGTAACCGGTGTGGCGATCCATTTCCTCGTCGGCGACGAATTCGGGCACGCCATTGCCGATGGTGGCGCTGCTGTCGCGGGTGAGCTGGATCTGTTTGCCCGAAGCGAGATCGATCACCCACAGGTTGCGATCGCGGATGAAACTGACGAAGCCGCCCCTGGGAGAGATCTTCGGATCGGTGGCGAAGCCTTCGCCATGGGTGAGCTGACGCACCGCGTCCTTGCCGGACTTGGCCAGGTCGTAGAGGTAGAGCTCGCCGCCAAGCGGAAACAGCAGCGTTTTGCCATCGGGCGACCACTGGTATTCGATGATGCCGCTGAGCGAGGCGGTGCGCGCGCGCTCGCGACGGGCCTTTTCGGCATCGCTGAGCACTTCCTCGCCCGGCAGGACCACGTTGCTGTCGACCAGCAGCTGCGTGGCGCCGGTGGCGACGTCGAAGGCCCACAGGTCGAGCCGATTCTTGTTGTCGGCCTTGCCGCGCAGGAAGGTCACGCGGCTGCCATCGGGCGCGATCTGCGGCTTCTCCAGGCTCGGCCCGGACAGTGGTGCGTCGCCGGCGATGGCTTCGAGCGTGAGCTTGCTCTGCGGAGCCGCGAGGGGTCTTTGGGGTGGGGTCTGAGAGTGGGCGCTCATAGCGAACGTGACGGCGGCGACGAAAGCGGGCCAGCGCATGGGCGCATGCTCCGGTGAGTGGGTAGGATGGCGATTCTAGGGGCGCTGCCTACGCTTTGTAGAGCGGAGCTTGCTCCGCTGCTTTCCGGGTTCGTGGCGTTGTCGTGGAAAGCGGCAGCGGAGCAAGCTCCGCTCTACAAGGCAGGGTCGGTCCGGTCATCGGAGTACTCGCATGCAATGGATGATCTACGGCGCCAATGGCTATACCGGCCGCCTGATCGCCGCCGAAGCCGTCAAGCGTGGCCTGCAGCCGATGCTGGCCGGGCGTAATGAAGCCGAGGTGCGCGCGCTGGCCGAAGAGCTGGGGCTGCGCTGGCGCGCATTCACGCTCGATCTCCCCAGTGCCGTCACCGAGGGCCTGCGCGGCATCGATCTGGTGCTGCATTGCGCGGGCCCGTTCTCGGCCACGAGTGCGCCGATGCTGGAAGGCTGCCTGGCCACACGGACGCATTACCTCGATATCACCGGCGAGATCGACGTGTTCGCGTACTGCCACGCGCAGCATGTTCGCGCGCAGGAAGCCAGCATCGTGGTCACGCCCGGCGTCGGCTTCGATGTCGTGCCCAGCGATTGCCTGGCCGCGCAGCTGCATCGCGATTGCCCGTGGGCGACGTCACTGGTGCTCGGCTTCGACGCCGGTGGGGGCTTCAGCCCGGGTACCGCGAAGACCAGCGTGGAAGGCCTTGGCAATGGTGGTCGCGTGCGCGAGAACGGCGTGCTCAAGCGCGTGCCGCTGGCCTGGAAGACACGCACCTTCACCCGTGACGGCGCCGATCGCACGGCCATGACGATTCCGTGGGGCGATGTGTACACGGCGTTCGTCAGCACCGGAATTCCCGACATCGAGGTCTACACCACGGCCTCGCCCAAGACCATTGCGCGCATCCGACGCCTGCGCCTGCTCGGACCGCTGCTGCGCACGCAGTTCGTGCAGCGCTGGCTCAAGCGTCGGGTCGAACGTAGCGTGAAAGGTCCGGATGCCGCCACGCGCGAGAACACACAGGCGTACTTCTGGGGCGAGGTGCGCGGTCATGGACGCGCGCAGGTGCGCCGCATGGTCACGCCCAATGGCTACGCGCTCACGGTGACGTCGGCACTGGGCATCGTGCAGTGTTTCGTCGACAACCCCGCGCCCGCCGGCGGCTACTACACGCCATCGCAGTTGATGGGGCCGGATTACGTGCTCGAATTGCCGGGTGTGGCGATTGAAAGTCCGCAATGAGTTTTGACTTTGCAGGGCGCATCGGCCGCCGTTACGCTGCGGCCTCTTGATTTGAGCCCTGAGTCCCGATGTCCGACGTCCGTTCCGATGCCCGCCTCAATCCGCTGCCCGCGCTGATCTTCTCCTCGCGCTGGCTGCAGCTGCCGCTGTACCTGGGCCTGATCGTCGCGCAGGGTGTCTACGTCGTCCTGTTCGGCAAGGAACTGTGGCACCTGATCCACGAGACGCCGCGCCTGAGCGAACAGGACATCATGCTGATCGTGCTCGGCCTGATCGACGTGGTGATGATTTCCAACCTGCTGATGATGGTGATCGTCGGCGGTTACGAAACCTTCGTCTCGCGGCTGCGCCTGGAAGGCCATCCTGATCAGCCCGAGTGGTTGAGCCACGTCAACGCCAGCGTGCTCAAGGTAAAGCTGGCGATGGCGATCATCGGCATCTCCTCGATCCACCTGCTCAAGAGCTTCATCGAAGCGGGCATGATCGACGGCCTGCCGCTGTGCAGCTCGATCGCCGGCATTGAAGCGGTGAAGGCGATGCAGCCGCTGATCGATGCGGGCGGCAAGAGCATCAAGGCCTGCACGTCGGTCACGTCCATCGGCGTGATGTGGCAGACGATCATCCACGGCCTGTTCATCCTGTCGGCGATCGGCATCGCCTACACCGACAAGTTGATGACCGCTACTACCAGCCGGCGCGAGCACACCGCGCATTGAGGCTGCGGATCAGCGCCGTCCCATCACCGCGCGGCGCAGCCGCACTGCGGCCACATCGTCGGAAAGCCGTAGTTCGCCGGTGTCGGCTTCGCTGAGGCCCAGCGCCGCATAAGTCGAGTCCAGGGACGGGAAGCTGCGCGCGGCGACGTAGCTTCGGTACAGCGCAGCGAACCGCTCGCCGCCGGCGATGCGATCTAATCGCGCGACGAAGTCTTCGGGCGCGACTTCGCCGCCGCCTTGTAGGCAGCAATCGGAATAGCGCGCCAGCACGTTGTCCAGGCTGCTGCCCGCACGGCGCAGGGCCAGGTCCATCTCCAGCCAGTACGCGGCGCCGGCCCAATACACCCGCATCGTGCCGCGATGACTGCGGCTGAGCTCGTCCAGGCGCAGGCCGCTCCCTTCAGCGCGCCCACGACCGAAGCCGCCATCCAGCCGCCGCCAGGCTTCCGCTTCATCCAGCAGGCCGCTGCGCGCGCGCAGCACGTTCTGGTAGTAGCTCGCCAGGCCTTCCGCGAGCCAGCGCCCATCGTCGCCCAGGTAGGGATGGAACAGATGCGACAACTCATGCACGGCGGTCCAGTCCGCGCGTAGCTCCTCCATCGTGGCGCCCTGGCGCACGTACAGCAGCACGGCAACCCTGCCGCTGCGCTCGGTCTGTCCCCAAGGCACGGGGCTGCGGCTGCGGCTACGGACTTCCTCGACCCGCACAGTGGCCTCGCGCAGGGGGAGCCGACCGTAGGCGGTCAATGTGGCCTCGGCGGTTTCTGCGAGCCAGCGACGCAACTCCGCGCGGCGCTGGTCGTCTTCGACGCCGACGAATTCGACATGCAGGGAATGGTTGCCGGTGTGCAGCAATTCGTCGTTCTCGCGCGCATGGGTGCGCAGAGCGTCCGCTCCGTGTGCCGCGCCGGCCGCTGCCAGCGCTGGGGCGAGCAGCAAGCGCGCGAATGAGGTCGGCCAGGGCAGGGGCATGCCGAAACGATGGCGCCGCAGCCCGAAATGTGGCGTGACTGGCGCGAAGAACATTGGAAATGCCGATTCTCAGCCTGCGACACGCCCGCCCGGTAGAATGCCGGCATGGATGTTTCGTATTTGCTCGACGCGCTGAACCCCGCCCAGCGCGAGGCCGTCAGCGCACCGCCGGGCCACTTTCTCGTTCTCGCGGGTGCCGGTTCCGGCAAGACCCGCGTGCTCACCCACCGCATCGCCTGGCTCAATGAAGTCTTCGGCGTGCCGCCGCACGGCATCCTGGCGGTGACCTTCACCAACAAGGCCGCCGGCGAGATGCGGGCGCGTGCCGAACACCTGCTGCGCCACGGCGCGCGCGGGCTGTGGATCGGCACCTTCCACGGCATCGCCCACCGCCTGCTGCGCCTGCACTGGCAGGAGGCGAAGCTGCCCGAAGGCTTCCAGGTGCTCGACAGCGACGACCAGCTGCGTCTGGTCAAGCGCGTGGTGCAGCAGCTGGAGCTGGACGACACGCGCTTCCCGCCGCGCCAGATCGTGTGGTGGATCAACGCGCAGAAGGACGAAGGCCGTCGCCCGCAACACATCCAGCCCGAACGCAACGACGACTGGCAGGACGTGATGCAACGCTGCTACGCGCTCTACCAGGAGCGCTGCGATCGCGCCGGCCTGGTCGACTTCGCCGAGCTGCTGTTGCGCGCGCACGAACTGTTGCGCGACAACCCGGCGTTGCTGGCGCATTACCGCCATCGCTTCCGCGAGATCCTGGTTGACGAATTCCAGGACACCAACGCCATCCAGTACGCCTTCGTGCGCGTGCTGGCGGGCGATACCGGCCATGTATTCGTGGTCGGCGACGACGACCAGTCGATCTACGGCTGGCGCGGCGCCAAGGTCGAGAACATGCAGCGGTTCCTACGCGACTTCCATGACGCGCAGACCATCCGCCTGGAGCAGAACTACCGCTCCACCAGCACCATTCTCGATGCGGCCAACGCGGTGATCGCGCACAACCCGGATCGGCTTGGCAAGAAGCTATGGACCGACACCGGTCACGGCGATCCCATCGACATGTATGCCGCCTACAACGAAATGGACGAGGCGCGCTTCGTGGTCGAACGCATCCGTCAGTGGGTACGCGATGGCGGCGATTACGGCGATGTCGCGATCCTTTATCGCAGCAACGCACAATCGCGTGCATACGAAGAAGTGCTGCAGGAAGAGCCGAAGATCCCGTTCCGCGTCTACGGCGGCATGCGCTTCTTCGAGCGCGCCGAAATCAAGGATGCACTGGCTTACATGCGTCTGATCGCTTCGCGCGTGGACGATGCCGCGTTCGAACGCAGCGTCAACACGCCGGCGCGCGGGATCGGCGATCGCACCCTGGAAGAAGTGCGCAAGCGCGCTCGTGCCGACGGTGTCGCGTTGTGGGAGGCGGCCCGCAGCATCACCGGCGATAACACGCTGGCGGCCCGTGCGCGCAACGCGCTGGCGGGCTTCCTGCTGCTGATCGAGGACCTGGCCAACGAAGTCGATGCCAAGCCGCTGCCGGACAAGATCGACCACGTGCTGGGCCGTTCCGGCCTGCGCGAGCATTACGCGAACGAATCGCGCGGGCAGCTGGATTCGCGCACCGACAACCTCGACGAGCTGGTCTCGGTGGCTTCGCGCTTCACCGGCCGCGAGGACGAGGAAGAGGCCGCGGCGATGCCGGAACTGGTCGCCTTCCTCAGCTATGCCGCGTTGGAAGCGGGCGAAGGCCAGGCCCAGGCGGGCGAGAACAGCGTGCAGCTGATGACCCTGCACAGCGCGAAGGGTCTGGAGTTTCCGCTGGTGTTCCTGGGTGGACTGGAGGAGGGCCTGTTCCCGAGCATGAAATCCGCAGAAGAGTCCGGGCGCGTCGAGGAAGAGCGTCGCCTGGCCTACGTCGGCATCACCCGCGCGCGACAGAAGCTGGTGCTCAGCTACGCGGAAACGCGGCGCATCCACGGTATGGACATGTACGGCACGCCGTCGCGATTCCTGCGCGAAATTCCTGCTGCACTGCTGCATGAAGTGCGACCCAAGGTGCAGGTGTCGCGGCCGGTGTATGCCTCCACGCCGCGCCGTGACTTTGGTCACGCCACGATCGAAGTGGCGGCGTTCCGGCTCGGCCAGGACGTCATGCATCCCAGCTACGGTCGCGGCGTGGTCACCGATTTCGTCGGCAGTGGCGCTTATGCCAACGTGCAGGTGAACTTCGAAAGCGCCGGAAGCAAGTGGCTGAAGCTGGCTTCGTCCAACCTGCAGCCGGCCTGAAATCCATTTCAACGGCGACGGATCGCCGCCATCCGTCGCCACGCCCGCAAAAAAACCGAAAAAAGTGCAAAAAGATGCTTGGCGTCGCGGCTTTTGTGCCCTACATTCCGCTTGCCGAGGGGTTTTTCCAGGCATACCTCAAACCAACTCTCCATCCGGGGGATATACAAAAATGGCGAAGAAGAAAGCTGCTCCGAAGAAGGCCGCCGCCAAGCCGGCCGCCGTCAAGCCGATCAAGGAAGTACTGGGCAAGTCCGGCCTGGTCGCTCACCTGTCCGAGACGACCGGTGTCGTCGCCAAGGACGTGCGTGCGATCCTGGGCGCGCTGGAAGGCGCGGTGCACGCTTCGGTCAGCAAGAAGGGCGCAGGCGCCTTCACCCTGCCGGGCCTGCTGAAGATCAACGTGGTGAACGTGCCGGCCAAGCCGAAGCGCAAGGGCATCAACCCGTTCACCAAGGAAGAACAGTGGTTCGCTGCCAAGCCGGCCACCGTCAAGATCAAGGTCCGCGCGCTGAAGAAGCTCAAGGACGCTGCAGCCTGATCCTCGGATCATCTGCAAAAACAAGGCCCGCGAAAGCGGGCCTTGTTTTTTGGTGCGGCGCGAACTTTGGCAATGCCGCAGTTCCGCGATGCACGCCTTGTAGAGCGGAGCTCGCTCCGCTGCTTTTGCCTTGTAGATCCGAGCCTGTTCGGATCGCTCTTGCTCGCCGCGCAGGCCGGGCCGGGCAGGCACGGCGCTAAAGCACTGCAAAAGCAGCGGAGCAAGCTCCGCTCTACAAAGAAGATGGTGCTCGTTCTGGGCGCGCGGCTGCACTCAATTCCACTGGAACAGCTTCCACATCACCGGCGACACCGGGCCTTCGCCCTTGCTGCTGTCCAGGCGTCCGTCGCCATTGCTGTCGATGAGGTAGTACGGCGCCCCACGCTTGGGCGTGACCTTCACCACCTGTAGCTGGCCCTGCACGCGGTATTCGTCGATGCGGTCGCCATCGACCATGCGGGTGCTGACATCCGCGCCTTGCAGGCCGGCCGTAGGGTCGTCGCTCATTGTGGCGCAGGCGCCGAGGGAGAGCGCGAGCAGCAGAGGGGCAAAGGCGCGCATGGGAACGGTCCAGTCCGGAGGGCTGTGCGCAGCATACGCGTCCACGCGTGAGCCAGTCGCAACGACGACGATCTGGTCGGGCAGAACGTCACAGCATCGCCCGCGTAGAATTCCCGGCATGAAACGACTCGTCCTGATCGATGGTTCCAGCTACCTCTACCGCGCGTTCCACGCACTACCGCCGCTGACCAATGAAGCCGGCGAGCCGACCGGCGCGCTGTTCGGCGTGGTCAACATGCTGCGTGCGCACCTGAAGGAGCAGCCCGACTACATCGCCTTCGTGGTCGATGCCCCGGGGCCGACCTTCCGCGACGAGCTTTATCCCGAATACAAGGCCAATCGCCAGGCCATGCCCGACGATCTGCGCGCGCAGGTCGAGCCGATGTGCGAGATCGTGCAGGCGCTGGGCTTCCGGATCCTGCGCGTGGGCGGGGTCGAGGCCGACGACGTGATCGGCACGCTGGCCATCCAGGGCGCGGACGACGGCGTCGACGTGACGATTTCCACCGGCGACAAGGACTTCGCCCAGCTGGTCCGCCCCGGCATCACCCTGGTCAACACCATGAGCGGCAGCCGCTATGACGGTGACGCGGCCGTGGTCGAGAAATTCGGCGTGCGTCCGGCGCAGATCGTCGATTTCCTCGCCCTGATGGGCGACAGCGTCGACAACGTCCCCGGCGTGGAGAAGTGCGGGCCAAAGACCGCGGCCAAATGGCTGGGCGAATACGGCACGCTCGACGGCGTGGTCGCGCATGCGGCCGACATCAAGGGCAAGATCGGCGACAACCTGCGCGCCGCGCTTGGACGCCTGCCGCTGAATCGCGAGTTGGTCACGATCAAGACCGACGTGCCGCTCGATCATCGGCCACAGGATCTGATGCTGCAGCCGCGCGACACCGACGCGCTGCGCCGCCTGTACGCGCGCTACGGCTTCAAGCAGGCGTTGCGCGAACTCGAAGGTCCCGTCGCCGCCGGCGAGGAAGCCGACAAGATCAGCGTGCGCGGCACGGCCGCCGGTTATGCGCGCGGTGCCGCCGCGGCCGAGGCGATCGATCCGGCGCTGTCCGCACCCGGGCAGTACGAGTGCCTCCTCGACGAGGCGCAGCTGCAGGCGTGGATTGGGCGACTGCAGGCTGCCGAAGCCTTCGCCTTCGACGTCGAAACCGATTCGCTCGATCCGATGCGCGCGCAACTGGTCGGTATCAGCTTCGCGGTCGAACCCGGCCACGGCGCGTATCTGCCGCTGGGCCACAGCTATCCCGGTGCACCGATACAGCTGTCGAGCGACATAGTGTTGGCTGCGCTGAAGCCGCTGTTCACCGATCCGGGCAAGCGCAAGATCGCCCAGCACGGCAAATACGATCTACATGTGCTGCGTCGACACGGGATCGAAGTGCAGGGCTACGCGGACGATACGATGCTGGAGAGCTTCGTCTACAACGCGACGGCGACACGTCACGACATGGATTCGCTGGCCAAGCGCTATCTCGGCTACGACACGATCAAGTACGAGCAGGTGGCCGGCAAGGGCGCCAAGGCGATCTCGTTCAGTCAGGTCGCGCTGGACGATGCGACCCGTTACGCCGCCGAAGATGCCGACGTCACCCTGCGCCTGCATCGCGCGCTCGCGCCCAAGCTGGCCGCCGAGCCGGCGCTGGAACGCGTGTATCGCGAGATCGAAATGCCTCTGGTGCCGGTGCTGGAGCGCGTGGAAGCCAACGGCGTACTGATCGACGCCGACGAACTGCGTCGCCAATCCAACGACCTCGGCAAGCGCATGCTCGCCGCGCAGCAGAAGGCGACCGAGCTTGCCGGGCGCAGCTTCAGCCTGGATTCGCCCAAGCAGCTGGGTCAATTGCTGTTCGACGAATTGAAGCTGCCTGCGCTGGTGAAGACGCCCAGCGGCGCACCTTCGACGAATGAAGAGGCGTTGGAAGCGATCGCCGACCTGCACGAACTGCCGCGTGTGATCCTGGATTACCGCGGCCTGGCCAAGCTGCGCAGCACATACACCGACAAGTTGCCGGAGATGGTGAATCCGGAGACCGGGCGCGTGCACACCAGTTACCACCAGGCCGGCGCAGCCACCGGCCGGCTCGCTTCGAACGATCCCAACCTGCAGAACATCCCGATCCGCACCGACGACGGCCGCCGCATCCGCGACGCGTTCATCGCACCGGCCGGTCGCAAGATCGTGTCGTTCGACTATTCGCAGATCGAGCTGCGGATCATGGCGCACCTGTCGGAAGACGCCGGCCTGCTGCGCGCGTTCGAATCCGGTGCCGATATCCACCGTGCCACCGCCGCAGAAGTGTTCGGAAAAGCGCTCGAAGAAGTCAGTAGCAACGAGCGCCGCGCGGCCAAGGCGATCAACTTCGGCCTGATGTACGGCATGAGTGCCTTCGGTTTGGCACGCAATCTCGGCATCGCCCGCGGTGAAGCCCAGGACTACATCGCGCTGTACTTCTCGCGTTATCCGGGCGTGCGCGACTTCATGGAGCGCACCCGCCAGCAGGCACGCGATCGCGGCTACGTGGAGACCGTGTTCGGTCGCCGCCTGTATCTGGAAAACATCAGCGCCCGCAACCAGGGGCTGCGTGCCGGCGCCGAGCGCGCGGCGATCAACGCGCCGATGCAGGGGACCGCGGCGGACATCATCAAGCGGGCGATGGTCGATATCGATGGCTGGTTGTCATCGCATCGCAGTGATACCGGCGAAAGTCCCGCGCTGATGGTCTTGCAGGTGCACGACGAACTGGTGTTCGAAGTCGACGTGGGCTTCGTCGATACGCTGCTCGCGCAGGTGCCGGCACGAATGGCAGCGGCAGCGCTATTGCGGGTGCCGCTGGTAGTGGACAGCGGAGTGGGGGACAACTGGGGCCAGGCGCATTGAGCGCCTATTGAAACCGCTAACGACGTCGGGCGCTGACACCGGACGCCGAAAATAGGCACCTAAGCGGGTGAATGGGGTCCTAGGGGAACACGTTCGCTGCTTTTAGGTCGCTGCTGAACAGGGAATCGTCCAGATGGGCGAAGTTTGCAGAAGTTGTTGGAATGAATCGGTCCTGAACCCAACAAATAGTTAACCTTTCCCTTCACGAACTATCCATGTGAAGGGTGGTCTTATTGCTCGCGACAGGTGCAACGCCTGTCGTCGATCTCTCCCTCCCCTGGAGTGATCCCAGGAGTGACGGCCCCTCCCCAGGCCCAGCTCCTCCAGCCCCGCCGGCCCCCCCTGCCAGCGGGGCTTTTTATTTCTGCTTCCGCAGAAATAAACCCAAAGTTTTGCGCGCAAAACTTTGGGCCCCAAGCTCAGGCTCCCAATCCCCGCGGCTTCGCCGCGCCCCCTTACTAAGGGGGCTCTCCTCCAGAGAGTTTTCCCGCAGAAGCTTGTCCCTCGCCCCGCGTGCGGGGAGAGGGTGCCCGAAGGGCGGGTGAGGGGAAGCGAGCGCAGCGAGCGTGCTCTTGCTGTTGCTCGCATTTCCACCATCTACTGTGCTCCCGCCACGACTGCGCTACCTTCGCGACACCAATGGGGAGATCGGTATGAGCGAGAGCACCTCGGCACTGCTGCACCTGAGCCTGCCCTGGTACCAGTTCGTGCTGCGCGCAGTGCTGGTGTACCTCGCGGTGATGGTGCTGGTGCGCGTGTCGGGCAAGCGCGCGGTGGGGCAGTTCACGCCGTTCGATCTGGTATTGCTGATTCTGATCGGTAACGCGGTGCAGAACGGATTGAACGGTGGCGACAACTCGCTGACGGCGGCGCTGATCCTCTCGACGTCCCTGCTCGCGCTCAACTACCTGGCCGCCTACCTGTCGGCGCGCTATCCGCGCATACGCAAGCTGATCGAGGGCGAGCCGGTCGTCCTGGTGCGCGAGGGAGAGGTATTCCGCGATGTACTGAAGCGCGAGCTGGTCAGCCGAGCCGACTTCGACAAGGCGATGCGCGAGGCCGGGCTGTTCGAGCCCGATCAGATCCGCCTGGCAGTCCTGGAAACCAACGGCCACATCACGGTCATCCCGCGCGAAGTACAGCCGTCAGGTTCCGATCCCGGCGCGCACTGACTCGCGCCGTTTCAGCTTGCGTCGGCCTCGCCGAGCCAGTCGCGCGGCCGCAAATAATCCGCCAGTCGCGCCTCGGCGCTGCCGGCTTCGGGCGTGAATCCGTATTCCCAGCGCACCAGCGGCGGCAGACTCATCAGGATCGATTCGGTGCGACCGCCGCTCTGCAGTCCGAATAGCGTGCCGCGGTCGAATACGAGATTGAATTCGACGTAGCGCCCGCGCCGATACAACTGGAACTGGCGCTCGCGTTCGCCATACGGCGCATCGCGACGACGCGCAACGATCGGCAGGTAGGCGTCGAGGAAACCATCGCCTACCGCGCGCATGTAGTCGAAGTCGCGGTCGAAATCCTGGTGCAAGTCGTCGAAGAACAGGCCTCCGACCCCGCGCGTCTCACCGCGGTGCTTGAGGAGGAAGTATTCGTCGCACCACTTCTTGTGAGCCTCGTAACGCTCCTGGCCACCGAACGGTTCGCACAGGTCGCGCGCGGTGCGGTGCCAATGCCGAACGTCTTCGTCGACGGGATAGAACGGAGTCAGGTCGAAGCCGCCGCCGAACCACCAGGCTACGGTTTCGCCATCGCGCGTCGCGCGGAAGTGGCGCACGTTGGCGTGCGTGGTCGGCAGGTGCGGATTGCGCGGGTGAAACACCAGCGACACGCCGACCGCGCGCCAGGATGCGCCAGCGAGTTCGGGGCGCGCGGCGCTGGCCGACGGCGGAAGCTTGGTGCCGGACACATCGGAGAAGCCGATGCCGGCCTGCTCGAACACGGCGCCGTCGCGCAGGATGCGGGTGCGCCCACCACCGCCTTCCTCGCGCTTCCATTTGTCTTCGACGAAGCGGGCTTCGCCGTCGGCGGTTTCGATCGCGGTGCAGATGCGGTCCTGGAGGCCGGTGAGGTAGTCGCGGACGGTATCGAGGTCTTTCATGGGCGGCATTGTAATTGGCGTGGCCCGTAGCCGGTCGGAGCTCAAGCAGTTGCTGCCTGCCCCCGCCCTAGCGGCAAACCACCGCTTCGCATCCAGACCCGAAGGGCGGCCGGCATGGATGCCGGCCGTTTTTCGACCACGCCATGGATGGCGTGTCGAAAAATCCCCGTAGCAACGAAGCTATGGGTGTGATTTGTCAGGGAGCGGCTCTTTCTTTGGTTACTTTCTTTGAGCCAGCAAAGAAAGTAACCCGCCGCGAGGCGGAAGCTCTTGATCCTAGCTTGCCGCGCGCTTCTCGCTTTGACCCTCACGAAAAGAGCGCTAGAGCGCTAGAGCAACAGCAAAGGCTTCCGCCTTGCGGCGGGTCACTTTCTTTGCTGGCCCAAAGAAAGTAACCAAAGAAATGGCCGTCCTTTGCCACTGCACACCTATCGTTTCATTGCTACGGGGATTTTTCGACACGCCATCCATGGCGTGGTCGAAAAACGGCGCGCATCCATGCGCGCCGCCCTTCGGGTCTACGAATCACCCGGTGTGCGAGCTATATATGAAAGACCAACAGTCAACGGCAACAGCCAACGGCAACAAACTGAGCGCGGCTCACAAACACAAAAAAGCCGGCTCCCGCCGGCTTTTTCGTATCCACGCGAGTGGAAATTACTTGAGCGTCCTCTCGAACAACTCGTAGATACGCCGATACTCGTCATACCACGCATCCGGATGCGTGAAGCCATGACGCTCCATCGGATACGGCGCGATTTCCCACTTGTCCTTGTGCAGCTCGATCAGGCGCTGCGTCAGCATCACCGAATCCTTGAAGAACACGTTGTCGTCGATCATCCCGTGCGCGATCAGCAGGTTGTCCTGCAACTTGTCGGCATATTCGATTGGAGACGACGTCAGGTAAGCCTGCGGATCGAGCTCCGGCGTGTTGAGGATGTTGCTGGTGTACTCGTGGTTGTACTGCGACCAGTCCGCGACCGGGCGCAGCGCCGCGCCGGCCTTGAACGTGCCCGGCGAGCGGAATAGCGCCATGAAGGTCATGAAGCCGCCGTACGAACCGCCATAGATTCCCGCGTGCTCGCGATCGCCCTGCTTGTTGGCGACCAGCCAGTCCAGACCGTCCAGGTAGTCCTCGAGCTCCGGATGGCCCATGTTGCGGTAGATCGCGGTCCGCCAGTCGCGGCCGTAGCCCTCCGAAGCGCGGTAATCGAGATCGAGCACGATGTAGCCGTGTTCGACCAGCATGTTGTGGAACATCTGCTCGCGGAAGTAGTTCGGATAACGCTCGCTGGTGTTCTGCAGGTAACCGGCGCCGTGCACGAACATCACGACCGGATACTTCTTACCGGCCTCCATCTGCTTCGGCCCGTAGTACTTGCCCCAGATCGTGCCGGCACCGTGCTTGCTCGGGACCTGCACGTATTCCGGCTGCATCCAGTCGCGCGACTTGAAGGCGTCCTTGCGCGTGTCGGTGAGTTGGCGAGCTTCGCCGTCGGCAACATTCACCACCGATACCTGCGCCGGGACATAGGAGCCCGAATGACGCACCAGCAACTGCCGGCTGTCGGGCGACAGTGCGAACGATTCGACACCGCCGCCCAGGTTGGTGACTTCGTGCAGATCGCGGCCATCGCGGTTGACCGCGCACACCTCATAGCGGCCGGGCCACTTGCGATTGCACAGGAAATAGAACGTCGCACCATCCGGCGAAAGCTCCACGGTGGAGGCTTCCCACTTGCCGGACGTCAGCGCGCGGGGCTTGGTGCCTTCGCCCAGATACAGATGCGAGTAGCCGTCCTGCTCCGACAGCAGCCAAAGCTGGTTGTCCGGCGTCCAGCCAAACTCGTTGAAGCTCCAGTTGATCCAGGCCGGATCGGTGAGGCGATGACGCGACTGCAGCTTCGCGTTGGCCAGGTCGACCGTGGTGATCCAGCGATCCTTGTTGTCGATCGCGCGGATCATCACCGCGGCGTTGCGGCCATCGTCGCTCCAGCGGATCGACGGCGGCCCGCTGTTGTCGCCGCTCGCCAGGACCTGCACGTCGCGGTTGCCCTTGAAAGCGTCCTTCTTCGCCGCCTTGCGCAGCGCGGCGAGCGGATCGTCCTTGATGCCCGGCAGCGTGTCGAACTTGAGTTCGCTGACCTTGGCGCTGGCGACGTCGACCAGCCAGAGGCGTTGCGGCAGCGGCGCATTGTGGCCGACGCGGGTGCGGACTTCCTCGAACTCTTCGTAGCCCGATTCCGTCACGTACTTGGGCATCTTGCCGGCCTTGCCGGCGTCGGCGTCCTTCGCGGTGGTCACGACCAGAAGCCAGCGCGCATCCGGCGACAGCAGGCTGTCGACGATGGTCAGGTCATCGCCAAGATAGGTCGGCAACGGCGCGCGCGACGCGTCCTCGCGGCGCCATTGTTCGTCCTGCGCACGTGCGCCATCGCGACGCGCCTTGTCGTCGGCGAGTGTGCGCAGCATGCGCAGCTGGCGATCGCGCAGCTCGTCGGCCTTGGGCGCGGCGTCCGGATCCTTTTCGGTCTTTAGCACCGTGGTCTGGGTGACGCCAGCGCCGGCTCGCCACTGGTACCAGTCGTTGCCGGTACGGAAGGTCAGGCTGCCGTCGTGGCCCCACTGCGGCAGGGCTTCCGCCGCGTCGGTGCGGGTGACCTGGATGAGCGCACCGCTGCGCAGGTCGCGCACGAAGACATCACCGCTGCGCACGAAGGCCATGCGCGTGCGCTGCGCATCGAATACCGGATTTGCCGCGTCCAGCTCCGCACGCGCGGCGCCGTCGACCTTCTGCGGCGCGCCGCCCTCGATCGACATGCGGTACGTGTCGCGGACCGTCGCGCCGTCGCGCTTGGCCAGGTACTGGACCTGCTTGCCGTCCCAGCCCCACCAGGCCTGCTCGACCGGTGGACCGATCCAGTCGGGGTCGGCCATGACCTGATCCAGGGTCAGCGGCGTTTGGGCATAAGCGGAAGTGGCGAGCAGCAGGGTGGAAAGCGGCAGCAGTCGGCGCATGGCGAGGACGTATGACGAGGACGGGCGGCAGGTTAGCAGTCGCACCCGCCACCGACCGGGCCAAAGGTCATGCACTGCCACGGTAACCCCGCCAATACGCAGGACCGGCAAGACGCGGGCTTATCGGGCTACGCGCGGGGGCTCGGGCGGGAGCTGGCCGCGCCGGTGCGAAGCAGTGGCCTCGACCGGGCTCAGCCCGCGATCGGCCGGCCCGTTCAGACGCGAGCCGTCGCGGGGATCGAAGCGCGAGCCGTGGCAGGGGCAATCCCAGCTGCACTCGACGTCATTCCAGTGCACCACGCAGCCCAGGTGCGGGCAGATCGCCGAATGCAGGTGCAACACGCCCTCGTCGTCGCGCCAGGCGGCGATCTTGTGTCGGCCGTCGCGCAGCACGGCCGCTTCGCCGGCGCCGATCTGGGCGCTGTCGTCGACATCGCCGCCACGCAGCAGATCGCCGTAGTACGGAACGAAGTTGAGGTTTTCGCGCAGGAATTCATCCGCGGCGCGCAGGGTGCGACGCTCCGGTGCATACAGGTCGCGCCATGGCGAATCGCGGCCTTCGATCAGGTCGGCGATCAGCAGGCCGGCGATCGTGCCGTGGGTGAGGCCGTTGCCGGAGTCGCCCGTGGCGATGAAGACGTTGTCCGCGCGCCCCGGGTTGTGGCCGATGAACGCCAGCGAATCGATCGGTTCGATGATCTGCCCGGACCAGTGGTAACCGAGCGACAGGGCTTCCGGGAAATAGCTGCGCGTCCAGCGCTCCAGTTCGATGAAATGCTCTTCCGGATGGGTGTCCTGGCCGACCTTGCGATCCTCGCCGCCGACGATCAGCCAGTTCGCACCGTCGATGTGTGCGGTGCGAAGGTAGTGATACGGATCCAGCGTGTCCCACAACAATGCATCGGGTACCGCACCGGCGTTCATGCGCAGGGCGATCACATAGCTTCGGTACGCCGCCTGCTTGGTGTGTAGCGCGAGGCGATCGTTGAACGGCACGTGCGTGGCGACGACCACCGCCTCGCAGTCGATGCGCATGCCATCGCTGGCGAGCACGTGCGCATCGCGTCCGCCCTCGACATGCGTCGCGGTCGCGCGATGCAGGCGTCCGCCGGCAGTTTCGACGGCGCGAGCGAGCCCGACCAGGTAGCGCAAACCATGGAAGCGGGCCTGGCGGCGGAAGCGCAAGGCATCACCGAATACGGCCAGGGCGCCCGGTGCGCCGGGGACGCGCTCGCAATCCACGCCAGCGCGGGTGGCCGCATGGTATTCGCGATCGAGGATGCCGCCGCGCCGATCGCTGACGCCCTGGACCAGATATCCGTCCACTCGCGCGAAGTTGCAGTCGATGCGTTCGACCGTGCAGATCGCCTCGATCATGTCGATCGCCGCCGCATGGCTCTGCGCGGCCAGTCGTGCGCCTTCGGGACCATGCAGACGCTCAAGCTCGAAGTAGCGATCGTCGAGCGCGTTGCACAGATGCCCGGTCGTGCGTGCAGTCTGTCCGCCGTAGAGACCGCGCTCATCGAGCACGAGCACGTCTTTGCCACTTGCGGCGAGTCGATAGGCGGTGGTGAGGCCGGCGATGCCAGCGCCGATCACACAGGTCTGGGTGCGTTGCGAGG
Organism: Lysobacter tyrosinilyticus; assembly: GCF_054779815.1. Classification (NCBI taxonomy): domain Bacteria; kingdom Pseudomonadati; phylum Pseudomonadota; class Gammaproteobacteria; order Lysobacterales; family Lysobacteraceae; genus Lysobacter; species Lysobacter tyrosinilyticus. Next base: position 514,891 of record NZ_BAAGXN010000001.1, read on the forward strand.
CCTGCAGCGGCGCCAACTCGGGAACACGGGCGGTATCCATCCACAGCGAAATGCTGCCGCTGTTGGTGTATCCGTCGAGCACGCCGTCCATCGTGGCGCTCCTCAGCCAGCGGGCAAACCCCAGACCAACAGCGTGCGCGCGCGGCGGTGAATCCGGCGTCCATACGCCGTGAGGCCGAAGTGAGCAAGTCGCCTCGGCGAAGCGCCCGGCACTGCTACGGTTCGATCGCCATGCATCTGCTCCTGTTCGTCGCGGCGAAGGCGGCGCAGAATATGCAGCCGCGGCGCACCCCGCGCGCCGCGGAGACGTTGCGTGGATGCATTGCTGCTGTCGCGGATCCAGTTCGGATTCGTCATTTCCTGCCACATCCTGTTCCCGGCCTTCACCATCGGCCTCGCGAGCTGGCTGGCCTTCCTCGAATTCCGCTGGTTGCGTACACGCGAGACGGTGTGGCGCGATCTCTACTTTTTCTGGCTGAAGGTCTTTGCCGTGTCGTTCGGCATGGGCGTGGTCAGCGGCATCGTCATGAGCTTCCAGTTCGGCACCAACTGGGCGGTGCTGAGCGAGAAGGCCGGCAATATCCTCGGCCCGTTGCTGTCGTACGAGGTGCTAACCGCATTCTTCCTCGAAGCGACCTTCCTCGGTGTGATGCTGTTCGGCGCCAAGCGCGTATCCGAGAAGCTGCACTTCTTCGCTACCTGCATGGTTGCGCTGGGCACCCTGATCTCGACGTTCTGGATCATCTCCGCGAACAGCTGGATGCAGACGCCGCAGGGCTACACGCTCACCGCCGACGGTGTGTTCGAACCGGCGAGCTGGTGGGCGATCGTGTTCAATCCGTCGTTCCCGTATCGCTTGGCACACATGGTGCTGGCGGCCTTCATCACTACCTGCTTCGTGATCGGTGGCGTCAGCGCGGGCTATCTGCGCCGCGGCGTACATGTCGAAGCCGGCAAGAAGATGCTGAAGCTAGCGGTGGTGTTCGCGGCCATCGCGGTTCCGGTGCAGATCTTCGTCGGCGATCAGCATGGCCTGAACGTTGGCGAACACCAGCCGACCAAGTTGGCCGCGATGGAAGCGCACTGGGAGCAGGGCGCTAAGGGTGAAGGCGTACCGCTGATCCTGTTCGCAGTGCCCAACCAGAAGGCCGAGCGCAACGACTACGAGATCGCGGTGCCCAAGCTCGGCAGCCTGATCCTCACCCATTCGCTCGATGGTGAGATCCAGCCGCTGAAGGCCGTGCCGGCCGACGAGCGCCCGCCGGTTGCGCCGGTGTTCTTCGCCTTTCGCGTGATGGTGGGTCTGGGCGTGATGATGCTTCTGGTGGTGCTTGCCTCGGTATGGCAATGGCGGCGCAAGAAGTTGTTCGAATCGAAGTGGTTGTTGAACGGTTGGCGCGCGATGACGCTGGCCGGATTCGTTGCGCTCTTGTCGGGATGGTACGTGGTCGAGATCGGGCGTCAGCCGTACGTGGTGTACGGCCTGCTGCGCACGGCGAATGCGGTGACGCCCACGCTTGCCCCGGGCAGTGTGCTGGCCTCGCTGCTGGTGTTCGCTGCGGTTTACTTCACCGTGTTCGGTGCGGGCATCTGGTATCTGCTCAAACTGGTCCGCAAGGGGCCGCAGCCGCATGAGGCGATGCCGGAAACCGCGCACGGCGAGAAGACGCCGGCGCGCCCGCTGTCGGTCGGCGGCGGCGCCGAAGGGGAGGGTGCGTGATGGAAACCGTGCTGCCGGTGATCTGGTTCGGCGTGATTGGTTTTGGCGTACTGATGTACGTGCTGCTCGACGGCTTCGTGCTCGGCCTGGGCATCCTTGCGCCGTTCGCGGAAGACGAACATCAGCTCGATCACATGATGAACACGGCTGCGCCGATCTGGGACGGTAACGAGACCTGGCTGGTGCTTGGCGGCGCGGGCCTGCTCGCAGCGTTCCCGAAGGCGTATGCGGTGGTGCTGTCGGCGCTGTATCTGCCGGTGTTGCTGATGCTGATCGCGCTGGTGTTCCGCGGCGTCGCATTCGAGTTCCGCTTCAAGGCGACGCGGGCGAAGCCGGCGTGGGGTGCGGCGTTCGCGCTGGGCTCGATGTTTGCTGCGTTCGCGCAGGGCGTGATTCTTGGCGCGCTGGTCGAAGGCATGCCGCTACAGGGTGGCAAGTACCTCGGTGGTGCGTTCGGCTGGTTCAGTCCGTTCTCGATGCTGACGGGTGTCGCCGTGGTGTTCGGTTACGCGCTGCTGGGCTCGACCTGGCTGATCCTCAAGACCGACGGCCGCATGCAGCAGATCGCGCGCACGCTGACGCGACCGCTGGTGCTGGTGGTGGTCGCGTTCATGGGGCTGGTCAGCGCGTGGCTGCCGTTCCTCGACTCGCGGATCATGGCGCGCTGGTTTGAAGGCGGGAACTTCTGGTGGTTGGCGCCGGTGCCGCTGCTCGCGCTGCTCAATGCTTTCGCACTGTGGCAGGCCGTGATGAAGCAAGATCGTGACGCCGCGCCGTTCCTGCTCACGCTGTGCTTCTTCGTGCTCGGCTTCGCCGGCCTGGTGCTCGGCATCTGGCCGAACATCGTGCCGCCGAGCATGACGATCTGGGATGCGGCCTCGCCGCCGTCATCGCAGGGTTTCGTCGGCGTCGGTCTGATCGTGTTGCTGCCGGCGATCCTGGGCTACACGTGGTGGTCGTACAGCGTGTTCAAGGGCAAGGTGGCGGCGGACGCCGGGTATCACTGAGCCTCCTTGCCACTGACGCGGGCGTCTACCGCGAGCGCACCGGCAGATACTCGCCGCGTGGCCCCTGGCCACGCGCCTCGCGGTTGACATTGGCGCACAGGCGGCCGCCGTCGCACAGGCGCACGTCGGCGCGGTTGTAGGCCTGCAACAGGTCCGCGGCGAGTTGGTTGTCGCGGATAACGCTGTAGTAGTGCCCGGACAGCCACGCGCCGCCTGCGAACAGCAACAACAGGCAGGCGGCGGTGATGCCCGCAGTCTTCCAGACCAGGTGGCGGTGCAACTGTTGCAGGCGCACCAGCTGGCGCGTCAGTTCCTGCGCGCCCGTGGCGAGTTCCTCACCGGCATGCTGCAGGCGTCGCTCGTAATCCTGCACCGGTTGCTGCAATCGCCCGACCACTTCGCCTGGCAGCGTGCGCAACGACTGGTCGGCCGACTGCCGGACCACGGCGGGCACCTGCTGGGCGAGGTGCTGCAGGTCCTGGCTGAGCGCGGACTGGTGCCGTTCGATCTCATCGCAACGCCGCTCGAACTGCTCCATGAGCACGGCGGTCTTGGCGATAAGGGCGGAGAGGTGATCCTGGTCCATGGCGATCCTTCGCGTGGTGGCGTCAGTGCATCGGCGCGGCGGGGCGGCGTGCCGGTGGTTCGGGCGGTTGCACGTCCTGCTGTTGCGGAGGGACCTGCTGTGCAGCCGCTTGCTGCTGGTCGACGGTCGCAGTCGCGTGTTCGCGTAGCTCACGTGCGGCGGTGTGGTCGGCTGCAGTACGCGTGGCGTCGCGGAAGGCATCCCTGTCGCCGGAGGCGGCCGCAGCGAGGAAGCGGTCGACCAGGGCGGCCGGGTCGTCGGTGCCTTGTACGGTCCGAGTCGGCGCGGTCGCCGCAGTCGCGATCGGTGTTTCGCGGAATTCGAACCGGCCGGCAAGCGCCTCGTCGCGCGGCTCGGCGTTGTAGCCGTCGGCAACTTCCTTGAGGCGATCCTTCGGCACCAGGCGTTCGACATTGCCCTCCGGCAAGCGCCGGTCCACGCGCGGGGCGAGCACGAAGGGAAACGCTTCCTCGGAACGATGCACGACGTTGAGCCGCGGGTCGTCGGGCTCGGCGCGCTTGTTCAAGAACGGGCGGTCGCTCAAGGCGTTGAGGTAGTCGGCCATCAGGTTCTCACTACGGACGCCGAGCCCGTCGCGGTGATAGGAGCCGCCGATGTCCGAATGCGCACCGCCCACCATGACGTTGAGAAAACGTCCGTCCATGGTGAATCCCGGATCCATGATCCGGCTGGACTTGAAGAGGGAGCGACGCTCGTCCTCGGCGGTGATCTGGAAACCGGAAATCACCGACGGAGGGAGACGGCGGTCGTGCTTGTTGACCGGTTCGCCGGTGCCGACCGGATCAAACAGACCCACGGCCTGCGCGGTCTGGCCGGGCGGGACCAGCGGCGGCTTGGTGTATTGGACTTCCAGCTCACCCTGCGCGTTCTTCACACGCACGATGCCGGACGGATCCTGGATGCCGCGTTCATGCACGAGCCGCGCAAAGCCCGCGGCCTGTTCGGCGCCGCGGCTGAAGCCGATGTCGGCGACGCGGATTTCGACGTTGGGGTCTTCCCGGCGCCACTCCCAAGCCTGTTTGATGAACTGCTCGTACATTCGTTCGAGCCGTTCGTCGTAGGTGTGGCCGCGGGCGCCGTCCCAGGTCCTGACAAAAAAGTTCTTCTGTGTTCCAGGCCCTTCAACGTAGTTGCTGAAGAGCTTCGCGTCGCCCAATTCTTTGATCTGATGGTTGAAGCGCGCAACGCTGGTCTGATGTTCCGGGTCGTTAACCGCATCGTTGCCTGTGCCATCGAATGAGGCGACGAAGAGGCGCTCATGCGGATTGTTCGCATGCAGGAGCAGAGGCACGCGATGCTGTGCGAGTGCGCTCTGGGCATCCTTGTAGGTTTGCAGATCATGTGCATCGGCTGGGTAATGCGAGACGCCATCGTTCAAAACGCCGTCCTTGGCGAGCTTGTGCTGTTCAGTCATGTCCTTGACTCCGATTTAGAACGTGCGGCTCCACGCCAGGATTAGGTCGGTCCGTGCTGTGCTGTTTTCATTGCCCGCGATTTGCGGCGTCTTTGTCGGCACGAATGCCTTCATGAAAACATTGATGGTGCGATCGTTGACCTCGACGATGATGTCCGGCGGCATGACATACGCGTTTTCGGGAAGATCGGACGCCGGCACGCGGTGCAGGATCAGCTCGTCCTTGAAAATCGCGCCGATATCCACTCTGGTCTCATGCGCCACGCCATCCAGCGATTTCCAGCGCACTTCCACAGGCGCCGGGAAATTGCTCACCCCGATATACGTCGCGTGGAGGCGATCGCGATAGTCGGCCGATTTCGGCGCGCGCGAGACCAGGGTGTCGGGGTCTGCATCGCCGGCGTAGGGCGAGAAGTCGTGCTTGTTGTAGTGCACGCGGCAGCCCGTCACGTTGTAGCAGTAGGCGTCGAAGTTGTGGGAATCGAATTTCAACGGCACTGAAGTCGTTTCTGCGGGTCGTTCGATCTGTTGGTCGGTCGGTGCAGACATGGCAGTGGCACATCCTGTAGTCGTGAGGCTGATCAGCACGGCCGCCAACGCGTGGGGGCGGTGCGAGGTTATCCATTTCATGGGGCGCTGGGGTCCGGGTATTGGTCGATGGGCAGGGCGCGGGTGGCCGGATCCGCCGCGAAGGGCGAATAGTCGGCGGGAAGCGAGCGGCAGCGCTGGACCGACTTGGTGATCCGGTCGGCGAGCAGGTCCAGCCGGCGCTCGAGTTGCGCCGCGGCTTCGGGCGCATCCGGCTTGGGTGCTATCCCCAACACCGCAACCTCGAAGCGGTTGCCATCCCGAACGAAGATCCGATGCGCCGAGTGCGGGTAGGGCGGAGCGGTGTCGTTGGCCAGCAAGGGCCGCGCGATGGGAAAGCGGCCGGTGCCCCCGTCGTATTCGTCGATTCCGGCGATGCTTACGGCGATCAGCGGTTGCAGCGAACCGATGCGGGAATTGACCTGATAGCGATCACGCCCGGTCGACGCGTTCACACGTGCAGCGTTGTCCTTCTCATTGCGAAGCAAGCGATCGAACTCGTCAGCCGCGGTGCGATCCTTCGGCACCATGGACGAGACGACGAAGGCTTCGATCTGTTCCTCCTCGTACACCGCGCGGAAATAGCTGATCCCGTCATTGGCCAGCAGGCCTTCGGTAGTGGCGGACACGCCACCGGCATCAGGGAAGCGCAGGCAATACACGTCCTGAAACGCATACAAACCATTCCACGGCCGTCCCCGGAGGAACTCCTGGTTGAGTGGGCCTTGCGAGAATTCCTGCCCGTATGCGGCAGGCAGGCAAGCGAGAGTGACCAGCACTACTGCGCAGCGGAAGACGCCACCCAGCGTCTTCCCATGAACCAACAATCGCATTCGGCCTCCTTGCCAACGATCGGGCCTCCATCCTATCCACGGAAATGCCTTGTGGCCAACCCAGGGCGTCTGGCGAAAAAATCGCCCCAATTGACCGCCCGCCCGGCTGAACCCGCGTTCGCACGGGCCTTTCGGGCAGGTATGCTGTGCGCGATATCACACGGTGACGCCGTCCCCCGACCGTGCAAGCCTACGTCTACAAAAGCCTCCGCAAACCCGACACCTATGTGTACCTGGGCGCCCGCGACGATTTCGGGCGCCTGCCCGAACCGCTGCGTACGCAATTGGGCAACCTGCAGTTCGTGCTCGAGGTGACGCTGACTCCCGAACGCAAGCTCGCCCGCGAGAGCGTGGAAGTGGTGCGCGAGAACCTCGCGACCCGCGGCTTCCACCTGCAATTCCCGCCGACGGTCGAAGATCCGATGACGGAGGACTGGGGCACCGATGCCTGAGGCGATTTTGAGCGAGGTTTCTGCGGCGACGACCGAAACCCCGCCGGTTTCGCAACCGGAAACGCGTCGCGCTCCGGGACGCGGGCCGCTATGGGCCCTGCTTGCCGGCGGCGTATTGCTGAACACCGTGGCCGGTCTGGGCGGCGTGGCGGCAGTCGCGGCGGTGCTGGCGCAGCCGCTGTTTTCGCTGGCGATCGCGCAGCTGCGCGGGCGTCCGCTGCTGGCGCGAACTGCGCTGCAGCGCGAGGGCGGATGGTTGGCCCTGGTGTGGGGCGCGGCCTTCGCATTGACCGTGGCAGTGGTGGCGTGGCCGCTGTCGTCCCTGCTCGACGGTGGCTCATTGATGGCCGCACTCGGGGTCAGCCTGATGGCCGCCGTGATGCTGCTAGGCGTGTGGCGGCTATGGCCGCTGTGGCACGGCCTGGCAAGCGAAGGCGGCACGCTGCGACAGCATTGGCAGGAGCTGGGTGAGCTCGACGCCGGCGCATGGCGCGGTCTGCTGGTCGCGGGCAGCGTTACCGCCATCCTGGCGGCCATCGTGTTGCTGGCCTGGCCGGGTCTGCTCGGTGCGACCGCGCACTGGAGCCTGGCAATCGGACTGGCGTTGGGTGCGCCCGGACTGCACTGGCTGTTGCAGCGCGTGGCGCCGGCCGATGCCCTGCCCGAAGCCGAAGTTCCTGACAGTGAAACCGAAAGCGACAGCAACGGTGAGCTGGTTTTCGGCAGCAGTGGACTCCCGCTGGAGGCCGAGCTCTATGCCGCGGCTCGTGCCGGCCGCGTCGAACAAGCCCTGCAACTGATCGACGCCGGTGCAGACCTGCACGCGCCGCCGCCGCGCGACGACCGTGACCAGCGCAGCCTGGCCGTGCTCGCCGCGGTGTTGCCGGACCTGCGCCTGCTCCGTGCGCTGATCGCGCATGGCGTCGATCTCAATGTCACGCATGCAGGCATGACCCCGCTGCTCGCGGCGACGCGTGACAGCTGGCATGGTCGTCCCGATGCGGTGATGACCCTGCTCGCCAACGGCGCCGATCCGCGCGCGGTCGATCACGACGGCAATACCGCGCTGCATCACGCCGCGCGCAGCTCCGATCCGGGCGTCGCCGCGCTGTTGCGCGATGCCGCGGCCGAAGTTGATGTGCTCAACGTTGACGGCCTGTCGCCGCTCGGCATCGCCTGTGCCTCGGGCAATTGGCGATTGGCGAAGTTCTTGCTCGAGCGCGGCGCCAGACCCGAACCGGCGGGCGGCCAGCCCGCACTGCTCGCCGCCGCGGGCACCGAGGAAGACGACGCCGCCGGCGTGCAGTTGCTGTTGAAGCAGAAGGCCAAGGTCGATGCGCGCGATGCGCATGGTCGCAGCGCCCTGCACGAAGCGGCGTTCGCCGGCCATCTGGAAATCATCGAAGCCCTGCTCAATGCCGGCGCCGATCCGGCCGCGACCGACCGCCTCGCCCGCACGCCGGTGCTCGAAGCCGCACGCGGTGGCCGCCTGGTCGTGCTCGATCGCCTGTTGGCGCAGCTGCCCAAGGGCGGCATGACCGAAGCCGCCGCAGTGGACGCGCACGGACGCGGCGCGCTGATGCTCGCGGCGATGTCGGAAAACAGCACGCCGACGCTGATCGAACGCCTGCTCGCGCTGGGCCTGGACGTGGATGCGCGCGACTTCGACGACAAGCGCGCCATCGATCGCGCGGCCGAAGCCGGGCGCTGGGCGCTGGTCGCCGCGCTGGATCGCGCCTACCCGTTGCCGTCCGCGGTAAGCGATGCGGTCGAAGCCGGCGAAGCCGCGCTGCCCGATCGCGCACCGGCCGCGTTGCTGCGCGAAGGCCTGCACGAACGGCGCGGCGCCGAACTCGGCGGCCTTGCGCAGTTGCTCAGCGCAGCCGAACTGGGCGCATTGCTGCACGAGGAAGCACCGGGTCCCACTGCGGAACAGGTCGAGCGCCTGCTGGCCTGGGGTGCCGATCCGGACGTGCGCGATGCGCATGGCGATACGCCGCTGTTCGCGCTGCTCACCCGCGGCCCGTCGGCGTTGCCGGCGCTACAGGCCTTGCTGCGCCGCGGCGTCTCGCCGGCGGGCAGCGGTGGTCTCGCACGCTTCCTCGCGGCGTGTTCAGCGAGCGAGCAGGCCGCGCGCGGCCTCGAATACTTCGCCCTGGATCTGCTCGAACGCGGTGCCGATCCGTTCGTTCCTTCGCCAGCCGGTGATCCGCCGCTCGCACTCGCAGTGCGGTTGGGCTGGTCGCGCCTGGTCGATCGCCTGCTCGCCATTGGTGTGAGTCTGGACGGACGCGACAGCCATGGCATGAGCGCGCTGCACCTGGCCGCCGCGCTGGGCCGCGAAGCCATGCTCAAGAAGCTCGTCGCCAATGGCGCTGCGCCGGACCTGCTGGCTGCCGACGGACAGACGCCGCTCGGCGTCGCGCTGTCGTCGGGACGCCGCGATCTGGCTGACTGGCTCGACTGGCGCGGCTGGCCGCTGCCGCGCCGTCCGCTGCGTGCGACCGACGTGCCGGCGGCTGCGATCGTCGGTGATGCCGATGCAGTGCGTCGCCTGCTCGATCTCGGCCTGCCGGTCGATGCCGCCGACAGCCAGGGCTGCAGCGCGTTGCTGCGCGCGGCCGGTGGCGGGCATCGCGCCGTGGTCGATCTGTTGCTCGCGCGAGGCGCGGATCCGCAGCTGGCCGCGAATTCGGGCGCGACCCCGCTGTCGGCGGCGGTGAGCATGCGCCACGTAGAAGTGGTCGACCGCCTGATCGCCGCCGGCGTGTCGCTGGAACAGCGCCTCCCGGGCGATCTCACCGTGTTGATGGTGGCCTGTGCGCTCGGCTTGCCCGATATGGCGGCGCGCCTGCTGTCGGCGGGTGCCAACGTGCATGCCGCCGATGCACAAGGTCGCAACGCGCTGCATTGCGCGGCGATGTTCGGCTTCACCGCGCGCGAACGCGCGCGCCTGGTCGCGCTGCTCGACACGCTGCTGCTGGCCGGTGCGGAAGCCGACCACCCGGCCGCGGGTGCTACGCCGTTGCTGTTGCTGTTGGGTGCACGCGCCGAGCCGGGTTCGGCGGCGGACGAAGACGTGCTGATGGCCGGCCTCGACCAGCTACTGGATCACGATGCGCGCCTGGATGGGCAGGATCCGCGTGGTTTCAGCCCGCTGCATCTGGCCGCATTGCACGGCTTGATGCGCGTGGCGCAGAAGCTGTTGCGGGCCGGCGCCGACCCGTCGCAACGCGACACGCTCAACCGCACTCCGCGCGAGATCGCGGTGATGCGAGGTTTCGTCGACATCGCCGCGGAGCTCGCTCCGACGCCGGTAGCGCCGGGCCAGGACGTGTCGATGGCGCGCTTTCTGCGCGATCGTTGACCCACGTTCTGATGTTTTGTAGAGCGGAGCTTGCTCCGCTGCATTTTGTCCGAGCTGGTGAGAGTCAAAGCAGCGGAGCAAGCTCCGCTCTACAAAGCTGGTGGAGGATCGAGCCATTGGCACCACCAATGCGGATAGTCCTCGCAGCGTGCCGCCAGCCCGCGCCGCACCGGATTCTCGACGACGTAGCGTGCTTGTGCGAGAAGATCCCTCTCATCGCGAATGTAATGATCGTAGAACCCCGGCTGCCATACCCTCCCCATCGTCCCGCGCGCGGCGTTGATGGCTCTGGCCGTTCGTGACTTGAGAGCCTGAATCGCCTGGCTCAGCGTGCCGCGATCCAGACGCACCACGACATGCAGATGTTCGGGCATGAGCACCCAAGCCAGCGGTTCGATGGCGCCGTCTCGCCTTGTTTCATCTAGCTCGAGCATCGCCAGCTGTGCGAGCGTCGGATCGTCGAACAACGGCCGCCGCAGCTCGGTGATCGTGGTGATGGTGTAGTACGCGCCCACTTGAGAGAAGCGTCTGCGCTGGAGACTGGGACTGGCCATAGGGGCAGGATGACCGGCCAACCACCAGATCGAGCATCGGCAAGCGCCACGTCGTGGGGTAGGACTTTCCCCTTCGTTTTGTAGAGCGGAGCTTGCTCCGCTGCTCTTGATGTTGCCCGCCTCAAAAAAGCAAAAAAGCAAAAAAGCAGCGGAGCAAGCTCCGCTCTACAAAAATTCAAGTCGACAACGGCGCGTCGGGTTCGCTCTTGCCGCTGGCCGCGATGTCGCCTAGCACGCCTTCACCCACGTCCGCGGCGAACAGCTCCTCCAGCTCGCGACGCGCGTCCTGCACCGTCTGCAGCAGCGCGTCTTCGTCGTCGTGCACTTCGAACTGCACGCGCAGCAGGCGCACGTCGTGGTCATGAAACTGCTTGACGTGATCGCGGGCGGTGTCGGGATGGATGCCCAGGTCGACCAGCACCTTCTCGCCCATCTTCAGGCTGGAATAGAAGGTCTCGCGGATGACCTTCGCGCCCAAGGCCATCAGCTCCCAGGCATGACGGCGGTCGCGCGCACGCGCATAGACGGTCGCTTCGGGATACATCCGGCGAATCACTTCTACGGTATGCGTGTTGCGCTCCTGGTTGTCGATCGCGATCACGAACACCTTCACTCCGGCCGCGCCTGCCGAACGCAGCAGGTCTGGCTTGGCCGGGTCGCCGTAATAGATCACGTTGCCGAAACGCCGTGAGAAGTCCACCTGTTCGATGTCCGGTTCGATCGCGATGAATGGCGTGCGATGCGCGGCGAGCAGGCGGGCGACGACCTGGCCGAAGCGGCCGAAGCCGGCGATCAGTACCTGCGGGTGGCCATCGGGCATCGCGTCGTAGGCGCGTTTGGGCTTGGCCACCGGATGCGCCGCGAGGAAGCGCGATACCGCGATCACCAGTAACGGCGTCAGCGCCATCGATACGCCGACCGCGGCGACCAGACGATCGCGCAGCGCGGCGTCGAACACGCCGAACTTCATCGCTTCGCCGAACACTACGAACGCGAATTCGCCGCCCAGCGCCAGCACCGCCGCCAGCTGCAGCGACTCGCGTCGATTCATTCCGCCCGGCTTGAGTCCGATCATGAACAGCAGGAGGAACTTGATCGTCATGAAGCCGGCGACGATCGCGGCGATCAGCAATGGCTCGGCGAGCACGCGCTGCACGTCGATGCTCATGCCCACGGCCATGAAGAACAGGCCCAGCAGCAGGCCCTTGAACGGATCGATCTGCGATTCGAGCTCGTGCCGGTATTCGGAGTCAGCCAGCAGCACGCCGGCGAGGAACGCGCCCAGGCCCGCCGACAAGCCCGCCAACTGCATCACCCAGGCCGCGCCAAGCACGGTGAGCAGCGCGGCACCGGTAAACACCTCCGGCATCTGTGTGCGCGCGACGATGCGGAACAGGTGGCGCAGCAGGATGCGGCCACCGAGCACGACCACCGCGATCGCCACCACCGCCTTCAGCACGGCGACACCGATCGGTTGGCTGTTGGCTGCATGCGCAAGGCCCAGCAGCGGGATCGCTGCCAGCAGCGGGATGGCGGCGAGGTCCTGGAACAGCAGGATCGCGAAGGCGAGGCGGCCGTGTTCGCTGGTGAGTTGCTTGCGTTCGGACAGCAGTTGCAGGCCGACGGCGGTGGAAGACAGCGCCAGGCCAAGTCCCGCGACCAACGCGGCCTTCCAGTCCAGCCCGTCGGACAAGGTGGCATCGCCGAGCAGCGTCGCGCCGCATATGGCCGCAAACGCCAGAGCCAGGCCGCTCAGCACTACTTGAGCACCGCCCGCGCCGAAGATCGGCTTGCGCATCACGCGCAGGCGCGAGGGCGACAGTTCCAGCCCGATCACGAACAGCATCATCACCACGCCGATTTCCGACGCGGTCAGCACGCGGTCCGCATTGCGGATGACCCCGATGCCATGCGGCCCGAGCGCCACGCCCGCGGCGAGATAACCGAGCACCGCTCCCAGGCCGAAGCGCCGGAACACCGGGACCGCGATCACCGCGGCCAGCAGGAAGACAAGAGCGAGTTCGAGACCACCGCCGTGCATAAGCCACCTCCGTTATCCCGCTGATTATGCCGCTGTGCTGCGGTTATGCTTGCGCCCGCAAATCGGGGGGTCGGAAATGAATGTGCGTATCGGATGGAATGCCGCGCTTGGCATCGTGTTGCTGCTGCTGAGTCAGGCCACATTCGCGGGCGGAGCGGGTGCGGTCCGCAAGCAGATCGAATCCAGCATGCTGCTGACCGGCAAGATCCAGGTGGACACCGAGGGTCACGTCACCGGTCATTCGCTGGATGACGCGGAAAAGATTCCCTCGGGCGTCGTGGCCCTGATCGAGAAGGCCGTGCCTTTGTGGGTCTTCAAGCCCATGCTCCTCGACGGCAAACCGGTACACGTCGCCACGGACATGCGCATCCGCGTCGGAGCACACAAGCTTGACGCGGGCCAGTACGAAGTGGGGATCCTCAGCGCGACGTTCGGGAACCGTTCTGGCCACCCGCGGGAGCGCATCCAGGTAGTGGACCTGACGCCGCCGGCCTATCCGATGGGAGCGGCGGAAGCCGGGCTGACCGGCACCGTCTACCTGCTGTTGCGCGTAGGCCGCGATGGCAAGGTAACCGACGCGATTGCCGAACAGACCAATCTGACGATTGTCGACAGTGAAAAGGCCATGGCCCGCTGGCGGCGCGCGCTCGAGGGCGGATCGATAAGCCAGGCGCGCAAGTGGCTCTTCGTACCGCCCACCCACGGCGAGGCGGCGAAGCGCGATTTCTGGCTCGTGCGCGTACCTCTCGTATACCTCGGATATGACCAGAACAGCGCGCCTTACGGCACCTGGCAGAACTATGTTCCTGGTCCGCGTCGGCGCAGTCCTTGGGACGATGGCGACAAGGAAGGCGTCGGCTTCAGCCCGGACACCCTTGCGCCGGGCACCGCCTATCTCGCCGGTTCCGGGCTGCAACTGCTGACCCCGCTGTCCGGAAGCTGACGACGCGGCCGCTCCGGGGGCGCCTTTGCGTCCCCCTCAGCAGGACACCGTGTACGAGGCCCGCGATGCGCCGTCTGCCCGTCATCCTGCTGTACGTCACGTTCGCGTTATTTGCGGCCGATATCCGTGCCGCGGACGCGCAGGGCTACTTCCGCATCGGCACCGCGCGACTCGATGTCAGCCACGCCATCGCGGTGATCGAAGACGCTTCGACCAGCGGTGATGATGGCAACACGATGCTCTTCTTCAGTGCGGCGCCGCTCGATGCCGCCAAGGTCGCTGCCGCTTTCGATCCGGTGGACGCCGTGCGCGAGCAGGAACCTGCCGGCGGCTACATCAAGCTGTGCATCACGCCCGACGGCGACGATTGCGGCCTGTTCTTCTCGCCGGAAGGCTTCAACAGCGGCGGCTACGGCGAACTCAAACTCAATCGCCGCGACGCGCAGCGCATTGCCGGCCGCTTCGTCCTAGCGCAGCCCGAGGACTTCATGGGGCAGGACTATCAGTTCGACCTGCGCTTCGATGCCGCCGTCACCCCGCCATCCGGCACTGCGCTGCCCGCGGGCGGTGGCGAGCCGGGGCGCGCATACAACGCCTATCTCACCGCGCTGGCCAAGGGCGATATCGCCGCGTTGCGGAGCATGGCCGGTGAGGAAGGCGTCTGGCGCTATCCCGAAGACGACCCGACCGCGGCCAAGGAAGCCCTCAAGTCTGCCCGCGACGAGCAGCCGGTGCAGGCCGAGATCCAGCGCGGCCGCCTGCAGGGCGAGGACGCGATCCTGTGGGTGCGCGGCGTGGACCGCGACGACATCCATCGCGCCGGTCGCGTGCTGATGCACAAGTCGGAAGGCCGCTGGCAGTTCGAGGAAGCGGACCTGGATAGCGTGGAGGAGTAGTCGTTTGCTTTGTAGAGCGGAGCTTGCTCCGCTGCCCTCTCCGTTGCAGCGCCGAGCCTGCTCGGCGCGCTGTTCGCCGAAGCAAGAGCGATCCGGGCGGGCCCGGATCTACAGAAGCAACGGCAGCGGAGCAAGCTCCGCTCTACAAAGCGAGGTTTGCAATCGTTTGCAGCATCGCCATCACGACCGCAGTATTAGGCTGTCCGGATGGCCTCGACGAATCTCGCGATGCGCAGCCCCGCCTCCCTGCTGGTGATCTTCGGCGCCACTGGTGATCTGGCGCAGCGGATGCTGTTTCCATCGTTGTACGGTTTACAGGCGGACACGCTGTGCCCGCAGTCGCTACGCATCCTCGGTACCGGACGTCACGACCTCGACAGTGCGGGCTTCCGCGCACGCGTCGCCGATGCGATCCGCCGCCACCTGCCGGCGGGCGAATGCGACGAGGTCACATTACAGTCGCTGCTGGCACGCATCGAATATGTGGCCGCCGACATCAGCGATCCACCGTCGTTGCAGCCACTGGGTGAGCGAATCCGTGCGCTGCGCGGCGAAGGCGACGTCGTCTATCACCTCAGCACCGCGCCGCGCTTCTACGCCGGCATCTGCGATGCGCTCGGTCGCATGGACCTGGCAGGCCCCGGCACCCGCGTGTTGCTGGAGAAGCCGATCGGTCACGACCTGGCCAGCGCGATCGCGATCAACGATGGCGTGAGCCGTGTGTTCGACGAGGAACGCGTATTCCGCGTCGATCACTACCTGGGCAAGGAAGGCGTACAAAACCTGCTGGCGCTGCGCTTCGGCAATGCGTTGTTCGAACCGTTGTGGGATTCGCGCCACATCGAGCACGTGCAGATCACCGTGGCCGAGACCGTGGGCGTGGAAGGGCGCGGCGACTACTACGACCACTCCGGCGCGATGCGCGACATGGTCCAGAACCACATGTTGCAGCTGCTGTGCCTGACCGCGATGGAGCCGCCGGCGCGTTTCGAACCCACGGCGGTGCGCAATGAGAAGCTCAAGGTGCTGCGTTCCCTGCGTGCCATCGGCCGCAGCGACGTGACTGGCGAAACCGTCGCTGGGCAGTACACCACCGGCGCCGTGGACGGGCAGGTCGTGCCCGGTTATCTCGACGAGCTGGGGCGTCCGAGTCGCACCGAAACCTTCGTCGCGCTGCGCGCGCATGTCGACAACTGGCGCTGGTCGGGCGTGCCGTTCTACCTGCGCACCGGCAAGCGCATGCCCCGGCGCAGTACCGAAATCCACCTGCAGTTCCGCGCGGTCCCGCACCTGATCTTTCCCGGCGCGCGGGTCGAACCCAACGCGCTCACCATCCGCCTGCAGCCCGATGAACGCATCGAGCTGAAACTGATGAGCAAGACGCCGGGCCTGGACCGCGGCGGAGTGAAGCTGTCCCAGGTTGCGCTCGATCTGGACATGCACGAGGAATTCGCCGCGATTCGTCGCCGGCCTGCGTACGAGCGCCTGTATCTGGACGCGATCGAAGGCAACGGCACGCTATTCGTGCGCCGCGACGAAACCGAGGCGGCGTGGGAATGGATCGACGCCATCTACGACGGCTGGCAACACGCCGATCTCGTGCCGCGCCCCTATCCCGCCGGCACCTGGGGCCCGGCCGCCGCGGTTGCGATGGCGGAACGGCACGGACACAGCTGGCGCGAATAGCGACTACGGGACGCCGCGGATGGCCTGGATCGAACACTACTATTCCGATGCCGAGGCGCTGGCAGCCGCGTTGGCGGTGCAGCTCGAAATCGCGCTGCGCGAGGCGATCGCATTGCGCGACCACGCCATACTCGCGCTAGCGGGCGGGCGCACTCCGCTGCCGGCATATCGCGCATTGGCCACGCGCGCGCTCGACTGGGATCGGGTCGTGTTGATTCCCACCGACGAGCGCTGCGTACCGCACGATCACCCGGCCTGCAATCTGCGCGCGCTCGGCGACGCCTTCGCGACCGCCGATGGCGCGCGCCTGGTCGCGTTGACCGTCGAAGACGGCGAGCCCGAGCGTTCGCAGGCGCAGGCACGCGCAACGTTGTCGCAACATGCCGGAGCATTCGATGCCGTGGTGCTGGGCATGGGCGAGGACGCGCATACCGCTTCGCTGTTTCCCGGTGCTGCCCAGCTGCCCGCCGCGCTCGATCCGGTCGCGCCATTCGATGCCTGGCGCATCGATCCGCAGCCGCTGCCGCCTGACGCGCCGTATTCGCGCATCACCCTCACCGTCGCGCGACTGTTGCGCGCCCACACTGTGCACCTCGCGCTGACGGGCGAGGCCAAGCACGCCGTGTTGCGCGCGGCACAGCGAACGCGGGATCCATTGCTGCATCCCATCGCTGCGATCCTGCATGCGGCGGATACCACCGTGCACATCCACTGGAGCGAATGATGCCGCTGCACCCGGTCGTTGAACGCGTCACCCTGCGCATCGTCGAGCGCAGTCGCGCCACGCGCTGCGATTACCTCGCGCGCATGACGGCGGCGCATGAGAGCGGACCGACCCGCTATCGCCTGAGCTGCGGCAACCTGGCCCACGGTTTCGCCGCGGCGGGCGAAGACAAGTCGACGTTGCGGCAGAGCCATGCGGCCAACATCGGCATCGTCACCGCCTACAACGACATGCTCTCGGCGCATCAGCCGTACGAGCCGTATCCCGCGTTGATCCGCATGGCCGCGCGCAACGCCGGCGGCACTGCGCAGGTGGCCGGCGGCGTGCCGGCGATGTGCGACGGCGTGACCCAGGGCCGCACCGGCATGGAGCTGTCGCTGTTTTCGCGCGACACGATCGCGTTGTCGACCGCGGTGGCGCTCTCGCATGACATGTTCGACGCAGTGTTGTGCCTGGGCATCTGCGACAAGATCGTGCCGGGTCTGCTGCTCGGCGCACTCAGCTTCGGCCACCTGCCGATGATCATGGTGCCGGGCGGACCCATGCCCTCGGGCCTGCCCAACAAGGACAAGGCCGCGGTGCGGCAGAAATACGCCGAGGGCAAGGCGACGCGCGACGAACTGCTCGAAGCCGAAGCCGCGTCCTATCACGCCCCCGGCACCTGCACGTTCTACGGCACCGCCAATTCCAACCAGATGCTGATGGAAGCGATGGGCCTGCACATGCCGGGCGCGGCGTTCGTGCATCCGCATACCCCGTTGCGCGACGCGCTGACGGTTGCCGCCACCGAGCAGGCGTTGCGCATCACCGCGCTTAGCGAAGACTTCCGCCCGCTCGCGCACACCGTCGACGAGAAGGCCATCGTCAACGCGATGGTCGCGCTGGCGGCGACCGGAGGATCGACCAACCACGCCATCCACTGGGTCGCGATCGCGCGCGCCGCGGGCGTGCTCATCGATTGGGACGACCTGGATGAACTCTCGCGGGTGACGCCACTGTTGGCGCGCATCTATCCCAATGGCAGCGCCGACGTGAATGCATTCCATGTGGCGGGTGGCACCGGCTTCGTGATCCGTGAATTGCTCGACGCCGGGTTGATGCACGCCGACATCCGTTGCGTTCATGGCGGCGATCTGTATCAGCAGACGCGCGAACCGTATCTGGATGGCACCCAGCTGCGCTGGCGCGATGCGCCCGCGCAGTCGGGCGACGTCAGCGTGCTGCGTCCGGTGGCCGAGCCGTTCGATAGCGAGGGCGGGCTGCGCCGGTTGCGAGGCAATCTCGGTCGCGCCGTCGCCAAGATCTCCGCGGTGGCGCCGCAGTACCGCGCGATCACCGCACCGGCCAAGGTGTTCGATACGCAGGACGGATTGCTTGCGGCGTTCAGGGATGGACTGCTGGAGGGCGATTTCGTCGCGGTAATCCGCGGCCAGGGACCGCGCGCCAACGGCATGCCCGAGCTGCACAAACTGACGCCGACGCTCGCGGTGCTGCAGGATCGCGGACAACGTATCGCGCTGCTTACCGACGGGCGCATGTCGGGAGCATCCGGCAAGGTGCTCGCGGCCATCCACGTGTCGCCGGAAGCCGCCGACGCAGGCGCGATCGCGCGGATCCGCGAAGGCGACACGATCCGCATCGATGCCGATGCCGGAATCATGGAGGTGCTGGTCGATCCTTCAGAGTGGGAAGCGCGCACGCCGGAACTGGCCTCGCTGCAGCACAACCGGACTGGCCTGGGGCGCGAACTGTTCGCGCTGATGCGTGCCCAGGTCGGCACGGCCGAGCAGGGCGGTTGCAGCCTGTTCGTGACGGAGACGCCATGAGCACGGTCGCGTCTTCGCAGCTGGCGCTGATCGCCGACATCGGTGGTACCAACGCGCGCTTCGCCCTCACCGATCCGGCCGCGTCGCGCACGCAGGTGCTGGAGCCGCGTTCGCTGGTCAATGCCGACTTTGCGAGCCTGCAGCACGCGGCCGAGCACTACCTCGCCGCCGTCGGCGCGCGCCCGCGCAGCGCGGCGATTGCGGTGGCGTCGCCGGTGCATGGCGAGGAAATACGCCTCACCAATCGCGCCTGGTCGTTCACCCGCAGCGAGCTGAAGCAGGCGCTGGGCCTGGAGCAGCTGTCGGTGATCAACGACTTCGGCGCGGTGTCGTGGGCCGTGCCCGCGCTGCAACCGAACGAATACGTGACCCTACACGGCAGCGACGACGCACCGCTGCGTGGGCCGGTGACGGTGATCGGACCCGGTACCGGACTCGGCGTCGCATTGTTGGTGGGTGACGGCCAGCACGACTGGAGCGTGGTGGAAACCGAAGGTGGTCACGTCAGCTTCGCGCCGCTGGGCGACGAGGAGCAGATGATCGCGCGCTGGCTGACGGCACGCTTCGGCCGCGTCTCGACCGAGCGCGTGCTGTGCGGCGCCGGGCTATCGCACATCGATGCGGTGCTGCGCGGTGGCGATGCGACGCGTAACGACGTGGAACTGCGTGACCCTGCGGACATCGTCAAGGCGGCGCTCGAAGGTCACGATGTCGCCTCGCGTCGCGCCCTGGCGCGGTTCTGCGCCGTGCTGGGCAGCGTCGCCGGCGATGCCGCGCTGATTCACGGCGCCCGCACGGTGATGATCGCCGGCGGCATGGTTCCGCGCTTCATTCCGTTCCTGCGCAGCAGCGCGTTCCGCGAACGCTTCCTGGCCAAGGGCCGCTTCGCGTCATATCTGGAATCGGTGACGATCCGCGTGATCATCCATCCCAATCCCGGTTTGCTCGGCGCGGCCGTGGCGGCGCGCGCGGCCCAGTGTGCGGAGGTCACACCATGAGTACCCCAATGGACTTGCACGCGCAGCGCATCGATCAGTTGTTCGCGCGCGCGCCGGTCGTGCCCGTGTTGAGCATCGCCCGTGTCGAGGACGCGGTGCCACTCGCACGCGCGCTGGTCGCCGGCGGCCTGCCGGTGCTGGAAGTGACGCTACGCACCGACGCTGCGATCGGCGCGATCCGTGCGATCCGCGAGCAGGTGCCGGAAGCGAGTGTCGGCGCTGGGACTGTGCTGAGCGTTCGCGATCTGTCGGCGGTGGAAGCCGCGGGTGGTGGCTTCGCGATTTCACCCGGTGCCACCGATGCGTTGTATGCCGCGGCCGCGAATGCGCATGTGCCGCTGTTGCCCGGAATCGCGACGGCGAGTGAGCTGATGCGGGGATTGGAGCTGGGCTATCGGCGCTTCAAGTTCTTCCCGGCCGAGGCCAGCGGCGGCATCGCGGCATTGAAGGCGTTTGCCGGGCCGTTTGCGCAGGCGAAGTTCTGTCCCACCGGCGGCATCGATGCGGAGAAGGCGCCGGCGTATCTCGCGTTGCCGAACGTGATGACGGTGGGTGGGTCGTGGATGGTGCCGGGGGAGGCGCTGGCTTTGGGCGACTGGGGTCAGATTGAGAAGCTGGCGCGCAAAGCGGCGGAATTGCGCGGGCGCTGACGGCCCCTCACCCTGCGTCGCTTTGCGACGCGGTCCTTCGCTCTGCCCCCGGCCCTTGCGTATAGCGCAAGGGCGTTCAGTCGGGCGTGCGCCAATGGCGCACAAGCGCCCGCCTTCACCCCGCAAGCGGGCGAGGGATAAGCCAAGCGGGACGAGTGATAGATCCTGAGGCGGCAGTATCTTTGTCCTTCTCCCCGTTTGCGGGGAGAAGGTGCCCAACGGGCGGATGAGGGGTCGGCGAAGTGGCGGACTCACCGTTGCCGCACCACCAATCAGTTCAGGACGCTTCCACCGCAGTCACTACCTGTCGACCCATCATCCGACTCCCGATAACCGCAAACGCAATCGTCGCCACCAGCGTGATGCACATAAGATGCAGGTAATGCAGCGGCGTCCACACGAAGGTGAAGACCGCATATAGCGTCACCCCGAACAGCATCGCCCAGCGCAGCGCCCGCGCCTTCGCGCCGCGAACGAAGATGGCCACGATGAATGCCGCCAGCACCGGCATCGAATACAGCCCGTTGAGTTGCTGCAGCGTGCCGATGATGCTGCGTGCGTGCTCGTACATCGGCACCAGCGCCAGCGACACCAGCATGAAGAGCAGCTGCACCCGCTGACCGATCCGGCGTCCGTTGGCCTTCGGGTTCACCAGCGGCAGATGGATGTCAACCGTGTACAGCGCCGCCGTGGAATTCAGTGCCGCGCTATAGCTCGACACCACTGCGCCGGTAATCGCCGCCGCGAACGCGCCTGACAGCCATGGCGGCAGTACGTCACCGACCAGGCGGCCGTAGGCGTTGTCGTCGATATCACCGTACAGCTTGAACGCGATGATGCCAGGCAACACCACGATGAACGGCGTCAGGAACTTGAAGAACGCCGCGGCGTAGATGCCCTTCTGGGCTTCGCGGATGTTCTTGGCCGCAAGCGCGCGCTGCGCGATCACCATGTTGGTGCCCCAGTAGAAGATGTGCGCGAACACCATGCCGGTCAGCAGCGTTGGCCAGGGAATATCGGAATCCGGACCACCGAACAGCGTGAGCCGTTCGGCCGGAATGCCCTCCAGGCTCCAGCCGATCCGGTCCAGCGCGAAGAACGTCACCAGTCCACCCATCACCAGCAGCACCACGCCCATGTAGGTGTCCGAGATGGCGATGGCGCGCAGGCCGCCCAGCGCCGCGTATGCGAGGCTGGCGAGTGCGAACAGCGCCGCGATCATCACGATCGGCATGTCCGGCTGGAACATCGACTTCATGAAGCGCGAGCCGGTGTACAGCACCATCGGTAGCAGGATGAACATGTAGCCAAGCAGGAACAGCACCGATACCGTGCGCCGCAGGCTGGCATCACCGAGGCGATGCTCGAGGAGTTCGGTGGTCGTGGTGCACTTGTACTTGTAGTACATCGGCACCAGCACGTGCGCGAGCACCAGCAGGCCCGCCGCGGCGCCGAACTCCCACCACACCTGCAGCAGGTTCTGCGCGCCGTTCATGCCGACGATCTGTTCGGCGCTGATGTTGGTCAGCAACAGGCTGCCGGCAATGAACGGCCACGACAGCGTGCCGCCGGCGAGGAAGAAATCGTGCGAGGCATCATGCGTATCCCGCTTCTCCCGACGCACGCGCCACCAGGTGGCGAGTGCGACCAGCGCGCTGAGGAACAGGAACACGCCAAGTTGGATGGCATTGGAATTCATCGCGATCTCCAAGACGCGCCATGAAAGGCGCGCGGCATCTGCAAATAAAAAGGCCCTTGCCGCCGGGGGCAGGCAAGGGCCGAAGCGACACGGAGGCCCGTTCTTAGAACTTGTAGCTCACACCGAACAGCACGGTGCGGCCCCACTTGATGTTCTCGAGCGGGCGATCCTTGGTGCCGGCGTACGTGCGGTAGGAGGAGTTGTTGAGATTGCTCACCTGGAGCAGCAGGCTCAGGCCCTCAAGCCCTTCGTCGCTGAACTTGTAGCTGACCTGCGCATCGGTGATGTCCTCACCCACCACGTAGCGCAGCGTGCGTTCGCCGGCAAAGTTGCCGATCTCGCCGATGAAGTCGGAACGCTTGCGCTGGCTGACGCGGGCTTCGAAGCCACCGCGTTCGTAGTAGGCGGTGAAGTTGTAGACCCGGTCCGACAGGCCCGGCAGCGTGATCGGATCGTTGCCGACACTGGAGCTGTTTTCAGGCGCCGCGACCTTGATGCTGCTGTCGTTGAAGCTGGCGCTGGCGATGACGCCGAAGCCATGCAGCGGCTCCCACAGCATGTCCAGCGGCAGCGATGCGGTGAGTTCGACGCCCTGGAGCTTGCCGCCCTTGCCGTTGAACGGGCCGCTCAGCGTGCCGGTGGTCAGTGCCGCCGGGCACGGCTGGTTGGGACCGGCCGGCGTGGTGCAGGTGTTGGGCGGCGTGTAGCTCGCGACTAGTTCGGAGAAGTCGTAATCCTGGCTCTGATTGAAGATGTAAGTGCGCAGGTCCTTGTAGAAGTAGGCGGCGGCCACATACGCCTTGGTGCCGAAATACTTCTCGTAGGAAACGTCGAACGCGTTGGCGCGCCACGGATCGAGCAGCGGATTGCCGCCACTCGCACCGGGCCTGCCGGTTGCGCTATCGACGCCGAAGTCGAGCGAGGAACGCAGCTGGTCCACGCGCGGGCGGGCGACCTGGCGGGCCAGCGCTACACGAACCGTCTGGTCGGCGGGCAGCATGAAGGCGAGATTCATGCTCGGCAGCACGTCGGTGTAAGTCTTGCCGTTCTCGAAGCGACGGATCTCGCTGCCGGCCGGCTGGGTGTGATCCCATACGTTCGACGCGGAGGACTGGTCGGCATGCTGCAATTGCACGCCGACATTGCCGCGCACCGGCACCGAGCCCAATTCGGTATCGATGTTGGCGCGCACATAACCGGTGCTCAGCTTCTCCGAGACGCTCCAGGCCTTGGAAATCAGCCACGGCGCGTTCTCGTTCGGGTCGAAGGTCATATAGCGCTTGACCGCGCCGGGCACGTTCCAGGACGGAATGAAACCGACGCCGGCGAAGCGCAGGTCGACCAGGCCGTACTGCAGATCATCCGCGATGGTCGTGTCGCCCTGCGCGCCGACGTTGATGTTGCCCTCGGGCTGGTGCTTTTCCTTCTCGCGATCGGCGTAGTTCAGGCCGACATCGACACCCGAGAACCAGCGGCTGAGCGCTTCGGGCGCGTTGAAGGTAGCGCCGAGCCGGAAGCTCTTGAGCTCATCCTCGACCTTCGGCGTCTTGCCGTAGCCGGAGCCGTAGATCGTGCCGCGCAGGAACAGCTTGCTGGGGTCGGAGTAATCCAGCCCAGGCGTCAGTTGCGAGAAGCCGCCGCCCGAATAGTGCAGCGTCAGCGAGTCCAGCTGCGGTGCCGGTGCCAGCTGGGTGTTGTTCTCCAGGTTGAGTTCGTCGCGCTTGGCCTTGGAGTAGCTGACGTCGGCGACGATCTTGACCGACTCGAGATTGAACTCGTTGTTCCAGCCGAACGCGTCGATCTTGTCTTCGCGCTTGTTGTACATGCCGCGTACCAGCGGATAGACGTTGTGGGCCACGCCGCCGACGAAGGTGCCGTTGTCGTTGATCTGGACGTCGGTGACATTCAGGCGGCCGTATCCGCCGTTGTAGTCACCCAGATTCACCTCGAACTGGTTCGCGGTGTCTTCCTGGGTGGCTTCGGAGTGGAACAGGTCGAGCGTGCTGGTCCAGGTGCTCGACGGGCGGTATTCCAGCGTTCCCATCACGCCATCGCGCTTCACGTAGCCGGTGCGACGCAGCGCCTTGATGCCGTCGGAATAGAACGTGCCGGCAGGTACGCCCGGACGCCAATCGGTCCCGAGTTCCTTCCACGGTTCGTACAGGCCGACCTGCTCTTCCTGGATCGGCGTATTGGAATGCGAGTAGCCGAGCGCGACACCGATGGTGCGATCGGCGAACTGTCCGATGTAGCTGGCGTTGATGCGCTCGCCGTAAGCGGATTCGCCGCCCGCGGCGCCGAGCGAGTTGTGCTGACCACGGACGCTGAGCGCGGTGACGCTCTTGTCGAAACGCAGCGGTCGCACCGTCTGCATGTCGATCGTGCCCGACAGGCCCTGACCCACCAGGCCGGCATCCGGCGTCTTGTAAACGGTCACGCCGCTCATCAGCTCGGACGGGTACTGGTCGAATTCCACGCTGCGGTTGTCGCCGGTGCTAACCAGCTCGCGACCGTTGAGCAGGGTAGTGGCGAAGTCGGGCGAGAGGCCACGCACGCTGATCACCTGCGCACGGCCGGCTACACGCTGCGCCGAGAGGCCCGGCAGGCGTGCAATCGATTCGGCGATGCTCACGTCCGGCAGCTTGCCGATGTCCTCGGCCGATACCGACTCCACGATCGAGGTGGAGTCCTTCTTGGTCGAGATCGCGTCTTCGATGCCGACGCGGATACCGGTCACCGTCACCGATTCAAGCGTCTTGGCTTCTTCCTTCTTCTTTGCATCAGCTTGCTGCTTCTGCGGTGTCGCCTGCTGCGTCTGCTCCTCGGCGGTCTGCGCCTGAGCACCCGCAGCGAGCATCATCGTCGCCGAGGCCAAGGCAACGCTCAGCAGGTTTCTCTTGAACTGCACCATCACTCCCCCTCCGGAATGAACATTCTTGTAGTCGTCTGCGGCCGCAATGCGCGGCTCGTGAACCTTTACGTGCGGGAGCAATGGCTTCCCGCGAACGCCAGTCGATGGTAGTGCCGGGCGCAACCGCACAATTTCCCTTGCATACGTATTCATGGGAAAGGCCGCGGCAAACTGGCGTCGGCATCACCACCGCGTGGAATAGTCCGGCCGGCGGCGGTGTCCGCTCCAACCTGTCGAAGCGGAGGTGTCGTGGGTAGATGGTCCGGCAGCTGTGTCCTGGCGCTGGCGCTCGCAGCTGCACCGCTGGTGCGCGCGGCAGAGGCAACGCCCGCCGGATTGCACGTGCCGTCTCCCGATTGGCGCGATCAGGTGATCTATTTCCTGATGGTCGACCGTTTTGCCGACGGCGATGCGAGCAACAACGACCAGCACGCGGGCGAATACGATCCGGCGGACGGCGCCAGGTTCAGCGGCGGCGACCTCGCCGGTGTGAGAGAGCGACTCGACTACATTCGCGGGCTTGGCGCCACCGCGATCTGGATCACTCCGCCCGTGGCGAATCAGTGGTGGAGCGAGGCATCGCAGTACGGCGGCTATCACGGCTACTGGGCGCGCGACTTCCAGGCGGTCGACGCGCATTTCGGCAGGCTGGGTGATTACCAGGCCCTCTCCCGCGCGATCCACGGCGAAGGCATGTACCTGGTCCAGGACGTGGTGGTGAACCATGTTGGCAACTATTTCGCCTACTCGGACGGCTGGAAGCTGGACGATCCGCGGGCGCACTTCCAGCTGCAGTCGACGCGAGCTGGCGAAGCCGCGCCGGCGCGATCACCGTTCTTCCTGAACGATCCGCGGCGCCGTCGTGATCGCGATGCGGCGATCTACCACTGGACTCCGGACATCGCCGATTACAACGACCGCAACCAGGAATTGAACTGGCAACTGGCCGGCCTGGACGATCTCAATACCGAAAATCCTGCAGTGCGCGACGCGCTACGCGCGGCCTATGGTTACTGGATCCGCGAAGTGGGCGTGGATGGGTTCCGTGTCGACACCGCGTTCTATGTGCCGCCGGAGTATTTCGCCGATTTCCTACAGTCGCCTGATCCGCGTCATCCGGGCATGTCGCACGTTGCGGCCGCCACGGGGCGCGCCAATTTCCATGTGTTCGGCGAAGGCTTCGGGCTCGATCGTGCCTTCGACGACCGCAACGCGCGCAAGATCGACAGCTACATGCGTGGCAACGGCGAAGGCGCGAATACGCTGTTGCCCGGCATGATCAACTTCCCGCTGTACGGCACGCTCGGCGATGTATTCGCCCGCGGTCGTCCGACGCGCGAGCTGGCCTGGCGCATCGACGACATGATGCGGGTGCACGCGCAGCCCTGGCTGATGCCGACCTTCGTCGACAATCACGACGTCGACCGCTTCCTCGCGACCGGCGATGAGGCCGGCCTGAAGCAGGCGCTGCTGGCGATCATGACCCTGCCCGGCATTCCGACGATCTACTACGGCACCGAGCAGGGCTTCACCGGGCAGCGCGACGCGATGTTCGCTGGCGGCTTCAGGGCGCAAGACCGTGATCACTTCGACACGCAAGCGCCGTTGTACCGCTATCTGCGGCGCGCCATTGCATTGCGCCGCGAGCATCGCGTGCTCTCGCGCGGCACGCCGGTCGTGCTTGCCGCGAATTCCGCCACCCCCGGCGTCTTGGCCTGGCGCATGGACGCGAACGGCGACTCGGCGCTGATCGTATTCAATTCCTCCGATCGCCCGGCCCTGCTAGACAACCTGGCGACAGGACTGGCGTCCGATCGAAGCTGGCGCGCGCGGTTCGCGATCGATGGCGCGGCACCGGCTTTGGCTGCCGATACGCGCGGTCGCGTCAGTGTGGTGTTGCCGCCGCGCTCGGGCTTTGTCTGGGAGGCGGTCGCCGCGGCGGCTCCGCACGAGCGCGACGACGGTGCACCGGTACTGGATGCGGGTGCCTTATCCCAGGTAAGCGACGACTTCACGCTGCGCGGGCATGCCGCGCCAAGGGATGCCGTGCAGCTGGTCGTCGATGGTGACCTCGCCGCTGCGGTGCGCACGCACGCGGATGCGCATGGGCGCTGGCAGGCGAGGCTGGATACCAGCGACATGATCGATCCCGACGTGCCCCATTCCGTGGTTGCATGGAACCCCACAGCGGCACGGGCTTCCACGCGGCACGAGTTCCGTGTGGATCGCGCGTGGCGGTTGGACATCGAGGCCACGGATCCAGAGGGCGACGATGACGGACCGCAGGGCCACTACCGCTATCCACTGGACTCAGGTTGGAGCGAGCGTCGTCCCGCCGATCTGCTCGGGGTAAAGGCGTGGAGTTCGGGCGGTGCGTTGAAGCTGCAGTTGCGATTGCGCGATGTCGTCGCTGCGTGGAATCCCGCCAACGGCTTCGATCATGTCGCCTTCACCGTCTACCTGCAGCTGCCGGGACGTACCGATGGCGCCACGATCATGCCGCTGCAGAACGCGACGTTGCCCGACGGCATGCGTTGGCACTATCGGCTGCGAGCGCACGGTTGGTCCAACGTTCTGACAAGTGCGGCCGGGGCTTCGGCAAGCAACGAAGGAGCGAAGGTCGTGCCGGGCGCGCGGATTGAAGCCGACGTGCAGGCGAACACGGTCACGTTCACCCTGCCGGCGCGGTCGCTGGATGGGGTTCGTTCCTTGTACGGTGCGCGGCTCTATGTCACGACCTGGGACTACGACGGCGGTTATCGCGGATTGGCCCCGACGGCAGGAGCGGCCGTTTTCGGCGGTGGCGAGGGTGCAAGCGATCCACTGGTGATGGATGCCAGCGCGGTGCTGATGGTTCCTTGAGTTTTGTAGAGCGGAGCTTGCTCCGCCGCTCTTTCACATAGCTACCCGGCAAAGGCAGCGGAGCAAGCTCCGCTCTACAAAGAGAATCCGGTTAGTCGCTTTTGCCGTATGCCCAACGCAGGAAGCCGGGCAGCATCCGCGCCCACGATGCCTGATTGTGCTGGCCGCCTTCGAGCACATTCAGGACAACGTCACTGCGCGCGGGATGCACTGCATATTCGAGATTCACGCGGAAGCCCAGTTGGCGCAGCCCCCGTGTCTTCAGCGCGCCACCGGCATGCCAGCCATCGATCAGGTCGCGTGTATCGTCCAGCGCATCGTTGACTCCGTCGCCATCGCGATCGGCGGCCTCCTCGCGGGTGCCGACCGCGAAGTATTGCCGCAGCGTTCGCCGATGCGGACTCCCGGCTGCCACCATCTGCTGGGCCAGGCGCGTGCGCTGTACCGCATCGACATCGCCGCTTTCGGCCGACAGCCAGAATGAAGGCGAGAACGCGCCGACCCGGCCGAACACTTCCGGATACTGCCAACCCAGGTTGAAGGCGTTGAGCGCGCCCAGCGACCAGCCGAGCACCGCGCGTTGCTTCGGCGTGGCGCGCGTGCGATAGCGCGCATCGATCATCGGGACCAGTGTCTTCGTCACCCACTCGCTGTAGGCGTGTGCGGTAGTGCCGACTGGGCCGTATCTGGTCTGCGCAATCACGCTGTGACCGTGCGCGCGATCCGACAGGCCATAGGCGCCCATGCGATCGGGCGGCATGTCGATGGCGATGACGATCGCCGGCTGGATTGCATCTTTCGCATACAACGCGGCCAGCGTGTCCTGCAGGCCCACCGCTTCCATGTCCTGTCCATCGTTGATGTAGAGCGTCGGATAGCGCTCGCGGGACGCCACTGCGTAGTTCGGCGGCAGATACACACGAACGCGCAGCGGTGCCGGCGCGACATCCGGCGCGGCGAGCAGCAGCGCATCGATCTGGGACTGAGCTACTGCCTCCGCGACACTGCGTTGCGGCTCCCCATGGCGGTGGGCGCAACCGTTGAGCAGCAGCGCGCCGCACAGCGAGGCCGCGATGCGAACGATTGCGCACGGACGAACCGACCCCGGACTCACGTCGCTCACCGCTTCGGATGAAACCGGATCGCCGCGCCGCCGCCGCTGCCTAGCCGGAGCGTCAGCGTCTCGCCGCGCTTCACCGTCCGCTCTTCGCGCACGAAGGCGAACGGGTTGGTCTTCCAGTCGGCGCCGTCGCCATCGCGGTAGATCTGCGCGACATAGCTGCGTCCTGGATCAAGGAAGATCAGCGGGATTTCCAGGGTGCGCGCGCTTTCGTCGGTCACGCTGCCCAGATACCAGTCCTCGCTGTTGCGGTCCTTGCGTACGATGGTGGCAAAGTCGCCGACTTCGCCGTTGAGCACGCGCGTGTCCTGCCAGTCGGTAGGCACGTCGACGATGAACTGGAACGCGTCCATGTGCTGCGCATAGTGCTCGGGCAGATCCGCCGCCATATGGATCGGGCTGTAAAGCACCACGTAATCGGCGAGCTGGCGCGCCAGCGTGTTCTGGATCACCTGGCCGTTGCGGCCCCTCAGGCTCACCACGCCGGGCGTGAAATCCATCGGGCCGGCCAGCATGCGGGTGAAGATCAGGTTCGGCTCGTGTTCGGGCGGGTTGGGCGGATTGCCCCAGGCGTTGAATTCCTGGCCGCGTGCGCCTTCGCGCGATACCCAGTTCGGATAGGTGCGACGCAGGCCGGTATCCTTGATCGGCTCGTGCGCATCGATCGCGATGTGATGCCGTGCGGCCGCTTCCAGCACGTGCAGGTGGTGATTGCTCATCCACTGGCCTTCGTGCCATTCGCGCACCACCGGACCGTCGATTTCGTCCTGGCGTTCGATCTGGCCGGCGTCGCACACGTAGCCGGTCTTCACCGCATCGATGCCCAGGCGTTCGAACAAGACGAAGGCGTCGTCCATCTGCCGCTCGTAATGGCTCACCGCGCAGGCCGTTTCGTGGTGGCCGATCAGGTGCACGTCTTTCGCTTTCGCATAGGCCGCGAGCGCGGCGAGATCGTAGTCCGGCGTGGCTTTGGCAAAGTTGAAACCCCAGCCGTTGGCGAACCAGTCGCCGTCCCAGCCCACATTCCAGCCTTCGACCAGCACGCCGCGGAAGCCATGCTTGGCCGCGAAGTCGATATAGCGCTTCGTATTCTCTGTGGTCGCGCCGTGCTTTGGGCCGGTGGCCCAACTCTGTTGATCCAGGTGCAATGACCACCACACCCCCACGTACTTGGAGGGCTTGAACCAGCTGACGTCGCCGAGCTTGTTGGGCTCGTTGAGGTTGAGGATCAGATTGGATTCGACCAGTCCGCCGGCGCGATCGGCGATCTGGATCGTGCGCCACGGCGTGCTGAACGGCGTGTGTCGCACAACCTTCGCCGGACTGCCTGGGGTCAGCATCGCGCGCAGCCGGCCGTCGTCGCCCTTCGCCAGGTTCATGCCGGCGTAGTCGACGAGCGCGGCTTCGTGCAGGGCGATATGGGTGCCGTCGCTGGTGCGCAGGGTAAGCGGCGTCTGCGCGATGCCGACTTCGGCCAGTGGTGTGCGGTGGTACAGGTATTCCTCGCGGTTCCATTCGAACGCTGGGATCCACCACGCGGTTGCCGGCTGCGCGATCGCGAATTCGGTCAGTTCCTCCTGGATCTGGACTTCGTCCAGCGCCGGTTGCTTCGGCAGTTCGTAGCGGAAGCCGACGCCGTCGTCGAACACGCGGAACACCATGTCGAAGCGGCGGTGATCGTGGTCGCGTTCGACGAACGTGGCACGCAGCTCGTTATGGTGGTCGCGCACGAAGCGGCGCTCGCCCCAGGGCTGCTCCCAGGTTTCGTCGAAGCCGCGTGTGGATTGCTGTTCCAGCGCGAGGCCTCGCAGCAACTGGCGACCATTGCGCAGGATGAAGCCAAGGCGCGAATCGGCGAGCAGCGGCTGGCCCTTGCGCAGGACCCGGTACGCCAGCCGACCTTCGCCGTTGAGGTCGAGCTCGACCCGCAGTGTCTTGTCTGGAGATTCGACGCTGGCGACGGTTTCGGCATGGGTCGCGAAGCTTGCGGTGCAGAGCAGGATCAGGAGGACGATCGGGCGCATCTGGAATCCCTCAACAACACGCTGGGATGTGAGTGTTCTTTATAGGTGCCGGGCCTGCTGCTCGGCGCGCTCCTTCCTGCCGTCACGCAAAGCGTGCCGAGCAAGCTCGGCACTACAAAGCAACCGCGTAAAGCGCGCCGTGCGCGGGCAGCTGCACGGTTCTTTGCTCAATCCGGCCGTTGTGCACCCCCGGTGCGGCAACGGCCTGCACCTGCAGATCGGATGGCAGCGGCCATTCGATCGCGGTCGCCGAGAGGTTGAACACCACCAGCAGCCTCTGCATCTCGCACTCGCGGACGAAGGCCAGCACCGGTTCGGGCGTGTCGAAGAATCGGATCGACCCCTGGCGCAGCGCGGGTTGCGTCCTGCGCCAGCGCAGGAAGGCGCGTGCGGCATTCAGCACCGACTGCGGATCCGCGTCCTGGGCCGCGACATTGCGCTCGATGTGATCGAGCGGAATCGGCAGCCACGGCGCATACTCGCTGAAGCCGGCCTGCGCCGAACTGTCCCACGGCATCGGTGTGCGGCACCCATCGCGACCCTTGAAATTGGGCCAGAACGTCTTGCCGTACGGGTCCTGCAGCGCGTCGTAGGGAACGTCGGCTTCCGGCAGGCCCAGTTCCTCGCCCTGGTACAGGCACACCGAGCCACGCAACGAGCACACCAGTGCGACCAGCAGCGGCGCGAAGCCGTCGCTCGCACCGTTGCCATTCCAGCGCGTCACCGCACGCTGCACGTCGTGATTGGAAATCGCCCAGCACGGCCAGCCTTCGCGCATCGTCGCTTCGAGCCGTTCGACCGTGCCGCGGATATAGCCGGCACTGAAGTCGTCGGTCAGCAACTCGAAGCTGTAACCCATGTGCAGGCGCTGGTCGTTGCAGTACTCCGCCATCGTAGCCAGCGAGTCTTCCGAAGAGATCTCGCCCAGCGTGGCCGCGTCGGGATAGTGGTCGAGCAGAGCACGCAGCTCCTCGAGGAACTGCAGGTTCTCCGGCTGCGTGTTGTTGTAGTGGTGGTACTGGAAGGCGTAGGGATTGTCCGGGCTGAAGCCGCGGCCGATACGCAGTTCCATCGGCTTGGGCGGGTTATCGCGCAGCTTCGCGTCATGGAAGCAGAAGTTGATCGCGTCCAGGCGCAGCCCGTCCACACCCTTGTCCAGCCAGAAGCGCACGTTATCGAGCGTCGCCGCACGCACGTAGGGATTGTGGAAGTTCAAGTCCGGCTGCGACGAGAGGAAATTGTGCAGGTAGTACTGGCCGCGTCGTGGCTCCCAGGTCCACGCCACGCCACCGAAGAGCGACAGCCAGTTGTTGGGCGGGGTGCCGTCCGGCTTCGCATCAGCCCAGACGTACCAGTCGCCGCGCGCATTGTCGCGACTCTCGCGGCTCTGCCGGAACCATTCGTGCTCCGCCGAGGTATGGCTGAGCACCTGGTCGATCATCACGCGCAGGCCGAGCGCGTGCGCCTTCGCGAGCAGGCGCTCGAAGTCGGCGAGCGTGCCGAACAGCGGATCGACATCGCGGTAGTCGGCGATGTCGTAGCCGAAGTCGGCCATCGGCGACTTGAAGAAGGGCGAGATCCAGATCGCATCGACGCCGAGGCTGGCGACGTAATCCAGCTTGTCGACGATGCCAGGCAGGTCGCCGACGCCATCGCCGTTGGTGTCCAGGAAGCTGCGCGGGTAGATCTGGTAGATCACCGCGCCACGCCACCAGCGGTTCGTCGCCATTACGTCCTCGAGCCTTTCCGTCGTAGCCGCGACTATTCCACGTTGCTGCTTCCGCCGAGCGGCCCCCCGGTCACGGCAACGCCTGAATACGATTACATTTCATTGTGCAGTGCGAGCGCTGACTACCATGCGTGCCGTCATCGATCGAGACAACCGGATGAAGCAAGCCGTCGCGCCGCAAGGCACACAGAACAAGCCGCAATTGTCGTTCTGGCAGATCTGGAACATGTGCTTCGGCTTCCTCGGCATCCAGTTCGGCTTCGCCCTGCAGAACGCGAACGTCAGTCGCATCTTCCAGACCCTCGGCGCCAGCATGGAGGAGATCCCGATGCTCTGGATCGCGGCGCCGCTGACCGGCCTGCTGGTGCAGCCCATCGTCGGCCACTTCTCCGATCGCACCTGGACGGGCCTGGGCCGGCGGCGCCCGTACTTCCTCGCCGGAGCGGTGCTGACTTCACTGGCGCTGTTCTTCATGCCGAATTCGCCGGTGCTCTGGATCGCGGCCGGGCTGCTCTGGATCATGGATGCTTCGATCAACGTATCGATGGAACCGTTCCGCGCCTTCGTCGGCGACCAGCTGCCGGTGAAGCAGCGCGCGACGGGCTTCGCGATGCAGAGCTTCTTCATCGGTGTCGGCGCGGTGGTGGCGAGCCTGCTGCCGTGGCTGCTGGCGAAATGGGGTGTGTCCAACACCGCGGCGGCGGGACAGGTCCCCGATACCGTGCGCTACGCCTTCTACGCCGGCGGTGCGGTGTTGCTGCTGGCGATCGGCTGGACGGTACTGCGCACGCGCGAATACCCGCCCGAGACCCTGAAGGCATGGGACGAGGCGCCGGTATTGCGACCGCGCGCCCGGAACGTGCCCGCGATCCGTGCGGCCTCGTTGGCCTGTCTGGCCGTGGGTGTGGCAGGCATCGCCGGCGTCGTGGCGTTCGGTCTGGACAAGGCGTTGATCATCTTCGCCAGCCTGTTCGTGGGATTTGGTCTGGCCTTCTTCGCGCGCACATTCGTGCAGGGACAGACTGCTTTCACCCACATCATCGACGACCTCCACGACATGCCGCCGACGATGGTGAAGCTGGCGGTGGTCCAATTCTTCTCGTGGTTCGCGCTGTTCGCGATGTGGATCTACACCACTGGCGCGGTGACTGGCGTGCATTACGGTAGCAGCGACACGACGTCGGCCGCGTACAACGAGGGCGCGAACTGGGTCGGTGTGTTGTTTGCAGCCTACAACGGCTTCGCTGCGCTCGCGGCGGTCGCGATTCCATGGATGGTGAAGCGCTGGGGGCTGCGGATTTCGCATCTGGTGAATGCATCGCTCGGCGGGTTGGGCCTGCTCTCTTTCGTGGTGATCCGCGATCCGCAGTGGCTGCTGCTGTCGATGGTCGGGGTCGGCTTTGCCTGGGCCTCGATCCTGTCGCTGCCCTACGCACTACTGTCCGACTGCGTGCCCGCGCAGAAGATGGGCGTGTACATGGGCATCTTCAATTTCTTCATCGTGATCCCGCAGCTGGTGGCGGCGAGCCTGCTTGGCGTGCTGCTCAAGCTGTTCTTCGGCGGACAACCGATCTATGCGCTGGTGATTGGCGGGATCAGCCTGCTGGTTGCCGGGTTGTGCGTGCTGCGCGTGCGCGAGCCCGCGCAGCAGGTGGCTTTGACGCCGGCCAATTGATCGAATCAGCGCACGCTTTGTAGCGCGGAGCTTGCTCCGCTGCTTTTCGCCCGCCCAGGCAAAGGGCAAAGGCAACAGCAGCGGAGCAAGCTCCGCTCTACAAGGCAGAGGTACTCCACGAACCCCGGGCAGATCGGAACATGACGAACCGACGTACTACACTGATGATTGCCGCGTTCCTGCTCGCTGCCTGTGCGCGCGAATCCGCAGCTCCCGTTCCGGCCGTGCGCGGTGCGCCGCCGACCGCTGCGGCGAGCAATGGCAGCTACGTGGGAACCAGCGAGCCCTTCGCCGCGAACGCGGTGTATTTCGTCCTGACCGACCGCTTCGTCAATGGCGATCCCGGCAACGACCAGCGGGACCAGGCGGCCGGACCGAACCACACCTTTGATCGCCCGGTCCCGGGCGCGCCGGCCGGGCGCAGCGACAACATCGGTTACCTCGGCGGTGACTTCAAAGGCCTGCTCAACAACGCCGACTACATCCGCGATCTCGGCTTCGGCGCGGTGTGGGTGACGCCGATCGTGGACAACCCCGACGAAGCCTTCACCGGCGGCGATCCGGTGAAGTGGGGCGGCCTGTTCACCGATCGCGGCAAGACCGGCTTCCACGGCTACTGGGGCGTCAACTTCTACAAGCTCGACGAGCATTTGCCGAGCAAGGATCTCGATTTCCGCGGGCTCACCAGCGGCCTGAAGCAGCACGGCCTGAAGACGGTGCTCGACATCGTCTGCAATCACGGCTCGCCGGCCTACACGATGGCAAAGCCGCAGCCGAAATTCGGCCAGCTGTTCGATGCCGTCGGCAAGCTGATCGCCGACCATCAGAACTTGCCGCCGGAAAAGCTCGACCCGCGGGGCAATCCGTTGCACGCGTTCTACAACACGCACGGCGGCTTGGCGCAGTTGTCCGACATCAATGAGAACAATCCGGCGGTTCTCGACTATTTCGTCGGCGCCTATTCGCAATGGATCGACCAGGGCGCGGACGCGTTCCGCATCGACACCATCCCGTGGATGCCGAACGAATACTGGCATGCGTTCACGACGCGGATTCGCACGAAGCACCCGGGCTTCTTCATGTTCGGAGAGGCGTTCAACTACGACGCCGCGACGATTGCCGCGCATACGCTGCCGCGCAACGCGAACGTGAGCGTGCTGGACTTCCCGCTGAAGGAGCGCGTCGCCGAGGTGTTCGGTCGCCAGGGTGCGGGGTTCGAGCGCATCGCCGAGCGCCTGTACCTGGAAGACGGTCCGTATCAGCGTCCGTACGAGCTGATGACCTTCTACGATAACCACGACATGGCGCGTCTGGACGCCAGCGATGAAGGCTTCATCGACGCGAACAATTTCCTGTTCACCGCGCGCGGCATTCCGGTGATCTATTACGGCTCGGAGACCGGCTTCGAACGCGGCACCGTCGAGCATGCCGGGAATCGCAACTATTTCGGTCAGGAACGTGTCGACGCCGCGCCGAAGAGCCCGATCTTCCAGTCGTTGAGGCGTATCGCCAATCTGCGGAGGAATACGCCGGCGCTGCAGCGCGGCCTGCAGGTCAATGCGTTGATGCAGGGCGAGCGCGCAGCGTTCTATCGCGTGCTGCAGCAAGACGCCGAGCACCAGATCGCGCTGGTGTTGCTCAACAAGGGTGCGTCACCGGCGGGTTTCGAAATCAAGGACATGCTGCAACGCGGGCATTGGCATGCCGCGATCGGTGGCGGCGACGTCGAGGTTGTGGAAGGTGGCGTGTTGAACGCGACCGTGCCCGCGCATGGCGTCGAGGTCTACCTGCTCGATGCGCCGGTCACGCAACTGCAATTGCGTTCTGCCTTGGACCGCGCGCAGATCGGCGCGCATCCGCGCGAGTAGCGTAGTGCTCCCTCCCTTTCGCGGAGCGAAGGGGAGGGTGGGGGAGGGGTTGAGCGCCGAAGGCGCGAATGCTTTTGCTCTTGGTCGCCTGCCAGAACAAAGCAACAACAAAGCAACAACAAAGGCACGCCACCCCAACCCTCCCCTTCGCTCCGCGAAAGGGAGGGGGAACAGCGTGCCCCCTGGTCTTACCCCACCGTGCTCGATCGCCGCACCACCAGCTCCGGCGGCAGCATCACGCTCTCGACCGGCTCCGCGCGCACGAGCTTGAGTAGTGTTTCCACCAGAAGCTCGCCCGCACGCGCTGTGTCCTGGATCACCGAGGTCAGTGGCGGGCTGGCGAAGCGTGCCATCGGGATGTCATCGAAACCGACCACTGCGACATCCCAAGGCACATGGCGCCCGTGTTCGCCCAGCGCCCGCATCGCGCCGATTGCGATCAGATCGCTGGCCGCGAACAGCGCATCGAATGGCCGCCCGCGCTCCATCAGTGTCACCGCGGCGGCGTAACCGGCCTCTTCCGAGCTTTCCGCATCGACCTGCAGATCCGCATGCATCGACGCGCCCGCCTTCTGCAGCGCCGCGTCGCAACCGCGATAGCGGTCGAAGAACTCGGGATAGTGGTTGGAGGCGTGACCAAGGAAGGCGACGCGCTTGCGGCCCAGACCGAGCAGGTGTTCGCCGACGAGTTGCCCGCCCTGGAAGTTTTCGCAGCCGATCGAAATACCAGGCTGGTCCGGCAACACCGGACCCCAGCGCACGAAGTGCGTGCCCTGTCCGACCAGCTGGTCGAGCTTGCTGCGATAGACCATGTAGTCGCCGTAGCCGAGCAGGATCAGGCCATCGGCCTTCATGCTGTCTTCGTAGTCGGCGTGCCAGTCATCGGAAAGCTGCTGGAACGACACCAGCAGGTCGTGGCGATTACGCGAGCACGCACGTGTGATCGAGCCGAGCATCGACAGGAAGAACGGATTGATGTGCGACTCGTCCGGTGTCGGATCTTCGAACAGCAGCAAGGCCAGCGTGCCCGAGCGCTGCGTGCGCAGGCTGGAGGCGCGATGGTCGACCTTGTAGTTGAGTTCGCGCACCGCATCCATTACGCGTTGGCGCGTTTCCGGATTCACCAGTGAACTGCCGCGTAGGACACGCGAAACGGTGGCCTGCGAGACGCCGGCGCGGTGGGCAATATCGACGGACGTGGCGCGGGATTTCTTGCTGCGCATGCGGGCGGGCACTGAAGGACCGCTGGAGTGTAGTCCGAATGGTGCGTGGGGCGGCAAGCACTCTTGTCCTTCTCCCCGCCTAGCGGGGAGAAGGTCGTAGCGGGCGATAGCCCGCGGAGGGAAGGGCGGATGAGGGGCGCTTTTACTTGACGCGTCACGTCCCCTCACTCTGCCCGCTTCGCGACCGCGCGAGGCTGTCCCTCGCTCTGCCCCCGGCCCTTACGCATAGCGCAAGGGCGTTCAGTCGGGCATGCGCCAGTGGCGCATAAACGCCCGCCTTCACCCCGCAAGCGGGGCGAGGGGTAAGCAAAAACAACGACGCCGGCAGAAGCCGGCGTCGTGGTGATGCGATCGTGATGAAGAGCTTTACCGCTTCATCGAACTGAAGAACTCGTCGTTCGACTTGGTGGTCTTCATCTTGTCGAGCAGGAATTCCATCGCGCCGATTTCGTCCATGCCGTGCAGCAGCTTGCGCAGGATCCAGATCTTCTGCAGCAGCTCCGGCTCGATCAGCAGGTCTTCGCGGCGGGTGCCCGAGCGGTTGATGTCGATCGCCGGGTAGACGCGCTTCTCGGCGATGCGGCGGTTCAAGTGGACTTCCGAGTTGCCGGTGCCCTTGAACTCTTCGTAGATCACCTCGTCCATCTTCGAGCCGGTGTCGATCAGCGCGGTGGCGATGATGGTCAGCGAGCCGCCTTCCTCGACGTTACGCGCGGCGCCGAAGAAACGCTTCGGACGGTGCAGGGCGTTGGCGTCGACGCCGCCGGACAGCACCTTGCCCGAGGAGGGCACGACGTTGTTGTAGGCGCGGGCGAGACGGGTGATCGAGTCGAGCAGGATCACCACGTCCTTCTTGTGCTCCACCAGGCGCTTGGCGCGCTCGATCACCATTTCGGCGACCTGCACGTGGCGCGCGGCGGGCTCGTCGAAGGTCGAGGAGACCACTTCGCCGCGCACGGTGCGCTGCATTTCGGTCACTTCTTCCGGACGCTCGTCCACCAGCAGCACGATCAGGTGCACGTCCGGGTGGTTGTGCGTAATGGCCGTGGCGACCTGCTGCATCATCATCGTCTTACCGGCCTTGGGCGGCGAGACGATCAGTGCGCGCTGGCCCTTACCCTGCGGCGCCATCAGGTCGAGGATGCGGCCGGTGATGTCTTCGGTCGAACCGTCGGCGCGCTCGAGCTTGAACTTGCGGCGCGGGAACAGCGGGGTCAGGTTTTCGAACAGGACCTTGTTCTTGGACGCTTCCAGCGGCTCGCCGTTGATCGTGTCGACCACGGCCAGGGCGAAGTAGCGTTCGCCGTCCTTGGGCCAGCGGATGCGGCCGGACAGGTGGTCGCCGGTGCGCAGGTTGAAGCGGCGGATCTGGCTGGGCGAGATATAGGTGTCGTCCGGACCGGCCAGGTAGCTGGCCTCGTGCGAGCGCAGGAAGCCGAAGCCATCGGGCAGGATTTCCAGCACGCCGTCGGCTGCGACGCCTTCGCCGTGGCGAGTCAGGACCTTAAGGACGGCAAAGATGACGTCTTGCTTGCGGGCGCGGGCGACACCTTCCTGGATCTGCAGCTGCTCGGCGATGTCGAGCAGGCGGTTCGCGGGCATGCGCTTGAGGTCGCCCAGCGAATAGACCGGGAAGCCCTCCGGCACCTGCGGGTGCGGGCGCGGGACGAACTGCTCGGTGTTGCCGCCGTCGTCCTGCATGCCGCCGTCGCGATAACGGTCGCGCTGGCGATCACGACGGTTGCGGAAGCGGTCGCGGCGGTTGCCGCGGCCTTCGCCGCTGCCGTCGCGCTGCTGGCCGTGGCCGCCGTCGCTGCCGTTCTGGGACGGGGCGTTGTCGGCTGAGGCGTGGGCCGGCGCGGCCACTTCGGCGGCCGGCGGCGGAGTCGGAGGCGGAGGCGGAGGCGGAGCAGCTTCGCGCGGTGGGGCGGGCGCGGCGGCCGGGGAGCTTTCGGCGGCGGCCGCCGGAGCGTCGGCCTTCACGACGCGTGCCTTGCGCACGCGCTTCTCGGCGGTTTCGCCGGAATCGGGGGTGTTATCGGACAAGCAGGGAATCCTCGCTAAGCGGCGAGCGCTCGCGTCAGGCGAGCGGGACGTCAGGGACGTGGGTATCGGGAAAGAGGGGCGCGGCGCCGGGAATTCACGATCCGGAATCGCCGGAACGCCTGCAAGGGCGAAACTAGCACCGCGGCTGCGCGGCGGCAAGCGCGCCGCGAAAGAGGTTCAGTCCCAAGAATGATGAACGAGCCGCGGCGAGCGGGAAAAAGCAGGCCAAGAGCTGTTTGGCGGGCTCGCCTGGGCGGAGCCTCCGGCATGAGGCAGCGCCCCGTCCTCCCGGGAGGGGGCGCTTCCAGCGCTTACAGCGCCTTGTCGATCATCTGGCTGAGCTGGGCCTTGCCCACGGCACCGATCTGCTGGGAGTGGATCTGGCCGTTCTTGAACAGCAGCAGCATCGGGATCGAGCGCACGTGGTACTTCATGGCGCTGGCGCGGTTGTGGTCGACGTTGATCTTCACGATCTTGGCCTTGCCGTCGTAGGTCTGGGCCAATTCGTCCAGGGCCGGGGCGATCATCTTGCAGGGGCCGCACCATTCGGCCCAGAAGTCGACCAGGACCGGCTCGGACGAGCCCAGCACGACGGCATCGAAATCGGCATCGCCGACATGCATCACTTTGTCGCTCACGCAAATCTCCTGGAAAGCCCCCTCTGAAGGGGGTGGCGCCCCGGCAGCATGGGCGGGGCAAGGAATATGGAAGGGAACCGTGGGTTAAACTGGGGCGTTACGCGCCGGCTTCAAGTCCTGGCGCGACGCCCGACCGGGCCGGCAAGAGCACCATCCGATGCCGCCGCGACCGGCCCCGGCAGTCTGCGACGGCAGGCCGCCACCCTGCAAGCGCGCACCGCGCGCACCGATGAAACACTGATGAGCGATAAGCCCCTAACCGACATTACGTTCGACTCGTTCGAGCTCCACCCGAGCCTGCTGGCCGGGCTCGAAGCCGCCGGCTTCACCCGCTGCACGCCGATCCAGGCGCTGACCCTGCCGCTGGCATTGGCCGGCCGCGACGTCGCCGGCCAGGCGCAGACCGGCACCGGCAAGACCCTGGCGTTCCTGGTCGCGGTGATGAACCGCCTGCTCACTCGTCCCGCGCTGGCCGAACGCAAGCCGGAAGACCCGCGCGCGCTGATCCTGGCGCCGACG
Organism: Lysobacter tyrosinilyticus; assembly: GCF_054779815.1. NCBI lineage: Bacteria > Pseudomonadati > Pseudomonadota > Gammaproteobacteria > Lysobacterales > Lysobacteraceae > Lysobacter > Lysobacter tyrosinilyticus. The sequence goes on from NZ_BAAGXN010000001.1 coordinate 555,511, forward strand.
CGCGAGCTGGCGATCCAGATCCACAAGGACGCGGTGAAGTTCGGCAGCGAGCTGGGCCTCAAGTTCGCCCTGGTCTATGGCGGCGTCGACTACGACAAGCAGCGCGAGATCCTGCAGAAGGGCGCGGACGTCATCATCGCCACGCCCGGCCGCCTGATCGATTACGTCAAGCAGCACAAGGTCGTATCGCTGCACGCCTGCGAGATGTGCGTGCTCGACGAAGCCGACCGTATGTTCGATCTCGGCTTCATCAAGGACATCCGCTTCCTGCTGCGGCGCATGCCCGAGCGCACCACGCGCCAGACCCTGCTGTTCTCGGCGACGCTGAGCCACCGCGTGCTCGAGCTCGCCTACGAGCACATGAACGAGCCGGAGAAGCTCGTCGTCGAGACCGAGTTCGTCACCGCGGCCAAGGTGCGCCAGAAGATCTACTTCCCCGCTGACGAGGAAAAGCTGCCGCTGCTGATCGGCCTGCTCTCGCGCTCGGAAGGCGCGCGCACGATGGTGTTCGTCAACACCAAGGCGTTTGTCGAACGCGTGGCGCGTTCGCTGGAGAAGGCCGGCTACCGCGTCGGCGTGCTCTCCGGCGACGTCCCGCAGAAGAAGCGCGAATCGCTGCTCAACCGCTTCCAGAAGGGCCAACTCGAGATTCTGGTCGCCACCGACGTGGCCGCGCGCGGCCTGCATATCGATGGCGTCTCTCACGTCTACAACTACGACCTGCCGTTCGACGCGGAAGACTATGTGCACCGCATCGGCCGCACCGCGCGCCTGGGTGCGGAAGGCGACGCGATCAGCTTCGCCTGCGAGCGTTATGCGATGTCGCTGCCGGACATCGAGGCCTACATCGAGCAGAAGCTGCCGGTCGCGGCGGTCGAAGCCGAGCTGTTGGTCGCGCTGCCGCGCGCGCCGCGCGAAGTGCCGGCCGGTGCCGAAGCAGAAGCCGAGGAAGAAACCATCGGCGCGATCTTCAAGGAAGCCCGCGAGCAGCGTGCCGCCGACGAGGAGCGTCGTGGCGGTGGTCGCAGCCGCGGCGGCAAGGCTAGTAGCGCTGGTGGTCGTCGCGAGGGTTCGCGCGACGGTGCCAAGCGCGAAGGCGGTCCGCGTCGCGAACGCACTCCGGGCGAGGCCCGTCCGCCGCGCACCGAACGTCCGGCCCAGCCGCCGGTGGCCGCCAACGCGGCGGTTCCGGCCGTGGAAGGCGACCGCGCACCGCGCAAGCGCCGCCGCCGTCGTGGTGGTCGCCGCCTCGAGAACGGCGAGGCCGTACAGACGGGCAATGCACCGATGAACGTGCCGGCCAAGCCCGTCGCTGCAGCGGCACCGGCCAAGCCCGGCCTGCTCGCACGCATCGGTCACGGCCTGAAGAAGCTGATCACCCGCGCGCCCAGCTCGCAGCACTGAGCGACGCGGGCCCGCGAGGCACTTTGCAGAGCGGAGCTTGCTCCGCTGACTTTGCCGTAGCGCCGAGCCTGCTCGGCGCCAGACGCACAAGAGCGATCCGGGCAGGCCCGGATCTACGAAGGCCAGGCTAGCCTCGCGCTACAAAACCGGGGCAAAGCCGTCGATACTTGCCACTGCACTGGCAGACCATCCGACTGAATGAGCGTCCTGCGCTTCGACAACGTCAGCAAACGCTACGACAGCGGTCATCACGCCCTGACCGATGTCAGCTTCGAAGTGGCTCCGGGCGAGATGCTCTTCGTCACCGGCCACTCCGGCGCCGGCAAGAGCACGCTGCTAAAGCTCATCCATCTCAGTGAGCGCGCTTCGCGCGGCGCGGTGCTGTTCGGCGAGAAGAATCTCGCCAAGGTGCGTGGCGGCCGCATCGCCCTGCATCGCCGCGACGTCGGCGTCGTCTACCAGGATCACCGTCTGCTCACCGACCGCAGCGTCGCCGACAACGTCGGTCTGCCGTTGGTGCTGCGCGGGATGCGCCGCGGCGACATCGCCAAGCGCGTTCGCAGCGTGCTGGACAAGGTCGGCCTCGGCGCGCGCGCCCAGGCACTGCCGGGACAGCTGTCCGCCGGCGAGCAGCAGCGTGTCGGCATCGCGCGCGCCATCGTCGGCGAACCCAGACTGCTGGTCGCCGACGAACCCACCGGCAACCTCGATCCCACGTTATCGGCGGAAATCCTCGCGCTATTCGCCTCGTTGCCCGAGCGCGGCACCAGCGTGCTCGTGGCCAGTCACGACCTCAACCTGCTCAAGCGCATGAAGAAGCGCGTGCTGGTGCTCAACCAGGGCCGTCTGGTCGACGACATCTCGCCGCAGGAACTGGCCGAATGAATACCGAAGTCGACGCGATCAAGTCGCAATCTCGGATCGGCATGTGGTTCGATCATCACGTCTACAGCCTGGTCGCCAGCTTCGGACGCATGTTGCGCAAGCCTTGGTCGACCGCGCTCACCGTCGGCGTGATGGCGATGGCGCTCGCGCTGCCGCTCGGCCTGTGGGCCACCTTGCAGAACATCGAGCGATTTGCCGGCAACGTGCAGCAGTCGCGGCAGATCAGCGTATTCCTTAAGACCGAAGTGGCATCCGCACGAGCCGATGCATTGGCGGCCGAGTTGCGGGCGCGTCCTGAAGTTGCCCGCGTCGAAATGCGCACACCTGCGCAGGGCCTCGAGGAGCTGCGTGAGCGTGGACTCGGTGACTCGTTGTCGGCGCTCGACGACAATCCGCTGCCGAGCCTGCTGATCGTCACGCCACGCGGCGATGAAGCCACGCTGGCGGATTCGCTACAGGCGCTGCCTGAGGTGGACGTTGTCCAGCATGACGCTGGTTGGCGCGATCGACTCGATCAATGGCTGCGCTTCGGCACGCGGTTGGCATGGGTGCTGGCTGCACTGCTGGGTCTGGGTGCATTGCTGGTCGTCGGCAACACGGTCCGACTCGATATCCAGTCGCGTCGTGACGAAATCAGCGTGCTGCAGTTGCTCGGCGCGAGCGACGGCTTCATCCGCCGGCCGTTCCTTTATCTGGGCGCCTGCTATGGCGTATTAGCGGGCACATTTGCGATGGTGTTGCTCACCGCCACCGACAGTGCGCTAAGCGCGCCGTTGGCTGGACTCGCGCGCAGCTACGGCAGCAGTTTCGCACTGCACGGTTTCGACCCGCTGCAGGCCGCCGCGATCGTGCTCGGCGCGGGAGTGCTGGGTTGGCTCGGCGCCGGTTTCGTGACCGGTCATTACCTGCGCCAGACCCGTCCGACGGAAACCTAGGTAAAAAGCCGACGGGCGTCGCATCATCGCCACGTAAACGACCGGCGCAGCGCGTACACTCGCGACTCGCCCCGCTGCTTCGAAGTCCTCATGTCATCGCAGGATCTGCGCCACCTCGACAATGCTGCTCCGCGCGTGATGGTCGTGGACGGCAGCAAGCTGGTGCGCAAGATGATCGGCGACGTGCTGGTGCGTGAAGTCGCCAACGCCGAGCTGGTGGCCTGCGGCAGCATCGAAGAGGCGCGCAATGCGCTCGCACAGGGCGCGGTCAATCTCGTCACCACCTCGCTGGTGCTGCCCGATGGCGACGGCATCGCGCTTGCACGCACGGTGCGCGAGTCCTCGGGACAGGCCTACGTGCCGATCATCGTCGTCTCCGGCAACGCACAGGATGCGCTGGAAGCGCGCCGCTTCACCGAAGACGTCACCGATTACTTCGACAAGGGGCTGGGGTACAGCGCGCTGGCCGCCTTCATTCGCGGCTACGTGCAGCCCGAGCCGATTCCCGGCGCGCGCGTGCTGTACGTGGAAGACAGCAAGGTCGTCGCGATCGCGACCAAGCGCATGCTCGAGCGCAACGGACTCGTTGTCGTGCATTTCGTCGGCGTGGAAGAGGCGATCGAATACCTCGAGCAGCATCGCGGCGGTGACGATCCTGGTGCGGATCTCGTGCTCACCGACGTTTATCTCAAGGGCAAGCTGGAAGGTAGCGATCTGCTCAAGCACATCCGCAACGATTTCGGCTACGGCAAGCGCCGCATGCCGGTGCTGGTGATGACCGGCGATGCCAATCCCGACAACCAGAGCGAATTGCTGCGCATGGGCGCCAACGATCTGGTACTCAAGCCGATCGAAGAGCGCCTGCTGGTGACCAAGACCCTGTTCCAACTGCGCGTGGCGCGGATGCCGGAGCAGCGGGCGCTCGACGCCTGATAGTGAGTCTTGTAGAGCGGAGCTTGCTCCGCTGCCTTTGATTTTCGATCCCATGGCGAAGCAGCGGAGCAAGCTCCGCTCTACAAAGCGCGGGTTTTTCGCAATTGACCGCCTCGTAGCGCCGCGCCTGGCGGTGAGCAGCACCACCCGGTCGGACAAGGTTCGCGTTGGCACCCTCTAGAATGACGCCATGAACGAAGCCGCCGATCGCACCAAACTCGATCCGTCCTGGAAGTCGCGCATCGGCGACTACCTGCAGCGCGAGGACATGCAGTCGCTGTCCACGTTCCTGCGCGAACGCAAGGCCAATGGCGCGCGCATCTTCCCCCCGGGGCCGCAGATCTTCGCCGCACTCGATGCGACGTCCTTCGATGCGGTGAAGGTGGTGATCCTCGGACAGGATCCTTACCACGGCTTCGGCCAGGCGCATGGCCTGTGTTTTTCCGTGCAGCCGGGCGTCGCGGTGCCGCCGTCGTTGGACAATATCTACAAAGAGATCCAGCGTGACCTTGGCATTTCGCGTCCCGACCATGGCTGTCTCACGCATTGGGCCGAACAGGGCGTGCTGTTGCTCAACGCCGTGTTGACCGTCGAAGAAGGTCGCGCCGGTGCACACCAGGGCAAGGGTTGGGAGGGTTTCACGGACCGCATCGTCGAAGTGCTCAATCGCGAGCGCGAGCATCTGGTGTTCATGCTCTGGGGCAGCTACGCGCAGGCCAAGGGCAAGGTCATCGATCCGCGCCGGCATCTGGTGTTGAAGGCGCCGCATCCCTCGCCGTTGTCGGCGCATCGCGGTTTCATCGGCTGCGGGCATTTTTCTGCCGCCAATCGTTATCTGGCCCAGCACGGGCAAGCGCCGGTCGACTGGTCGTTGCCGCGGCGCGCGGAACTCGTCGCGTAAGTCGCGTCGAGTAACATCGCCGCCAATTCACACGACAAGGATTAGTTATGCGTCTGCTGCTGTTGGCGTTGGGGCTCCTCGGTTTCGCATCCGCGGCACAGGCCGCGATCTACGATCGGTTGTATGTCTTCGGCGACAGCTATTCCGACACCGGTGCGGGCTATTCCTGGGGCAATGGCCCGACCGCCGTTGCGCGTCTCGCCGAACGCATGCAGCTCTCCTTCACCCATGCGAAGGATCCGGACGCCAACGGCCAGAGCATCAATTTTTCCGTCGCCGGCGCCGGCACCGGCGAGAACGCGGGGCGCGAGCTCGGTGGCTTCCGGTTGGAGCTCGGCATGCAGAACCAGGTCGACGACTTCGTGGCCCGGGTGCAACGTGGCGAGATCCGGTTCGATCCGGATGCGACGCTGTTCTTCATCGAAGGCGGTCTCAATGACGTGGACATGCCGACGACGGCGACTCGCGACAATCTCACCCGTCAGATCGAATTGCTGAAGAGCGTGGGAGCGCGCCACGTATCGCTGGCGTTGCTGCCGACCAGGATCCCGGCTTTCAGCAGCGAAGGCGCGAGGCTCAATCCCGCCTATCGCGCACTTGTCCCCTCGTTGCGCAAGCGGTTGCACATCGACGTGCGGCTCAACCGGTTCGGCGAGTATCTCGACGAGATCCTTGTGCACCCGGCGCGCTATGGCATCACGGACACGCAGACCCGCTGTGCCGGCAATCCGCTATTGCACGAAGACGCCACGCCCTGCGCAGCACCGGATGCGTACTTCTACTACCTAGAGGACCATCCCTCCGCTGCCGTGCATCGCATCGTCGGCGACAAGCTGTACGCCGAAATCGTGGGTGGCGCGCGCTGAGCCGTAGCAGGTCGACCGAATCAAGTCGTCGATTCGGGAAATAAAAAGGCCGAGCCGTTCGTGGCTCGGCCTTTGCGATCGCGCGGAATCGCTCAGTCGAACTGCAGGCGCGTATCGCCCGAGAACGACTCCAGCTTGATCTCGCCGTCGCCATTGCCGTAGCGATGCTCGAAACTGGAGCCCGGACCGTGCTTGGGCCGGTTGACCTGCACATCCGGTGCGTCCAGATCTCCGCTGAAGCTCTCGCCATGCACCTGCGCGGACAGGTTCGCGGGCGTGCGCAGGGTGAGGTTGCCGCTCACGCTTTCCAGGCCGATGCGGCCGCCGGACGTCAGGCCCGTGCCGATGCTCATGTCGCCCGATACGGTGTTGCCACTGAGCTTGCGCACGCTGCTCTGGTGGCCGTTGACTTCGATGTCGCCAGACACGCTTTCCACGTGAACGTCGCCGTTGAGGCGGCCGCGCAGGTCGACGTCGCCACTGACACTGACGGTACTCACCTTGGGGCTATTGAGAATCAGCTTGAGGTCGCCGCTGACGGTATTGATCGTGGCCTCGCCCGGTGCACCGATGATGCTGACGTCGCCACTCACGCTGTCGACCGACAGTTCGGCAGGCGCGACACCGGCGACGTCGACATCGGCCGAGACTGCATCGATGCTCAGGTCCGCCCGCAGCGGCACCATCAGTCGCAGCTGCGAGGGTTCGCTCTTGTCGCTGCCGCCGGAGAAGAAGCCCAGGCCGCCGCTCTTCGGGTACTTCACCTTGACCGTCAGGTGGCCCTTGTCGCCGATGATCTCCAGCTTCTCCACGCCTTGGCCGAGGCTGCCTTCGATCCGCACTTCATTGCGGTCCCAGGCGCGCACTTCGATGCTGCCCTTGACGTTGTCGATGCTGAGATGGCCGCGCGCGTCGAGCGGGCGGGTTTCGTTGATCGGCGTCGCGGCCAGGGCGCTGTTGCACAGCAGAGGAGCGGCGAGCGCGCCGGCGATCATGAAGGCAGAGAGTCGGGACATGGTGGTTCTCCGGAACATAAATCGTGGAATCGGCAAATCGTGGAGTGGGTAATCGGGGGGGCGAATCAGGTGTAAGCCACGCGCTGGACCAGCGCGAGGCGATGGGCATAGGTGCGGCGCAGTTGCTCGAGCAGAAGCACGGAATCGGGATCGCGCTCGAGCGCGGCATGGATCAGGGCGACATCGCGATCCAGCGCATCAACTGTGGGCTGCAGGCTCGCCGGCATCGGGGCCTGCATTTCCTGCAACGCGGCCTGGTACTGGCGGGTCAGGCCGTCGGCTTCGCGCTGCACCAGCGTGGGCCCGGAGGCCGGAGCCTCCGAAGTGGCGGTCGGCATGGAGGTGCGGGCGAACCAGCCCACCGAGCCCACCACCAGCACCAGGCTGGCGGCCAGCGCGACCGATCGCAGCCACTGACGGGCGAACGGGCGAACGGGCACGGCCTGCGGCGTCAGGCGCGCGGCGATGCCGGGCCAGAGATCGTGCGCGGGCGCAGTGTCCTGGCGCAGGGCGCGCAGCTGCCAGCGTAGGGCGTCGGGGAAGTCGTGGTTGTCGTTGGTATTCATGCGTGTGCCTCCAACCGGGTCCGCAACAGATGGCGGGCGCGGTGCAATTGCGCTTTCGAGCTGCCGACGGCCATGCCGAGTTCGGCGGCGATTTCCTCGTGCTGCCAGCCTTCCACGTCGTACAGCACCAGCACGGCGCGGGCGCGCGGCGGCAGGCTGGCGACGGCGCGCTCCAGGTCCATGCTCAGAGCGGTGGAATGGCCGGCGGAATCCAGGACCCCCAGGCTGTCGAAGGCATCCTCGTCGCCTTCGTCCTGCGGCCGGCTCTTGCGGCTGCGCAGGTCCATCAGGGCGGTATTGACCGCCAGCCGGTGCAACCAGGTGGCGAAGGCGGATTCGAAGCGGAACGCCGGCAGGGCCTGCCAGGCGCGGACGAAGGCGTCCTGGGTCAGGTCCTCGGCCCGGGATCCCTGGCCGCCGACCAGCCGGCTGATCACCCCGTGGATCCGCCCGACATGGCGCCGGTACAGGGCTTCGAAGGCCGCCACCTCGCCGCGGGCGGCGGCGCCGACCAGGGCGCGTTCGTCCTCGGCCGCGGTGTCGGGGCTGCTGTCGGTGTGGAGGGGCATGACGGCGGTGAGCATAGCCATACAGATGCGGGGGCGGCGGGGGGCGTTTAAATGTGTCTTTGGGCCGGTGGGCAGTACTAATGGCAGGGCTTGGGTGGCGTCTGGGCGGCCCCATCACAGGGGTTCTGCCACGTTCCATAAATGCAACGCATCGGAACTCCCACCCCCTTTAGCAGTCCCATACCCCGACTGCTAAGATCCTGCCCATGACCCAGAACCCGTCTACCGCCCTCGTCGCCAACAACCTGCCGATTCCGAGCGCGCTCGGCTCGCTTGAGTCGTACATCGGCGCCGTGCACCAGATCCCGGTACTCACCGCCGAAGACGAACAGGCCCTGGCCCGCCGCTTCCGCGACAGCGAGGACCTGGATGCCGCCCGCGACCTGGTGCACTCGCACCTGCGCTTCGTCGTCCACGTCGCCCGTGGCTACAACGGCTACGGCCTGCAGATGGGCGACCTGATCCAGGAAGGCAACATCGGCCTGATGAAGGCGGTGAAGCGCTTCGACCCGGAACAGGGCGTGCGCCTGGTGTCCTTCGCGGTGCACTGGATCCGCGCCGAGATGCATGAGTTCATCCTCAAGAACTGGCGCATTGTGAAGGTCGCCACGACCAAGGCGCAGCGCAAGCTGTTCTTCAACCTGCGCAAGTCCAAGACCCGCCTGGGCTGGATGAACGCCGAGGAAGTGCGCGCCGTCGCCGCCGACCTCAACGTCTCCGAGCGCGAAGTGCTGGAGATGGAATCGCGCCTGTCCGGTCGCGATATCGGCTTCGATGCGCCCGCCGACGAGGACGACGAACACGCGCCGCCGTCGCCGGCCGCCTACCTGCGCGCCGACGCCGAAGATCCGGCCCAGGCCTACGAACGCGCCGATGGCGAGGACAACCAGCTCGAGCTGCTGCGCGAAGGCATGGCCAACCTCGACGCCCGTTCGCGCGACATCATCAAGCGTCGCTGGCTGGATGCAGACAGCAAGATCACGCTGCAGGAACTGGCCGACGAATACGGCGTCAGCGCCGAGCGCATCCGGCAGATCGAGGCGAACGCGCTGAAGAAGATGAAGGCCTTGTTCGTTGCCTGATCGGCTCAGCTAACAAGATCAAACAAACGGCCCGGGAAACCGGGCCGTTTGCGTTTGCGCGCACTACTGCCGCTACGGTTTGGCGGCTTCAGGATGCCCGCCAGCCACGCTCAGTCGTCCTTGCCGACGTTGAAGATGATCCGCGCATGGCGCTGATAGCTCCAGTACGCCCATGCCCAGTTGATCAACACGATCAGGCGATTGCGGAAGCCGATCAGGAAGAAGATGTGGATGAACAACCAGAACCACCACGCCAGCAGGCCCGACAACTTCAACCGGCCCAGGTGCATGACCGCGGCCATGCGGCCGATGGTGGCGAGGTTGCCGAAGTCGCGATAGCGGAACGGCAGCGACGCGGCGGTGGTCGGCGTGGCGTGTGCCTGGGCGCTGTCGCGCTCGCGCAGGCGCGCACGAATCACTCGCGCGACGTGCGCGCCCATCTGCTTGGCCGCGGGCGCAACGCCGGGAATGGGCTTGCCGTCCTGCTGCAAGCTGGCGAGGTCGCCCGCGACGAAGATCTCCGGATGGCCTGGAACACTCAAATCGGAGAGCACCTGCACCCGACCGGCGCGATCGCGCGGCGCATCGAGCAGCGCGCCTAGCGGTGATGCGGCGACGCCCGCGGCCCAGATCACGGTGCGCGCGGCCACGAACTCATTGCCCAGCGTGTAGCCCGTGTCGCCGATGTCCTGCACCGGGGCACCGGTGACGACTTCGACGCCGAGATGCTCCAGCTGAGCACGTGCCCTGGCCGACAGCGACTCGGGAAAGCTCGCCAGCACTCGCGGCCCGGCTTCGATCAGCCGCACTTTTGCCGCGGATGGGTCGATGTGGCGGAACTCGTTCTTCAACGTATGCCGCGCGATCTCGGCCAGCGTCCCGGCGAGTTCGACCCCGGTGGGTCCGCCGCCGACCACGGCGAAGTTCAACCAGGCTGCGCGCTCATCAGGATCGTCCGTAGCCTCGGCGCGTTCGAACGCGAGCAGCAGGCGCCGGCGGATGGCGAGCGCATCGTCGAGCGTCTTCAGTCCCGGCGCATGCGGCGCCCACGCATCGTTGCCGAAGTAGGCGTGCGTCGCGCCGCTGGCGAGCAGCAGGAAGTCGTAATCGAGTGCGTCGGTTTCGTCGGCGAGCGCAACGCGCCGGGCTTGCGCATCGATACCGATGACCTCGCCCATCCGCACGTCGACATTGCGTTGTCCGCGTAGGATGTGGCGCAGCGGCGCGGCGATGTCCGGCGCCGATAGTCCCGCCGTTGCGACCTGATAGAGCAGCGGCTGGAACAGATGGTGGTTGCGGCGATCGATCAGGGTGATGCGCACATCGTCGCGCGCCAGCGTCCGCGTTGCCCACAGACCGGCGAAACCACCACCGACGATCACCACATGCAGAACCGGCTTGGTTGTAGCGTCCATGCCGATATTGTTTCAAAACCGGTGGCGCAATGCGCGTGTCTGTTGCGCTCGGCAAGGTAATCAGGCGGGGTCGCGATCGATCCGCGAGGTCCGGCGGGTGTCGGGCATCCACAGATACACCAGCAGCGAGCAGGCAATGCACGCGGTGACGTACCAGTAGAAGCCGTGTTCGAAGCCACGCTGTTTGCACCACAGCGCAACCAGGTCGGTCGTGCCGCCGAATACCGCAACGGTGAGCGCGTAGGGCAGTCCCACGCCGAGCGCGCGGACTTCGACCGGGAACAGCTCCGCCTTCACCACGGCGTTGATCGCGGTGTAGCAGCTGACAATGGTCAGGGCGGCCAGGATCAGCCAGAACGCCTGCGCGGCAGTCTCCACTTGCTGCAACGTGCTCAGGATAGGCACGGTCAGCAATACGCCGAGCACCCCGAAAGTGATCAAAAGGGGGCGACGGCCGACCCGGTCGGACAATGCGCCGACCACAGGTTGCATCAGCATGAAGACGAACAAGGTGCTCGCGTTCAACACCGAGGCGACGCGCGCATCAAACCCGGCAGTGTTGACCAGGAATTTCTGCATGTAAGTCGTGTAGGTGTAGAACGCCAGCGTGCCGCCCATGGTCAGGCCGATCACGGTGAGTACCGCGCGCGGGTGCTGCATCAATGTACGCAGGCTGCCCTGCCGCCGTTGTCGTGCAGCATCGCCCAGCTCGCTGCGGACGAACGCCGTGGTTTCCTGCATGTTACGACGAAGCCACAAGGCGGTAATCGCGGTCAGCGCGCCGATGGCGAACGGAATGCGCCACCCCCAGGCCCGCAACTGTTCCTCGCTCAGGAACACCTGCTGCAGCACGATCAGTACGGCCAGCGCCAATAGCTGGCCCATCACCAGGGTCACGTATTGGAAGCTGGACCAGAAACCGCGGTTCTCGCGGGTTGCCATCTCGCTCAGGTACGTCGCGGAGGTGCCGTACTCACCACCGACACTTAAACCCTGGAGCAAGCGTGCGATTACCAGCAGCACGGGCGCCGCGATGCCGATTGTGTCGTAGCCGGGAGTAAAGGCGATGATCAGCGAGCCGGAGCACATCAGCAGCACCGACAACATCAAGGCCGGTCGACGGCCATGGCGATCGGCGAAGCGTCCGAACAGCCAGCTGCCCAGCGGCCGCATCAGAAAGCCAACAGCGAACACCGCCGCGGTATTGAGCAGCTGCGAGGTCTGATCGCCCTTGGGAAAGAACGCCTGCGCGAAGTACAACGAGAACGCGGCGTAGACGTACCAGTCGTACCACTCGACCAGATTGCCGACCGAGCCGGAGAAGATGCTGCGCAGGCGGCGTGCGGGCGATAGGGGCGACGGTGAGTTCATGCGGAATCCTTTGTGGTCTCGTCATCCCGGCGAACGCCGGGATCCAGCCTTGCCGCGCAAATGCGTGACCGCGCGAAAGAACAAGACGAAAAGCTGGATCCCGGCCTGCGCCGGGATGACGAACAAATGCACCGACGCTTTCGCGACGGCGCATGCCTTCTACATTCGCCGCGCCAGCAATTGCTCCAGCTTCACCTGATCCGTGGCGAAGCGACGGATGCCATCGGCGAGCTTCTCGGTCGCCATCGCATCCTCATTGTGCTGCCAGCGGAATGTCGCTTCGTCCATCCGCGCGGATGGCGTACGGGAAGCACCCGCGCCGTTGAGTGCCTTCGGTACTTCCGAATCGTTCGCCTCCAGTGCGGCGAGGAGTTCGGGCGAAATCGTCAGCCGGTCGCAACCGGCCAATGCGAGCACCTGGCCGGTATTGCGGAAGCTCGCGCCCATCACCACCGTGCCGTAGCCGTGCTGCTTGTAGTGGTTCCAGATGCGCGTGACCGAAGCGACGCCCGGATCGTCCTGCGGCGTGGCCGGCGCCGACGTGCCCTGGGCCAGATGCCAGTCGAGGATGCGGCCGACGAAGGGCGAGATCAGGAACACGCCCGCTTCGGCGCAGGCGACCGCCTGGGCGAAGGAGAACAGCAGCGTGAGGTTGCAATGGATGCCTTCGCGCTCGAGCTGTTCCGCTGCGCGAATGCCTTCCCAAGTGGCGGCGATCTTGATCAGCAGGCGCTCGCGGCCGAGGCCCGCGGCTTCGTACAGGCCGACCAGCTTGCGCGCCTGCGCCAGCGTGGCTGCGGTGTCGAAGCTGTAGCGCGCATCGCATTCGGTGGAGACGCGACCGGGGATCAGCTTGAGGATCTCCGCGCCGATCGCGACGGCGACGCGATCGCCGGCGTCGGCGATGCGTGCTGCCGCGTCATCGCCGGTGGCCTGTGCGACGGCGGCGTCGATCAGCGACGCGTACGCCGGCAGCGCGGCGGCCTTCAGCAACAACGAAGGGTTTGTGGTGGCATCGAGCGGACGGAAACGCGCGATGGCATCGATGTCGCCGGTGTCGGCGACCACGGCGGACAGGCCGCGGAGTTGTTCGAGTTGGGAGGGCATGGGCGACGTGACAGATCGAATCGCCCGATTCTGCCGGATTCCTCATGCAGTTTTAGACATGGTTGCGAACGAGACGAACCGGCCCGGCGATGGAACTTGCCGCAGCGCTAACGCGGGCCCACCTAGACTGCGCGCATGCGGAGCGCGGCCAGCATCGTCGCGAAGGGCGTCACCGGGATCGGACCGGCTGTCGTTGCATTCGTCCTGCTGATGCTTCCGGTCGCGGCGCCAGCCACCGACGACTACATGCAGGCGCGCCAGGCGCTGGTGGCCGAACTGCGCGCGGAGCACGATCCACGACTCGCCGCCGACGCACTGGCGGTGCTGGAACGCGTGCCCCGGCACGCGTTCATCCCGGCCGCGCAACGCGACGCAGCCTATGAAAACCGTCCTTTGGGGATCGGCTATGGGCAGACGATCTCGCAGCCCTACATCGTCGCGTTGATGACCTCGCTGGCACAGCCGCGCCGCGGGCAGCGCATCCTCGAGATCGGCACCGGTTCGGGGTACCAGGCCGCGGTGCTCGCCGAGTCCGGTGCGCAGGTGTACACGATCGAAATCATCGAGCCGCTCGGCCGCGGTGCGGCGCAACGCCTGCAGGCACTGGGCTATCGCAACATCGAGACGCGCATCGCCGACGGCTACTACGGCTGGCCGGAGCGCGGACCGTTCGATGCGATCGTGGTGACTGCGGCGGCCTCGTCGGTGCCGCCGCCTTTGATCGCGCAGCTCAAGCCGCAGGGGCGCATGCTGATTCCGGTCGGCAGTAGCTTCTTCACCCAGACCCTGATGCTGGTGGAAAAGGGCGGCGACGGGCGGGTGCACACGCAGCAGATCCTGCCGGTGCGGTTTGTACCTTTGACACGTGGGAAGTGAGGCGATCGCTGGTCGTTTTTGTCGTCATCCCGGCGTAAGCCGGGATCCAGCCGTTGCTGTTGCTTCGGTGAGTGCAACCTAAAGCTGGATCCGACCTTCGCCGGGATGACGAACGAAGAGCACGGGTGAGGAACAACAAACAACTGGGAATCGAGCATGCCTCCCCGTCGCGCCCTCACCCTTGCCATCGCACTGGTCTCCGCCGGTGCGCTCGCCTACCAGCTCCTGCTGATGCGCTGGCTGGCGATCGCGCATTGGCATCCGTTCGCCGTGATGATCATCAGCCTCGCGCTGCTGGGTCACGGCGCGAGCGGCACCTGGCTCGGCCTGTGGCTGCCGTCGGCGCGACGGCATTTCGACCATTGGTTCCCGGCGGCAGCGTTGCTGTTCGCGCTCAGTGCGGTGGTAGTGCTGGAGCTGGCGCGACGGGTCCCGTTCAACGGTCTCGAGCTGGTGTGGAATCCACGGCAGTTGCTGTGGCTGAGCGCGTTGTACCTGTTGCTGGCGTTGCCATTCTTCTTCGCCGCGAGCTGTTTCGGCCTGGCTTTCGTGCAGCGTGGCGACGACATCCCGCAGTTGTACGGCGCCGATCTGCTGGGCGCCGGAGCCGGTGCGGTGCTCGCGGTGACGCTGCTGTGGTTGCCGGTGGAACGCGCGGTGGTGCTGGCCGCGGCTTGCGGCGTCCTGGCCGCGGCCGCCATCGCGCCGCGCAGCGCCGTGCATGCGCTGGCGCTGGTGCTCACGACAGGCCTGCTGACTGCGTTGCTGGCGACGCGCGCGCTGGCGCCGGCGGTCAACGAGTACAAGGGATTGGCGAAGAACCTGCTGCTGCCCGGTGCACGCGTCGTGGCTGAGCGCCATGGCCCGTATGGATGGCTGACGGTGGTGGACAGTCCGCGCGTGCCGTTGCGGCATGCGCCCGGGTTGAGCCTGGCGAATACGCAGGAGCCGCCGCCTCAGCTCGGCGTGTACACCGACGGTGACGCGCTTGCGGTGATCACCCGCAAGCGTCAGGCCGATTCACTCGCCTATCTGGGCCAGATGACCTCGGCGTTGCCGTACCGCCTGCGCCAGCAGCCGCGCGTGCTCGTGCTGGGCGGCGGCGGTGGCGCGGATGTGCTGCAGGCGCTCACGCTCGGCGCGCGCACGGTCGACGTGGTCGAAGTCGATCCGCAACGTTTGCAGCTGGTGCGCGAGAGCTTCAATGACTACGCCGGACATCTCTACCGCGATCCGCGTGTGCGTTTGACGGAGGCCGAGCCGCGCGCCTTCGCGCGCGCCAAGGCGCGGCAGTACGACCTGGTCGTGCTGGGCAGCGGCGAATCGTTCGCGGGTGGCGGTGCCGGCGTGCAGGCGTCGAGCGAACAGTACGCGTTGACCGTGGAGGCGCTGAGCGACTACCTGCAACTGCTTGCGCCCTACGGACTACTGGCGATCACGCGTTACAGCAAGCAGCCGCCGCGCGACGAACTCAAGTTGTGGGCGACCGCCATCGCCGCCATGCGCGCGAGCGGGCGCGGCGACCCGCAGCGACGCATGGTTGGGATCCGCAGCTGGGATGCGAGCACGTTGCTGATCGAGAAGGGACGCTTCAGCGGCGACGAGATCGTGCAGGTGCGCGCCTTCGCCGATGCCAACAGCTTCGATCCGGTGTACGCCCCCGGGCTGAGTGCTGCTGACGCCAACCACTACAACGTGGTCGAGCACCCGTACCTGTACCAGGGCGTGCAGGCCTTGCTGTCGCAGCGCGGCGCGGCCTTCGTGCGCGACTACAAGTTCGCGATCGCGCCGGCAACCGATGACCGCCCGTACTTCGGCAATTTCTTCCGCTGGCGCAGCTTGCCGGAACTGTGGCGGCTGCGCGCGCAAGGCGGCGCAGTGCTGCTCGATTCGGGCTACCTGCTGCTGTTGGGCGGGCTGGCGCAGGCGGTGCCTATCACCCTCGTGCTGGTGCTGTTGCCATTGCTGAAGCGGCGCAGTGCGACGACGCCGAAGCCGGCGCATCGATTGCGCATCGCCGGCTACTTCATCGCGCTCGGCTTGGCCTTCCTCATGATCGAGATCGCCACCCTGTCGCGACTGACGCTGCTGGTCGGTCATCCCTTGCTGGCGGCGGCTACCGGCCTGGCCGGCTTCCTGACCTGCGCGGGTGCCGGCAGCCTGTTCGCGCAACGTGTGTTGCGGTGGATCCTCATGCACGTGCCTGCGGCAAAGCTGGAGGTCGCGATCGCACGTCGCGTGCGCATGGCGGTATTCGCGATCGCGCTAGGACTGTTGTGGCAATTCGAGGTGTTCGCCGCGGCGTTCGAACGTGGGGCGAGCTGGCCGGTGGGCGCCCGTGCAGCGGCCGGATTGCTCGGGCTTGCGCCCTTGGCATTCGCGATGGGATTGCCGTTTCCGCTCGGCCTCGCACGCTTGGCGCGCACGCAGCCGGACTTCGTGCCATGGGCGTGGGGACTCAACGGCTGCGCTTCGGTGATCGCCGCGATGGCGGCGTTGTTGTTGGCGATGGCGGTGGGGCTGCACACGACCTTGTTGCTCGCGCTGGGGTTGTACGTGGGTGCGGCGTGGGTGTGGCGGGCACCGGAAAGACGTCAGACCGACACCGCTTTGTAGAGCGGAGCTTGCTCCGCTGCTTTTTCTTCCGGCAACCCGAAGAGCAGCGGAGCAAGCTCCGCTCTACAAGGACGAGCGTGGCTCAGTACAGATCCACGGGATCCACGTCGAGCGACCAGCGCACCCGGCGCGCTTCGGGCGAAGCATGGATCGCCGGCAATGCCGCATCGAGCGCGAGATGCAGGCGGCGCCGGTCACTCGACGACAACAGCAATTGCGCGCGCTGGAAGCCGGCGCGACGCGGCATCGGCGCGGGCAGCGGGCCGTGCAGTTCGAGCGTCGGATCGGCCTCGCGCAGCGCGGCCTTGGCCACTTGCAGGAAGGCATGCGTGGCGTCGAGCTGCTTGGCTTCCGCGCGCATCAGCGCGAGGTGCGCGAAAGGCGGGAAGCCGGCCGCTTCGCGCTGCTCGAGTTCGGCGGCGGCGAAGGCGGGATAGCCGCCGCTCAACAGCGTTCCCAGCAGAGGATGCTGCGGATGATGCGTTTGCAGCAGCACCTCGCCCGCCCGTGCGGCGCGGCCGGCGCGGCCGGCGACCTGGATCAGCAGCTGCGCGAGCTTTTCCGGCGCACGGAAGTCGGCGCTGAAGAGGCCTTCGTCGACGCCCACCACCGCGACCAGGGTGAGGTTGGGCAGGTCGTGGCCCTTCGCCAGCATCTGCGTACCGACCAGGATGCCGGGCTGCTCGCCGAATTCGCGCAGCAACTGCTCCAGCGCATCGCGTCGCTGGGTAGTGCCGCGATCGATGCGCAGCACGGGGACGTCGGGAAAACGCTTGGCCAGGGCTTCTTCGATGCGTTCGGTGCCGGCGCCCTGGGCCTGCAGTGCGAGCCCGCCACAATCCGGGCAAGCATCCGGCGCGGGACGCCGCGCGCCGCAATGATGGCACTGCAGGCGGCGGCCGCCGGCGTGCACGGTCATCGGTGCGTCGCAGCGCGTGCACTGCGCGCTCCAGCCGCAGTCGTGGCACAGCAACACCGGGGCGTAGCCGCGCCGATTCTTGAACACCAGCGCCTGGCCGCCGTTCTTCAGGGTCGCGGTGACCGCATCGAACAACTCGGGCGACAGGCCCGCCTCGAGCGGGCGCTTGCGTACGTCGCACACGCGAACGCGCGGCGGCTGCGCCACGCCCGCACGGACGTGCAGGCGCAGATGCGCGTACCGCTCCGCCTGGGCATTGCGCAGCGATTCCAGCGACGGCGTCGCGCTGCCGAGCACGATCGGAATGTCCAGCGCCTTGGCCCGCACCAGGGCGAAGTCGCGGGCGTGGTAGCGAATGCCGTCGAGCTGCTTGAAGCTGCCGTCGTGTTCCTCGTCGATCACGATCAGGCCGGCGTCGGGCAGCGGCAGGAATACCGCCGAGCGCGTGCCCACAATCACGCGCGCCTCTCCGCGCAGGCACGCGGCCCAGGTGCGGGCGCGCTCGCCGTCGCCCAAGCCCGAGTGCAACGCATGTACCGGCACGCCCAGGCGTTCGCGGAAGCGCCGCAGTGTCTGCGGGGTCAGGCCGATCTCGGGTACCAGCACCAGCGCCTGCTTGCCGCGTGCGAGGCAGTCGGCGATGGCGTGCAGATAGACCTCGGTCTTGCCGCTGCCGGTGACCCCGTCGAGCAGGAACGGCTGGAAGCCGGGCGTCGCGAGGATGGCGTCGACTGCCGCCTGCTGCTCCGGATTGAGCGCGGGGGCCGGCCGCGCCGCGCCTGCGCGATGCGCCTGCCCGGCGCCGGGCAGGCCCGGCGCGACGACCCGCTCAACCAGGCCACGTTTGAGCAGGGCCCGCGCCGCACTGCGCCAGTCGTCGAGCAAGTCGGCCAGGGCGTCCTCATCGCGGGCGGTTTCGGCTAGCAGCTCCGCCAACCGGCGCGGCTTGCCACGCAGGCGCGGTACCGCGGTTTGGCCGGCTTCGCTCAGCCGCCAAGCCCACGCATGCGTGTCGGGCAACGGCTCGCCCTGGCGCAGCACCGCCGGCAGCGCGGTCGCGAAGACTTCACCCAGCGGCGCATGCGTGTAACGGGCCAGCCAGCGCAGCGAGTCGTGCAGTTCGCCGTGCAGCAACGGAGCCCCGTCCAGCCTGATGCCGGTCTTGAGCTCCGCGCTCGTGGCTTCGGCGGGGCTCACGGCGGCGACCACGCCCACCAGTTCGCGGCTGCCGAATGGCACCCGGACCCGCACTCCGACGTCGCCCGGCACTGCCTCTCCCCCATCCGGGCGGTAGTCGAACAGGCGCGGCAGCGGCACGGGCAGCGCCACGTTCCAGACGATCGCGGGGGCGGGGGAAGAGTCGGCCATCAGGCGGGCTGAAGCGGGTTCAGGACCGCATCGTCGCAGGTCGCAGTCGCGTCCGGGCGGACGCGTTCAGCCGCTCCGGTCCCCGGTCGGCCTTCACGCACATTGCAGTTGCGCGGCATTCCTTCCATAAACTTGACGTAGATCACGCAACTATCGGAAGTAAAAGGGGAATCCGGTTTATCCACATGAGTTGTGGATAAGTCTGTGGAGTCATGCTGCGAAGACGCGCGCAATGCCGTAAACACAAGCGCCCTGCGTAAGTTGGTGAAAAAAGTGCCAACGCAGTTATAAGCTTTAAAATCAGATAGTTAGGCGTGAAACACTGCGGTCATTCGATGCTGGCGCAGCAAAATCCCCGTGTGAATGACAGAGTTGTTACTGCTGTGCACAACTGTTCTGCGCGCAGGCCGCGCCACGCTTGGGAGAGCGCCAAATCGCGCGCTGTCAAGCCGGGATTTCGCCGGTTCAGCGCGTTGATTTTGTGACGGCTGTCAAGCTCGTTCGAGCCCGGCCAGGACCCGTCGCGAAGCGGTGAATCGCCCGCCGAACCGGGCCTGCCCCTCGGCACGCAGGCGCGGCGCATGGTCGGACAGATAGGCGCCCAACGCGGCCGGTCCGGACAACCGGTATTGCACACACAGGCTGGCGCGCCCGGCCTCGGCAGGGGGATCGGTGACCTCGAGAAGGCGTGCACCCAGGAAGCCGGGCAAGGCGCAGATCTCGTCCACGTGCTCCCGCAGCCACGCCAGGTACTCGTCGCGCAGGCCGGCTTCGAGGTCGATGTTGACCTCGTACACCACCGCTCCGATGGGGTCGGTTGTGGCGCTCAATGCGTGATCCCCGCCAACACCGCGCCGATGCTCGCGATCATCACCAGCACCGTATAGATGACGCCGATGATCAGATAGCGGATCGCGGCCAGTATCCAGATTTCGCCGTAGACGCGTTTCTGGGTCAGGAACAGCCAGGCGGGAACCCACAGCCATACGCCGGCCATGACCAGCGCGGTGGGTTTGTCCAGCCAAGACGACAGGTCGGACAGCGAGCTGAGCAGGAGCAGCGTCAGCATCGCGATCAGCAGGAAAGCGTGGCTGTACAGCGCGACCACCAGATGCTCGAGGTAGCGGCGCCCGGTGCCGAGGTAGCAGACCTTGAGCAGCAGCGCGAACACCGGCATCAACAGGAACAGCGAGGTCGGCAACGCTCCCAGGACGGCCTCGAGGTAAGCGCTGGGCTCGCCCTGCATGTGCCGGATGTTGACCTCGGCGCGTGCCACCTTGTGGTTGAGCCAGCGGTTGACGAACCCGGGGAGCCAGCTGATTCGATACGGATTGGTCTGTTCGTTCCAAGGCTTGCCGTTCGCGGTGAACGAGACGCTGCCCTCCTCCCCGATGGCCGGGGGGTTGGCGTCCCCCTTGCTGGCAGCGGGGGCGGGCGACACGGCGCCTGTGGCGCCCGTCTTCTGCCGGCGACGCAGGTCGTCGATGCGCGATGCCGCGGCGCCCTCGATCCGTGCGCGCGTCGCGATCAGGCCGGCATTGACCCCGGCTTCCTTGTGCGCCTCGCGCTCCTCGCCTTCCAGCTCCTTGAGCGTTTCATTGCGCAGCGCGACCACCTCGGCCTCGGTCTGCAGATTGTTGAAGGAATTGCCGTTGAACTTGAACGCGTTGTTGTCGAGGTCAATGGTGAGCCGCGCGACGAAGAACGTCAGCACGCTGAGGATCAGGAACAGCCGCACCGGCGGCAAATAGCGCGCGCGCTGACCGGCCAGGTAGTTGATCGCGATGCGCCCCGGCACCATCAGGTCGCGCAGGCTGCGGAATACGCGGCCGTCGAGATGCCAGAAGGATTCGAACAACTCTTCCACCGCGTGGCCGAAATGCCGCGTCGGACTGTGCACCGACTGTCCGCATTCGTAGCAGTAGTGGCCCAGCAGCGGTGTGCCGCAGTTTTCGCATTTGGCCGGCGTGTTTTGCGCGATCCCCTCACTCATGCCGAGCCCCTGTGCCGTCATCTGCTGCCATTGCGAGGCGGCTAAGATAGCCGCCGCCCCGCGGCTTCGGTAGAGCCGCGGAACGTTCCAAGCCGCGGCGGCGGCTGAGAACGGTGAACCACGAAGCTTGAATAGCCATCAATAGCGACAGCTTCAGTCTTGCCGCCTCAAAAGTCGCTGTAGACGTTTCCGGTTTCCTCCCCCATGACCATCGAATCCACCCTGCCGGCCACGCCGCGCTTCGCCAGCGAAGTGCGTACCACCGCTGTGCTCGCCGCGCCGCTGGTCGCCGGGCATGTCGCCTCGGGCTTGATCGGCTTTGTCGACAGCGTGATCGCCGGTCACCACAGCACCGCGACCCTGGCGTCGGTTTCGATCGGCACGGCGTTGTTCTGGCTGCCGATGATGATTCCGATGGGCACGTTGATGTCGTTGCCGCCGGCGGTGTCGGAACTGGACGGTGCCGGTCGCCGGCACGAAGTCGGTGCGTTGTTCCGCCAAGGCCTGTGGCTGGCGGCGATGCTCGGCGTGTTGCTGTTCGGTTTCCTCACCGTGCTCGCGCAGCTGCTCGAACCGATGGGCATCGCACCGGCGATCCGCCCCGGCGCGATCGCGTTCCTGCACGGCATCCGCTGGGGCGTGCCGGGTTTCACCCTGTACCTGACCATGCGCTACCTCAGCGATGGGCTGCACTGGACGCTGCCGACGATGCTGCTGGGCTTTGGTGGCCTGCTGGTGTTGGTGCCGCTGGGCTATGCGCTGACTTACGGCCTCGGCGGCCTGCCCGCGATGGGCGCGGGCGGCCTGGGCGTTGCCTCGGCCATCATGATGTGGGCGCAGGCGGTGGCCTTCGCGACCTATCTGTGGCGCGCGCGGCGCTTCGCCGATCTCGACCTGTTCGAACGCTTCGACCGTCCCCACGCCGACACCCTGCGCGGCCTGCTGCGTACCGGCCTGCCGATCGGGGTGACCGTAACCATGGAAGGCGGCCTGTTCATCGCGACCGCGCTGCTGATCGGACGCCTGGGCGCGGTTCCGGCCGCGGCACACCAGATCGCGATCAACATTTCTGCGCTTTGCTTCATGGTGCCGATGGGCGTGGCCGAGGCCACCACGGTGCGTATCGGCCATGCGCTGGGCCGCAACGACGCGTTCGCGCTGCGGCGCGCGGCGCTGGCCGGCTACGCGATCGTGCTCGGTACGCAGGCGCTGTCGGCGCTGGTGCTGCTCACCGCCAACGACTTCGTCGTCCATTTCTACACCGCGGATGCCACGGTGGCGGCGCTGTCGGCGTCGTTGCTGCTGTTTGCGGCGGCGTTCCAGTTCCCCGACGGCGTGCAGGTGCTCTCGGCCGGGGCCCTGCGTGGGCTCAAGGACACCAAGATGCCGATGCTGTTGGCGGCGCTGGCCTACTGGGGCATCGGGATGCCGGTTGGTGCGGGCCTGGGGCTCGGTCTGGGCTGGGGCCCGCGCGGGATGTGGGTCGGGCTGATCTGTGGCCTGAGCGTGGCCGCGCTGCTGCTGTGTACCCGGTTCTGGCGGTCCAGCGCCCGCGCCTTGTAGAGCGGAGCTTGCTCCGCTGTTCGCCGGGGGGCGAAAAAGGCAAAGACAGCGGAGCAAGCTCCGCTCTACAAAGCTTTCTGGTTCCCGAACGGGTGGGTTGCGGTCCCCCGCACGTTATTGGCTGGCGTCCCTGGATGGCCTGCCAAGCCGCCCATACATGACAGGGACGCCACCGGCTTGAGGTCACGATGACCTGTGGCGGGTGAAACCGTAGTGCCGGGCAGGTAACCTGCCGTCATCGTTCTGGAGTCAAGTGCATGAATACCGCTTCCCGTCGCGGCCCCTTCGCCGAGTTCTTCGTCGGCCTGTGGAACGTGATGAATTTCACCCGCCGGTTGATCGTCAACTTCATCTTCTTCGGACTGTTGCTGCTGTTCCTGATGTTCCTGCTGGCCGTCATCGGCGCCGGCGGCGGCAAGCCGCTGCTCGACGACACCGCGCTGGTGATCGAACCCACCGGGCCGCTGGTTGAGCAGTTCAGCGCCGATCCGGCCGAACGCGCGCTCAAGCGTGCGTTGGGCGATCACAACAACGATGAGATCCAGCTGCGCGACGTGCTGCGCGTGCTCGACGCGGCCAAGGACGACAAGCGCATCGAGCGCGTCGTGCTCAAGCTCGACCGCCTGCAGGGCAGCGGCGTGGCTTCGCTGCGCGAAGTCGCGCGCAAGCTGGCCGAAGTGAAGGCCAGCGGCAAGGAAGTGATTGCTTACAGCGAGACAATGGATCAGAAGCAGTACCTGCTCGCCTCGCAGGCCAGCGAGGTCTATCTGGATCCGATGGGCGGCCTGCTGCTCGAAGGCCTGGGCCGCTATCGCCAGTACTACCGCCAGGGCTTGCAGGACAAGCTCGGCGTCGACGTGCACCTGTTCAAGGTCGGCGAATACAAGTCCGCGGCCGAACCGTACGTGCTCGATGCCGCTTCGCCGCAGGCCAAGGAAGCCGATCTGTTCTGGATGAGCGATGTGTGGCAGCGCTACCTCGGTGACGTGGCCAAGGCGCGCAAGCTCGATGCGACCAAGATCGCCGAAGGCATCGACCAGATGCCGGCGGGCATCGCCGCCGCGCAGGGCGACCTTGCCAAGTACGCGTTGCAGCAGAAGCTGGTCGACGGCCTGAAGACCGCTGAGGAAGTCGGCGACCTGCTGGCCGAACGCGGCGCTGCCGACAGCGATGCCGAAGACGGCTATCGCCAGATCGCATTCGACGACTACCTCACCCACCTCAACGCCAAGCGCAGTCCGGTCGATCCGCGTCCGCAGGTAGCGGTGGTGGTGGCCGAGGGCGAAATCAACGGTGGCGAGCAGCCCCCGGGCCACGTCGGTGGCGTGTCCACTGCCGCACTGCTGCGCCAGGCACGCGACGACGACAACGTGAAGGCGCTGGTGCTGCGCGTGGATTCGCCCGGTGGCGAAGTTTTCGCCAGCGAGCAGATCCGCCGCGAGATCGCCGCGCTCAAGCAGGCCGGCAAGCCGGTCGTGGTGTCGATGGGCGATCTGGCCGCATCGGGCGGTTACTGGATCTCGATGAATGCCGACAAGATCTATGCCGACGAATCGACCATCACCGGCTCGATCGGCATCTTCGGCCTGATCCCGACCTTCTCGCGCGCGCTGGACAAGATCGGCGTGCATAGCGACGGCGTCGGTACCACCAAGTTCGCCGGCGCCTTCGACGTCACCCGCCCGCTGCAGCCGGAAGTCGGCCAGGTCATCCAGACCGTGATCGACAAGGGTTACCGCGACTTCACCGGCCGCGTCGCCGCCGCGCGCAAGCGCAGCGTGGAGCAGATCGATGCGGTCGCACGCGGTCGCGTGTGGAGCGGTGCGCAGGCGAAGGAACGCGGCCTGGTCGACGACTTCGGCGGCCTGCAGGTAGCGATCAACGATGTCGCCCAGCGCGCCAAGCTCGGCAAGGCCGCCGAGTACCAAGTGCGCTACATCGAGAAGGAGGCGCCGCCGTTCGCGCAGCTGTTCTCCAACTTCGCCAGCAGCCGCATCGGTGCGCAGTGGCTGCACGATTCCAGCTTTGCCCAGGGCATGGCCCAGGCGCTGCTGCCGCGCGTGGCGCCGCAGACCGCGCAGGACCTGCGCTTCCTCGAAAGCGCCACGCAGCCGACCCACGGCGTGCCGGTGAAATCACTGGCGTACTGCTTCTGCGGATTGTGATTTCGACGACGCACAAAAAAGCCCGGCATTGCCGGGCTTTTTTGTTGGGCGAAGAGGGTGGAGGTCAGCCGCCTTCGGCTTTGTCGATGGCTTCCTGGCGCTGCTCTTCCTCCTTCTGCATGTCGTCCCGAACCTTGCGGGCCCGGTCCACGGGCGCCTGGATCATCTCCGGCATGTCGGTCGCGCCGTTGCCCAGTCCGTCCGGTTTGGCGGATTGCGGCTCGACCGGCCGTTCCTTCTCCGGCGGTTGCGGTTTCGAGCAGGCGGCGAGCGCCAGCAGCACACAGCACAGCAGCAGTCGAAGCATCGTGGCGTCTCCGGTCGGGGCTGCGGCTATCCTACGCCGGTCGCGCGGGCGCAAGACGTGACCGCGGTAGCGAGGAGAACGGCATGGATCCCAAGCGTTGGCGGCTGGACGGACAGCTGGCCCTGGTCACCGGCGGCAGCGCCGGCATCGGGCGCGCGATCGCGCGCGAGCTTTTGGGGTTCGGCGCCGACGTGCTGCTCGTTGCGCGCGATGCCGCGGCACTGGACTCGACGCGCAGCGAGCTGAGCGAGGATTTTTCCGGTCGTGAGATCAACACCTTCGTCGCCGATGTCGCCGACGACGAGCAGCGCCGTGAACTGCTGGACTGGGTCGAGGACTACAGCGACGGCAGCCTGCACATCCTGGTCAACAACGCCGGCGGCAACGTTACCAAGCCCGCCAACGACTACACCGAAGACGAGTGGCGGCAGATCTTCGAGATCAACCTGTTCTCGGCGTTCGAACTCTCGCGCTACGCGCATCCGTTGCTGACGAAGCATGCGGCCTCGAGCATCGTCAACGTCGGCAGCGTTTCCGGCGTCACCCACGTGCGCAGCGGCGCGCCCTACGGCATGAGCAAGGCGGCGATGCACCAGATGACCCGCAATCTCGCGGTGGAATGGGCCGAGGACGGCGTGCGCGTGAACTGTGTGGCGCCGTGGTACATCCGCACGCGCCGCACCTCCGACAAGCTCGCCGATCCGGATTACCTCGACGAGGTGCTGCTGCGCACGCCGTTGGGCCGCATCGGCGAGCCGGAGGAGGTCGCCGCGGCCGTCGCATTCCTGTGCCTGCCAGCCTCGAGCTACGTCACCGGCGAGTGCATCGCGGTGGACGGTGGCTTCCTGCGTTACGGGTTTTGACGCGCACGCTCTTGAGTAACTGCGTCGGCCAGAAGCGGCCCCTCAGCCGTCAATCGCCGCGTCTGCAGAAGAAGTGCGGCATCCGTCTGCGGCTAGGCCGCGTGTTTGCGAGGGACCCGTTTGCGAGTCTGATTGCGGCCGCGACGAACCTGCGGCGGGTGTGTGTCATCCAGAGGGAGCGTGACAACGAACTGGCTGCCAAGCCCGGTACCCGCACTGGTCGCGACCACGGTGCCGCCATGCGCTTCGACCAACTCGCGCACTACCGTAAGTCCAATGCCCAAGCCCACGCCGTTGAATCCAATGGCGTGCGTGTCTTGCACGAACGGCTCGAAGATCTTGGGCAAGGCTTCGGCGGTAATCCCGATACCGTTGTCAGACACGGTCATCACAAGGGCACCGTCCCTCACGACGACCGAAAGTCCGATCTCGCCGCCATTGGGCGTGTACTTGGACGCGTTGTCGAGCAGGTTCCGCAGGATCTGAGCGAGGCGGATCGGATCTCCCTGCATTTCAAGAGCGCGCGCGGGCACATGGACGCTGAAGCGCTGCAGACGGGTGTCCATCGCAGGCCGGCAGGCATCGACCGCCTCGTCGATGATGCCGGTCATGTCGACCAACTGGTGTTCCAGCCTTAGCTTGCCGGTGCTGGCGCGGGAGACGTCGAGCAGGTCACTCACCAGTCGCACCATGTGCTCGACTTCGTGTTCGATGATGGCTTGATAGCGCGGCATTTCTTCCGCACGCACCAAGCCGAGCATTTCGGCCGCAATCCGAATGGGCGTCAGTGGGTTGCGCAGTTCGTGCGCCACGACGGCCAGGAACTCCTTCTGCTGGCGCTGCGCCAGTTCTGCGGCGGCTTGCAACTCCTGCGCGCTGAGCGCAGCCAACACGAGTTCCCCGTTCGCTTCCCGCAGTTGCACGTATCGCCGCTCTCGCTCGGCCGCTGCAACTTCGTAGTGGATAAAGGGGTGCTGCAACGACGCAAGTGCCGGCAAAGGCAGGCTTCGTGCACTTGCGGGCTCCTCGCCATGAAAGACGAAACTACCGCCCCCGAGCCGCTTGGCGCGGTACATGGCGGCGTCCGCGCGGTCAATTAGCGTGTCGGCATCTTCGCCATCATCAGGGTAGACGCTGATTCCGATGCTCGCGGTGAGGCGCAGCACGTGATCGCGTACACGGCTGGGGACGGCGAGGGCCGCGATCACCTTGTCGGCGACAATCGCTGCGTCGGGTGCGTGGGACACCTCGGTGAGCAGGATCAGGAACTCGTCGCCACCGTAGCGGCTGACCATGTCCTCGTCGCGAACCAGTGACACGAGACGATGCGCGGCCAGCCTGAGCACCTCATCGCCGGCGGCGTGGCCGAGCGTGTCGTTGATCTGCTTGAAGTTGTTGAGGTCCAGGAACAGCAGTGCCATCCGGGTGCCATGACGCTTTGCATAGGCGATGGCACCCGCGAACCGGTCAAGCAGTCGTACCCGATTAGGCAATGCCGTCAACGTGTCGAGATCGGCCGATCGCGACAGTTCTTCCAGTGCCCGCGACGCGGCCTCGGCATCGCTCTGGGCACGCAACGCGGCAAGCACCAATTGCTCGTTGGCCTGGAGCAACCGGGCCGACTGGCTGCTGTCCAGGAGGTGCTCGGCCTCGACCACTTCCCGGTGCAAGCGCGTCAGCGCCGCACGCGCCTGCTCGGCTTGCTTCCGCAACTGGGCGAGTTCGCGCTCGGCCTTCGTCATGGCGCGGGTTTTTCGGGGCGGGGCTTTGTTCATGGCGACATGACTCAGCTATTGCCCGGCGCCCTCGATCGGGCCTGACAAATCGGAGGCACGCTTTCTCGTCGGCCTGCCGCCGAGCAGACCTTCCTGGTCGGGGAGCATCTCGCCGATGCGGATGCCGTCGTCGTCGATGCTGAACTCGCGCAACTCGTCCGAATGGGGGCTCGCCCGTACCTTGACCACCGCCATCACGCGCCGCAGCCGGCTGTCGACCTCGATGTAGCGCTGCACGATGATCGCGTCGGTCAGGAAAGCGGTCCCATACGGGCTGAAGCGCAGATCGGTGTAACGGTCCTCGAGCTCGGAGGTCATCAGCACGGTGACACCTGCGCCCGTCAGAGCGGTGACCAGGCGCAACAGCGATTCGCGAAAGTCTTCTCGAAAGGTCGGCGCCAGGGCGAGCTCGAACGCCGAGAGAGAATCGATGACGACGCGACTCGCTTTGAGCCGGCGGATTTCGTTGAGCAGCAACAACACGATCTCATCGATCGAAAGATCGGGCGCGCGACTGTCCACCAGTCCCACGCGGCCGCTTTCGATCAGGTCGGTAAGCACTCGGTTGCGCGATCGGTTGGGACGCTGCTCGAAGACCGCAATGACGCCGGTTTCCCCGCAGCGCGCCCCCTCTGCCAGGAAGGCCGCCGCGAGGATGCTCTTGCCCGATCCCGACGGCCCGGCCACGAGCATTGAGTAACCGCGCGGCAAACCGCCGCCCATCATGTCGTCCAGGCGCGGCACGCCCATCAGAAGACGCGGACCGAGCGATCCCGGACTCGCTTCGGCATGCGCGGGAAGCGCCACGCGTGCGGGCGCGAACACTTCCAGGCCGGCCGTGCCGATGCGGAACGTGTGCAACCCCGGCAACGTCGGTTGCCCGCGCATTTTCATGATCTCCATTTTGCGAACCATGGAGTTGCGCTGCACGCTCTGGCGCAGCCAGATCAGTCCATCGGCTACCGTGAGCACCGGGTTGGCGTCGGTTTCGGTGTCGGTGTCGGTGAAGTACTCGCCGATCAGGAAGGTCGTGGCCTGCCAGCTGGTCATCAGCATGCCGAGCTGCTGCACGAATTGCTGCAGATTGTTGTGCGGGTTGCCCTCGCCACGGCTCGCGTGCACCACGGATCGGAAGGAGTCCACGAACACCAACGCAGGGCGGTGCGCCTCCACTTCGGCGACGATGCGCTGCAGCACCTGGTCGAGGTCGCCTGCCGATGCATCGTCCGACAGGTTGATGAAATGGATCGAGCGGTTAATCAATCCACTGTCGAAGAAATCGAACTGCTGCTGGTAGCGCAGCATCTTCAGGGGGGGCTCCCCCAGTACGGTGAAATAGAGCGCCGGGCGCTCGGGCGTCGCCAGCGCGAACATCATTTGGTGCGCCAGCGTGGTCTTGCCGCAGCCGGGTGGCCCCGCGATGAGGTTGAACGAGAACTCCGGCAATCCACCGCCCAGCACCTCGTCCAGGCCCGGCACGCCGGTGGCCAGGCGGTTGATGGTCACTTTGGAGTTCATGGCGAGGTGTCCTGCGCGGTCGGGCCGCTTGAAAAGTGGGCCCATACGGGACGAAGCAATTGCTCGGTGAGCGCGGGCCCCACCAGGCTGGCCAGCAAGTCATGGAACGTCAGCAGAAAGGCACTACCCGCCGCGGCGGCGTCGGTGCTGTTCTGCTGCGCAAAAACAGATTTCAGCGCGGCCAGATCCACGGCCGTCGGAACCCCTTCATGCATGCCCGCCAGCCACGGGTGGTCAGGACCGATGAGGTAGAGGCTGCGCTTGAAGAGCATGGCGACGCCCCGCTGTCCGACGATGGGGCTCAGGACGGCTTCAATTTCTTGCCACGCCGACACGATGGCGTCGGCAATTTGCGCGGCATTCGCACCGTTTTCGACCCGGCCTGCAAGCGTCGTTGCGATCCGATGGCTCTCTGGACTTTCCACAGGGGACCAGTCATGACCGTTTGGTACGTATTCCGATACTACGCCCTTGCACTCCCCGGCGCCCGAAAGGCTCCGGAAGAGGCGTCACCTCCGCGGCAAAAGAGCAAGCGCAATTCTTCGTTGCCTTCCAGCTGGGAGGCCATGACACCGCGAGTGGCTGCTGGTGGTGTCCATTGGCACCGCTCATTGGCTGCTGCCCTCCACGTGGAATCTGTGCAGGACGCGATGCGCGACCGGGGCGAGGATGACGCCTGCCGCGAGGATGACTGCCAAGCCGCAGTAGAGCGCATACAGTCCGGCAAAGAGCTTGCCGCCAGCGGTAACCGGCACATCGACCGGACCCATGCCCCCCAGGAGCATGGATGCGTTTAGAAAGGCATCGATCCAGCGCAAATCTTCCAGCGTGTGGTAACCAACCATGCCGATGAGGAGCGAAATGGCAATGAGCGCGATGGCAATGATGCCGCTGTGAGCAAGGCGGACAAGAAATCGTCGCAGAGGTATGACGGGTTGAGCCCGATGCTCGAAGATTGGAAGCACCTTATTCACCGATGGCTTTACGCCTGAATTAAGCCGATCCGCGAAGCGGCTCGACTTGCATGAATGCTCACGCGTTGTTCGCGGACGACCAAGCCTCTAGCTGTTCCACGGCAAATGTCGCGTTCTCGTATGCCTCAACGGCAGCTTCGGCAAGCTTCTTCTTTCTATCGCCGGATGCGCGACCACCATCTGTGTGCTTGGTGGCCAGCTCCGCCATTCGTTCCGCGACCTCGCGGTCCAGGAATCGAGCAAATACAAGCTTGTAGACTTCGTTGCGATCCACGATCGTCTCCTCGAAAAATGCCTGGCGCCGGGATTACGCCAAGCGACAAAGGTGCCTTCGGCACGAATGAGCTGTTACGGCTTTCGTCACTGACCGTTGAACCAAAAAAGTTTCCATTCACCTCGAAGCCCAGAGTCACTGAATTGGCTCTGAGCTCATTTCGCGAGTCATTTGCGCCATGGCCTCAAAATAAGTGGGCCACGAACATTGTGTTGGGCCAATGAATCCCGGAAGAGCTCAGGCGCCCAACGGTCGGCGCGAACACCAGGCCGGCAGACCGAAGCCTGACGTGTTCCAGTGCAGCCAAGTCGGCACTCCCTGGCAAATGCCTGCGATGTCCGATGGCGGTACGCTGAGGCCATGACGCCCCATTCGCCCGGACCGGTGTTGCGGGATTACGTGCTGGCGGAATTCGGCGCGGCACGGGACGCTCTGGAGCACCGCGGTGCGCGCCTGCACGCGGGTGTGCACCGCGCCCGCAAGGCGATCCGGCGGATCCGTGCGGTGCTGGCGCTTGGGGCGGACGTGTTGGATCGCGAAGGCAGTCGGCTCGAACACGGCTTGCGCCAGGTCAACCGCGGCATGTCCGAACTGCGCGATGCGCATGCGCTGGTGGAGACCCTGGAGCGATTGCTGCCCATGGCCAGCGACGACGCTACCCGGCGCCTGTTGCGGCGATCGCGGCGTGCCGCCGCGCAGCGCCGCGCCCGCCTGGGTCGCAGCACCCGGCAGGTGCGAAAGGTGGATGAGGCGTGCTCGGGGCTGAAGGCCTTGCGTGAAGTTGCGGCAGAGCTCGATTGGGAGGGCATCCGGGGGACGACGCTCGCCGCAGCCCTGATGGCGGACGAGATACGGATGTCAGCGGTCTGCGCGCAGGCCCTGGACGTGGGCGCGGACGCGGACTGGCATCGGTGGCGGCGACGGGTGCGCACGCATCTGCAGCAGCAGCGTGCGTGCGCGTTGGCAGGCGTCGGCGCCGGCGTGAGCCGGTACGAACAGAGCCTCGCCGAGCAGATGGGCGCTATGCAGGATCTGAGCCTGCTGCTGTCGCAGTGCGGACACGGCTCCGCTCTTTCCAAGCCGGACCGCAAACAGCTGCGTCATTTCGCCGAGGCGACGTTGGCCCGTCAGCGCGAACGCATCGCCTCAGTGGTGCGCATGACTTCGCCGTGCTGACGGAGTGCTTGCGACGGCCTGTCGCAGCGCAAGCGGAAATCCATCGTCAGGATTGAATGGAGTGGGCGAAGCCCTGCACGAACTCGCCCAGCATCTTGCGCGTGGCGTCGTCGGCGAGTTCACCGTTCGCATCCATGAGCGTATGCGCGCGCGACACCTGCAGGCGGCCACCGGACCAGTAGCGCACCCGCAGCGTGCGCAGCACCGGCAGCCACGCGTTCTGCGCGAGGATCGTGCCGAAGCCACCGGGCGAAGCGCCGATTACCGCGAACGGTCGGTCGCCGAACACGCGCGGAATGTCGTCGGCGGGACGCGACAGCCAGTCGATCGCATTCTTGAACACGCCGGGGATGCCGTTGTTGTACTCGGGCGTGCACAACAGCACGCCATCGCTGGCGACGACGCGTTCCTTCAATGCCGTCACCGTCGCGGGCAGGCCTTCGCGTTGCTCGAGATCGCCGTCGTAGAGCGGAATGCCGTGCAGGGTGGCGATGTCCAATTGCACGTCGGGACCGGCTACCGACTGCGCCGCGCGCAACAGCGCAGTGTTGAAGGAGTGGGCGCGCAGGCTGCCGGAAATGCCGAGGATTCTGATCATGGGGAGGCTCCTGTAGAACTTCGTCGCGTCAGGCTGACGCAAACGCAGGCTGGATTGGCTACATGGCTCTCCTTCTCCCCGCGATGCGGGGAGAAGGTGCCCGAAGGGCGGATGAGGGGCGCTTTGCCTTTTGGCGCAGCCCGCCCCTCACCCTGCATTGCTACGCAATGCTGTCCCTCTCCCCGCAAGCGGGGCGAGGGATGCTACGTCGTGGTCGTCGGTGCAGACGCAAGCGCCGTATCGATACGCACTTCACCGACCAGCACGTTGTGGATCGGACAGGCGTTGGCGACCTGCAGCAGGCGCGTGCGCTGTTCCTCGCTGAGTTCGCCACGCAATGCGATGCGACGGGTGATGTCGGTGCCGGAGGCGGGCTTGCCCTGCGGGTTGTATTGCAGTTCGACCTCGACGCCGGCCAAGGGCCATTGCTTGCGTGCGGCATACATCTGCAGCGTGATCACCGTGCAGGCGCCCAGGCTCGACAGCAGCAGCCGTGTGGGATCGGGACCGACGTTGCCGCCACCCTTGTCCTGCGGTTCGTCCGCGGGCCAAGCGTGGCCGAGGTCATCGCCGAGGGCGACGCTGTAGGGCGTCGCGCCGCTGCGTGCGGTGACGGTGGAAATGGCCATGCGTGAAAGTCTCCTTGTGTGCTCAGGTGCCGCGCGCGCTGGTAATCACCGCGCCTTCGCGCATCGCCTTGGTGACCGGGGTGTTGGCGACGATCTCGAGCAGGCGGCTCCATTGCTCGTCGCTCAGCGGCTGGTCCGAATGCAGGGTGCGATGCACGTGCGGCTTGCCGTCGTCGTCGAAGCTCAGGGTGAGTTCGGCGCGGAATTCGCCCAGGTTCCAACCCTTGCGCTCCGCATACATGCGCAGCGTGATCGCGGTGCAGGCCGACAGCGAGGCGAGGTAGTAGTCGAACGGCGCGGGCGCCGCGCCCTGGCCGCCCAGGGCCTTGGGTTCGTCGGTATCCAGGTCGAAGCGGCCGACATGGATGTGATGCAGATAGTGCGTATCGGTGGAGGCCACCGTGGCCGTGTGGGCTTTGTTCACTGGTTGCTCCTGCGGCCGCGTAGCCGGAACGCTACGCCTTCTGCGCGTGTTGGGGAATCGGTGCTGCGATGACGCCGGTCTTGCGACCGGCGCCTCGCAGCGTTGCAGCAGTTACTGCATGCGACCGAACTTGCCGCCGTTGAAATCGACGATCGCCTGGCTGATCTCGTCCTGCGTGTTCATCACGAAGGGACCGTAGCCGACGATCGGCTCGTCGATCGGTTCGCCGCTCAATACGAGCAGGGTCGCATCGCTGTTGGCTTCGATGTGCACGTCGCGGCCATCCAGGCTCAGCGTGACCATCTGCGCCTCGCGCGCGACCTGGCTGCCGTTGACCTGCACCGTACCCTTGAGCACCACCAGCGACAGCGTGCGGCCCTCGGGCAGGGTGAAGTCCACGGCGTGACCCTGGCCCAGACGCACATCCCACACGTCGATCGGAGTGAAGGTGCGCGCGGGACCGCGGTGGCCGGCGTATTCACCCGCGATCACGCGGACCTTGCCGGCACCTTCGGCCAACTCGACGCTGGGGATCTCGACGTCGAGCAAGGTCTGGTAGCCCGGTGCGGCCATCTTGTCCTTGGCCGGCAGATTGACCCACAGCTGCACCATTTCCAGCGTGCCGCCGGCGCGGGTGAACTCCTGCGAATGGAACTCCTCGTGCAGGATCCCCGAGGCCGCGGTCATCCACTGCACATCGCCCGGGCCGATCTTGCCGCCCGCGCCAGTGGAGTCGCGGTGTTCGACCTCGCCTTCGTAGACGATCGTGACCGTCTCGAAGCCGCGGTGCGGATGCTGGCCGACGCCGCGCGGCTGCGCGGCCGGTTCGAACTTGTACGGGCCGGCGTAGTCGAGCAGCAGGAACGGGCTCAGGTGCTGGCCGTGGCTGCTGTAGGAGAACAGCGAGCGGGCCGGGAATCCGTCGCCCACCCAGTGCGGGCGCGGGGCGCTGTAGATGCCAAGAATCTTCTTCATAGCGACTCCAACCTTTGCGCGGGGGCTGCGGAATGCGGCCCTTCAGCGTTGCGGAAACGATATGACTGCAACGATGGCGCCGGTAGATCGGCGGATTTATCCTCAGAGTCCTATTTGGTGAACACTGGGCCGGGGCGATGCAGGACCTCAACGACCTCTATTACTTCGCCCAGGTGGTCGAGCACGGCGGCTTCGCCCCGGCCGGACGCGCGCTGGGGATGCCCAAGTCCAAGCTCAGCCGGCGCATCGCCCTGCTCGAGGAACGCCTGGGCGTGCGCCTGATCCAGCGTTCGACCCGCCACTTCTCGGTCACCGAGATCGGCCAGACCTTCTACGCGCACTGCAAGGCGATGCTGGTCGAAGCCGAGGCGGCGCAGGAGGCGATCGAGGTGACGCGCTCGGAGCCGCGCGGGATCGTGCGCATGACCTGCCCGGTGGTGCTGCTCGACGCCACGGTCGGACCGATGCTCGCAGAGTTCATGGTCGAACACCCGCATGTCGAGATCCATCTGGAGTCGACCAATCGCCGGGTCGATGTGATTGGCGAAGGCATCGACGTCGCGCTGCGCGTGCGTCCGCCGCCGTTGCAGGACAGTGACCTGGTGATGCGCGTGCTCGCCGAGCGCAGCCAATGCCTGGTGGCGAGTCTGGCTCTGATCGAACGCTACGGCATGCCGCAAGGCCCGGCCGATCTGTCGCGCTTTCCCAGCCTCGACCTCGGCGTGCCGCAGAACGAGCACGTGTGGAACCTGATCGGTCCCGACGACGCGCACGCGTCGATCTATCACCGGCCGCGCTTCATCACCCGCGGCATGCTCGCGCTACGCGATGCGGCGGTGGCCGGCGTGGGCGTGGTGCAGCTGCCGACCATGCTCATCCAGGCGCAGTTGGCGAGTGGCGAACTGACGCGGGTGACGCCGGAATGGCGGCCACGGCGCGAGATTGTGCATGCGGTGTTCGCGTCGCGTCGCGGGCTGCTGCCGTCGGTGCGCGCGCTGATCGACTTCCTCGCGGCGCGTTTCGCTACGCTGGACAATGACTGAGTCGCCACACCCGGGAACGACATGCCACGGCTTGCCGTACTGCGAATCGCGTTGAAGATCTTCATCCCGCTGGCATTGATCTATGCCAGCCTGATCGTGCTGTTGTACGTGCGACAACGCGACATGATGTATTTCCCGCAGCTCACGCGGACGGCGGCAGCGGATGCTGATTTCGTGCTCGAAAGCGACGGATTGCAGTTGCGAGGTTGGGTAATCAATCCCGGTCGTGCGCAGGCGATCCTTTACTTCGGCGGCAATGCGGAATCGGTGGAGCGCAATCGCGACGATTTCGCCCGCTGGTTCGAAGGCAGCACGGTCTATCTGTTGCCCTATCGCGGCTATGGCGCCAATGCGGGGACGCCGGAAGAGCGCGGGCTGTATCGCGACGCGCTCGCCCTGTACGACCAGGTGCACCGG
The DNA here is from genome assembly GCF_054779815.1 of Lysobacter tyrosinilyticus. Lineage (NCBI taxonomy): Bacteria > Pseudomonadati > Pseudomonadota > Gammaproteobacteria > Lysobacterales > Lysobacteraceae > Lysobacter > Lysobacter tyrosinilyticus. The sequence continues at coordinate 591,034 of NZ_BAAGXN010000001.1, forward strand.
CAGCAACCGCAGGCGCGCATCGCCGTGATCGGACGCAGCCTCGGGAGCGGGGTCGCGAGCTATGTGGCCGCGAGTCGGCTGGCGTCCCGGCTGGTCCTGATTACGCCGTTCGACAGCATGGCGGACGTGGCGCAAGCGCATTACCCGTGGCTGCCGGTGCGGCCGCTGGTGAAGGATCGTTACGACTCGGTCGCGCACCTCGCCCGCTATGGCGCACCGGTGCTCATCGTTCGTGCCGGTCGCGATCAGGTGGTGCCGGCGGCGAATACGCGGCGGCTGATCGCATCGTTGCCTACCCGGCCACGTGTGCTCGACTTGCCCGAAGCCGATCACAACACGGTGCAGGACTTTCCCACCTATGGCGCGACCCTGGCCGCGTTCCTGCGGTAGGAATTACTGCTTGCCGCAGGTGCTCTCGCGCACCGCGCGGGTCAATCGCTGCACTTCGGCCTGCGCCTTCGCGCGGTCCTCGCTCGCGCCGAAGCGCAGCGCCGATTCGGCCGCGCGCAGGCGTCGGTGCCAGGCATCGCACAGCGCGCCATCAGGCACGCGCTGGCATTGGTCGATCTTCATCTCGCAGGCCGCGGTGTTGTTGCCGCCTTCGATCACGCCACCCAGCCCCGTGGTGTTCAAGGTGACGCAACGCGGCTTGGGCTCGCCGTCCTCGCTGAGGTAGGTGTCGTTGTCGCTGGTGCGGCACTCGTACAACCAGGGCGGCGGCAGACGATCCTCGTCGGTGATGGTGGTCTCCGGCTCCTGTTCCGGCTCCGGCGCGGCCGGGCGTGGCGCTACCGGCGGCGTGCGCAGCGCCGGTGGCACGTGCACCGGCGTGGTTGGGGTTGGCGAAGTCACGAACGGCGGCGGCGCCGACGTCGGCGCGGCTTCCATCACGCGTCGTTCCTGCTTGCTGCCTTTCGGGCAGGGCGTGCCGTTCTGGATGGTCAGCGCACCGCTGGCGTCGGTGCAGCGATAGATCACGACGCCCTGTGCTGAAGCAGGCATCGGTGCGGACAAGACGAGGGCGAGGGCTGCGATCGCGCCGCTCCACCACTTTGTTGCGGTGGCACGGCGCAGAGGAATAACGGGCATCAACTGTCTCCGCAGTCGTTGGCCAGGCGCGCATCAATGCCGCGGGTTTCGCGGTCGATCTGCGCGCGTTCGCTGGGTTGGGCGATGTTCCAGCGACGGTTGAGCTCAAAACGCTCGTCGCGCAGGCGGTCGCAGACTTCGGCCTGCGGCAGACGATGGCATTCGTCGTGCACCCATTGTCCCATCGGCACCGCCGGTACGATCACGCCCGCCGGCGGCGGGTTTGGATTTGGCTCGCCGATGCGCACGCGGCCGCTGACGCCGCCGTTGCGGAAGCCGACGTTGGCGCTGAGGCCACCACCGGAGCGGATCGGCACTGCCGGATAGCCGAACGTCCACAGCGGCTCCCAGCGCGCGCGGCCTTCGCCGGTATCGCTGGTGTAGCGCTCACCATCGGCGCCGAAGCATTCGTAGAGGGGCTGCGGCGGCGTCACCACGATGTAGCGCGGGGCCGGTTCGCGTGCAGGCACGGCGGGCGCGGAAGCAGCGGCAGCCGGCAGCGCGCGCGGCGGCGGGTCGGTGGGCCGGACCATGCTGCGCGATTCCTGCTTCTCGCCGGCGAGGCACGGCGTGTCGCGCAGGGTGAGGTGGCCCTTGGTGTCGGTGCAGCGGTAGATGGTCACGTCGGCGGCCTGTGCGGATCCCTGCGCCAGTAGCGCGAAGGGAAGCAGCAGCAACACGTGGCCGGGACGTTTCATGGCGGCATCTTGCGCCCGACCGTGCGTGCAGGGAAGTCGATACCGGCGGATGTTGCTGCGGGTTCAGCGTGTCGGCCCGCAATGGAGAAGGGCCGCAGGCGCGGCCCCTTCTCGACGTACATCGCGTGGCTTACTTCGCCCGCACGTATTCGATCTGCATCGACTTGCGTTCCTTGCCGTCGCGCGTCTCGTACATCTCGAAGTTCACATGGTCCGCATCGACGACACGCACCACTTCGCGGATCGGCACCAAGGCGCCGTTCTGCATCGGATCGGCCATCTGCGCCTGGTAGGCGTAGGTCTTGCTCGCCGGATCGTAGTCGCCATGGGCGACAAACAGGCCGGTCGACATGTTGTCCGACCAGGTGCTGAAGTACTTGCCGGTGACGTTGTCGTAGCCGATGTAGCCCACGCCTTCGAACGGCTGACCCATGGCCTGGCCGGTGTAGTCCATGCGCAGCTGGCGGCCGCCGAGCACGGGGGTGTTCACCGACTTGCCGGTCTCGGTCTGCGGCTTGGCGGACGGATCCATCCACGAAGTCATCTTCGTATTCCAGGTGCCTTCGAAACCGGCGATCAGCTGCTGGTGCTTCTCGTTGGGAGTGGCAGCCTTCTGCCAGGCTTCCATTGCCGCCTGCTGTTCCGCGCTCATCGGCGGCGGCGCGGCGACCTTCTTGTCCTTGGCGAAGGTGGGCAGCGCGAGTGCTACGCCGAGCGCGAGCACGGCCAGGTGACGGATCTTCATGTGCTTCCTCTCCTTTGGAAACGGCCAGGTACGGCCGACGGCGCAACCTACGCCGCGCGTCGTTAAGGGAGCGTGCGTCCAGGAAGGGGAATTACAGGCGCAGTACGGCGCCGGTCGCGGCGTCGCGGATCGCAGTGGGCGCGGCCTGGCCGCCGGTTTCGCCTTCGCACACGCCATCGAGCTGTGCGAGCAGCAGCGGATCGAGTTGTCCGCGGTCGTACGCGGGTGGTTCGCCAGCGCGATTGGCGCTGGTCGAGACCAGCGGGCCGCCAAAGGTTGTGCACAAAGCCGCCACGATCGGATGGGCGCTGACGCGTACCGCCACGCCTGCATGGGCGCCGGTGATCCAGCGCGGCACGCGTGCGGTGGCCGGCACGATCCAGGTGTTGGGACCCGGCCAGCTGGCTTCGACGAGGGCACGGCGTTCGCCGGCGAGCGCATCCCAGTCGAGCAGACCGTCGAGTTGCGCACGCTGCGCGGCGATCAGGATCAGGCCCTTGGCGACATCGCGCTCCTTGATCGCCAGCAGGCGTTGCACCGCCGCTTCCTGCAAGGGATCGCAACCCAGGCCCCACACGGCTTCGGTGGGATAGGCGACCACGCCGCCTTCCCGCAGGACGCGGGCGGTGGCGACGACAGTGAGCGATGCGGTCATGCGGCGAAGGCGCGGCGGGTTACGCCTTCGCCTTCTTTGCGACCTTCTTCACCGCCTTCTTCGCGACGGCCTTCTTGGTCGTCGCCTTCTTGGCGGCCTTCTTTGCCACCTTCTTGGCGGTGGTCTTGGCCGGCTTCTCGGCTGCGGTCTTCTTGGCCGCTGCCTTCTTCACCGCCGGTTCCTTCTTCGCCGCCGTCTTCTTGCCGAAGCGGCCGCGCATTGGCTTGCCGGTTTCTTCCATCAGCTTGATCACTTCCTCCAGCGTCAGCGACGCCGGTTCGCGATCCTTGGGAATGCGGCCGTTGAGCTTGCCATCGCTGATGTACGGACCGAAGCGGCCGTTGAGCACCTGGATATCGCTGCCCGCGAATTCCTTGATGATCCGGTTGCGCGCGATCTCTTCCTTTTCTTCGATCAGGAACACCGCGCGGGCGAGGTCGATCGCATACGGATCATCTTCCTTCTTCAGCGAAGCGTAGGTGCTGCCGCGCTTGGCGAACGGGCCGAAGCGGCCGATGCCGACCGTCACCAATTCGCCATGGGATTCGCCGAGCTTGCGCGGCATGTCGAACAGCTTCATCGCATCTTCGAACGAGATCGAATAGATGCTCTGGCCGGGCTGCAGCGAGGCGAACTTCGGCTTGTCCTCGTCCTCGACCGTGCCGATCTGCACCATCGGGCCGAAGCGGCCGATGCGCGCGCTGACTTCCTTGCCGCTGTCCGGATCGACGCCCAGCACGCGTGCGCTGCCGGCGTCGGTGCGGTCGACCGATTCGGTCTTCTCCTCGACCAGTTCCTTGAACGGGATCCAGAACTTCTCCATCAGCGGCACCCATTCCTCTTCGCCGCGCGAGACGGCGTCGAGTTCGTCTTCCATCTTCGCGGTGAAGTCGTAGTCGACGTACCGGGTGAAGTGGCTGCTGAGGAACTTCGATACCGCGCGGCCCACGTCGGTGGGACGGAAGCTGCGGCCTTCCATCTCCACGTACTTGCGGAACAGCAGGGTCTGGATGATCGAGGCATACGTGGACGGACGGCCGATGCCGTATTCCTCGAGCGCCTTCACCAGCGCGGCTTCGGTGAAGCGCGGCGGCGGCTGGGTGAAATGCTGGTCGGCGTGGATGCGATCGAGCGGTACGCGGTCGCCGATCTTCATCGCCGGCAGCTTGCGGCCTTCGTCGTCGTCCTCGGCGGTCTTGGTGTCCTTGCCTTCCTCGTACACGGCAAGGAAGCCCGGATCGACCACGGTGGTGCCCGATGCGCGGAAGCTGTGTTCGGAACCGGCGGCGAGATCGACCGACACGGTGTTGAGCGTGGCCGGCACCATCTGCGAGGCGACGGCGCGCTTCCACACCAGTTCGTACAGCTTGCGTTCGTCATCCGAGAGGAAGCGCGCCACCTGCGAGGGCGTGCGCAGCGCCGAAGTCGGACGTACGGCTTCGTGCGCTTCCTGCGCGTTCTTCGACTTGGTGGTGTAGGCGTTGGGCTTGTCCGGCAGCGCGCGGGTGCCGTAGTCGCGCGCGATCACGTCGCGGATTTCGCCCAGCGCGTCCTGCGACAGACTGACCGAGTCGGTACGCATGTAGGTGATCAGGCCGACCGTGCCTTCCTCGCCGATCGCCACGCCCTCGTACAGTTTCTGCGCGACCTGCATGGTCTTGCGCGTGGTGAAGCCGAGCTTGCGCGCGGCTTCCTGCTGCAGCGTGGACGTGGTGAACGGCGCCGCGGGGCGGCGCTTGCGCTCCTTGCTGGCGACGTCGGTGACGTGCAATGCACTGCCGGCGGCCTTGACCAGGCGCTGGCGTGCAGCTTCGGCGTCGTTGCCATTGGTGATCGTGAACTGCTCGAACTTCTTGCCGTCGAGCTTGGTCAGCTTGGCGGTGAAGGCTTGGGTTGGATGCGCGCACTCGGCTTCGACGCTCCAGTATTCGCGGGCGACGAAGGCTTCGATCTCTTCCTCGCGCTCCACGATCATGCGCAGCGCCGGCGACTGCACGCGGCCGGCGGACAAGCCGCGCTGCACCTTGCGCCACAGCACCGGCGACAGGTTGAAGCCGACCAGGTAGTCCAGCGCACGCCGCGCCTGCTGCGCGTCGACCAGGTCACTGGCGATGTCGCGCGGCTGGGTCATTGCCTCCTTGATCGCGCGCGGGGTGATCTCGGTGAACACCACGCGCTGCAGCGTCTTGCCCTTGAGCAGACCGCGCTCCTTGAGGATCTCGGCGATGTGCCAGCTGATCGCCTCGCCCTCGCGGTCCGGGTCGGTCGCCAGGTACAGCGCGTCGGCGCCCTTGGCGGCCTTGGCGATGGCGTCGACGTGCTTCTCGTTCTTTTCGATCAGGTCGTAGCGCATGGCGAACCCGTTTTCGGGATCGACCGCGCCCTCCTTGGGCACCAGGTCGCGCACATGGCCGTAGCTGGCCAGGACGGTGAAGTCCTTGCCGAGGTACTTGTTGATCGTCTTGGCCTTGGCGGGCGACTCGACGATGAGGAGATTCTTGGCCATGGGGATTCAGATCCGGGCGTTCCGAGACTAGGGGGAGGAACGCCAAACGACAGCAGAGAAGGCAACGCCCGGGGCCGGGGCCACGGGCGTCAGGGGGATTTCCTTTTTTAGTGGAATCACGACGCGACCCAGCCTGTCAAGCTGAACCGGCCGGAGCGGGACACGTGTCGCGTCTCCTGGTGTGAAGCCGGCCGCTCCGGTTAGTGCGCGCCGGCGGCGATGCCGAAGGCGATCAGGGCGGCGATCAGCAGGAAATAGCCGATCATCAACACGCCCGCGATCACGATGATCACCACCGTTACCGTACCCAGCTCGCGGCGCTGGCGCTCCGGGTGGGCGGTGAACGCCCACTGGTCGACCACCAGGGTGCTGGCGACAATGTCGTGCAGCGCACGCTTGCGTTCGGTGAAGCCGGCCATGATGTAGCCGATGCACAGGATAATGCTGCTGAGGATGGTGGCGAAATAACGACCGATACCCCGGGCGAAACTGATCCGCTGCCCATCGTCATCGGTCACCTTGATGCCCACGGCCATCTTGCCCAGGGTGGCCTGGCGTTCCGACGAATGCATCCACGCGTAGTACACCGCCTGCATGGCGATCGGCACCAGCAACATGCCGAAAATGAAGCCGAACAGGCCCGCACCGGCGATCATCGCGCCGGGATCGCTGCGCGACGCGAAGCCCGCGCCAACGCCGAATCCGGCCATCACGATCATCTGCACCACCCAGGTGACGATGCCGACCACGATGGAGTCGATGAATACGGCGGCGAAACGCTTCCAGAAGCCGGCATAGACCACTTCACCCCCTGCGACGTAGTCGCTGCCGACGTGGATGGCGGCCCGCGGCGGCGCGTAGGGCGACTGCGGTTCGGCCACGGCATACGGGTTGGAGCCCGATGCGAGCGTGGCGGTCACGGCAGGGTTGGAAGAGAGCGTGCCCAGCGTCGGATCGGATGCCGCGCCGACTGCCGGAGCCCGGCCGATCGGTTCGGCCATCGCATACGGATTGACGCCGGCCGACAGCGGCTTGGCCTCGGCGGGCGTCACGCCGGCGGCTTCATTCAGCGCCAGGGTCATGACTTCACGCCAGGCGCGCCACTGCGGCATGCCTTCGCGCCACACCAGGGTGTCGGGCTGCATCTGGCCGGCGTGATGCAGCTCGGCCAGGTCGCGCGCTGCGACAGGGCCGAGGCGGTTGCGTTCGTAATCGCTGTAGTACCACTGGCTCATGTCGACTGACTCAGTTGGAATTCGGGTTCGCGCGGCATTGCGGTGGGCGGAGACGGTTGGGCAAATCGCCGCCGCTGCAATCCCACTCTGAGGCATCCGCATCGGCGGCCTCGAACAATAGCGTCTTGCCGTCCAGTGCGCCGGGACCGCGCAGGCTGATTTCGAACGCGCAATGGCCGCCTTCCAGCGCGCCCACGCGCACGCTGGCTACGCGCGGGCTCTGGGTGAGCGGGGTCAATGCGGACGCGATGTCGGTGCTGTCGTTGTCAGGGCAGCCGTCCTGGCTGGCGGCGTGTTCGGCAATCGCGATCTTGAGTGGCGTGGCGAGCGAAAACACTTCACTGAGCTTCGCGCGCTGCGTGTAGTCGTTGTACGCCGGGATCGCGATCGCGGCGAGGATGCCCAGCGTCGGGATCGCCAGCGCGGCGCAGACGATCAGGGCGATCATGCAGCCGGACATGCCCTTCTTCGGTGGTGCCGCGCGGTAGGCCGCAGCCGGCGCCGCGGGAGCGCTCGTCGGCATCGGCGGCGGCACGCTGGCGTCGGGGATGACCGAATCGATGTCGAGTTCGAAGGCGACGCGCTCGAGTGGCAGCCACTGCACCATGCCCTCGCACCAGACCAGGTTGTCGCGGCGCAGGCGGCGCTGGCGGTAGTGCTCGCGCAATTCATCCGCACTGATCGGGCCGATGCGATTGCGGGCGTCGTCGGAGTAAAACCATTGGGTCATCCGGAAAGGCTCCTGGGTGGTCTTCAGCCGCCACGGCGGCATTCGTAGGGACGGTAGCGTTCGGGCATCGAGCCGCCGGTGCACGTCCACTCGAAGCGGCCGGCATCGGGATAGCCCTCATAGCGCAAGGTCTTGCCATCGATCGGTTGGCCGTCGACGTTGAGCGCGAGTTCGAAGGCGCAACCGCCCTCGATAGTGGCGAAGCGGACTTCCGCCGAGGCGCGGCGAAGCAGGTCCTGGCGCATCTGCACGACGCGCGGGTCCTCGTTGTCCGGGCAGCGACCGGTACGCAGCGCGTAGTCGCCCACGACCCGCTTCAAACCGATCGACATTCCGGTCAATGTGCCCATGCTGTCGGCGCGACGCGCGTAGTCCTTGTAGGCGGACTGCATGAACGAACCCACGACGAGCAACGCCGGAATGCCCAGCGCGCCCAGTGCGATCAGCACGATCGCGGTGGTGGAGAGGGTCTTCTTCTCGCGCAGCGGCGCGCGCGTGTATTTGCCGCGTGGCACCGCAGCGCTCACTGCAGGCGCACGTGGCGCGATCAGTGGCGGAGCGGCAGAGGAGGGCAGCGATGGCGGGTGGGACGAATCGGTCTCGAGGCTGGCGAGGCCCAGTTCCGGCGCCATGCGTTCCAGCGGCTGCCACTCACGCAGGCCGTGGTGCCAGACCAGGGTGTCGCGCTGGATCCGGCGGTCGTGAAAGCGCTTGCACAATTCTTCGGCCGACAGCGGGCCGACGCGACCCTCGCTGGGGTCGTGGTAGTACCAATCGATCATTGCCTCCCCCCGAGGCCCGTCCCTGAAGCGGATTGGTTACCGCTGCAGGGACCCAGCCCAGGCGTCCGGCGGCAAAACCGTGACTAATGTACCGGTTCGGGCTCGTCGGCGAACATCTGGGTCTCCATCCAGGCGTACGCCGCTTCGCTGCCGGGCTGGTTGAACAGCACCATCAGCACGACCCACTTCAGGTCGTCGAGGTCGAGCTGGTCCTGGTCGAGCGCCATCGCGCGGTCCAGCACCAGTTCGCGCTGGTCGGCGTCGAGGATGCCGTGCTGTTCCAGGAACAGCAGGAAGCCCCGACATTCAACGTCCAGTTTGTCGAGTTCCGGTCCGAAATAGACGCGGGTGGGGCCGCCGACACGCGGGGTGGCCGTGCTGGGGCGCTGCGAAGCCAGCGCGTCCAGCCATTCAAAGGCCTTGTTGATTTCGGCGGGACTGAAGCCGGCCTGGCCGAGTTCCTCGAAGAGGGGGCCGCTACGGAGCGAATCGTGGTCGCGGACGAGATCAGCGTCCTCGGTGAAGTAGTGCTCGAACAGGTACAGCAGGACGTCCAGGATGCTCTCTTTCATTTCCCTCGGCCTGCGCCGCTAGCGGCGCGATGGGCGGGTTGGGGCTTACAGGGGTGCCGCAAGAACCGTGCCTCGCAACGCGGATCAACGACTCCGGTGGTACCGGCCGTGCAGCGTGGTTATCCGGCCGTCAAGCTCCATGAGCAGCAGCATGGAGGACAGTTCGGCAGGCGTCAATCCGGTGCGTTCCACGAGTTGGTCCATACCTGTAGGGTCGTAGCCGAGCGCCTTCCACAACTTCTGGTAGTCGGCGTCTTGGGATGAGAGGTCGCTCGGAAGTGCCCTGGAACCATCGTGGCCGGCCGGTGTGACAGCGACTTGGCAGCTCTCGACGCCAGATATGGGGTGGCGCAGGCGCTGCCGCAAGTCGGCCGCCAGCTCTTGGGCCATGGGGGCGAGCGCGGTAACCACATCGCTGGCCGATTCGACCAGGCTGGCGCCGTCGCGGATCAGCCGGTGGCAGCCACGCGTCAGCGGATTGTGGATCGAGCCCGGCACCGCGAAGACCTCGCGTCCGGCTTCGACCGCCTGACGCGCGGTGATCAAAGCCCCGGAACGCTCGGCAGCCTCGATCACCAAAGTGCCCAGCGTGAGTCCGGCGAGGATGCGGTTGCGGCTGGGAAAGTGTTCCGCACGCGCTCCGGTGCCGGGCAGGTGCTCGCTGACGACGGCGCCGCCGGCGGCGATCCGTGCATGCAGTTCGGCGTGAGCACGTGGGTAGGCGATGTCCGGACCGGTGCCGACGACGGCTACGGTCAGCGCCTCGGCGACGAGCGCGGCTTCGTGCGCGGCGGCATCCACGCCGGCGGCCAAGCCACTAGCCACGCCGAACCCTGCGTGTGCAAGGGCACGGGCGAAGCTGGCGGCGTTGTCGCGGCCCCCCGGCGTCGCCGCGCGACTGCCTACGATCGCCACCATGGGATGCCACAGCCGGGTTGGATCGCCGGCGACAAACAAGGCGACGGGCGCGTTGGGCGCGCGCCGCAACAGCGGCGGATAGTCAGGATCGTTCCAGCCGAGCAGGTGATGATCCGGCTCCATCAGCCATCGCCGCGCCAGCTCCAGGCGCGCGAGATCCGGTTTCCGTAACGCCGTGACTTGCGCCTCCGAAAGTCCGTGGGCGCGCCAGGACGCGGTGCCTGCGGCGAAGGCGGCCGCTGGAGAGGGATGGTGATCGAGCAGAGTCTTTCGCGGCGCGCCTGCGCCGCCTGCGGCGGCCAGGCGCAGCAGCGTGTCGATGTCGTCATGCATCGCCCCAGGTTAGGCGACCGGCCGTGGCGATGAAGCCGGACGATGCCGCAGGAAAGCGTAGGAACTTTCCGATCGCGGGAAGGCGACCGCGACGCGCGCCGCTTCGTCGGCGCGGCGGGGGCGAGGAATTCGTTGAGGAAGTTCAGCCGGCTTCACAAACAACAACGGCGCCCGTGGGCGCCGTTGTCAGGAGCAAGCTCCGTATCGGTCAGTCCTTGGCGTCCGGATGCTTCACTTCGTAGCCGATGCGGGTGGGGCGGATGCTGTCCATCACCAGCGCATAGCTGACCTTGTCGAAGGTGCGGAACACCATCATGTGGCCGGCGAATTCGTCAGGCAGGCGGACCTTGTTGCCCTGGCCGACGGTGTCGTGGCTGCGATCGTCGCCCACGGCCACGCGGTCGACCTCATTGCTGCCCACGCGCCAGCTGGAGAACACGGTGCCGTTGTCGACGCCATCGCGAGCACCGACCGACAGGGCCACCACATCGCGCGGACCGCCGCTGGTGAGCATGTCGGCCACGGCCACTACCTTGGCCTTGCCGTACTCGAATTCCTGCTTGGGCGGATGCGGGAAGAACTGGAGGTCGTAGGCCTGCGCCTCGACCGGGATCAGGCGATCGCCGACGCGCACTTCGCGACCGGTCTGGTCGACCACCAGGGTGCTGGCTTCGACCTGGCCACCTTCGCTGCGGCTAACCGTGGCAGTGGTGACCTGCATCAGTTCATAGCCGAGGAATTCGCCGCGCGAGGCCGGCATCTGGTGGTTCCACAGCTGCTCGGTGCCCTTGGTCATGCGACCGCGGAAGTCGAGGTCGTCCGGCTTCTGGGTCGTGACGTCGCAGCAGCGCTTGGGGTTGATCGCGGTGTAACGCTGGGTCGGACGCACGATGGCGTAACGCTGGCCTGGCTGGGCATCGGCGAGACCACGCACATAGACGGCCTGGTTCAGCGAGCTGCGCAGACGGTCTTCTTCCAGGCCGACCACGTAGGGCAGGTCCTCGAATTCCTCGACCACGCGCAGGTTCTTCAGGAACGGCTCGACGTCCTTCAGCGGCACGCCGGTGACCGGGCCTTCTTCGCGCGGGCCCGGAGTGACGGCAACGCGGTCGAGATACGCCAGCGAGATCACGTCGCCGGGGTAGATGAGATGGGGGTTCTTGATCTGCGGGTTGGCCTGCCAGATTTCCGGCCACAGCCACGGACGCTTGAGGAACTTGCCCGCGATATCCCACAGGGTGTCGCCGCGCCGCACCGTGTAGGTGTCGGGGTGATCACCGCGCATTTCCTGCGCGACGGCCACGGTGGCGATGGTCAGAAACGCAGCGGTCAGAACCGTGCGGATTGGTTTAAGCATGGTGGCCATGTATCTGATTCCCCTTGCCAGTTTTCCCCACGGGCCCGGGCACTATAGCCCAGAAGATGCGCGCGTTTGCAAGCGTTCGACGGGCATTGCGGGGTTACAATCCAACCTGTGTTTGACGATGTGACCGCGGCCCCCTTTTCCCCGGAGGCCCACTTGCCGGAGCGCACAGCGCTTCGGTGACCGGTTGCATGTTTCCCCCCACCGCCGGGCGTCACGCGACCACCGGCAGCCCCTTCGACCCGAAGGGGTGTACGAGAGCCCGAATCATGGCCCTGCTCCCCATCCTCGAATTCCCCGATCCGCGACTGCGCACGAAGGCGGTGCCGGTCGACCCCGCCAAGATCGCCGATCCGGCGTTCCAGCGCCTGCTCGACGACATGTTCGAGACCATGTACGACGCCCCGGGCATCGGCCTGGCGGCCAGCCAGGTCGACGTCCACCAGACCTTCATGGTCATAGACGTCAGCGAAGACAAAACCCGGCCGCTGGTCTTCATCAACCCGATGATCACCGCCCGCGACGGCGATCAGGTCTATCAGGAAGGCTGCCTGTCCGTGCCGGGCATCTTCGCCGACGTGACCCGCTCCAACCAGATCACGGTGCAGGCACTGGACCGCAATGGCCAGGCCTTCGAACTGCAGGCCGATGGCCTGCTGGCGGTGTGCGTCCAGCACGAGATGGATCATCTGATCGGCAAGCTGTTCGTCGACTACCTCTCGCCGCTCAAGCGCGAGATGGTTCGCAAGAAGCTGGACAAGCAGCGGCGCCTGGCGGGCGACGCGGCCTGATCGCGGACGCGCGGATTCGCCGAGGCAGCTCCGCCAAGGCGAGTTCCGCTTGTCCTCGCGCAACACTGTTCAAACGAAGCGCAGGCAGTGATGCCCGCGCTTCGCGTGTTTTTCTTTTCTCGCATTCCGATCAGCGCCTCCCCGACCCGACCCGATGAGAATTGTTTTCGCCGGAACTCCCGACTTCGCCGTGCCCTGCCTGCGCGCTGCCGCGCAGCGCAACGAAGTCGTGGCCGTCTACACCCAGCCCGACCGTCCCGCTGGGCGCGGACGCGAACTCACGCCGTCGCCGGTCAAGCGCGAAGCGCTGCTGCGCGGCATCGAAGTGCTGCAGCCGGAGAACTTCAAGTCCGCCGTATCCAAGTCGGCATTGCGCGCGCTCAAGCCGGACCTGATGATCGTGGTCGCCTACGGCCTGATCCTGCCGCAGTCGGTGCTGGACATTCCCACCTACGGTTGCTGGAACGTGCATGCCTCGTTGCTGCCGCGCTGGCGCGGCGCCGCGCCGATCCAGCGTGCGATCGAAGCGGGCGACGCGCAGTCCGGCGTGTGCCTGATGCAGATGGAAAAGGGCCTCGACACCGGTCCGGTGCTGCTGGCGCAGTCGCTCGACATCGGTGCCAGCGAAACCGGCGGCCAGTTGCACGATCGCCTGTCCGCGCTCGGTGCGCAGGTGCTCACCGATGGCCTGGGACTGTTGCGTGCCGGCATTCGTCCGGTGCCGACGCCACAGCCCGAAGCGGGCGTGACCTACGCGCACAAGCTCGACAAGGCCGAGGCGAAACTCGACTGGTCGCAGCCGGCGCACGCGCTGGCCGACAAGGTGCGCGCGTTCAACCCCTGGCCGATGGCCGAAGCGATGGTGGCCGGCGAACGCCTGCGCCTGCACGGGGCCATCGAACTTGATGAAGCGCACACCGCCACGCCGGGCACGCTGCTGCGCGCCAGTCGCGAGGGGCTCGACGTCGCCTGCCGCACGGGCGTATTACGCATCCGCGTCTTGCAGCGCGAAGGCGGCAAGGCGATCACCGCTGCCGATTACCTCAATGGTCGTCCCGACCTGAGGAGTGCATGAGCACCGGCGCCGCACCGCGTGTCACCGCCGCGCGCGTGCTCGATGCGGTCTTGCATCGCGGCCGTTCGCTCAAGGCCGAACTGGCGGCGCAATTGCCGGCACTCGCCGACCCGCGTGATCGCGCGCTGGTCGAAGCGATCTGCTTCGCCGTGCTGCGCCAGCCAGCGCGCTTCGAAATGGCGCTGAAGGCCTGGATCCCGCGCCCGCTCGGCAAGCGTGATGAGGAACTGCGTGCGCTGCTGTACGCCGGTTTCGCCCAGCTCGATCCGCTCGGTTTGCCCGCGCATGCCGCGCTCGCGTCGACCGTCGATGCCGCGCGCGCACTCGGTCGCGCGCACCAGGCCGGCATGGTCAACGCCCTGTTGCGACGCGCGCAGCGCGAGGGCCTGCCCGCGGCCGATCCGGCCGCCCATTGGCCGCAATGGTTGCGACGCCAGCTGCAGCAGGATTGGCCACAGGATCACGCACGCATCCTCGAAGCCAGCGCGCAGACGCCGCCGCTGTGGCTGCGCGTCAATCGACTCAGGCAGTCGCGCGATGCCTATCGCGTGCGACTGCACGAGGCCGGCATCGAAACACAGGTCGAAGCCAGCGCCGTCGATGGACTGCGGCTGGATGCGAGCATCGCCGTCGCCCAGTTGCCCGGCTTCATTGAAGGCGACGTCTCGGTACAGGACCTATCCGCGCAGCGCGTCGCCGACGCGCTCGCGCTGCCTTCGGGTGCGCGGGTGCTCGATGCGTGCGCCGCGCCGGGCGGCAAGTCCGCGCATCTGCTCGAGCGCGATCCCGCGTTGAACCTGATCGCGCTCGATGTCGACGCCGCGCGCCTGGATCGCGTCCGCAATACCTTCGCGCGCCTGCAGGTCGGCGCGAATGCGCATCTGGTCGCCGCCGACGCGATCCAGCTACAGCAATGGTGGGATGGCACGCCGCTGGACGCGGTGCTGATCGACGCGCCGTGTTCGGCCACCGGGATCGTGCGGCGACAGCCCGACGTCCTGCTGCACCGGCGCGAGTCCGACCTCGCATCGCTGCTCGCAACCCAGGCGCAACTGCTCGACGCGTTGTGGACGACGCTCGCGCCGGGCGGCGTGCTGCTGTACGCGACCTGCTCGGTGTTGAAAACGGAAAACGAAGCCCAGGTGGATGCCTTCCTGACGCGCAGGCCCGACGCGCGCGCCGAGCCGCTCGACGACAGCTTCGGCCATGTCAGCGGTGCGGGTCGGCAGCGCCTGCCGGGCGAGCAGGGCGGCGACGGCTTCTTCTATGCCCTTCTGCGCAAGGTCGGCTGACGCCGGCACATCGCGCAATCGCGAAGGCGTTCCGACATCGTCCCCACAGCGCGCGGCTATCATCCGCGCATGTTGAAACTACCCCGTACCCAAGCCTCCCGCGACGCCTGGCTGTTCTGGCTCCTCGCCGTGCTCGTGCTCGGCGCCGGCCTGGGCCTGCGCGATCCATGGCCCGCCGACGAGCCGCGCTTCGCCCTCGTAGCGAAGCAGATGATCGAGAGCGGGGACTGGCTGTTCCCGCATCGCGGCGCAGAGCTGTATTCGGACAAGCCGCCGCTGTTCATGTGGTTGCAGGCGCTGGCCTACAGCGTCTTCGGCAACTGGCGTGTCGCGTTCCTGCTGCCGTCGTTGCTGGCCGCGCTGGGCACGCTGTGGTGCGTGCTCGATCTGGGCAAGCGGCTGTGGACGCGTCGCGTTGGCGTGTATGCCGGCTACGCCGTGCTGTTCGCGCTGCAGTTCACCTGGCAGGCGAAGAAGGCGCAGATCGATCCGCTGGTGGTGTTCTGGATCACCTTGGCCAACTACGGCCTGCTGCGGCACCTGTTGCGCGGACCGGACTGGCGGATGTGGATGCTGGGCTGGTTTGCCGCCGGACTGGGCGTGATCAGCAAGGGTGTGGGGGTCATCGCGCTTTTGATGCTGATTCCCGCCGGCATCGCTTCGCTGCGCGGCTGGCCGGTGCGCGTGCATGTGGGCAAGGCGAAGTTCTGGCTCGGCCCGCTCGCCTTCGTTGCCGCGATCGCGGTGTGGGCGGCGCCGATGATCATCGCGGCCATGGGACATGGCTCGGCCGACTACCGGGCCTACATGGACGACATCCTGCTGCGCCAGACCGCCAAGCGGTACGCGGCGTCGTTCGATCATCATCAACCCGTGTGGTACTTCGTCGAAGTCGTCGCGACGATGTGGCTGCCGACGATGTTCGCGTTGTTCTGGGCGGTGCCGGCGTGGAAGCGCCGGCTGCAACGGCGCGATCCGCGTTATCTGCTGCCGCTGGTGTGGTGGGGACTGGTGCTGGTGTTCTTCTCGATCCCCGGCGGCAAACGCGACATGTACATCCTGCCGGCGCTGCCGATGGCCTGCCTCGCGCTGGCGCCGCTGCTGCCCGGCATCCTGCGCAAGCTGTGGGCGCGCCGCGTGGCGTACGGCTTCACCGCGATCCTCGCCGGCGTGACCTTGCTGGCGGGCCTGGCGATGTGGTTCGGCGATCCGGGTTTCGAAAAGCGGTTCGTCGCCGAACGCAGCATCGAGGATGTCGCGCAGGCCCTGGCCGGCGCGCTGGTCGCGATCGGCGCGTGCGGCGTGGCCAGCCTGCTGTGGTTCGGTCGTCGCCGGCCGATCGCCGCGATGGTCTCGACGCTGACCGGGTTGTGGGTGCTGGTCGGCCTGGTGGTGATGCCGCTGCTCAACGATTCGTCGTCGGCGCGCGGCCTGATGCGCGAAGTCGGTCAGCGCATCGGCCCGCAAGCACAGCTCGGTCTGGTCGCGTGGCGCGAGCAGAACCTGCTGATGGCGGATCGGCGCGTCGCCGAATTCGGCTTCAAGGTCGCGTTCGACGAACAGATGCGCCGCGGCCTGACCTGGCAGACGCAACAGCCGCAGCAGCGCTGGCTGCTGGTGCAGGACGAGGCGCTCGCGTCGTGCATCGATCAGCGGCAGTCGCAGTTTCTTGGGAATGCCAATCGACGCGGTTGGTGGCTGGTGCCGGGGAGTGCGTCAGCGGCGTGCCGCTAACGGCTTTGCCTTGTAGAGCCGAGCTTGCTCGGCTCTGACGCGGCGGAAAAGGCAGCGGAGCAAGCTCCGCTCTACAAGGCGATGCTCACGCCACGCGCTGCCCGTTCTGCAGCATCCACAACATGATCGTCTTCTGGCGCACGTAGTTGGCGCGCACGTAGGCGTAGACCAGCCCGTGCCAGCCATCGAGAAAACCGCCGCGCAGCACGTAGCCGCGCCAGAACCGCCACGCCGGCGACACGATCAGCTTGCCCAGGGTCGCGCGCTTGCCGCGGGCGAAGTCGTGTTCGGCCATCATCCGCGCGTACTTCTGCGTCTTGAGCAACTGTTGTTCGAGCGAGCGGTAGGGGTAATGGATCAGGTCGCCGCGCAGGGTGCGCACCGCGCCATCCACGCTTGCGGCTTCATGTACCTCGCGGGTGCCGCGCCAGCCGCCGCGGCGCCGGTCGAACAGGCGCAGCACGCGGTCCGGATAGGCATTGCCGTGGCGCAGAAATTTGCCGAAGTACTCACTCAGGCGGGCGAAGCGGTAGCCCGCCGTACCGCCAAATTCACCAATACGCTCGGCCTCGATCGACGCGCGCAGCGTGGCGTCGACGCGTTCGTCGGCATCGAGGCAGAGCACCCAGTCATGCGTCGCCTGCTCGATCGCGAACTGCTTCTGGCTGCGGAAGCCGTCGAACGGACGCTGCAGCACGCGCGCGCCCAGTTGCTGCGCGATCTCTACGGTGGCGTCGGTCGAATACGAGTCGACCACGACGATCTCGTCGCAGAACGCCAGCGAGGCGATGCAGTCGGCGATGCGATCGGCCTCGTTGAACGTGATAATGCATGCTGAGAGCGGGCAGGCCGAGGCCGGCTTCGTGGTAGATGAGGAAGCGTTGATGGCGGATTACCTGTTGTTCGCGACCGAGCGCTATGCGCTGCCCATCCTGCAACCGCTGGCCGATGCGCTGCAAGCCGGAGGCCATGGTGTGCATGCGCTGCTGGTGGATGGCGCCGCCGGCACGCACTTGTCCGGGCCGGTGCGCAGTGTAGGCGTGCCCGACGCCGTGGCGTTGCGACCACGTGCGGTGTTCAGCGCGGCCAACTGGGTGCCGACCTTCATTCCCGGACCCAAGGTGCAGCTGTTCCACGGCTTCAACGTCGAGAAGCGATCGGACGAACGCGGGCACTTCCGCGTGCGCGGGTTGTTCGATCTGTACTGCACGCAGGGGCCGGCGACGACCGCGCCGTTCCAGGCGCTGGCGGCGCAGGAACGGCACTTCGCCGTAGTCGAAACCGGCTGGCCGAAACTCGATCCGCTGTTCCGCGATGACGATGGCAGTGCCGCGATGTTGCGCGCGGCGGCGGGTGCGCGGCCGGTGGTGATGTTCGCCTCAACCTTCACCGAGCGTTTGAGTGCTGCGCCGCACCTGTTCGAAGCCATCGCCGCGGAAGTCGCCCGTGGTGATCGCTACTGGCTGTTGACGCTGCATCCCAAGTGCCCGGCCGAGCTGTTCGCCCGCTATCGCAGCCTGGTTGGCCCGAATGCCGCATTCGTGGAAACCGAGCAGCTAATCGCCGCAGAGCGCGCGGCGGATGTGTTGGTCGCCGACACGACGTCGGTGGTGTCGGAGTTCGTGGTGCAGCGCAAGCCGGTGATCACGTTCCGCAATCGCGCGCCCAAGCCGCACATGCTGGATTTCGTCGAAGCCGAACGCCTGCCAGAGATGCTGGCGCAGGCGTTCGCGCCGCCGCCGGCTCTGCAGGCGGCGCTGGCGTCCTACGCCGACGCGATTCATCCCCGGCGCGATGGACGATCGTCAGAACGCGTCATCGCCGCGACGGAAGCGTTGTTGCACGGTGAACTTGGCACGCTGGCACGCAAACCCTGGTCCTCGCTATGGCGGGGACTGCAGATCCGGCGCGAGCTGGGCTATTGGGGGCGGTAGGGCGGGTCTTGAACCCGCCGTACTCGAGACGCGAAATGGCCGGTCAAGATCCGCCTTACCCGCGATCAACATCACCAGCGCAACGGCCGCTGCGCCAGCGCGCGGCTTAGGCGCGCGTAGAGCGCCTGAGCATCGGCCTCCGGCAGGAAGCGCACGCGTAGCGGCGGCGCCATCGCACCGGCACCGGCGGTGTCGAGCCACAAGGTGGCGGTGCCGCAGCGGCGATCGAGCGGATTGCGGGTCAGTTGCAGGGTCTGGAGCTTGTCGATTTCGGCGAAGCGCCAGTGCCGACTCCACCAGCCGCCGCGCACGGCGATCAGCGCGTCGTTGATCGCGTAGCCTGCGGCGCGCATGTGGTGCCGCGCGACATAGGCCGACCAGGCGAGCCACAGCATGGCCAACAGGCCCCATGCACCCACGGCCCACACCGCCGCGGCCGTCAGCAGCACGGTGAAAGGTACGCTCGGCAGCGTCAGGCGCCACCAGGCATCGCGCGCCAGGCTGCGCCATTCGAGCTGCGTCCATCCGGCGCGCGGGAGCAGATGCTCGATCAACGCATCGCACTTCGCCGGCTCGGCGACCGGTGCGAGTTCGCGCAGGGAGCGCTGCTGGTTCTGCTGCTCGGCCACTGCCGTATCGACTTCGAGGCTGCGTCGCTTGAGCAGGCGGTGCATGAAGCCCTCGCGTAGTGTCCACGCCTGGATGCGCCGACGCGATGCGCTCGTGCGCCAGCGCGCGAGCAGGCCGCGCTCGACGGTGAGGCGGCGGCCGCTCTCGCTGAGGCTGAAGCCGTAGTACTGCAGCAGTGCCAGCAGGATCGAGAAGGCGCGCAACAGGGCGAGGGCGAGCAACGCCAGGCTGACGCCGGCAATCGCGAACTGCGCCGGATGTTGCGCGCCGTTGTTGGTGAGCCAGCCGAGCATCCATTCGCCCCAGCGTTCCACCAGATTCGGCAACAGGCGCGGACTGAACTGCGAGAGGCCGCCGACCGCGGCGCCGAGCACGATCAGGCCGCGGTTGGATACCAGGCCGAGCCGTAGGATTTCGCCAGGCGATAACGTCAGCAGCGGTCTCGCCTCGACTGATGTTGCGGCCGCTTCGGCGCTCACGCCGCGCCGGCGCACCAGTGCTTCCAACGCCAATGCGTCGGAGAGCTTGAGTACGCGCATTTCCGCCTCGGGCTTCTGCCCGCCGGCCGATTCCAGGCGCACTTCCGCCACATCGAACACGCGATGCAGCACCGATTGCTGCAAAGCGACGTTGTGGATGCGCGCGAACGGGATCACGCGCACGCTGCGTTCAAGCACGCCGCTGCGCACGACCAAGGCTTCACCCGCCACGCCGTAGCGATAAGTGAAGTAGCGCCACACCGACAACGCAGCGAGCACGCCGACGCCGATCAACGGCCACAGTTCGTTGCGATCGCCGCCGAAGAAGAACGCCACAATCAGCGGCACGACGAACTGCTTGAGCTGCTGCATCAGCACGAACAGCCACGACATGGGATGCAGGCGCTGGTCGGCCTGCGCGGCTGCGACCATGGGAGTCTCCGTGCTCACGGTTGCGACTTCCGTGTGCAGCGCGTAATGGCCGGCGTCGGAAAACGCAGGTGGTTTGCCACCGTCGGCCGCGCGCGCGGCATGAATATTTCCGGGGTCGTCATTGGAGTTGCGGGCGGGCGTCGTCATCGCGATCGACCTGACGCCCCAGTACATCACGTAGCCGTTCGGCGTCCGCGGCGTCCAGATACGGCAGCGTGACCGCGCTATGGCGCGTGCCAGCGGTGTGTACCACCAGGGTCGAGAGCTCGCGCTTGCGCTGCCAGGGCCCACGTTTCAGGTCCAGGTGTTGCACGCGCGTCGCCGGAACGCGGGTTTCGCGCTGGAACATGCGGCCCCGTCGGATCGCCAAGCCATCGTTGTCGAGGCGCCAGGCGATATGACGGAACTGGCGGAATCCGACCCACAGCCCCAGCATCGCCATCAATACGGCCGCGCCCAACGCGCCGACCAGGCCGGGAAGATCGAGTGCCTTCGCCAGTACGAAGCCCGCTGCCGCGGCCGGCACCGCAAAGCCGACGCGCGAGATCGCAAACAAGGTGCGCGCACGCGCTGGCAGCGGCTGCCAGCCGGCGTCGAGTGCCGGAGTGTCCCTGAGGCTTTGGTCCATGCTCAACGTATTCCCCGATACGGATTGTCGTAGCCGCTGCCCGAGGGCCGCAGCGTGTAGCGCTTGTAGGTCCATTGGTACTGCGACGGATCGCGACGTGCGATGCGCTCCAGCGCCTGGTTGAGTGCGGTCACCGCAACGACCGGATCGGCGTCGCCGACGGCCTCGGGCGCGGCTTCGATGCGCAGGGCGAAGCCCGGCTCGCCATCGCGACCGCTGTCGATGCGTTCGCAGTAGGCGAATACCACCGCCGCACCGGTGCGATGCGCCAGTCGGCCGAGCAGGGTCATGGTCAGCGCGGGCACGCCGAAGAACGGGGCGAATTCGCCGTCGCCCTGCTTGGGCTGCTGGTCCGGCAGGATCCCGACCACGCCGCCGTCCTTGAGCAGCTTGAACAGCTGGCGCACGCCGGGGCCTTCCGCGCGCACCTGGGTGACGCGCGCGGCGTTGGCGTCGTCGGCGCGCACGATGCGCAGGAACGCATCGCCGACCGGTGATTCCGGCGGTGCGTACAGGATCGCCAGCGGGGTGTGCGCGGCGAGCCACTGGTTCAGCAGTTCCCAGTTGCCGTAATGCGGCGCGGCGACGATCACGCCGCGCCCAGCCTGGATCGCGGCGTCGAACATCGCCACACCGTGCTCCTCGCGGATCAGGGCCAGGTTCTCCGCATGCGGCCGCGTCCACAGTCGCAACGTTTCGAGCGTCTGGTGCGCGGTGGTGCGCACGATGCGCTGCTGCAACTCGATGCGTTGCGCTTCGCTGTCGTGCGGATGGATCAGTTCGAGGTTGCGTCGCGCCACCCGCGCTTCGCGCATGTTCCGACGCAGCATCAGCCCGGCGATGCCGTCGCCCAGGCGCAACAGCCAGGGCCAGGGCAGGCGGGTGAGCAGGGCGGCGAGGAAGTAGAGGAGGCGGGCGAGGAGGTCGGCCATTGGGCGCGAGTTTAGCGGGTGCATTCGACCGGACTTGCGAGGCGCATCGATCGCACACAGTCTGTGCCGTCCAGCTGCGGGCACTGCGCCCCGCCCATCATCGCGATCGCGAACACCGCCAATGCTTGCCCTGATCCAACGCGTCACCGAAGCCCGCGTCACCGTCGACGGTGAAACCGTCGGCGCCATCGGCCCTGGCCTGCTCGCCCTGGTGGGCGTCGAGCCCGGCGACGGCGAGCCCCAGGTCGCCCGCATGGCGGAGCGCCTGCTCGGCTATCGCGTGTTCGCCGACGCCCAGGGGCGGATGAACCTGGGCCTGGGCGACACCGGCGGCGGTCTGCTGCTGGTCAGTCAGTTCACCCTGGCGGCCGACACCCGCAGCGGTATGCGCCCCGGCTTCTCGACGGCTGCCGCGCCGGAACAGGCTGAACCCGTGTTCAACCGCCTGCTGGCAACGTGCCGGCAAAAGCATGCGCCGGGGGTGGAAACCGGGCGGTTCGGAGCCCATATGGTGATCAGCTTGGTCAACGACGGCCCGGTGACCTTCCTGCTCAAGGCGTAGTCGAGTCCTGACCCGGACCGTTGTCCGCCACGGCGGTCCAAGCAGGCAGCGCATCCGGTCCAGCCAACCCGTTCCGGCCTTTCGGGCGGCGATGGCGCGTTGAACCAGTCATACAAGCCAAGTATGCCGCGGCGCAGTATAATGCTTGGTTCCCTTAGTACCCCTTCCGGTGTCCAGTCCATGGCCAACGAACGTTCGGCGCCTCAGTCCGACATCAAGCAGCTAATCAGCAAGGGCCTGGAACAGGGCTATCTGACCTACGCCGAAGTCAACGATCACCTGCCCGACGACATGGTCGACGCGGAGCAGATCGAAGACATCATCGGCATGATCAATGGCATGGGCATCGAGGTGCACGAAGTTGCGCCTGATGCCGAGACCCTGCTGCTTGCCGGCGAAGCGAGCCCGGGCGGCCGCGACGTCGACGAAACCGCCGCCGAAGAAGCCGCGGCCGCGTTGACCTCGCTCGACGGCGAAGGCGGTCGCACCACCGACCCGGTGCGCATGTACATGCGCGAAATGGGCACGGTCGAGCTGCTGACCCGCGAAGGCGAAATCGCCATCGCCAAGCGCATCGAGGAAGGCCTGAACCAGATGCAGGCCGCGCTGGCCTCGTTCCCGGCCACGATCCAGACCATCCTCGCCGATTACGAAACCCACAAGACCGGCAAGAAGCGTCTGGCCGAGATCGTGGTTGGCTTCCTCGACGCCGAGCCGGAGCCCGAGCCGGTGCCGGTCGCCGCTGCCGAAGTCGCCGATGAGGAAGACGAAGACGATGACGTCGAAGTCGCCGGTGGCGATGACGAGGCTGCCGACGAAGGCCCGACCGGTCCGGATCCGGTCGAAGTCGCCGCGCGCATGGAAAAGATCGCCGACGCCTGGAGCCGCTTCGAGAAGGGCTACGCCAAGCACGGCCCAAGCCACAAGACCGTGCTCAAGGCGCGCGAGGAAATGGCGGAAGTCTTCGTCACCCTGAAGCTGCCGCTGGGCCTGACCGACACGCTGGTGAGGAACCTGCGCGAGGTGCAGAACCACGTCAAGGACCACGAGCGCCGCATCCTCGACCTGTCCACGCGCGTCGCCAAGATGCCGCGCAAGGACTTCATCCGCGCCTGGGAAGGCAACCAGACCAACCTGGGCTGGGTCGACGACGTGCTCAAGCGCAAGCAGAAATGGTCGTCGGGCCTGCGCGACGTCAAGGATCAGATCGTTTCCGAGCAGGAAGCGACCATCGTCATCGAGCAGGCGAACTTCCTGACCCTGGGCGACCTCAAGGACATCACCCGTGCGATGGCCTACGGCGAAGCCAAGGCGCGCAAGGCCAAGAAGGAAATGGTCGAGGCCAACCTGCGCCTCGTGATCTCGATCGCGAAGAAGTACACCAATCGCGGCCTGCAGTTCCTCGACCTGATCCAGGAAGGCAACATCGGCCTTATGAAGGCGGTCGACAAGTTCGAGTACCGCCGCGGCTACAAGTTCTCGACCTACGCGACCTGGTGGATCCGCCAGGCGATCACCCGCTCGATCGCCGACCAGGCGCGCACCATCCGTATCCCGGTGCACATGATCGAGACGATCAACAAGCTCAACCGCATTTCCCGCCAGATGCTCCAGCAGTACGGCCGCGAGGCCACGCCGGAGGAGCTGGCCAAGGAAATGGACATGCCGGAAGACAAGATCCGCAAGGTCATGAAGATCGCGAAGGAACCGATCTCCATGGAAACCCCGATCGGCGACGACGAGGATTCGCATCTGGGCGACTTCATCGAGGACACCAATGTGGAGTCCCCGGTGGATGCGACGACCAACATCAACCTTTCGGAAACCGTGCGCGACGTGCTCGCCGGCCTGACCCCGAGGGAAGCCAAGGTGCTGCGCATGCGCTTCGGCATCGACATGAATACCGATCACACGCTGGAAGAAGTCGGTAAGCAGTTCGACGTCACCCGCGAGCGCATCCGTCAGATCGAAGCCAAGGCGCTGCGTAAGCTGCGTCATCCGAGCCGTTCGGAACAGCTGCGTTCGTTCCTCGATATCGACTGATCTGCCGTCGACTCGCAAACTCCGAAGGCCCCGCTTCCGCGGGGCTTTCGCTTTTTTGGGGGGCGTGCTTCGCCCCTGCTCGTCATCCCGGCGCAAGCCGGGATCCAGCCTTCGCTTTTGCCGTTGTCCTTTGGGCAAAGGTCAAAAATTTCTGCTGCCGAGCCCTCGTGCCGCCTTTGCTCGTCATCCCGGCGCAAGCCGGGATCCATTTTGCTGTTGCCTTTGTCTTCTCGTCGCCGTACTAGAGAAGCAGAAGCAAAGGCAAAAGCAAAAGCTTCCGCCTCACGGCGGGTCACTTTCTTTGCTGGCCCAAAGAAAGTAACCAAAGAAACGGCCGTCCTTAACACTGCACATCCATGGCTTCGTTGCTGCGGGGATTTTTCGACACGCCATCCATGGCGTGGTCGAAAAACGGCGCGCATCCATGCGCGCCGCCCTTCGGGTCTACGAGTTCATCGGTGCGCAAACGAATATGCGACGAAACATTGCAAGACACTGCTGAGGTCTGGAGGACAGAGGCTAGGCAGGATCCCGCTTTGCGTCGGGATGGCGAGCAAAAAGCGGACGCAGAGCCTCGCGCCCCGGGATTCGGACGTCGTGCTAGGTTCCGTCAACCGGCAAACCACGGAGTGCGTCATGTCCCACGGGTTGCGAACACTGCTTGTCTGCCTTGCTGTATCACTCCTCGCGACGGCCGCCGCGCAAGCCGCACCCAACGCGAACACACAGGCCTACACTGCCGTCGATCCCTTCATCGGCACTGGCGGTGAAGGCCACACCTTTCCCGGCGCGACTGTGCCCTTCGGCATGATCCAACTCAGCCCCGACACCCAGATCAAGCCGCGCAAGGAGGCCTACGGCTGGGCGGCGGGCTATCGCTACGACGACCGCACCATCGTCGGCTTCTCGCATACGCATTTCTCCGGCACTGGGCATTCGGATCTCGGCGACGTGCTGCTGATGCCGATCGCCGGCGAGGTGAAGCTCGAACGCGGCGACATCACCAAGCCTGGCAGCGGCTACACCTCGCGCTTTACCCACGCGAGTGAAAAGGCCGAGCCGGGCTACTACGCGGTGACCCTCGACGACTATGCGATCCGCGCCGAACTCACGGCGAGTGCGCGCATTGGCGTGCATCGCTACGCGTTTCCCAAGGGCAAGCCCGCGCACGTGCTGGTCGATCTGCGCACCAGCGCGTACGACTATCCAGGCAAGGTGCTGTGGTCGCGCCTGCGTCTGCGCACGGACGGCACGGTGACGGGCTTCCGCGAAACGCGCGGTTGGGCACCCGGACGCCAGTTGTATTTCGCGATGCGATTCTCGCGTCCGCTCAGTGGCCATCAGTTCCACGACACCGAGCAGGACGTGATCTACAAGGGCTTCCCGCCGCCGGGCGAAACAGACCCGACCCAGCGCGCGCAGATCGAAGGCCGCCAGTTGGTCGGCGCATTCGACTTCGCCGAGGCGGTTGGGCAGTCGCTGATCGTGAAGGTCGCGATTTCGCCGGTGAGCGAAGACGGCGCGATCGCCAACCTCGATGCCGAGATGCCGCATTGGGATTTCGATCGCGTGCGCGCGCAGGCACGCTCGACCTGGGCAGACGCGCTAGGTGCGATCGAAGTCGATGCACCGGAACCGATGCGTCGCAGTTTCCACACCGCGCTGTACCACGCCTTGCAGGGCCCGAGTCTGTTCATGGATAGCGATGGTCGCTATCGCGGGCCGGACAACGCCGTGCATCGGGCCCACGGTTACACGAACTACTCCACGTTCTCGCTCTGGGATACTTATCGCGCGCTGCATCCGTTGCTGACCCTGGTGCAACCCGAGCAACGCACCAGTGACATCGTCAACTCGTTGCTGGCGGCGCGTCGCGACAGCCCGTATGGCGTGTTGCCGGTGTGGGCGTTTCATGGTCAGGAGACCTGGTGCATGATCGGCTACCACGCCGTGCCGGTTATTGCGGATGCGTACCTTAAGGGCATCCGCGGCTTCGACGCAGACGAGGCGATGCAGGCGATGGTGGCCAGCGCCGAATACGGGCCTTATGACGGGCTCGCACAGTACATGCAGCTGGGCTACGTGCCGATCGACGAAGAAGGCGAAGCCGCGTCCAAGACGCTCGAATACGCCTACGACGACTGGACCATCGCGCGCATGGCCGAAGCGATGGGGCGTGCCGACATCGCGGCGCGCTTCGGCAAGCGCGCCGCGAACTGGCGCAACGCCTTCGATCCGGCGACTGGCTTCATGCGCGCGCGCAAGCGCGACGGCCAGTTCCGCGAACCCTTCGATCCGACCACGAGCGGCTACGGCAGCGACTACACCGAAGGCAACGCCTGGCAGTACTCGTGGTACGTGCCGCAGGACATCGCCGGCCTCGCGCAGGTGCATGGCGGTGACGACAAGCTGCTGGCGAAGCTCGACCAGGTGTTCGATGCCAAGGTCGATCCCAACGTCTTCGCGCACATGGAAGACATCACCGGCCTGATCGGCTGGTATGCGCACGGCAACGAGCCCAGCCATCACGTCGCCTACTTGTACGCCGTCGCCGGCCAGCCTTGGCGCACGCAGCAACGGCTCGGCGCGATCATGGCCACGCAGTACGCGCCGCGTCCGGATGGCCTGGCGGGCAACGACGACCTGGGCCAGATGTCGGCCTGGTACGTGTTCACCGCACTGGGTTTCTACCCGGTCACGCCGGGTAGCAACGAGTACATCATCGGCCGGCCGTTCCTGCGCCGGGCGACGTTGCGCTTGCCCAACGGCAAGCGCTTCACGGTGAGCGCCGATCGCATCGACGATGCGCATCCCTACATCGGTCGCGTCACCCTCGACGGCAAGCCGCTCGATCGCGCCTTCCTGCGCCATGACGAGATTCTCGCGGGAGGCGAACTCCGCTTCGTCATGCAGGCCGCGCCCAATCGCGCATGGCCTGGCGCGAATGCGGTCCGGCCGTACTCGATGTCCGCGCACTGAAGCAGGGGCGGCGCTGATAAACTGCGCCGTCCGCGGGCCTATAGCTCAATGGTTAGAGCAGAGGACTCATAATCCTTTGGTTCCAGGTTCGAGTCCTGGTGGGCCCACCACACATGTGCAGCCGACGCTGTTTTGTGTTCGTTAAAGCATAAATTGGCCGCCCATTTAAAGCATAAGTTGGCCGGCGCTGGAGCCGGCCTTCAGACGCCCAGGAGGGCAAGGCTTGAGGGTCGCGGCCTTTGAGGCGCTGCTGCTGATACTTTCTCTGCGGATAGGGCAGAAAGCTCGCCCGCCATAGGAGGTTATCTATGCAGCCGCCCGTCGAATTGCCATTTGTTGAGGAGCCCGCGGTCCTAGCGAAGTGTCACCAACAGCACGCCGGTGATGACCAGTGCGGCCGTCCATGCATGGCGCAGCGCGGCGCCGCGTAGTAGGCGGGGATGCAAGTGGACGACGCGGTATACGCCGGTGGCGATGGCGCCGGTCGTGACCAGCATGGCCGCCATGTGGATGCCGACGGCCGCCAGTGCAAGGACCAGGGAGCCGGAGGCGGTGATCGCGCGCGCCGGCGTGTCGCTCATGCATAGCGGCACCAGCGCCGGGACCAGCATCAGCCCGGCGCCGTGGGCGGTAGCCATCAGGCAGGACCAGAGTGCGATGCCGGCGTGGCTGGGGCACGCGCGGATGTGGGTGCTGGCGACGTGATGGCTGGTTGTGCGCTGCCCGGCGCCACACAGCCAGCGATACGACGCCACGCCTATAAGCAGCGCGCCGGCCAGGCCCTGGACCAGGGGGCGGTCCATCAGGATGCCGTGCGCCACGGCGCAGACAACGACCGCGACCGATGCGGCGTGCCCGATCGCGATGGACAGCAGTGCACGTCGCGCCTGCGTCCCGTCACCTGCGCGCACGCCGCATGCGGCGGCGAACATCCAGCCGTTCGCCGGGCTCAACCCATGCAGGGCGCCGAGCCCGGCGATAGCCAGCCATGGCGACAATGTTTCCACGACGTATTCCCGATTGGGCGCGGCAGGCTCATGCCTGCGACGCGCAGCAGGCGGCGGCCGATGTCGCCTTCGCCGATACTTCCGGCTCGTAGCGGTCGTGGTGGCGCACCCACGCCATCGGATAATCCAGCTCGTCCTCGTCGCGGCCCTTGGGCGTGAGCTCCAGCAGGGCGTACGCATGCATCATTACTTCCACGCCGCGGCCATAGCGTGAGTAGGTGTGGAATACCTCGCCCGCATCGTCGCGGTAGAACACGCTGATGCCGGGCGCCTCTTCATGCGGGAAGGGTTGCGTGACGTAGTTGTAGTCCACCTTGCCATTGGACATCTCGCCCTGGGTGAAGTTGACGCCGAAGTCGTGGTTGAAGTCGGTACCGTGCGAGGACACCCACTTGAACTGCCAGCCCATGCGCTCGCGGAAGCGCTCGATGTCGGCGAGCGGCGCGCGCGAGACGGCGAGCAGCGTGACGTCACGCTGCGCCAAGTGGACGTTGGCGCCGTCGTTGTGGTCGGCCATGTAGGAGCAGCTCTTGCAGCCCTGCTCCCAGCCCGGCGCGAACATGAAGTGCTGCACCAGCAGCTGGCTGCGGCCTTCGAACAGGTCGGCGAGTCTGCGCGGTCCCTCGAGCGTATCGAAGATGTAATTCTTGGCGACGCGCACCCACGGCAGCGCGCGGCGCTCGCGTGCGATCTGGTCCTGCAGGCGGGTGAGTTCCTTCTCGCGCGCCAACAGCGTCTTGCGTGCGGCAAGCCATCGATCCTTGGACACGACGGGATGGTCGACGGCGTTCAATTCAGCAATCGCGGTATTCATGTGTGTGCTCCTCGGCCGATAAGCCATCGTGGGTGGTGGATGCGCGGGCAAGGCGCGCCCGTCTCCGGCCGACAGACCGGAAGTGAATGGGTAGACAAAGGACCGTTTCGTGCCCGGATTCGCGCCTGCGTCGCGGGCGAATCGCGCCTCAGCGCATGGGCGGGCTCAAGCCCGCATTACGCGGCTTGCACTTTCACATCGGCGGCATCTTGTCGAACTTCGGAAGGCCTGGATCAACGTGATCCCATGCGTAACCGCGCACGCCGTACATCACCATTTGCGGTTTGTATCGGCCTGGATCGTCAAGACTCGCAGCGTGCACGGTGAAAATAGCCGGCATGGCCGCAAACGTCATGTAGACCGGTGAACCGCAGGTGGGGCAGAAGGCGCGTGTCTTTACATTGCCGCTATCGCCAACGATGTCCCAATGCATGGCTTCACCTTTGAGTTGTACGCCCATGCGAGGGAAGGTCAGATAGGATCCGTGCCCGGTGCCGCTCTTGCGCTGACAGTCGCGACACTGGCAATCGCTCATCACCATCGGTTCGGTGGAAATTTCATAACGGATCGCACCACAGGCACATCCGCCGGTGTAAGCCTCACTCATATCCTCTCTCCAGCAACAGCCCTGTTGGGCCGCCAATATTTCGGTGACGGGGCGCGTGTTGGTTCAGCCGGCATCCTTATCGATTGCCGCTGTTGAGCTGAGCTGACGCTGGTGCCATGCATCAGCGCCAAGCGCTTGAAACTGCGCTGCTTGAACGTTCTCGGCGTCTACCGCTTCGGCCGACGCACAGCGCGAACCTTTCCGCTCGGTCCGCCGCCGCAATAGAACAGGTCGGCGCCGTTGGATTCGAGCCCGCTGATTCCCGTGCCCCGGGGCATCTCGATCCGCTCGAGCACGGTGCCGCTGTCCGGGTTGATATGGCGCAGTTCACTCTCGTCGCCATCCCACACGCCGTGCCAGAGCTCGCCGTCGACCCAGGTCACGCCGGTGACGAAACGGTTGGACTCGATGGTGCGCACGATGGCGCCGGTGTCGGGGTCGACCTGGTGGATCTTGCGATCGCGGTACTGGCCCACCCACAGGCTGCCTTCAGCCCAGGCCAGACCCGAGTCGCCGCCTGCGCCCGGCGCGGGAATCGACGCCACGACGTCGCCCGTGGCCGGATCGATCTTGTGGATGCGCGCTTCGGCGATCTGGTAGAGGTGCTTGCCGTCGAAAGCAGTGCCGGCGTCTGCGGCGCAGTCGAGCGTGCGCGCGACCTCGCCGCTGTCGGGGTCGAAGGCGAGCACGGTCGGGCCGGTGGCCGCCCATACGTGGTGGCCGTCGTAGGTGACACCGGCGACGTTGCCGGAGCCCTCGAACGGGCCGTACTCACGCACGATCTCTGCAGCGCGGGCCGGTACCCGCTCGGTCGTGTGGTCTGTCGTGACGGGTGTGGGGGACATTGCCTGGCTCCTGTTGGGCACCGGTCTTGGCGCCGTGGGGTCAATCTACTCAGGCGGCATCGCGGCCGGGAGTAACAAGATCGTCGTGAATCCAACCAGCGGCGGCGACAGCCAGCGCTGCGCGCGTGCGCGGCCGATCGAGCGCACCTGCCCGGCAGTCTCCAGTTCGACAAGCGCACGCTGCACCGTGCGCTGGCTGTCCCCGAGCGCCAGGGCGAGCGCCGAGGTCGACCAAGCCGCGCCATCGCCGAGCAGCGCCAGCAGCGACGCCTGATCGCCATCGATCGGGGGCACCAGCACGACGACGGCGCGCCCGTCGCGCGGCACGAGTGCAAAACCGCGCGCACTGGCCTCGATGTCCACCAGCGGCGCGACCAGCGCGCGCAAGCGGCCGATCTCGACGCGCAGGCGCGCGCGGTGCGTATCGTCGGGGCGGCGTGTGCGGAATACGTGCGCGATCAGGGTGTTGCGATCGACGTCGCCGGGCCAGCCCTGCGCGAGCGCGCGCAGCAATGCGAACAACACCGGCCGTCGCGCCAGCGGTTGCCAAAGATCGCCTGCGCGCAGGCCGCGACGGCAGGCATCGACCACCAACGCACCCGAGACCCGCAGCGCTTCGACTTCATCGAGGCGCAACGGCTGCTCATGACCGGCGTGGATGAGCCGCGCGGCGGAACGATCGAGCGCGGCGCTCGCCTCGGTCACCTCGGCGAGCAGCGCGGGCACGCGTGAGCGTTGCGCCGCATCGAAGGCGCGACCGAGCGCCAAGCGCGCCGCCGCCGTGCGAAGCGAACGCAGCGCCACTTCGGCAGTGGCCAACTCAGCCACCGCCGCCAGCGATGGCGGCAGTCCAAGGGCGTCGAGGCCGGCCAGCGAAGAAGCGGCCTCGTCGAGGCGACCGAGCAGGAGCAGCCGGCGCACCGCGATCAGACGCGCTTGCAGCGCGTTGGCGTGATCGGCACGCGCCGCGAGCGCGGCCGCAGCCTCCGCGAGCGTGCGCGGCGAGCCGCCCAAATCGCGCATGGCAAGCGCCACCTCGGCCTCTGCGACGACACAGCGAGCGCGCGCCAACTCCTCGCGCGCACCGAAGCCGCGCGCGGCGCGCCGGAGAAGCTCGCGGGCACGCGGATACTCGCCAAGCTGAGCCATGGCGATGCCGCGCAGAGCGAGCGCCGGCGGGTCGTCGCGCAGCGCGACGCGCTTGAGGGCGCCGAGCGCATCGCCGGCGACGAGGGCGCGCCCGGCGGCGGCGATCAGGGAGTCCATCGCGACAGGCTACTGCGCGGCGGCAGAATTCGAACAGGGACCAGGCAGGTGACCTTCTTGAATGTCTACCTTGGGTCGGCACCTAGCACTCGCTTCGAAATCAGCTCCCGCTGGAAACCAGACGTTCGCCCGGAAGCTCGGGCACCGTGGAGCGTAGCGGCGGATGCGGCCAATTTATGGTCTAACGCACAAGCATTTGTGAGCATAAAATGGCCGCCCGCTGAGATGGTCCTGGCGCGGCCGCCAATGAGGGCAGCGACCGCTCCAAGCGAGTCCTGTGCTGTCTCGGATGGCCTTGATCTGCCCGGTGGTCAGTACGCGCGTCGCTAGTGGTTGATCGTTATCCGGAAGGTGATCGAGCCCGGCAGACCCTTCTCGAAACGTGAATCGCCACGCGTGCTTCGGCCGCAACCTGGGCGACCAACCGTCGTGTAGTCATTGATGGGAAAGCGAAGCGAATCCGGCGGGCGCATTCAGCGGCTCGCTTTTCCGCGGCAACTTTGTCTGCTTCCAGCCATTGATGCCGCTTATTGGCGAGTTCCGGCAAAGCTCGGAATGGAACCCGAAGGCCGAGTATGGGGAGTAGTCATGTTGGCGGCAGAACGCCCGTAAAGATGGATGCAGCGGAGGGCTATCGATTGCTGCACAGAGCACATTCCTGAACCAATCGGACCTCTTCTTGCCCAACGCCGCAAACGGACGCTTACCCCGCTTGGCTGCCATCGGAGGGATCTCTAGTGAGGTCTGTCGAGCTGCTTCCTGCGGGTCGGTGAGAATCGAAACCACATCCGATCCAAAGTACTCGGCTACAGCCAGGAGCGAGTTGAGCTGAGGCTGCACGGATCCTTGTCAGTCAATGCGTAAGGACACTCCGGATCGATCGGTTCGTAGAGGCGCATACGACCATTTGCAACGACGCGGGTCATCGTAGGCAGTGAAATAGTCGCAGGAGGCGATGTGTAGGCTTTGAGGCAAAGGGACGTGGAAAATGCGGTGCCGCGTGTTACCTTCTGTCGTCGCTTGGGGAAGCGGCACAAGGAATCGATTTTCAGTATGTTGAATGACGTCATGGACGACGGGGGGCTCGAATGCCTTGTCGCCCTCTTGGGTTATCTCGACCGGCCGGCGGAACCGGACCAACTCCGTCACCTGCTCGGCAAGGCCGGCGAAAGCGTCACTCCCACCGACCTGTTGCGTCTGGCCAAGCGGCTGGAGGTGAAGGCGCGCCTAGTGAAGGCACGCGCCAGCAGCCTCACCAGCTACCCGCTGCCGGCGATCGCCTGCCTCAGCGATGGCCGCTATACGCTGCTGCTCAAGGCCGATGACGAGCGCGCGTTGCTGTTCGACCCGATCGAACAGCGTCCAGTCACGGTGCCCATCGGCGAGTTCGAAGCATCCTTCGCCGGCCAGTTGATCGTCATGACCACGCGCGAACGGATCGCCGGCGTGGCGCGGGCGTTCGACGTCACCTGGTTCATTCCCGCGATCGTCAAATATCGGCACCTCCTGCGCGATGTGCTGGTCGCATCGTTCTTCCTGCAGATCCTTGCCTTGGTCACGCCCTTGTTCTTCCAGGTCGTGGTCGACAAGGTGCTGGTGCACAAGGGCATCAGCACGCTCGAAATCCTGGCGCTGGGCCTGCTAGTGGTATCGATGTTCGAGGTCGTGATGGGCGGCCTGCGCACCTATCTGTTCTCGCATACGACCTCGCGAGTCGACGCCGAGCTTGGGTCCAAGCTGTTCGCGCACCTCACCCATCTGCCATTGGGATACTTCCAGGCACGCCGCGTCGGCGATTCCGTTGCACGTGTCCGTGAGCTGGAGACCATCCGCAGCTTCCTGACCTCCTCCGCACAGACCGTCGTTCTCGACCTGTTCTTTGCGGTCGTATTCCTGGCGGTGATGTGGATCTACAGCCCGAGCCTGCTGCTGGTCGTGCTGGTGACGCTGCCGCTGTACGCGATCGTGGTGGCCGTGGTCGGCCCGATCCTGCGGCGGCGATTGGATGAGAAATTCGTCCGCGGTGCCGAGAACCAGTCGTTCCTGGTGGAAGCCGTTACCGGCGTGGAAACGCTCAAGGCTATGGCGGTCGAACCACAGATGCAGAACCGCTGGGACCGCCAGCTGGCCGGCTACATCCAGGCGAGCCTCAAGGCCTCGATGCTCGCCAACTGGGGTTCGCAGGCGATCCAGTTGATCAACAAGCTGGCCACCGTGACGCTGATGTTTTTCGGCGCACGCCTGGTAATCGGCGGCAAGCTGACGGTAGGCGAGCTGGTCGCCTTCAACATGTTGGCGGGACAGGTGGCAGGACCCGTACTGCGCCTGGCGCAGCTGGCGCAGGACTTCCAGCAGGCCCGCATTGCGGTCGACCGGTTGGGTGACATTCTCAATTCGCCGACCGAGCCCGTCGCGTCTGCTTCGCGCTCAAGTCTTCCTGCGATCAAGGGCGAGATCCTGCTTGAGGCTGTGAGCTTCCGCTATCGCCCCGATGGCCCAGAAATCCTGCGCGGGCTCGACCTGCGCATCGCACCCGGCGAGGTCATTGGTGTGGTCGGCCCGTCCGGTTCGGGCAAGTCGACGCTGGCCAAGCTCGTGCAACGCCTGCATACGCCGGAACGTGGGCGCCTGCTGATCGATGGCGTCGATCTGTCGCTGGTCGATCCCTCATGGCTGCGCCGGCAAGTCGGCGTGGTGTTGCAGGAAAGCCTGTTGTTCAACCGCACTGTGCGCGAGAACATCGCTCTGGCCGACCCGGCCATGCCGATGAGCAAGGTCGTCGAAGTCGCGAAACTGGCAGGCGCGCACGACTTCATCCTGGAACTGCCCGAGGCGTACGACGCGCGCATCGACGAGCGCGGCGCGAACCTGTCGGGCGGACAACGCCAGCGTATCGCTATCGCGCGAGCACTTGCCACCGATCCCAAAGTGCTCATCTTCGACGAAGCGACCTCCGCACTGGACGCAGAGAGTGAAGAAATCGTCCAGGCCAACCTAAGGCACATGAGCAAGGGCCGCACGGTGATCATCATCGCGCATCGCCTTTCGGCCGTTCGCCAGGCTGACCGCATCATTACGCTGGAACGCGGTCAGATTACTGAAACCGGATCGCACGAAGATCTGCTGCGGCTCGACGGGCGCTACTCCAGCCTGTACCGCAAACAGATGGGGCTGCAGCAGCAGAGCCCGGCCCTTTCCTGATCCAACGCCTGAGGAAGGCAATTGATGTTCAAAGGATGGAAGCGGCACTTCGACGTGCTGCGAGAAAGTCTCGCCATTGACCGCGAGGGTCGCGCCAACCGCCAGCTGCATGCCGAGCCGGAATTCCTGCCGGCCGCTCTGGAGATTCTGGAGAGCCCGCCCAATCCGATGGGTCGCCTGGTGCTTTGGCTGCTGTTGTCGTTCCTGCTCCTCGCCTTGCTCTGGGCCTGTCTGGGCAAACTCGATGTGGTGGCCGTCGCGGAAGGCAAGGTCATCCCGCGCGGCAACATCAAGCTGATCCAGTCGGCCGACCTCGGTGTCGTCAGACAGATCTACGTGGTCGAAGGCCAGGTAGTGGCGAAGGATGCACCGCTGATCGATCTGGATCCGACGGTCAGCAAGGCCGAAGTCGCACAAGCGCGTCAGGCGTTGTTGACCGCGCAGATCGATGTGGCCCGTGCGCAGGCCCTGGCGGATCACGCTGCGGGCAAGCCAGCGCGATTCATTCCCCCCGAAGGCACCTCAAATGCGATGGTCGCCATCCAGACTGCGCTGGTGGCGGCAAAAGTGCATGAGTTTGAAACCGCGCTGGCCGGATTGCGACAAGAGGGCCTGCAGCGCAATGGCGATCGCGGCATGGTCGACGCCGAAGTCGTCAAGCTGGAACAGCAGCTCCCGTTGGCGACCGAGCAGCTCGCCAAGATGGAAGAGCTGAGCAAGGACAACTACGTGCCACGCCTGCGCGTTGCTGAGGTCAAGGAGCGCGTGATCGGCATGCGTCAGGACCTGGCGATCCGTCGTCAAGAACAGAGCAAGGCGGTGGCCGGCGAGGCGGCCGTCGGCCAGCAGCAGGCCAAGCTGCGCAGCGAATTTGCACGCGAAGCGCTGGACGCGTTGACCGAAGCCGAAGCCGCGCGCGCATTGCGCGCCGAAGAACTCAAGAAGGCGACCGACAAGGCCGAGCACACGCTGCTGCGCGCACCAGTCGCCGGCGTGATCCAGCAGTTGCAGGTCCACACCGTTGGCGGCGTGGTCAAGCCGGCGGACGCGTTGATGGTGCTCGTGCCCCACGACGGCGAGCTGGTGGTGGATGCGATGGTCCGCAACCGCGACGCCGGCTTCGTGCACAGCGGTCAATCGGTCGAGGTCAAGCTCGAGGCCTATCCATTCACTCGCTACGGTGTGGTCGAGGGTGAGATCGAACACATTGGCGGCGACGCTGTGCAGACCGAAAAGGAAGGCCTGCTTTTTCCTGCGCGCATCCGCATGCGCAAGCCGTGGATCCAGATTGACGGCCGTCGCGTTCTGCTTGCGCCGGGCCTGGCTGCTACCGCAGAGATCAAGACCGGGGATCGCAGAATCATCGAATTCCTGTTGTCGCCGTTGGCCCGCAAGGTGAGCGAGGCGGGAAGGGAGCGGTAATGAAGGTCTTGTCGCTCGCCATTCTTCTATGTCTGCCGGCTTGCGAACCACTCGCCAGCGCGACTGCTCAAGTACCACAACTTCAGGGATGGGAACAAACGATGTACGAAGCCGACGCCACCGTCGCAGTAGAGTTCAACGGCACTACAGACTGGGCCAAGCCCGGTCTCGATCCGCTGAACCCTCCCATATTGCGCATACCCCGAAGCTATCTGAGTCCAGCTGCCATCGAAGCAGTGCGCGACGACCGTCTGATCGCGCGCAACATCGAGCTCGCAATACCGTTCGAACGTTCCGGCTTCGCGAACACGGAGCACGAGCTTACCCAGGACGTACTGATCGTCACCCTGGCCGAATCTGCCGATGGCTGGGCGGAGCGCAGCCAGCGCGCGCTGAAATACGTCCAGCAGCTGCAAGGCACAAGTCATGATCCGGAGGCCGGGCTGGATCGCGTCGTCATCGACGACTCGCCCGGAATTTCGATCCGGCATCGCTATATCCATCCCAGTGGCCGCGACGACGAGTTCGTGCAGCTGGATTGCGTGAGCTTCGACGATCCAGCAACGCAGGACACCTGCCGTCTGGAAATCATGCCGGTGCGCAACGTCCTGGCATCAATCCACTTCAAGGCAAGTGGCGTCCACCAGTGGCAGCAGCGCGCGACAGAGCTAAGGCGGCTCGTGTCGAGCTGGCAATAACTGCGCTACCAACAAACAAGAACACATTACACAGGAAGTATGGGGCCTCCATGGATTTCTTGCAGTTCATCCAGAACCAACGCGCGCTGCTCAACGGTCCGAATCCGCTTCGCGGAAACGTCTATTCCAACCTGATCGAGTACTACAAGCAGAACTTCAGCGCGAGCCAGATTGCCGGCACGATCGAACAGCTGACCATGCAGGCGTCGATCACGACCAACTCCGGCGTGTACGGCGCCGGTGCAGCGATCGGTAACGCTGCTGCAAAGCTCAGAGCGGGTGAACGCTATAGCCTGACCCTCGACGACTTCTCTAAGAACATCATCGAGCGCATGCTCGATGGGATCGAGCGCGAACTGCTCACCGGACGCGATGGTCTGCTCACCGCGCAGGAACTGCATTACCTGGATTACTCCGTATGGAAGCAGCTCGGCATGGGGGAGCTGTTTCCAGGAAATGCCCAGCGTTGGGAGGATCGCCAGGCGGGATTCAACGCTATCGACAGCGGCAGCGTCATTTTTGATTCCGCCGTCTACGACAAACACCAGTACGGTGGAACTCCAATGGCCCCGACGCGGGCCATGCTTGAAGAGAACACCGCGGACTGGTCCCAATGGAAGTTCCCCTTCAAGCAAAGCACCTTCGCAGCGCTGCTGGTGCAGTTCGGAAGCAGTGCGCAGCTGAAGGCGTCGAGTTTTGGCTTCACTGACCAACAGTTGTATGCCCTGACTCCAGACCAGCGGACGTCCTACGTCACGTCGGCTGACGGTCGGTATCGCGGCTATCTGGAGACCAGTAACACGGGTGGCAAAAGCGCCGTGGCGTTCAAGATTGTCGACACGACGATTGGGGGCGATGGCGGGGAAGTCGTCGCCTACTACGACCCGAAGGCCGATCTCTACGGCAACCGCCTGTTCGGTCTGGCGAAGCCGGGCGCCGAGACGG
Organism: Lysobacter tyrosinilyticus; assembly: GCF_054779815.1. Lineage (NCBI taxonomy): Bacteria > Pseudomonadati > Pseudomonadota > Gammaproteobacteria > Lysobacterales > Lysobacteraceae > Lysobacter > Lysobacter tyrosinilyticus. Next base: position 628,976 of record NZ_BAAGXN010000001.1, read on the forward strand.
TCGAGACACTCCTCAAGGCCGTGTTTGGCCGAAGTGACAAGGGCAAGCGCGAATATGAGGAGTTCCTGAAGATCGGGCATGACCAGCTCCTGAACTACACGGGCTTCATGCTGGATGCCGGCTCGCATCGAAATATCCTCCCTATCGCCTATAACCCACGCGTTCCAGAGATTCTGGAGCCGTTTCGATGCTTTATCGCCGGGACTCCCATCCGGCTCGCCAACGGCCAGACGACCGTCATCGAAAACATCGCGACCGGCGATGAGGTCGCGGCGTTCGATGGCTTTGGGCCGCTCGTGCCGGGCGTCGTCACAGCGTTGCTGAGAAACAGCACTGACGCTATCTTCATGCTGGAAGGAGGCGTCGGTGTAACGCCGTTCCATCCGTTCCTATGCGAAGACGGCACCTTCCACACCGTGGAAGAAATCCTGCGAGACGGGCTTCGTGTCGTGCGCGCGGGTGGAGACCTGGTGGCGCTGCGCGGGCAACGCATCGAGGGCGAGGAGCTGGCGAATGTCGGCGGTTATCGATCGAGCGAAGGTGGCTTCGTCGTCGACACCTACAATTTCACGGTCGCCGATTACCACACCTACGTTGCCGGTGGCTTCAGGGTCCACAACACGTCGTTGGTCGACGCGTTGCCCGGCGGGTTCGAGGCGCGCTTCGGCGTTACCCGCCCGGATGGAACACAGATGGTCATGGCGACCGGTCCGGATGGCCGCTTCGGCTTCTTCTCGGGCCACGACATCGATGGCGACGGCCATACCGATCTCGAATCCTACAAGATCATTCATCCCGATCTGGAAGGTCGAGAACAGAACAACACACTAGAGTCGGGGGAGTTCAAAGACCTCGACAACAATCATCGCTTCGATACGCTCGAGACCACCTATACGTACGGGTCCATCACCGTCACATTCACGCGCCAGGGTGAGGAAGGCACCCAGGACCGCGCGCGCACGGATTGGCGGACTGTCAACGACTCTGCGACGTTCCATGGGATCGATGTAGGCAGCATCGGCAACATTTTCGGCTCGACACTGGGCCGACTCCTCTCCGACAACCAGCTTGCTGGCACGATCAGCTCGATCGTACTGGGCGCAGTTGGCGAGAACCTGGCCGAAGCCTTCGCCAGGAGTGGAATGTCGGACATCGGCCTCGCTGACGCGATGGACGAGATGTTCGCCGATCTGCCCAATGACCTTCGCAACGGGGCCATCGGTGCGGTGTCGTCCTATCTGACGGCTGAACTGATCAAAGACCTCGGTCTGGAGGGCACGCTGGGCCAACTGGCACAGTCCGCAAGCTCGGCGGTCCTCACGCAGATCATCAAGAACGTGGCCGACATGGCCGCGGGCGTACAGGGCGTGACGGTCACCAGCAACATCAATCCTGCGATGTTGTGGAATGTGGTCGGTTCCTTCATCGGAACCAAGCTCGCCTCCAAGGTCGTCGACTTCGAGACCATGGAAGGACAGATCGGCGCCCAACTCGGCACGGCGGTGGGCGCGATGGCGGGGGCCAAGTGGGGCGCCGAGATTGGCGGAGAGATCGGCGGCTTCGTTGGCGCAGCGGTTGGCGCATTCGTGGGCTACATCCTCGGTGGACTTCTCGGAGAATCCATTGGGACGAAGCCACAGGCTCGCACCACAGTCATCTGGAGTGATCAGAGTCACAACTTCGTCATCGGAGACACGCGATCGAAAGGCCATGGGTCAAGGCCTGCAGCAGCGGCAGTTGCTCAGACGGTTGCCCACTCCCTCAATTCGATCATCGATGCCACTGGCGCCAAGCTCGTGAATGGTGCCGAAGTCCGCGCTGGCGAGTACGGCTTCAAGTCAAAGGACTACGTCTACTGGTCCGCGCCGAACGTCAAGTCGCGCAACGTCCAGGACATCGTCCAGCACGGCATCTACGTGGCGGTAAGCGACATGGTTACCCGCCTCGTAGGCGGCGACGTCTATAGCAAGCGAGCGCTGGTATCCAGCATGCGGCTCACGGGTGCGCCGGCGTCTGCAGAGATGCCGAACGTTTCCGGGTCGTTCGACCTCAACGGACTGTTCGGCGACATCGCGATGGCGCGGGACTTCGCCCGCTATCTTGAAAACCGCGCCTTCATCCAGGCTTCCATCCTGGCGGATCCGCACAGCACCTTTGCGGCTGGTTGGGCGGTGACTCTGGCGCGTGCCAGCGAACTGGGACTGCGTAAGCGCAGCTTCACCGACTGGATCGGCGGATTCGGTGCATTCCTGGATCAGATCAACGATGGCACCGTCGATGGCGTTGCAGCAACGCCTGGCAACGTGGTGATGCACCTGGAGGACAACGCGCGATTCTTTGCAGTCCTCGGCGCCGACGGCAATCTGGCGCGGATCATCGAGGACACTGTCGATACCCAATCGAAGGAGCGTATCGCCGGTACCACGGGTAACGACGCCATCACGGTCATCCTGGACACGATTACGAACGCGTCCGGATTGACGATCAACGACGCCGCCGCCAGTGGACCTCATGTCATCGACTTCACCGCCATCATCGACGGTGGCGCCGGCGACGACGTGATACGCGTTGGAGACCTCGGCAACGATGCGCTTGGCGGCGACGGAAACGACGTGCTTGTCGGCGGAAGGCTCGATGACTGGCTGTTTGGCGACGCAGGCAACGACACGCTGTTCGCGGCCAACGTGGCCAACACCGGCTTCCAGATCACCGACACCGCGGCCGAAGCCGCTGCAGTTGCCGGTTGGGGCGGCAATGGCGACGTGCTCGACGGCGGCGATGGAGACGATCGGCTTTACGGCAGCGCGGGCTCGGAGTGGCTCAAGGGCGGCGCGGGCGTAGACCGCCTGGTGGGCGGAGCGGGTGGCGACATTCTCGAAGCGGGCGCAGGAGACGATCGTGGCCCGAACGGTGAAGCGACCATTCTGGGCGGCTCCGGTTCCGATCAGTACATTTTCGGCTTTGGCGACGGCAAAGACGTCGTCTTCGACGAAGCCAACGCGGATATGTCGCGCGGTACCCAGGACCCGCTGGAACAGCTTTACCAGCAAATCCGAGCCGGCACGCAGGCGCGCAACTGGGCCGGCGGCGGCGCCTACGAAATCGACGGGTCGGTCCGCGGCGGCGAAGATGCGATCGCGTTCCGCGCCGGCGTCACGATGGCGAACATCGTGCTGCGCCGGTCAGGCAACGATCTGACCATCGCGCTGATGGCGCCGGATGCCAACGGCAACGGCGTGCTTACCGGCGACGAACTCACCGTGCAGGACTGGTTCCTGGCCGGACGCCGCGTCGAATGGTTGCGCTTTGCCGATGGCGAAGAAATCCGCCTCGGCGACATTACGTCGATGGTGATCGGCAGCGGCGAATCCGACGTGATTCTCGGCAGCTACGGTGCCGACTTCCTGTACGGCGGTGCCGGCGATGACGTGATCCGCGCGCTCGCGGGCGACGATTTCGTCAACGGCGGCTCGGGCAACGACTTCGTCGCCGGCGACGGCGACAACGATTGGGTATTGGGTGGCTCCGGCAACGACACGGTGTTGGGCGGTAGCGGGCACGACACGTTGTTTGGCGACGCGGGCGACGACTTTGTCTACGGTGGGCTGGGCGCCAACTCGGGCTCGGATCTGATCGCCGGCGGCCGTGGCAACGACACCGTGGTGGGCGGCGCCGGCGACGACGTGTTCCGTTACTCGCGCGGCGACGGCCAGGACGTTGTGATGGACGACTTCGTCAACAACTGGGATCTGGTCTGGCGGAGCGGCGTCTACGTCAACGGTTACGTGCTCCAGGCCAACGGCACCGTCACCAAGGACGGCGTCGTGTATTTCGATGGCTCCAAGTGGGTGGGCCAATACGACTGGAACGACGAAACCCAGACGTTGAAGCGCCACGGTGGTGCGGTCGACGGCAACATCGCCAGCAACGCGGGCACCGACACGCTCGAGTTCGGCGTGGGCATCGACATCCAGGACGTGCAGCTGCGTCGCAACGGAAACGATCTGCAACTGGCGATCGGCGACGAGAACAGCGTTTCTGCGTTCGATGCCGCTAACGATCAGATCACCATCAAGGACTGGTTCACGGTCGGCAAGTCGATCGAGAATTTCGTGTTCGCCGCGACCGGAAGACATGCGGTCGACACGATGAATCTCGACGGTGGCAGCGAGGGCGACGACACGGTCGCGGGCACTGCCGGTGCGGATTGGCTGACTGGCAATGGCGGTGATGACTTCATCGACGGCGGCATGGGCGATGACATCCTGGCCGGCAATGCCGGAAACGACACGCTCCGGGGCGGCACCGGAGTGGATGTGTTGTTCGGTGGCGCCGGTGACGACGTGCTTGAAGGCGGCGCGGGCGCGGACTTCGTCGGAGGTGGCGAAGGCCTGGACATCGCGTCGTACTCGACGCAAGGAACCGGTCTGCATGCCTACCTCGATTCCACCTATTCCCGTTTCAACACTGGGGATGCGTTGGGCGATTCGCTGGTATCCGTCGAAGGATTGCAAGGTTCGGCTGGCGGCGGTAACCACCTCGGCGGCGACGGCGGCGCGAATGTGCTGATCGCTACCAGGAACGACGTGCTCTACGGCGGCGCCGGCGACGACAGTTACGAGGTGGGCAGCGGCGACACCGGTGTGCGCATTGCCGAAGGTCGCTACCTCATCGAAGAATTATTCACGAGCAGTGGCGCATTCAATGCCGACACATTCCAGGCCAGCTGGGATGTTCTGCAGACCATCGTCGGCGATGAACGTCGGGGCATCCCCGACCGTTACATCTACAAACTCACTATCACCCGCAAGGCTGATGGCGCTGTCATCTACTTCGATAATTCCATCACATCCACCTCGGAAGCGCCGGCGGTCCCAGCGTTCTCGACCTGGAATACGCAGAACATCGACAGCAAGTTGCTGGCGACGGGCAAGGGAAGTCAGGTCATCCGCGAGGCGTTCGGTACCGGCGATGGCGGCCGTGACCAGTTGGTGCTGGAAGCGGGCATCAGTCTGTCGGACTTCACCATCACGCGCACGGCTGGCGGTCTGTCTGTCGCGGGCAGCAACTTCTCGGTCGCCATCGACGGCGGCAGCGCCGCCGTGGAAACGCTGCAACTCAACGATGGCCTTTCGGCCGATCTGAGCAAGCTCGTTCTCACCGGCGAGAACGCCACCACCGACGGCGACGTGATGTTCGGCACCACAGGTGCGGACACGCTGGACGGCCTGGCCGGCGACGACGTGATTTCCGGCCTCGCCGGCAACGATACGCTGCGTGGTGGCGACGGCAACGACACGCTGGAGGGCGGCATCGGAGCCGATACGTTCGACGGCGGCAACGATAGCGTCAGCGCAGGCGCGGCAGCCCAGGCAGGAACCGCGTACGGCGACACGATTCGTTACATCACCTCGGATGCGGGCGTCATCGTGGATCTGGCGACGTCCACGGCCAGTGGCGGACATGCCACCGGTGACGTGATCGCAAAGGATGCCAATGGCGTCAGCTCCATCGAGAACGTCTCGGGCAGCGACGGCTTCGGCGACACCTTGTCGGGCGACGCGCGTGCCAACCGGCTGGCGGGTTACGGCGGCAACGACGTGCTGGATGGCCGCGCCGGCGACGACGTCCTGGTGGGCGGCGCCGGCGATGACACGCTTTACGGCGGCGACGGCGCGGATGGTCTCTCCGGCGACGATGGCAACGACCATCTCGAAGGCGGTCTCGGCAAAGACCTGATCAGCGGCGGCTTCGGCAACGACACGCTGCTGGGCGATGGTGGCGACGACCAGCTTAGCGGCGATGAAGGCGACGACACGCTGTACGGCGGAACCGGCAAGGACACGCTGGGCGGTTGGGACGGCAACGACGTGCTGTTCGGCGATGCCGACGACGACAAGCTGGCCGGTGGCGCGGGCAACGACCTCCTTGATGGCGGCGCCGGCAACGACATCCTCGGCGGCGAAGCGGGCAACGATCAGCTCAAGGGCGGCACCGGCGACGATACCTATGTGTTCGATGCCAACAGCGGCGCCGACACGATCATCGATGCCAATGGCCTAAAGAACGAGATCGTCATTGCCGACGTCGATGCGTCGCGCATCTGGTTCAGCCGTTCCGGAAACAACCTGCTGATCTCAGTCATCGGCGGTTCGACCGTGATCACGCTGGACAACTTCCTGCTCGGTGACGCTTCCAGTACGAAGATCTACAAGATCACCACCACCAGCGGTGCGCTGTTCTTCAATGCGGCGACGCCGCTGATCGACGCCATGGTGCAGGCTTCGGCCGCTGTTCCGGCTGCAATGCCGCAGTCCGTGTCCGATCTGCTGAACACCTATTGGCATGCCGGCGGCAAGGCGGTTCCCACGGTCGCGGACCAGACCCGCGTCACCGACGAAGACGTCGTGATCTCGGGCCAGGTCAACGCCGTCGACCACGACGACAACATCACCGGCTACGCCCTGTCTAAGGGTCCGAGCCTGGGCGCGGTCGTGCTTGATGCCAACACCGGTGCATGGACCTACACGCCGGGCGCCAACGCCAACGGGCAGGACCAGTTCGTAGTCAAAGTCACCGACGCGAACGGCAACAGCGTCGAGCAGCGGATCGATGTCGAAGTACGTCCGGTCAACGATGCTCCCAACGCACTCACCGGCCCGGCGACGCTGGCGGTCGACGAAGGCGCCGCGAACGGCACCGTGCTGGGTACGTTCACCGGATCCGATGTCGACGGCGATACGCTTACCTTCCAGCTAATCGACAATGCCGGTGGCCGCTTCGCGCTCACACCGGGAGGGGTGCTCAGTGTCGCCAATGGCAGCGCGCTCGATTACGAAGCTGCCACGAGCCACACCCTGCGCGTACGCGTAACCGATCCGGCCGGTGCCTTCTTCGAGAAGAGCTTCGTGATGGCCGTGCGCAACATCAACGAAGCGCCGTACATCGTCGCGCCGCCGTCGACGACGGTGCCGGCGGTACTCGCCGAGAACGCTACAGGCGGTACGGCCGCAAGCTTCGTCATGGGCGACCCGGACAACACCACGCCGAGTCTGGTGCTGACGAGCAATCCGAACGGCTGGCTGGAAGTGGTGGGCAGCAGTGTGCGAATCCGCAGTGGCGCCACCATCGACTTCGAACAGCTGGCCGCGGGTGCGACGCTGGAAGACACCGATGGGGACGGCATCAAGGAGATCCGTTTCAACGCCGCGGTTCGCGCTACCGACGGCACGCTGACCTCAGGCCAGGACACGCTATTCTCGTTCCTGATCGAAGACGTCAACGAGGCGCCGACCAACCTCACCCTGACCCCGAGCGTCAGCTCGGTCGCCGAACGCGATCGCCCTGCCTCGGGCGCCACGCGTCCCGCGATCGTGCTCGGGACGCTGGCGGCATCCGATCCGGACACCGCCGGTAGCAGTGACTTCGCGACCTTCGCCTACACGGTGGTCAACGACAGCCGCTTCGAAGTCGTCGGCAATCAGCTGCGATTGAAGGCCAACCAGTGGCTCGACTACGAGGCCGGCGCCACAGTCACGGTGCGTATACGCGTCACCGACCGGGGTGGCCAGGCAGGCGGCTTGAGTTACGAGAAGGACTTCAGCTTCACCGTCGACAACCGCGACGACTATCTGTACGGCACCGCCAACGGCGAGACGCTGACGGGCCAGGCCAATCGCGACGTGATCTATGGCTACGGCGGCGCCGACACGCTACTGGGCGGCACGGGCAACGACGACCTCTACGGCGGCGATGGCAACGACGTCCTGCAAGGCCAGGACGGCGACGACCAGCTGTGGGGCGAACTGGGCGACGACACGCTGCAGGGCGACCTGGGCAACGACACGTTGCGCGGTGGCGACGGCAACGACCTACTGTATGGCGGCGCGGGCAACGATGCGCTCTACGGTGAAGTCGGCAATGACACGCTGTATGGCGGCGCTGGCAACGACATCCTCGACGGCGGGCTCGGCAACGACACCCTGCGCGGTGATGCCGGCGATGACCAGCTGCTCGGCGGCGACGGCGACGACACCTTGTTTGGCGATGCAGGTGCCGATCGCTTCGATGGCGGTGTTGGCTACGACACGGTCACGTATCAATCGTCCGGTGCCGGCGTGAGCCTCGACCTGACCATCGGCGGCACACTGAACGATGCGGCGGGCGACACGTATGTCGGCATCGAACGCGTGGTCGGTTCGAGCTACGCCGACACGCTGATCGGTGGCACCGGCGACGACGTGCTCGAAGGCGGCAATGGCGACGACGTGCTGCGCGGCGGCGCCGGCAACGATCTGCTCGACGGCGGCGCCGGCAACGACGTCCTCGATGCCGGCCCGGGCGGCGACCAGCTGATCGGTGGCGCGGGCAACGACATCCTGATCGGCGGTACCGGCAGCGACGTGTATCTCATCGACTTGAACTCCGGTGTCGACGAGATCCAGAACTACGACCCCAACGGCACCGACATCGATGCCATCGGGTATTCCGGCATCAATCGCAACCAGCTGTGGTTCGCACGCAGCGGCGACGACCTGGTCATCTCGGTGATCGGCACCGCGGTACAGACCACGGTCAAGAACTGGTACCTGACCGCGACTGCCTCCGATCGCGCCAACTACAAGATCGACTTCATCGTCTCCGGTTCGCACTACTCCGACACGATCGACGCCGAGGCGCTGGTCGCCCTGATGGCCGGCTACACCAAGCCGGCCACGCAGGCGGCCTACGACACGCTGCACGCCAACCTCGCGTTCGAGAACCGCTGGAAGCAGTACTGGGACGCCAATGGCGAACCGGTGATCTCGAGCGTAGCCAACCAGACAATCAACGAAGACGGCACGCTGACGCTACAGTTCACGGTCACCGACGACATCACGCCGGTCACCGGCCTGACGGTCGTCGCCAAGGCGCTCAAGCCCGGCACCCAAACGCTGGAGACGGTGCTGGTCAACACGCCGACCGTGAGCGCACCGGACGCCAATGGCGTGCGCACGGTGACGGTCAGCACCAAGGCCAACACCAGCGGCCAGGTGCAGATCAGCCTGCAGGCTACCGACCCGGGCGGTCTGGTCAGCGAGCGCAGCTTCCTGCTCACCATCGATGCGCGTGCTGATGCGCCGACGATCAGCGTGGCGAAGGCGGTCGCGGCGACGCCGACGCTGGACTCGGGCACGCTGGCGCTGGACATCCAGGCGGCCCTGGCCGACCAGGACGGTTCGGAGACGCTGGAAGTCCGCATCTCCAATCTGCCGACCGGCCTGATCCTCAACCAGGGCACCAACCTGGGCAACGGCGTGTGGAGTCTGACGCCGGCGCAGCTGACCGGCCTGGCGATCGTGGGGCCGAGCGCCTGGTCGCAGGATCTCACTGGCGCCAGCGCGTTGACGGTCACCGCCATCGCGCGCGAAACGTCCAACGGCAACACCACGCAGACCACGCGTTCGCTCGCCTTTGTAATCAATGCGCGACCGACGGATATCGCCGCCGACCGCACGTTGGCGATCAACGAATCGACGGCGACGGCGGCCGTGGCCAATGGCACGCTGGTGGCCAACTTCTCGCGCACCGATGCCGACAACGATGCTGCGAGCTACTCCCTGCTCAACGATGCGGGCGGCCGCTTTGCCCTCTCGAGCGCCGGCGTGCTCACGGTGGCCAATGGTGCGCTGTTGGATCGTGAGGCCGCGGCCTCGCACGTGATCCGCGTACGCGTCACCGACTCGGGCGGACTGACGTACGACAAGGACTTCACGATCACCGTCAACAACGTCAACGAGGCGCCGACCACGCCGACGGTGAGCAGCCAGCTGATCGTAATGGCGAACGAGAACACGGCTCTGGCGGGACAGGTCGTTGCCAATCTGGCGGCCACCGATCCCGATGGCACCGCACCCGTCTTCGTCATCACCAGCGATCCGCGTGGCTGGTTCACGATCTCCGGTAGCCAGCTGAAGATCGCGTCCGGTTTGAGCTTCGACTTCGAGGCGCTCAAGGCCGCCGGACTCACCGTAGGCGACAGCGACGGCGATGGCCGTCAGGAAGTGGTGTATTCGGCGGTGGTGAAGGCCACCGACGGTACCCTGGATTCCGCGTCGACCCGCACGATCACGCTGCGTATCGAAGACGCTAACGACACGCCGTACGACATCACCGGTGATCGCGCGCTGACGGTTGCGGAGAACGTCGCCAACGGCACCCTGATAGCGAATTTCGCCGGCGCGGATCCGGACGTGGGGGACGGGCTGACGCTGAGCCTGGTCAACAATGCGGGTGGTCGTTTTGCCATCACCCCGGCCGGCGCTCTGACTGTGGCCAACGGCGCACTGCTCGATTACGAAGGGGCGACGTCGCACACCATCACCGTTCGGGTGACCGATGCCAGCGGTGCCACCTTCGACAAGAACTTCGTCGTTGGCCTCACCAACGTCAACGAGGCGCCATCCGCCCCGGTCGTGACGTCGCAACCGATCACGATCAGCGCCGAGGGAACGAGCTTGGCCAACCAGGTGGCGGCGACCTTGTCCGCTACCGATCCCGACGGTACTGCTCCGGGCTATCAGCTGGTCAGCGATCCCAAGGGGTGGTTCACGATCTCCGGTAACCAGCTCAAATTCGCGCCCACTTTCAATTCCGACTTCGAAGCCCTGGTGGCAGCCGGTGGCGTCACGCTGACCGACGCCGATGGGGATGGGCAACTGGAAGCCTCGTACGCGGCGACGGTGCGGGCCACGGACGGCAGCCTATCGTCCGTCGGCACCGCGACCGTCACCGTGCGGGTCGAGGACGTCAACGAAGCACCGACTGTCAACGCCGCAAGCTTCACCGTCAACGAAAACTCGCCGGGCGCCGGACAGACCCTGATCGGAACCATGGGGTATTGGGATCCGGACAGTCAGTCATACAACCGCGATCCGCGGTTCTCGCTGACTGGCGGCGACACCGCGCGCTTCTCGGTCAACGCCACCACCGGCCAGCTCTATCTCCAGGGATCGCTCGACTACGAAACCGCGACCAGCCACCAGGTCCAGGTGACGGTGCGCGACCGCGCCGGTACCGGCTTGAGCAGCAGCGCCTGGGTGACCATCAACGTGGGCCCGGTGGATGAGCGGCCCTACATCCAGTTCGCCAATTCGCGTCTGTACAAGTCGGATCCGGAAGGCTCGGCGACGTCGTTCGTGGTGCTGAGCGTGGAGAAGTGGCACTTCTGCCAGGACTGGAACACCGATACCTGGAGCGGTGCGACCACCTACAACGAGTACTGGGTGCCGGAGCAGGTCTCCACGGCAGGCGCGCTGCAAACGTACGGTGACGGTACGGGCGCGATCCTGCTCAAGGCCACGTTCACGGAATGGATCTCCGGGGATGGGGAAGATCCGCGCGGTGGCGGCGCCGGTTATTACCTGGTCCAAGACGACACCGTCAGCTACAAGGTCACCGTGGTCTCGCAAGATCAGGCCGGCAATCGCAGCGATCCGATCGTCATCAGCGTCACGCTGCAAGGCCAGTCCCTGGCCCCGATCGTTCTCGATCTCGACCGCAACGGCCTCAACCTCGTCAGTCCGAACACCAGCACGACGCTGTTCGACATGGACGGTAACGGCACCACCGAACGCACCGGCTGGGTCGGAGCGGGCGATGGCCTGCTGGTGCTCGACCGCAATCACGACGGACGCATCAACAACGGTACGGAAATCTCCTTCGCCGGCGATGTCGCCGGCGCGGTTTCCGACCTCGAGGGTCTGGCCGCTTACGACAGCAACCACGACGGCCAGCTGTCCGCACTCGACGCACGCTTCGCCGAATTCCAGGTCTGGCAGGACGCCAACCAGGACGGTATCAGCCAGGCCAACGAATTGGCATCGCTGTCCGATCGCGGCATCGAGTACATAGCACTCGCCGGCGTGCGTACGGGAGCACAGGCTCGTCCGGACGCCAACGTGATCTACGCGAATACCACCTTCGGCTATGCCGATGGCAGCGCTGGCGTAGCGGGTGACGTATTCCTGGCGTACCAGACGAGCGTCGCGAGCCTGCTGGCTTCCGCCGGTGTCGAAACGTCGGTGCCCGCGACGGTGGTTGCATCGGACCCGCCGCCGAGAATTGTGAACTGCGAGTTGCGGGAAGTGGACGAAGAGGTACCGTCGACTTCGATTGGTGTCGACGACCGTAGCGAACGTGACCGAGGAACCGGCGATGCCGCACCAGGCCGCGTCAACCGCACTGCCGATCGGGATCTGGTGGAGCAACACAACGTTGCACCGCGGGCGGCCCTCAAAGATGCACCTGATCGTCCGGAGCCTGTCGTGCAACAGACTGCTCCGCGCCGACTGACTGAAACGGCACCGGAGAAGATCGTGCACGCATTGGCCGCGGCTGAGTCGTCACCGGAGGACTTCGAACCCACAGACGTCGCTACACGCTCGGCATTGCACGATGGCCTCGCGATCGCACAGAAGAAGCGCTTCCAGATGATCGAAGCCATGGCCACGTTCTCTGCCGAGCCGTTCGTGCAGCAGGACTTCGGCGCAAACATCAATGACCCACGTGCGCTTGAACTTTTGACCGCACTTCCCGATTACAGGATCGCCAGCCGATGACCGACTCCATCCAAACTACCCCCGCGTCCCCTGCCGGTGCTCCGCATACCATCGCCGAAGCGCTGGGTCAGATCGTCTGGCTGCTGAGCCAATCCCCCCTGCATCGCGAGTTGAAGCTGAAGGACCTCGAATGGTCCTTCATGCCCGCAATCGTGAAGGAGCAGTTCCGGATCTTCCGGTTCGGCCCGCTGGCCGCTCTGGACGGCGTCAATCTGGAGTCTTTCCAGAAGGCTGGCATGAGCCGAGAGGGCCTGGAGCAACTACCGCTGGGCATTGCCGTCTGGGCGTACCTCTCTGAAGCGGCCGAACAAAAGTTGGAGCAAGGCGAACACCTTGCACTTGAGGACTGGAAATCCGGCGACCGACTCTGGCTCGTGGAATTCGTAGCGCCGTTCTCCAGTAGCGACAACAAACTCGGTGAGGCGATGATGTTCGACCTGATGCAAGGACCGTTCAAGGGCAAGACCTTCTATCTGCACCGCACGGATCCGAACACTGGCCGCCGGGACAAAATCAAGCTCAACGGAGTCCCGGCCGAGATGGGGTAGTGAGCCAGCCCTCGTCACTACTGTCCCTCCGGCGTTTGTTTGCCAAGGGCCGCAGGTGGGTTCAACAGTTCATTCAAGCCGAAGCCGTTTTGCGGCACGACGGCTTAATTCAGGCGTTCGCGAACCTCCGCTTCGATCCGAAGCGGACACCGTGCTTGCGTCGTGCTGCCGGACTCAAGTTCGCAGGCCTTCCCGAATCACGAGTTCGGCCTGACCGCCACGCTGGACGTGGGTGTGGAGGCGCGGTTGAACAAGTCGGTTAGCCTGTTCGGTTCGCTGTCCTATGGCGAGCGCCTGGCAGGAAGCAACTCCGAGCAGCGACAGGCGAATGTGTGTGTGCGCATCCGCTGGTGAGTGGGCGCTACCAACATCGTCTGTGCACGTAGTCGATCTGCCAAAGAGAGCCCCGGATGTCCGGGGCTTTCTTTTTTAGTGTTTCGCGCCGCATCTCAACGGCGGAGCTGCCGAGGCTGCGAAACACGGGGCCGTAGCCTCTTGGGCGCTTGAAGGCCGCTTCCAGCGCCGGCCAATTTATTCTTTAAGTGAGTGGCCAATTTTTGCTTTAACGAACAGCTGCTGCGCAGTGCCTATCCGCTAGCCGATGGCTAGGCGATGATCACTTCAATCCCCAGCCGCTGCAGTCCCTCGCGATATTCGGGGCTGATGCTTTCGTCGGTAATGAGCGTGTGGATCTCGTCGAGCTTGGCGATGCGATGCAGGCTGACGCGGCCGAACTTCGAGGCGTCGGTTAGCACCACGATCCGACGCGCACGTTCGACCATGCGGTGGTTGAGGCTGGCTTCGGCCTCGTGGTGCGTGGTCAGGCCGAACTGCAGGTCGAGGCCGTCCACGCCCAGGAACAGGGTGTCGAAGCTGTAGTTGCTCAGGCTCGCCGCGGCCTGGCCGCCGTGCAGCGACAGCGAATGCTTCTGCAGGCGTCCGCCGGTCAGCAGCAGCTGCACGCCTGACGCATTGGCCAGTTCCCAGGCCACGTTGAGGCCGTTGGTCATCACCGTGACATCGTTGTGATCGCGCAGATGCCGCGCCAGCATCACCGTGGTCGAGCCCGAGTCGATGATGATGTTCTCGCCCGACTTCACCAGCTGTGCCGCGCGCGCACCGATCCGTTCCTTGAGCGGGAGGTTGAGCGCGTCCTTTTCGTGGATCGCCTGTTCCTGCGGCGGCGTGCGCATCAGGGTGGCGCCGCCATGGTTACGCGTGGCCAGGCCCTGCGACTCGATATGGGTGAGGTCGGCCCGGATCGTCACCGCCGAGACCCCGAAGCGCTCGACCAGCTCGGTCACCTGCACGTTGCCGTGCTGGACCAGCATTTCCATGATCTGTTGCCGGCGTTGACGAGTGTTTCGCATGGCGCTGCTTCTTGGGCTCGATGAGGGCGAAAGCTTACCGTTCCGAAAGAATCGGTGCTTGCGAGTTTGCGTTTTCGTTGCGCGCGCCAGCCTGGTTGCGGGCGCAGGCGCGGGCGTACTCGGCCAGGCGGCCGGCGATCCGGTGCTGGATCAGTGCGTGCGGTTCCGGCTCCAGGCGGCCTTCGACGATCGCGGCGTGCTGCTCGGGCAGGAACTGGCTCAGCAACGTCAGCGGGATGGCGTGGCGCTGCAGATTGTCGAGCAGCCGGGTCACCGCGCCGCGCACTTCCGGCTCGCCCCAGTAATAGCGACAGCGATCGCTGAGCGCATAGCGGCGCAGCAGGCGCAGTTGCTGCTCGTCGCCGTGGTAGTGGTTCTGCCAGTGCTTCGGTCGCGCGAGCATGCACCGCTCCAGCACCTCGGGCAGGTGCGATTGCGCCGTTTCCGGCAGCAGCTCACTTTCGATCGCCGCCAGTGCAAACAGTGCTTCGCGATAGGCGAACGTAGCCGCCGGGCCGACCTTGAGGATCGCGAAGTGGTCGCGCACCAGCGCGTGCAGTGAGGCTTCGCGCTGGTAGTCGGTGGAGTGCGCCTCGAACACGATGCGCGGCTGCGTCTCGACGAAGTCCGACAACGCGCCCGCGGCCTGCGGGTCGTAGTGGTGCACGTCGCTGTGATCGAAGTCGACGCCGGGCTGCACCACCATCGCGATGACTCGCTCCCATGCGGGCAGCAGGTCGGGCGTCGCGAAGGCTTGCCGATGGATCTCCAGCGTTATTGCCGCGGCGTTCGGATCCGTCACCGCGAGGCCGCCGGCCAGCGAGGCTTCGCCGCCGGGCACCGGCACTTCGGTGCCGATCACGTACACCGGCGGCGGCAATCCGGCCTCGTCCGCCGTGCGTTCGGCGATGCGCGCCAGTTCGGCCGAACGCGCGGCCACGATCGCGTCGGGCAGCGGCGTGGGGTCATCGGCGCAGGCCATGCTGCAGTCGAGATGGATCTTGTGGAAGCCGGCGGCGACGTAGGCCCGGATCAGCTCGCGCGCATGCACCATGGCTTCCGCAGCGGGAAGCTTCTGCCACGCGTTGGGGCCTAGGTGATCGCCGCCGAGGATCAGGCGTTCGATCGGAAAGTCCTGCGCGCGCGCCAGCTGCAGCACATAGTCGCGGAACTGCGCGGGCGTCATGCCGGTGTAGCCGCCGAACTGGTCGACCTGATTCGACGTCGCTTCGATCAGCAGCGGGGTGTCGTAGTGCTTCGCCACCTGCATGGCGGCGAGCAGCACCTGGTCGTTGCTACAGCACACGCTGTACAGGCCGACATTCTCGCCATGACGGTGGGCGGCGATGAGCGATTGGACGGCGGACACGTAGGGCTCCGGCAGAAAAGGGATCAGGAAATCACAGCGTGTTGGCGTGCCAGCAATGCAGCGCCCCGCGCACCGCCGGCATCGCCGAACTTCGGTGGCAGGATCGGCGGTACGCGCACGCCAGCGAACAGATGCGCGGCCACGGCAGCAGGCAAGTCGTCATAGAGTCGTTCGCACTTGGACAGGCCGCCGCCGAGCACGATGACGTGCGGATCCAGTGCGAGCACCAGGCTAGCGAGGCTGTGGCCGAGCAGGTCGCGATGGATCGCGATTGCCTGGCGCGCGATGGTGTCGCCGGCGTCGGCGCGCGTCACGATCGCGCCGGCATCGATCGCCACGCCGTCCAGATGCTGATGAATCAGTGCCAGCCCGCTGCCGGACACGTAGCGCTCCACGCAGCCCCGCAGCCCGCAGGCGCAGTCGAGCAGCGGCAATGCATAACGTGCGAGCAGCGTGGCCGGTGCGGTCCAGTGGCCCCATTCGCCGGCAATCCCATTGCCGCCTGCGATCAGGCGTCCTTCGACGCAGTAACCACCACCGGCACCGGTGCCGAGGATGGCGCCGAACATGCTCGGATAGCCTTCGGCGGCGCCGCCATTGGCTTCCGATAAAGCGAAGCAATGACAGTCGTTGCCCACGTGCAGCGGACGCTGCAATCGCGCCTGCAGATCCGCGACGACCTGCTGTCCAGTCAGCGCGGGCACGTTGGAGCTGAGCTGGCGACCGCTGATGCGATCGCGCACACCGGGCAAGCCCAGGCCGACGGCGGCACACACGCTGCCCAGTTCGGCATCCGTGGCTTCGATCAGTCCGGCGACGGTGCGCAGGAACTCGGCGTAATCGCGGGTCGGCGTGTCGATGCGGCGCCGATGTCGCTCCTGCATGGCGGCATCGTAGGCCACCAGTTCGATCTTGGTGCCGCCGATATCCAGGCCATAGCAGACCGACTCAGCCATGGCGATGGATGGTCACGCCTTTGACGACGCGATTGACGGTGCCGTCGGGGAACGGATTGTCGGGCGTAAGGCCGAGCGCCGCCGAGCGGTTCAATGCATAGAGCTGGGGCATGACCAGCCACACCGGCGCGAGCCAGGCATCGGGCAATTCCGGTGCGGGCAAAGTGAAGTCGCCGGATGCGTCGTCACCGGCTTGGGGTCCTACCGATAGCACCTGGCCGGCAACACCGTCGCGACGCAATTCTTCCAGCAGGTCCTGTTCGTACAGCCGCGCGAGCGGTTGCGCGCTGCGCAGCATCACCACGAGCGTGTCGGTATCGAGCAACGACTTGGGACCGTGGCGGAAGCCCAGTGGCGTATTCGCCAGCGCCGGAACACGACCAGCCGTGAGTTCCAGCACCTTGAGCGCGGCCTCGCGCGCCAGCGCCTCGAGCGGACCGCTGCCCAGGTAGATCACGCGCGAATACGCGCGCTGCGCCAGCGTCGCCACGGCTGACTGCCACTGGGTGTGTGCCTGGCGAGCGAGCGTTGCGAGCGTGCGCAGACGTTCCAGACGCTGCGGCCATGCGCTGGTGTCGAAGGCGGCGAGCGCAGCCAACTGCATGCAGGTCAGGCTACTCGTCATCGCGAAGGCGCGGTCGCAGCTGGCCGGTGGCATCAGCAGGGTGAACGTATCCGCGCGGCCATGACCACGGCGCGCGAGTTCGCCGTCGTTGTTGCAGGTGATGTCGAGGAAGCGCGTGGTGGTGACCGATGCGCGCACCAGTTCCACGGCGGCCACGCTTTCCGGGCTGGAACCGCTGCGCGCGAACGACACCAGCAGCGTCGGGCGGTCGCGTTCGAGATACAGCGCCGGATGTGTCAGCAGCGTGGTCGTGTGGATCGCGCGTACTTCCGCCGGCCAGAACGCATTGATCTGGTCCGCGACCATTTCGGCGATGAAGCCGGAGCTGCCGGCGCCCGTGAGGATGACGCGGTGATCGGGTTGGTGCAGCCACTCGCCGAGAAATTCGTCGAGGCCTTCGCGCGCCTGCTCGAGCGCATGCGCGAGTTCGCCCCACAGAGTGGGCTGTTGGGCGATCTCTTCGGCGGTATCGCGTCCGCCGCGTTGTTGCCATGCGGCCAGGTCGGGGAGGGGGGTGGCGTCCATTCGTGATTCCAGTTGGTCCAGCGCACGATCAGATTTTTCTTTCGAAATGTCAATCATCGAAAGCAAAAGGAAAGTTTTTGATTGCGTCATTAAGACGGCAAGCGGCCCAGGGAGTTCCGGCGTGGCGGCTTAGCGCACGGCTGGGAGGCTCAAAATCACGCGAAATAGTAAGTTTTGCTCCGCACAAAATTTCGATTTAGATGACAAATCCTTCTTTTTACTTTCAATTTATTGACATTCTCAAAAAAGCTGGCCTAGAGTCGGCCGCAATGGTTTCGAATGCCCGCCAATGCGGGAGCTGGGGGAGAGTTTGGAAACCCATAGGTGGCTCCGGACAGTGCCGGCTCTTGCGTCTAAGGCAGCGACCGTCGCGTCCATTGGTGACGACTCCCTGTCTGCGTTTCTGATCGGACAGGAGGGCGCGACCGCCATTCCCAACGCATAACCGCGCTTCACCCATTCCCCTTCCGACTGCGGCCCGACGGCCGCGGCCCAGGACCGTTGTTGCCTCACGCCAGCCATCCATCCGTGCAGCGCCGTGCGCTGCAGACAGTTCGAATCAGGAGATCAAGATGTTGCCTGCAAGCCGCCGCCATCGCTCCATACCTGCCACCACCCTCTCCTTGGCACTCAGTGCTGCATTGGCCGCCGCTTTCCCGGCCGCTGCGCAAACAGCGGAAGTCGCCGCGCAGGCGACCGCCAATAGCGACAAGAGCGACAGCAAGGACAAGCCGACCGAACTCGAACGCGTCGAAGTCACCGGCTCGAGCATCAAGCGCATCAACGCCGAAACCGCCTCGCCGCTGCAGATCATCAGCAAGCAGGAAATCGAGAACATGGGTGCCCGGACGCTGCTCCAGGTACTCGACAACCTCCCCGCCGCGCGTCCGGCGCAGGTGGACTCCAAGTCGCTGTTCACCGGCTCCGACGGCGCGTCGCAGGCCAATCTGCGCGGCCTCGGTGCGCAAGGCACGCTGGTGCTTTTGAACGGTCGCCGTCTGTCGTATTACGGCGCGCCAGCCGGCTTCCAGACCCAGTTCGTCAACATCGACGCGATTCCTGCGGCCGCGATCGAGCGCATGGAAGTGCTGACCGACGGCGCCTCGGCCGTCTACGGCTCCGATGCGGTGGCCGGCGTGATCAACGTGATCACCAAGCGATCGTTCAAGGGCGCCGAGCTCAACCTGACCACCGACAAGTCGTCGCGGATCGATTCCTACGGCGAGCACCAGGCCAGCATCACCGGCGGCTTCGGCGATCTCGACGAGGATCGCTACAACGTCTACGGCACGCTCAACCTCTACCGGCGCGATCCGATCCCGCTGCGCGACGTGTACGACAAGAAGCCGGACCAGTACTACGTCAACAATCCGAACTACATCACCAATTTCCGCCTCAACACCGGCAGTGCGCCGGGCGTGTTCAACCCCGGCACGTATTTCGCCTTCGATCCGACGACCGGCGCGCGTGTCCAGGAAGCGGCGCCGGGTTGCAACAACGTGATCCCTGCGGCGGGAGGTACGCGCTGCGTGTGGCAGACGTGGTTGAACAACGAGATCGATGGCGGCGCCGAATCCGAGCGCATCACCGCCTACGTCAACGGTCACTTCCTGATCGGCGAGACCACCGAAGCCTTCGCCGAAGCGACTTACACCGACATTGATCTGCGCGCCAACGGCGGCACGCCGCGCGCCTTCAGCACCACCACCGGCAATCCGAGCAGCTGGTTCTCGCGCAACACCGGCACCAACGTCAATCAGTTCTTCTACCCGTACCTGGGTCCGAACAACGACTACAACCATGCAAGCCCCGCGCTGAAGGCGTTGATGGGCGGCGTAGTCGGCATGCAATACCTGTTGCAGGACGCGGGCGACGATTACTTCGGTCAGCGCAATACCGACAAGAGCTATCGCGCGCTGGCCGGACTGCGCGGCAGCTTCGGCGATTGGGATTGGGAAACCGCGTTCGCCACCGCCGGCACGCATTCGGTCACCTACCAGACCGTCAACGTCAACCTCGACGGCTTCGCCAAGGCATTCGGCCCGTTCACCATCGACCCGGGCACCGGCCGCGTGATCATCTCCGACCACCCGGCGTACAAGTTCGGCGAGATCAGCGACGCGAACGCCGCGCTGTTGCGCGAGGCCTACCCGACCTTCGATATCCAGTCGTGGACCCGACTGCATACCCTGGACGGCAAGATCGAAGGCCCGGTCTACACCTTGCCGGCCGGCGAGGTACGCGCGGCCTTCGGCTTCAACCTGTCGCGCGAAACCTTCTTCACCCCGGGCAACGACGACGCCGCCAACGGCAAGATCACCCAGCAGGGCGGTTCGTTCTTCGACGGCAAGCGCACCACCAGCGCGCTGTTCGCCGAAGCGGTCGCGCCGATCACCGAGAAGCTTGAGGTCGATGCGGCGCTGCGCCTGGACAAGTATCCGAACTTCGACACCAACTTCGCGCCCAAGATCGGCGTCAAGTACCAGGTGCTGCCGCAATTGCTGCTGCGCGGCACCTATTCGGAAGGCTTCCGCGCGCCGAGCCTCGCCGAATCCGGCACCGGTGGCGTCTTCGCCCAGCTCGGCGGTTACCGGGACGAGGTCCGCTGCAACGAAACCAACGCGATCGCCAACCTGCTGCTGCAGTCGAACCGCGCTATGGACGTCGATCTGGGTAATTCGTTGTTGAACACCGATTGCAGCCGCACCGTCGCCCGCATGACCCAGCCGAACAAGGATCTGAAGCCGGAAAAGGCCAAGATCTCCACGCTGGGCTTCGTGTACGAACCGACCCAGTGGCTGTCGGTGTCGGCTGACTACTGGTTCATCTACCGCCGCGACCAGATCGCTGCGCCGGACTTCAGCAAGCCGGAAGACATCGCGTCGATGACGCGCAATCCGATCAGCGACACCGATCGCGCCAACCTGGCTGCGCTCGCCGCGATGTGCGCCGATCCGGCCAGCGGCGTGACCTGTCCGACCACGCTGCCGAACTACAGCGTGGGCAACGTGTCGAGCGTCGTCGGTCAATACAAGAACCGCGGACGTACCCTGATCGACGGCTTCGACGTGGATGCACGCAGCCGCTTCTCGCTCGGCGGCTGGGGTGGGCTGAACGTCGGCCTCGCGGCAACGATCGCACGCCGCGCCGAGTACTACATCGATGACGAGGTGCGCTGGTACTACGGCAATTCCGTCGGCTACTACGGCACGCCGAGGGTGCGCGCCACGTTGAACGCCGACTGGAGCCTGGGCCACTGGACCACCAGTGCGTTCATCAACTATGTCGGCTCGACCAAGTGGGCCTGGGACCGGATCGACGCGCAGGACAACAATGCGGACTCCTGCACTGCAGGTTACGTGGATTTGCAGCCCAGCAAGTGCGACGGCGTTCCGTCCTGGTGGTCGGCCAACCTGGGCGTGAGCTGGCAGCCGTCGGAGAAGCTGCGGGTTGGCCTGAACGTCAAGAACCTGTTCGACCGCAGGCCGTTCTACGACCCGAACAGTTCCTTCGGCGACATCAGCGACTACACGAACCTGTACGGCCGCATCTACAGCGTGTCGCTGGACTACAAGTTCTAGTTCCGGATCGCGCCGGTTCTGCCGGCGCCATCACCCACGGGTGATCGCAATCACCGCTGCAGCGCAGCGGTGACTCGGCCGGCGGCGCCTCGATGAGGCGTGCCGGATGGGCCTCGAGTCGAAGCGGTGCGGCGAAACAGAAAGACAGCCGCACCGAGGCGCTGATGGAGTTGCAACACGCATTGCCGCAAGCAACCACTTCAGTATCCAGACAAGGAGGAAACCGCAATGATCGGAAAGTCGATGTTCAAAGGAATCACTTCGTTGTTGTGTGGTGCGCTGGCCTTGGGGGCCAGCTTCACCGCCGCCGCGACCTATGTGCCTGGCAGTTATGTGTACTGGAATTTCGACGGCGTCACCGGCCTCAGCGACGTGGCTTACTCGGTGACCGTTACGCGCGATCCCAGTCACGCTGCGCAGGTGTTCTGGTCCAACCAGGTCGACTTCAGCAATGGCGTCGGTGCCTATGCCGGCATGCAGACCAATGGCGGCGCCCAGCGCATGTTCCTGTTCTCGGTATGGGATGTCACCGAAGCCGTGCCCGGCGCGGGCAGCTGGTGCGAGCCGTTCGGTGGCGAAGGTGTGGGCATGAGCTGTCGTCGCTGGGGCGACTGGAAGCAGGGCGACACCTACGAGTTCCACTACGTGGCCGAAGGCAACGGCTGGTGGGGCATGACCGTCACCAATCTGACCGATCACACCTCGTTCAAGCTCGGAAGCATCAAGGTCGGCAGCGACACGATGAAGCCGGGATCGATCAGCTGGACCGAGTATTTCCGTTGGAACGACGCCGCTTCATCCTGCGAGAGCGAGCCATTCTCACGCGCACGCTTCGACGCACCGCTCGGCAACAACGGTTCCCGCGTCGCGCGGATCACCGGCACGGATATCAAGCCGGAATGCCCGGCTTCCAGCACCGTGACCACGACGGGCGGCTATGCCGTGCAGACCAATGCCATCGGTAATTCCGTCATGAGCACGATCGCCGGCAGCAATGGCAACTGCCTGGATGTCGCCAACGGCAAGGTGATCTCGTATCCCTGTCATGGCGGCGATAACCAGCAGTGGGTCTATTCGCATGACGATACGCTGCGAGCCAAGGACTACAGCTGCGCCATCGTCAGCGGCGGAAGTTCCGTGCGAGCGGGTTCCTGCACGAGCTCGCGTCGAACCTGGCGGGTCAATGGCACGCAACTGATCGAGCGTTCGTCGGGCAAGTGTCTGACCGCCGGTGGCAACGGCACTACGATTGCCACGTGCAATGGGTCGGCGAACCAGCAGTGGAGCGTTCCCGCTCGCGAGCAGTGAACAGAGTAATGGTGGGCCGGAAGCCGCCGATTTTGTCGGCGGCTTCTTTTGAAAGTGCTGAACAACGAAAGCCCATGGCAGCCAGCAGCGCCATGCTGAGAGACGACGACCCGAGCGGCCGAGCAAGGAAGATCCGGCTGCGACTCCTGAGGAAAGATTGCAATGAACCGTAGAGATTTCATCATCACCGGCGCCACGCTAGGCGCGGCGAGCCTGCTGCCGATGGCGCCGGCGTTCGCCGCACGCCATCGCGACAAGCTACGTATCGGCCTGATCGGTACCGGTATGCGCGGTCAGACGCATCTGGCTGGAATGCTGGGACGCGACGATGTCGATGTCGTCGCCTTGTGCGATATCGAGCCGATCATGCTTGGCCAGGCGTTGGCGATGATCGACAAGGCCGGTCGCAAGAAGCCGGCGACCTACGGCGGCGACGGCGACGTCAATGCTTGGAAACGGCTGCTCGCGCACAAGGGCGTGGATGCGGTGATCATCGCCACGCCATGGGAGTTGCACGCGCCGCAGGCGATCGCGGCGATGGAGGCGAAGATCGCGGTCGGCTGCGAAGTCGTCGCCGGCATCACCCTGCAGGACCATTGGGATGTGCTCAACACGCAGCTGCGTACCGGTACGCCGTACATGCTGCTGGAGAACGTTTGCTACCGCCGCGACGTGATGGCGATCCTGCAGATGGTGCGCGCCGGCCTGTTCGGCGAACTGATGCATCTTCAGGCGGGTTATCAGCACGACCTGCGTGGAGTGAAGTTCAACTCGGGCAATCCGGATGAACCCTACGGTAGTGGCGCCGAGTTCGGTGCGCGCGGATGGTCGGAGGCGCGCTGGCGCACCGAGCACTCGGTCGAGCGCAACGGCGAGCTCTATCCGAGTCACGGTATCGGCCCGGCCGCGATGTACACCAACATCAATCGCGGCAACCGCTTCACCCATATCAACTCGTTCGCGACCAAGACACGCGGATTGCACGATTACATCGTCGGACACCCGAAGGGTGGTGCCGATCATCCCAGCGCGAAAGTGCAGTTCAAGCTGGGCGACGTGGTCACCACCACGCTGCGTTGCGAGAACGGCGAGACCATCCTGCTGCAGCACGACACCTCGTTGCCGCGTCCGTACTCACTGGGATTCCGCGTGCAGGGCACCCACGGCTTGTGGATGGACGTCAACCAGAGCATCCACGTCGAAGGTCGCAGCAAGCCGCACGCGTGGGATCCGGCGCAACCGTACCTGGACGAGTACGACCATCCGCTGTGGCGCAAATACGCGGACAAGGCCGCGGGCGCCGGACACGGCGGGATGGACTGGTTCGTGCTGCATGCGTTCGTCGAGGCGCTCAAGCGCGACGAGCCGATGCCGATCGACATCTTCGATGCGGTGACCTGGAGCGCGATCACGCCGCTCTCGGAGCAATCGATCGCCTCCGGCTACCAGACCCTGGAGTTTCCTGATTTCACGGGCGGGCGTTGGCAGGAGCGCAAGCCGATCTTCGCTTTCAACGATCGCTATTGAACGAAAGGCGCCCCTCATCCGCCCTTCGGGCACCTTCTCCCCGCTGTGCGGGGAGAAGGACAAGCAAATTCAGCGCGTTGTGATTTGCCCCTCGCCCCGCTTGCGGGGAGAGGGACCGCGTTGCGCAGCAACGCAGGGTGAGGGGCGGGGTTGCGCCATCGAATGCATCTCTTCGACAAGGCGCAGATGCAGAAGCACCGCCACGCACGTGCCTTGATGTTTGGCTATAGTGCGCGCCTTTCGCCCGGGTCTCCGGGCGATCCCGTCGTCGCAACTTCCGTCACCACGTGCACGGATTGCCACGCCGCGGCGCGCGCTTCCGCACGCCGCCATCATCAAGGAGCAATACTCGCATGCAAGCCAGTACGATTCTTACCGCTCTGCTCGCCCTCGGCGGCATCTCTACCGCCCACGCCGGCCAGTGCAGGCACGTCCGTTTCGATGTGATCGAAGTGCCCGCGACCGCGGGCTGCACGTTGGGCGCGTCCTGCTGGATCGGCCAATTCGATGGCGATCGCTGGAGCGGCACCACCGAATTCGCGCTCGATGGCTCCAACGCCGGTCCTGCCGCATCGGCGGATTTCATCAGCTACACCGGCCCGTTCGTCTACGCCACGGCCAAGGGAACGCTGACGGTGCGCGAAACCGGCGTGTACAACGTCGGCGAGGGCAAGCCGCAGAGCGGCGGCGTGGTCGGTTATCAGCAGATCGTCAGTGGTACCGGCGAGTTCGCCGGCGCAACCGGTCAGCTGTTCACCGGAGGTCGTGCCGTCAACGGCGTGTTCCGCACCAAGGTCACCGGGCAGGTCTGCCGCAAGTGATCGCGTTTCCCGGGATGGCGCACGCCATCCCGGGCTTTTCGCGCATCAGCCGTCGACTGCGCAGCCCTGCGCATCGCAGCTTGCCGCAAATGCCGCTGCTGCCGGCTTCGATGCGGCGGCGCCAGCCACACGGGTGCTCAGGTGCTCGACGAGCGCCTGGGGGCGCCCGAGATAGTTGCTGAGTTCCAGCACCGCCGGTGCTTCTCCTTCCAGTTGCAACACGATCGTCGGAAAGCCGCGACCGCCGACCTTGGCGAGCAGGCTGCGACTGTGGGTGATGTGTACGTGGAAGCGTTCGTGCGAGACATGCGCGAGTACCTGCGCGAAGGCCGATGCGTCCAGGCCGATCTCTGTCGCCACCAGTTGCAGCACCGCGGTTTCGACGATGCGCAGGCCGCGCACGTAGTGCGCCTTCTGCAGCGCATGCAACAGATCGAAGCCGCGCCCGGCGAGTTCCTCGGCGGCGAGGATCGCGCGGATCGGTGGCTCTGAATCGAGCACCGCGGAGGTGTCTCGCAACAAGCCCTCGAAGTAGGCCTCGCCGAACGGTTGGCCGCTCAGTTGAGCGATGCGATGGTCGTGTGGCAGCACGAATTCGCGCCATTGCGCATCGACGCGACGTCGCGCCGCGCCCGCCATCATGCCGCCAGCATGCAACGACACCGCGAGGTTCGGCACCGTGCGCGCGGCTTCGATGAGCGGGGCGGCGGCGTAACACCAGCCGCAAAACGGATCAAAGATGTAGTGCAGCGTGGCTGCGGAAGCGTCCTGCCGGGTCATTTCGTTCCTTCGATGGTGGGTGGATGAAGCGTGGCCGGTGAGCTTAGCGTTTGACGTAACACGCGCGCTACGCGGGCGTGCGCCATACGCCTTCGTAGCGAAAATCTACCTGTCAAAATTGTCATTGCATATTCGCGGGCAACAGCTAAGATGCGCCCGCTTTCATGGATTGAAACGGACAAGTTATGGACAACAACAATGGCTCTGCCTTTGTCGAACTGTCGCGCGAGCAAGCTTTGTCGCGCTATGGCATCGACACCGGCGCCGCGACGCGTCGCTTCGCCGGTGCCTTCATCGTCAACTCGGTGGCTGACGTCGCCACCATCGTGCATCGCGCCAATCGCAACGGTTACAAGCTGTGGCCGATTTCGGGCGGACGCAATTTCGGCTACGGCACCTCGCTGCCGGTCGAACACGACTGCTACGTGCTCGACCTAACCCAGCTCAAGGGCATCAGCTTCAACGCCGATTCGCACTCGGTCACGATCGAACCGGGTGTCACCCAGGGCGATCTGGCCGAATTCCTCGATCGCCACGAACTGCCGTACCTGGTACCGACCACCGGCCTGGGCCCGAACGGCAGTCTGCTGGGCAATGCGCTCGACGGCGGCTACGGCCTCACCCCGATCATGGATCACTTCGACGCGATCTCCGACGTCGAAGGGCTGTGGGGCAACGGCGAACCGTTCCGCCACGGCTTCAGCGAACTGGGTTGCGAGTCGATGGCGCAGGCCTGGCGCCATGGCATCGGCCCCTCGTTCCAGAGCTTGTTGCGCCAGGGCAATCTCGGCATCGTCACGCGCGCCACGATCCAGCTCGCCCGCGTGCCGGAAGCCTCGCGCGTGCTGGTGATGGAGTGGCGCAGCGAAGCCGACTTCGTCGCCGCGCAACCCGAACTGTCGCGCCTGATCGAAGACATCCCTGGCATCGGCGGGATCATCTCGATGAATGCTCCGCGCATCCTCTCCACCCATGCCGACGCGCCGCTGGGCGACGCACGCAAGGGCGAGGAACGTACTCGCTATCTCGCCCAGCTGGTGCGCGAACGCCAGATTGCGGCCTGGACTTCGGTCGGCACGCTGTACGGTTCGCAGAAGCTCGTCGCTGGCGCGGTGCGCGATCTGCGTCGTCGCCTGCCGGCGGCGCGGGTGTGGGCGTTCTCGGTGCCGATGATCCGTCGCATCGCACGCCTGTCCAAGCTGCTGCCGGCGAGCTGGTTCCCGGCGATTCGTCGCAACATTGGTGCGCTGGTGAATACCGCCGGCACCATCGAAGGTCGTCCGATCGTCGCGTTCCTGCGCATGGCCTATGCGTTGGATCGCAGCGGGCCGGTGATGTCGGCCGAACGCCATCCGGCCCGCGATGGCCAGGGCATCCTGTGGTTCGCGCCGCTGGTGCAGATCCATTCCGCCGGCGTGCGCGGGTATGTCGAATGGGCGAGTCGCGTGTTGGCCGAACACGGCTTCGATCCGCTGCTCGCGGTGACCACGCGCTCGCCGCGCGTGCATTCGGCGACGATTCCGCTGCTGTTCGACAAGGACAACGCGGAGCAGGTCGCACGCGCCAAGGCCTGCTATCGCGCACTGGTGCGCGAGAGCATCAAACAGGGTATGCCGCCCTACCGGATCGGCGTCGACTACATGGATGAGATCCAGCAGAGCAACGACAGTGCGTATGGCGCGACGCTGGCGCGGATCAAGGATGTGCTTGATCCACACGGGATCGTTGCGCCGGGGCGCTATCTGTCGAACCGCGACGAGCAGCGGCAAGTGGCGTAACGCCTCTCCTGGGCGCGGCGAGTTGTCGCCGCGGCCTTCCAGACAGTTCATCAGACAGCGCGGGCTGCATCGTGGCCGTGGGCGTTCGTGCATGAACACACCGTATCGGAAGCGGCTTCGTGGCCGTTTCGATCGCAAATCATCAAAGCAAGGAGCGAGCAGTAATGCAGGGAATCAAGGCAGTAATCGCGCCAATCGCGGCCGGCGCATTGGCGTTGCTTGCGGGCAAGGCGCAGGCGCATGAAGCCACGGTAGGTCTCGAGGCCTACCTCGCTCGTCAGGCGCAGACCTATGTCTGTCAGACCGCGGGCAACCATTCGGTGACGCTGCTGGTGCCGGCGAAATCTGCGCGCCATGTGATCGCACGCGGTGGTCATCTGGGCCCGTGTGCGGTGCGCGGTGACCGCCTGGCGTTGGGCAACGGCTACGTCACCAGCTACGCGCAGCTGACGCCTTCCGGTGTGCCGTGGGCCATCGGCTTCGAATTCCCGGCGGCGATGCTCGACAACCTGCCGACGCTGGGCAACGACGGCCTGAACTGTTTCGACGTCAACGGCGACGGCGAGATCAATGTCGAGGGCGGTCACGGCGAGCATGAGGAATGCGCCGGTGGCCACGCGCGCGCGCTGGAAATGCCGATGCAGCAACGCGTTGCACCGTTCAAGTGGGGTCTGGTCAACTGGAATCCGCACGGCCACGAGCCGGAGCACGTGTACGACAAGGCACACTTCGACTTCCACTTCTACACGCAGAGCTACATCGAGCGGAACCTGATCCGCGTCGGTCCGTGCGGACTGGTGGTGAACTGCGACGACTTCGCCAAGGGCCGCAAGCCGGTGCCGGCCGGCTACATCCATCCGGATTTCCTGGAAGTCGGTGCGGTGGAATCGCGCATGGGCAACCACCTCATCGACGTCACGTCGCACGAGTGGGATCCGCACCACGGCTCGTTCACCCAGACCTGGCTGTTCGGCAGCTACGACGGCAAGGTGACGTTCTGGGAGCCGATGATCACGCGCGACTACCTGCTGTCGAAGCCGTTCATGTGCGGAAAGATCAAGCTGCCGCAGCGCTATCTGGTGGGCGGTTACTATCCGACCGAATACTGCATCCGCTATCGCGCGGAGCGTCGCGACTACACGGTGTCGCTGGAAGGCTTCGTCAAGCGCGAGCCGAATTGATCGAGGTCCAGCTCCGGGCTTGCAAAGGTTTCGACGATCGTCATTCCGGCATTCGCCGGGATGACGATCGGGGTCAGGTCAGAACGAATCGCCGGGTACGCGCACCGCGCCTTCCATCAGCACGCGCGCGCTGCGGCTCATCACGGCCTTGGTGACGGTCCATTCGCCATTGGCCTGGCGCACTTCGGCGCCGACGCGCAACGTGCCCGAAGGGTGACCGAAGCGCACCGCCTGGCGTTCACCACCGCCTGTGGCCTGGTTCACCAGCGTGCCCGGGATCGCCGCCGCGGTGCCGATGGCGACCGCCGCGGTACCCATCATCGCGTGATGCAGCTTGCCCATCGACAGCGCGCGCACGTGCAGGTCGATCTCATTGGCGGCGATGTGTTTGCCACTGGACGCCACGTAGTCCTGTGCCGGCGCGACGATGGCGACCTTCGGCGTGTGCTGGCGCTTGGCCGCGTCTTCGACCTTGGCAATCAGGCCCATGCGCACGCCGCCGTAAGCGCGGATCGTTTCGAACTTCGCCAGCGCGGCCTTGTCGTCGTTGATCGCCGGTTGCAGTTCGGTGCCGGTGTAACCCAGGTCGGCGGCGTTGAGGAAGATCGTCGGAATGCCGGCGTTGATCAGTGTCGCCTTGAACGTGCCGATGCCCGGCACTTCCAGGTCGTCGACCAGGTTGCCGGTCGGGAACATCGCGCCGCCGTCCTCGCCCTCATCGGCCGGATCGACAAATTCCAACTGGATCTCTGCGGCCGGAAAGGTCACGCCATCGAGTTCGAAGTCGCCGGTCTCCTGCACTTCGCCATCGGTGATCGGCACGTGCGCGACGATGGTCTTGCCGATGTTGGCCTGCCAGATGCGCACCGTGGCGATGCCATCGCGCGGCACTTTGGCGGGATCGATCAGACCGTTGGCAATCGCGAACGGACCGACCGCCGAGGACAGGTTGCCGCAATTGCCGCTCCAATCGACGAAGGCGGTGTCGATCGAGACCTGGCCGTAGAGATAGTCGACGTCGTGATCGGACACATCGGACTTCGAGATGATCACGCACTTGCTGGTGCTCGATGTCGCGCCACCCATGCCGTCGGTGTGCTTGGCGTAGGGATCGGGCGAACCGATCACGCGCATCAGCAGCGCATCGCGTGCCGGACCCGGTGCCTGTGCAACGGCGGGCAGGTCGTGCAGGCGGAAGAACACGCCCTTGCTGGTGCCTCCACGCATGTAGGTGGCGGGGATGCGGATCTGCGGGGCGTGGGGCATTGGTATTCCTGCTCGAATAGGCGTTTACGGCTCTCGTAGACTGACCCAGCCTACGGACGCGTGTGGTTACGGATTGTCTGGGATATTCGGCTCGACCAGCTGCGCGAGCAGGTTCAGCGACTCCTGCCAGCCGAGGTAGCAAAACTCCGTCGGGATCGCGTCGGGGATGCCCTGCTGGACGATATGCAGCTCGGTGCCGCACATCACGGATTTCAACGTCACGGTGATTTCCATCTGGCCAGGTAGCGCCGGATTTTCGAACTGGTCGTTGTAGCGAAGCTTCTCGTTCGGCACGAGTTCGAGATAGGTGCCGCCGAACGAATGACTGCTGCCGGTGCCGAAGTTGGTGAACGACATGCGGTAACTGCCACCGATGCGCGCATCCATCGAATGCATCTTGCCGGTGAAGCCGTGCGGCGGGAGCCACTTCACCATCGCGTCGGGGTCGAGGAACGCGCGGTAGACGCGCTCGGCGGGGGCCTTGAGGACGCGGTGCAGGGTGACGGTTCCGGGCATTTCGCTACTCCTTGTCATGGAAGTTGATTCTGCTCGTCATCCCCGCGAACGCGGGGACCCAGTGTCGTGGCTTCCAGCCTGGAGCCGTTGGGTTGACCGGCTTCGCCGTTGAAAAGCGCTTCCGCGTTCGCGGGAATGACGAGCTAAAAAGCTTATGCCGCCTGTGCCGACTCGAGGAAGTCGTTGGCGAAGCGCTGCAGCACGCCACCGGCTTCATAGATCGACACTTCTTCGGCGGTATCCAGGCGGCAGGTCACCGGCACTTCCACGCGTTCGCCGTTCTTGCGGTGGATCACCACGGCGAGCGTCGCGCGCGGAGTTCGCGCACCGATCACGTCAAAGGTTTCGGTGCCGTCGATGTCGAGCGTGGTGCGATTGGTGCCGGGCAGGAATTCCAGCGGCAGTACGCCCATGCCGATCAGGTTGGTGCGGTGAATGCGTTCGAAGCCTTCGGCGACGATCGCTTCCACACCAGCCAGACGCACACCCTTCGCCGCCCAGTCGCGCGAGGAACCCTGGCCGTAGTCGGCGCCGGCGATGATGATCAGCGGCTGGCGGCGATGCATGTAGGTCTCGATCGCTTCCCACATGCGTGTGACTTCACCTTCCGGTTCGACGCGCGCCAGCGAGCCCTGCCTCACGCTGCCATCAGGTTGGCGCACCATCTCGTTGAGCAGCTTCGGATTCGCGAACGTCGCGCGCTGCGCGGTGAGGTGGTCGCCGCGGTGGGTGGCGTAGGAATTGAAGTCTTCTTCCGGCAGGCCCATCTTCGCCAGGTATTCGCCGGCGGCGCTGTCGAGCAGGATCGCGTTCGACGGCGACAGGTGATCGGTGGTGATGTTGTCGCCGAGCACCGCGAGCGGGCGCATGCCGCTGAGCGTGCGTTCGCCGGCCAGCGCGCCTTCCCAGTACGGCGGGCGGCGGATGTAGGTCGACATCGGGCGCCAGTCGTACAGCGGGCTGATCTTCTCGCCGTGTTCGACGCTGAACTTGAACATCGGGTCGTACACGCGGCGGAAATGGTCGGGCTTCACGCTCGCGGCGACGACGGCATCGATCTCCTCGTCGCTCGGCCAGATGTCCTTGAGCGTGACCGGATTGCCCAGCGCATCGACGCCGAGCACGTCCTTCTCGATGTCGAAGCGCACCGTGCCGGCGATGGCATAGGCGATGACCAGCGGCGGCGAGGCGAGGAAGGCCTGCTTCGCGTAGGGATGGATGCGGCCGTCAAAGTTGCGGTTGCCCGAGAGCACCGCGGTCGCGTACAGGTCGCGCTCGATCACTTCCTTCTGGATCTGCGGATCCAGCGCGCCGCTCATGCCGTTGCAGGTGGTGCAGGCGAAGCCGACGATGCCGAAGCCGAGCTGCTCCAGTTCCGGCAGCAGCTTGGCTTCTTCCAGATACAGCTGCACGGCCTTGGAACCGGGTGCGAGCGAGGTCTTCACCCACGGCTTGCGAGTGAGGCCGCGCGCGTTGGCATTGCGTGCGAGCAGGCCGGCGGCGATCACGTTGCGCGGGTTGCTGGTGTTGGTGCAGCTGGTGATCGCGGCGATGATCACCGCGCCGTCGGGCATCAGGCCTTCGGCTTCCTGCGCGCGCGCGGCGTCGAGATTGCCGGCGATGCCGCGTTCGGCCAGCGCCGAGGTCGGCAGGCGCTTGTGCGGATTCGACGGGCCGGCGAGGTTGCGCACCACGGTCGACAGATCGAAGCTCAGCATGCGCTCGTACTGTGCGGTCTTGAGTGCGTCGGCCCACAGGCCGGTCTGCTTCGCATAGGTCTCGACCAGCTTGACCTGCGCGTCGTCGCGACCGGTCAGTCGCAGGTAGTCGAGCGTGTTGTCGTCGATGAAGAACATCGCCGCGGTCGCGCCGTATTCGGGCGCCATGTTGGAGATCGTCGCGCGATCGCCCAGCGTCAGCGCCGCGGCGCCTTCGCCACGGAATTCCAGGTACGCGCCGACGACCTTCGATTGGCGCAGGAATTCGGTCAGTGCGAGCACGACGTCGGTCGCGGTGATGCCAGGCGCAGGCCTGCCGGTGAGCTCGACGCCGATGATGTCGGGCAGGCGCATCCACGATGCGCGGCCGAGCATCACGCTTTCCGCTTCCAGACCGCCCACGCCGATCGCGATCACGCCCAGTGCGTCGACGTGCGGCGTGTGGCTGTCGGTGCCGACGCAGGTATCGGGATAGGCGACGCCGTCCTGCGTGAAGATCACCGGGGACATCTTCTCCAGATTGATCTGGTGCATGATCCCGTTGCCCGGCGGGATCACGTCAACGTTGCGGAACGCCTTCTTCGTCCAGTTGATGAAGTGGAAACGGTCTTCGTTGCGGCGGTCTTCGATCGCGCGGTTTTTCGCGAAGGAGCCCTTGTCGAAGCCGGGCGCTTCCACCGCGAGCGAGTGGTCGACGATCAGCTGCGTCGGCACCACCGGATTGATCTGCGCGGGATCGCCGCCCTTGTCCGCGATCGCATCGCGCAGGCCGGCGAGGTCAACCAGCGCGGTCTGGCCGAGGATGTCGTGGCAGACCACGCGCGCCGGGAACCACGGGAAGTCGAGGTCGCGGCGGCGTTCGATCAGCTGGATCAGATAGTCGTTGAGCCTGGCCGGCTCGGCGCGGCGCACCAGGTTTTCCGCATGCACGCGTGCGGTGTAGGGCAGCGTGTCCCAGGCGCCGGGCTTGAGGGCTTCGACCGCGGCGCGTGCGTCGAAGTAGTCGAGCGACGTGCCCGGGAGCGGCTTGCGGAATTGGGTGTTCATGATCTGGCCTGGAGACGTGGCGGGCGACGCGACGGGGCGCCGCGGAGGCTTGCGGGAAGGAAGCAATTATCCCGCAATCGGCCCGGAGGCGTAGCGCCGGGCCTCGCCCGACGCCGCGAGGAACGCCCGTCGCGCAGGCGCGGCGCTAGGTCAGACGGCCGTGATTCATCGTCAATACGCGGTCGGCGAGGAAATCGACTTCGGTCCGCGCATGCGTCACGTACAGCATCGGGATGCGGGTCTCGTCCTTGACGCGCTTGAGGAACGGCAGAATTTGCTGCTTCAGGCGCTCGTCGAGCGAGGACAGCGGTTCGTCGAGCAGGAGCAGGCGCGGCGAATACAGCAGCGCGCGGCCCAGGGCGACGCGCTGGCGTTCGCCGCCGGACAGCAGGGCGGGGCGGCGTTCAAGCAGGTGGCCGATCTCGAGCAACTGCAGCACCGTGTCGAGCGTGAACAGCCGCCGTTCCGGCGCCAACCGTGCATGGCCGTACAGCAGGTTGTCGCGCACGTTCAGATGCGGAAACAACTGCCCGTCCTGGAACACGAGGCCGAAGTGGCGCTGCCAGGCCGGCACGAACACGCGCTGCGCGCGATCGACGAGCACGTCGTCGCCCATGCGCAACTGTCCGGACTGCGGCTTCAGCAGCCCGGCGATCAACAGCAGCAACGTGCTCTTGCCCGAGCCCGATGGCCCGCAGATCCCGGTGACGCCACCGGCGATCTCCGCGCATGCGCCGAGCTCGAAGCTGCCGCGCGCATAGGCGAGATCAAAGCTCAGCATGTGCGCTCCGATGATCGGCGAAGCCGAGGCGGCGTTCGGCGCGCGCGCTGATCCAGTGGCTCACCAGCAATGCAGCGACCGCGAGCGCGATCGACAGCAGGGCGAGCCGCATCGCGCCGGCTTCGCCATCGGGCACGTGGGTGAGCGAATAGATCGCCAGCGGCAGGGTGCGGGTTTCGCCGGGGATGTTGCCGACGAAGGCCATGGTTGCGCCGAATTCGCCCAGGCTGCGCGAGAAGCACAGCACGCAGCCCGCAATCAGGCCGGGCATCGCCAGAGGCAGGGTAATTGTGGCGAATACGCGCCAGGGCCGTGCGCCCAGCGTCGCGGCGGCATGTTCCAGGCGCGCATCGATCAGGCGGAACGCGAGCCGGATCGGCTGCACCATCAACGGAAACGCCATCACCGCGGAAGCCAGGACCGCGCCCTTCCAGTTGAACGCGACGACCACGCCGAAAGTCGCTTCGAGCCAATGTCCTAGCGGGCCCTGCGTGCCGAGCAGCAGCAGCAACAGATACCCGGGCACCACCGGCGGCAATACCATCGGCAGCTGCACCAGCGCGTCAATCAGGAACCGCCCCGGCACGCGGCGCCGCTCCAGCCACCAGGCCAGCGCGATCGCGAAGGGAAGACAGATGACCGTCGCGCACGAGGCAACTTTGGCCGAAAGCCACAGTGCCTGGGATTCTTCTGGCGACAGCCACATGGCCGGATTAGTGCTTCAGCACCGTGAAGCCGTGGCGCTTGAAGATCGCCATCGCCTGCGGGCTGCGCAGGTAGCGCAGGAACGCGACGGCTTCGGGGCGCGCATTCGCCACCAGCGCGAACGGATACACGATCGGCGCATGCGACTCCGCCGGGAACGATGCGACCACTTCGACCTTGTCGCTGATGCGCGCATCGGTCGCATACACGATGCCGGCGCCGCATTCGCCGCGCTCGACGAAGGTCAGCGCGGTACGCACGTCGTCGGTGCCGACGATGCGGTCCTGCAGCGGCTGCCACCAGCCCAGCTTCTCCAGCGCTTCCTTGGCGTAGATGCCGACCGGGACTACGCCCGGTTCGCCGGTGCACAGCTTGCCGCTGAAGGCCTCGGCGATGCGGAAGCCGGATTGCATGCGCGCGTGGAAGCGATGGCCTTTCGGCGCGATCAGCACGAGCGTGTTGCCGAGCAGGTTGTCGCGCGAGCCGTGGTCAATGCGCCCGCGCTGGTCCACGTAATCCATCCACTTCAGGTCGGCGGAGGCGAAGATGTCGGCTGGCGCGCCGGCTTCGACCTGTTTGGCCAGCGCCGACGACGCGCCGAACGCGAGCGTGGGGGCGGGATGGCCCGCGCGCTGCCATTGCTCCGCGATGTCATTGAGCGCGTTGGTGAGGCTGGCCGCGGCGAAGACGCGCGCCGGAGCTTCGCGCACGGTGTCAGTTGCCTGTGCAGGGCCATACACCAGCAGCAGAAGAAGCGCGAGGATGCGAAGAATATGCATGGTTGGAGACGGATCCTCGATTGAAGGTGCCTGCCGCACCGGGCGCCGGCATTGTAGAGCGGAGCTTGCTCCGCTGCTGTTCTGCGGCCCCCAGGAATCTGCGAGCAAAGCAGCGGAGCAAGCTCCGCTCTACAAGGCGCTACGCGTCGGGAGCGGTCGCGTCGTGGTCGAGCCAGGCGCGCAGCGTCGCGGTCAGGTCGAGATCGGTGGCGTGCAGGTCCGGCTCGCGCATCAACACCTTGTGCGCGCTGCGCTGTTCGGTGGCATCGAGTTCCGCGAGCCACGTCACCTCGCCTGCCACCAGCGTCGCCACCGGCAGGCCATCGCGCCACAGCATGCGCGCGCCGAGCTGGCGCGGAACCTTGGTGCCCGCGACGACGGTACCGATCAGGTTGAGCGGGTCGAGCGCCGACAAGGCCAGCCATTCGCCATCGCTGGCGCGCTTGCGCATCTGGCGCAGCGCCGTGATCGCCTCGGGCAGGGCGAACTGTTCGCCGGACAGGCCCGCGATGAAGCGGCCGCCGCGGATCTCGCCACGGGCTTCGAGGCGGTGGTACACGCGCAGCAGGTCGCGCCATGCCGGCAGCCAGGCGGCTTCACGTTCGAGTAGGCGCCAGCTGACCACGCCGTAGCGGCGCAGCAGGGTGCGGGCAATGTGTTCGAGGCTTTCGGGTTCGAGTTTCTCTTTTTGCCCGTCATTCCCGCGAACGCGGGAAGCCAGTGGCGTTGCCCTTGCGGCGTCATCGAAAGGCGCTGGGTCCCCGCTTGCGCGGGGATGACGGCGTGTGAGCGTCCAGCGCCCGGCATCCTCGATGCCGAGCAGTGCGGTACGGCGGCCGCGACGTCCGAAGGCGTGCGAGCGCTTCGACTGCGGCACCAGCAGTGCGCGCAGGCCGGCGAAGCTGTCGCAGGTCACGCGGCCGCGGGCGACCAGTTCGGCGAGCGCGTCTTCCAGCTCGGTATGCAGCAAGTGCGCACCGATGACGAGTTCGTCGAAGAAGGATGCGCCGTGGTCCTTCAGGTAATCGGCGACGCGCTGCGCACGCGACGATAGCGTCGGACCCTCATCGAGCGACGCCGCGGTCAGCGGTGACCAGTGCGACAAGTGCCGGCGCGGCAGCAGCACGATGGGCGTGGCACGCACCGGTGCGGCGCGCGCGGCAGCGTTGGATTCCGCACTCGCGCCACGCAACCGCGTCCAGGCGATGCGACCCGCGGTGCACAGGTCGTCGAGCCACGAGATCGAATAGTCGTTGACGCGCGCGGGCAGCAGTTCGCTTTCCCAGGCGCCGGCCGGCGCTTCGAACCCTTCCAGCTGCGCGAGCACACCGGCCAGCGCTTCCGGGCCGCTCACCCGCGCCGACTTCGCCACGCGCTGCCACGCGAACAGGAAGCGCATGAAGTCGCGCGGTTCCACCGGTTCGATTTCGCGGCGCAGCTTGCCGATGGTGTAGCGGTGGATGCGGGCGAGCAGGTGGCGTTCGCACCATTCCTCCTCGATCGCGTGCGGCGTGAAGCGGCCGCGCATCACGTAGCCCTCGCTTTCCAGTGTGAGCAGGGCGATGTCGACGTCGGTCTGCGCCACCGCGTATGCCGTCGCGAGCGCGGCAGCGGGTGTGGGGCCCAGGCCGGTCATGCGCGAGCGCAGCAGTTCGACCAGCGCGGTTTCGCGGGTCCAGGTTTCCTGGGCGAATTCGGCGGGGGCTTGGATGGTGGGGGTGCGCTTCGCGTCGGGGTGCAGCGCTGCAGCTTGTGGCAAACGTTCCGCGGCGACCCACAGCTTTTCCCCTTCTCCCTCCGGGAGAAGGTGGCGCGTAGCGACGGATGAGGGTTCGGCGGAGTGGGGATCCTCGCCGATCGCAACGGCGGTACTGAACTCGTATTGCGAGGTTTCGGCTTCGTCACTTCGCCCGACCCTCACCCCAACCCCTCTCCCGAGGGGAGAGGGGCTTAAGAGCGTCGCCCGATGATCTTTGGCTAGCGTGTGCAGCCATTGCGTCCACGCGTTGGCTTCTGCCTCGCCTTGCGTCACACACCCCAGCCCCATCAACGCATCATGCATCTCATCGGCATTGCGCACCTGCGGCCAGGCTTGTTCGCGCACGTCTTCGATCGCGCCCGGATCCAGCCGGCCGAGATCGTCGGCGCTGTCGGCATCGGCGTAGCGGCGTGCCATCACCGCCTGGGTGCGGCGCTCCTCCAACGGCGCGTCGTCGAGGAAGGCGTACGGGCGGGCATTCAAGGCTTCGGCGGCGAACGGCGAGGGCGCGGTGAGGTCGCGCGCGATCACTTCGACCTCGCCCGTCTCCATCCGCTGCAATAGCGCGAGCCAGCCGTCGGTATCCATCGCCTCGTGCAGGCAGTCGTCGAGCGTCTGCGCGACCAGCGGGTGATCGGGGATCTCGCGCTCGCCGACGATGTTTTCCTGGCAGGCGACCTGATCCGGGAACACCGTGGCCAGGAGGTCCTCCGACTTCATGCGTTGCAGCTGCGGCGCCACTTTCTTGCCGCCGACGAAGCGCGGCAGCGCGAGCGCGGTGGTCGCGTTCCAGCGCCACCGCACGCCGAACAACGGCGCGTCGAGCAGGGCCTGGATTAGGACATGTTCGGCCGAGGCCGAATGCAGGTACTTGGCGACTTCGATCAGCGGGAAGCTGTGGCTGGTGGACAGCGACAGCACGATCGCGTCCTCGGTCGCCGCCGCCTGCAGTTCGAAATTGAACTTGCGACAGAAGCGTTTGCGCAGCGCCAGGCCCCAGGCGCGATTGAGCCGGCTGCCATAGGGCGAATGGATGATCAGCTGGGTGCCGCCGGATTCGTCGAAGAAGCGCTCCAGCACGACCGTCTGCTGTGTCGGCAGCGCGCCCAGCGACGCGTACTGCCGCACGAGATAGTCGGCGAGCTGCAACGCGGCTTCGGGTGCCAGGCCGATCTGCTCATGCAGATAGCGGGCGACGCGCACGCTGCCGGGTTCGGTCGATTCCACCGCCAGCAACGCGGCGACCTCGCTGCGCAGGCGTGATACGCCCAGTGAAAGTTCGTCGCTGCGTCCCGGCGCTTCGCCGAGCCAGAACGGAATCGTCGGTGGTGCGCCCTGCGCGTCCTCGACCCGCACGCGTCCGGGTTCGACGCGCAGGATCCGGTAGCTCGCATTGCCAAGCTGGAAGATGTCGCCGGCGATGCTCTCGATGGCGAAGTCTTCGTTGATGGTGCCGATGTTCTGTGACTGCGGCTCGAGGATGACGCTGTAGTCGGCCATGTCGGGAATCGTGCCGCCCGACATCACCGCGGTCATGCGCCCGCCCGTGCGTCCGCGCAGGCGCTTGTGCACGGCGTCGCGATGCAGGTAGCCGGCGCGTGCGCCCCGACGGGTGCTGAAGCCGTCCGCCAGCATCTTCACGGTCGCGTCGAAATCCTTGCGGGCCAGCTGCGCGTATGGCCAGGCGCGGCGGAACCAGTCGTACAGCGCATCCTCTTCCCATTCGCGCATCGCGCACTCGGCGACGATCTGCTGCGCGAGCACGTCGAGCGGCGCGCGCGGGATGATCAGGGCATCGAGTTCGTTGCGCCGGACGCAGTCGAGCAAGGCCGCGCATTCGGCCAGATCGTCGCGCGAAGACGGAAACAGCCGGCCCTTGGGCACGCCGCCGACGTGGTGGCCGGAACGGCCCACGCGCTGCAGAAATGCGGCGATCGCACGCGGCGAAGCGAGCTGGCAGACCAGGTCGACATCGCCGATGTCGATGCCCAGTTCCAGCGACGCGGTGGCGACCAGCACCTTGAGCTGCCCGCTCTTGAGGCGCTGCTCCGCATCCAGGCGCAGTTCCTTGGCCAGGCTGCCGTGATGCGCGGCGACGTGCTCCTTGCCCAGTCGTTCGCCGAGGTGGCGCGCGGCGCGTTCGGCCATGCGCCGGGTGTTGACGAAGACCAGCGTGGTCGCGTGCTGTTCGACCAGTTCAGCGATGCGCGAGTAGACCTGCTCCCACTGGTCGTTCGACATCACCGCCTGCAACGGCGTGGGCGGCAGCTCGAGCGCGAGATCGCGGCGTTTCGCGTAGCCGATGTCGACGATCTCGCAATCCGGTGTGCCATCGCCATCGACGTAGGCACCGCCAACCAAGAAGCGCGCGACTTCGTCGACCGGCTTCTGCGTTGCCGACAAGCCCACGCGGGTAATGCGGCGACCGCACAGCGCTTCCAGCCGTTCCAGCGATAGCGCCAGGTGGCTGCCGCGCTTGCTCGCGGCGACGGCGTGGATTTCGTCGACGATCACGGTCTTCGCGGTCGCGAGCATCGCGCGGCCGGAGTCCGACCCTAGCAGCACGTACAGCGATTCGGGCGTGGTGACCAGGATGTGCGGCGGCTTCTTGCGCAGCTGCGCGCGTTCGCCCTGCGGCGTATCGCCGGTACGCACCGCAGTGCGGATCTCGACGTCGGGCAGGCCCAGGCGGGCGAGTTCCGCGCGGATGCCTTCCAGCGGCGCTTCGAGATTGAGGTGGATGTCGTTCGATAGCGCCTTCAGCGGTGAGACGTAGATGACGTGGGTCTCGTCGGACAGCCCCTGTGCCAGTCCCTCGCGCACCAGCGCATCGATCGCGGAAAGGAAGGCGGTGAGGGTCTTGCCCGAACCGGTCGGCGCGGCCACCAGGGTGTTGCGGCCGGAGCGGATGGCCGGCCACGCCAGCGTCTGGGCCTCGGTCGGCCCCGGGAAGGTGCGCTCGAACCAGGACGAGACCGCGGGATGGAAGCTTGTCAGTTGAGAGCTGGAGAACGACACACCGCGATTATCCCGCCCCACGGCCGGTGCGGCCTGAATGGTCGTGGCGGCATCTGAAAAGTTCAGGCGGATCTGGCCCGGCATGGGGTGAGCTTGGGAGCAGGCGGTCTCAGCCGGTGAGATTCGTGGCCAGGCCGGCCTGCCGTACCCGCGACGTACCTGTCCAGTGATGCCGCGCCCGCGGCTGACCATGGTGAAGCGCGGGCTTTGCCCGCAATGGCGCTCAGGTGACGACATCCATACACCGCCATCGGATGACAGCCCCGATTCCCGCCGCGCACAATGCCGGCATGAATGAATCCGTGACCACTCTTCTCGAAACCGTCGAACACGAAACCGGCCCGAACCCGCAGTGGAGCGTGTTGTGGCTGCATGGCCTGGGCGCCGATGGCCATGACTTCGCCCCGATCGTGCCCGAGCTCGTACGCAAAGACTGGCCGGCACTGCGCTTCGTGTTCCCGCACGCGCCGGTGCGCGCAGTGACGATCAACAACGGCGTGCGCATGCGCGCCTGGTACGACATCCGCGACATGAACCTCGCCAATCGCGCCGACGAGACCGGCGTGGATATGTCGGTGCTGCAGACCGAAGCGCTGATCGCGCGCGAAGCCGAGCGCGGCATTCCGGCCTCGCGCGTGCTGCTGGCGGGTTTCTCGCAGGGCGGCGCCATTGCCCTGGCCACCGCGTTGCGCCGCACCCAGCCGCTGGCTGGCATCGTCGCGCTGTCGACCTATCTGCCGATGGTCGAGCGATTGGTGAAGGAAGTTACGACCACGGCCCCGTCGCAACCGGTGTTCATGGCACACGGCCAGTTCGATCCGGTCGTGCCCTACGCGGGCGGCGACTTCAGTGCGCAGAAGCTGCGTGCATTGGGCTTCGCCGTCGACTGGCATGCCTATCCGATGGCCCACCAGGTCTGCGCTGAGGAAATCCGCGACCTGGGCGATTGGATGGGCCGTCGCTTCGCCGCAGGAGCTGGCTGACCCCGCCCGCCATGACCGGCTTGGACTCACGCGAACCCTGGCTGCCTGACATGTGCCGGCTGCCGCGCCTCGCCGTGATGCTGGGCATGGCCGAATTGGTCGTCGTGGTGCTGGCGCTCGCCCCCGGCGGCGCGCACTGGGACCTGGAACGCTTCGTCACTGCCAGCGGCTTCTCGCTATGGCTCGCGCTCACCGCGGCGGTGCTGCTGTGCGTGTCACGACAGCGGTTGTCGCGCCTGCCACTGCCGATCGGTACCGCCCTGGCCTTGCTGGGCGGGGGTGCGATCGCTGCGCTGGGGGCGTCGATGGCTTTCGTGATCGACGGCAGCCTCGGCTACGGGCTGGTGCCGCGCAATGTGTCGATGCTGCGCTTCGTCTGGGGTTCGGCGGCGATGACCACGCTGATCGTCGCGGTCGTGCTCCGCTATCTGTACGTCAACGACGGTTGGGCCGCGCAGGTGCGCGCCAGCGCGCGTGCCGAGGCCGACGCGCTGCAGGCGCGGATCAAGCCGCATTTCCTGTTCAACAGCATGAATATCATCGCCGGCCTCGTGCGCAGCGATCCGGTGGTGGCTGAGCGCGCGGTGCTCGACCTGTCCGATCTGTTCCGCGCCGCGCTTGGGGCGGGCGAGTCGGATTCGACCCTGCGCGAGGAGATCGAGCTGTCCGAGCGCTATCTCGCTATCGAGCAGCTGCGCCTCGGCGAGCGCCTGCGCATCGTCTGGCGCAAGGCCGAACCGCTGCCCTGGCGCATGCCGATGCCGCGCCTGGTCCTGCAACCCTTGCTGGAAAACGCGGTACTGCATGGCATTTCCCGCCTGCCTGGCGGTGGCGACATCGAGATCGAGCTGGCCCAGGTGGGTGACGAACTCGCGATCTGCATCCGCAACCCCGCACCGGCACCGCGCGAGGGCGACATCCTGCCGACGCTCGGGAACGCCCCCGTGGGCAACAACGGGGCGCAACGGGCTGGCAACCGCCATGCGCAGTTCAGCATTGCCCAACGGCTGCGTTATGCCTACGGTCCACGCGCGAGGATGACCGCGGCATGGGACGAGGGCTACTATCGGGTCGACCTCAAGCTGCCGGTCATCACCGGTCGCCTGGGAGCCATGGAAACAAGCAACAAGGGCACCGGACAAAAGAGGACCGCATGAAAGTAGTCATCGCCGACGACGAGCCGCTGGCCCGCGAGCGACTGCGCGGTCTGCTGGCCGACATCAAGGGCGTGGAGGTCGTCGCGGATGCCGCCGACGGCCACGAAGCGCTGCACGCCTGCGCCACGCATCACCCGGACCTGCTGCTGCTCGACATCGCCATGCCCGGCATCGACGGCCTGGAAGCCGCGCGCCATCTCGCCGCATTCGAACCGCGTCCCGCGGTGGTGTTCTGCACCGCCTACGACGCACATGCACTGTCGGCGTTCGAGGCCGAAGCCATCGATTACCTGGTCAAGCCGGTGCGCCCCGAGCGTCTGGCCGCCGCGATCGATCGCGTGCGCACGTTCGCGGCCGGTCGCGAGCAACAAGTTGCCACTTCGCCCGCGCCCAGCCAGCGCCGCACGCACCTGTGCGCGCGTCTGCGCGGCAGCCTGCGCCTGATCCCGATCGAGGACGTGCATTACCTGCACGCCGAAGAGAAGTACGTCATCGTCCACCACGCGCGCGGCGAGGACCTGATCGAGGAATCGTTGAAGTCGCTGGAAGAGGAATTCGGCGAACGCTTCGTCCGCATCCACCGCAACTGCCTGGTCGCGCGGCACGAGATCGTCGAACTCAAGCGCAGTCCCGACGGTCACGTGCAGGCGGTATTGCGCCACGGCAAGCAGCCGCTGGAAGTCAGCCGCCGCTGCGTGGCGGGATTGCGCGACACGCTCAAGCACCTCTGATTCGACATACGTTCGACGCGCGTGTGCCGCGCGCACGACGGTTGTGCCGTATTGTCGAAGCGGTCACTATGCGGCCCTTCGCGCCGCAAC
The DNA here is from genome assembly GCF_054779815.1 of Lysobacter tyrosinilyticus. NCBI lineage: Bacteria > Pseudomonadati > Pseudomonadota > Gammaproteobacteria > Lysobacterales > Lysobacteraceae > Lysobacter > Lysobacter tyrosinilyticus. The sequence goes on from NZ_BAAGXN010000001.1 coordinate 672,494, forward strand.
TTTGAGCAGGCGCTTCCGGGAGCGCCATGGAACTGCTGACCCTCGATCACTTCGCCGGTTGCGTCAACGACACCTTCGCCGCGCACCTCGACGGCGTCGAAGTGCCGTTCGTGCTGGTCGAGGCCAGGCCCCTGCAGGCGAAGATCGCCGGCGCGATGCGCGTGCCGTTCTCGCTGCTGTTCCGCAACGGCTCGCCCTTCCTGTTCCCGCAAAAGACCTATGTGATGCGCCACGAGCGCATCGGTGAAGTCGGCATCTTCCTGGTGCCGGTGGCGCAGGAACGCCAGGGCTTCCTATACCAGGCCGTCTTCAACTGAGGCCGACTGCCAGCGCATGAGCTGGTGGGTGTCGGCTTCGCCCTCGGCGCGGAAGCCCAGGCGTTCGTAGAGCCGGCGCGCCGCGAGGTTGTGGGTCGCCACGTGCAGGTACATGCCGCATCCGTGCCGGATGGCCTCCTCCTGGCTGCCACGGATCAATGCGCTGCCCACGCCGCTGCCCCGCAGATCCGGCAATAGGGCGATGTCGACGATCAGATGCTCGGGCGTCGCGCGCTGCAGATAGTAGCGACCAACCGGTCCGCGCCCATGCCGTTCGATCGCCAGGAACTCGGCGTCGGCGTAATGCGCCAGGTAGTGCCGATGCTGCAGGGCGAATTGCTGGTCGAGGAAGTCGCGCTTGATCTGGTCCGGCCACGGCACGGGGGCCAGTTCGGCTGCACGGGTGCTGGCATAGAGCCCGCGTAGCCACGGCAGATCGTCATTGTGCAGAGGACGCAAGGAATACCCGCGCTCGAGCAGCGACGCGGGTGTCCGGATATCGCGAACTGACGCCGGAAATGCAGGCAATTCCGGCGCCATCGGTGGCTTCAGCCGAACGACGGGAAGACGCCCTGCAGGGCGATGCAGAAGTTGGTGCCCAGGTACGGCTGCTCGTTCTCGTGCGGCAGGCCGCCGCCGTTGAACGGGCTGATCATGTTCGGCGCGAACTGGGTGTTCGTGGTGCCCGGCGGCAGGAACGGCAGCGTCGTGCCCACGGTCACCGACGACAACGCGTTGCCCGCACTCGGCGACGACGCACGCTTGCTCGCGTCGGACTGCGAGAACAGGGTCAGCGTGTGGTTGTGCGACGGGATCTCGTTGTTGGTGAGCGTGACCGAGCTCGTGCCGAAGGTTTCGCCGATCGTGCGCGGGGTGAGTCCGGGAGCCTGGCCCTGCTCGCAGCCTGCACGCGACGCGAAGTTCGGCAGCTGGAACGTGGTCTGGCCATTGCCGCCGTACTGGGTGCCCAGCAGCGAGAACAGGGCGGTGTTCTGCGCGATCGGCAGCGTCGCGCCGTTGCAGAACGCCCAGCCGCGGGGGTTGAAGTTGAAACCGAACAGCTGGATTTCGCCGATAAAGGGTTCAGTCATGACGTTCCTCCATGGAGGTGCGGCGCTTCAGTCCTGCGCCGCGCGTGAATGCGGGACGGACGAATCAGTTCTGCGACGGGAAGATGCCTTCCACCGCGATGCAGTACTGCACGGTCAGGGTGGGCATGCAGTTCTCGTGCGGTTGCGAACCGACGCTGTTGGTGACGGTCTGCGGAGCGGCCGGAATGCCGGTGAGGCCGGTGATGTCCGTGGCGTACATGGTGTCGCCGCTCACCGTGCCTGGCATGACCGATGGACCCGGCGCGCTCGCCGTGGCCGCGGCGCTGGTCGCATTCACGGTATGCGTGTGCGCCGGCATCTGGGCGACCACCAGAGTCACGCTCTCGGTGCCGGATAGCTCGCCGATGATGCGGTTGGTCAGGCCCGGGCCCTGGCCCTGATGGATCGGCAGGCGTCCGCGCAGATCGGGCACGGCAAAGGTGCTCTGGCCGTCGCCGCCGTAGGTGGTGCCGAGCAGAACAAACAGGGCTTCGTTCTCGGCAATGGACAGCAAGGCGCCGTTGCAGGTCTGCCAGCCCAAGGGTGTGCGGCCGAAGCCGAACATGCGGATTTCGCCTAGAAAAGGAGTGCTCATGAAATGTCCTCTGGAATCTCGCGGAAGAAGGCGCGCCGTGGCGGCGCCGGTTCGCGGTGATCAGTTGCGCGAAGGGAAAATGCCCTGCAGCGCGATGCAGAAGTTGATGCAGCTGTAGGGCTGCATGTTCGGATGCGGCTGTGTGCCGCCGGTGGGCGACAACGTCTGCTGATTCAGAGGTACTTGTGCCCCGCTGGACGGGCCGTAGATCGAAACATTCGGCGCGGCGTACAGGTTGCTGCGCGGATTGCGGGTGGTGCCGGCCGTCGTTGTCGCGGCGACCCCATGGGTGTGCGTCGGGAGGTTGGATGGCAGCAGGGTGACGTTCTCGACCCCGCCGGTCTGGCCAATCTGGACCGACGGCGGTTGCCAGCCCGGGTCCACCGACGTGGCATAGCCGATCGGTGTGCGCCCGCGCATGTCGGGCAGTGCGAAGTTAGTGACGCCGTTGCCGCCGTATTGCGTGCCCAACAGCGAAAACAGCGCTTGATTCTGGTTGATCGGCAGCAGCTGGCCGTTGCATTGCGCAAAGTACTTCGGTGCGAAACCGAAGCCGACCATCATGATCTGACCGATGAAATACTCGCTCATCGAAGCCTTCCCCTCTGGCTGACCGGCGCCTCGTGCGCCGCGGCGTACTGTGACCGCGAACGCGGTTTGGGACAAGTACAGGGCGGAGCGGCCCTCAGACGCTTGGCGGCCCCCGGGGTGGGGGCGCACTTCCGTTGGGCGGGTGTTCCTGCTCAAATGTGAGCGAGTTGGCGGTTTGCCTGCCAGGACGGCTGCATGGGCTCGCGGCTTCAACGCTCAGAGAGACGTCGCGCAAGACGTTGCAGAAGGAAGGCAAGCAAGTCTCAGGGATCACGATCGGTTCGCCTGTTGCGACCGATCCACGTGGGGAGCGGGGAAAATGCAAGTACAGCACGCGGGTCGCGCACTTGGCGCGAAGTCGTTCTTTGGGTTGCACGTATTGCTGATGTGCTTGGGCCTGCTCTGGTCCTCGCTGGCATTCGCGGCGCCTTCGGTTACATGCCCGACGAAAACCGCAACGGTCGCCAACGGCGGCAGTGTGGTGATCGACGTCAGCACCTGCGACGACCCGGACGACTTCGGACTCGGCGCCACCGTTACCCCGCCCAGCCATGGCTCGATCATCGTCAGCACTGTTACGCCGCAGACGGTGACGTACAGCCACAACGGCGACAGCGCCACCAGTGACACGTTCGTGATCAATGACGGCCAGAGTCCGGAAGGCCAGATCACCTTCACCATCACAATCACTCCGCCGGCTTCGGCGATCGTGGTGTCGCCGGCCATCCTGCCGACGCTGACCGCGGGGACGCCCTTCAGCCAGACGCTGACGTCCAGCGGTGGTACTGCGCCCTATACCTACACCGTGACCTCCGGGACCTTGCCGGTGGGTCTCTCGCTCAGCTCCGGTGGCGTGCTATCAGGCACGCCGACCCAGCGCGGCGGTTACAGCTTCAACGTGCGCTCGCAGGATTCGATCAGCGACTTCGTGGATAAGGGCTACACCGGCACGGTGCAGAACCCGAGCCTGAGCCTGACCACGAACACCGGCACCGCCTTTCAGGGCATCGCGTTCTCGCAGACGCTGTCGACCAGCGGCGGCGTCGCGCCGCATAGCTATCTGCTCGAGACCGGCAGCTTCCCGGCCGGCATCAGCATCTCCAGTGCGGGTGTCGTCAGCGGCACTACCGCCGCTGCGGCAGGCAATTATCCGGTCACGCTGCGTGTTACCGATTCCAGCACTGGTCCCGGCAGCTATTTCGAACTTGAGAGCTACACGCTGACGGTGAGCCCGGCGCCGAGCGTTTCGATTGCCGTAGCTCCCGCCAGCGTGAACGAGGACGGCGCGAGCAATCTCGTCTACACGGTCACACGCAGCCTCAACCTGTCCTTTGCCACGGTCGTCAACATCACCACCACGGGCACGGCGACGTCGGGCGTGGATTACACCGGCGCGGTCGCGACGGTCAGCATTCCGGCGAGTGCGACGACTGCCACGATCACGATCGATCCGGTTGCCGACGCGGCGACCGAGGCCAACGAGACGGTGATCCTCACCGTGGCGGCCGGCACCGGCTACACTGTGGGTGCGCCGGCCAGCGCCACCGGCACCATCCTCAACGACGATGTGATCACGATCAGTCCGGCATCGCTGCCGGGCGCGACGGTCGGCACCGCATACAGCCAGACCCTCACCGGAAGTGGCGGCACCGCGCCCTACACCTTCGCCGTCACGGCGGGCGCGCTGCCAGCCGGATTGACCCTGGCGTCGGGCGGCGTGCTGAGCGGTACGCCCACCGCCGGCGGCACCTTCAACTTCACTGTCACCGCGACCGACAGCACCAGCGCCACCGGGACGCGTGCGTATTCGCTGACGGTTGCCGCTCCGACGATCAGCGTCTCGCCGACGAGCTTGCCCAGCGCTACGGTCGGCGCGGCGTACAGCCAGGCCATCACCGCCAGTGGTGGCACCGCGCCGTACAGCTTCGCGATCACCGCGGGTGCATTGCCGGCCGGCATGACACTGGCCAGCAACGGCACCCTGTCGGGCACGCCGACCTCCGGCGGCACCTTCAACTTCACCGTGACGGCAACGGACAGCAGCACCGGTACCGGGCCCTATACGGGAAGCCGCGCCTACTCGCTCACCGTCAACGCGCCGACCATCAGCCTCGCGCCGACGACGCTACCGGCCGCAACCGTTGCCTCCGCCTACAGCCAGAGCATTACGGCCAGTGGCGGCACCGCGCCGTACACGTACGCCGTGACTGCGGGTGCGTTGCCGGCGGGCCTGAGCCTGAGCAGCGCCGGTGTTCTGTCGGGTACGCCCACGTCTGGCGGCACGTTCAACTTCACGGTCACTGCGACGGACAGCAGTACCGGCACCGGGCCGTTTGCCGGTAGCCGTGCCTACGCGCTCACCGTGAACGCGCCGACGATCAGCATTTCGCCGGCGACGTTGCCCAGTGGCACCGAAGCCTCGGCCTACAGCCAGACTGTCAGCGCCAGCGGGGGCACCTCGCCGTACACCTTCGCGATCACCGCGGGTGCGTTGCCGGCGGGCCTGACCCTGAGCAGTGCGGGTGCGCTCTCGGGTACGCCGACGAACAACGGCACGTTCAACTTCACCGTGACCGCGACGGATAGCAGCACCGGCACCGGGCCGTACACCGGCAGTCGCGCGTATTCGCTCACCATCGCGCCTCCGCCGGCGCCCATCGCGAATGCGGTATCGGCGACGGTGGTGTTCAACAGCGGCGCCAATCCGATCACGCTGAACATCACCGGCGGTACGCCCACATCCGTCGCGGTGGCTTCGGCGGCCAGCAACGGCACGGCGATCGCGAGCGGCACCAGCATCACGTATCAGCCGAATACGGACTTCGTCGGCACGGACAGCTTTACCTACACCGCGACCAATTCCGGTGGCACTTCGGCGCCGGCGACCGTGACGATCACCGTCACCGGCCCGCCGTTGCCGATCGCGAATGCGGTGTCGGCGACGGTGGCGCATAACAGCGGCGCCAATCCGATCACGCTGAACATCACCGGTGGCACGCCCACGTCGGTGGCGGTGGGTACCGCGCCGGCGCACGGCACGGCGATCGCGAGCGGCACCAGCATCACCTATCAACCGACCGCGGGTTACGCCGGCCCGGACAGCTTCACCTACACGGCGACCAACCAGAGCGGCACCTCGGCGCCGGCCACGGTCAGCATCACGGTCAGTGTTCCCACGATCGCGGTGTCGCCATCGACGGTGCCGGCCGGTGTTGCCGGCACGGCGTACAGCCAGACGCTCAGCGCGAGCGGTGGCACGTCGGCGTACACCTTCAGCCTGCAGGCCGGCGCGTTGCCGGCCGGCGTGAGCCTGAGCAGCGCGGGCGCGCTCTCGGGAACGCCGACGGTTGCCGGCACGTTCAACTTCACCGCGCGTGCGACCGATGCGAATGGCTTTACCGGCGATCAGCCCTACTCGCTGGTGATTGTCGCGCCGACCGTCACGGTCTCCCCGGCCACGCTGTCGAATGCGACTGCCGGTTTCGCGTACACCCAGACGTTCGTTGGCAGTGGTGGCGCCGCACCCTACAGCTTCAGCCTGGTATCGGGCTCGTTGCCGGTCGGAATGAGCTTCAGCAGCGCAGGCCTGCTCTCCGGAACACCGGTTGTGGCTGGCACATTCAATTTCACCGTTCGTGCCACGGACTCGAACGGCTTCACCGGTGATCACGCGTATTCGCTGACGGTCGACGCACCGACGATCACGGTGTCGCCGTCGACGCTGCCAAGCGCGACCGCGGGTGTCGCGTACAGCCAGACCTTCGTGGCCAGCGGCGGCGCATCGCCGTACAGCTTCAGCCTGGTGTCCGGCTCGCTGCCGGTCGGCATGAGCTTTAGCAGCGCGGGCGCGCTCTCCGGAACGCCGCTCTCGACGGGCACGTTCAACTTCACCGTTCAGGCGACGGATGCGAATGGCTTCACCGGAAGCCGTGCGTATTCGCTGACGGTGACCGCTCCGACGATCACGGTGGCGCCGGCCTCGCTGCCGAATGCCACGACGGGTGTCGCGTACACCCAGACGTTCACCGCCAGCGGTGGTGTCGCGCCTTACAGCTTCAGCCTCGTGTCGGGCTCGCTGCCGGTGGGCATGTCGTTTAGCAGCGCGGGTGTGCTCTCGGGTACGTCGGTTACCAGCGGCACGTTCAACTTCACCGTACGGGCCACCGATACCAATGGCTTCAACGGTGACCACGCGTATTCGCTGATCGTGATCCTGCCGACGCTGACGATTGCGCCGTCGACTCTGCCGAACGGCGTGGCCGGCGTCGCCTACAGCCAGACGCTCACCACCAGCGGCGGCACCGGGCCGTACAGCTACAGCCTGGTGTCCGGCAGCTTGCCGGTCGGCATGTCGTTCAGCAGCGGCGGTATGTTCAGCGGCACGCCGGTGGTGACGGGTGCGTACACCTTCACCGTGCGTTCCACCGACACCGGCTCTTCGGCCACCGTCGATGCGGCTTACACCGTCACCATCGTGTCGCCGACCCTGACGATGACGCCGGCGGCCGGCGCCCTGCCGGCAGGAACGGGTGGCAGCGCGTACACGCAAACCTTCGTCGCCAGTGGCGGCACCGCGCCGTACAGCTACGCGATCGTCGCCGGGGCATTGCCGGCCGGGCTGACCCTGGCCAGCAACGGCAGCCTCAGTGGTACGCCGAGCGTCGCCGGCAACTTCAGCTTCAGCGTGCGTGCGACCGACAGCACCGCGGGCACGGCGGCGACCGTGACGCAGGCTTATACGCTGTCGATCTCCGCGCCGGCGATCACCATCAATCCGCCGACGCTGCCGCATGCGATTTACGGCGTGCCGTACCAGCACGTGCTCAACGCGGTGGGCGGCACCCAGCCTTACGCCTTCGCGATCACCAGCGGCGCACTGCCGGCCGGTGTGACCTTGAGCAGTTCGGGCACGATCAGCGGCTCGACGACGGCCACCGGCAGCTTCACCTTCACCGTCCGGGCCACCGATGCGGTGGGCTTCACCGGTACGCGCAGCTACACCATCCAGGCGGCGCAGCGTCCGGATCCGACCCACGATCCGGATACGCGTGGCCAGCTCAATGCCGAAGTTGACTCGAGCCGGCGCTTTGCCAGTGCGCAGGTCGATAACTTCCAGCAGCACCTGCAGAACCTGCATGACGATCGCGGCGGTGCGCGCTTCAGCAACGGGCTGACGTTCACGACTAGCTCGAAGTGCATGGATGCGATGGGCCGCAAGCCGGGCGACGCCTGCAACCTGGTCGCCTCCAACGACGGCGGTGGCGGTTACACCGGCGCCGAACCGAACGCGGCCGCTTCCGAGTCGAACGGCTCCGCCTTCGGTGCCTGGCTGGGCGGTGTCATCCGCTCCGGCAACCAGGATGGTCGCGGTGGCGGTGAAGGCTTCGACTTCGAAAGCGATGGCGTCAGTGCGGGTCTCGATTACCGCGTCAGTCCGGAGTTCGCGATCGGTGGTGGCATCGGTTATGGCCGCGACGACAGCGACATCGGCGACAACGGCAGCCGCGTAGAAGGTGATGCCTACACGCTCGCGCTTTACGGCAGCTATCACCCGGGCGAGACGTTCTTCCTCGACAGCCTGTTCGGTTATCAGCGCCTGTCGTACGACCTGCGTCGCTTCGTGAGTGCCAATGGCTCCACCGTGCAGGGTTCGCGCGATGGCTCGCAGTGGTTCGCGTCGGTTTCGACCGGTGCTGTGGCCCGAAGCGATGCCTGGCTGTTCTCGCCGTACGTACGCGTCGATATCTCTCGCGCCACGCTGGACGGCTATACCGAACAGGGCGATCCGATCTACGCCCTGGCCTACGGCAGCCAGGATGTGGATGCCACGACCGGCAACGTCGGCATGCGCCTCGCGTACCACCACGCCACGACCTGGGGTGCGTTCGCGCCGCAGCTGCGCCTGGAGTACCAGCACGACTTCAAGGCGGACAGCACCGTGACGATGCATTACGCGGACCTGCTGACGGGACCGGTTTACCGCGCGGATCTCGAGGGCTTCAAGCGCAACCGCGTCATGTTGGGGCTGGGGGCGCTGATCGACCTGCCGCGCGACTTCGGACTGCGCCTGGAATACCGCACGTTGTTCACCAACGACCACAGTGACGACGACGCGGTGATGTTCAACCTCGAGAAGAAATACTGATCGAGGGCATGCGGTAGCAGACGATCGGGGGCCCAGGCCCCCCGATCGTCGTTTTGGGCGCCCGAAACCCCTCTAATAGGGGCCGGCCAGCGCCGGCAGCCGACCCACCGCCCCGACCGGCCATAATGTGCGGATGAAATTGCTCCGCATCGCCACCCGCAAGAGCCCGCTCGCCCTCTGGCAGAGCGAACACGTCGCCGCCGCCCTGCGTGCCGCCCATCCCGGGCTGGAAGTCGTGCTGGTACCGATGAGCACCCGCGGTGACGAGGTGCTGGACCGCTCGCTGGCGGCGATCGGCGGCAAGGGCTTGTTCCTGAAGGAGCTCGAGCTGGCGATGCTGCGCGGCGAAGCCGATTGCGCGGTGCACTCGCTCAAGGACGTGCCGATGGAGCTGGAACCGGGCTTCGCCTTGCCCGCGATCCTGCAGCGCGCCGATCACGCCGATGCCTTCGTCAGCAACCACTTCGACGACATCGCAGCGCTACCCGAGGGCGCCGTGGTCGGCACCTCCTCGCTGCGCCGCCAGGCACAATTGCGCGCGCTGCGTCCCGACCTCCAGTTGCGTGACCTGCGCGGCAACGTCAACACGCGCCTGGCGAAGCTCGATGCCGGCGACTACGACGCGATCGTGCTCGCTTGCGCCGGCTTGCAACGCCTGGGTTTCGATGCGCGCATCCGTTCGCGCCTGGACGCGCCGGACTGGCTGCCGGCGCCGGCCCAGGGCGCGATCGCAATCGAATGCCGCGACGACGATGCCGCGACGCGCGCGCTGTGCGCGGCGCTCGACCATGCCACCACGCGCACCTGCGTCGAGGCCGAGCGCGCCATGAACCTGGCCCTGCATGGCAGCTGCCACGTACCGGTCGCGGCCCTGGCGCGGCTGGAAGGCGAGCACCTGGTGCTCGACGGCCTGGTGGGTTCTGCCCATGACGGCCGCACCGTGCATGCCCAGGCGCGTGGTCGCGGCGACGCGCCGGAAGGCCTGGGCCTGGAAGTCGCGCAGCTGCTGCGTGCGCAGGGCGCCGGCGAGCTGCTGGACGCCGCTCACGGCTGAGCGGGCAAACTGCTCAGAACTGTCGACGGAGACCGAGCCACGCCTCGGCGGTGTCGGTTCCGCTGGAACCGCGCGAGTCGTAGCGGATCACGTAATCGGTCTCGAGTTCCCACTCGCTGGGGAGTTCGACATCCAGCCCCAGCATCTGCTTGACGAAGCGTTCGCCGTTGCCGGTTTCGAACAGCACGCGTTGCTTCCATTGCGCCCATTCGCCTAGGCGCTGGCCCAGGTTGACGCCGCCGCGGAAGACCGGGCCGGGCACCGACACACCATCGTCGTAGAGCGGCGCGAAACGATAGCCGGCGCCGAACTCGACCCCGACCTGGGTATCGCGTTCGCGCACGAGCTGCAGTCCATAACGGGTGCCGATGCGCCAGTCGTTCGAGTAGGCGGCGCGCGAATCGCGCGCGCGTGCCGGCGCGCTGAGTGAACGAGCGACACGCACGCCCGGAAGCCGCGGCTTCTGTCGCGACGCCAGAGGCAGGGGTTCAAGCTGACGCTGCCACTCCTCGTCGCCGCAGCGCACCTGCAGGCAATCCGGACGCCGGTACCAGATCGGATCGATCTGGATCGCTTCCACGGGCACGGCCTGCTGCACCGGCAATGGCGCGGTGAGGAACGGGCTGACGATGGCGAGGAAGCCTGCGGCGAGCATCGCGATTCAAACGTTGGTCACACGCGCCGATTATTGCCGACCTTGGCGCGGGATTCCGGCCCTGTGGCCCAAAACCCCGGCGCTGCTGCTAACCAAATCGAATAACCACCCGGTCAAACGAAAGCACCTGGGCCGGGATCTTGCGGCTTCGCTCAGTAGTACAACGTCACCAGATGCCGTGCTTCGGCAAAGAACAGCCAGCGCTCGACTACGGCTCCCAGGAGCGCACAGCCCGCCGCCACTGCCAACCAGGGCGCCGCGTCCAGATGCACGAACAACCACACCGGCAGCATCAGCAGCACCGGCAGCACCGCGAACAGGATCACCGCGATCCAACGCAGCTTGCGCGAATGCTTGCGTGCCACGACGAACCCCATTTCGCGCGTGAGGTAATTCGTCTCGGTGTGTGGACGCTCGAACACGCCGACCTCGCGTCCGGGCAGACCCACGGCATCCCCGCGTGCCATGGGCAATGGCGTGGTGTCGATGTCATGCCAGTAGCGTTGCTTCACCACGGCCAACACGATCGCGACGAACACGCCCACCATCGCGACACCGTTGTCCACGTTGCCTTGCAGGCCAACGATCGCGGCACACAACAGGCCGCCGGTAAGCAGCGCGAACAGCAGATACACCGGCACGACGGCGCGGTGCCGCCAGGCCGGAATCGGGGGCAGCGAGGCGTAGATCATCGCGGTGCAATACACGGTGACAGGCGCGGCCGCGAGCAGCAGCAGGGCACTGACGGTGCCCAGCACGTTGCCCTGCGCAGTCACGGGGTGCGCCGCGATGCTCTTGCCGAGCAGGACCATCGCGAGGCCCAGCGCGGGCAGATAGGTGAGCAACGCCATCACGCCCTCGCGCGACAGCCACGACGTGCGCCACTGCGAAAACGCGCGCCAGGCGCGCCCGGGCTTGCCCAGGTGACCGAGCGAGCTGATTAGACCGATCGTGACCAGCACCAGCCCCAATGCCAGCGCGACCAGCAGCGACAACGGTCGTCCCCAGCCCAGCACCGATGCCAGCGCGGTCCACGTCAGCAAACCGTAGCCGGCGCCGGACAGGGTGGTGAAGAAGATGACGGAGAAGGCGGGATGCATGCAGCGTTGTCGATGCGAAAAGAAGGAGGGCTTAGTGCGCGGCGTCGATCGGTCCGACGTCCATGCCGTCGTACGAACCCAACCGGTGCTCATTGGCAAATGCGTACAGCGCCTGGTTGCGCGCGTCGAGCGTGTCGGCGGTGTGCCGCTCGGCCTTCTCGACGTGCAGCCACCATTCGATCGCCTCGCCGTCATCGGGCTCGGTCGGGAAGATCTCGACGAGGCGGTAGCCCTGCGCCTCGAGCAGCGGCGCGACTTGGCGCAGCTTTGCCTCGGAAGCGTCGGTGAAGAAATAGCCCCACAACAGCGGCCCCGATGTATCCCACGGTGCATCGCGTTCCATCGCCTCGAACATCTCGACCAGTTGTTCCCGCGTGATCATGGCATCGCTCCTGTAATGGTTCAGCGTGACAGCACGCGATCGAGCCAGCGCAATACCGGCGGCAAGGCCGCGGTGTCGAGCGCTTCCGTCGCGGCTTCAGTGGTGGTGCTCGCGGCGTCACCCGCGCGACGCGGTCGCGGCGGAAGATAGCGGTTGACCGGCTGATAGCCCAGCTCGGGCATCAATGCGACGCCGCCGCGTTCGGCCACCAGCTTCGACACCTTCGATTCGGGATCACCCAGGTCGCCGAAGTGGCGTGCGCGGGTGGGACACACCTGCACGCAGGCAGGCTCGCGTTCTGCTTCCGGCAGGTTCTCGTTATAGATGCGGTCGATGCACAGCGTGCACTTCTTCATCACGCCTTCGACGTGCGAGTACTCGCGTGCGCCGTACGGACAGGCCCACGAACACAGCTTGCAGCCGATGCATTTGTCTTCGTCGACCAGGACGATGCCATCTTCCGCGCGCTTGTAGCTGGCGCCGGTGGGGCACACGGTCACGCAGGCCGGCGTCTCGCAATGCAGGCACGAGCGCGGGAAGTGCAGGGTCATCGCCGGTTGCGCAGCCAGCTGCTGCGCCAGCGGTGCATTCGAACTGCACGCCGTCGCTGAGGTGCTCTGCGCGAGATTGAGCGCGTTGTGTTCGCCCGGATCGTGGGCTGGAGTGTTGAAGTCGGTCGCGGCAAGCTCATAGCTGTGCACGCGGTTGAACCAGACGCCGCTGGGATCTTTGCCGTAAGGCTGTTCGTCGGTCAACGGAGCGGCGAAGCCCCCCGAATTCCACTGCTTGCAACCGACCGCGCAGGCATGACAGCCCACGCAGGTGTCGAGGTCGATCACCAGGCCGAGCTTCTTGGTCGAGGGCGGCGGCAGCGCGGTCACTTTTTCCCCGCTCCATTCTTGCGCGGACCCTTGAGCAGCCACAGGCCGATCACGAACGCGCCCAGTGCCAGCAGCACGCTGGGCGCCAGGCCAATCAGGATGTCGCGCATCGAAGCCGCCTGCGCAGGCAACCCGCCGATCGGATCGATGACGCCGTACCCCAACAGCAGGATCAGCGCGAAGCCGAGAACGACGCAGAAATAGCCGGCGAGCTTGCGGGTGTTCATGACCGTTCCTTGTGTTCGCGTGCCGCGCGAAAGTTTGCGCCGTAGCGCAGCGGCCGGTTGTCGGCTTCGCCCAGCTCCAGCGGCGCGAACTGCGGCGCGCTCTGCCCAGCCGAGTCGGCCTTGGCGATGCGCACGCGCAGATCGAACCATGCGGCCTGGCCGGTGACCGGGTCGGCATTGAAGTAATCGCCGCGCGGGGTGATGTCGCTGATCAGGTGATTGAGCAGGAAGCCCTTCTCGCCTTCCGGCGCATCCTTGCTCAGGCGCCACGCGCCCTTGCGCTTGCCGATCGCGTTCCAGGTCCACACCGTATCGGGCTGCACGTTGCCGGCGAACTTCGCCTGCACGGTGATCGTGCCGTGATGCGACGTCACGGTGATCCAGTCTTCGTCCTGTAAGCCGTACTTAGTACCGGTGCTCGGGTGCAGGTACAGGTAGTTACGCGCGGCGATCTGGCGCAGCCATGCGTTCTGCGAGCCCCAGGCGTGGTACATGAACATCGGCCGCTGGGTGATCGCGCTGAGCGGGAATTCGCCTTCTCCTTCTCCCTCCGGGAGAAGGTGGCGCGCAGCGCCGGATGAGGGTTCGGAGGAGTGGATGTTGTTGCCACTCGCGTTGATGTTCCCATGCTTGCGCTGCGCATCCTGCAATTCGTTCGCGAGCGCCGGCGATTGCCGCTCCGCCGTACCCTCACCCCAGCCCCTCTCCCGGGGGGAGAGGGGCTTTGTCTGCTCGTGCTCAAACGGCTCATACCAGATGGGAAGCGGATCGAAATACGTCGCCACGCGCTCGCGATGCTGCGCCGGTGGTTGCTGTGCACCGAAACCGAGCGCCGCAAGCCGGAATTTCTGCAGCGTCTCCGAGTACAGCTGCAGCGTGATCGGCGCGGTGCCCGCTAGGAAGCCCATGCGCTGCGCCCATTCCAGATAGCCGCGATTGGCCATCTTGTAATAGCGCGCGTCCTCGGGAATCTCGCTGCGCCAGAAGCCGCCGTTAGCGATGTAGCGCTGCAGCTGCTCCGGATTCGGCGCGCCCTTGGCTTCGAGCGAGCCGTCTTCGCCACGCCAGCCGGCGAGTAGGCCGACGCCGGGCGCACGCTCGTGGCGCTGGATGTAGTCGGCGTAGTCGCGATATTTGGCCGAGCCGTCTTCATTGCACAGGCCGGGCAGGCCCAGGCGCGCGCCCAGGTCGATCAGTACGCTCTGGAAGCCGCGCACGTCGCGGCCTTCGCGCTGCTTGGCGGCCTCCAACACCGGATGACGGATCGCATCGATCGCCGCATCCGCATCGGAGATCGGCCGGTCCAGCAGCGAGATCGCATCGAAGCGTTCGAGGTAGGTCGTGTCCGGCAACACCAGGTCGGCGTAGGCGACCATCTCGGACGCGTACGCGTCGGCATAGATGATCCGCGGGATCTTGTACTCACCACCGGCGTCCTTGTCGGTGAGCATCGCGATGGTCTCGCGCGTGTTCATCGACGAGTTCCAGCTCATGTTCGCCATGAACATCATCAGCGTGTCGATCTTGTACGGATCGGCTGCCCAGGCGTTGCGGATCACGCCGTGCATCATCCCGTGTGCGGACAGCGGGTACGCCCACGAGTACGCATGATCGATGCGGCGCGGATTGCCGTTGGCGTCGACGACAAGATCTTCCGGCGCATGTACGAAACCGAGCGGCGCGGCGTCGAGCACGCCATTGGGCTGGCGCGCCTTGCCGGGACGGTTTGGTGGCGCGATCGGCTTGGGGAACGGCGGCTGGTAGCGGAACGAGCCCGGCGTATCCACCGCGCCGAGCAGCAGCTGTAACAGATGCAGCGCGCGGCAGGTGTGGAAGCCGTTGCTGTGCGCGCTGATGCCGCGCATCGCGTGCATGGCCACCGGGCGGCCGATCATTTCCTCGTGCTCGCGACCGTGCGCGTCGGTCCACTTCACCGGCAGTCGGATCTCGTTGTCGAACGCCGCTTCCGCCAGTTCGCGCGCGATTCGGCGGATGGTATCGGCCGGCACGCCGCAGCGTTCGCTCACCGCGTCGGGCGAATACTGCGGATCGAGATAGCGTTCGACCACCAGATGGAACACCGGCACCGCGCGGCGGCCGTCGGGCAAAACGTATTCGCCAACGACAGCCGGAGAGATGTCGATCGCATCGGCGCGCGCTGTTGCTCCCTCCCTTTCGCGTAGCGAAGGGGAGGGTTGGGGAGGGGTGCTCTTGCCGTTGCTGTCGTCTTCACTCGCCAGATCAGGATCAAAAGCAACCCCCTCCCGGCCTCCCCCTTGCGCTTCGCGCAAAGGGGAGGAGACAGCGCGGTTCCAGCACAAAGGCTGTCCGTCGGCATCGCGCGCGAACAATCCGTCATCTTCGCCGTGCGGGTTCTGTACCACCAGCCAGTGCGCGTTGGTGTAGCGCACCAGGTAGTCGAGATCGATGCGGTCGGCTTTGAGCAGCTCGTGGATCAGCGCAAAGGCGAACAGGCCGTCGGTGCCCGGGCGGATGCCGATCCATTCATCGGCGATCGCGCCGTAGCCGGTGCGCACCGGATTCACCGCGACGATCTTGGCGCCGTGGCCCTTGAGCTTGCCCAAGCCGAGCTTGATCGGATTGGAGTCGTGGTCTTCGGCCACGCCCCACATCATCAGGTACTTCGCGTGTTCCCAGTCGGGTTCGCCGAATTCCCAGAACGAACCGCCCAGCGTGTACAGCCCGCCCGCGGCCATGTTCACCGAGCAGAAGCCGCCGTGCGCGGCGTAGTTCACCGTGCCGAACTGCTGTGCCCACCAGCCGGTCAGCGCCTGCGACTGGTCGCGACCGGTAAAGAAAGCGAGTTCGTCGGGATTGCGTTCGCGGATCGGCGCGAGCCAGGAAGTCGCGATCTCCAGCGCCTCGTCCCATTCGATCTCGCGGAACTCGGCCTTGCCGCGTTCGCCCACGCGCAGCAGCGGCTTGTCCAGTCGTGCCGGCGAGTAGTGCTGCATGATCCCGGCCGAGCCCTTGGCGCAGAGCACGCCCTTGTTGACCGGATGCTCGGGGTTGCCCTGGATGTAGCGCACCTTGCCGTCGGCCAGCCACACCTTGATGCCGCAGCGGCAGGCGCACATGTAGCAGGTGGTGGTCTTGAACTCATCGCCCGGTGACGGGGACAAGTCGATTGCGGGCTCGACAGGAGCGGCAGGCGTGCGCATGGCACGATTGTAGAGCCTGCCCGGTACTTGATATGGGGGCGGGTACTAACCCGCCCGCTCTTTGTCTCGCGCGGACTCGGTTCGGAACTGCAGTGCTTGTCGAACCGCGGCGGGGCAAGACCCGCCTTACTGCGGCGGATCGATGCGGATTTCGGGGTCGTTGAAGCGCGAATAGCGGATGCTGATCCGCGCCGCCTGCTCGCCGACGACTTCGATCCGCAGCGGGTAGCCGTCGCCATTGACCCAGATGGTCGACTCGCTCGGGCGCGGTTGCGTGTTGCGGATCAGGAACTTGCGCGCACTCTGGCCATCGATGGTGTCGTGGCCGAGCGCTTCGACGGTCATCGTCGCCTTGTTGGCCTCGAACTTGGCGGGATCGCGATAGTTCGCGACCTGGCCCGCGGGCAGCGCCATCTTCATGGTGCGTCCCTTCATGGACATGTACATGGTGTCGCCGATCACATACTGCGTGCCCATCGGCGTCTTCATGCGGTAGCGGTCGGGCGCGACGAAATCCATGTCCATCGCCATGTCGCCCCTGGCCGACGTCGTGGTCATGTCGACGTGATAGCTCTTTACCGCGAGGAAGGCGTCCATCACCTTGCCGATCTCGTCCTTGGCACTGAGCGGGTTGACCGCATCAGCGACATTGGCGATCGCTGAGGACGCGCTGCCCACCGGCGAGGTCGCCTCGGCGGCGGAAGGGATGCGGTCGGCCGCATCATTGCGCGTGCAGGCGCCCAGGCAGGCGAGGACGGCCGTAGCCAGCAGAAGTGGAACGATGGGACGTAGCGCGGTCATGCGGTGGATTCCGGAAGTCATGTCAACTGCCGAGGCAAACGCCAAAAGCGGGTCCGGGCCGGCCAGCACTGATCCTACAGCCGGTTTTTCGCCATACTGGCGCCGCCGCGACGCGTCATGCGTCGGTTCGTCCCGCGGCACCTCCCCCCTGAGTCGCCAATCGCTCCCATGGAACGCATCGAACGCATCCACGCCTTGCATCGCATCCTCAGCGCCGCGCGCTATCCGGTGACCGTGCAGCGCCTGCAGGAAGACCTGGAATGCTCGCGCGCGACGGTCTATCGCGACCTCGCCTATCTGCGCGATTACCTGATGGCGCCGGTGGTCGGTAATGGCGAAGCCGGCTTCCAGTACGACCACAAGGAAGCGCAGCGTTTCGAGTTGCCCGGCTTGTGGTTGAGCTCGGAAGAACTTCACGCATTGCTGGCCGCGCAGCAGTTGCTGATGCGCAGCGGTGGTGGCGTGCTTTCCAATGCGCTGGCGCCGCTGCAGCAACGCATCGAGAAGCTGCTCGACGAACACGCCGGCGGCCGCCGTCTGCCGGTCGAGCGCGTGCGCGTCGTCCCGCATCGCACCCGCAAGCTCGACGAAACCGCGTTCCGCGCCGTCGCTACGGCGGTGCTGGACCGCAAGCAGCTCGGCTTCGAATACCGCGCGCGCTCCACCGACGAGAAGACGCGCCGCATGGTGTCGCCGCAACGGCTGACCCATTACCGCGACAACTGGTACCTGGATGCCTGGGATCATGGTCGCGATGCACTACGCAGCTTCTCGGTCGATCGCATCGTTACCGCGAAACTGCTCGAGGACGCGGCGCGCGATGTGCCCGACGATGAGCTCGATCACCACCTTGCCTCCAGCTACGGCATCTTTTCCGGCACGCCGAAGGGCTGGGCGAAGATCCTGTTCAGCGCCAAGGCCGCGCGCTGGGTGGCCGACGAGCACTGGCATTCACAACAGCAGGGTCGCTATCTGTCTGACGGCCGTTACGAGCTGAAGGTGCCCTACAGCGCGGGGCGCGAACTGCTGATGGACGTCATGCATTACGGCAGCGATGCGGAAATCGTCGAGCCGGCCTCGCTGCGCGAACAGGCGCGTTCGCTGCTGTCGCTGGCGTTGACCAACTACGAGCGCTGATTTCAAGGACAGCCCGCACGCTGTTTCCCCCGCGCGCGGCGGCGCGTTTGAACCGTATCGCGGTTGTAGGCGTAGGGAGGCGCCGTCGCAGCCCCTGAGATGGCGCCTTGCCACGCTGGCTCCACATCCTCTGGAGCCCGCGCCATGCGTCACGCCGAATCGACCCGCGACGACCTCGTTGTCCTTCTGGAAGAGCTGCCGCGTTACGCCCTGGCGATCGGTGCGGCGCTGGTCCTGCTGGTGCCGGCGGCGCGCGGCTTCAGCCCGACCTTCGGCTGGCTGCCGCTGTGGTTGCTGGCGATGCCTGCGACGGCGTGGTGGGCGCTAAGCGGGTTCCGGTTGCCGCGGCGTGACGGTCGCGCGGAGTCGGTGGTCGGCGTGCGCCGGCGCCGCGCCGGGGCGCAGGCGCGGCGGCGAAGCCGTGGCGTGACGAGCCGCGCTGTTGCCCGCGCTGCATAAGGTGAACGGGTAGCGCCTTTCGATTCGCACGAGTGTCGCCCTGCGAACCAATCGTCATGACCTCGGGGGCGAGCCCCGGGCCGGACGCTATGCTAGCGTTCGGCCCTTTCCACCGCCGCACTCGCCCATGTCCCAACTGCCGAAGGCCCGCAAGGCCCTGAAACACGCGGCGCTGTCCGCGTTCCTGTCCGCCGGTGTCATCGCCCTAGGAGTCGGCTCGACCCTGGGCACCGCCCATGCCGAGGACGCTCCGAAGATGAAAGATTCCGCCGATCCGTTTGCCTGGCTCGAAGACGTCGACGGCAGTCAGTCGCTCGATTGGGTCCGCGCGCAGAACGCCAAGACCGAATCCGCGCTGACGCAGACGACGCAGTTCAAGCAGCTGGAAGGCGACATCCGCGCGATTCTTGATTCGACCGCCAAGATTCCCGGCGTCGAGAAGATCGGCGCGTACTACTACAACTTCTGGAAGGACGCGCAGCACCAGCGCGGCCTGTGGCGCCGCACCACGCTGGACGAATACCGCAAGGCCGAGCCGAAGTGGGAAACCGTGCTCGACCTCGACGCGCTCAACGCATCCGAGAACGAGAAGTGGGTGTGGCACGGCGCGCAATGTCTGAAGCCGGCGTACGAGCGCTGCCTGATCGCGCTGTCGCGTGGCGGTTCCGACGCCGACGTCACCCGCGAGTTCGACCTCACCACCAAGGCCTGGGTGAAGGACGGCTTCTATCGTCCGGAGGCCAAGGGTGGCCTGGGCTGGATCGATCGCGACAACGTGTACGTCTACAACGACTTCGGCCCGGATGCGAACGGCGCGAGCTCGATGACCTCGTCGGGCTACCCGCGCATCGTCAAGCAGTGGAAGCGCGGCACCGCGCTCGACAGCGCCACGGTCGTGTACGAAGGCAAGGCGGACGACATGTACATCGCCGCCTCGCACGACGACACGCCCGGCTTCGAGCGCGATTTCGTCAGCCGCACGCTCGCGTTCTACAACGACGAGCTGTACCTGCGCGGCAAGGACGGCAAGCTCGCCAAGATCGACGCGCCGAATTCGGCCAACAAGTCGGTGCACAAGGAATGGCTGCTGCTGGAGCTGCGCGATGCGTACACGGCCGGCGGCAAGACCTACACCGCGGGCAGCCTGATCGCGGCGAAGTTCGATGCCTTCATGGCCGGCAAGCGCGAGTTCACCACGCTGTTCGCGCCGACCGAGCGCACCTCCCTGTCCAGCTATACCTGGACCAAAACCCATCTCGTCCTGAACGTGCTGGAAGACGTGAAGAACCGCATCAGCGTGCTCACGGCGCAGGCCGGCGAATGGAAGCGCGAGGCCTTCGTCGGCGCGCCGACGATCGGCACGGTGAGCGTGGATGCGGTCGACGCCGATGAAAGCGATGCCGTGTGGGTGACCGCGACCGATTACCTGCGCCCGACCTCGCTCGCGATCGCGCAGATCGGCAAGCAGCCGGAAACGCTGAAGACCAACCCCGTCTTCTTCGACGGCAGCAACAACGTGGTCGAGCAGCACTTCGCCACCAGCAAGGACGGCACCAAGGTCCCGTACTTCCTGGTCAAGCCGCAGAACCTGAAGCTCGACGGTAGCGCGCCGACCCTGCTGTACGGCTACGGCGGCTTCGAGATCTCGCTGACCCCGGGCTACTCCGGCGGCGTCGGCAAGGGCTGGCTGGAGAAGGGCGGCGTGTATGTGGTCGCCAATATCCGCGGCGGTGGCGAATACGGCCCGCGCTGGCACCAGGCGGCGCTCAAGGGCAACCGTCACAAGGCCTATGAAGACTTCGCCGCGGTCGCGCAGGACCTGATCGCGAACAAGATCACCTCGACCAAGCACCTGGGCGTGCAGGGCGGCAGCAACGGCGGCCTGCTCACCGGCAACATGCTCACCCAGTATCCGGACCTGTTCGGTGCCGTGGTCGTGCAGGTGCCGCTGCTCGACATGAAGCGCTACAGCCACCTGCTGGCCGGTGCCTCGTGGATGGCCGAATACGGCGATCCCGACACCGCCGACTGGGAATTCATCCGCACCTTCTCGCCGTACCACCTGTTCGATGCCAAGCGCAGCTATCCGCCGGTCATCTTCATGACCTCCACCAAGGACGACCGCGTCCATCCGGGCCACGCCCGCAAGATGGCGGCGAAGATGCTCGAAGCCGGCAAGAACGTGACCTACTACGAGAACATCGAAGGCGGTCACGGCGGCTCGGCCAATAACGCGCAGGCCGCGCATATGAGCGCGCTGGCCTACACGTTCCTGTGGGACAAGCTGAAGTAAAGCCGGCTCAAGCAAGACCGCTTCCGGACATTGCCAGCGTTATCTCGGACGGGCGCTCATTGCGCCCGTCCGTCGTTCCGGCCTTGGGAAGGGGCTGGCCCAAACGCAGCGTGGTTCCGGCCCCTGGATGGCTGGCCCATTGCGCACCGCGGTTCCGGACCCCATTCCATGTCCACTTCCTGTCTCCGCCGGCTTCCATCCCTGCTGGCCCTGGTTCTAATGAGCACGCTGCTGATGACTACCTCACTGTCCGCCTCCGCCGCCGACCCCGGATCAAGTCCGGGGCAGGTTCTGCCCGCACCGCCCGATGCCGCCCGCAAGCCGCACGTGGTGACGGCGCCGCACGGCGCCGCGCGCACCGACGACTACTACTGGCTGCGCGACGACACCCGCAAGAACCCGGACATGCTGGCGTACCTCAATGCCGAAAATGCCTACGCCGATGCGGTGATGAAGCCGCTGCGGCCGCTGCAGGACATGCTGTACGAGGAAATCGTCAGTCGCATCCAGCAGGACGACGCCTCGGTGCCGTTCCGCGAGCGCGGCTACTGGTACTACACCCGCTTCGAGATCGGTAAGGACTACCCGGTGCATGCGCGCCGCAAGGACGCCGCCGACGTGGACGCGATGTCGATCCAGCGCGCCAATGCCGCCAACGATTTCGCCGGCGAAGAGGTCCTGCTCGACGTCAATGCGATGGCGGCGGGCAAGGAGTACTTCAGCGTCGGCGACTACGAGGTCAGCCAGGACAATCAGCTGCTGGCCTGGGCCGAAGACAGCGTCGGCCGTCGACAGTACACGACCCGCTTCAAGAATCTCGCCACCGGTGAGGTCTATGCGGACCAGGTGGAAGGCGTCTCGCCGAATCTCGTCTGGGCCGACGACAACAAGACCCTGTTCTACATCGAGAACGATCCGGAAACCCTGCTGACCGTGCGCGTGAAGAAGCACGTGCTCGGCACCAAGGCCGCGCAGGACGTGCTCGTCTACGAGGAGCACGACGACAGCTTCTACATGGACCTTTCGCGCACGCGCGACGAGAAGTTCATCTGCATCGGCATGAGCAGCACCGTCTCCGACGAACTTCGCTGCGCGCCGGCCGCGGATCCGAAGGAATTCGCCGTGCTCGCGCCGCGCCAGCGCGACGTCGAATACAGCGCCGACCACCACGACGGCCGCTGGGTCATCCGCACCAACGCGCCGGATTCGAGCGGCAAGCCGGCCAAGAACTTCAAGCTGGTCACCGCTCCGACCACGTCGACTTCGCGCAAGGAGTGGAAGGACTGGATCCCGGCGCGCGACGACGTCTACATCGACGGCTTCGAACTGTTCGATGGCTTTACCGCGATCGCCGAACGCTCAGAGGGCCTGGAGCGCGTGCGCGTGCTGGGCAATGACGGCAAGTCCGAGCAGGTGAAGGCTGACGAGCCGGCGTATTCGATGGGCCTGGACGTCAACGCCGAGCCGGACACCGAGTGGCTGCGCTACAGCTACACCTCGATGACCACGCCGAACACCACTTACGAACTCAATACCCGCACCGGCGAACGCCGACTGCTGAAGCGCGATCCGGTGCCGGGTTATGACCCGTCGCAGTACGTCACCGAGCGTCTGTGGGCGACCGCGCGCGACGGCACCCGGATTCCGGTGTCGCTGGTCTACAAGCGGGGCTTCAGGAAGGACGGCACCGCCGCGCTGCTGCAATACGGTTACGGCAGCTATGGCGCATCGATGGATCCGGGCTTCAGCAATTCGGTCGTCAGCCTGCTCGATCGCGGCATGGTCTACGCCATCGCCCACATCCGCGGCGGCGAGGAAATGGGCCGCGCCTGGTACGACAACGGCAAGCTGTTCAACAAGAAGAACACCTTCACCGATTTCATCGACGTCACCGATTTCCTGGTGCAGGAAGGCTACGCGGCCAAGGATCGCGTCGCCGCGCACGGCGGCAGCGCTGGCGGCTTGCTGATGGGCGCGATCAGCAACATGGCGCCCGACCGCTACCGCGTGATCCTCACCGAGGTGCCCTTCGTCGACGTGGTCACCACCATGCTCGACGCCAGCATCCCGCTGACCACCAACGAATACGACGAGTGGGGCAATCCGGAAAAGCAGGATTACTACGACTACATGCTGTCGTATTCGCCCTACGACAACCTGAGCACGCAGGCGTATCCGGCGATGTTCGTCGGCACCGGCCTGTGGGACTCGCAGGTGCAGTACTACGAGCCGGCCAAGTACGTGGCCAAGCTGCGTGACCTGAACACGTCGGGGCACACGGTGATCTTCCGCACCAACATGGACGCGGGTCACGGCGGCAAGTCCGGCCGTTTCCGCCGCCACAAGGAGCGGGCGGAGATGTATGCCTTCATGCTCGATCAGCTGGGCTTGTAGGCTGGGTCGCCTTCATCGCCCCAGCATGGGCGTGACGAAATGGTGCGCGGGATGCTGGGTTGGTCAAGCCAACCCAGCCTACGGCCGCGATACACTGCCCGCATGAACCAGACCTTCCGCCTCGTCTTCATCGCCGCCGCACTGGCCACGCTCGCCGGCTGCGGCAACAAGGGTCCGCTGGTGCTGCCGACGCCCCCGGCCGAGCCGGTCGTCGCTCCTGAAGCGCCTGCCGAAACCCCGCCGGCCGAGCCTGCCACTGACGGCACCACCACGCCGCCGGAGCAGACGCCGGTGCCGGCCACCAGCGATGGCGGCGGGAATGGCTGAAGCGGTTCCCTCGACCGCGACCATTTCTCGCGGTGCGCGTGTGCTGCGCTTCAGCAAGATGCACGGCGCGGGCAACGACTTCGTCGTGATCGATCTGCGCGACGGCGCGACCACGCTGGATGCCGAACTGTGCCGCGCGCTGGGCGATCGCCACATGGGCGTGGGCTGCGACCAGATCCTCACCATCGAGGCACCGCGCAGCGCGACGGCGGTGGCGAGCTATCGCATCTGGAATTCCGACGGCTCCCACGCGCGCCAGTGCGGCAACGGCGCGCGCTGCGTCGCCGCGTGGCTGCTACGTGACGGCACGGCAGATGGCGACGCCTTCGACGTCGACAGCCCAGTCGATACGCACCACGTCACGCGCCTGGGCAACGGTAACTTCCGCATTGCCATGGGCGTGCCGCGCTTCGCGCCGCAGGACGTGCCGCTGCGCGGTTTCGAGTATGCGCAACCGCAGTACACGCTCGAACAGGCGGGCGAGACCTACTTGTTCGGTGCCGTATCGATGGGCAACCCGCACGCGGTGATCGAAGTCGCCGACGTTGCCACGGCGCCGGTGGAAAGCGTCGGCCCGCAATTGCAGTCGCTGCCGGCGTTCCCGGACAGCGCCAACATTGGCTTCGCCCAGATCGAATCGCGCCAGCGGGTGCGCCTGCGCGTGTACGAACGCGGCGCTGGCGAGACGCTGGCCTGCGGTAGCGGCGCCTGCGCGGCGGCCGCGGTCCTGATGCAGCGCGGTCGTGTCGATCGCGAAGTCACCATCGCGCTGCCGGGCGGCGAGCTACAGATCGCCTGGCCGCACGATGACGCACCGATCACCATGGCCGGCCCGGCCGCATTCGTATTCGAAGGGGAGTGGATCGCATGAGCGATGTACAGGAGAAGCTCGGCGCGCATGAAATCGCCGCGTGGCTGCGACGGCACCCGACCTTCCTCAAACAGTTCCCCGATCTGGCGCTGAGCATGGTCGTGCCGCGCGATGAAGGCCCGGCCGCGTCGTTGGCCAGCTATCAGCTCGACGTGCTGCGCGACAAGAATCGCGAGCTGGCGCGGCGCCTGCAGGACCTGTTCGCCAACGCCCAGGAAAACGAGCGTCTGGCCGTGCGCACGCACCAGCTGACTTTGGCATTGATGAAGCAGTCCACCGCCGCCGACACGTTACGCGCGATGGTGGCCACGCTGGCCGAGGACTTCAGCGGCGATCTGGTCCGTGTCGTCACCTTCGCGCCGGTCGCCGGCCTGGACAGCGCCGACTGGCTGCAGCACATCGCCGCCAACGACGCGCGCCTGCAGCCGTTCCGCGACTGCATCGCGCAGGGCGAGCCGCTGTGCGGCCGCTTGCAGCCGGAAAAGAACGCGCTGCTGTATGGCCTGCGCGTCGACGAAGTGCAATCGAGCGCGCTGCTGCCGGTGGCCGATGTCGGCCTCGTCGCCGTTGGCAGTCACGATGCGAACCGCTTCTTCCCCGGCATGGGCACGCTGTTCCTGCGCATGATGGGCGAGGCATTGGGTGCGGCGTTGAAGCGGTATGCGCCGGCCGGCTGATTCTTCAGCCTTTACGTTCCCTGCTTTTGTCGTCATCCCGGCGAAAGCCGGGATCCATTTTGCTGTTGCTCTTGTCGCCCTGAATCCAGCGCAAGGGCAAAGTCAAAATGGATCCCGGCTTGACCAGCTTCGCTGTTGTGAAACGCTTCGCCGGAATGGCGAACTGGTGGATTGATGCCTTCGGCCCTCGAAGACTTCATCGCCTACCTCGCCGTCGAACGGCAGATGTCCGCGCACACGCTCGATGCGTACCGCCGCGATCTCGAAGTGCTGAGCGGATGGACGCAGGCGCAGGGCATCGATCCGGCGGTGCTGCAGGCCGACCAGCTGCGTCAGTTCGTCGCCGCCGAACATCGTCGCGGCCTTTCTCCGAAGTCGTTGCAGCGGCGGCTATCGGCCTGCCGCAGCTTCTACGCCTGGCTGCTCAAGCACGGTCGCATCGATGCCAATCCCGCGGCCGCGGTGCGCGCGCCCAAGGCGCCGCGCAAACTGCCACAGGTACTCGATCCCGACGAGGCGAAGGCCCTGGTCGAAGTGTCGACCGATGCGCCGCTGGGCTTGCGCGACCGCGCATTGCTGGAACTTTTCTATTCCTCCGGCGTGCGCCTGAGCGAACTGTGCGCGTTGCGCTGGCGCGATCTCGACCTCGCCGAAGGTCTGGTGACGGTGCTGGGCAAGGGGCGCAAGCAGCGCAGCGTGCCATTGGGCTCGCACGCACGCGCTGCCTTGCAGGAGTGGCATGCATCGAACGGTGCAGCGCCCGATGCGCCGGTGTTTCCTGGACGCAACGGACCGATCACGCCGCGTGCGATCCAGTTGCGCGTGCGCCAGCTCGCGCAGCAACAAGGATTGTTCAAACGCGTGCATCCGCACCTGCTGCGGCATTCCTTCGCCAGCCACATCCTGGAATCGTCCGGCGACCTGCGCGGCGTGCAGGAGCTGCTCGGCCATGCCGACATCGCCACCACGCAGATCTACACGCACCTGGACTACCAGCACCTGGCCAAGGTGTACGACGCCGCGCACCCGCGGGCGAAGCGCAAGACGGACAAATAACGCCATCACTACGGGCGCGCATTGAAGATGGTGCCGTCGTGCTACGGCATGACTTCCGTCCCGCTTGAACCCCGTCGCCCGGGCCCCCACGTCGGTGGGACCCCACGGAGAAGCCCATGGACCCCAGTCGCAATCCCGACGTTTTCCACGCCACGACCATCGTGTCGGTGCGTCGCAACGGTCACGTCGCCGTCGCCGGCGATGGCCAGGTTACGCTCGGCCACACAGTGATGAAATCCAACGCGCGCAAGGTGCGCCGCCTCGGCCGCGAAGGCCAGGTGCTGGCCGGATTCGCCGGTGCCGCCGCGGATGCCTTCACCCTGTTCGAACTGTTCGAAGCCAAGCTCGAGAAATACGGCCAGCTCACCCGCGCGGCGGTGGAACTGGCGAAGGAATGGCGCACCGAACGCCGTCTCGGCAAGCTCGAAGCGCTGCTGATCGTCGCCGACAAGGAAACCTCGCTGATCATCGGCGGCACCGGCGATGTGATCGAACCGGAGGACGGCATCGTCGCCATCGGTTCCGGCGGTTCCTACGCGTTGGCCGCGGCCCGCGCACTCGCCGCACACACCTCAATGGATGCCAAGAGTATTGCCAGCGAGGCGCTCAACATCGCCGGCGATATCTGCATCTACACCAACCGCAACATCGTGGTGGAAGAACTGTGATGAAGAAACTCGTGAATACTTCCGCCACGATGACTCCGCGCGAGATCGTGCAGGAGCTGGATAAGCACATCGTCGGGCAGCACGCCGCCAAGCGCGCCGTCGCCATCGCCCTGCGCAATCGCTGGCGCCGCATGCAACTGGTGCCGGAGCTGCGTGACGAAGTGATGCCCAAGAACATCCTGATGATCGGCCCCACCGGCGTGGGCAAGACCGAAATTGCACGCCGTCTGGCCACGCTCGCCAATGCGCCATTCGTGAAGGTGGAAGCCACGCGCTTCACCGAAGTCGGCTACGTCGGCAAGGACGTCGAGCAGATCGTGCGCGATCTCGCCGACACCGCGGTCAAGATGTACCGCGAGCAGGCCAAGCAACGCGTGCGCACCCAGGCCGAGGAGCACGCCGAGGACCGCATTCTCGAAGCGCTGCTGCCGCGTCGCGCGGTGACGTTGTTCGGCTTCCAGGGCGATCCGGAAGGAGTGCAGAAGGAAGAAGAGCCGAAGGAGTCGGAAGCCGACGACAAGACCCGCACCAAACTGCGCAAGCAGTTGCGCGCCGGCGAGCTGGACGATCGCGAGATCGAGGTCGACTTCTCGGTGAACGTCGGCGTCGACATCATGGCGCCGCCCGGCATGGAAGAGATGGGCCAGCAGTTGCGGCAGATGTTCTCGCAGGTCGCCGGCGGAAAGACCCACAAGAAGAAGCTGACCGTCAAGGCGGCGCGCGCGCAACTGATCGAAGAGGAAGCCGCGAAGCTGGTCAACGAGGACGACGTGCGCGACGCCGCGATCGAAGCTTGCGAGCAGCACGGCATCGTCTTCATCGACGAGATCGACAAGGTCGCCAAGCGCAGTGATAGCGGCATCGCCGGCGGCGACGTCAGCCGCGAGGGCGTGCAGCGCGACCTGTTGCCGCTGGTTGAAGGCTCCACCGTAAGCACCAAGTACGGATCGGTGAAGACCGACCACATCCTGTTCATCGCATCCGGCGCGTTTCACCTGGCCAAGCCGTCCGATCTGATCCCGGAACTGCAGGGCCGCTTCCCGATCCGCGTCGAGCTGGGTGCGCTGAGCAAGGACGACTTCGTCCGCATCCTTACCGAACCCAAGGCGGCGCTGACCACGCAGTACGTCGAGCTGCTCCGGACCGAAGGCGTGGCGCTGGAATTCGTGCCCGACGCGATCGACCGCCTCGCCGAGATCGCAGCCACGGTCAACGAACGCCAGGAAAACATCGGCGCGCGCCGTCTGCATACGGTGCTGGAGCGCCTGCTCGACGTGTTGAGCTTCGAGGCGCCGGACCGCGACGGCACGTCGGTGACGATCGACCGCGCCTACGTCGATGCGCATCTCAACGAGCTGGTGAAGGATCCGGATTTGAGCCGGTACATCCTCTGAGGCTGCGATTCCTCGGCTTCCCTCGCCCCGCTTGCGGGGAGAGGGACCGCGTTGCGCAGCAACGCAGGGTGAGGGGAGGTCGCGTAAAGACAAGAGCGCCCCTCATCCGCCCTTCGGGCACCTTCTCCCCACTGCGCGGGGAGAAGGACAGCCAAATTTGCGGAAAGAATTGGCGCGCTACGAACGCGCAGAAACTCGAGGCTCAGAACGACTACTTCGCCTTCTTCTCCGCTCCCATCTGTTTGCGCGGATCGTCGGCCGGATTGACGTAGTTGATCTGGAAGGGCCCTGTGCTGTTGATCTGCACGATCACGCCATTGCGGGTGCTTGCTTCGTGCAGCATCTTCGCGGGCAGCAACACGAAGTCGCCGGGGCCGAAGTCGGCCGAATGCGCATCGGCGCCATCGCCCATCGCCAGCGTGAAGTCGCCTTCGATCACGGTCACGCTCTCGTCGGTCGGGTGCCAGTGGCGAGGCACGCGATAGCCCGGCGGTGCCTTCAAGCGGATGGTGAAGTTGCCCGGCTTGCCCGGATCACCCGAAAGCACGACGGCTTGCGCGCCGGCTGGCAGCGACGCAGGCGCATCTCCCCACTTCGCTTCGGTTGCACGCACCATTATGTGCGTCGACATCGGCTTGGCTGCCTTTGCGGGCGCTTGCTTGGGATCGGAAGCCAGCAGACAACCAGGCAGCAGGCACAGGCCAATCAAGATGGACGGTTTCATCGAATCATCTCCGCTGTGGCGGCCCGCGGATTGGGCGGGTCGGGAAATCGCGGCCGTGGCTGGCCGGGCTTCCGCATTGTTCTCCGCTCTTGTTAAGGCGGCGCGATAGCGCTTCGCCGGGCGCAAGCCCGCGAAATCAGCTCAGCTGCTGGGTTCCGGTCCAGCGATCACCCGGTGCCAGGCGTACCGGCTGCAGCACCTGTCCGGCTTCCACGCAGACGAAGCGTCGATGATCATCGGGCGCGAGGTCGCTGATGCCGGCGGCCAGCGTCGCGCCCGGATTCCATACGACCGTGTCGCAGAAGCCGCGCTGCGCGATGGTCGTGAGATGCGATCCCGCCCGCAACGCGAGCGGCTGCGATGGAGCGACATAGATGCGGTCGACTTCGCCGGCAAAGCGCAGTGCATCGTGTGCCTGTTGCCGGATCGCGCCGGCTTCGACGCTGTCCTCGTACTGGCAGCCACCAAGGCCATGCAGCTCAACGGCTTCGATATCGTCGACCGCCAGATAGGTGTGCAATGCGGCGGTGAAGGCGAATGTGTCGCGCCCGGCATTGGCGATTTCAAGCGTGATTTCCACCGCATCCGCGTCGAGCGCGACATGCACGCGCGCGTTGAACGCATGCGGCCAGCTCGCAGTGGCTGGTCCGTCGGTCAGCTCGAAGGTCGCATGCTCATCCGTCCCAATCAGGCGCCACGGCAGGGTGCGTGCGAAGCCGTGCTTCGGCAGCGGTCCGCGCCCGGCGAACTGCGGAAAAATCACCGGCACGCCGCCGCGGATCGCCGCGCCTTCCGCGAGGCGTGCGCGTTCGCTCAGGAACAGGCGTTCGCGTCCGTCGGCGGGGATCCACGACAGCACGTACGCACCATGCAGCGCCACCAGTGCGCGCGCCCCGTTCGCGCCATGCAGGCGCACGCAGGGCAGGCCGTTGAAGAAAGTGGTTTCAGCTTTCATGGATGTCGTAGAGCCGGGCCTGCCCCGCTCGCTGTTCGTCACGGTGTCTGGCAGTGCAAGCGGAGCCGGGCGGGCCCGGCGCTACGAAGCAAGCGTCAGTCCTCGCCGATGTCTTCGTTCCACACGTCGGGATTCGCGGCGATCCAGTCGCCGAGCATTGCGATGCATTCCGCATCGGCCAGATCGATCACGCGCACGCCGTTGTCGCGCAGCCAGTCGATCCCGCCGCGGAAGTTGACCGATTCGCCGACCACGACCGTACCGATGTTGAACTGCCGGACCAGGCCGCTGCAGTACCAGCACGGGGCAAGGGTCGTCACCATGATGGTGTCGCGGTAGCGACGCTGGCGGCCGGCCTTGCGAAAGGCATCGGTCTCCCCGTGCACCGACGGATCGCCTTCCTGAATGCGGCGATTGTGGCCGCAACCCAGCAGCCGGCCGTCGTCGTGGTACAGCGCGGCGCCGATCGGTATGCCGCCTTCGACCAGGCCCTGGCGGGCTTCGGCGACGGCGGTGGCGAGCAGGGCACGGTAGTCGGGGGTGTCGATCATGGCGATTGATGAATGGGGCGCGATCAATCATGCCGCATTCCCTTGGGCGCGGCCGAGGCGTTGATCGAGCCTGCACCACGGTCTCGCGGCGCCAATCGGCGCTTTGCCGCGCCCGTACTGGACAAGTCCGGCCCGGTCCCGGTTAATGACGGCTCGAGGTGAAGGGCGCAGCACTTGCGTACCCGGGCTCGGTCACCGCAGGGGGATCAAACAAGTGAAACAACAGGCACTCGCCGCGGCGCTGGGCGCCGCGCTGGCATTTTCGGCATCCGGCAGCGCGTTGGCCGCGCAGCCCGATGCCAATCGCGTCTGGGTGAAGTTCAAGGCGGGTGCCGCTCCGAAGGTCGAGGGCACTCTGCGCGCGGCCGGCGGCAAGATGCACCATCGCTTCGACAAGCTAGGCGCGTTCTCGGTGACGATGTCGCCGCAGGCGGTGAACGCCCTGCGCCACAATCCGAACATTGAGTACATCGAGCAGGATGCGCCGCGCTATCCGTTCGGCCAGGTCACGCCCTACGGCATCGGCAAGGTGCAGGCGCCGCAGACGGTGAGCACCGGCGCCGACGGTACCGGCATCAAGGTCTGCATCATCGACTCGGGCATCCATGCCGGGCATGAGGATTTTGCCGGCATCGCGATGTCGGGCTATCCCACCGGCTGGAACAACGATCAATGCGGCCACGGCACGCATGTCGCGGGCACCATCGCCGCCGCCAACAACGGCCTGGGCGTGATCGGCGTGAGTCCGGGAAAGGTGTCGCTGTACATCGTCAAGGTGTTCGGTGATTCCTGTGCCTGGACTTACAGCTCGGACTTGATCGATGCCGCCCAACGTTGCCAGGCCGCTGGCGCGAAGATCATCAGCATGAGCCTGGGGGGCGGCGGCAGCAGCACTACCGAAGCCAACGCCTTCGCCCAGCTCAATACCCAGGGCATCCTCAGCATCGCCGCCGCGGGTAATGACGGCAATACGACCATGAGCTACCCGGCGTCATATCCCAGCGTGATGTCGGTCGCGGCGACCGACAGCAACAACGCACATGCCAGCTTCTCGCAGTCCAATTCCGAGGTGGACATCGCGGCGCCGGGCGTAGGCGTGCTCAGCGCCTATCCGCATAAGGACGCTTCGCTGGATGTCGGCGCGGCGAGCTACATGGTCGCGCCTCTGGACGGCACCGCGCAGGGCAGCGCCACGGGCATGCTCGTGAACGGCGGGCTGTGCACCAGCGCGGGCAGCTGGTCGGGCAAGGTCGTGCTGTGCCAGCGCGGCAGCATCACCTTCGCGGAAAAGGTCGCGAATGCGACCACCGGCGGTGCCGCGGCCGTGATCGTCTACAACAACGTCTCCGGCGGCTTCTCCGGCACGCTCAATGGCAGGTCGACGATCCCGGCCATCAGTGCCACTCAGGAGGATGGCCAGTTTCTGGTCAACAACCGTCTCGGCCAGATCGGCGGCGTGAGCACGGTCCCGCAGAGCAACGCCAATGGCTATGCCTACCTGGATGGCACCTCGATGGCGACGCCACACGTTTCCGGCGTGGCAGCACTGGTGTGGAGCGCCAATCCGACGGCGACCAATACCGCGGTCCGCAATGCCCTGGAATCCACCGCGCTCGATCTGGGCGTGGCCGGACGCGACAACGATTACGGCCATGGCCTGGTGCAGGCGCTCGCCGCCACGACTGTGATTACCAGCGGCGGTGGCGACCCGCCGACTGGCCTGACCCTCCGCAACAACGGCACCGCGATGGCCAGGTTGCAGGTCGGCTTGAGCTGGAGTGGTGGCAGCAGCAAGGTCGACATCTATCGGGGCAGTACCAAGATCAAGTCGGCCATCACCAATACCCAGGGGGCGACCGATGCCGTCAGGCTGCGCACCAGCACCCTGCTGACCTACCGGGTTTGCAACGCCGGCAGCACCTCCTGTTCGAACACGGCTCAAATCCTTTACTGAGCGAGGGCCCGCTTCGGCGGGCCTTCCTTTTTCGGGGCGCTGTCCGGGCCTTTCCGGGGACGCGATGCGATAATCCCCCGATGAACGAACACGACACTCCCCCCGGCACCACCCACTTCGGCTTCCGCGACGTCCCCGTCGCCGACAAGCAGAAGCTGGTCGGCGAAGTCTTCTCTTCGGTCGCCGGCAAGTACGACCTGATGAACGACCTGATGTCGCTGGGCGTGCACCGGGTGTGGAAGCGTTACTTCGTCGGCACCTGCCAGGTGAAGCGCGGCGACCGCGTGCTCGACCTGGCTGGCGGCACCGGCGACATCGCCATGCTGCTGCGCGAACGCGTTGGCGCCGCCGGCAGCATCGTGCTCGGCGACATCAACGGCGAGATGCTCAAGGTCGGCCGCGACCGCATGACCGATCGCGGCATGGTTTCCGGCCTTGAATTCGTCGAATGCAATGCGGAGAAGCTGCCGTTCCCGGATGCCAGCTTCGACCTGGTCACGATTGCCTTCGGCTTGCGCAACGTCACCGACAAGGATGCCGCGCTGCGCGAGATGCACCGCGTGCTCAAGGTCGGCGGCCAGGCGCGGGTGCTGGAATTCTCGGAAGTGAAGGCGGAGTGGTTCAAGCCGATCTACGACTTCCATTCGTTCAACATCCTGCCCAAGCTCGGCAAGCTGTTCGCTAACGACTCCGACAGCTATCAGTACCTGGCCGAGTCGATCCGCAAGCATCCGCCGCAGGACGAGCTGAAGGGAATGATGGAAGCCGCCGGCTTCGCGCGCTGCAGTTACAAGAACCTCAGCGCCGGCATCGTCGCGATCCATACCGGCTACAAGGTCTAAGCCAGGGCTCACAGCTGCCCGCACCGCTGTTCACGCACCGGCCGGGCATGGACGCGATGCAGCCGTACCACGAGGCCGACGCCGCGATGTACGCCGCCAACGCGCGCGGCGGTGGCGTGCTGGTCTGCGACGACGGCTTAACGTGCTCGCGCCTCATTGAGGCGCGAGAGTCGTCCTGGAGTTACGGCTGCCAGCCGTAACTGATCTTCAGGAACACGCTGCGCGTATTGCCGAACAGTTCGGGATGATCATCGTCCATGAACGCGCCGTAGGAGGCGCCCGCGTACATCGCGGTGCGTGGATTGATCTTGTAGGAATACACGAGCTGCGTGGCCCAGTCGCGCGCCGTTTCATTGACCGCCACTGTGCCCACTGACGGGCCGAGCACTTCCGCGGTATACAGCGACTGATCGCGCAGCACTTCGCTGCCCTGCAGCGTCAGGCGCAGGCGCTGACGTGGATCCAGCTGCCAAGCCAGGCGCACGTCGGCGACGCTGGCTTCGAAAGCGGTGCCGCCGTCGCGTTTCAGCTGCTGGCGGCTGATATCCCACTCCGCGTACAGGCCGCGACTCATGTTCGCGTTGCCCCAGATTCCGAGCAGGGTGCGGTGGCCGGTTCGCGAAGCTTTGAGGTCGAGCACCTGGCCAACGTTGACGGTCGCGCCGAACTGCACATCGGGCACCGGACGGAAGTTGCCTCGCAGGACCAGAATGTGTTCGTCGAACATGGCGCCTTCCCAGAAGCGGACACGGGTAAGCGGCGCGAGTGTGACGCTGCTCTGCTTCGGTCCCTGGATGTTGAGGCTGGCTTCCAGTTCGCGTTCCAGCAACTGGCCGTCGAAACGGTGGGTGATGTCCCAGTCGCTGTACAGCTCGATGCGGTTCACCGCCTTATCGTCGCGGAACCAGGTGTGGCTGCCGCCGATGACCGACTTGTCATAACCCACCTGGCCCATGAAGCCCAGGTCGGCGCGGAAGCCGGGGTCGATGTCGATATGCGAGGTGTTGAACGACCAGTTGCGGTTGGAAAACATGTACTGCGCGCGCCAGGCCTTGCCTGACGGCGTGGCGTCGGCACCCAGGTCATCGCGGTAAGCATCGACGATGTCGACGGGATACTCGGAACGGCTGTGCAGCAGCTGCGCGGTGACCGTGTGCGCGTCTTTCTGCCAGCGGCCGTCGACGCCCGCCACGTCATTGCCGTAGTCGTCGCCATGGCGGAAGGTGCCGATCGCGCCGATGCTGGTGTGTTCGTTCAAGTCATGGCGATAGCGCGTCACCGCGACGTCGGCCTGCTGGTCGAGCGTAAGGAACTGCGAGCCCTGCACGCCGGGGACCAGCACAAGCGTGGTCGCGTCGCGCGCCACGATCGCACCGTAGGCGCCGCTATCGGTGCGGCCGGTCACACGCATGCCGTAATCGGGATCGGCGATCTGACGGGTATAGAGCACGTCGAACTGGCTGTTGAAGTAGTCCGCTCCTTCCAGGAAGAAGGGGCGCTTCTCCGGGAAGAACAGGGCGAAGCTGTCGTTGAAGCTCAATTGCAGCTGGTCGGTTTCGACCTGCGAGAAGTCGGGATTGAGCGTGGCGTTGAGCGTCATGCTGGGCGAGGGCGCCCAGCTCACATCCACGCCGGGTTCGATCGACGTGTCGTCGCTGTGCCACGCCGTACCCGCCGCGTCACGCGACTGCGTCTTGCCGACGGTAAGGGTCGGCACGATTTCTAGATTTCGGCCCTGCTGCACGCCAGCCATGCCTTCGTATTTGGCCCAGGTGCACGGAAAGCAGTTGGAGTCGCGCGGAGACTTGTGGCTGGTCAGCTGGTGGCGCTTGTTGCGCGGATAGTTCCGGAACAGCGAGATGCCCCAGCGCTGGTCCTGCGGACCGCCGCGGAACCGCAGGGTGGAGAACGGGATGCGCATCTCGACGTCGTAGCCTTCCGCCGTGAGCTGGCCGGCGCTGCTCCACAGCCCGTCCCAGCTGGAGTCCTCCTGGTTGTCGGAGTTGGCTTCGTCACGGATCAGGTCGGACTGTACGCCCAGCGGATTGACGATCATCTCGTAGCCGCGGCGCTGGTCGTCGAAGGTGTCGAGGAACAAACCCACCCAGTCGTCGCTGAAGGCGGCGTCGCGGTCGCGCAGGTGAGCGAGGATCGCGGATGGATTGTCATCCTGCGCATGGAAGGCGACGTACAGGGCATCGTGGGTGTAACCCAGGCGCACGATGGTCTTCACGGGCGCCGGCGTGTTGTCGCCCGGTTGGATGTCGTAGGCGATCTCCTGCACCAGAGCGCCTTCCCAGGCGGCTTCGTCGAGCCTGCCGTCGATCGCGATCCCGTCCTGCAGCAGGGGAATGCGGCCGCCTGGGATGTAATCCGCGTTAGGGGCCGGGATGTCGTTCGCGAGGACGGGGGCGCACAACGCAAGCAGGCAAGCGAAGGCCAGAGGGCGCGGACGAAGCAGGGGCATGCGGATCGGTGGGAGTCGTGACGATCCACATACGATGCAGAAGCGGCGAGCAGGGTTTAAGTGATGTAAGTGGGGGTTGACGCCGGTTGGCGCGCCATGCGAACGGCGGAGCTAAACTCGGCGCTTTCCGATCCTCAGGTCCAGCACCCATGCGTCACTCGATCCTGATGTTGTCCCTGGCGGCCGCACTGGCCGTCACCGCCTGCCAGCGCGATGCGGCGCCCACCGGCGCCGGCACGGCCCAGTCCTCCGCAACCGCCACCACGGCCACTACCGCCATGCTCGACGAGCACTCCTACGCCGAACCGGGCAAGGTCAAGGTCAAGGACCTCGCGCTCGAACTGAAGCTCGACTTCGACAAGAAGGTCATCGACGGCAGTGCCACGCTGTCGCTGGACTGGCTCGACAAGAATGCTACCCAGCTCAATCTGGATACGCGTGACCTGACCATCAGCAAGATCGTCGGCGAACGCAGCGACGGCAAGTGGGAAGACCTCAAGTACACGCTGGCGCCGGCCGACAAGGTGCTCGGCAGCAAGCTGAGCATCGAGACGCCCAAGCGCAATGCGCGCGTGCGCATTACCTACACGACGTCGCCGAATGCCTCGGGCCTGCAATGGCTGACCGCGGCGATGACCGAAGGCAAGAAGACCCCCTTCATGTTCAGTCAGTCGCAGCAGATCCACGCGCGTTCGTGGGTGCCGCTGCAGGATACGCCGAGCGTACGCTTCACCTACACCGCGCATGTGCTGGCACCGAAGGACACGATGGTGGTGATGAGCGCGGCGATCGAGCCGGGGATCGAAGGCAGCGGGGACACCAGCGGCGACAAGCGCGACGGCGACTACAGCTACAAGATGCCGCAGCCGATCCCGTCGTACCTGCTGGCGATCGGCGCGGGCGACCTTGTGTTCAAGCCGATCGGTAAGCGCAGCGGCATCTGGGCCGAGCCGGCCTCGGTCGACAAGGCGGCGCGCGAGTTTTCCGATACAGAAAAGATGATCGAAACCACCGAGCAGCTGTACGGCCCCTACCGCTGGGACCGCTACGACATGCTGCTGCTGCCGCCCTCTTTCCCGTACGGCGGCATGGAAAACCCGCGCATGACCTTCCTGACCCCGACTGCGATCGTCGGCGACAAGTCGCTGGTCTCGCTGATCGCGCATGAGCTGGCCCACAGCTGGTCGGGCAACCTGGTGACCTTCTCCACCGCCAAGGACGCCTGGCTCAACGAAGGTGTCACCAGCTACGTCGAGAACCGCATCGTGGAGGCGCTGTACGGCAAGGATCGCGCCGACGAGGAAAGCATCATCAAGCGCCATGAACTCAAGGCCGAGTTCACCGATGCCAACAAGGCGCTGCAGCGCCTGGCCGGCAAGCCGGGTGAGTTGAAGGATCCGGACGACAACCTGAGTTCCACGGTCTACACCAAGGGCGCGTGGTTCATGGAGTTCCTGGAGAAGCGCTACGGCCGAGCCGATTTCGATGCGTTCCTGCGTGGTTACTTCGACCATTTCGCGTTCCAGTCGATTTCCTCGCAGCAGTTCGCCGACTACGCCAAGGCCAACCTGTTGGACAAGCATCCGGGCAAGGTCACGCAGGCCGAATTCGACGAGTGGCTGTACGAGCCGGGCGTGCCGGCGACGGCGCCGCAGACGACCTCTGCCGCCTTCGATGCCGTCGATGCGGCACGTGCCGCATGGCTGGAGAAGGGCGCGATCCCCGACAAAGCGCTCACGGGCAAGTGGAATACCCACGAGTGGGTGCACTTCATCGAAGGCATGCCCGAGACGCTCAAGACCGAGCAACTCGCCGCGCTCGACGCCGCCTATCACTTCACCGGCACGCCCAATGGCGAGATCGCGCAGCGTTGGTATCCGCTGGCGGTGCGCAGCGGCTATACGCAGGCCAATGCGGAGATCGCGAAGTTCCTCGAGCGCGTCGGTCGGCGCAAGCTGATCATGCCGACGTACAAGGAGCTGGTGAAAACGCCGGAGGGGTTGAAGCTAGCTGAGGAAATTCTGGCGAGGGCGAAGCCGGGGTATCACCCGATTACTACCAGCTCGGTTGAAGCGACGATTGCTGAGGCGAAGGGTTCAGCGAAGTAAGGCTGGCGCAATAGCGGTCCTTCTCCCCGCGTGCGGGGAGAAGGTGCCCAACGGGCGGATGAGGGGACGAAGCGGCACCGCATGAACTCCATGGATACCGCACGAACCCACACCCCTCACCCTGCTTCGCTGCGCGAAGCGGTCCCTCTCCCCGCCACGCGGGGCGAGGGGCAACGCACGCTGCTTCGCGGATAACACGTGCCACGCGCCGCGCGTCCGCTTTTTCTGCGCAATGCAGCCATTGCTGCACTGGTATTGGTTGCACTAGCGCTTATCGCAATCGCGCTCGACCCCTACGTCCTGGTCCGCGCCGAATTCACCCGCCAACGCCTCGATGCTGGATTGAGGCTAGGCACGGTGGAGACCGCCGGCCATCGCTGGACCTACGCCTACAACAACGACGCACCCGCAAACGCGCCGACGCTGGTGATGCTGCACGGCTACACCGGCAGCAAGCAGAACTGGTACGCGCTGGCGCAACGCCTGCGTGGCAAGTACCGGTTGCTGATTCCCGACCTGCCCGGTTGGGGAGACAGTGAGCGCAAGCCCGGTGCCGATTACGGCTACGCTGCACAGGCCGCGCGCGTAGACGCATTCGTACGTGCACTGTCGCCGCGCAGGCCGGTGGTGTTGCTCGGTCATTCCATGGGCGGCGGGATCGCGGCGGTAGTGGCGGCGCAACATCCGCACGACGTCGCCGCCGTCGGTTTGATCGCCGCGTCCGGCGTGCGCTTCCAGGACAACCGCTTTGGCGCGCAGGTCCTGGCCGGCGAAAATCCGTTCGGCGTGCACGACGAAGCCAGTCTACAGCGCTACCTCGACATCCTGTTCAACGACGCCGCGAAGAAGCCGGACGTGCCGTGGCCGGCCTCGCGCGGTCTGATTGCGATGCGGCGGGGCGATGCGGCATTCGAGCAGTCGGTGCTCGACCGCATTGGCCGCGGCCCAGAGCGCTTCCTGCCCGGTGACGTCGCCACGAATATCCATCAACCCGCGCTGCTGCTGTGGTGCCGGCGCGATGCGGTGATCGATTCGAGCTCCCTGGCGCTGTACGCTGCGCGCATTCCGCAGGCTCGGAAGGTCATGCTCGAGGGCTGTGGGCATATGTCCATCGTCGAACGCCCCGTCGCCGTCGCCGTCGCGGTGACGGCGCTGATCAACTCTTCAGGAACCACACTGCAATGAAGCCCTCCCGTCTCACCCTGATCCTGGCCTCCGCACTGGCGCTGTCCGCCTGCGATTCCGCCGAGAAGCAGAAAGCCGCCGAACAGGCCGCCGCTGCGGCGCAGGCCGCAGTGAAGGAGCAGAAGGCGGAGGAGCTGGGCAAGCAGTTCGATAAGGAATACGCCGCGCACAACTGGGACATGGCGCGCGCGCATGGCGAAGAGCTGGTGGTGATGCATCCGGACAGTCCGGTCAGTGCACGCATCAAGGCGCAATACGAGGAAGCAAGGGGCAAGTCCGATGCGCTGCGCGAGCAGCGCCGCATGGCAGGGTTGTGGGAATACCAGAGCATCCCGGTGAAGGGCGGAAACCAGCTGTCGGCGGCGATGTACTCGAAGAAGGCCGTCGATACCGGCGTCGGTACGCCGTACCCGGTGCGCCTGATCTTCCGCGACCACCCATCATGGGGACGCAGCAGCTACCTGGTGCTCGAGAATGGCGACTTCGATTGCTACGGCGGCTGCAAAGTGCAGGTCACGCTCGACGACAAGGCACCCAAGGCGATGGCGGCATCGCGTCCGAAAACCGACGAGGCGATCGCGATGTTCATCGAGGACGAGGGCGCACTGTGGCGCATGGCCGGCAGCGCGAAAACGATGACGATCGAATTCCCGGTCAAGATGGGCGGCAAGCGCACCGCGATGTTCGAAGTCGGTGGCTTGGACAAGGGGCGCCTGCCGAAGTGGTGAGCACCGGGCCGCAGCCGGTGCGAGCGGGCGAGGCGAGCAGGTAGAACGTCCGCTTCACGTTTGCCCCCGGCAACCGGAGTAAGCTCGCCGCGACGGCGTTAATGCAGTGCTTCGGGCCTGCCACGCCGGGTCGGCGCCATGCAGGATGCGTGCGCCGCGTACACCAGCGGCGCCGCCGCACGGGACGATGGGCGGAAGCCTCGCGGAGGGAGTCATGCTATCCCCACGCTTGCATAACCTGCTCGACGAGCATCACTCGCCTTACCAGACCCTCGTGCACGATCGCACCGTGACCGCGCATGAGACGGCGACCGCTTCGCACATCCGTCAGCAACAGTTTGCCAAGACGGTGATGCTGAAGGTCGATGGCAAGCTGGCGATGATGGTGATGCCGGCCGCGTATCGGGTCGATCTCACCCGCCTGTCCCGCGCGTTGGGCGGCGGCATGGTCGAGCTGGCCAGCGAAACCGAATTCAAGGACGCGTTCGCCGATTGCGAAATCGGCGCGATGCCGCCATTCGGTCATCTTTACGGCATGCCGGTCTACGTCGATTCGCGTCTGGCGCAGCAATCGGATATCGCATTCAACGCCGGCTCGCACACCGATGCGGTGCGCATGCCGTACGAGGAGTTCGAGAAGCTGGCGCAGCCCGAATTACTGTGGCTTGCCCACATGATGTAGCAGTATCCGGAGGGCATGCCCCTCCGGTTGTTTTTGCGCGTTCTGCAAGGCCGCGGTATCGAACGAATCGCGGACAGGCGGCTGCGCATCGCGAACGAGGGACCACCGAACCGGGAGCGAATGATGGACCGTCTGAAAGGCTGGATCTGCGGCGCGCTGGTTGGCCTGGCCGGAATGGCAGCCGCGACGCCGTGCGAAGCAAAGACGCTGTGGTTTTCCGGCATCAGCTGGACGGTGCGCCCCAACGGCATCGGCGGGCCCGGCGCCAACACCTGGTGCGAGAACAATGCTTTCATCGATGCGAACGGCGACCTGCATCTGCGCATCACGCGTTCGAAAAACAACAAGTGGTGTTCGGCCGAAGTCGTCAGCGACATGCGCTTTGCTTACGGGACCTATCAGTTCCAGTTGAAGAGCCGCGTCGATCTGCTGGATCGCAATGTGGTGCTCGGCCTGTTCAACTACCCCACTTCCGATGTCGGCGCCGATGGCACCAACGAGATAGATATCGAGTTCGCCCGTTGGGGCGATGCAAATGCGGACAAGCTCAACTACACGGCGTGGCCGGTACAGGCATCGCTTGGGCCCTCGGGCAATACCTTTCCGCTCGCACTTACCGGCAACTACAGCACCCATCGTTTCAACTGGCAGCCGACATTCATTCGTTACCAGTCCACGCATGGTCACTTCGACGACAACCGATATCCGATCGCCGACTGGACGTTCGCACCGACCGATTACAGCAAGCGCATCGGGCACGCGGCCATGCCGGTGCACATGAATCTGTGGCTGTTCGGCACACCTTCGACCCGGCAAACAATCGAAGTGATCATCAGCCAATTCAAGTACACGCCCTAGATCGCCGCCAAGAAAAAGACCGCCCATTTGGGCGGTCTGTTCGTTTCGCACTTTTGGATTTCAGTCCGCTGCCGGTTGCGCAGTGACCGGCGCGCGTGCGACCAGCGTAGGTAACTTGCGCCGGAATTCACGCTGCAGCAGTGTGAAGCTGACGATGGCCTGCAGCGCCATCGTCGCCATCGACAGCAGCCACAGATGACGCAGCTCGAACCCCGGTCGGCTCGACAACCACAGTGCGGGCACCACGAAGGTCAGCAGGCGGGTAGCCGTGGCGAACAAGGCGGGCAGGGTGTTGCCCAAGGCCTGGAACATGCCCGAGCAGGTAAACACCAGGCCAGAGGCCAGGAAGTTCCAGGAGATATAGCGAAGGAATTCGCTCGCCACTGCAATGACGCCGGCGTCGTGGCTGAAGCCGCGTACCAGCAGTTCCGGGCGCCATTGGCACAGCAGCGTAAGCGCCAGCATGAACGTTCCGCCGAACCACATCGCCACGCGGAACGTTTCGCGCACGCGCAATGGATGGCCCGCGCCGACATTCTGGCCCGCCACCGGCGAGGCCGCGAACGCGATGGCCATAACCGGCAGAAAGATCGCCTGCATCACCCGCGAACCGATGCCGAATCCGGCCTGCGCATCGGCGCCGAAATGGCGGATCACCCAATAGATCACGCCGATGTAGATGAACATCAGCGCGAACTCGCCACCGGGGGGCAATCCGACGCGGAGCAGACGGCGCCAAACGTCGAAACGCGCTCGCATCTGCGTGGTGTCGAAACCGACGTAGTGCTCGAGGCGAGCGAAGTACAGCGTCATCATCACCACGCCAACCGCGATCGCCAGTGAACTGGCCAGCGCCGCACCCGCCACACCCATGGGCTTGCCGGTGCCCCAGCCGGCGATCAGCACGGGCGCCAGAATGGTGTTGAGCACGACGGTGACCACCTGCACCAGCATGGTGGGTTTGGCGATGCCGGTGCCGCGCAAGGCCGAACCCATCGACACCAGCGCGAACTGCAGCGCCAGCCCCGGCAGGAACCAATGCAGGTAGGTGATGCCGGCCGCGGTGGTGGCGGCGTCGGCGCCGAGCGTATGCATGTACGCGCCGGTGAGCGCGTAGCCTCCGATCAGTACCAGTGCGGCGCAACCGGCCGAGAGCAACAGGCTCTGGTTGAACACCAGGTTGGCATCGCTCCGGTCCTTGCGGCCCACCGCCTGCGCGATCAACGCCATCGTCCCGACGCCGAGCACCTGGGTCAGGCCCATGATGATGAATTGCAGGTTGCTCGCCGCGCTGACGCCCGCCACGGCGGTGCCGCCGAGGCGCGCGACGAAGTACAGGTCGATCAGCACGTACAGCGTCTGGAACAGCATGCCGATCGCGATCGGTACCGCCATGCGCAACAGGTGCTTGGAGATGGAGCCTTGGGTCAGGTCCTGCATGGTGGGCCTCGCGATTTGCCGATTGCTTAGGATCGCATTGCTTCGCATAGACACCAATTGACAGCTGTCATTGAAAGCAAGTCCATGTGACGCCGCCCTTCTCCCCGCATCGCGGGGAGAAGGTGCCCGAAGGGCGGATGAGGGGCGCTTTTGCTGTTGCTCGAGCGTTCGCGTCACTTCCCCTCACCCTGCGTCGCTGGCGCGACGCTGTCCCTCTCCCCGCACGCGGGGCGAGGGATGACACAAACAAGAAGGCCGCCCTTGGGCGGCCTTCGATCGCGGTTTTGCCGGCGACTCAAATCAAAGCGCGTAACCAAACTGCTGCTTGAACTGTTCGGCGAATTCTTCGTAATCGAAGCGCTGGTTCTGCGTGCCCGGATGCTCGACTTTCAGTGCACCCATCAGGTTGCCGATGCGGCCGATCGTCATCCAGTCGTAACCCTTCTCGATGCCGAAGATCAGGCCCGCGCGGAACGCGTCGCCGCAACCGGTCGGGTCGGTGACACGGCGCTCGTGCGCCGGCGGCACGTCGAGCTTCTTCTCCGCGGTATGGATCTCAGCACCGTGCGGGCCGCGCGTGCAGATGTAGGCCTTCACCCGCTGCACGATGTCCTTCTCACTCCAGCCGGTCTTTTCCTGCAGCAGGTTGGACTCGTAGTCGTTGACCGTGACGTAGTCGGCCAGCTCGATGAAGTCGCGCAGCTCGGCGCCGTTGAACAACGGCATCGCCTGGCCCGGATCGAAGATGAAGGGGATGCCCGCTTCGGCGAATTCCTTCGCGTTCTGCAGCATGCCCTCGCGGCCGTCGGGACTCACGATGCCGAAGGTGACGCCGGGGACGTCCTTCACGTGGTTCTCGTACGACCGCATCATCGCGCCCGGATGGAACGCGGTGATCTGGTTGTTGTCGTGGTCGGTGGTGATGAAGGCCTGCGGCGTGAACAGCTCGTCGATCACCTTCACACGATCCAGGGTGATGCCCTGTTCGTTGAACCATTCGCGGTACGGACCGAAGTCCTGGCCCACAGTCGCCATCGGGATCGGCTCGCCGCCCAGCAGCTTGAGGTTGTAGGCGATGTTGCCGGCGCAGCCGCCGAACTCGCGGCGCATACGCGGCA
This sequence comes from Lysobacter tyrosinilyticus, assembly GCF_054779815.1. Lineage (NCBI taxonomy): Bacteria > Pseudomonadati > Pseudomonadota > Gammaproteobacteria > Lysobacterales > Lysobacteraceae > Lysobacter > Lysobacter tyrosinilyticus. Next base: position 716,403 of record NZ_BAAGXN010000001.1, read on the forward strand.
CCAGGAAGGACACGTTGAGGATGTGCACCTTGTCCGGAAGGATGTGGTTCTTGAACTGGTCCGGGAACACCATGATGGTGTCGTAGGCCAGCGAGCCGCAGATCAAGGCTGCCATCGGGAAGATCTTCCTGGTCGGGTGCCCGGTGAGGGGCGGGTAAGAGGTGTCCCGGGGTGCCCCGGGCGCCCGACAGGCGGGCGGCGCGTAGGGTAGCCGTTGGGCCCCGGCCGGGCCAGCTTTCACGCGCTTTTTGGGCAATATTTCCTTGTCTGGACAAGGGGCTAGGCGTAGTCTACCGGGCTCCCTGTGCCTCCATCCCCCAGTCGGCAGACAGCCGGCCAAAACGGTCAAATCCCCCGATGTTCAAGAAGTTTCGCGGCATGTTCTCCAATGACCTGTCCATCGACCTGGGCACGGCCAATACCCTTATTTACGTCCGCGGCCAGGGGATCGTGCTGAACGAGCCGTCGGTGGTGGCGGTGCGCCAGGACCGCGTGATCGGCGGCAATCGCACGGTGGCGGCGGTCGGTAGCGAGGCGAAGATGATGCTCGGCCGCACCCCGGGCCACATCAACACGATCCGCCCGATGAAGGACGGCGTCATCGCCGACTTCACCTACACCGAGGAAATGCTCAAGTACTTCATCCGCAAGGTGCACAAGTCGCGCTTCCTGCGCCCCAGCCCGCGTGTGCTGGTCTGCGTGCCCTGCGGTTCGACCCAGGTCGAACGCCGCGCGATCAAGGAATCGGCTGAAGAAGCCGGTGCTCGCGAGGTCTACCTGATCGAGGAACCGATGGCGGCTGCGATCGGCGCCGGCATGCCGGTGACCGAGGCCCGCGGCTCGATGGTCGTGGACATCGGCGGCGGCACCACCGAAGTCGCAGTCATCGCCCTGAACGGCATCGTCTACTCGCAGTCGGTGCGTATCGGCGGCGACCGCTTCGACGAAGCGATCATCAGCTACGTCCGCCGCACCTACGGCACCCTGATCGGCGAAACCACTGCCGAGCGCATCAAGCTCGAGATCGGCTGCGCGACCCCGCAGAAGGACCCGCGCTCGATGGAGGTCTCCGGCCGCAACCTCGCCGAGGGCGTGCCGAAGATGGTCAAGCTGAACTCGAACGAGGTCTACGAGGCCCTGCGCGAGCCGCTCGCCGGCATCGTCGCCTCGATCCGCCTGGCGCTGGAGCAGACCCCGCCGGAACTGTGTGCCGACGTCGCCGAGCGCGGCATCGTGCTCACCGGTGGCGGCGCGCTGCTGCGCGACCTTGACCGTCTGATCAGCGAGGAAACCGGCCTGCACGTGCAGATCGCCGATGACCCGCTGACCTGCGTGGCACGCGGCGGTGGCCGCGCGCTGGAGCTGGTCGACATGCACGGCAACGAGTTCTTCGCGCCGGAATGAAGTGCGTAGCGGAGCGATGCGCGGAAGCTCGACTGCCGCCACACATCGCTCCAGCGCTTTGCGCACAATGCAGCATCCGCGAGGCGCATTCGTCGCCTCGCTTCCCCTCGATCCTCCTTCGCCCGAACCGCTGACGTGCCTTCCTACGCCGGTCCCTCCGCAGCCCGCTCCGGCGAAATCGCCGACACCTTGCGGCTGCTGGCCTACCTGGCGCTGGCGGTCGTCCTGATCGTGCTCGATCACCGTGGCGGCTGGCTCAGTCGCGTGCGCCAGCAGGCGCAGGTGGTGATCCAGCCGATGCGTTCGGTCGCGGGCTTGCCGGGTCGCGTGGTCGAAAGCGTTTCCACCGATGCCGGCACCCTGAGCCAGCTGAGCGCCGAGAACAGCCGCCTGCGCAACGAGTTGCTGGTCACGCGGGCACGCATGGCCCGTCTGGCCACGGTCAATGCCGACAACGCGCGCCTGCGTGGCCTGCTCGGCGCCTCCGGGCAGGGCAGCCTGGATGTGCAGCTGGCGCCGGTGCTCGACATCGACCTGGATCCCACGCGTCAGCGCCTGGTGCTGCGCGCCGGCAGCAGCGATGGCGTGCGCACCGGGCAGATGGTGATCGACGCCGGTGGCGTGGTCGGGCAGATCATCGAAGTGGCGTCGCAGCAGTCCACGGTGCTGTTGCTGACCGACCCCGATCACGCGATCCCGGTGGCGATCGCGCGCAATGGCGTGCGCCTGGTCGCCTACGGCACCGGTCGCGCCGATCGCCTGGCCCTGGCCAGCGTGCCGCTGTCCAGCGACGTGAAGGTGGGCGACCTGCTGGTGACCTCGGGTCTGGGTGGTCGCTTCGCCGCCGGGTTCCCGGTGGGCACAGTGTCTGCGCTGCGACCCGACGAGAGTCGCGCCTTCCTGGTCGGTGACGTGAAGCCGGCGGCCCAGCTGGATCGCGGCCGCGATGTATTGCTGCTGCGTACCTTGCCAGCGCGCCCGGTCATCGGCCCCGTCGCGCCGGGAACGATCCCCACGACGACCCCAACCACGGCGCCTGTGCAGACGAGCACAGTGCCGCCGGCCGCGAGCGCGAAGCCACAGAAGCCAACGACTGACGCCGCACGTGCCAAACCCACGTCGGCCAAGCCCGCCGCGACTCCGGTCACCGCACCGGCCCAGCCCGCGCCGACCAGGCCGACTCCTGAAGAACCGGTGCCGCCCGCGCCGCCCAGCGAGGAGCAACGCTGATGCGCGCACGTTCGCCCTGGATCCTGCCGCTGAGCCTGCTGGTCGCGCTGCTGCTCGCGTTGTTGCCGATGCCGGCGCTGCTGCAACCGCTGCGGCCCTACTGGCTCGCGTTAGTGATGGCGTATTGGGTGATGGAAGACCCCGATCGCGTCGGGCTCGGTTTCGCTTTCCTGATCGGCGTCATCGCGGACCTGGTGGTCGGCAGCCTGCTGGGTGAGCAGGCGCTGCGGTTGGTGGTGATCACCTTCATCCTGCAGCGCTTCCGCGCGCGACTGCGGTTCTTCCCGATGTCGCAGCAGGCGCTGGCGATCGGTGCGCTGCTGCTCAACGATCGCATCGTCACCGCGGCGATCCGCATGGTCTTGGGTGAGCCCGCTTTGGGCGGCAATGCCTGGCTGTCGCCATTGCTGGGCATGCTGTTGTGGATCCCGGTGTTCATGCTGCTCGATGGCTTGCGCATGGGCGGCTGGCGCCGGCGATGAGTTTCCGTCCGCGCCGCCGCGTGCTGAAGAACGCCGCGCTGGAGGCCGACCAGTTCCGTCGTCGCGCCTTCCTCGCCTTCGCCGGCGTGCTGTTCGCGCTGAGCGGCTTGGCGCTGTGGTACTTCCGCCTGCAGGTTTGGCAGCACAGCGAATACGCCACGCGCTCGGAAGAGAACCGCATCAAGCTGCGCCCAGTGGTGCCGGCGCGCGGACTGATCTACGACCGCAAGGGCCGCATCCTCGCCGACAACGTCCCGGCCTATCGTCTCGATGTCACGCCCTTTGAGGCCGGAGACAGCAAACAGTGGCTGCCGGAGCTCGCGAAGATCGTGTCGCTCTCGCCTGAGGACATCGCCAGTTACGAGGCCAATCGCCATGTCGCGCGTGGTTACAAGCCGGTCACGCTGAAGCTGCGCCTCACCGAAGAGGAAGCCGCGCGTTTCGCCGTCGATCGCTGGCGTTTCCCGGGCATCGAATTGCAGTCGTATCTCAACCGCCGTTACTTCTACGGCGAGCTGTTGTCGCATGTGATCGGTTACGTCGGCCGCGTCGATGTGAACGACCTCAAGACGATGAGCGAAAGCGACGCAGCCTTGAGCCACGTCGGCAAGACCGGATTGGAGCGCTTCTACGAGAAGGACCTGCGCGGCAAGGTCGGCTACGAGAAGATCGTCACCAGCGTCGATGGGCGGCCGATGTATTCGGCAGGCCGCGTGCCGGCGCAACCGGGCGCCGATCTGCGTCTGAGCATCGATCTCGACTTGCAGCAGGCCATGGTGACCGCATTCGGCGACATGGACGGCTCGGCCATCGCGATCGATCCGCGCACCGGCGAAGTCCTCGCCATGGTGAGTCTGCCGGCGTACGACACCAACCTGTTCGTCAACGGCATCTCGCACAACGACTACCGCGCGCTGATGGACAACCCGTCGCGACCCTTGTTCAACCGCGACGTGCTCGGCGGCGGTCCGCCAGGCTCGACGGTGAAGCCGCTGATTGGCCTGGCCGGCCTCGACAGCGGCCTGCGCACGCCCGAATCCAAGGTGTTCTCGACCGGCACCTTCTACATCCCGGGCCAACGCCGTGGCTGGCGCGACGCGCACGGCGCTGCTGGCTGGACCGATCTGCGCAAGTCGATCTCCAATTCGGTCAACTTCTATTACTACAAGCTGGCCTACGAGATGGGCATCGAGAAGTTCGATGCCTACATGCGCAAGTATGGTTTTGGCGACAAGACCGGCATCGACCTCGGGGGCGAAAATGTCGGCGTGGTGCCGTCGCCGGAATGGAAGGCGAAGCGTTCGAAGGAAGGCTGGTATCCGGGCGAGACCGTGAATGCCGGCATCGGCCAGGGTTACTGGATCGCCACCGTGCTGCAGCTGGTGCGTGGCACCGGTGCGATCGCCAATGGCGGCGACCTGCGTCGCCTGCATCTGGCGAAGGATCGCCGCGACGGTTACGACCAGCCGTGGTCCCCGTTGCCGCAGCCGCAGCCGGTGCGCATCACCGACAACGCCGATCATCTGCGCGCGGTGCAGGGCGGCATGGAAGGCACGATGTACGACCCGGGCGGCACCGGCCGCGCCGTTGGCCTGGCGAACGGCGCGCCCTATCTGATGGCGGGCAAGACCGGTACCGCGCAGAAGATCAGCCGCAAGGGCAACGTCAGCTTCGATCCGCATGCGCTGCCGTACAACCTGCGCCATCAGGCGCTGTTCGTCGGTTATGCCCCGGCGGACAACCCGACCATCGCGATCGCGGTGTCGGTCGAGCATGGTGGCTTCGGCGCATCGTCCGCCGGTCCGATCGCGCGCAAGGTGTTCGATGCCTGGCTGCTGGGCAAGATGCCGCAACCGGCCGCGGGCGTGACGCGTTCGCCGCAGGGTGGGGTGCTGATGCCGGGGCGTGCGCCGCCGCCCGCGGTGGTGCCGTTGCAGGCGGCGGCGACGCCCTTGCTCCCTTCTCCCTCCGGGAGAAGGGTTGGGGATGAGGGTACGGCGCAAGCGGACATGTCGCCGACGACGGGGGCCGCAATTGCCCCCGCGACAGCGCAGGCGCCGAATCCGCCGGGCAATCTGCAACAGCAGCGCTCCGCCGAACCCTCATCCGCCCTGCGGGCACCTTCTCCCGAAGGGAGAAGGGAAAAGCAACCGCAACAGCAACCGCCGACGCAGCCGCAGAAGCAAACCGATACGTCGCCGCAGACGCCACCGGCGCCGCAATCACCGGAGCCCACGCGATGAAACTGATCCTGCGCTGGCTGTTCGACCTGCTGCTGCGTTTCACCCGCACGCTGGACCTGCCGCTGCTCGGCGCGCTGCTCGCGCTGATGACGATCGGCCTGGTCGTGCTGTACAGCGCGGGCGATGCATCGATGGGCCTGGTACTGCGACAGGGCTCGCGGTTCGTGATGGGCCTGGGCGCGATGTGGGCGCTCTCGCGCCTGCCCACGACGCAGCTGCGCAACTGGACGCCGCTGATCTACGCGGTCTCGCTGATTCCGCTGCTGATCGTGCTGGTGATCGGGCAGGGCAAGCACGGCAACCTTTGGATCAACCTGGGCGTGTTCTATTTCCAGCCCGCGGAAGTGCTCAAGCTGAGCCTGCCGATGATGGTGGCGTGGTATCTCAACCGCCGCCCGCTGCCGCCGCGCTTCAACGTCGTGCTGATGGCGGCGGTGATCATCGGTGCGCCGACCGGCCTGATCCTGCTGCAACCCGACTTCGGCACCGCGATGCTGGTCGGGATCAGCGGCGCTTTCGTCCTGTATCTCGCGGGCTTGCCGTGGTGGTGGTTCGGCGCGGCGTTCGGCGCAATCGGCGCGATCGCACCGATGGCGTGGTTCTTCCTGCTGCGGCAGTACCAGAAGGACCGCATCCTCACCTTCCTCAACCCCGAATCCGACCCGCTCGGCACCGGCTGGAACATCATCCAGTCCAAGATCGCGATCGGCGCGGGCGGCTTCACCGGCAAGGGCTGGGGCGAGGGCAGCCAGTCGCACCTCAACTACATTCCCGAGCACACCACCGACTTCATCTTCGCCGTATTGAGCGAAGAATTCGGCTGGCTCGGCGTGCTGCTGGTGCTGTCGCTGTATCTGTTCGTGATCGGTCGCTGTCTGTGGATCGCGGCTGGCGCGCGCGATGGCTATTCGCGCCTGGTCGCCGGCGCGCTGGGTCTGGCGTTCTGCGTGTACGTCATCGTCAACGGCGGCATGATCGCGGGCCTGCTGCCCGTGGTCGGTGTGCCGATGCCGTTGCTCAGCTACGGCGGCACGTCGGCGGTCTCGCTACTCGCCGGCCTGGGTGTGGTGATGGCAGTGCAGGCGCATCGACCGGTGCATGCACGCTGAAGTCGTCGTGGTGCGTCTTCACGCGAAACTGACCGATGCGTTCATCCCGCGGAAAACCAGAGGTTTTTCGATGCGGAGTCGCGTGCTACCCTCGGTCGCGATGACCCGATGCCCGTCCCCTTCACGCGCGTGGCTCAAGGCGGTGCGACCGGCACTGACCTCCGCGCTGATCCTCGCACTCGCCGCCTGCGCCACGCAGGCCTCGCAGGCCGCCAAGCACAAAACCGCATCCAGGAAGCACGCCGCGCCGTCCGCGCCGGGCATGACGCCGTCCGATGCGATCTCCAATCCCCTGCCGCCGCCCAAGCCGCCGAGCGATGAGGTGCGCGCGGCGTTCGTGGCCGAGACCGCGACGAAGTACGGCCTCGATCCGGCCTACATCGAATCGGTGCTGGCGCGCGCGCAGATCCGCGAAGCCACCGTCACCGCGATGGCGCGTCCGGCCGAAACCAAGCCGTGGCGCGACTATCGCCCGATCTTCATCACCCAGCAGCGTATCGATGGCGGCCGCGCCTTCATCGCCGAACACCGCGAGCAGCTGGCGAAAGCCGAAGCGCAGTACGGCGTCCCCGCCGAAGTGATCGTCGCCATCCTCGGCGTCGAGACCAGCTGGGGCGCCAACACCGGTAAGGCTTCGGTGCTCGATGCGCTGTACACGCTCGCCTTCAACTATCCGCGCACCAACCTGCCGGACAAGATCGCACGCGAGAACCAGCGCGAGGCCTTCTTCCGCGACGAACTCGCGCAGCTGATGAAGCTGGGCAAGGAGACCGGCTTCGACGTCGCCACGCTCACCGGCAGCTATGCCGGCGCGATGGGCTGGGGCCAGTTCATGCCATCTAGCTACCGGCTCTATGCCGTGGATGGTGATGGCGACGGCATGCGCGATCTGTTCAACGATCTCGACGACGTGTTCGCCTCGGTCGCCAACTACTTCGTCAAGAAGGGCGGTTGGATGCGCGGGCAGCCGGTGATGGTGCGGGCGAGTTATGCGCCCGGTCCGTTGCCGCTGCTGGATACCAGCGGCGAGCCGATCCATACGCTGGCCACGCTGGAGCTGGCCGGCTACAAGCCGCTCGAAGCCGTGCCGGCCGACATCACCGGCGCGCCGATCCTGCTCGACGGCGAGGCCGACGAATACTGGCTGACGTTCCGCAACTTCCGCGCGATCTGGAGCTACAACAACTCGATCCGCTACGCGACCGCGGTGCACCAGCTGTCGCAGCTGATCGCGGCGCCGCCGCCGGTCGCACCCGCGGAGCCGACTGCACCGGCAGTGCCAGACGGCAGCGCGCAGGCCCCCGCCATTTCCGCCGGACAGCCGGCGCAATGAGGCGCCTGCTGATCATTGCCGCGGTCTCGGGCCTCGCCGCCTGCGCCGGGGCACCGAAAAAATCCCCGCCGCCACCCACCACTTCCACCCATCCGGTGGAAGCGCCAACGCCGAGCGCGGGCAGGGATCGGAAGAAGTCGCCGTACGCGCCCGCGCAGGAAGATCCGGGCAAGCGCGGCGATTACGTTGCCGGCGGCCTGTATGCGCCGCACGTCCGCGACAGCGTGCCGGACGAGATCGTCGACGTCGATGCGATCCCGGAGCCGGAAGTCACCAACGAGCCTCGCTCGTCGGTCGGCAATCGCAAGACCTACTCGGTGCTGGGCAAGAAGTACGCAGTGCTCGACGATGCGCAGGGCTACGTCGAAACCGGCACCGCTTCGTTCTACGGCAAGAAATTCCACGGGCGCCGCACGTCGAATCTCGAGGTGTACGACATGTACGCCTTCAGCGCCGCGCACAAGACGCTGCCGCTGCCGAGCTTCGCGCGCGTGACCAATCTCGACAACGGCAAGTCGGTGATCGTGCGCGTCAACGATCGCGGCCCTTTTCATGACGGTCGCATCATCGACCTGAGCTACGCCGCGGCGACCAAGCTGGGTTACGTCAGCCGGGGCACCGCGCGTGTGGAAGTGCGCGCGCTCACGCCCGGCGACACGGTCCCCGAATACGCGGGTGCAGCGAACAATCCGCCGCCGCCCGCGCCGAAGACCAGCGACAACAAGCCTGCGACCCGCAAGCCGACGGCGATGGACAAACTCATCGCCGCGATGCCCGTAGCCACCGCTGCGGCGGCCGACAAACCGGGTCTTTCTGAAGACCGCAAGGCCGACGATTATCGCTTCGACATGCGCGCCGACGGCCGCACGATGAGCGCGGCCGAATTCGATGCATGGATGAAGGCGCGGCAGCTGCGCATCGCCACCGGGCGGCCGGGCAAGCCCGGGTCGGCCGAGGGCAGTGCCGTCTCGCCGACGCCCCCCCAGCCTGAAGTGCCGACGTCGGCTATCGCGACCGTCACGCCCCAGGGCGAACGCGTCTACCTCCAGGTCGCTTCCTTCGCGGCGCGGGCCAATGCAGATCGGGCGCTGGCGCTGCTGCAGGGAGCCGGCATCGACGCGGCCACGCTGTCCGATGGCGACGCCAACGGCCACAAGGTCTGGCGCCTGCGGGTCGGCCCGCTGGCCGCGACGGCGGCGCCGGAACTCGCCACACGCATCGCCGGTCTGGGCTTCGGCACACCGCAACGCGTGCGGGAGTAGGATCGCTTCCCGCAGCAGGCGAAGCGTCGCGGAACGCCGGTTCGCGGGATATGAGCAACCCCGCCTCGGCATTACGATTTTCCCGCCTTTTTCACCCCGCTTCTGCTTTTCAATCCACGCAGTACCGACCGCCGTCCCGGTCGTCCGGAGTATTTCCCGCAATGAAACCGCGCCTTGCCTTAGCCGCCGCCTTCCTCCTCACTTCGACCTTCGGCCTCGCCGTCGCGCAGACCCCAGCGGCGTCCACGCCGGCGGCGCTGCCGCCCGCCAGCGATGCGCTGCCGGTCCCGCCGCCCCCGAAGATCACCGGCACCGCCTGGGTCCTGATGGATGCCGCCAGCGGCAACGTCCTGGAGGGTTCGAGCTACGACACCCGCCTGGAGCCGGCGAGCATCACCAAGGTGATGACCAGCTACGTGATCGCCGCGGAAGTCGCCGGCGGCAAGGTCAAGGCGACCGACCAGGTGATGATGAGCGAGAACGCCTGGCGCACCGGCGGCGCCGGTACCGACGGCAGCTACAGCGGTTTCGAGGTCAACAAGACCGCGCCGCTGGAGCAGATGGAAAAGGGCATGGCGATCCAGTCCGGCAACGACGCCGCGATCGCGCTGGCCGAACACGTCGCCGGCAGCGAGGATGCCTTCGCTTCGCTGATGAACGCCTATGCCGCGCGCATCGGCATGAAGAATTCGCACTTCGTCAACGCGACCGGCCTGTCGGCGCCGCAGCACTATTCGACCGCGCGTGATTTGGCGCTGCTCGGTCGCGCCTTCATCCGCGATTTCCCCGAAACCTACGCTTACAACAAGATCAAGGAATTCACGGTCGGGCCGATCACCCAGCCCAACCGCAACCGCCTGCTGTGGCTGGATCCGACCGTCGATGGCATCAAGACCGGTCACCATTCCGGCGCCGGTTACTGCCTGATGGCGTCGGCCAAGCGCGGTGACCAGCGTCTGGTCAGCGTGGTGATGGGTTCGAGCTCGGACGATCAGCGCACCAGCGACAGCCAGGCGCTGCTCAACTGGGGCTTCCGCTTCTTCGAAACCCACAAGCTCTACGACGTCGGCAAGTCGATCGCCACGCAGAAGCTGTGGAAGGGCGCCGCCGACCAGGTGAGCCTGGGCGTGGCCGAGCCGATGCTGGTCACCGTGCCGCGCGGCAAGTACAGCCAGCTCAAGCCGTCGATGGACGTGCCCAAGAAGCTGGTCGCGCCGATCACCAAGGGCCAGAAGATCGGCACGGTGAAGGTGATGCTCGACGGCAAGGTCATCGCCCAGCGTCCGCTGGTGGCAATGACGGCGGTGGAAGAGGGCGGCTTCTTCAAGCGCCTGTGGGACGAGTTTTGGATGTGGTGGGAGTCGGAGTGACGTCCGCGGCCGGGCTGTGAGCCCGGTCACGTTTTCTTGTTAGCATCGAATCCAGTGGCCGCCCCGTGCCGCGAGTGCGGGGCGGCCACAGTGCGTTTTGGGGACGCCAATCGGCGTTCATGGATGACTACAAGGGAACGGATATGAAGAACCGCAAGACGACTCACGCGCTCCTGCATGCCTGCCTGCTGGGCAGCGCGCTGGTATTGGCCTCGACGCCCGTGCTGGCACAACGCAAGAGCGTGCAGGACCAGCGCAAGGAAAAGGAAGCGCAGATCCCGGTATGCGCCAAGAAGCTCGGATCGATCTCGATCCTCGAGCCGGAAGACGCCACCGACTGGTGGACCGGCCAGCAGCTGCCGGCGCCGTCCAAGCTGATCAAGGTCTTCGTCAACAAGTCCCGGTGCTTCACCCTGGTCGACCGCGGTGCCGGCATGGACGCGGCGATGCGCGAGCGCGCATTGGCCTCGAGTGGTGAACTGCGCGGACGCTCCAACGTCGGCAAGGGCCAGATCAAGGCGGCCGACTACGTGATGGTTCCCGACCTGGTCTCGAAGAACAGCGACGCCGGCGGCAGCGGCGTGGGCGCGCTGATCGGCGGCCTGCTCGGCGGCAGCCGCGGCGCGGCCCTGGGCGGTGCGGTCAACTTCAAGAAGAAGACCGCCGACGTGGTGCTCACCGTGACCGACGTGCGCTCCTCGGAGCAGGTCGCGATGGCCGAAGGCAACGCCAAGAAGACCGACATCGGCTTCGGTGGCGGCCTCGGCCTGTGGGGCGGCAGCGGCCTGGGTGGCGCGGGCGTCGGCGGCTACGCCAACACCGAAATCGGCCAGGTCATCACCATGGCCTATCTGCAGGCCTATACCGACATCGTCAGCCAGCTCGGCGGCCTGCCCGGTGACGCATCGGCGGCCAGTGCCTCGCAGGCCGTGACCGTGACCAAGCCGGCACGCCTGTTCGCCGGCGCCGACGGCAAGAAGGTGGTGCGCTCGCTCGACGTCGGCATGATGCTGTATCCGACCGGCACCAAGCAGGGCGTGATGTGGGAGGTCGAGGACGAGCTCGGCAACAAGGGCTGGGTGTCGTCGACTCTGCTGGAATTGTCCAAATAACGTCGGCCTGTAAAACACGAAGGGCTGCCTTTCGGCAGCCCTTCGTGTTTGGTGCATCCGTGCCCGGCTAGACGCGCACGAAATACGGAATCGCCATCAGCGCGGCGCCCACCAGCACCATCGCCCACAGGCTCGACACGAAATACGGGAACACCATCAACGCGATCCCGCACACGAGCGGAACCGGTGCGTGCTGGCGCTTGCCGTAGATGAAGAAGCCCAGCCCGATCGAGCTGAACAGTAGTCCGCAGAACAGCAGGCCGACATCCATCGAAGTGGTCCGAAAAGTGGTTGAAAAACGGGATTGGGCGCATCCTACGCTCCCTTGGGTTATCCGGCCCCGTCCCCATCTCCCGCCCATGGAAATCAAGTCCGACAACCCCGAGCACGGCTTCCAGTTTCCCGGCAGCTTCGAACTCAGCGCCATGGGCACCGCCGATGCAGGTCTGGAGCGCGAGTTGCCGCAACGCCTGATCGACGCGGGCATCGAAGTGGAATCCGAAACGGTGCAGTGGAAGCACTCGTCCAACGGCAAGTATGTCTCAGTGCGCATCAGCTTCCGCGCTGAAAGCCGCGAGCAATACGACCGTGCCCACCAGGTGCTGCGCGACCACCCGGAAGTGAAGTGGACGCTGTGACCGAAGCGGCCTGCCCGGCATCGGCGCCGGTCGAAGCGGTAACGGCGGCGCCGGCGTTGCTCCGCGACCTGGGGCGCCAGCCCTACGAGCCGGTCTGGCGCGCGATGCAGCGCTTCACCGATACGCGTGGCGACGACACTCCGGACGAGCTGTGGCTGGTCGAGCACGATCCCGTGTTCACCCTGGGCCAGGCCGGCAAGGACGAGCACGTGCTGCTGCCGGGAGATATCCCGGTCATCCACGTCGACCGCGGCGGCCAGGTGACCTACCACGGCCCTGGCCAGATCGTGCTGTACCCGCTGCTGGACCTGCGCCGGCTCAAGATCGGCGTGAAGGAATACGTCTGCAAGATCGAGCAGGCGATGATCGACACCCTGGCCGACTGGAACATCCACGCCGAACGCCGCGACGGCGCCCCCGGCGTCTATGTGAATGGGGCCAAGATCGGCGCCCTGGGCATCCGGGTCCGCCACGGCTGCACCTTCCACGGCCTGGCCTTCAACATCGCCATGGACCTGGAGCCCTTCATGCGAATAAATCCTTGTGGATACGCGGGGTTGCAGGTGACCTCGATGCTAGACTTGGGCGGCCCGTCCGGCCTGGACGCGGTCAAGCCGGTGCTGGTCGCGCATGTTGCCCGCCTGTTCGGGCTGAACATCGAATCCGCCGCACCGCAGCTCCCCGCCTGACCCCCGTCCGCTACCGATCCAAGCCATGACCGAGTCCGCTCCCAAGACCATTCCGCTTGCGGTGGTGAATGCCGACGCGCCTGCACCGCTGCAGGAAGGCGTGAAGCAGCTCGGCGGCGACAAGATCGGCCGTTCGCCGGTGCAGTTCGCCGACGCGCCGGTGCTGCGCAAGCCGTCGTGGATCCGCGTGCGGATTCCGTCCGGCAACTCGGTACAGCAGCTCAAGGCCAAGCTGCGCGAGAACCGTCTGGTCACGGTGTGCGAGGAAGCCAGCTGCCCGAACATCCACGAGTGCTTCAGTCACGGCACCGCGACGTTCATGATCCTCGGCGAGGTCTGCACCCGCCGCTGCTCGTTCTGCGACGTCGCCCACGGCCGCCCGAAGCCGCCGGATCCGGCCGAACCGCTGCACCTGGCGCAGACGATCAAGGACATGGAGTTGAAGTACGTCGTGGTGACCTCGGTCGACCGCGACGACCTGCGCGATGGCGGCGCCTCGCACTTCGTCGACTGCATCAGCGCGATCCGCGAGTTCAGCCCGCGCACCAAGATCGAGATCCTCACGCCCGACTTCCGCGGCAAGGGCCGCATGGAGCGCGCGCTGGAGATCCTGAACGCGAATCCGCCGGACGTGTTCAACCACAACATCGAGACGGTGCCGGACCTGTACACCAACGTGCGTCCGGGCGCCGACTACCAGTGGTCGCTGACGCTGCTGCAGAAGTTCAAGGCGCAGCATCCCGACGTGGCGACCAAGAGCGGCATCATGCTCGGCCTGGGCGAGAACATGGAGCAGGTGCAGGCGACCCTGCGCGACCTGCGCGCCCACGACGTCGACATGATCACCATCGGCCAGTACCTGCAGCCGACCGCGCACCATCACCCGGTGATGCGTTACTGGACGCCGGACGAGTTCAAGCAGCTGGAAATCTACGGCTACGAACTCGGCTTCAACCATGTCGCTTCCGGGCCGCTGGTACGTTCGTCCTACCACGCCGACCGTTCGGCGATCGAAGCGGGCGTGGTTGCTTCGGCCTAAACGCTGAAGCAATGCCCGCCGCGCCGAAGCGATGGCGCCGGCCGACGATGCGAATCGCATCGCAAAGAACAATCGACCCGCGCGAAACGCAGCGGAGAATGCTGACTAGGGGTCCACCAAACTGAACCGTACCCGGCATGCGCGGGTACGAGGGCGGTAATCGGCCTTCCGGCACGCTTTGTGCCGTTTTTTCATCGTGACAGCGCCTGCAACTTCCGGCACTGTGGACCGGTCGAATCCCGCGACATCCTTGCCCAGGACCGTACCGGTCCGCGAAGACCCCGCGATGAACATCAAGACCCCACGCGTCACGACCGCTCTGGTCGCCTTCCTGCTCACCGCCCCGGTCGCGCTGCTTGCGGCTGATGGCTCCAAGACCGCACAACTGCCGGTACCGCCGCAAAGCGACAAGGCGCTGCTGAAGTCGGTCGACGCGAAGACGCTGCCCAACGCGCCGACCACCGACCAGGCCACCGCGGCCAAGCTGGTGTACGGCTTGTTGTCCGACAGCCGTTACGCCTATCGCCCGCGTCCGCTCGACGACACGCTATCGGCGGACATGTACAAGCGCTATCTCGAAGCGCTCGACAGCGGCAAGCAATTCTTCACCGCGCAGGACATCGCCAGGTTCGATGCGTACAAGTTGAAGTTCGACGACGCGATCAAGTCGGGCGACCTGACTCCGGCGTACGCGATCTTCGCGACCTATCGCCAGCGTTTCGACGCACGCGTCACCTATGCGCGCAACCTGCTCAAGCAGGATATCTTCGGCTTCACCGGCAACGACCGCTTCGAGTACGACCGCGAGGATGCGCCGTGGGCCGCTGACGCGACTGCACTGGATGCGGTGTGGAAGCAGACCGTCCGCAACGACTGGCTGCGCCTGAAGCTCGCCGGCAAGAAGCCGGAAGACATCCGCAAGACGCTCGACAAGCGTTACGCGAACATGTCCAAGGGCGTGGCCGAGCTGAAAGGCGAGGACGTGTTCCAGACCTTCCTCAACAGCTACGCCAACGCGATCGATCCGCACACCGATTACTTCACCCCGCGTACGGCCGACAACTTCAACATGACGATGTCGCTCTCGCTCGAGGGCATCGGCGCGGTGCTGCAGAAGCAGGACGACGTGGTCGCGATCCGCGAAATCGTGCCGGGCGGTCCCGCCGGCAAGTCGCAGAAGCTCAAGCCCGGCGACCGCATCGTCGCCGTCGGCCAGGGCGACAGCGGCCTGATGGAAGACGTGATCGGCTGGCGCATCGACGACGTCGTCGCCAAGATCCGCGGCGCCAAGGGCACCAAGGTGCGCCTCGACGTGATCCCGGCCGAAGCCGGCCTCGATAGCCATCCCAACCGTCTGGTGCTGGTGCGCGACAAGGTGCGCCTGGAAGACCAGGCCGCGAAGTCGGAAATCATTTCGCTGCCCGCCGCCGACGGCGCGGCCGCGCGCCGCATCGGCGTGATCAAGCTGCCCGGCTTCTACCAGGACTTCGAAGGCCGCCGCCGCAACGATGGCGACTACGCTTCGGCCACGCGCGACGTGGCGAAGCTGTTGGCCAAGCTGCGTTCGCAGAAGGTCGACGGTGTCGTCCTCGACCTGCGCAACAACGGCGGTGGTTCGCTCGATGAAGCCATCGATCTCACTGGTCTGTTCATCGATCGTGGCCCGGTCGTGCAGCAGCGCGAATCCGGTGGTCGTGTGCAGGTGTACGGCGACGAGGATTCCGGCATCGCGTGGGAAGGTCCGCTCGCGGTGCTGATCAACCGTGGTTCGGCATCGGCGTCGGAAATCTTCGCCGGTGCGATCCAGGACTACGGCCGTGGCCTCGTCATCGGTGAGACCAGCTTCGGCAAGGGCACGGTGCAGAACCTGGTCGATCTCGACCGTTGGCCGGCCAACGAGACCGCGCGCTTCGGCCAGGTGAAGCTGACCATCGCGCAGTTCTTCCGCGTCAGTGGCGGCAGCACCCAAAACAAGGGTGTGGTGCCGGATATCGCGTATCCGGTTTCGGTCGATGCCAGCGAATTTGGCGAGAGCACCTACGACAACGCGCTGCCGTGGACCCGCATCGCCTCGGTGCCGCACACCCGTTACGGCAACTTCGTGCCGCTGGTGCCGAAGCTGCAGGCCCTGCATGCCGCACGTATCGCCAAGGACAAGGAATTCCAGTGGTGGAGCGAGGACGTTGCCGAGTTCCGCGAGGAACGCGCGAAGAAGTCGGTATCGCTCAATGAAGCCGAGCGCCGCGCCGAACGCGACCGCGACGACGCCAAGCGCAAGACACGCCAGGAACAGCGCAAGGCACTGGGCCTGGCGATCGATCCGCTCGCCGACGACGCCGGCGACGACGGCTTGGCTTCCAGCGAACGTGACATCGCCGCGGACGCCGCGCGCGACAAGCTGGCCGACCAGCGCCCGGATCCGCTGCTGCGCGAATCCGCCGCCATCTTGGGCGACGCCGTGCAGTTGCTGAGTGGCGATACCAAGCTGTCCGCGCAGGTGCTGCCGCAGGCCGCGACGCCGGGTCATTGGGCGGACTGAGCGCGCGGCTTCCCGCCGATGGGCCACAACAAGAATCGGATAGCGGGCACCTTCGGGTGCCCGCTACGCTTCGGGCCATGAACGCCATGGTCAAGAAAATCCCCGCCGAAGTTTTCCAGCACCAGGCCAACGCTCCGCGCGACAAGCTCGAACGCGTGCGCGCGTTGCTCGATGCCGGCGAACCGTCGTTGAACGAGCTGGCCGCGGCGGTCGGACTCAGTCCCTCGCACCTGCAGCGCAGCTTCGCCGCGCGCTATGGCATCAGCCCGGCCGAATACCTCGCCCAGCGCAAGCTCGGCACGCTGAAGTCGGCGCTGCGCGAAGGCCGCGATGTCAGTGCCGCGCTGTACGACGCCGGTTACGGCTCGCCCTCGCGCGTGTACGAACGCGGCGCGGCGCGGCTTGGCATGACCCCGGCCCGCTACCGTGCCGGCGGCGAGGGCGAGCAGATCCGCTGGAGCCTGCTCGACACCGCACTGGGTAAGGCGCTGGTGGCGACCACCCAGCGCGGTATCTGCATGGTCGAGCTCGGCGAGGATCCGGCAGCGCTGGAAGCGAAACTGCACAGCGAATTCCCGCGTGCGGTGCTCGAGCGAGTGGATGCCGGCCGCGACGAATTCCTGGCGCCGCGGTTGCGCGCAGTCGCCGACGTACTGGCCGGCAAACAGGCGCGGGTCGACATCGACCTGATCGGCACCGTCTTCCAGAAGAAGGTGTGGGACGCGTTGATGAAGATTCCGGCCGGCGAAACCCGCAGCTATGCGGAAGTCGCCGCGCAACTGGGCGCGCCGCGCGGCGCCCGCGCCGTGGCGAGCGCCTGCGCCCACAACCGCGTGGCGGTCGTAGTGCCGTGCCATCGCGTGGTTCGCGGCGACGGCTCGCTGGGCGGCTATCGCTGGGGCCTGCCGCTCAAGGAAAAGGTGCTGCAGCGCGAACGCGCGGCCTGAGCGGCGGCAGCGACACCGGTTCACCACGCCATCGCGGGCTCGTGACCCGCGAATGTCGATCATGACGTTGCCCGTTCGTCGGGGAAGTAAGGGCCGCAGCAAATCCGTTGCGACCCGCAACCTCAAGGAGACGTCATGAAGAAGTTTATGGCTGTGTTCACCGGCTCACCCGACGCCATGGCCCAGTGGCAGGCGCTGGACGAGGCCGAGCGCAAGCGCCGCGAAGCCGAAGGCATGCAGGCGTGGAAGCAGTGGACCGAGCAGCTGGGCGCCAAGATCGTGGAGCAGGGAGCGCCGCTGGGAAAGACCAAGCGCGTCACGGCGAATGGCATCGCGGACACACGCAACAACCTGGCCGCCTATACGGTCGTGCAGGCCGAGTCGCAGGACGCGGCGGCGCGACTGTTCGAAAACCACCCGCACTTCTCGATCTTCCCCGGCGACGGGGTGGAGATCATGGAGTGTCTGCCGATACCGGGTATGTAAACCGATTCCCCGCCGCGGACGGCGCGCGTGCATCAGCGCTTGCTGCGGCGGGGGCAAAGCGTCCGCGCGGACGCGGACCTACAAAACCGCGCTCTCTTCCGTGCTTAGCCTCTTGTAGGTCCGCGCCTGCGCGGACTAGCGTTTGCGCCGTCCCGGTGGCCGCGTCGGCAATGCGAGGCCCTGCTTGACCGGCTCGAACACCATGCGCGTCTCGTAACGCTTGAGGTAGTCGATGTCGTCGCCGCCGAACAGCCGCTCCGCCACTTCGCGCGTATGCGCCAGGCCGGTGGTGGCGAGGATGACGAGGTAATCCCATTCGCCGGCGAGCACGTAGCACTGCTGCACCTCCGGCGCCGCGCGCAGGCGAGCGTGCAGGGCGGCGTGATGACGTGCGGATTCGCGCTCGAGCGCAACCAGCACGGTGGCCAGGGTGACGTTGGCGAGCTGCGCGGGGTTGAGCACGGCGACCGTGCGCATCAGGCCGCTTTCGCGATAGCGCTTGATCCGGCGTTGCACGGCGCTGGCTGAGAGCCCCACGGTCTCGCCCAGTGTGGTCAGCGTGGTCGAGGCATCGCGCTGCAGCAGCTCGAGCAGCCGATGGTCGAATTCGTCGAGCGCGAGGGGTCCGGAGGCCATGCAAAATTTTTGCGCTAAGGCGGGTTTATTTTCAAGCGCGATGCTTGGCGCGTCGATACGCTGGTTTGCATTCCCCCACATCAAAGCGACGCATGATTCCGATCGAGAAGCTGCTGTTGTTCGCTGCCACGTGTCTGGTCATGGTGCTGACGCCGGGGCCGAACATGATCTATCTGGTCTCGCGTTCGATCAGCCAGGGGCCGCGCGCGGGCGTGGTCTCGCTATTCGGTGTGGTGTGTGCGTTTCTGGTGCACATGACCGCTGCCGCGGCTGGCCTGACCGCCCTGTTCATGGCCGTGCCGCTGGCCTACGAAGTGTTGAAGCTTGCCGGCGCGGCGTACCTGCTCTACCTCGCTTGGCAGGCGGTGAAGCCGGGCGCCCGCTCGCCGCTGCAACCGACGCTGCTGCCACCGGATTCGCGCTGGAAGCTGTTCCGCATGGGTTTCCTCACCTGCCTGCTGAATCCAAAGGCCGCGGTGCTGTACCTCTCGATCCTGCCGCAGTTCGTCGATCCGCACCGCGGCTCGGTGTTCGCACAGAGTGTTCTGCTGGGGTGCCTGCAAATCGCGATCAGTTTCACCTTCAATCTGCTGATCGCGCTGTCCGCAGCGGGCATCGCCTCGTGGTTCGCGCGCAAGCCGGTGTGGATGGCGGCGCAACGCTATTTCATGGGCACCGTGCTCGGTGGCCTGGCGATCCGCATGGCGCTGGAACCGCGCCGGCTGGTCTGATCACGCATCCCGAGGAACGCGTCATGATCGATACGACCCTGCAAACCCTCGCCGCCTTCCCGGATCAGCTGGAAGCGCATTACGCCGCAGTGCCTGCCGACTTCGTCCACTGGGCGCCACCGTCGTGGGAGGGCGTGCCGAGCGAGCGCTTTACGCCGATCGAGCAGGTGCTGCACGTGCGCGACATCGAGGTCGACGGCTACCACATACGCTTTCGACGCACGCTGCAGGAATCGCAGCCGCTGCTCGCCGACATCGACAGTTACGAGCTGGCTGCGGCCAACGGTTACACGTCCGCGACCGATGCAGAGGCGGCGCTGGCCGATTTCCGCGCCGCACGAGCGCGCACCGTGGCGATGCTGTCCGCGCTGACGCCTGAAGAGCTGGGACGCACCGCGATGTCCGAAGGCTATGGACCGGTCACGGTCCGTGGCCTGATGCACTACCTGTGCAGTCACGACCAGCAGCATCTGGCGGGACTGCAATGGCTACTTGGGCAAATCGAAGCCGCCCGCATCGAGCTATCTTCCTGAACCCGCTGCTCCACGGTTACCGCCAATGAACGCCGTCGCTTCTTCTTCCCACCGCAGTGCATCGCCGGTCGCCATCGCCTTCGCGCTGGCTTCGGTGTACGTGCTGTGGGGTTCGACTTATCTCGCCATCCGCTTCGCCCTGGAGAGCTACCCACCGTTCCTGCTCGGTGCGATCCGCATGGCGATCGCGGGCGTGCTGATGTTCGTGGTGCTGCGCTGGCGTGGAGTGAAGCCGCCCACGCGCAAGCAATGGCGCACCCTCGCGGTGCTGTCGATCTTCATGGTGCTGCTGTCCAACGGCCTGGTGAATCTGGCCGAGACCCAGGTCGGTTCCGGCCTGGCTGCAATTGCCGTCGCCTCGATGCCATTGTTCGCGGGCGTGTTCGCGATGCTGCGCGGTCGCCATCCGAGCAAGATCGAATGGGTCGGCACGATCATCGGCTTCCTTGGCGTGATCTGGCTCAACGCCGGCAGCGAACTATCCGCATCGGTGATGGGCGTGGTGTGTCTGGCGACGGCGGCGATCGCGTGGGCGTGGGGTTCGATCTGGAGCCGCGACCAGGATCTGCCGGAGCCGTTCATGGCGGCGGCCGCACAGATGATGGCGGGCAGCGTGTGGATGCTGGTCGCCGCATTGGTGACCGGTGAGCGTTTCGCCGCCGTGCCGTCGATGGGCGCGACCGCAGCGATGCTGTATCTGGTCGTCGCCGGCTCGATCTTCGGCTTCACCGCCTACATCTGGTTGCTGCACCACGTGCGCCCGGCGCTGGCGACGAGCTATGCCTACGTGAATCCGCCGATCGCGGTGTTCTTCGGTTTCATGCTCGGTGGCGAGAAGTTCACCACGCACGATCTGGGCGCGATGGCGGTGATCCTGGTCGGCGTGGTGATCATCACCCTGGCGAAGGCGCGCGCGGCGGCACCGACGTCGACGCCGATCGCTAATGCTTCCGCCAGCGAGCCGGCCGCATGAATCCGGGCACTGAAAACCGCAGCGGCCTGTGGGTCGCGATCGCTTCGTTCGTGCTGTGGGGGTTGATGCCGCTGTACTGGCATCTGCTCAAGGTGGTGCCGTCGTTGCAGGTGGTGGCGCATCGCGTCGTATGGAGCACGCTGCTGGTGGTGGCATGGCTGCTGTGGAAGCACGGCCGCGGCTGGCTACGGGCCGCGCTCGCACGACCGCGCGCGGCGTGGATGCTCGCCTTGAGCGGCACGCTGATCGGCTTCAACTGGAGCCTGTACATCTGGGCGGTCAACGCCGGGCATGTGGTCGAGAGCAGTCTGGGGTACTTCATCAATCCGCTGCTCAATGTCGTCCTGGGCGTCGCATTCCTGCACGAACGCCTGCGCCGCGCGCAGTGGTTTGCGGTAATCCTGGCCACGGCCGGCGTGTTGTGGCTGACCCTGCGCTTCGGCCAGCTGCCGTGGATCGCGATCTGCCTGGCACTGTCGTTCGCGTTGTATGGATTGTTGCGCAAGCTGCTGTCGATCGATGCCGTGGCGGGTCTCGGCGTCGAGAGCGTCTATCTGTTCCTGCCCGCCCTCGTCGTGCTGGCGTGGGGCGAGACGCACGGGCAGGGTGGTTTCCTGCCGCTGGATGACGCGAGTTGGGGCTTGGGCATCGACGCGCTGCTGATCTTCGGCGGGGCGCTCACCGCACTGCCGCTGATCGGCTTCGCCTTTGCCGTGCGCCGCGTGCCGCTGTCGGTAGTAGGACTGCTGCAGTACATCGCGCCGACGCTGCAGTTCCTCACCGGCGTGTTCGTGTTCCACGAGGCTTTCGATCAGGATCGGCTGATCGGCTTCGCCTGCATCTGGACCGGATTGGCGATCTTTGCGATCGATGGCGCGTTGCGGGCGAGGCGCCAGATCGTGGCGCCGGTCGCGGCTACAAGCGAGGTTTGAATGGACGGAATGGAGATCCTGGAGGCGCGCAGCGACGAGGAGATCGCGGCGACCTTCGATGTGATGCACCAGTTGCGGCCGCATCTGCAGCGCCACGACTACGTGGCGAGGATGCGCGCGCTGCAGGCGAGTGATGGCCTGCGGTTGTTCGCGTTGCGCGACCGGGGCGCCGTGCGGGCCGTGGCGACCTGGCGTTTGATGAACATGCTGTACTGCGGGCGGTTGCTGTATGTCGACGACCTCGTTACCGATGAAGGCACGCGTTCACGCGGCTATGGCTCACTCCTGATCGCGCGGTTGAAGGATGAAGCCCGCGCCCATGAGTGCAGCGAGATCCAGCTGATCTCGAACGTGAAGCGCGAAGGCGCGCATCGGTTCTATTTTCGGGAAGACTTCGGCATCGAGTGCTTCCACTTCCGTGCTCAGCTCAAAGGCTGACTGTCGTGTTTCGCAGTTGATCAAGAGCAAGAGCAGCTCGCTGTGCTCGCCGCCCCTCACACCCCAAGGGTGCTTCCTTCGGGGCGACGCATCATCACCCCTCGCCCCGCTTGCGGGGAGAGGGACAGCGTCGCGTTAGCGGCGCAGGGTGAGGGGAGGCAACAGCCAAGGCGCCCCTCATCCGGCGCTTCGCGCCACCTTCTCCCCGCAGGCGGGGAGAAGGACAAGCAGCTAGGAGAAGTCGCTCGCGCCTGACGATGGGGCAACGGCCCGCCTACCTCACGCATCCGGACACGGTCCCCCCGCATCCACCCACGTCTTGAACGCCACGACCAGATCATCGTGCGGCACCGGCACCGGTGCGCGTTCGCCACCAGGCGTCCAACCCCACAGCACCAGCTTGTCGTCGCTGACATGCTTGAGCAGCGCGGCGAGATCGCGATTCCCGTTGTGCTTGCGGTCCTTGATCATCTCGCACGTCGCCTTCGGCGACAGGCCGATCCAGGCCATCTTCTGATGCGGCGGCGGCAGGCCCCAATGCGGCGCGCCCGGCGGCGCGTGTGGGCCGTAGCTCGCCGGCGAGTTCTTCTCGCCGTGGCAACTCGCGCACGGCAAACCGACGGCGCCATGACCTTCCGGCCCGCGTGCGACACCCATCGGATGCGGCACGCCGATATCGGTCACCAGGGGCGCGTCGCCGGGGATGTGGCAATTGGCGCAGCGCGGATGCTGGAACACCGCATGGATGGTGGCGAACGCCGCCTTGCCGGCCTGCTGTCGCTCCGGCGCGGCCTGCGTTTCACAGCCGGCCACGGCAAGCACGCCACACAGCAGCAACGCCGTGCGCAGGACGATCATCGATTGAATCGTCGATTGGATTCGCATGGCACGCACCTCAGGCCTTGGCCGACGCAGTGGCCGGCAATTGCAGCGGCAACTCGCGCAGACGTTGCCCGGTCAGCGCGAACACGGCGTTGGCGACCGCCGGCGCGATCGGCGGCACGCCGGTTTCGCCGATGCCGCCGGATTTCTCGGTGCTCGACACGATGTGCACTTCGACCTTGGGCATTTCGTTGAGCCGCAGCACCGGGTAGTCGTGGAAGTTGGACTGCGCGACGCGACCCTCGCGGAAGCTCAGATGACTGTGCAGCGCCGCACTCAGCCCGAAGGCGACACCGGATTCCATCTGCGCGCGGATCGATTCGGGATTCACCGCGATGCCGCAGTCGACCGCGCATACGACCCGATGCACGCGAATGCTGCGCCGCCCCTGCGGTGAGTCTTCCAGCGACACCTCCGCGACCTGCGCCACGTAACTGCCGAAGGATTCGTGCACCGCGATGCCCCGAGCGCGGCCCTTCTTGAGCGGCTTGCCCCAGCCGGCCTTCTCGGCGGCCAGATTGAGCACGCCCAAATGGCGTGGGTGTTTCTCCAGCAACGCACGCCGGTACGCGAGCGGATCCTGCTTCGCCTCGTGCGCCAGTTCGTCGATCAGGCTTTCCATCACGAAGCCGCTGTGGCTGTGGCCGACCGAGCGCCACCACAGCACCGGCACCGGTTTGTGCGGCGAATGCAGGCCGACGCGATGATCCGGAATCTCCTTGAGGTACGGCGAATCCGCGACGCCTTCGACCGAAGTGCCATCAATGCCGTTCTTCACCAGCATCGCTTCGAACGGCGTGCCGGCGAGGATCGATTGCCCGGCGATGCCGTGCTGCCACGCGATCGGCATGCCCTTGGCATCGACGCCGATGCGCGCGTCATGCACGTAGGCAGGCCGGTAGTAGCCGCCGCGAATGTCGTCCTCGCGCGACCACACTGTTTTCACCGGAGCGCCGGCGGCCTTGGCGACGTGAACGGCTTCGGTAACGAAGTCCGAGGTCGGCGTTGCGCGCCGGCCAAAGCCGCCGCCGAGGAAGGTGGTGTGGATCTGCACTTGTTCGGGCTTCAGGCCGAGGATCTTCGAAGCGACCATCTGGTCAACCGTCTGGAACTGCGTGCCGGTCCAGATCTCGCAGGCGTCCTTGCCGATCTTCACCGTGCAGTTGAGCGGCTCCATCGGTGCATGCGCGAGATAGGGCACGGCATACACCGCGCTCAACGTCTTCTTCGCCTTGGGCAACGCGCCGGAGACATCGCCGGCCTGCGCCGCGGGCGTTCCCGGGGTTGCGGCAAGCCGGGTGAGTTCCGCACGCATCGCCTGGCTGTCCATGGCGGCGCCTTCGCCCAGGTCCCAGTCGACCTTGAGCGCATCGCGACCGAGCTTCGCCGCCCAGTAGTGATCGGCGACCACAGCGACGCCACTGGGCACCTGGACGACCTTGCGTACGCCCTCGACCTGCTTCGCCGCCGTGGCGTCGAACGATTTCACCTTCGCACCGAACACAGGTCCACGCGCCACGACCGCGGTGAGCAGGCCGGGGAACTGCACGTCCATGCCGAACTGCGCGCGACCGGTGATCTTTTCCGGCGTGTCCAGGCGTTTGGTCGCCTTGCCGATGAACTTCCAGTGCTTTGGATCTTTGAGCTGCAACGACTTCGGATCCGGCGCCTTGAGCTTGCCCGCGTCGTCGGCGAGCGCGCCGTAACGCAGGCGTTGCGCGCCTGCGATAACTTCGCCGTTCTCGGTGCGTACCTGTTCCAGCGGCACGTTGAAGCGCGTGGCCGCCGCTTGCATCAGCATCGAGCGCGCGGCGGCGCCCGCTTGGCGGTAGCGGTCGAACTCGGACCAGGTCGACGTTGAGCCGCCGGTCATCTGCATGCCGAACGCGGTGTGTGCGTACGCGGCAGCAGCAGGTGCGTGCTCGACGCGGATCTTCGACCAGTCCGCGTCCAGCTCCTCGGCGATCAGCATCGGCAATGCGGTCCAGATGCCCTGGCCCATTTCCGAATGCGCGATCAGCACGGTGACGTTGTCATCGCTGCCGACGCGCAGGAATGCGTTGGGCACGAAGGCCGCTGCAGGATCGGCGAAGGCGAACCGGCGTGCGCCAGGGATGACGAAGCCGACGACGAGACCGCCGCCGACCACGGCGCTGGTCTTGAGGAAATCGCGGCGGGAAAAGTGTTTCGCGGTGTTCATGGAAACCTCCGCTTTTTGTTTTTCCCTTCTCCCTCCGGGAGAAGGTGCCCGAAGGGCGGATGAGGGTCCGGCGGGGTGGAGGAGTTCGATCGACCGCAAGGTCTCAGCGAGCGTGGTTTGCCTGTTGATCGTTCACCATGATCGCTTCGCCGAACCCTCACCCCAACCCCTCTCCCGACGGGAGAGGGGCTCAAAAACATCAAGCCTTGTTGAGCTCCGCCGCCCGATGCACCGCAGCGCGAATCCGCGGATAAGTGCCGCAACGACAGATATTCCCGGACATCGCCTGGTCGATATCGGTATCGCTGGGATTGGGCACTTTCGCCAGCAAGGCGGCGGCCGCCATCACCTGTCCGGATTGGCAGTAACCGCACTGCACGACGTCGAGTTCGGTCCAGGCGCGCTGCACCGGATGAGTGCCGTCCTTGGACAGACCCTCGATCGTGGTGATCTGCTTGCCGACCACGCTCTCGACCGGCGTGACACACGAACGTCGCGGCATGCCATCCACATGCACGGTACAGGCGCCGCATTGCGCGATGCCGCAACCAAACTTCGTGCCGGTCATGCCCATCAGGTCGCGCAACACCCACAGCAGAGGCATCTCCGGCGGTGCAGCCACCTCGTGCTCGGTGCCATTGACGTGCAACTTCATGGCGCGCTCCCGCAGGTCGGGAGGGCCGAGCCTACTCCTGCCCCGGCCGGGTTGCATGGCACGCCGCAGCAGCGCAGGCCGGTGCTTCCGGGCATAGACTCTGGCGGTCGCCAACGCCTCGGGGTTCGCGTCCTCATGGATATCCAGGTTGCCGTAACCCGTTCGCCGCCCGGTGGTCCGCGCGCCGTGCTGGAAGCCTCCGCCCTGGCCGCGCAGCGTGAAGAAGCCGCGGTGCTGGCGCTGGTGGTGGCGACCGAGGGTTCGACCTATGTGCGGCCGGGCGCGATGGCGCTGTTTGGCGACGATACGGGCCAGGTCGGGTGGCTCAGCGGCGGCTGCCTGGAGCCGGAGATCGAACGCCGCGCGCGTCACGCCGCAGCCGCGCTGCGGATGAGCTGGCTCGATATCGATACCCGCGACGACGAGGATCTGTTCTCCGGCTCGGCGTTGGGTTGCCGCGGCCGGTTGCGCCTCGCCTTGCTGCCGTTGCATGGCATGCCCTGTTGGGGGGATATCGTCGCCGCCTGGCGCCGCGCGCAGGCGCCGCTGTGCATCGCCATTTCCAGTGACGGCGATGTGCGCGCACGGATCGACGCACTCGAGCGTCACTGGCAACTCGAATGTGTGAATCCGGATGATGTGCAGGCCGGTCCATGGGAAGTCGCCATCCCGACACCGCCCATGGTCGCGATCTTCGGCGCCGGTCCGGAAACACCGACGTTGTTGCCCGCGCTGCGCAATCTGGGCTGGATCGTCACGTTGATCGAGCAGCGTCCGCGCTGGGCAGCGTTGGCGGCCGCGGCCGACGCGCCGATCGAGCAGTCGCCGCAGGCCGCCTTCGCAGCATTGGCGGAAGCGCGGTTCGATGCCGCCCTGGTCATGCACCACAACTTCGAGCTGGATCGCGAGGCCTTGGCGGCATTAAGCGCGAGCAGGATTGGCTTCATCGGCCTGCTCGGGCCGGCGCGGCGCCGTGACGACCTGTTCCAGGTGCTGCCTGCCGAGATGCGTGAATCGCTGGCCCCGCGCCTGCATTCGCCCGTTGGCTTCGACCTGGGTGGGCACGGGCCGGAGGCGATCGCGCTCAGCATCGCCGCGCAACTGCACAGCTACCGCCATTCACCATGAGCAAGGAGCACGTCGCCATGAGCAGGGAGCACGCCGCGATCGTGTTGGCCGCGGGCGGTAGCCGGCGTCTGGGACACCCCAAGCAACTGCTCGTGCGGGGCGGCGAAACGCTGGTGCATCGCACCGTGCGACTCGCGCTCGCCACGGGCGCACGCCGCGTCATCGTGGTGACCGGCGCCGATCACCGGTGCATCGCGGCGGCGCTCACCGGCCTGCGCGTCGAAGTCGTGCACAACCCGGATTGGGAAACGGGACTCGCGAGCAGCGTGCAGGTCGCCGCCCGCGTATTGCAGGCGCACGGCGGGCACGTGCTGATCCTGGGCTGCGACCAGCCGGGGCTCGAAGCCGATCATCTGCAACGGCTGCTGCTCGCCGCATCCGAAG
This sequence comes from Lysobacter tyrosinilyticus, assembly GCF_054779815.1. Classification (NCBI taxonomy): domain Bacteria; kingdom Pseudomonadati; phylum Pseudomonadota; class Gammaproteobacteria; order Lysobacterales; family Lysobacteraceae; genus Lysobacter; species Lysobacter tyrosinilyticus. The sequence goes on from NZ_BAAGXN010000001.1 coordinate 743,778, forward strand.
CGTTCTCCGGTTGCGCCGCCACGCGCCTGGCCGATCGACTGGGATCGCCGGCTGTCGTGACGGCAACGCTGCTGCAGACCGCGGACCAGTTGCAGGGCGACCGCGGCTTCGGCACCTACCTCAATGCATTGGGGCCGGGCACGGTGTGGTGCCTGCACGCACCCGAGCTGTACCTGGACATCGATACCCGTGAAAACGAACAGGCCGCGATTGCTCGCGGCCTGCTCGATGCTTCAAGTTTGGACCGTGTAGCGATTACGCCGCACGCAGCGCCGAAGTGACCGGCATCCGCGCCGCACGCCATGCCGGCAACAGGCCACCGAAGAAGCCGATCACCAGCGCGATCACCAAGCCGGTCATCACCAGCGGCGGGGTGACCTTGAACGCGAACACCACCTGGGTGAAGTTCTGGCCCAGCGTCGACACCGAGAAGTTGTTGAACAGCAGGTAGGCGATCACCGCGCCCAACGCCCCGCCGACGAAGGCCAGTACCAGCGACTCGATCATCACCGACAGCAGCACCGGCATGCCGCCGAAGCCGATTGCACGCAGCGTGGCGATCTCCTTGGCGCGGGTGGCAACCGCGGCGTACATGGTGTTGAGCGCGGCGAAGATCGCACCCAGCGCCATGATGAAAGTGACCACGCCGGCGAGGAAGCCGATCTGCTGGCGGAAGTTCTTGGTCTGGCCGCTGAAATATTCCTGTTGGCCCTTCACATCGACCGTGAGACGCGGATCGGTCTTCAGATTGTCCTGCAGGGTTTTCAGGCCATTGGCACCGTCCAGGCCGACCAGCACCGAACTGTAGCCGCCGCGGTTGAACGTCGTCTGCGCGACCTCCGCATCCGTCCACAGCTCGCTGTCGTACGCGTCGCCGGATTCGAACACGCCGACCACGGTCCAATCAGAGCCGCGCATGCGAAGTGTCTTGCCGAGCTCGGCTCCCTGGAACTGGCGGGTGACGCCGCGACCGACGATCAGCTCGCGCAGGCCGGTGCGGAACTTGCGGCCTTCGACGATCTTCAACTGCGGGCGTAATGCGAACGAATTGGCCTCGACGCCGCGTACCGTGATGTTGGCGCCGTTCTTCGCATCGCCCTGGCGGACCAGCTCGGCGATCACGATCATCTCGCCCGAAGCGAGCGGCTTGCCGTCGGCGCCCTTGCGGATGCCCACGGCCTGCTTGATCAGCGTGGCCGAATCGCGACTCAGGCCCGAGTTGAGTTCCGCATCGGAACCGCCACGCAGGATGATCGCGTTGTCGGTGCGACCGGTGGACGCCAGCGTCTTCTCGAAGCCGGTGGCCATGGCGAGCAGTGCGGTGAATACGGCGACCACGCCGGCAAGGCCGACGACGATCACCAGCGAGGAGGCCCAACGCTCGGGAATGCTCTTGAGGTTGAGGCCGGTGATGGCAGTGATTTGACTCAGCATGTTGTTCTCCTCAGCTCCGTTCCCTTAACGTCCCGCCAGGGCGTCGACGATCTTCAAACGGCGCGCGCGCAGCGCCGGCAGCAGGCCCACGGCCAGGCTCATCAGCGCAATCGTGATCAGTCCGGTCGTCCAGACCCAGCCATTCACGCTCAACGCGAACTGGCCGCCGGTGCCCTTCTCGATCATGGCGCCGAACAGCGTGGCGATGGACATGCCCACGATGCCGCCGAACAGGCACAGCGCGACCGCTTCGGCAAGCACGAAGCCGAGCACGCTGCCGTCGGAGAAGCCCAGCGTCTTGAGCACCGCCAGTTCCGGTATGCGTTCGCGCACGCTCTGCGCCATGGTGTTGCCCACCACCAGCAGCAGGGTGAAGAACACCGCGAACAGGATCCAGCGCACGATCATGCCGATGTCGCCGATCTGCTTGATGAAGCCGACGTTGAAGTCCTTCTCGGTCTGCGTCTTGGTCTCGTCGGGCGAGTTCTCGTACATCTTGTCGATGGTGCTGCTGATCTTCGCGCCATCGGCCCCGGGGGCCAGCTTCAGCATGAAGAAGTTGGTGCGGCCCTTGCTGAACTGGTTGGCCTCGTCGAAGTAGTCGTGGCTGATGAAGACCGTGTTGGTCTGCTTCTGCCAGTTATCATCGCTGCCGTCATAGATGCCGACCAGGTCGAACGCCCAGGCCTTGCTGCCGTCCTTCTGCGGATAGATGTTGGAGCGGATCGGGATCTTCTGGCCGATCTTCCAGCCGTACTGGTTGGCGATGTTGCGGCCCGCGATCATCGCGGTGCGCGTGTTGGCGAACGCCTTCCATTGCTGCTCGGGCATCACCCATTCCGGGTACACCTCGTGCTGGCGCATCGGGTCGACGGCGAACACGAACAACGGGGTGTTCTCCTGCCACACGCCGCCGAACCACTGCATGTGCGCGACACGCGCCACGCCCGGCACGGCCTCCAGCTTGGGCAGCATGCTCAGCGGAACGGGTTGGGTGAACGACACGCGCGCCTGGGTCACCAGGCGGGTCGCGCCAATGAAGTCGGCGCCCGCATCGAAGATGTGGTTCACCGATTGCAGCAACCCGAACAGCAGGAAGGCCATGATCACCGACAGTAGGGTCAGGATCGTGCGGGTCTTCTTGCGGAACAGGTTGGCGATGACAAATCCTGTCTTGGTCATGAAGGTTCTCCAGTTTTGGCCCTCCCTTTCGCCGCAGGCGAAGGGGAGGGTTGGGAGGGGTGCTCCTGCCTTTGCTTTTGCTTCATACAAGCAACAGCAACAGCACTCGCGCCCAGGGCGCTCGACCCCTCCCCAGCTAGGCCCGTCGGCATAGCCGACGGGCGTTCGTCGGGACGCGAGCCAGTGGCTCGCAAACGTCCCTTCTCACTCCCTTCGCTGCGCGAAAGGGAGGGAGCTGATCACACGCCCACCGATTGCTCGGCGAGACGGCCCTTGTCGAGATGCAGGGTGCGATTGGCATATTCGGCCGCGAGCGGGTCATGGGTGACCATCACGATCGTCTTGCCGTGTTCGCGGTTGAGCGCCTGCAGCAGCTTGAGGATCTCGTCGGCGGTGGCACGGTCGAGGTCGCCGGTCGGTTCGTCGCAGACCAGCAGGGCCGGGTCGGAGACGATCGCGCGGGCGATCGCGACGCGCTGTTCCTGGCCGCCGGAGAGTTCGCGCGGCTTGTGCTTGGCGCGATCGGCCAGGCCGACGACCTGCAGCGCGACTTGCACGCTCTTCTTGCGCTGCGCCGCGGACAGCTTGGTCAGCAGCAGCGGCAGCTCGACGTTGGCTTCGGCGGTGAGCACCGGCATCAGGTTGTAGAACTGGAACACGAAGCCGACGTTGTGGCTGCGCCAGCGGGCGAGCGCGCCGCCCTTGAACTGGTCGATGCGCTGGCCGTCGACGCTGATTTCGCCGGAGGAGGGCGTGTCGAGGCCGCCGATCAGGTTCAGCAGGGTGGTCTTGCCTGAACCTGAGGGGCCCATCAGCGCGACGAAGTCGCCGCGCGGCACATCGATATTGAGTCCGTGCAGCACTTCTACCTTCTGCTTGCCGCGCTCGTACGACTTGGTGACGTTGCGGATGCGGATCATCGTCTCGTCGTGCTTGCTCATGTCGTTCATTGCCTGCCTCGATCCTTTGGACGGGTTGTCTGTTATTCGCAGGTCGGTGCCATTGCTGACAGGGCCTGCGGGATGAATTTCGTATCGGTTACTTGTCTTCGGCGAGCTGTACCGCGTCGCCGTCCTTTAGCGTCGCCGGCGCTTCGGTGATCACGCGCTCGCCTGCGTTCAGGCCGGCCAGCACCTGACGGTTGTCGCCGATGTTGCCGCCGAGCTTCACCGCGCGGCGCTGGGCCTTCTCGTCTTGCATGACGAAGACGACGTCCTGCTCGCCATCCTTGCGCAGCGCTGCCGCGGGAACCTGCATGCGCGGCGCGGCCTGGGCCACAGCGGCGGTCTTCTTGTCTTCGGGCTCGAGGAACGAGACGCGCACGCCCATGTCCGGCACGATGCGCGGATCCTTCGACTTCAGTGCGATGCGCACCTTCACCGTGGCCTTGGCGCGATCGGCGGTCGGGATGATCGCGATCACCTCGGCCGGGATGCGCCAGTCCTGGTAGGCGTTGAGCACGGCTTCCACCGGCATCTTCGGCTGCACGCGGCCGATATAGGACTCGCTCACGTCGACTTCGACTTCCAGCGAATCCATGTCGACGATGGTACCGATGCCGGTACGGGTGAAGCCGCCGCCGGCCGACAGCGGCGAGACGATCTCGCCCGGCTGCGCGGCCTTGGCGATCACCACGCCGGCGAACGGCGCGCGCACGACGGTGTTGTCGACGCCCTGCGAGGCGATGCGCAGTCCGCCGCTGGCAACCTGGGCGTTGCGTTGCGCGGTGGCGAGCTGCGCGCGCAGCGCGTCGCGTTGGGCGATGGCCTGCTCATACTGCGCCTTCGACACCAGCTGCTGCTGCGTCAGGCCTTCCAGGCGCTTGGCGTTGGCTTCGGCCTCCTTCAGCTGCGCTTCCACGCTGCCGATCTGGCTGCGCGCGGCGGCGAGTTGCGACGAGGCGAGATCGCGTTGCGCATCGGCATCGATCGGATCCAGCGTGGCCATCACCTGGCCGGCTTCGACGCGCTGGCCTTCCTCGATCAGCACTTCGCGCACCTTGCCGGTGATCTTGGAAGACACCGTGGCCATGCGCCGGGCGACCACATAGCCGGTCGCATCGAGCACCGACGCGCTGCCGCCACCGCTGTTGAGCGAGGTGACTTCGGCGGTCTTCACTTCGATCGCCTTGTCGCGGCCGAGCACCATCCAGGCTACGACAGCCAGCACCACCATCACGGCCGCAATGCCGAGGCCGATCCACAGGCCCGTCCGCGACGGGGCCTCCGGCGGGGCGCTGCGGTCGATGCGGAGTTCCTTGAGCAAATCCACGTTGTTCATCCGGTTTCGTCCTGAATCAAAAGCGGGGAGCCGTAGGGTCATCGATACGACGAGTGACGCCGGCGTACTTCGACATCCTTACGGCGCAAAGTGGCGCCAGTGTGGCCATGCCCGGGTCCGGTGCCAGCTGCCGGAAGTCAGTTTTTTCGTCGGCACGGCTGGGCGACGCTCGGCAGGTTAGGGGATTGGCGGGTGTCATGCACCTGATGCTTGTCATGCGGTTGGGGTGGCGACTGTGAGTCCGGGGTTCGGGCCGTGTTCGCGCCAATTCATGCATATGCGGGAATTGCGTATCGGGCGAAAGGCGCGATGAGAGCACGCCGCCGTCTCACCCATGCAGACGGCACGATCCCTGACCGTGGTTCGCACCAAATGCCGCGATCTGACGTTTGTCATCCGCGATTTCTGACATCGGCAACTGCCGACGGCGGGGCCGGACGCCCAATGTGTGCGGCATCCACCCAGGGAGCCACAGGCAATGAGCGACGAAGGAACCGTGCTGGCCAGTTTGCGCGGCGCAGTCAGGAACTACGGCAAGGTCCGCGCGCTGGATGGCGTCGACCTGCAATTGCGCAGCGGCGAACTGCTGGCATTGCTCGGCCCCAATGGCGCCGGCAAGAGCACCGCGATCGGCCTGTTGCTCGGACTGGTTACGCCCAATGAAGGCGACGTCGCATTGCTGGGCCAATCGCCGCAGAACGTGGGCGCCCGCCAACAGATCGGCGTGATGCTGCAGTCCGCCGGCATTCCCGACACGCTGTGCGTGGGCGAACTGATCGAGCTGACCCGCAGCTACTACCGGCAGCCGCGCAGCGTCGCCGATTGCGTTGCACTGGCGGGTCTCGAAGGCCTGCTCGATCGCCGCTACGGCCGCCTGTCGGGCGGCCAGCAGCGGCGCGTGCAGTTTGCGCTGGCGATCTGCGGCCGGCCCAGCGTGTTGTTCCTCGACGAGCCGACCACCGGGCTGGATATCGAGGCCCGCCAGCGCCTGTGGAGCGCGATCCGCGAACTGGTTGCGCAGGGCTGTGGCGTGCTGCTGACCACGCACTACCTGGAGGAAGCCGAGGCGCTCGCCAATCGCGTGGTGGTGCTCAACCTGGGCCGCGTGGTCGCCGCGGGCAGCATGGAGGAGGTGCGTGCGCATGTGGCCCAGCGCCGGATCCGCTGCGTGTCGGCGGTCGATGCGGAGGCAGTGGCCGCATGGCCGGATGTGCGCAGCGTGCACCGCGAAGCCAATCGCATCGAGATCGTGGCCGATGCCGCCGAAACGGTGGTGCGTCGCCTGCTCGAACTCGATACCGGCCTGAGCGAACTGGAAGTCCAGCGCGCCGGCCTGGCCGAAGCCTTCCTTGAACTCACCCAGAACTCCACCGCGCCGCAACCGGAGATCGCGTAATGCACGCCGCCGCTACTTCGTCGTCCTTTTCGTTGCGCTGCTACTGGCTGGAAGCCAAGTACGAGTTTCTGCGCCTGCTGCGCACGCCCTCGTTCGCGGTGCCGTCGCTGGTGTTTCCGGCGCTGTTCTATCTGCTGTTCGGCGTGCTGTTGAATGGCTCGCGCCCGGGCGGTGCCGAGATGGCGCGCTACATGCTCGCCGGCTATGGCGTGTTCGGCATCATGGCCGCGGGCCTGTTCGGCTTCGGCGTGACCGTAGCCAATGAGCGCGAGCGCGGCTGGCTGACCTTCAAGCGCGCGCTGCCGATGCCGCCGGGCTCGTATCTGCTGGCGAAGATGGCGATGGCGATGACGTTCGCCGCGGCCATCTCGATGATCCTGATGCTGTTGGCAGTGTTCGTTGCCAAGGTTTCGCTGCAGCCGGAACAGTGGGCACTGCTGTTCGCGATCAATGTGCTCGGCGTGCTCCCGTTCTGCGCCATCGGGCTGCTGATCGGCACCTCGGTCGGCGCCTCGGCCGCGCCGGCGATAGTGAACGTGTTGTACCTGCCGATGGCCTTCCTGTCGGGCCTGTGGTTGCCGTTGCAGGTGCTGCCACCGATCTTCGCGAAGCTGGCGCCGGTGTGGCCGTCCTATCACCTCAGCCAGATCGCGCTGGGCGTGGTTGGCCGCAACGCAGGCGGCAGCGTGCTGACCCACCTGGGGATACTGGCCGTAGTGACGATTGCGCTGTTCGTGGTAGCCAAGGCGCGGCTGGCGCGTAGTGGCTGACGCGTCACATTCGATCTCTCGCTCGTCGTTGCTTTCAACTCATTCTCTGTGAACCCATAGGAAGGAACCGTATGAAACGCTGGCCTGAATACACCGCCATCGCCGCACTCGTCGCCACGCTGACCACGGCCGTGATGGCACAGGATGCCCCCGCGAAGCAGGCACCCGATACCACCGCGCACGCAGCCACCGACAGCAACAGCTTCGCGGTCCGCAAAGTGCGCGTCTTCGACGGCCAGCGCGTGCTGGACGAAGCCAACGTCGTCGTGCGCGAAGGCCGCATCGTTGCCGTCGATGCCAACGCCGCGATTCCGGCGGACATTCCGGTCATCGACGGCACTGGTAAGACCCTGCTGCCCGGCCTCATCGATGCCCACACCCACAGCTGGGGCAGTGCGCAAGGCGATGCGCTGCGCTTCGGGGTCACCGCCGAGCTCGACATGCTCGGCGACTGGAACCGCCTGCCCGCGCTCAAGCAGCAGCGCGAATCGCTGGCGCGGACCGCGCAGGCCGATTTGTGGTCGGCCGGTGCCGCGGTCACCGCGCCGGGCGGGCATGGCACCGAGTACGGCATGAAAGTGCCGACGCTGCCCGCCGACGGCGATGCGCAGGCGTTTGTCGACGCGCGCGTCAAGGAGGGTTCCGACTACATCAAGCTGATCGTCGAAGACATGAGCGCGTACAGCAAGACGCGGCGCATCCCGACCATCACTCCGGCGCAGGTTGGGGCCGCGGTGGCCGCTGCACATCACGACGCCAAGCTGGCGGTGGTGCACGTGTCGCTGCAGAAGGATGCCCTGAATGCGGTGAATGTCGGCGCGGACGGATTGGTGCATGTGTTTGCCGACACCGAGGCCAACGATGGCTTCATCCAGGCCGCGCAGCGTAAGCACACCTTCGTGGTGCCGACGTTGTCGGTGCTGGCCAGCATCGCAGGTGCCGGCGAAGGCGAGCGGCTCATCAGCGATGCGCGACTGCAGCCGCAGCTGTCGGCGGAACAGATCGACAGACTCAAGGCCAGCTTCGGCAATACGCATCTGCAGGAACTCGACCATGCGCTGCAGAACGTGCGCAAACTGCACGCGGCCGGCGTGACCATTCTGGCCGGCACCGACGCCGGCAACCCAGGCACCACGCACGGCGCGAGCCTGCATGGGGAACTGGCACTGCTGGTGCGCGCGGGCCTGACGCCAACGCAGGCACTGAATGCGGCGACCGGCGCCACCGCACAGCGCTTCGGCCTGAGCGATCGCGGCCGGATCGCTCCGGGTGCGCGTGCCGATCTGGTCCTGGTTTCCGGCGATCCCACCCGCGACATCACCGCCACGCGCGCCATCGATACGGTCTGGAAGAACGGCTATGCGGTCGACCGCACGTTGGCGAGCGACGCCAAGCCCGTCGCGGCCGCAGCCGCACCGGACGGGACCCTGGTCAGCGATTTCGACGGCGACGCGATCGATGCACACATCGGCAAGGGCTGGCAGGAGACCACCGACCAGATGATGGGCGGCGCGTCGACGGTGAGTCATGCGCTGGTAACTGGCGGCGCGGCGAATTCACGCGGTGCGTTGGGCGTCACTGGCGAGATCAAGCCGGGGTTCGCCTTCCCGTGGTCGGGTGTGATGTTCTTCGCCAGCAAGCAGCCGATGCAGCCGCTCGACTTCTCCCAGCGGCATGAACTGGTGTTCTGGGTACGCGGCGACGGCCGTCAGTACACGGCGATGATGTTCTCGGGCCCGAATGCACAGGCCATGCCGAGCATGCAGAGCTTCACCGCCGACGTGCAGTGGCGCGAAGTTCGGTTGTCACTGGCCGGCTTCAAGGGCGGCGACCCGGCCCAGCTGCGCGGGATCGCCTTCACCGCCGGGCTGCCAGAGGGCAAGTTCGGCTTTCAGCTCGATCGGGTCGAACTGCGCTGAGTGTCGTTAACATGATCGCGATGGACGCAGCCCCATCGCGGTCCTGCTGTGGCGATTCAATGCAGCACAGCCCTCCGGCGATGGCGTGAGTTGCGCGCTGCCGCCAGCGTCCGTGACAGGAGCCCTGCCCGTGTTTTTCGAATACTTCCGGCCTTCCGACAATTCATTGCTGGCCTTGCGCGCCCAGCTCATGGGCGGCCGCCACGGTGGGCAGTGGACGGCATGGCTGATGCTGGTCTGGTCGATCTGGATCTTCCTGACGCCGGCCATCACCGCACCGGGAGTCTTCCCGCATTGGCTGTGGCCGACGCTGGTCGCGTATGCGGTGTTCCTGTGGCTGTACTACCGCGCCTACTACCGTGATCGTCGCAAGGTCCTGTGGTCCGCGGTGGGTATCGCTGCGCTGGGCTTCGCGCTGATGCCGTTCAACGGCGGCGCGCAGGGCTTTCTGATTTACGCCTGTGCCTTCCTGGCGTTCGCCCTGCCGCCACGGCGTGCGATCGCCGGCATGCTGGGCGTGCTGGCGCTGCATGCCGTGCAATGGCTGTGGCTGGGCTTCCCGTGGCCGTACATCCTAAATGGCGTCATCGTGGGACTGGCGGTCGGCCTGATGAATGTCACCTACGCGCGCAAGATGCACGCCGATGCCGCGCTCAAGCTCAGTCACGACGAAGTGCGGCGACTGGCGGCGCTGGCCGAACGCGAACGCATCGGTCGCGATCTGCACGACCTGCTCGGTCACACGCTGTCGCTGGTGGCGCTGAAGTCGGAGTTGGCCGGCCGCCTCATACAACGCGATCCCGAAGCGGCACGCGCTGAAATCCAGGAGGTCAGTCGCGTAGCGCGCGAAGCGCTGGCACAGGTGCGCGCCGCCGTGACCGGCATCCGCTCCGCCGGTATTGCCGCGGAGCTTGCATCGGCCAAGCTGCTGCTCGAGTCCGATGGCGTGGTGTTCAAGTACGCGATGAACGAGGCGGCCCTGCCGCCGCGCGTGGAGACCGCGCTGGCGATGACGGTGCGCGAGGCGGTGACCAATATTCAGCGACATGCGCGCGCGAGCAACGCGGAAGTGGCTTTCGCCACCGAGCGTGGCGATGCGATCGTCCGCATCAGCGACGACGGCCGCGGTGGCGCGATCGTGCCGGGTAATGGCCTGGGCGGCATGCGCGAGCGCATCGAAGCGCTGGGCGGTCGCCTGCGGATCGACTCTACGGCGGGCAAGGGCACGCGCATCGAAGTGCGGCTGCCACTGGCCGCCAACGACGACACGCACGCGCCCGAACCCTGATCCGCGGCTGCGCCGGATGATCGCGTTTGCTACTTTTCCCGGCAGCTTCCCAATAGGGCGTCCGCCCCGATGATCCGTGTGCTGCTGGCCGAAGACCAAACGCTGCTGCGCGGCGCCCTGGCGGCTTTGCTCAATCTGGAATCGGATCTCGAGGTCGTGGGCGCGGCGGCGGACGGCGAGAGCGCGTGGCGCGAATTGCAGCGTCTCAAGCCGGACGTGCTGGTCACCGACATCGAGATGCCGGGCCTGACCGGCCTCGAACTGGCGCAGCGCATCCAGCGCCAGGAATTGCCGATCCGGGTGGTGATCGTCACCACGTTCGCGCGCCCCGGTTTCCTGCGGCGCGCGCTGGACGCCGGCGTCGGCGCGTACCTACTCAAGGATGCGCCGGCCGAGCAGCTCGCCGACGCGATCCGCCAGGTGCAGCGTGGCGGCCGCGTCATCGATCCGCAGCTCGCGCTCGATGCGTGGTCCGAAGCCGACCCGCTCAACGATCGCGAACGTCAGGTGCTGCGTCTCGCTGGGGAAGGACTATCGGCCAGCGAGATCGCCGCACAGCTCAACCTCTCGCACGGCACCGTGCGCAACTACCTGTCCGAAGCGATCGGCAAGCTCAACGTCGGCAACCGCATCGAGGCGTATCGCCTGGCGCGGCAGAAGGGTTGGTTGTAGGGCGCATTGCGGCGCAGTCCATTACCGGCAATTGGCGCGAAGCCCCAATGAGTTCCTTCTCCCCGCTTGCGGGGAGAAGGTGGCGCGAAGCGACGGACGCCCCGAAGGAAGCACCCTTGGGGTGTGAGGGGCGCTTTTGCGGTTGCCCTTACTTCCCCTCACCCTGCGTCGCTGGCGCGACGCTGTCCCTCTCCCCGCAAGCGGGGCGAGGGGTACGCAGTGCGCCGGCTACGTCAGCACAGCCCCTTCAACATCGCGTACGCCGCACGCAATCCCTGCGCTTCACCACCCGTCGGCTTGCCCGGGCGTTCGCTGTCATTCCACGCATACACGTCCAGGTGCGCCCACTTCTGCTGCGCGGGCACGAAACGCTCGAGATACAGCGCGGCGGTGATGCTGCCGGCCATCTTCGACGGCCCGCCGTTGGCGATGTCGGCAATCGTGCTGGTGAGGTAGCGCCAGTACGGACGCCATAGCGGCATGCGCCACAGTGGATCGCGCAGGCGCATGCCGGCTTCGAGCCATGCATTCGCGGTGGCGTCGTCATTGGAATACACCGCCGGCAGATCCGGGCCCAGCGCGATGCGCGCCGCACCGGTGAGCGTGGCGAAATCGAGCAGCAGGTCCGGCTTGAGTTCGGCGGCGCGGGTCAGCGCGTCGCACAGCACCACGCGGCCCTCGGCATCGGTGTTGTCGATCTCGACGTTGATGCCGGCACGGGTGGCGATCACTTCGCCGGGACGGAAGGCATTCGGACCGACCGCGTTCTCCACCGCCGGCACGAACAGGCTGATCCGCAGCGGCAGATCGCGCGCCATGATCCATTCGACCAGCGCGATCGCGTGCGCGGCGCCGCCCATGTCCTTCTTCATGTTGCGCATGCCATCGGCGGGCTTGAGGTCGAGGCCGCCGGTGTCGAAGCACACGCCCTTGCCGCAGATCGCGATGTGCGGCAGGCCTACCGCGCCCCAGGTGAGCGCGATCATCCGCGGCGCGCGGTGCGAAGCACGGCCGACCGCGTGGATCGCCGGATAGTTCTGGGTCAGCAGGTCGTCGCCGCTGACGACTTCGATATGCGCGCCGAAGCGCTCGGCCAGTTCGCAGCACACCTGCTCGAGCTGGTCCGGACCCATGTGTTCGGTCGGCGTGTTGACCAGGTCGCGGACGCGCAGGCACGCGGCGAGTTCGGCCAGCACGTCGTCGACGTCGTCTTCGATCAGTAGCGAGGCCGGCGTGCGCAGCGGCTGCTTGTAGCGGGTGAAGCGGTAGCTGCCCAGACCCCAGCCCAGTTGCAGCGCTGCGGTTTCGGCGGCATCGAGGCGATCGGCGAGGCGATAGGTGCGCATCGGCAACGCATACGGGGCATGGCCGTAGGCGGCCGGATCGAAGCGGTCAGCGACGCCGAGTACCGCCGCGGCGATGCGGCCGTCGGTATCCGGCACCAGCTGCGCGGTGTACGCGCTGCCGTCGAAGCCTTGTGCATCCAGCCAGGTACCGACCGCCGCGGGCTGCGCCGTACGCCACTCCGCGAAATCCGCACGGGTGACGATGTGCAGCGGCAGCGCGTTGGTGGAGTCGAGGGTGAGTCCGGCGGGTAGGGTCATGCGGCGGCTTCTTCTTGTGGGTGCGCATCCAGCCAGTCGGCCAGTGCGGTCAGCGTGGTGAATTCGAGGTCGGGGCGCACGTCGTCGTGCGGCCAGGCCTGGTGTTCGCGATTGAGCCAGCAGGTGCGCAGTCCCGCGCGTGCGGCGCCGACGACGTCCATCTCGATGTCGTCGCCGACATGCAGCACGTGGTACGGCGAGGCGCCGAGCCTGGCGCAGGCGGCGTGGAAGATGCTGGCCACCGGCTTGGGCGCGCCGTGTTCGCGCGCGCCGAGCTGGAAGGTGAAGTGGGTGTGCACGCCGACGCGGACCAGATCGGCATTGCCGTTGCTCAACGCGGCCAGCGGCACACGCGCGGCCAGGCGTTGCAGCGCGTCGAGCGCGTCAGGGTAGAACTCGACCCGGTTGCGTTCGGCGAAGAAGGCCTCGAACGCCGCGTCGACATGCACCGGATCGTCGCCGGCCAGGCGCATCGCGCGGTCCAGGGTCATCCGCCGCATCGTGCTGAAGTCGTGGATCAGGTGCGGATGCTCGGCGTCGAGCTCGGTGCGCAACTCGCGCATCTTCACGATCGGGAACTGCGCCGCGGTGCGCGGGCAGTTGGCTTCGAGCCAGTCGTGCAGCACCTGTTCGACCCGCGCCCCGATCGGCGCGAAGGGCCACAGGGTGTCATCGAGGTCGAGGGTGATGGCGCGGATGGGGAAGGTCACCGGGGCATTGTAATGGCGCCGGCTCGCGCAGGCCGACATCCTGAATGCGCCAAGGCCCCAATTCGCAGGTTTTGTAGAGCGGAGCTTGCTCCGCTGCCCTGGCTCCCGTAGATCCGGGCCTGCCCGGATCGCTCCTGCCTGTTGCGAAAAGCGCGCCGGGCTGGCGCAACGAAAAGCGCACCGCAAGAGCAGCGGAGCGAGCTCCGCTCTACAAAGATCAAGGCCAGGCCTGGATGCTCGAGTGTCGTATGGCTACTCCAACAACCGCGCCCACCCCTCCATCCCCTCGGTCCGCTCCAGCACCAGTTTCACGCACACCAGCAGCGGCACGGCCAACAGCAGGCCGATGATTCCCCACAAGGCGCCGAACACCATCAACACCAGGATCAGCACCAGCGGCGACACCCGCATGCGCCGGCCGAGCACGATCGGCGTCACCAGCTGACCCTCCAGCGTGTGCAGTGCCAGGTAGATGCCGGACGGCAGCAGCGCCTGCACGCCGTCGAACGCGGTCATGCCGATCAGCAGCATCACCGCCATGCCGACCAGCGGACCCACGTAAGGCGCGAAGTTGAGTAGCGTGGCCATCGTGCCCCACAGCAGCGCCTCGGGCAGCGGCAGGCCCAGCAGGATCAGCGCGATGGCAAACACCAGCCCGACCACCGCATTGATCAGGCTGATGGTGAGCACATAGCGCGACAGCTCCGCCTCGATCGATTGCAGGATCTCCACGGTGAGCTTCTTCTGCTGCCGGCTGTGCAGCAGCGCGATCGCGTTGCGCTGCAGGTTCTCGCCATAGACCATGAAGAAGAACGTCAGCAGCACCACCGCCAGCACCGAAGCAATCAATCGCGGCGTGGTGGTCAGCAGCTTGTAGGGCTCGTTGACCTCGGTGCGCACCACCTGCACCGGCTTGGACTCGCCACCCGCGGCGCGGGCAAGGTTTTCCGCCGCCTTGTTCGCCTCCTGCACCGGCTTGACCATCGCGCGCAGCTTGGGCGCGAGCTCCTTGAGTTCCTTGGGCGCCGAGCGCACCCATTCGCCGGCCGGCTCGACCAGCTGATTGGCCAGCGCGCCCGCCAGCAGCAGCCCGCCCGCCAGCACCAGCAGCGCGGCGAGGAAGCGCGGAATCCACACGCGTTGCAGCACGCGGATGATCGGATTGCCGATCAGCGCGAAGAACATCGACAACAGCACCGGCAGGATCACATCCTGCGCGAGCCACAACACCATGCCCACCGCGATCGTCGCCAGCACCACGGCCGCGAAGGATGCGCGTGGACGCGGCGCGTCGGATGCGGTGTGCGGAAGTTGCGCGACATCCGCGTCGTCGCTGGAAGCGTCGTTGTTGGAAGAATCGGATCGGGGCAGCGACACGGCTCAGGATTCCGCGACAGTGGATGAAACATCCTGCGATGTTGCCGTCGGCGCCGCCATCGTGCCGGCGGCATCCTCGACCGTTTCCGCGGTTTCTTCCGCTGCCTGCGCCGCGGCCTGGGCACTGCCGCCGGCGAATAGTCCCGACAGCATCGTCACCAACTGCATCCATTGCCCACTACGTGCCGCCACGCGCAGCGGATGCGTGCGGCCTACGAGGAAACCGGCCACCACTCCCGCGATGATCACGCGCCCCGGCGTCCACGCTTCCTTCCAGGTGGTCTTCAACCGCTGCCAGTCATCGACCACGAGGCGCTCGCGCGCTTCGAGTGCGGCCTCGGCCTGTTGCACCTTGCTGAGCAGTTGCTTGAAACCCATGCGTGTCCAGGTGGTTGTCGCGTGCGGGAATCGGATCAGGGCGGCGTGACGTCCACGCCCAGGCCCTTCTTCGGGGGATCGCCGCCGCTGTCGTTCATGCGTTCGGCGGCGTGATGGGTGGCTTCGTGCGAGCCGGGATCGGGCATGAAGTCGGACAGTTCGCCGATGCCCAGTCGCGCCAGTTGCCGGCGTGTGGCGTGCATGCGCGTGTGTTCGAAGTAGTGGATCGCGCGCCAGATGCCCAGCGCGGTCACGATCAGGCTCAGCAGTGCGCACACCGACAGCGACAAGGTCCACGACCAGCCCAGCGCATCGTGCAGCACTGCGGTGAGCGCGGCCATCAGTAGCATCCACGCCGAGCCGCCGAAGGCCACCGCCACACCGGTGTAGGCCAATGCGCGTCCGAACGCGCTGCGCGCCAGCGACAGATCGGCGGAAATCAGGATGCGCAGCGCCTTCGCGGCATCAGTGGCGGCATGCAGGCCGGCCTGACCGGCGGCGCGCACCTGGCGCAGCGACTCGGCCAGGTCCGGTGCGGTCGTAGCGCCGCCGGGCTTGCCGGCATCGGAGGGAGCGTTGCTGTCGCTACGCGGTTCGTCCATCGGGCCACCGTGCCTTTAGGCCAATGCGGTGAGAGTAGCCCGGGCGGGCGCGGTTCGTGCGGGGCGTTCCCGACAACACCCCGAGGGCGGACCCGGCTCTCCGGCATAGCCGGAGGGCGCTCGTCAGGGCGCGAGCCAATGGCTCGCTAGCGCCCTTCCTCACCCCGCCCGGGCCACATTCCAACCAGGACTTATTTATCGCCGCCGCCGCGGGCGAGCTTGGCGATGATCCAGCCGGCCGCGAAGGCGACGCCGAACGACGCCAGCGGCCGCTCGCGGATCAGGTCGGCCGCGCTGTCGATCAGGTCGCGGCCCTTGTCCATCAGCGTGTCCATCTGTTCGCGAGCGGCACCGCCGGCGTGTTCGGCGGCAGTGATGCCGGCCAGCGCGCTGTCGGCGAGATCGGCTTTCACGTTGGCCTTGCCCAGGCGCAGCTCGTCGGCGGCGGCGCCTGCGGCATTACGCAGTGCATCGCCGGTATCGACCGCAGCCTGCTTGAGATGACCGCCGGCCTCGCCGAGATGGGCCTTCATGCCATCGGTAGTGGTGGGTGACATGCTCGTTCTCCTTGGTGAGAAGCGGATGACCTGCCGACGATACCCCGCGCCGCGTGAGCCCCGCGGGTTTTATTGCATCGGCAGGTCGCCACGCTGGCCGCCACGCCAGACGCGAAGCACCAACTGTGCCGGGGCGCGTGTGAAGCTGGCGCGGAAGCCGGGGAGGTCGTCGAATTCGCCCGTGCTGGCGGCGAGGATCACATCGCCCTGCTGCAGGCGGTTGCGGGCCGCGCGGCTGCCGCGGGTGACGGCTTCGACCAGTACGCCAGTCGCGCCCTGCTGGCGCAGCGAGGCGGGCAGTTCGGCGAAGGTCGCGCCTTCCAGACGCGCGTCCAGTTCGACGCCGGCGATCGAGCGGGCCTGCTCACGCAGCCCGGCGCTGAGCTGCAGCGGCTTGCCGTCGCGGATCACCTGCAGTGACACCCGGCTGCCGACAGACTGCAGGCCTTCAAAGTTGCGCAGCGAATTGCGGTCGTCGATGTGCTCGCCGTTGGCGCCGATGATCACATCGCCGGTCTTCAGACCGGCGGCAGCCGCGGCCGAACCCGGGAATACCCGCGTCACCACCGCGCCGCGCGCTTCACCCAGCCCCAGGCCTTGAGCGATGCGCGGATCCACGTCCTGCGCTTCGACGCCCAGCGTGCCGCGACGGACCTGGCCGGTGGCGACCAGCTGGTCCATCACGCCGCGCGCGATGCTGGTGGGGATCGCGAAGCCCAGGCCGATGTTGCCGGCCATCGAACCGCGCGGGTTGAAGCTGGCGGTGTTGATGCCGACCAGTTCGCCATTGAGGTTGACCAGCGCGCCGCCCGAATTGCCCGGATTGATCGAGGCGTCGGTCTGGATGAAGTTCTGGAAGCCCAGCCCGCGCAGGCCGCTGCGGCCGACCGCGGAGACGATGCCGGAAGTGACGGTCTGGCCGATCCCGAACGGATTGCCCACCGCGACCACGAAGTCGCCGACCTTGAGCTGGCTCGAATCGGCCAGCGGGATCGCGCTGAGCTTGTCGGCCTTGATCTTCATCACCGCGATGTCGGTGTCCGGGTCGGACCCCACGAACTCGGCCTTGAACGTGCGCTCGTCCGACAGCGTCACCGACACCTCGTCCGCGCCTTCGATCACGTGGTGGTTGGTGAGGATCAGGCCGCGCGCCGCGTCCACGATCACGCCCGAACCCAGCGACTCGCTGATCCGTTCCTGGGTGAGCTGCGGAAACATGCGGCGGAACACCGGATCGTCGGCGAACGGCCCCACGCCCACCTGCACGCGTTGCTTGGTGTGCACGCTCACCACCGCGGGCGTGACCCGCGCCAGCATCGGCGCCAGCGACGGCAGCGGGGTGGTGCCGACCGCGGCCGGCAGGGCAGCGGTGGCGGGGATCGCCGGTGCCGCAGCGGGTGCGGCTTCGGCCGGGGCTTCCAGCGCATCGCGCATCGCGGTGGCGGCGAAACCGCCGAAGGCCGCGGCGGCGGAGAGGGTGAGCAGGGTCTTCTGGGCGTTCGACAGGCGCATGCAGGGCAGGTCGGCTGAATGGGTCAGGAAGTGAAGTCGCGACGCGCACTCAGGAATCAAGCCGTCGCGGTACGGTTCAGTGTCGGCGCTAGCCGCCCAACCGTCCATGAAGTTGACCGGAAGTTTGGCCGTCATCTGCAAATTGCGCGCCAACCCGCATGGCGACTGGGCTACGCAGTCGTGGGTGTTTTCCGGCCACGCAAAGTCGCAAAAAAACGGTTGACTTGGGTAGGGGGCGGGTTTAGGTTTGGTCCCCGTCCGGCCACTACATCTTGTGGTTAGCCGGACGGGAAGAGCCCAAGCTTAGGGGTAAAGCTTGGATGTCAAGGCCAGGCCGGAAGACGCGGGGGAGCGGCGGACGGCAGGAGCAAACAGGACCGGCGAAGCAGCTGCCACGCCAGGTCCAACGACCCATACAACTGACGGCACGCGGCGCATCTGCATCTCCAATGGGAGTTCCAGGAAAGCGGTCGCGGGCCGTGCTATCGGCGTTATGGGGCAGTGTGACGCGCAGCACAAAAAACCATAAGAACAGCATGGGTGGTTGGTGTTCGTAGCAGCCACCCCATTGAAGGAGACAGGACAGGCATGAGCACCGTGCGCCTTGAAGCGGTAAAGACCCCCATGGCCCAGCAGGAAATCCCGATGCAGCCCGCGTCCCAGGACATCTGGGACAAGAAGTACCGGCTGAAGACCAAGTCGGGTGAGGCGGTGGACGCGGACATCGACGCGACCTACCAGCGCGTCGCCAAGGCCCTGGCGGAGGCCGAACCGAATGCCGAGAAGCAGGCCTACTGGCACGACCGCTTCGTTTGGGCGCTGCGCCGCGGGGCAATCCCGGCTGGCCGCATCACGTCCAACGCCGGTGCGCTCGAACACAAGCCCGCCACCTCGACGATCAACTGCACCGTCTCGGGCACCATCGAAGATTCGATGGACGGCATCCTCGAGAAGGTCCACGAAGCGGGCCTGACCCTGAAGGCCGGCTGCGGCATCGGCTACGAATTCTCGACGCTGCGTCCGCGCGGCGCGTTCGTCGCCGGCGCCGGCGCGTACACCTCGGGCCCGATGTCCTTCATGGATATCTACGACAAGATGTGCTTCACCGTGTCCTCGGCCGGTGGCCGTCGCGGCGCGCAGATGGGCACGTTCGACGTGTCGCATCCGGACGTGAAGGATTTCATCCGCGCCAAGCGCGAAGACGGCCGCCTGCGCCAGTTCAACCTCTCGCTGCTGATCACCGACGGCTTCATGGACGCGGTCAACAACGATCAGGACTGGCCGCTGGTGTTCCCGGTCAACACCAAGGAACAGGGCGACATCGACGTCAACGACGCCGAGCAGGTGGTCTGGCGCGAATGGCCGACCCACCGCAACTACATCACCCGCGACGACGGCCTGGTCGCCTGCAAGATCTACGGCCACATCCGTGCCCGTCATCTGTGGGACATGATCATGGTCTCGACGTACGACTACGCCGAGCCGGGCTTCATCCTGATCGACCGCGTCAACGAGATGAACAACAACTGGTGGTGCGAGTCGATCCGCGCGACCAACCCCTGCGGCGAGCAGCCGCTGCCCCCGTACGGCGCCTGCCTGCTGGGCTCGGTGAACCTGACCAAGTTCGTGCGCAAGCCGTTCACCGATGAGGCCTCCTTCGATTGGGAGGAATATAAGGAAGTCGTGCGCGTGTTCACCCGCATGCTCGACAACGTCGTCGAAGTGAACGGCCTGCCGCTGGAACAGCAGCGCGCCGAGATCATGCGCAAGCGCCGCCACGGCATGGGCTTCCTCGGCCTGGGCAGCACCGTGACCATGTTGCGGATGAAGTACGGCTCCAAGGAGTCGTGCGACTTCACCGATCGCATCGCCCGTGACATGGCCGTGGCCGGCTGGGAAATGGGCCTGTCGCTGGCCAAGGAGAAGGGCGCTGCCCCGATCATGGACGAGCGCTTCGACGTCACCGCCGAGATGCTGCGCAAGCGTCCGGAAATGGTGAAGGACGGTTGGAAGATCGGTCAGGAAATCGAAGGCAAGACCCTGCACGCGCGCTACAGCCGCTACATGCAGCGCATTGCTTCGGTCGCCCCGGAGCTGGTGGACGAACTCGCCGAGGTCGGTGCCCGCTTCACCCATCACAGCTCGATCGCTCCGACCGGCACCATCTCGCTGTCGCTGGCCAACAACGCGTCGAACGGCATCGAGCCGTCGTTCGCGCACCACTACAGCCGCAACGTGATCCGTGAAGGCAAGAAGTCGAAGGAAAAGGTCGACGTCTACTCGTACGAGCTGCTCGCCTATCGCGAGCTGGTCAACGCCAAGGCCATGCCGTTCAGCGAGGAAGTCGACGCCAAGCTCCCCGACTACTTCATCTCCGCCGACGACATCACCCCGAAGGAACACGTCGACGTCCAGGCCGCCGCGCAGAAGTGGGTCGACTCGTCGATCTCCAAGACCGCGAACGTCCCCACGGACTACCCGTACGAAGACTTCAAGGACATCTACCGCTACGCCCACCAGCAGGGCCTGAAGGGCTGCACCACCTTCCGCTTCAACCCGGCCGCCTTCCAGGGCGTGCTGGTGAAGGAAGCCGACCTCGAGAACACCACCTACCGCTTCGAACTCGAAGACGGCAGCACGATCGAGGTGAAGGGCAACGAGCAGATCGAATACGACGGCGAAATGCACACCGCCGCCAACCTCTTCGATGCGCTTAAGGAAGGCTATTACGGCAAGTTCTGAGGAAGGCGCGCAGTAGATTTTCCGGGCCGCGCTTTTCCCCCTCCCTTTCGCGCAGCGAAGGGGAGGGCCGGGGAGGGGTTGAGCGCCGCAGGCGCGAGTCGCTTCAACGGTTCAGTCTTCCGCACCGCCAGCTTCACCACGATTTCGAAGCCCCACAGGTATAGGATCAATTTCGCAACACCGCAGTCCCAATTGTTTGTCCCGATAAGAACCAAAGGCATAACGCCCGCGAGGAGGGCACATGAGCAACGGGAATGGAGTGACGTCGACCCTGTCGCAGGCGGCGGAAGTCGTGAAGGAAGCCGCATCCAACGCCGGCACCGCCATCGCCAACACGGCCGTGGTCAAGGCGGTGAAGAAGCGCGCCAGCTCGGCCACCAAGGCCGTGAAGAAGCGCGTGAGCAAGGCGAAGAAGGCGACGAAGAAGGCCGTCACCAAGGCTAAGAAGAAGCTCGAATCCGCCTCGGCTGCGGCGAAGAAGGAAGCCTCCGCCCTGCGGGCGAAGGTCGCCGGCAAGAAGGCCGCGAAGAAGGCAACCAAGAAGGCTGCAAAGAAGACCGCAAAGAAGGCTGCCAAGAAGGCGACGAAGAAAGTCGCAAAAAAGGCCGCCAAGAAGACCGCACGCAAGGCGACCAAGAAAGCCGCCGCGCGTAAGGCACCCGCCAGGAAGGCGGCGAAGAAGGCAGTGAAGAAGACGGCACGTCGACCGGCCAAGAAGGCCGCGAAGAAAGCCGCTCGCAAGTAAGCAGTACTTTGTAGAGCGGAGCTTGCTCCGCTGAGGCCGTACCGAAGTAATCGAAGTAACCAGAATAGAAAGCCCCGATTGGTCACCGCGCCCCACGCGGGCGCGGTGACCGCACTGAACCACTTGGCGCCGCCGCGAGCGCGCCACCACGCACCACCAGGAATCACGCCGATGACCGTCAAAATCGAAAAGAAGATCAAGGGCTACGCCGTCGTAACCGCCGACGACAAGGCCAAGGAAGCCATCAAGGCCGAGTCCGTCTCGCGCGCTGCCGCCGAGACCGAAGCCAAGCCCATGGCTGACGTCATCCAGATGCACGAGCGCGTCGAGCGCCCCGAAGTGCTGATCGGCTCCACCTACAAGATCAAAACGCCGCTGGTCGAACACGCCATGTACGTGACGATCAACGACATCGTCCTCAACCCGGGCACCGAGCACGAACTGCGCCGCCCGTTCGAGGTCTTCATCAATTCCAAGTCGATGGACCACTTCCAGTGGATCGTCGCCCTGACCCGCATCATGTCCGCCGTGTTCCGCAAGGGCGGCGACGTCACCTTCCTGGTCGACGAGATGCGCGCCGTGTTCGACCCGCGCGGCGGCTACTTCAAGGCCGGCGGCGTCTACATGCCCTCGCTGGTCGCCGAGATCGGCGCCGTGGTCGAAGAGCACCTCAAGTCGATCGGCCTGATGCACGATCCCGAGATGAGCGACGCCACCCGCGCTCTCATCGCCGAGAAGCGCAAGGTTTACGAAGAGCGCGCAAAAAAAAACAGTGAAGTAAGCCGCTCGCTCGGCAGCGATGCCGAAGCCCGCACCGAAGAAGTCATCGAAGTCACCGGCGAAGGCGCGTCTTTCCCGCCGTCGGCCACCATGTGCCACAAGTGCTCCACCAAGGCGGTGGTGATCATGGATGGGTGTGCGACTTGTTTGAACTGTGGTTACAGCAAGTGCGGGTAAGGCATCGCGCTTGGCTCTGAATTCGACTAGCTCTAGCAACGCTTGCAAAGGCAAGACCAGGGACGGCCGTCGCTGTGCTAGACAGGCTGGTAGCTCGGGGTATTGCGCGCAGCACACCAAAGCAGCATCTGCTGAACGTCAAGGAGATGCTTCTGATTCGGGCGAGCAGCGCATGCGCATGGATGAAGCGCTAACTTCAGTGCTGCGGACCTGTCGAGCGAAGGGGTGGGATGCGCGAACGTCCCATCAAGACCGGGAGTCTTGGCGGTATGCGACGATCTCTGTCGAGAAACACATCTTTTCTAGAGGTGTGTCTGACTTCATTACCGGTCAGCTCAATATCACTGTTGACGGTGGTGTTGAGATTTCGACAAGCAAAACATCCTTTTATTCGCATGGGATAAACGATCTTCAACGCGCGGTAGTGAGCGATCTCGAAAAGCTTCCTTGGCTCGAGCCTGCGAAGAAAGGGTTGCCTCCTCCGGGAATCGATCGAGTGCTGATGATTGCGAGTCGATTCCATGCGGTCGCCACGCAGCTGCGACGCCGCTATGGAGGGCGTGCGTCGTTAGAGATCGAAGACGAGTACGACGTTCAAGATTTGTTGCATGCACTCCTGAAGCTCGATTTTGATGACGTTCGCCCGGAAGAGTATTCGCCAAGCAAAGGCGGGGCCAGCTCACGCTTGGATTTTTTGCTCAAGCAGCAAAAGATGGTTATCGAAGCGAAAATGGCGAGTCAGTCGCTTACTGATAAGAAAATTGGCGAGCAGCTCATTGTTGACATAGAGCGGTATCGCGCACATCCAGATTGTGAGCGGTTGGTGTGTTTGGTTTATGACCCGCATCATCACATCCGCAATCCGGTGGGACTTGAGCGCGACCTAAGCCGCAAAGAAGCAACGATAGAGGTTCATGTAGTTGTCGTGCCGAAATAGGGAAGGCAGGGGGCTGGGCACGTTTTAAGGAAGGGTCGAAGGGTCAGAGTACGTTTTCTCAGCGATCACGAAGCCTGCTTGACCTCTGTTTCCGAGCCGCACCTGCGAGGGAATAAAGGGGTCAGGTTCATTTACGCGAAGAATAAAGGGGTCAGGTTCATTTACGCGTCGGCTGTAAATGAACCTGACCCTTTTTGCAGCTAAAGGGGTAAAGGCATGGGCGCAACTAACCTTGGGAATCAGCTTAATCAGATCGTCTCGTCCGCTCGGGCGTCAATGTTTGATCAAGGTGAGCTAGTGCAGCTCACTTATGGCGCCTTCGATATTGCAGCTCGTGGCATGCAAGAGAGCGGGCAGCAAGAGATTCAAGTGACCTTTCCGATCGGGTACAAGGCAGACAAGACGGCAATATCTTCGACGCGCACCTACAAGCAAGATCAATTGCTAGGAAAGTATCAGTTCTTGGCGTTCCATCAGTTGAGTGTCAATGGGATCCTTCAGCTGGTTACGCTCGTCGAAGCCATGCTGAGTGACGTGCTTAGAGCCGTGGTCGTACGCTATCCGCACAAGATTGGCGGCAAGCGGTCCATCCCTATCCATTCGATTCTGGAGGCGACGTCGCTAGATGAAGTCCATCTACGGGCGACTGATGCGCTGCTAAACGAGCTTTCCTACAAGTCACCCGCCGAATTCGCCGAGGTGATTGAGCAACAGCTTTCCGTTAATTTGCTGGAATGCCCCGCATTCCATTGCTACGTAGAGATCAAGGCCACCCGTGATATCTACATTCACAATCGCGGAATCGCAAACGATGTCTATGTGCGTAAGTCCGGATCTCACGCCCGGGTGAGGTCGGGCATGCAAGTCCCAGTTAGCACGCAGTACTACCTAGAGTCTTACGAGCATTGCTTGCAAGTTGCCGATTGGCTGGAAGAGCAGTTGCATGAGCATTGGCACAGCTCAGAGTTCGAAGCCAGGAAAGCGCCCCAGATTGAAATGCCGCTAGAGGAAAAACAGGGGTCAGAGTACATTTTTTAATAGGACTTCGACGCCGCTATAAACAAGAAAACCGGGGTCACAGCGATAAAGGGGTCAGGTTCATTTATGCGTCGGCGGTAAACGAACCTGACCCTTTTATAGTTGGCGCTCCGGACCAACAAGCAATCGTAAAGAGAAGTAATCAAGTGAAGTTTTCTGCTCGTCGTTTAATGATGCCCGTCATCCTGCTGTGCATAGCTGTCTTCAGCATCGGCTGCACTGTCGCCCAGCCCGATCCGGGTGACGTCGCCGTCTACCAGGATCGCCCGTACCTCTTTGGCCATGAGGGCATCCGGTCCGACGTCCTTACGGAAGGTCGTGACATGACGTGGCCGTCCACCACGATCATCTACGTCACCACCGCACCGCAGACCCTGCACGTATCGTTCCAAGACCTCTCGTCGATGGACAACATCCTGCTCGACTTCGACACCAGCGTGCAGCTGCGCGTCGTCGATGCGGCGGACACCTTGAAGCGCTTCGGTCCACGGTGGTGGGAGAACAACGTGGTGTCGCCCTACAACTCGATCGTCCGCAAGGCGGTCAAGTCCGAGAAGATGGCGCAGATGATGTCCGACCCCGTGGCGGCCGAGAAAGTCGATCAGGAAGTGACCGAGCAATTGCGCGCGCTGATCAAGGCGTCCGGCATTCGCGTGGAAGTGATGGCGGTCAACCTCGGCAAGGCAAAGCCGAATGACAACGTGCTGGCGCAGATGAACAACACAGCAGCCGAACAGCAGCGCAACCTGACGCTGGTCGCCGCCACCATCGCCGAGCAGCAGCGCAAGCTTGAGCAGGAGGCCAAGGCCGACGCCGACAATGCCTACCGCAACAGGATGGGCCTGTCGCCTGAGCAGTACCTTGCCCGCCAGTTGGCCGAGATCCAAGCCGAAGCGTGCCAGAAGGCAGCCGCATGCTACCTGGTGCCGCAGGGAACGAACGTCGTCGTCAAGTAACTTGCGCCTAAACAATAAAAGGGGACAGGTTCATTTTATGCGCTGGCTATAAATGAACCTGACCCTTTTATAGTTGGGCGTCTACCGGCGCGGAGCTTGGCGGTAGTGCATGTCTTATGGGCGACCCGGCACTCGACAGCAGCGGGCGGTCGCGGTCACTGTTCCCGCCGAAGCGCTGTCGTTCACCATGTTGCAATGCGACGTCCAACTGCCCGCGACCCGCATGCCGAAGATGGAAGGACGACACTGCGTTTCGACTGCCGTGTAGCCCGCGGGGCACGCACCCGCGAACGCATTTCCGGCCGCCCCCGCCGCCAGATTGAGCGGCGTGCCGTCGACCTCGACGCACTGCAGCGCGGTCGGCTGCGGATTGATGTAGTAACCAACGATGTCGCCAACCAGATGGGTCTGCGCGAATGAGTACACGCTCAGCTCGTTCGCAGAAGCGCCCTGGTCGAGCTTGACCACGGCAAAGTTGCTGGCGATGTCGCCGGCGCGGTAAACCGCGGTAGCGGCGAGCGGTTGTGTCCCACCAAATGGAAATGCGGTGATGTAGCCCTGACTGATCGGTGTCACCCAGGTGAAGTTGATGGCTGCCGCCGCGAACGAACCGGCAGCGCCCACGCCGTCGCAATCGCCGGAGGCACCGCCCTGGAAGGTGTAATCGCTGACCGCGGTCACGTCGAAGCTGCGCACGGTGTTGGCGGCGATCGCGCCGCCGGCGAGGCGGGTATCGAAGATGCGGCAGGGGCTGATCGGCACGAACACCAGATCGTTGTCGGGGTCGCCGAGGCTGCTCGGCCCGACCTGGCCCGACTGGGCCAGCAACACATCCTGCGCACGGCGGCTGCGCTCGCCGTTGGCGATGAGCGCTTCGTTCATCGCATCGAAACTGCGTGCGTCCGCGGCACGACGCAACGTGTCGAGATCCGCCTTGGCGAAGATCGGCGCCATGTCGGACGCCCATTTGCCCACGTTCGCGCGATAGGCTTCCTGGACATGATTGCCCCATTTCATGACGATCTGGTACACCAGTTCGCCGCGAGGGCCACGCTTATCTTTCTCTGCGGCTTCGGCATTCATGCTCAGTGACAGCATGGGCAACGCCAAGGTCAGACAAGTAACGAGCAAGTATGTTTTTTTCACGCATGTACCCCGTTGGGTGGTGAGTCGGTGATGGTCAGGCCGGTTCCGGCAGGTCTTTATTGATGCGGTAGCGGCTGGACATAGCCCAGCGTCTGTGAAGTAAACGGAAGGTCGCCGCAATCAAGGACAAGGCGGAAACAGGGGTCAGAGTCACCTTTCCGAAAGAGGGGGCCCTGGAAAACTAGGGTCAGAGTCGACTTTCTCTCGGCGTATTTCTCTCGACGTAAACCATGGCCTCAGGACTAAAGGGGACGGAGGCAATTAAGTGATGCTAATTGTCTCGTCCCTCCAGTCCGAGGTTCCTGCAAGCGGCAAAACGAACCTGACCCCATAACTTTCTATCGAGAAAAGGGGACGGAGGTAATTAAGACCTCTCCGGCGCCGCTCAAGGATCCGGCGGATATGTGGTTTCCCGATCGGGAACGACCCCCCGGATGACGCTGAGGGTGACAGCCGTGCGGTCGAGGAGGAATTGCCGGTTTTCATAATCGACGTGCTCGACCCTCACCTTGTGCGTATGCGTCGCCAGTCGGGTCTGCAGCTGCTGCATGTCGTCCTGCGCCTTCACCAGCGCTGCCTGGGTAGTGGCCAGCTGCTGCTGCGTGGCAGTCAGCTGCTCCTGCATCGCATCGATGCGTTCTTCCAGCTTCACCTGCAACTGCGCCCAGTCGGGCATGGCGCGCGGGGCATTGGGATCGTCGGTAAGTTTGCGGGATTGGGACAGGACGACCACCTTGGGCGGGCCGGCGAGTACCGGGGTCGAAAGCAATGCGACGGACAACATAGCCATACAGCTAACGCGCATGAAGATTCTCCAAATGGTGTGAAAAGACAAAAAAGGGGACGACAAAAAGGGGACGGAGGTAATTAAGGGCTGTTAATTACCTCCGTCCCCTTTTCGGGGGCTGCGGATAAGGTTGTGATAGTCGATCAAATGCTGCGAGTTTTCGTGGAGGCTGATGGATTCAAGCTGCAACTCGCACAGCTGCCACATCTTCACAATCCATAGACGTACTCCAACGTCAGCTGTATGCGGTTCATGAACCCGGCAAAAAGGCCGCTATATTTCGATACCCCAGACGAAGGAGGATTGAAATGCTTCTGACCAAACAAAACTTGATGACGGCACGTACGCTCGGCGTGGCGATCATCGCCCTGAGCCTTGGCGCCTGCGCCACCTATAAAGACGAGTTTGCAACGATCAACTCCCGACTCGATCAGCTCGACGCGAAGGTGCAGGGTGCAGCCCAGAGCGCCGAATCCGCCAATCAGTCCGCGCAGCAGGCCAACCAACGGCTGGATCAAATGGAAACCCGCGTCCAGCAGCTTGAAGCGGCGCCGCGCCGCAAGCCGCGCGGTTAGTCGCTCTTGCCGAACCAGGACCCGGTGGCCTTTGCTGGCCACCGGTCTCCTTATCTTCACCCAGTCTTCGTAAGGAGCCGTCCCATCCGTACGCGCACACACCCTGCGATCCGGGCCGTTAATGGTGCGCTGGCACTGGTGCTGGCGTTCGCGAGCTTCCGCGTGGCCAGCGCCGAGGATGCCGCCGCGCAACCGGTCGCCGCCGTCGACCAGCTTCCGCGAGGTCAAGAGGTGTCCGGCACCGTGATTGAGCTCGCGGGCTGGGTTGTCGCAACCAAGGACAGCCAAGGCTATCCGTTCGCGGTCATAGACAAGGCCGCCGCACAGATCTTGGTGTTCGGCGGCGACGGCCGGCTTCGCGGCGCGGCACCTGGGCTCTTTGGCTCGGCGATCGGCGACCATACGGCCCCCGGCATCGCCGGTCTCGCGCTTCGCGAGATTCCGGGCCGAGATCGCACGACGCCTGCTGGTCGCTTTGTGGGCGGTTTCGGTCCGTCAATCGACGCTGGGCGCGTGCTGTGGGTGGACTACGAATCCGCGGTCTCCATCCACCCTACCGCTACTGGCGTCCCGGCCGAGAGGCGCGCCGAACGCCTTGCATCGCCTGCGCCGGACGACAACCGCATCACTCATGGCTGCATCAACGTCTCGCCCGAGTTTTACGAGGGGATCATCCGTCCGACGTTCGAGCGGGGCGGGGTGTTCTACATCTTGCCGGATGCGGCGCCGATAGCGGAGATCTTCCCGGAGTTCGCGCAAAGTCGCGCGACTACGCAACGCAACTATGGAAGAGGCGCACGGCCCGCCGAATAACAGGGGTCAGAGTCGACTTTTCAGGACCAAAAACTCGGGTCAGAGTCGACTTTCCAGCGCCGCGCACTTCGTAACGAAGGCGATTCCACCCGGGTGAGGGCTAGGGTGTCCCTGGGCAACGCGTCGGCAGGCCATGCCTGACCTCTACGACGCTAGACTTTCCCGACGCACGCACCCGTGGAGTACGCCATGCTCCGGTTCCTGTTTGCGCTGTCGCTCGGTTTGCTGTTCGTCTCGCCCGTCCTCGCCGCCGACCCGCCCACGCTGCGCGCCTACCACGCGAACGCCAACCATGCCGACGCCTGGCAAGGCGGGGTGCGCATGATCCCCATCCACACGCCCGCAGGCGACTTCCGCGTGTGGACCCGTCGCGTCGGCAACAACCCCCGCATCAAGCTCCTGCTGCTGCACGGTGGGCCAGGGGCGACGCACGAGGCGTTCGAGGTGTTCGATTCGTTCCTGCCTGCTGACGGCGTCGAGTACTACTACTACGACCAACTCGGCTCCTACTACAGCGATCAGCCCGACGATCCGCGGCTGCTGACGATCGATCGCTACGTCGATGAAGTAGAGCAGGTCCGCCAGGCGCTAGGCCTCGACCAGGACAACTTCTACCTGCTCGGCCACTCGTGGGGCGGCCTGCTCGCGATCGAGTACGCGCTCAAGTATCCGGGGCACCTCAAGGGCCTGGTGATCTCCAACATGATGTCGAGCATCCCCGCATACAACCGATACGCGAATGAGGTGCTCATGCCGCAGCTCGATCCGGCGGCGCTCGCCGAACTGCGCCGGCTCGACGCGGCGAAGGACTACGCCAACCCGCGCTTCGAGGAACTGCTCGTCCCGCACTACGAAAACCATTTCCTGCGTCGTCCGATCGCCGAGTGGCCGGAGCCGGTGCTGCGTGGCTTCGTCAAACATCTCAACCGCAAGGTCTATGTGCCGATGCAGGGTCCAAGCGAACTCGGCGCCAGCGGCGTCCTCGCCGACTGGGATCGCACCGCGGACCTCGCGAAGATCACCGTCCCCACGCTCGTCATCGGCGCGCGGTACGACACGATGGACCCGACGTGGATGAAGATGATGAGCCGGCGCCTGCCGCACGGCGAGTATCTCTACCTGGCCAATGGCAGCCACGCGGCCTTCTACGACGACCAGCAGGCCTATTTCGCCGGGCTGCTGAAATTCCTGCATCGGGTCGACGACGCGCGTTAGTTCCTGAAAACTGCAGCAGAACGAAGAACGGTGTCAGAGTGCCATTCTAAGAAATGACGTGAACTGTCCCGAAAACGGGATCCGGATCAAAAGGGGACGGAGGCAATTAGGACCTGCTAATTGCCTCCGTCCCCTTTGTCACTCTCAAAAACTAACGAGGCACGTACTTGATACGTGCGCTATCGGTGTCGACCAGAATCGTCGACCCGTTGCTGGCGCCAGGCAGAATCACGACGTAGTCGCTGCGAGTGAGCATGCTGATCGCGCCATCGCCGAGACGGTCGGACGAATGGCGAACTGCCAGACGGTCGTAGATGTTCTGCAGGGTCGCATCTGCGGGCGAATAGGTCGCGGCGATGTGGCTGGCGATGTTGATGCGATTCGGTTCACCCGTCGATACGCCGCGATCGCCCCAGGCGCACTGTCCAGGGGCCAACGATCCCCCATTGGGCCCGGCCGAGCTCAGGGTGCGGGTGAACGTCGCCGTGAACCCACCGTAGATTCCGCCTGATTCGACGACGAGTGGGCCGCGACAGTACAGGTCATACGTACCCGAACCAAGCGCGGTGCCCGACAGAACCGAGCCCGACAGAATTACCCCGCCGACGGCAACGAACCGCAAGATCTTCGTGACGCGCATCTTCTTCCTCCATAAAGACGAGAACCACGAGAACAGTAGCACGCATGATCAGTCACTCAGGCAGCGCTACGCCTATGGGCGAGCGAAAAGGTTCCAGGTTCGATTTCATCGAACCTGGAACCTTTACTTGTTTCATATGCGCTCGTTGACTCCATGCCTGAAAATCAATGCAGCAGACCCGATAGAGGGCTCTGCTCGGTCTCGCTGTTTGTCCCGATGGAGAATTTGATGAAGATAGGCGTTCTTGGATCCGGTGAAGTCGCCAAGACATTGGCCACCGGTTTTATCAATCATGGCCATGAAGTCATGGTGGGCACGCGCGACAGCGCGAAGTTGGCCGAATGGGGCGCGCAGAACCCGGGTGGCCATGTCGGCAGTTTCGAGGCAACGGCCGCCTTCGGCGAAGTCGTTGTCCTGGCAGTGAAAGGCAGCGCGGCGGCGGACGTCCTGCGCGCAGCGGGTGCGGCCAATCTGGTGGGGAAGCCGGTGATCGACACGACCAATCCGATCGCTGATGCGCCGCCCAGCAACGGTGTTTTGAAGTTCTTCACGGGTTCCGATGATTCGCTGATGGAGCGCCTGCAGGGCGAATTCCAAGCCCTCCGTTTTGTGAAGGCGTTCAATTCCGTCGGAAGTAACCGCATGGTCGATCCGCAGTTCACCGATGGCAAGCCGACGATGTTCATTTGCGGCAACGATGATGCGGCCAAGCAGACGGTCGGTGGTCTCCTGGATCAATTTGGCTGGGAGGTTGCCGACATGGGCAAGGCTGAAGCCGCACGCGTCATCGAGCCGCTGTGCATCCTGTGGTGCATTCCCGGATTTCTGCGTGGCGAGTGGTCGCACGCCTTCAAGCTGCTGAAGTGATTGATCTGTCCGGCAGGCTGGGTTGGCCCCACTGACCCAGCCGGCCGATAAAAGGGGTCAGGTTCATTTACGCATCGACTGAAAGTGCGCCTGACCCTTTACCGGAGAAAGGAACTCTGGCCCCTGTTTCTAACATCCTTGTTATGCCGAGAACTCCCATTGATCACTCGTTGCTTCTGGCTTGGCTCACCGCGCGATCAGTGGCTCGTGATCTTCCGCTCCCCGTGCCAGACCGGGGCGGGTTCCGGGTCGACACGAGTTCCAAGGACGAGGTGTGTCGCTGGGTATTCCCCGAGGTCTGCGAAGGCCTGAGTGAACTCGGACGTGAGCTCACTGCAGACCGCCACTTTCTGAAGCTGTGCGGCGCCGAGCAAGATCTGCGCAACGCGCTGCCGCCGCAGTGGAAGATCCAGCCGACGCGCTACTTCATGCGAGCCGGATCGGCACAGACGGACGCGAAACCGTTGTCGGACGGCTACGTGATCAGGTGCGAAGAGATGGGTTCGAACATCTGTGCGGCCGTTTTTGCAGCCGATGGCAGTCTGGCGGCCCGTGGCCATGCGGCCGAAGCAGCCGGTGTGTTCGTCTATGACCGGATTGAAACCGCCGTTGGCCATCGCAGGAAGGGATTGGGGGCGAGCGTCATGAGCGCTCTAGGTGCGCTTCGCAGATCTCCTGCGGCGCCGCAGCTCCTTGTTGCGACGGAGGACGGCCGCAAGCTTTACGAAACCCTGGGGTGGTGGGTGTTGTCCCCATACGCAACAGCAGTGATTCAATGAAACAGACCTCGTGGGGCGCAATCGATCAAAAGGGCGCAAACCGGGGTCAGAGTCGACTTTAGGAAGGTCGCCGCCCAGGTGCCGCACGCGGATGCAGGTGCACTTTGCGCACCATTGGATTCAAGTGCAGAACACTGCCCCATCGGTTGGAGGATTGAACATCCTGGATGCTGTCGTATGTTCCGGGTCGTGAAGCCGGGTGCGACTTGCGCTATTGCCGCGCCGAACCACGACTTCGATCCGCAGTTGACCACTGACACGCGCCGACAACCGTGCGCGGGCACTGACACCCAAACCGGACACGAGAGAAATGACTGACAGACGTGCTTGTTTCGACTTCGAGGTCGACTTTTCCAACGGAGGAGGCATCCAGGGCCAGGGATTCCGCCTGGACATCGATGGCGACGATATCGACAACGATGCGCTGGCTGCCTACATCATCCAGGACCTGCGCCTGTTGATGGTCGGTGAGGTGCGCATCCTCAACAAACGGATCATCGAGGAACGACACAAGCGCGCCATCAACGTCGTCGACGCCGATGAGGCCAGCGATCATGCCGAACTGATCGACCTGAGCCACACGATCGAAGACGGCATGATCACCTACAAGGGCCTGCCCGCCCCGCTGATTTGCGATCACCTTTCGCGCGAACAATCCCGCGCGGCCTATGCGGAGGGCACCGAGTTCCAGATCGGGCGCATCGATATGGTCGCCAATACCGGCACCTATATCGACACGCCGTTCCACCGCTATGCGCACGGCCATGACCTGGCCGGTCTGCCGCTAGCGAAAGCGTCAGGTCTGCCCGGGGTCGTGGTCCGGCTCGAGGGGTTCGAAGGACGCGCAATCGATTGGCACGCGTTCGCAGCGACCGATGTCAAAGGCAAGGCCGTGCTTGTCCAGACCGGATGGGACCGCCACTGGCGTACCGATGCCTACTTCGAAGGACATCCCTTCCTGACGGAGAAAGCGGCCCAGCATCTGCGTGACAACGGCGCGGAGCTGGTGGGCATCGATTCCTTCAATATCGACGACATTTCCGGTGGCGAGCGGCCGGTGCATTCCGTGCTGCTCGGCGCCGGCATCCCGATCGTCGAGCACCTGACCGGGTTATCAAGGCTGCCAAATCAGGGCTTCAGCTTCTGGGCCGTGCCGCCGAAAGTCGCTGGCATGGGCACGTTTCCGGTGCGTGCACATGCGAGGGTCCGTTCGTGACAAAGGGGTCAGGTTCATTTGGACCCTGCGTTGAATCCGCGTAATCCCGTTTTGCAAGGAGCCTACGATGCACCACTCCCGTCTTTGCGCACTTTTGATTGACTGCCAGGTGTCCGATGTCGATCAGGCGGCCAAGTTCTGGGCCGATGCACTAGGTCGCAAGGTAGATCTCGATCATCCCGGCACTCGCGGCAATTACCGCATGCTGGAAACGCCTCCCGATGAGCCCATCGTCCAGATCCAGCGCGTCGAGCATGAGAGTCGTGTCCACATCGACATCGAAACCGACGATATATCTGCCGAGGTTGCACGTCTGGAAGCGCTGGGTGCCCAAGTGGTTGACCGCCTGGAACGCTGGGTCGTGATGCAGGCTCCCACGGGGCAGCGCTTCTGCGTCGTTCGAGTTCAGCGGCCCGGATTTCCAAAGAACGCCACACGCTGGGATTAGATCCCGTAAGGACAACGTCATGGATTTGATACTGCTACAGCCGGGTAACAAGACGATTTTCGGAGGCGACGACACCAACAGCTGGGCCGCCGACGCCGCCCCGGGCGGTCCCGCCTACGGTCTGGACGATCCGATCGCCAAGCAATTCGGCCACTGCATCGAGTTGGTGTCGGTGCATCAAGGCGTGAAGCAACAGGTCACGACCGATGTCAGTAACTCGGCGCGCACCTCGGGCCGCCCGATCATCACCGACTTCACTTGCGTGAAGTACGTCGACAAGACCTCGGTAAAGTTTTACGAGTTATGTCTGCGCGCTGAGCCGCTGGGTAAGGGCAAGGACCAGCCGACCAAGATTCATATCCTGCGCAACTTCGGCGACAAGACGGCGAATATTCTCTCGTTCCATCTGCGCGATGCGTTGATCAGCGAGATCCAATTTCAATCGCATTCGGATGATATGCCGACGGAGCAGTTCAAGCTCAACTTCACCGAAATCCTGTGGGAATCCACGGTGCAGAGCGCTGACGCCGCCCGCGCCGGTATCGAGTCGTCCGGTTGGAGCCTGGCGCGTAATCGGGTGATCGGAAGCTTTACGGATTAGCGAAAAAATGGAGCGGAGGTAATTAGGAGCTATTAATTACCTCCGACCCCTTTGTCCTAAACGCGATTGCTGCGTTATGTCAGTTTTCCAGCTTGGAATGCTGCGAATACCAGGCGTGCCAGCGGCCGTCGCGGAAATAGAAGACGTCGACGGACCTGTCAGTGTCGCCGTGGTGTTGCACGACCGCGGAATTGCCGATCACGCGAATAGTGGAGGTGGGCGACAAGGGCTTGGCATGGTCGCCCGGGTGGGCTTTGGCGTAGTTGCTGGCCAATTGCAGGATCTCCGCCTTGGTGCGGGCATGGCCGGTGGTGCTGACCGAAACGTAGTCGGCATCCAGCAAGACGGCGAGCGCGGCGGTATCGCCGGTGATGAAGGCTTCGCTCCAGCGGTTCTCCGCCTCCCGCACGCCGGCACTATCGGCGACTGTAGCGGCACCAAGCGCGGCGCTGGAGATGCAGATCAAACAGGACATTGCGATGACGCGGCCACGCAGTGACATGAACCTCTCCTTGGGAAGATGGGGAACGGCGTGTTGCGCCGAGTCCGACCCCGTCGGGCGAAAAAGGTTCATGGCCCGCGCAGCCCGGGTAAGCGAGGCGCACCCGAGCCCGTAGGCTGGGTTGGCCTAATCAACCCAGCCGGAATCGCTGCTATTGCGCCCTATGCTGGGTTGATGGAGCCAACCCAGCCTACGCGGCTTATCCCCAGCCGCGGGGAGCCCAGTTCCCTAGTCGAACCTGAGCACGTTGCGACGCGTGCGCGGACGTTGGTGGCAGCCAAGTTCCCGCCATCGCTGACGGCAGCGTTGCGCGGTTCGTCGCGCGTCATGCTCGACCCTGCGATGGTCGCGATCGCCGCCGTCGAAGCATTCGCGGTTGACTCGCGCGCGCGCGTCGATGCACAGCGAGTTGCGGAGAATGCGCTGGCTGATGCTGTGGCAGCCGGTCAGGCCATCACAGGTGCGAGCGACGTCATCACACAGGGGATGAACCGGAGCCTGCAGTGCGCGATGCCGTGCCTCGGTACAGCGCCCGGGCGGCCGCAGCGGGATGCCTCCACCGAAGGCGTCGATCCCGTCGATCAGGGCATCCAGCATCTCGTCGATGTCGTCGTAGCGATCCGCAACCGTGTGCATCGTGCCGCTCCCAACGCTGCCTGGCCCGCGCCGATTCAACTCTACGGGAGCATGGGAATCCGGCGACATCGCCTGATGAGGCTAGGACGAATGTGGCAAGACCGGGGTCAGAAGGGCCGTCGGCTGGGTTAGCTCCATCAGCCCAGCATCCGACCAAATCGCACGGGCAGACTGCGGTAGGCGTAGGCCGTTGGATGCCCAGGCAAAAGGGACGGAGGCAATTGAGAACTCTTAATTGCCTCCGTTCCGTTGCTCTTTGAAACGACTGCCTCACGCCGTCGCCGTACCACTCGGAGCTCAGGCGTTCGCCTTCCGCATCAACCACACCGCGGCCGCGAGATTCCAGGTCAACTGTGCCAGCAGCACACTGAGGATCGCGGTCATGGTCATGCTGGTGGGCGACAGCAGCACCGCCGCACACACGGCTGCGCTCGACAACAGGCCGATCGCTCCGACGACGCGATTCGAGCCACGCGACCGCAGCAATGCGAACGACCACGCCAGCGTTCCGACCGCCTGCAGCACCCACCCCAGCTTGGCCAGGTCGTTGAGAACCAAGCCGAGGTAATGGATGAAGTCGTAACCGAAGCGAACGCGTTCGGGAGAACCGGCAATCGCATCCATGGCGACATGTGGCGTGACGAAACCGTCCAGCACCGTCGCTCCGATCATGGCAACGCAGCCAAGCAGATAAACCACCAGCCCCGCCAGAACCTGCGGACGGTGCAGATCCAGGCGCCGGGCCAGGCTGGCGTAGCCGAAGGCGTAAGCGCATACGCTCGCGATCGCCACGCCGTGCACCAATTCCTTTTGTGCCTGCAGTCTGGCGATCCCCCGGAGGATTTCCATCGGCGTCGTGCCGCCACCGCCGCTATCGAGGGCTACGAAGACGGTGGAAATGATCGTGGCGGCAGCAATGGCCATGCCCGCCGACCGGGTGTGCGTGGGGATGGGCCGGCTGGTCAGCGTGACCGGGTCCAGCGTGGCTTCGGAGAGCATCACAGGCGTTTCCTTGAGGACGCATGACGGGGATCGTCGTGCTGGCCCGCAAGGTAGGGGAGGCGTGTATGGCTACTCTTTCCGTCTGGTAAAGATTTGTGAAGCGTGGAAGCGTCGAGCACTTATCCCCAACTTCGCGCAATCACGCATCCAGCACGATGCGATAACGCGCCTTGCCCCCGCGCAGGTGATCCAGCGCGTCGTTGACCCGACTCATCGGGAAGTGCTCGGTCTGCGGCGCGATGCCGTGACGCGCAGCGAAGCCGAGCATCGCGTCGATCGTGCCGCGCGATCCGGTGGGCGAGCCCGACACGCTCTTCTGCCCGGAGATCAGCGCGAACGCGACGACCGGGATCGGCTCCAGCACCGCGCCCACCACATGCAGGCGGCCGTTCGGCGCCAGCGCGGTGAGCAGCGCCGGCCAGTCCAGCGGCACGTTGACGGTGTCGATGATCAGATCGAGCGTTCCGGCCAGCGCCTTGATCGCCGCGCTGTCGCGACTGGACACGACGCGATGCGCACCGAAGGCGCGCGCTTCCTCGGCCTTGGAATCGCTGGAGGTGAAGGCCGTGACTTCGCAGCCCCAGGCGCGGCAGAACTTCAGCGCCATGTGCCCCAGGCCGCCAATGCCGAACACGCCAACGCGGCTGGTCGGACGAATGCCCAGCAGTTCGAGCGGCGCGTACACGGTGATGCCGCCGCACAACAACGGTCCGACTTCGGCGAAGGGCAGGGCGTCGGGAATAGGTACCGCCCATACCCAGTGGCAGCGGACCTTGTCGGCGAACGCGCCGTGGCGCCCGGTGATGGTGCCGACCACCGCGCTGCACAGGTGATGACGGCCGGCGATGCACTGTTCGCAATGCAGACAGCTGTAGGCATTCCAGCCGATGCCCACGCGCTGGCCGAGCGCCAGTCCTTTCGCCTCCGCTCCCATCGCCACGACACGGCCGACGCCTTCGTGCCCAGGCACGAACGGATAGCTCGTCATGCCCCATTCGTTGTCGAGCATCGACAGGTCGGAATGGCAGATGCCGCAGTGCTCGATGGCGATCTCGACGTCTTCCGCACCGAGTGGTCCCGGGTCGTACTCGAACGGCTGCAGTCGTTCACCGGCGGACTGTGCCGCCCAGGCCTTGATCGTCGCCATCGTCTGCACCTCGGGCGGAAGGTGCCGATGTTACGCAGCGTTCGTTCCGTCGCCGTGAGTGTGGCGACGGCCGTGTGTGGGTTGAAGCCCCCTATCGGTTGATTCCCTCTGGCACGGCGAGCTTCGATATTCCAATGGACGAGATGGCTCCGCCGTAACACAGCTTCCTCCAAAGCCACTCCACTGGACCGTATTGGAAGCGCGCCAGCCACCATCGGCTCAGAAACACCTGAAGGGTATAGATGCCAATGGCCAGGATCAGATAGAACCAGTACGGCTTCGTGTTGAAGATTCCCAATCCGGCTCCGGAAAACACCGCGGCGATCAGTACGCACTGGACCATGTAATGGGTCAGTGTCATGCGGCCCATGTCTTGCAGGTGAGCACTCAAGACCCGCATCCGCCCCGTGCCGTGCAGCCAACACAGGCCGGTGGCGACGGCAAACATCGTGCTGATGACACCCCAGTAGCCGAACCTGAAATAGGTCAGGAGCGGGGCCTTGGTCTCGTTCAAATACGAGAACGCCGCAGTCAGGACAACGGCCAAAGCAAGGCTCGTAAAGAAGATGCGCCTGACCAGCCTCGGATCAGTGCCGAGCCTATGGATGAAGTTCGACCGGTGTGCCGCGACGCCCAAGAGCATGCAGGCCAACATGAGTACATGCACCATGATGGCGTAAGGCGGATTGAGTATCTGCAGATACCAGGTCGTTTCCAGGTTGAAGCGGAAAACATCCAGCCAGCTGTGACTCTTGAAGGCGGGAATCAACGCATCGGCCTGAGCCTGGAAGCTGACCCCAAGCGGTCGCGTATAGGCCGACACGAACGGAATGACCAGGATCAACAACAGGCTTGTGCGCAGCAGCGTTTGCGGGGAGCTCTTGCGGAACAGGAGCAGGAACACCCCCAGCAGCGCATAGTCCCGAAGGATGTCGCCGAAGAAGAACATGGAGTTCAGAAAAGCAAACGCCAGCAGCCACGCCATGCGCTTGAGGAAGAAGGAAATCGGCTTCGCGGTGTTGTTCACAATGTTCCCGATCAGAACGCTGAAGCCATAGCCGAACAGGATGCTGAGCAAGGTCCAGGACTTCGCGGCGAACAGATACCGCGCGATAAATTCCAGGACGAGGGTCAGGGTGTCCTTATCGCGCTCCGGGTCTGCTCCCAGGTAGTAGAACGACAAGAAGTTTCCGATCACTACTCCCAATAGAGCCCAACCGCGCAGGAAGTCGACGACGGGGGCACGCAACTGGGAGGGCACGGGCTGGGCAAGGCGCATGGATTCTCTCGAGGAAGCTCTTCGGGCCGCCGCGTCTGTCTCGTCATTTGTCGGGAATGCCTACCCCAGTCCGAACGCAGGCGCGGACCTTCCCTGTCAAGCGCAGCAACGCGGCGATGCCAAGCTAGATCCCAATCACGGGCGCGGACAGTACCGGTTCGATGCGATCCCTTGGTGCCAATTCGCGCCAGGGAAAACAGGGTCACGGCCGTACGGCGGTTGAAATCGCCCTACGACGTTACGGATCAAACCGCTCGGTCGTATCCATGCGGACACCGCGCAAATGCGCTGTGGCGAGGTGCGAGGTATGACGGGGCTCGGCGAAATAACCGATCAGGATGGAGCGACGTCGCGCGCCGTTTTGGTTCAGGCTGGCCGCATGCAGCAAATCGGCATCGAACACCAGGATGTCGCCCGCGGCGCCCGTGAGCTGTACTGACGCGGCTTCGCCGTTGACGTCGCACAGCGTCGCGCTCTGCGCGGGCCGATGACTGCCCGGGACGACGCGCGTCGCGCCGTTCGCAGGACCGAAGTCGTCGAAGAAGGCCAGGGCGTTCACCGTGTCGCCGGACCGTTGCGCCGACAGGTCGCGATGCAGACCCTGATGGCCAGCGCCCGCGAGCGGCTCGCGACCCTCCACCTGCGCGAGGAAATACCGTTCGCCGATTAGCGTGCCGACCACGGCCAGCAGCGCTGGCAGGCGGCACACGGCCTGCACGTTGGCGTCGAGGTCCAGCTGCGAATGGCGCCAGCCGGGTCCACGCGGCACCGGCCATTGGTCGGATGGCCTGACGCCCGCATCGAACGCGCTGCGTAGATCGTCCAGCCACTCGGCCGGGATCGCTCGGCGGAGCAGGGCGTAGCCGTCTTGCTGGATTTGTTCGTGGTCGATCATGGCTATTCGATTGCGGTCGTTCCAAAAGGACCAGGACGGGAGCACATGGCTGATGCAATGCAGGATCGTAGGCGGGATTGGCTCCTCCAGCCCAGCCTAGGTTGCCCTAGAGAATGCCGCCGGCCGACATCGGCTCCTGGTGCGGCCGGGCCAGGTAGAACCCTTCGGCGGCGGGTTGTTCCAATCCACGCAGCCAGGCGTATTCGTCAGTGCGCCAAATGTCCCCTTCACGCCAGAAATGCGAAACGATGGATTGGCGCGTGGCATCAGGTGCAGCGATGGGCAGCCCGCCATGAACCGTATGGGCATGCCAGAAGAACACATCGCCGGGCTTGCCGAGAAAGTGCGCGCGCCGGATGCCGCGGCGCTCGATCTCCGCCAGGATGTAGTCGAGATAGCGGGGCTTCTCGCGCTCGATCGAGCGCACGCTGCCGTGCGAGAACAGGTACTGCGGGATGAGGTGCGATTTCGGGTAGTAGAAGAGCGCGCCGTTATCCATCGAGTAGTCCTCGAGCACGATCGTCATTCCCGCCATCTTTCCCTCGATGGCCGGTGGCAAGACGAACGTGTCCACATGCGGCTCGTTCTCGCTGCCGAAGTTGAAGTGCAGCGAGTTGACGATCAGCGGATGCCCGTCGAACGCCTGCCGCAGGAACGATGCCAGCCCGCCACTCAGCAAGGTATGCCGGAACGAGGCCGATTCGAGGTAGACATCATTGAGGCGATGGTGTGCATCGCGCACATGCGCCGGGCAGTCGCGGATGGCAATGCGGTGGTCGCGCAGCTCGCCGCTGGTGATATCCACCATGATGCGGCCCATGTCCGGATCCAGCCAGCAGCGGTCGCGCTCGGCCTGCAGGCGCGCGACCTGGTCGGCATCGAAGTAACCGCGAAAGATCGCGAAGCCGTTCTCGTTCCAGCAGCGAACCTGCTTGCGGATCTCGGCCGCATCCGCCCGCAGGCGGTCGCGCAGCATCCAACGTGCCCGTTGCGCCTTCTCGGCCGCTTTGCGCAAGACGCCCTTCATTGCATTTCCCTTGGTGTGATCTTGATTGCGATTTCGGCGCGCATTCTGCGGCAGATTTTCAGCGCGGGGAATCATCGCGCTTTGCATCGTCTGCTCGGAATCGCACGGCGTGTCTGTCGAGCGCCCAGATGCAGTAGCCGTCAGTCGAGCACGGTGCCCAACAGCTGCAGGTCGCTGCGCTTACACGCTGATGGCCCAATTGATCTGCGCTGAGCCATGCAGGTTTTCGCCAAGGATTGCGTGCTGGTCAAGCAGTGCACCATGCCACCGAGGCTCTCGACCTGCTGCATACTCGCGGTCCATTTCTCGCATGGACTATGAGATGACGCACTCGCTCTTCCGCATCACCCTGATCGCCTGCGTGGGTTTCGCTGCAAGCCTGGAGGCCGTACCTGCGACAGCGGCGGTCGATCGCGACGGCGCCAACCTGGTGTTCGACGAGTCGCGCACCATCTGCGAACGCGATGCCGGCGCACTGTGGGATCGTTCGTTGTGTGGCCCGATCCTGATCGTCGATCCCATGGACCTCGCCGCGATCGCTAACCAGCAGGACCAGGGCAACAAGTTGACGGCGAACGGCGGCGTGTTCACAGGGACGCTGCCGAGCAGCGCCATCCTCGCCAATACACGCATCGAGTGGTCCGGCACGAACTGGACTCAACTGCTGTGGCCGGTGTCGTTCGAGACGTCGATCCGCCGGGTCACGCTCGCGCACGAACTCTTTCACCGCATACAGCCCGACCTCGGCCTGACCCGGCCCGAAGCGGGCAACAGTCACCTCGACACGCTCGAAGGCCGCTATCTGATGCAGCTGGAATGGCGTGCGTTGGCACGGGCGCTGATGGCCGACGATGTGAAGGCCCGCCGCGGCCATGTCGCCGATGCGCTTGCGTTCCGGCACGCGCGTCAGGGCTTGTCCAAGGACGCTGCCGGCGACGAAGCCGCGCTGGAGATCAACGAAGGCATCGCCGAATACACCGGCGTACGGCTTGGCCTGGCGCGCGCGGACGCGCGGCTGGCTTACGCGACCTTCGACTTGTCGCGTTTCCTCGACGCACCGAGCTTCGTGCGCTCGTTCGCGTACGCCAGCGGTCCCGCCTACGGCCTGCTGCTGGACGATGCCGATCCCGCCTGGCGCCACAAGCTTGCCGCCGGTGCCAACCTGGGCACGCTGCTGGCGGACGCCTACAAGACCGGCACGGTCGCGTCCGCCGAGCTCGATGCACGCAAGCGCCGCTACGACGCCGACGGCAGCCTGCGCGACGCGGAAGTCCGCCGTGAGCGCGAGCGCGTTGCCCGCGTCGACGCCTACCGCGCTGCGCTCGTCGATGGGCCGGTGTTGGTCTTGCCGCTCGCGAAGTCGAACTACCAGTTCAATCCCCAGACACTGGTCGCGCTCGACGACACCGGCACCGTATACCCGACCCTGCGCCTGACCGACGCCTGGGGCGAGCTGGCGGTGGAGCGCAACGGCGCGCTGGTCTACGCCAATCAGACGCGGGCAACGGTGCCCTTGCGCAGCGGCGAACCGCTCCGCGGCGACGGATGGACGCTCACCCTGAAGCCCGGATGGAAGATCGCGCCGGGTGCGCGCGTCGGCGATTCGACGCTCGTGCGCGACGACCGCCAGCCGTAAAGAAACTGACTCAAGGGACGGAGGCACTTGGGAGAAACCCATTGCTCCGTCCCTGTTCTCTGGTGTGGCAAGAAGCCGGCTCGCAGCGGAGAATCTGCGCCTTCTCGCGAGGGACAGGGATTCAATGCGGATATTGGTATTGGGTGCAGGCGGAATCGGCGGCTACTTTGGTGCCCGGCTGCATGACGCTGGCGGAGACATCACGTTTCTGGTGCGTCCCGCCCGCGCGGCGCAGTTGCGATCCGAAGGACTGCGCGTAACCAGTCCGCTGGGCGACGCCCGAATCACGCCGAAGGTCGTGACGGCAGCGGACCTGCAAGGCCGATTCGATCTCATCATCGTCGCGTGCAAGGCCTATGACCTGGCCTCCGCCATGGATGCGATCGCTCCCGCGGTGGGCGATCAAAGCGCCATCCTTCCGCTGCTGAACGGCCTTGCCCATCTGGAGGTATTGGATGCGCGCTTTGGCTCCGGCAACGTGTTGGGAGGTCTGGCGCATCTAGCCGTGGCTTCCCCGTCGACCGGTGAGATCAGGCATCTCAATGGCTTTCACCGGCTGGTCGCGGGTACCCGCGGCGCCGACAGCCCGCATCTGCAGTCGCTTGCCCGCTTGCTTGGAGCGACATCGATCGAGTTCTCGATCTCCGAACAGATAGAGCACGACATGTGGGGCAAGTTTGTGTTCCTCGCCACGCTTGCGAGTGCGACCTGCACCATGCGCGCCAGCATTGGCGAGATACTGGAAACGACAGCGGGCGAGGATTTCGTCGTGGGTCTTCTGGATGAGTGCGAGCAGGTCGCAGTCGCGAACGGTCACCCGCAGACGGCGGCACAAATCTCCGCCTATCGTGCGCAACTCACGGAGCGAGGTTCGAGCTATACCGCTTCCATGCTGCGCGACATCGAGCGCGATGGGCCAACGGAAGCCGATCACATCCTGGGCGACATGATTCTTCGCGGCTCCCGTTGCGGGGTGGTCGCGCCACTTCTCCGGTTGGCCTACTCGCACCTCCAGGCGTATGAGTCACGTCGCCGACCGGATGCGCTCTACAGCGATCGGAATTGATGGCTGCCACGAAATGAAACTGCACCTGGCTCGACAAGTGCCTCGACACCAATACCTCTACTAACGCTCACGCCATGTCCCGACCCGTCATCTACGCCGCTGTTCTCGGCTTCTACTTGCTGGGCTCTGCCCCTGCGGTTGCCTTCGAGGCGCCGGAGGAGGATCGAGCGGGAAATCGGATCGAGGCGTTTGAGGCGATAGCAGCGGATTCTGCGGTCCACTGCACCCCGGACCGTCAATGGTGTGCGCAGATCCATTCGGACGCCCAAGACGGAAGCCGGCTGCTCGAGGTGTTCGACCAGACGGCCCCTGTCAAAGAACGACCGACATGGCGTTACGCGCTGCCTAAAGGTGAAGACTACGAAGAGGGCGATCCGCCCACGTTCTGGCCCCGCATCGTGCGCCTGCAAGCTGGCGATGGTCCCGGGCACGGACGACACAGCGCGATGATGGGTGTGGTAATGCACTTCCGCGCCGGGTACTCGGGGGGCGGAGCGAGCGCTGATCACCTTGTCCTGATCAAGGTCGATGCGGGATATGGCAGTGAGGCGACGTTTGCGGAGGTGCTCTCAGTTCCACTGAGCGGCGCGGCCATGATCCGCGCCTGCTTCTCGGACGCGGATGTCGAACAGCGGGCGGGGGCTTGCCACGACGAATACAGCTTCTCGGCGACCTTGACCTTGCACGATGCGGACGCCTCCGCGGGCCTGCCGGAGTTCAGTTATGAAACGGAGGCAACCAGCTTCCCGGGGCCCGTTTCACGCAACGCAGACTCGCTCGCCAACCCGGCGCTCAAAGAGAGCGACCTCGTTACAGTCGTCAATCAAGAGTGCAGCTACAGCCGCATCCTGCGTTTCAATCCGGCCATCGGGCGTTACGAAGCCGACTCACCCCTGCCAGACTGCAGTGAGTTCACTGCGCCGTAGGCGAATGCAGGAAGTACAGGGGCGACAGAGAGGGACGGAGGCGTGAGAGAGGCTCCGTCCCCCATTTCTTCTATGGGGTTTTCGCCGGCCCCAGTTCGTCCGGCTTGAACCGGAATGCATACGAGCGCCAACCGGTCGCGATGCCCAGGTCATATCCATACGTCAGCGTCACTGCGACGACGTCGCGTTTCGCGAAGCCCGGCGCGGCCTGCAGCATCTTGCTGGCGATGCCCTTGGCGAAGGGCTTGTCTTCCACGCGCGGGTTATCCAGCTGGAGTATGGCCGCGACATAGGTGAGTTCGCCGCCGCTGCCGGAACTGAAGCCGGCGTTGACGGTTGCGTACTTCACACCGGGCTCGGCGTTGATGGCTTCGAGCGCGGGGAATATTTCCTCGAACACCGGCAGTCGCGTCAGGGACTGCGTCAGGAGCGGCAACGACAACGCCATCACCAGCAGCAACGCCACCGCGATGACGTGTCCGCGCCACAGTCGCGGCACGTGCCCCGTCGATGCGGGTGCAGCGACACGCACGACCCATGATCCCGCTGCGAAATCGTGCAACGAGCGCCGCGTGGTTCGATTGAAGA
The DNA here is from genome assembly GCF_054779815.1 of Lysobacter tyrosinilyticus. Lineage (NCBI taxonomy): Bacteria > Pseudomonadati > Pseudomonadota > Gammaproteobacteria > Lysobacterales > Lysobacteraceae > Lysobacter > Lysobacter tyrosinilyticus. Next base: position 788,625 of record NZ_BAAGXN010000001.1, read on the forward strand.
CGAGCAGGTACAGAATCGAAAGCATGCCGCCGAACACGACCAACGAAATCACGTAACCCAACGGGGACATGATCACGTCGAGCGGCAGTGCTGCGTTGTTGAGGAAGACACGCCATAGCGCAGCAAGGAACGCGGAACCGACATCAATTGGCCGTCGAGCGTGACGGCACGGATGGACAAGGCCCGCTTGCCGAGCGTTTGTCCGCCACCGATCCGGCTGTTCAATACGCCGAAATAAAGCAACGCGACGGCGAAACCCAGCAGCCGGCCATACGGGCCCAGTTGCGCCAGGGTGTCGAACATCGCGAACCCGGCAATCATTCCGAACACGCCCAGCACCACGCTGTCGATCGCAAATGCGGCCAGGCGGCGCCAGAAGCCACTCACCGGCGACGGCGCGGCTTCAGCAACAACAGTTTCCATGCGTTTCTCCCCAAGAGTCGCTACATAATGCCCGGAAGAGCGGGGGTCGGAGCGCCTTTTGGGTTGCGTGTGTCTTGTCGCGCGACACTCGCACCGCTTTGATTCCAGGCTAGAGAGGAAGGAAAGAGACCAATGTCTCCGTCCCGATTTCCAGCCACAGCACCGCCGTGACACCGACCAAGTTGCTTCAACGCCTACACCTACTCCGGAGAAGGACCCCGATGAAATACCTGCCGCTCGCTATGCTGCTCATACCGCTGTCCGCGTTCGCCGCCAATGGCGGAATGGGGGAGGCCATCACCGCTACAGCCCGAGCGACGGGCATGAGCAACCAGTTCGGCACGCGCTGTGGCTTCGACAAGACGTTGATGGCGCGGCACAAGGCCAAGTTCGAGGTGGAGGCACGGCAGGCGAACGCGACGCTGCCCGCCGGACAGCAGGTGGACGCGGACGCGGAGTTCCAGACGGGCTTCGACGAAGCCAACAAGTTCTACGACTCGATCAAGGACGCCGCGATGCGCCAACAGATGTGCCAGGCAATGATGGTGCAGATCCGTCAGGCCGTGGACTACCCGAGCGTCCTGTCTCTGCCCACGCGTGGCATGCGGCCGCGGTAAGCCTGCTCGCGTAGGCCGGGGCAAACCATGGCAGTACGGTAAAGGCAGCCTCTTCGCCCCGCTCCTGCGCCTCGCCGGTTTCGTTCAACGCTTCCGGATCCGTTTCCAGTGCGACCCACGCGAGTTCGGGCATCGGATGTTTGCGCAACAGCGCCGACAACTCGTTCGCCTCGTCCATGCAGCCGCGACACCAAGATGCCCAAAGCTGGAAGGCGGCAAATCGCTTCCCGTCCAGTTCACTGCGTTGCAGGAGAGTGCCATCCGCATGCCGGGATGCGGCGATCAACGAATCCAGCAATGCCGGGGATGAGGATGCATGCAATGCATTGCTTGCCGGCGTCGCATGCGTGCTCGCGAACCTGGCCAGTGGCTCGGCAAGGTCGCCGGTGACGGCAGCCTTGCCGGTCTTCAGATCGACCAGATAGAACTGCGGCACAACCACATCCTTCTTCTGGTCGATGACGATGTTGGCCAGCAACTTGCGGTCGTAAACGACTGCGATACGTGCGACACCGGCGGGCGCCGCGGGCAATGACATCCTCGGGCCTAGCGGCGCAACACTCTGCTCCTTGCCATCGACGAGGATCCTGCCGTCTTTCCATTCCAGGCACTTTCCATCGTCGATCACCCCCTTGCACTCGTGCTGCGCGGACGTGTCCGCGGTGGCAGGCCGTGAAGTGGTCTGAGCCCATGCCGAAGCCGCGAACAAACCACACCACAACACGCCGATGAGCCTGCTTCCCTGCATTGCCCTCTCCTCTCTGGTTGGCGGCTAACAGCCTATGCGGAGTGCGGTGTTCTCTGTTGTGCCGGCAATGCGGACTCAGAGCGCCGAGCCAATCAGGAAATGCGGCGCCTGCGCCCCCCCAACCCGTCAATCCAGGCCCACCAATCGGCGCGTCACTTCGCCCGCTGCCATGTCGGGAAAGCCGCCGGGCCGTGTACCCGACCACAACGGCGTGAAGTCGTCCTGACCGCGTGCTTCTGCGGCCGCGCGCAGTGGCGCGAGCGCTTGCGCCGCCCAGGGAAACGCCGGTGGCAGGGCCGACAATGCACCCAGGTCGCGCATGAGACGGTTGACCAGACCGCGCGCCGGGCGGCCGGTGAATAGATTGGTGATCGCGGTGTCGCGTCCGGACTGCTGGAGCGCAGCCCGATGTACCGCCGAGGTTTTCGCTTCGGGACACAACAGGTACGCCGAGCCGACCTGCACGGCGGCCGCGCCCGCCGCGAGCATGGCTTGCACGTCGCCTCGGCTGCCAATGCCACCAGCGGCGATCACCGGCACACTCAGGTTGCGGCACAAGGCGGCAACAAGTTCGGGAGTCATCGGTTGGTTGTGCACGTCGTTGGCGAGGAAATGCCCGCGATGGCCGCCGGCTTCGATGCCCTGCGCGATGACGACATCGGCGCCATGGCGTTGCAGCCAGAGCCCCTCGTCCAAGGTCGTGGCCGACGCCAATACCACCGTGCCCCACGCCTTGATCCGCGCCAGCAGCGGCGCGGGCGGCAGGCCGAAATGGAAGCTGACCACCCTGGGGCGGAACGGCTCGAGCAGATCCACGGTCGCCGCATCGAGTGGCCGACGTGCGCCAGCGGTTGATGGCGCTGGGGGCTGAACATCGAACTCCCGGTAGTACGGTTCGAGCACGCCTCGCCAGCGTCTCTCTTCCTCGGGATCGGGCTCCGCCATGGCGTGACAGAAGAAGTTGAGATTGATCGGTCGCGCAAGCGTCGCGAATTTCTGCAATGCGGCCAGCAGCTGCGCCGGACTCAGCAATGCGCACGGCATCGAGCCGAGTCCACCCGCCGCGGAAACCGCAAGGGCGAGTGCTTCGTCCTGCACGCCCGCCATGGGCGCTTGCACGAGCGGCAATTCGGTACCGAGCAATGCATGGATGGCGCTCATCGCGATTCCCGCCTGATCGAGTCCGCAAGCTTACGGCCGGCAGTGGAAACAAGGTGCGTAGCCTGGGTCGGCTCCGCCGTTGCGCAAAAAAGAAGGCCCGCTTGCGCGGGCCTTCACATACATGCCGGAAGCCCGGATTACTTCCTCGGGAGCAGGGCCAGAGTTTCAAGCGAACAGGCGCGGGTGAGTCCAATCATCCGCCCGCGGCCCATTTCTTCATCTGACCCGGCTCATCACTCCTGCGGTCGCACGCCGAGATACGCGCCGGCGATGTGCTCGCTCATCCAGGGGTCGTTGTTCTCAAGTTCGACAGCGCGGTCGAACATGCGTTCGGCAGTGGCGCGGTCGCCCTGCAACAGGTAGTTCGCGCCCACTTCCGCGAAGCCGCGGGCGTCGTCGGGATTCTTGGCGAGGAAGCCTTCGAACATCGGCTTCGCCTTGTCCCAATCACCGGCCTCGGCATAGACGCGAGCAATGCGATAGACGTCGCTGTCTTCGTGCTTGCCATTGAGCACGGCGTCGAACACGGCCTGGCCCTCGGCCTTCATTCCGCCCAGGTAATAGACGCGGCCGGCGCCGATGCGCTCCCAGCTGCCGTTCTTGCCGGATTGCACGAGTGCCAGCGACAACATGGTTTTTGCAGCGTCCTGCGGCGACTTCTCGCGGTACGAGGTGGGCTCGGGTCGCAGCTTCTGCGCGCTGTAACCCACGCCAATGCCGGTGACAAACAGGACCGCGGCGGTGGCCGCCATGACGCGCTTCTTCATGAAGATTCCCCTGGTGAAGTGATGAGCGCGCGTTCGTTGCGAACGCGCAGGCCACGCACTATGCGGCGCGGCGGGAGGGAATAAAAGTAGCGCTGGGTGCAACGACGACCAGTGCTACCAACAGTGCGACAACCTGCAAAAAAGAAGGCCCGCTTGCGCGGGCCTTCGTATGCATACAGGAAACCGGATTACTTCTTGGCTTCCTCAGCCGCCTTGTCGGCCTTGTCCGCGACGTTCTTTGCGGCGTCGGCGGTCTTCTGTGCAGCTTCCGCAGTGGCGTCGGCCGCCTTCGAGGTGGCTTCGGCGGCGGCGGCCTTCGCGGCGTCGGCGGTCTGCTCAACGGCAGCGCCGGCTTCGGCGGCGCCTTCGCCGGTGGCGGCGGCGCCGGCTTCGACGCCTGGCTGCGCGGCTTCGCCGGTGGCTTGAGCAGCGTCGCTGGCAGCCTGGCCGGCCTGATCGGCTGCGGCCTTGGCTTCAGCGGCTTCGTTCTGGGCCGTCTGGGTTTCGTTCTTGCAGGCCGACAGCGCCAGGACGGCGGCGGCAAGGAGCACGACGAGCTTGGTGTTCATGACCGATCTCCAAAAAGGTGGTTTGAAAACAACGATCTCTTTGCAAAGCAGGATCAACTACAACAGGCAATGTCAGTGCGCACTGCGTCCGGCCAACGCCGGCCCGATCGTCACTGACCAAGACGAACCGACAGTTTCTCCGATAGCGACAAGGCCGTTTACCACAACAGGTGTTCGCGACTCTTCACGGGCCCGGATTTCTACCACGGTCTGGTACGACACGCGAGTACGACCCTAAGCCGTCCCCTGACAGCCGGCGTCGGGGGCGACCGATGCAAACCTTGAAGGAACGGGTGGCGGCCTCGACTTCTTGCTGGCTTCACGACTGTCCGGCAGGCTCGACCAACGGCTTGGAACACGGTCGGGGCAATTGGATATGACCCTGTTTGCGTCGGTGAGTATCGCGAAGCGATTGCCAGCTATGACGCCTCCATCCAGCGCAACCCTCAGGGCCGCGTCCTCCTATTACGTCCGCGGCTTGGCCAAGCGTGCGATGGGTGAAGCCGATGTCCAGGCCGACTTGGATAGGGCGTTGTCGCTGGAGCCAGGAGTGCATGGGCGTTATGCGGGCCATGGGGTTGCGCCTTAAGCGCGCGGGAATCCGCGCCTTCCGCTCCAATCCGTCAACCGCTACGCTGCGCCGCTGATTTCCGGGGGAACTCATGCGAACCACCTCGCTCCTGATTTGCGCCGTCGCGCTCACGGCTTGCTTCTGTGCACCCGCTGCTGCGGGGCGCGGCGCTTCGCCGACTCGCGTTACGAAGACGGCAGAAGAATCGCCGGTACTGCCGCCCGATGCCCGCGTGGCAGGCGTCAGCTTCGGTGAGTGGACGGCGCATTGGTGGCGCTGGGCTTTGTCGCAGCCGATTCCTCCCTATCTCGACCCGGACGGACGGTTGTGCCAAATGGGGCAGGGCGGTCCGGTGTGGTTTCTTGCGGGGACGGACGGGACGTTCACGGCGCGGCGCAAATGCGTGATACCCAAAGGCAAGCATGTGCTGATTCCGGTCATCAACATGTACTACCCCTACCATGCGGCCGCTTCCGATCCGGAACATACGCATCCTTGTGAAATCCTGCAGGCGCGCGCGGCAGTCAACAACGATCATCTGGTGAGCGCGGTCGTGCTGATCGACGGCAAACCAGTGCCCGACGTCAAGCGTTACCGCGTGCGCAGCGACGGTTGCTTCGCGCTCGATACCAGCGTGCCGATCGAGGAAAGCATCACCGCGGCCTCCGATGGCTACTGGCTGATGCTCAAGCCGCTGTCCCCGGGGCGACACGTCGTGAATATCGGCGCCAATTACGGCGCCTCCGGCAAAGGCTCGTACGGGCACATGCAACAGAACTTCGAATACGTAATCGACGTGGGTGGGGCGACGGATCTGGCCAGCGCGTGGTAGCCCCTTCCTGGCGGCTTCCCTGAAGCGCACCTGCTTGATCCGTTCTTAACCCCGGCTGCGCGGACAATCGCGCACTTTCCCCGCGCAGGAGTCCGTCATGTCCGGTGTCACGCCGATCCGCGATCCGAAGACCGACGCGCTGCTCACGCCGCACAACGCCGCCATCGCCTTCATCGACTATCAGCCGGAGCAGTACGCCGGTGTCGGCTCGATGCCGCACGACGAACTGGTGGCGAATGTCACCCTGTTGGGGCATGTGGCGACCGCATTCGGCTTGCCGGTGGTGCTGTCCACGGTCTACGTGCAGCACGGCATGGGCGCGACCAATCGCGAGCTGCGCGCGGCGCTGTCCGGCATCGAGGAAATCGACCGTACCTCGATGAACTCGTGGGAGGATCCCGATTTCCGTGCAGCCGTCGAGGCGACCGGGCGTCGCAAACTGATCATCGCCGGGCTCTGGACCGAAGTGTGTGTTGCCTTTCCCACGCTCGATGCGCTGCGCGAAGGCTATGAGGTGTACGTCGTTGCCGATGCCATAGGCGGCGTCAGCACGACATCCCACGAGAGCGCGATGCAACGCATGATCCAAGCGGGCGCCAAGCCGATTACCGTGCTCTCCCTGGCCTGTGAGCTGCAGCGCGATTGGGGTCGGCCCGAAGCCGATCGCCTGCGTTACGTCCTGCGCGAATATTTCGCTGCGCATCGGGCGTTGCGGTCGGCGCGCTGATTTTGTCGGTCGGATGATGGCTTGCGAAGGTCAGCGGTCAGGCTCTTCGCCGCGCTGCTCATACAGTGACGGCGTCACGCCAGCCGCAGCCAGATAGCCGCGCAGGCTGCGCACGGCGTTGCGGTCTAGCGCCGTGCCCTGATGCGGGCGATGCAGTACTGCTTCGACCTGCTTGATGCGGAAGCGGATGCGATTGCCGCTCAGGGTTTCGACTTCCGCACCCAGGTGGTGCAGCAGGGATTCCACTTCGCGCCAATGGATATTGGCGCTGACCGGGTCGTGGAAGATGGTGCGGATCAGTGCGCCGTGGCGATGGCTCATGGTGCGAAGTGTGCCGTTGCCCTACTGGCGCCAACGACCTTCAGGTGCGGAGGCGGCCACGGGTACGTCAGGGACGAGAGACGGCGTGTCGCCCCAAGTCGCGCGATCGCTGTGCGCGATCATGATGTATCGCCCCGTTGGATGTCCGCATGACCAGGATCCTGTACTCCGGCACCCGCAATGCATCGAGCTGGGCCTTCCGCGCCTGGCTTGCGCTGAAGGAAGCCGGTATCGCCTTCGACGAGGAGGTGGTGGACATCCGCCAGCCGCAGCGCCTTGCGAATCTCGCGCGGATCCGGCAGTTCTCGCCGCCGGGTGCGGTGCCGGTGCTGGTTGACGACGATGCGGTGATCTTTGATTCGCTGGCGATCATGGAATACGCCAATGACCTCGCCGGCGGCGTGCTGTGGCCTCGGGATCTGCGTGATCGCGCCCAGGCGCGTGCTTTGTTTGCCTGGCAGCACGCAGGTCTGTCGGGACTGTGCCCGCGGCTGTCGTTCGAAAGCGCTTTCTATCCGGATCGCCGCGCGATGAGCGAAGCCGAACGCGGTGACGCGGCGCGAATCTTTGAAGTCTGGGAGCAGGCGCTGGCGCGCAGTGGCGGGCGCTGGCTCGCGGGATCGCTGTCGCTGGCGGACCTGGCCTTCACCCCTACCGTAGTTCGCCTGCGCGCACACGCGCCCGAGCTGTCGTCATGGCCGCAGGCCGCGGCGTGGATGGATGCATTGTTGGCACGCGCCAGCGTGCGCGAATGGATGGAAGAGGCGCGTGCCGTGCCGCCGGTTCGTCTGGCGGACTACTAGCGAGCGCCGGCTGGTCCTCCGGCTGGTCCTATCGACACAGCGCGATGGTCTTCGAGCGCTGGTCGATGATCAGCACGAAGTTCTGCAGCACGTGCGCTCCGACGAGCAATTCGGGAAAGCGGTCCGCGACGCGCACTTCGACGTCGGAAACGCTGATGCCTCCGATCTGGAATGGGCCATGGATCGTTGCCCGCTGGGTTTCGATTTCGCCATTCGTCAGTTGCCCGTGTCCGGCTTGTTCGAGCGTGCCCGCGGCAACTTTGGCGTACAGCGCTTGAGGAAGCACGAAGCTCACGTTGGCGCCCGTGTCGAGGCTGCCCTGGGCCTGCACTCCGCCGATGGAAATGGGGACGCGGAAGGCGCGTTCATAGCTCAAGACGTTGCGGTCGGTGGGTGACAGCGCGTGGCTGCGGTTGAACGTCAGGACCTTCCTGGGATAGTCGATGACCAGCAGCCCATCGGCGAAGAATTCCCGCGCGATGATTCCGGAAAAAGCGGCCTCGGGCGCCTTGCGGCTGCTGTAGTCGCGGGTGATGACGTCGAGATCGTGCCGGGCCAGGCCGCCCAATTCGAGCGCCGCCAGATGCGTGGTTTCGACGGTTGCGGTCTGTACGCCATCCGAACTGCTTGCCTGCCCCTGCAGCGTGAGCCCGAGCGCGGACACCAGGCTGGCATCGGCGCGGGCCATTCCGCTGGCACCCGTGTCGACGGCGAACCGATACGGGCCGCCGCCATTCACCCGCGCCTGGACGTAGATGCGGCCGTCCACCACTTCGAATGGCGCGTGGACGAGGGCATCCGTCTCCGCGGCTTTGGACAGTCTGCAGGCGTCGTGCGCGGCGGCATGGGCGTCCATGCAGGTCGCGGCGAAGAATGTGCTTGCCAATGCCAACGCCAATGCCAGCGACGCGACGGCGCTCTTCGCTGGAGAGGCGATGGCGGGTTTCTTGTTCGGCACGTGGGTGCTCCGAGGGCCAGCGGGATTGGCCGCAGGGCGCGGCTTTGCTGACGAGGCTCCAGCCGGGTTGCCATGCGGGCAACGCATTTGCGACGAATCGCGGCTAGGGGCGACGAAGTCTGCGACGTGCGCGACGACGGAAGCAAAGCAGCTCGCTGCGCTCGCTCCCCCTCACACCCCAAGGGTGCTTCCTTCGGGCGTCCGGCCTTCGGCCCCCTTCTCCCCGCACGCGGGGAGAAGGGGATGCTAGCTCTTGCGCGCACGCCGGGAGGGTGCTGGTTCTTGCCGAAGGCGGGTGAGGGGCGCTTTTGACTTTGCTGTTCGCCGAAGCAGAAGCAGCTCTGTAGCTCATCTCAATTGCGACGCGCGTCAAAACTCGCGCGTGACGCTTGCAACGACTTCTCAGGCGTCAGCGACTCGACTGCTTTGCGCACATCTGAGATGCAGATCAACTTTCGATGCCGGAATACACCGAGAGCCGCATTCAGCATTGAAGATCTTCATCACATTTTCGTTGAGAGGTTGCGTCGGCTTCTGACAAAAATGCGCACCTTCCGCCGCTCTGCGTACCAAGTTCTGCAATGACCATCTCACTGCGCGTGAATAGCCAGCTGGTCTAATCGCCGCCGTTTTAACCGGTAGATAACAAAGAGCGCGAGCAGTCGAAACACTGCAGCGCCAGTCGCCGGTCGAGGGGAAACAAAAAATCCACGTAGCGAAACCACTGCAACCCGCCATGCGCGGGTTGCACGGGGAAGTGCGTCTTCGTGGCCGGGGAACTGTGAGGGCGGATTGCATGAAGAAGATTTTCCTGAAGGCGGTTGTGCCGTTCCTGCTGGCCGCGGCCTGCGTGCCCGCGTGGGCCGCGGACAACGCTTATCGCGAGCAGATGAAGGGCCTGGACGAGCAGGTGCAGGAGGTCAAGTCCGACGTCCTGTCCATTGCCGCCGAGCTCAGCCAGCTGGAAGAGAAGCTGCTGTATCCGTCCGACACGCACTTCGCGGTCTTCGTGCAGCTCGCCAAGGGCGACACGCTGCGCCTGGACTCGGTGGACGTGAAAGTCGACGGCCAGCCGGCCGCGCACTACATCTACAGCTTCAAGGAGCTCGAAGCCCTGCAGAAGGGCGGCGTGCAGCGCCTGTACACCGGCAACATCGCCAGCGGGCAGCACCAGCTCGAAGTGACCGTGAGCGGCAAGCGCGCCAACGGCGAGGCCTACAGCCGCAGCCAGACGGTCGCGGTCAGCAAGGAGATCAAGCCCAAGCTGGTCGGCCTGACCGTGTCCGGCGATTCCATCACCGCCACGGACTGGTAAGGCCCGATGCGTCGCGCATCCAGCATCGTGTTGGGATTCGCACTGGTCGTGCTGCCGGGGCTTGGCCCCTGCGTGGCCGCCGATGCGGCGCCGACTGCGGGTGAGCAGGATCCCTACTTCGGCGAAGCCCTGTACAACGCCTACCAGGGGCGCTGGTTCGAGGCCTTGCAGCGTCTCGATACCGAGTTGGCCCAGCACCATCGCGTCGACGAACCGACGCTGGACTCGCTGTTCCCGTTGATCGGCCATGCCGAGTTTTCGGTCGGCGACTTCGAACTGAACTACCGCATGCACCATCGCGCCGGCCGCGCGATCAAGGCGGTGCTGGAAGCGGACGTCGAAGACGTGGTGCGTAACGAGGCGGCATTCCGCCTGGCGCGCATCCATTTCCAGAAGGGCCAGCCGCAGGACGCGATGCAGGCGCTGGAACGCATCCACGGCGAAGTGCCGGAGGAGATCCGCGACGAGATCGAATTCCTGCGCGCCAACACCTACCTCGCCATGGGCCAGCCGGCCGAAGCGGCTGCGGTGCTGAAGAAGCTGCAGGGCGCGAAGGGCCTGGAAGGGTTCGCCGGCTACAACTACGGCATCGCACTGCTGCAGGACGGCAAGACCGCCGAAGGCCAGCTGCAATTGGCGAAGGCCGGTGAACCGGACCGCAAGGATTCCAAGGCCGTCGTCGCTATCCGCGACAAGACCAACATGGTGCTTGGCCGCCTGATGCTCGAGGCCAAGGACTACGCCAGCGCGCAGCGCTACTTCGATCGCGTCAGCCTCGAAGGACCGTATTCCAACCAGGCGCTGCTGAGCGCCGGCTGGGCCGATGCCATGGCCGGAAACTTCGAACGTGCGCTGGTGCCGTGGAAGATCCTGGCTACGCGCGATTCCACCGACAGCGCCGTGCAGGAAGCCAAGCTGGCCCTGCCGCATGCCTACGGCAAGTTGAACCTGCATGGCCGTGCCGCGGTGTTGTACGACGAAGCCCTGAAGTCCTTCGGCGAAGAACTCGAAATGCTCGAGTTCTCGACCAACGCCGTGCGCGACGGCAGCTTCCTCAAGGCGCTGGTGCGCGAGGAAATCCATCAGGACAAGCTGTGGGTGGTGAAGCTGCGCGATCTGGAAGACGCGCCGGAAACCTTCTACCTGACCAAGCTGATGGCGTCTCACGACTTCCAGACGGCGCTGCAGAACTACCTCGATCTCGAGGACCTGCGTCGCAAGCTGGAATCCTGGCAGTCGAGCTTCGACGCGTACGACGACTTGATCGCCCAGCGTCGCGGCTACTACGAGCCGCTGCTGCCCGGCATCGACGGCAAGTTCCGCGAACTGGACGCGCAGTACAAGCTGCGCCTCGAGCAGCGCAGGATCCTGGCCCGGCGCCTCAAGGACCAGCTGACCAAGCCACGCCCCGAACTGCTGGCCACCGCGGAAGAACGCATTGCGCTGGATCGCATCAATGCGACGGCCGCCGCCATCGCGCGCCTGCCGGAGGCCGCGCGCGCCGAACAGACGGAACGCCTGCAGCGCCTGCGCGGCACGATCGACTGGAAGCTGCGCACCGAATACGCGGACCGGCTGACGGAAGCCTACGAGCACCTGGCGCTGCTGGATACGGACCTTGAGGCGTTGCAGGTCCGCTACCAGTCCTTCGTGCGCGCGCGCCAGGCCAGCGTGCACAGCTACATCGGTTACGACGACGGTATTCGCGATCTGCGCAACCGCGTGCGCGATTCGCTGGAGCGCGTGAACCAGTTGCAGAAGCAGCAGGGTTCGCTGATCGAGGCGGTGGCCATCACCGAACTCACCGCGCGCACCGAACGCCTGAAGGCCTACCAGACCCAGGCGCGCTACGCCGTCGCCGACAGCTATGACCGCGCCAGTCAGGCGCAGGGCGCGGATGCCGCGCCGGATGCATCGAAGGCGGCGCCGAAGGGCGCATCGGCCGGGGAGGGTAAATGAGGCTTCGTCTTCGCACTGTCGTAGTCGCGGTGCAGGTCGCGCTGTTGGCCGCGTGCGCGCATACCGAACGCGCGGGCACGCTCGCCTCGTTGCGAGAGGTGAAACCGGATACCACGGATGTGCGCGTTGACAACGGCCTGCAGAAGGCCGTGGACGGCTATCGCCACTTCCTGGCGGAAACCCCGGCCAGCGAGCTGACGCCGGAGGCGATGCGTCGCCTGGCCGACTTGCAGCTGGAAAAGGAATACGGCGTTCGCGGCACGACCGAGATCGTGGTCGACCGCGTGCCTGCGGCGACGACGACTGCGGCCGCGAGCACAACGGCTGCGACCACAGCAGCCGCGCCGACTACCGCCGGCCCGAAGTCGCTGGCGCTGGCGGCGCCGGATGCGGTTACCAAGATTTCGGCTGCGGCCAAGTCCTCGACCAAGGCGGCGGTCGCTGGCGCGCCTGCTGACCTCGAGCGCGCTGTCGAGCAGCGTGCGAACGAGAAGCAGGCGATCGCCACCGCTTCCACCACCGGTGTCGCAGCGGCATCGGGTCCGCTCGAGTCGATCCAGCTGTACGACAAGCTGCTCGCCGAGTTCCCGAACTACGCCTACCGCGACCAGGTGCTCTACCAGAAGGCCCGCGCCTACGACGAACTCGGCCGCTCCGAGGACGCGATGGCGGTGATGGAGCAACTGGTCAAGAGCAACCCGGATTCCAAGCTGGTCGACGAAGTCCAATTCCGTCGCGGCGAAAGCTTCTTCGCCCAGCGCAAGTACCGCGATTCCGAGAACGCCTACCAGGCCGTCGTCGCCAAGGGCGCGGCGTCGGAATTCTACGAGCCCGCGCTGTTCAAGCTGGGCTGGTCGTTCTACAAGCAGGGTGCCTTCGAAGAGGCGCTGCACCGCTATTTCGCGCTGATCGACAACAAGGTATCGAAGGGCTACGTGCTCGGCGCGAAGCACACGCCGGCCGAGGATCGTCGCGTCGAGGACACCTTCAACGTCATCGCGCTGTCGTTCTCCAACCTCGGCGGTCCCGAGGTCATCGGCGAGTACTTCGGCCAGTTCGGCCATCGCCCGTATGAAGATCACGCGTATCGCTACCTGGGCGAGTTCTATCTCTCCAAGCAGCGCTACCAGGACGCCGCGACGGTCTTCAAGGACTTCGTCGGACTCTACCCTTTCCATGCCTCGTCGCCGGATTTCAGTCTGCGCGTCATCGGCATCTACGAGACCGGTGGCTTCCCGCAACTCGTGGTCGAAGCCAAGCGCGCGTTCGCGGCCAACTACGGCCTGAAGGCCGAGTACTGGAAGCACAACGCGATCGGCGAGCGGCCTGAGGTCGTGGCCGCGGTCAAGTCCAACCTGATGGACCTGGCGAACTACTACCACGCGCGCTACCAGGATCCGACGCTGGCCAAGGAGAAGCAGGAAAGCTTCGCCGAAGCCTCGCGCTGGTACGGCGACTTCCTCGATTCCTTCCACGACGATCCGACCGCACCGGCGGCGAACTACCAGTTCGCCGACCTGTTGCGCGAGAACGGCGACTTCCGTGGTGCAGCGACCCAGTACGAGCGCACCGCCTACGAATATCCGGCGCACGAGAAGGCAGCCGCCGCGGGCTACGCGGCGATCTTCGCGCATCGCGAAAATCTCAAGGTAGTGGCCGCCGCCGGACAGGAAGAGGCCAAGCGCGCCACGGTCGCCAGTTCGCTGCGCTTCGCCGACACGTTCCCGAAGCACGAGCAGGCACCGACCGTGCTGGTCGCGGCCGCACAGGATCTGTACGAGCTGAAGGACTACGTCGCGGCGCGCGAAGCCGGCCGCAAGCTGCTGGAAAAGTTCCCGACGGCGAGCAAGGAACTGCAGCGCACCGCGTGGACCGTGGTGGCGCACTCGTCGTTCGAGCTCTCGGAATACCCGGTGGCAGAGCAGGCCTACACGCAGGTCCTGGCCGCGACGCCGGCCAATGACGAAACCCGGTCCGCGCTGGTCGAGAACCTTGCTGCGTCGATCTACAAGCAGGGCGAGGCGGCCAACGCCGCCGGCGACTACCGCACTGCGGCCAACCACTTCCTGCGCATCAAGCAGGCGGCGCCGACCTCGAAGATCCGCGCCGGCGCGCAGTACGACGCGGGCGCCGCACTCATGCGCCTGCAGGACTGGAAGACGGCCGCGCAGGTGCTGGACGAATTCCGCCGCGACAACCCGACCCACGAGCTGGTGAAGGACGCGACCAAGCAGATCGCGAGCGCCTTCCAGCAGGCTGGAGAACTGGGCAGCGCGGCCGGCGAATACGAACGCGTCGCCAACGAGTCCGCCGATCCCAAGCTGCGCGCCGAAGCGCTGCTGCTCGCGGGCAAGCTGCATGAAGACGCCAAGGACTTCGATCGCGCGCTGGCGGTTTACACCCGCTATGTCGGCGAATTCCCAAAGCCCGCCGCCGATGCGATCGAAGCGCGCCAGCACATGGCCGACATCTACAAGACGCGCGGCGACGACACGCGCTACCGCGCCGAATTGCAGGAGGTCGTGCAGGCCGACGCCAAGGCTGGCGCCGAGCGCAACACCCGCACGCGCACGCTGGCCGGTCGCGCTTCGCTGGTGCTGACCGAGCCGCTGTACGCCCGCTTCGCGTCGCTCGAACTCAAGCTGCCCTTTGAGAAGAGCATGGCCGCCAAGCAGAAGTCGATGGCGGAAGCGATCAAGGGCTTCAACGCGCTGGTGCCGTACGAAGTGCCCGACGTCACCGCGGCCGCCACGTTCTACATGGGCGAGGTGTACGCCAACTTCAGCCGATCGCTCAACGACTCCGAGCGACCGAACAGCCTGAAGGGCGGTGAGCTGCAGGACTACAACGACCAGCTCGACGAACTGGCGTTCCCGTTCGAGGAAAAGGCGATTGCTCTCCACGAGAAGAACATCGAGCTGCTCGAAGCCGGCGTTCACAGCGAATGGATCGAGAAAAGTCTGGCGCGCCTGGCCCAGCTGGTACCGGCCCGTTATGCGCGTCCGGAGGCGAGCACCGGTTTCCTCGGCCAGGCCGAACGCTACGAGTACATCAAGCCGGTGCCCAAGGTTGTCGAAGCGGCGCCTGCGAACGTGTCGGCAACACCGGCCGAAACAAACGACGGCAGCGACGTCGAAAGCACGGCCCCCGCCACGCCTGCCAACACCGGAGATGCCGATGCCCGCGCGCACTGATCCGAACATCCGTCGTGCCGTGCGCCATTGCGTGAGCCTCGGCGCGCTCCTGCTTGTGTACGTCGCGACCACGGCCATGGCCGCGCGTCGCGAAGCACCCGGCGTGAACGTGAGCGACACCGGCTTCACCATCGTCGAGTCGACCAAGATCGACGGTGCGACGCGTTCCGACTACGCCCGTGCCGCGGGCCTGCTGGCCCAGGAGCGCTACGCCGAAGGCATCACCCTGCTGCAGGCGATCATCGCGAAGCAGCCCAAGCTGGCCGCGGCGCATGTGGATCTGGGCATCGCCTACGCCAAGACCAATGAACTGGAGAAGGCCGAGGCGAGCCTGAAGCAGGCACTGGAACTGCAGCCGAAGCATCCGATCGCCTGGAACGAACTCGGTCTGGTGCAGCGCAAGCTGGGCAAGCTGGAGGATGCGCGCGCTTCGTACGAGAAGTCGCTCGCCGCCGCGCCGGGCTTCCATTTCGCCAGGCTCAACCTTGCCGTGCTCTGCGACCTGTACCTCAAGGACACCGCCTGTGCGCTCGACAACTACGTCGCCTATCAACAGGCGATGCCCGACGACAAGCAGGTCGCCGGCTGGGTCGCGAGTGCGCGTGCCCGCGCCGAGAAGGGGGGCAAGTGATGCGCGTGATCCTGAGCCTGTGTCTTTCGCTGGCGACGGTTACGGCGTTCGCCGCCGAGCCCGCGTCGCACGACGCGAAGAGCAAAGCCAAGAACGAAGCCAAGAACGAAGCCAAAACCAACGCGGCTGACGCGAAGAAGGGCGCAACTGCACCCGCTGGCGACATGGTGCTGTCGGGCCTGTCGATCCTCGGCAACGACGAGACCCCGAAAGAACTGGTGATCGTGCCGTGGAAGAGCTCGCAGCTCGCTGATGCCCCAGGCATCTCGCGCCTGCTCGACGACAGCACGCAGCCCGTCGACAAAGACGTGTTCATGCGCGAACTCGATTACTACGGACTCACGGTTGACGAACCAAAAACCGGCAGCGAGTGAGTCAAGGCTTCACCCAGGTTGTTTGTTTCCCCGGATCTTCCATCGATTTTTCAGTGAGGGCAGTGCCATGTTTCATTCCGTAGCGGAGTTCTTCAAAGCCGGCGGCGCGATGATGTTCCCGATCCTGCTGGTCGGCCTCGTCGGTCTGGCGATCGCCGTCGAACGCTGGGTCACGATTGCGCGTGCGCAGAAGCAGACCAAGAACATGTGGGTCAAGGTCGAGCCGTCGCTGAGCGAAGGCGACTTCGAAAAGGCGCGCAAGATCGTCGGCGACGACAACAGCCCGCTCGGCCGCCTGCTTGGCGCCGGTCTGGCCATGCAGGGCGCCGTGCGCCGCCGCGACGACGTCGAGAAGACGATGCAGGAAGGCATGATGGAAGTCGTGCCGCGCCTGGAAAAGCGCACGCACTACCTCGGCACCTTCGCCAACCTGGCGACCCTGGTCGGCCTGCTCGGCACCGTGTCCGGCCTGATCGGCGCGTTCAGCGCGGTGGCGACTGCCAACCCGGCGGAGAAGGCCAACATGCTGTCGGCCAGCATCTCTGAGGCGATGAACTGTACGGCGTTCGGTCTCGGCACCGCCGTGCCGCTGCTGTTCATGCATGCGTTCCTGACCTCGCGCACCCAGCACCTGGTCGAGAGCCTGGAAATGGCCGCGATCAAGTACTTGAACGTGCTTTCGCTGCGCACCAACCGCGCCGCCCAGCAGGGTTCGGTCCAGAACATCCGGGCCGCCTGAGTAAGAGCACAGGAGAGACGCCATGGGTCTCATGCCCCGTCGCAAACCGCCGGCCAAGCCGACCGAGCTGATGCTCGTGCCGATGATCGACATCTTCAGCGTGATGATCACGTTCCTGCTGATGACTGCCGTGTTCTCGCGCATTTCGATCATCCAGCTCGATCTGCCCAGCGCCGCCGCTGGTGCGCCTACCGAGCCGACCTTCCGCCTCGAAGTCATGGTGCGCAAGGAAGGCCTGGAGCTGACCAACGGCCGCGACTCGATCGCCGTTTTGCCCGTTGAGAACGGGGCTTATCCGCTCAAGCAGCTGACCAACCTCGCGGCCAACCTGAAGGGCCAGCACGTCGAAGTCGACACGGCTTCGGTACTGATGGCTCCGGATGTCGAGTACGACCATCTGGTGCAGGTGATGGACGCGATTCGCAGCACGGACCTGGCCAACGCCAACGCTAACGGCTTCACCGGCACGCCCGATGCGGCCGGCCGCATTTCGATGTTCCCGAAGATCGCCGTGGGAGATGCACCATGAGGATGTCGCTCAACCCGTTCCGCGGCGCGCGCAGGCAACACGAAGAACCGCAGCTCAACCTGATCCCCATGATCGACATCATGTCGGTGATGGTCGCGTTCCTGTTGATCTACTCGACCGAAGTCGAGGTGGTTCCGAACGCGAAGAACGTGGAGATCCCGCTCTCCACCGCCGAGGCCAAGCCCGCCGAGACCGTCGTGGTGACGATCACCAAGGACATGCTGCTCGTGCAGGGCGAAAAGATCGCGTCGATGGACCAGATCCGCGACCCGAACGCCGCGTTGATCGAGCCGTTGCGCGAGTACCTGTCGCGTCCGCTGACCACCAAGAGCGGCGCCGCCCAGCAGGCCGCGCTGGCCCATCGCGAGATCACCGTGCTGGCCGACAGAGGCTTGCCGTACGAGGTAATCCGCAAGGTGATGACTACCTGCACCGCGGCTGCGTACGACAAGTTGTCGCTAGCCGTGCTTGAAACGGGCGGCAGTGCGCCGGCCGGTGGTTGAGGCAGGTCATGACCGATACCAACGCAATGGAACTTGAAACCCATCCCGCCGAGGCCCAGGCGGCACTCGCCGAACAGATCGCGGAAGCACGTGCGCGACTAGATGAGTTCGCGCACGACCTCGCCGTCATCGAAGAAGAGCTCGAAGGCTTCGCAAGCGAACGCGTCCGCCATCGGCTGCTCGAGCAGGCGTGCCATGCGCTCGAAGAGTTGGAGCAGGTCGGCGGCGCGGATCTGTTCTGGGACGGCCTGGCCGCGAACGGTGCATCGGCCGGATACATCGCCCGCGCACGCCGCCGCACCGAAGCGGTGCGGGCCCAGATCAACGAAGTCGAAGCGCGCCGCGGCGCGCTGGTAGAGCGGATCGGCGAACAAAACGAAGAACTGTTCCTGCTGGAAGACGAAGCCTTCGAGCATCAGGAAGAGCTGGACCGCCAACGCAACGAATGGATCGTCGAGCGCGAACTCGACGCCGGCCGCGTGCGTCCGCATCTCATGCTGTGGATGCGCGGCGACGAAGACCGGCGCTCGCGCAAGGGCCTGGCCATCGCGCTGTGCGTATGGCTGCTGCTCGTCGTCGTGATCCCGTTCATCAAGATTCCGGAGAAGCCGGTGCTCGCGCCGGAAGACATGCCCGAGCGCGTGGTCACCGTGATTCCGGAACAGAAGAAGCTGGAACAGGCGCCGCCGCCGCCGCCGGAACTCAAGAAGCCGGTCGAGCGCAAGGTCGAACACAAGCCGACGCCGCGTACCGAAGTCGCGAACGTCGAGCGTCCGGTCGCACCGAACCAGCCGCAGACGCCGAAGCCGCAGGGCATCCTTGCGTTCAAGGACGCGCTCAAGGCCGTCGACGACATGCCCACCGCGGCCAATCTCGGCAAGGCGGCGAAGCTCAGCACCGATACGGGCGCGGCGCGTCCAGAACGTTCGATGCTGACCAGCAGCGCCGCGGGTGGCAGCAGCGGCATCAATCTTGCCGCCGAAAGTCGCAGCTTCGGCAGCGGTGGTGGCGAGCGCGCGGCGATCAAGGGCACGGCACTGACGCGGGCCAGCAGCGGCATCAACGCGATCGCGGCCAAGGATTCCGCGACGAGTGGCGCCTCGCGGCGTGGCGGACGTTCCGACGAGGAGATCCAGGTCGTCTTCGATCGTTACAAGTCCGCGCTGTACCGCCTGTACCAACGCGAGTTGCGTAACGACGCGACGTTGCAGGGCAAGGTCATCCTGCGCCTGACCATCGAACCGGATGGCAGCGTGTCGATGGCACAAGTGAAGTCGTCGGAAATGGAAGCGCCCGCGCTGATCTCCGACATCGTGGCCCGCGTGAAGGGCTTCAACTTCGGCGCCAAGGACGTGCCGGCGGTGACGATCGTCTATCCGATGAACTTCCTGCCGGCAGGCTGAAGACATCAGATCGCACCGTGCCGCCGAACGCGGCAAGTCAAGGCAACAGAAACACATCGACAAAGGCAAAACCACCGAAAGGTGGTGACGCAAAGTCACCGGCCTGTAGGGCGCGACACGCCCCATGGCAGCGGGACCGCCGAATAACGCGCAGGACTTCCTGCGCGCGTTCTCGCGGATCCCGTCGGCTTTGCGATCAAGGCAAAACCACGAGGAACAGAAGAACATGGAAACGAATGCGAACGACGGGACGAAAGCGGGCAGGGGCCGGGCGCGGCACCTTCTGCGCAGCTTCGCGCTGTGGGCCTGCACGGCGTTCGCATTCTTTTTCACCGGCACGGCCTTCGCGCAGCAGTGCGTTGCCAGCAACGTCAACCCGAACGCGCTGGTACAGGTGCTGAGCAACGGCAACAACAGCTACTGCGAGCTGTGCGGCTACGGCTACGTGACCGTGCGCCTGAGCAATCCGTTCATCACCGGCAGCCAGAACAACGTTCCCTTCGAACAACGCACCATCAACGTCGGCAACAACACGATCGACCAGTGGCGGGTCAATCCCACCTACGGCACGTCGAATCCCGACATCAACTATTCGTCCAACAGCGTGGTGATCACTCTGCCGAACAACGGCCTGGTGTACTACGCCGGCGCCAATGTCACCGTTGGCGGCGCCAACTGGACCAACTTCGTGGTCAACGCGGCGGGCAACCAGATCACCATCCGCAACCTGGGTGCACTGGCCAATGGCTCGCGCGGCAACCCGAGTACACGCGACATCCGCATCCCGATCCATCGCGCGCCGACCAACACCCCGGAAAGCCTGTACAACGCCAACCCGACCGCGCAGGCACAGATCAACATCAGCTCGATGGCCGACAGTTGTTCGATCGCCAATTCGCGCGAGTTGCCCAACAACGACACCAACTGGCACAACGGCTTTCCGCCGGGAACCACGGCGTTCAATCCCGCGTTGAATCACACTGGCAGCATCGACGTGCGCCAGCCGAACCTGCAGATCTACAAGCAGGGATGGAACTACGACGCCGGACAGAGAGAGGCGACCCGCAGCGACACGGTGTACGGTCACAACGACGACGACATCGTCTGGCGTTTGAACATCGCCAACCAGGGCGATGCGCCGCTGCAGGATCTGCGCATCGACGACGTGATATCGCGCGCCGACGTCATGAACGCGCACTATGTCTGCCCGACGCAGGTGGCGGCGGACGCGATTGCGGCGGCCGACGGCGTGCTGCCGGCCGGTTCGGTCTGCGTGACCACGATGGCGCTGACCGGCAACGTCCTGGCCGACTGGGCCGTGCCGGCGCCGTTCGGTCTCAACGGCGACATTCCCGCGCCGTATGCGAACACGGTCAACGCGGTGACGCCGGGCACGTCGGTGGATGCCGTCGACATCGCGGCTGGCGCGAACATCAACCTTTACGTGGTCGGCAAAGTGCAGCGCAACGCGTCGTGCTCCAGCGGCACGCCCATGACCAACCAGATGCGCGACATCCAGTTCGGTTGCGCGGTGCAGACACCGCCGGGCGGTCTTCTGCAATCCGCCAACCTGACCGACAACGCCACGCTCAAGACTTACTACGGCCAGGGGGGCAGCAACGCCCCGGCGCAGGCCGCCTTGCAGGTCACCCGCACCCTGACCGGTATCGACGGCAGCGCCACCGTGGGCATGCGCGGGCTGGTGACCGTGGTGCTGAGCAACCAGAGCGGCGGCACGGTCTGGTTCGATCCGGCCATGGGCTATCACCTGAAGGACGCGCTGCCGGCGGGTTATGTCATCGACCCCGGTTATGCGCCGCGCCTGATCGATCCGGCGAATGTCGGCAACCGTTCGTTCTACGGTGCCTATCCGGGGCGCATCGACACGCTGACCTGGAGCAACCGCAACGGCGCCATCCCGGCGAACACCGGCGACAGCACCAGCTATCTGGCAAACGGCGCTCCGGAATTCAAGCTGTCCAGCACGACCAACTACAACGATCGCAACCCGGACTCGGCTTACGGTGGCGCGCCGGACGGCAATGGTCATGTCTATGCGAATCTGATGCGTCACGGCGACGTACTGGTGATCCGCTTCGCGATCGTGCTGAAGGATCCGAAGGACTTCGACCGCGCCGCCGACCTCGACGTGCAGACCGAAGACCCGGGTACGCCGCTGTACCAGCGCCCCGAACCCACCGACCCGGATCAGTCCGGTCTGCTGGGCCTGCACAACACCGTGGACCTGCGCTTCAAGACGCTGTGTGCCGGGCAGGGAACGCAGAGCTACACCCTGGTGGACAACGGCACTAGCACCGGCAGCCACACCGGCGGCGCGATCACGTTCGATCCCGAAGACCTGGACATCAGCGTCGACCAGCCGACCTTCATCGTCACCAACGACCGCACCCAGACCACTCCGCTGTCGGTGACCTTGCGCAACAACGGCGGCGTCAACGCGCGCGACTTCAGCGCCTTGGTCAGCTTCGGCCCAACCCTGAACGTGACCAGCGTGACCGCGCCGGCCAACTGGGCCTGCGACGTAGTTCCGTTGTCGGGTGCGGTGCCGCAGCCCGCTCCGTACAAGGCGTGGGTGGTGAATCCGCCGCCGGACGCGCCCAACGTGCCGCATTTGCCGTTGCCGGCCAACGGCACGGTGTACCGCTGCTATCCGAATCACGTCAACGCCTTCAACCGGGTGTTGGCGCCGAACGCCAGCGTGCAGTTCGCCTTCCAGGTCAACAAGACCAGCGACGCGGCGCGCATCCTTGCCGACGACGTGACCTTCCGCGCCGACGTGGTCGGCGAAATCTGGACGGTCAGCGGCATGACCACGCCGCTGCTGGACATCGACAAGGCCGACAGCGGCGGCAACCTCGACGACCTGACGGTGAGTCTGCGAAACACCGCCGCTCTGCACAACGTCAGCCAGATCGACAACCATGCGCCGATGTGGTTTCCGGCGCCCGGAAGCACCAACGCCGGCTACTACAACAAGCGCAGCGACGGCGAAGTCGATCGCGGCAACCTGTATTCGCTGGACGCGCACTGGTCGCGCGGCATCGGCTTCAACCTGATGAAGGACCAGGTGACGTGGAGCGTCACCGGCGGCGACACCAGCACCCTGATGGGCGCGGTGCCGGCACTGGGCGCGTGCAACGAGAACGTTACCGATACGACCCGTGTCCCCGCACTGCCGGACAGCGCGATGTCCGATGGGATGCCCAACTTCGCACGCAAGCAGCGCGAGCGCGTGCAGATCGGCGAGGAGTGCAGCAATCGCATCCAGGCCGGCGGCTGGTTCGGCTTCAAGTCGCGCGGCTTCCGCTTCATCGGCGTGCGCGACGTGCAGATGCAGGACGAAGTGCAGGACGGGCTGGTGTACGTGGCCAGCACTGCACCGCAGGTCGGCTCGCAGATCGCCGGCGCGACCCAGGCGCCGAACGACCCGGCGAAGTCGGCGCTACAGGAACTGCTCTTCGGCTGGCGCTTCACCGGCAACCGCCCGGACAGCGTCAGCAACACCGGCAACGACTACATCGTCGACATCGACCAGTGGTTCCACATCAACGCCGTCACGCGCCTGCAGAACAAGGCGGTCAACCAGCGCGCGCTGCCGGACCTGCACGGCGAAGACCGCAATAACGCATTGAACTCGATCTTCAAGGCGGTCTATTACAACGACAACGCCAACCGTCCTGAAACCTATGCCTTCGGCAGTGGCCAGGTCGGCATGCTGCTGCCGACGCCGGCCCTGGTTACGGGCAAGACGGTCGGTTATCCGTGGGAACGCATCCGCCGCAGCGACGTGGTGGTGACCGAACCGCGCGTGCAGATCGCCAAGCACGTCTGCCAGGACAACAACTTCAGCGCCGGTGCCAACGGCGGCACCTGCGCCGGTGGTTGGCAGACGGCGATCGCCAACGCCGACACCACGCACAACTACGTGTTCCGGCTGATGGCGTGCAATGGCGACATCGGCAACATCAACGCCGGCAGTCCGACCTGCGCCGTCAACAACGATGCCGGCCAGCCGCGCGCGCCTGCCTACGACGCGGTGGTGGAAGACACGCTCGACGCCAGCGACCTGATGGTCGTGACCGAGATGGCCAGCGACGGACTCGACAACGACGGCGATGGCCAGATCGATGAAGCCGACGAAGCCAACGCGCAGAACATCGGCGACAACGCGCCGATGAACGGCGTGCCCGGCGTCATCACGTTCTCGCACCTGCGTGGCGTGGATGGCGCCGGCCTGCGACGGATCAACAACGGCAGCAGCGCGTGGCTGTACTACGTCGTGGACCTGGACGATCGTCTTGCACCGAACCAGACCATCGGCAACGGCGTCGAACTGGACCGCTACGACTCATTGGCCGGCAGCGCCGACGATGACGGCCAGCAGATGACCGCGCAGCGCGGTAGCGGCGACATCGCCGGCGCGCGCGTGTACGGCTTCAACACCACCAACGGCGATCCGAACCTCACCGATCGCGTGTCGCTGACGCTGATCCAGCCGCAGACCCGGCCCAAGGAAATCATTGCACTGTCGCAGTCGCAGCGTCTGCCCGCGGGCACGCAGCCAGTGGTGATCGGCGAGGAAATCACCTACCGCCTGACCGCGTCGCTTCCGGTGACGCGCCTGCGCGGATTGACGATCACCGACAACCTGCCTTCCGGGTTGAGCTGCGCCGATGCGCCGGTGGTTGACCTGAGCAGCGGCGTCTACGCGGCGGCCGGCTTCAAGCGTCCCGACCTCAGTCCGGTGCCGCCGGTCACCCCGACCTGCAGCGGCACCATGGTCATGTGGAGTTTCGGCGACGTCGTCCTGACCCGGGCCGACAACGGCCAGAACACTTTCACCTTCCCGTTGCAGTTCGTCGCGCGCGTGGACAACACGCAGCCCAACCAGGACGGCGTCACCCTGTACAACGGCGGCACCCGCAACGGCGGCACGATCCTGCGTTGGCAGGATGCGGGTGGCGCGGAGCAGACCCGCACCTACGGCGAAGTGGCCGTAAGGGTGAGCGAGCCGCAGCCGTTCACCGCGACCAAGGTGCTGAGCAACGTCACTCCGGGCAAGGCCGCCAACGCACCGCTGGCCGCCGGCGACATTGCGCAGTACGTGGTGACACTCCGCAACGGTGGCTCGTCGACTGCGTACGACCTCAACATCGTCGATACGCCCGCGGCCGAACTGCGCCTGAGCAGCGGCGTTGCGCCGACGGCGACGATTGGCGGCGCGCCGGTGGCCGGCTTCGTCGCCACGCCCGCGGGCGCGCCGAACGGCCCGCTGGTCTGGGGCCGCGGCAACAACGACGGCAGCCTCGACCTGCCGGCCGGTGCGACCCTGGTGCTGCGCTATCGCATGCAGGTCGCCACCGCGCCGGCGGCCGGCACCAGCATCATCAACACCATCGTGGCGGACTGGACGTCGCTCGATGGCGCCAGCATCCATGAGCGCACCGGCGCCGATGCGCCCAACGCCGCCGCGCTGAACAACTACTTCATCGAAGCCCGCGAAGTAGGCAACCCTGATCCATCGCCGACGGTGGCGCTGGCCAAGGCGATCACCCAGCCGACCGCGGCCATTGGCGAGGCCTTCGCCTACCGCATCACCGTGCCGGCCGCTCCGTCCACGCGCCCGCTGTACGACGTGCGCATCAGCGACAACCTGGCCTCGGCCACCGGCGTGGTGCTGGAATTCGTCTCGGTGCGCAAGGTGTCCGGCGGCGGTAGCTGGACCCCGGTCAACACCGGCAGCGGCCAGAACCTGGTCATCGAAGACACCACCAGCGGCGGCATCGACATCCCGGCCGGACAACAGGCCGTGATCGAAGTGCGCGTGCGCCTGGCCAACGACCCGGCCAATGCGGTCGGCGACACCTTCACCAATACCGCCGGTTACGAGTTCGACCACGTCGACAACGACCGCAGCGTCGCCGGCGTCGGCGTGCCTGCCACGTCGCCGCAGATGACCGTGGTCGCACCGCAACTGGTCATGGACAAGAGCGGCCCGGCCTCGCTGCAGATCGGTCAAACCGGCACGTTCGTCCTCGACGCGGTCAACACCACCGCGGGCAACACCGCCGCGACCGCGTGGAACGCGCGCATCATCGATCGCCTGCCCGACACCGCCGATGGCGGCGGCGCCGGCGGCATGTGCGCGACCGCGCCGACCATCACGTCGGTGCAGCTGTTCGCGGCCGACGGCACGACCCTGGTCGCCACGCTGGCGGCCGGCAGCGGCTACAGCGCCAACTTCGCCGCAGCGGGCGCCGGCACGAGCTGCACGCTGACCGTCGACACCACGGCAGGCATCGGTCCCGGCCAGCACCTGCGCGTTACCTATCAGGCCGCTGTCGATGTCGACACGCCGCAGAACGCGACGCTGACCAACGTGGCTGGCGCGAACCGCTGGCTGAGCACCAATCCGGCCGGGGCGGGCAACATGCCGCTCGCCTACGACAACGTGTTGACCGACGGCACGCCGAGCGTTGCCGACTTCCAGGACGCGCACACCTTGCAGGCGCGCAACCCGATGCTGCGCTTCGAGAAGACCGTGGCCAACCTGAGCCGCGGCGAAAACCCGGCCACGCTGGCGATGCCGGGCGATCGACTGCGCTACACCCTGCGCGTGGAGAACCTGGGCAGCGCGGCGGTGTCGTCGTTCGACATCCGTGACGAACTCGACGCGCTCAACGCGGCGCAGGCCGCTTTCGTGCCCGGTTCGCTGGTCGTGGTCGCCGTGCCGGCAGGCGCGAGCAACAACAGCAATGCCAACGGCGGCGCGCGCGGTACCGGCCTGCTGGACGTGCGCGGCATCGCGCTGGGTGGGCAGGGCAGCGCCGTGCAGGTCGTCTTCGACGTGCAACTGGCCGCGAACCTCGCCAACGGCAGCAAGGTCGCCAACCAGGCGACACTGCTGGTCAATGCCAGTGCGCTGGCCCTGAGCGACGACCCGAACGTCAACGGCCAGGCCGACCCGGCCGTGGCCGGCGACGAAGACCCCACCGTGGTGCCGA
This sequence comes from Lysobacter tyrosinilyticus, assembly GCF_054779815.1. Taxonomy (NCBI): domain Bacteria; kingdom Pseudomonadati; phylum Pseudomonadota; class Gammaproteobacteria; order Lysobacterales; family Lysobacteraceae; genus Lysobacter; species Lysobacter tyrosinilyticus. The sequence goes on from NZ_BAAGXN010000001.1 coordinate 814,794, forward strand.
TCGCGGTCGCGCCCGATCCGGCCAGCAAGATCCTGCTTTCGCCCACCAATGGCGAAGCCACCATCGGCCAGGACGTGGTCTATCGCATCACCCTGCCGGGTGCGGTGCGCAACACGCCGATGCATGACGTGCGCCTGACCGACGTGCTGGACGCCAACCTCGAATACCTCGGTGCCACCATCACCGGCGGCACCGGCGTGAGCAACAACAGCACGGCGAATCAGCTGGACATCGCCATCGACCAGATCCCGCCCGACACCCAGGTCGTGGTCGAGTTGCACGCCCGCGTGCGCAACATCTTCGGCGCGCAGCAGGGCATGGACGTTGCCAATACCGCGCGCTTCACTTACTCCGAAACCGACGGCGGTAAGCAGGAAGACCCGCTGGACACCAACACGGTGAAGTTCCATCTGGTCGAACCGGGCCTGAGCATCGCCAAGAGCGCCAGCGCCGCCACCGCGTCCGCGGGCCAGGTGATCCGCTACACCGTGACCCTGACCGCTGCGAGCGGCGCGGATGCATCGGGTGCGTTCGACATCGATGTGGTCGATACGCTGCCCGCGGGTCTGACCTATGCAGGCAATGCCACCCTCGACGGCAACCCGCTGGCCGCACCCGCCATCAACGGCAACGTGCTGACCTGGACCAACCTGGGCGACATCGCCGAAGGCGCGAGCGTTGTGCTTGCCTACGACACGCGTGTGGCGGGCAACGCGCTTCCCGACCAGGTCATGACCAACAGCGCCATCGCGCGTTGGACTGGCCTCGACGGCAGCAACATCAACGAGCGCACCGGTGTCGATGGCGTCGGTGGACTGAACGACTACGTCACCGCACCGACGGTCGTCAGCGTGGCCACGCCCGGTTCGCCGCCGCACAAGGTGCTGACTGCACCGGCATCTGGCCTGGCCACCATTGGTGAGGACGTGGTCTATACCCTCACCGTGCCCGGCGCGCCGAGCAGCAGCACCTTGTACGACGTGCAGGTGCTCGACCCGCTCGATGCCAACCTTGAATACGTGTCTGCCACGGTCACCGGCGTGGCCGGCGTGACCAACAGCAGCACTGCTGCGCAAATGAACCTCGCCATCGCGCAGATCCCGGCCGGCCAGCAGGCGGTGATCGAACTGCACACGCGCGTGCGCAACATCGACAGCGCCAACGCGGGCGTCGTGGTAGGCAACATCGCCGCGTACAGCTACGCCATCAACGCTGGCGGCCAGCGCGTCGCCCCGCTGCAAAGCGAGGCGGTGAACTTCACCATCGTCGAACCAGTCGCCACCGTGGCCAAGACCGGCGACAAGACCGCGGTCACCGGCGGCGACATCGTGCGCTACACCGTGAACCTGGCCGCGGCCAATGCGGCGGAGAACTCCGATGCGTTCGACTTCAAATTGGTCGACACGCTCGCCCCGGGCCTGGAATACGTCGGCAACCCGACCGTCAGCGGTAGCGGCAACACCATCGCCGCGCCGGCGATCAGCGGCGATGGCAGTGCGGCCAATCCTTATGTACTGACCTGGAGCCTGGCCGGCGGCAGCGACATCGACGTGGCCAAGGGCGAGACCGTCGCCATTGCCTACGACGTGCGCGTGCGCAACGGCGCGCCCGCCTTGCAGAGCCTGCCGAACCGGGTGACCGCGGAATGGACCGGCCTCGATGGCGATTCGACGTACGAACGTCACGGCAACGGCTGCCCGTCCATCACCGCGCCGAATGACTATTGCGCCGGGCCGGCCAGCTTCGTCGTGGTCACCGATCCGCCGAAGCTCAGCTTCGCCAAGACCGTCACCAGCACCACGCCCGCGCATCCGGGTGAGTTCGCGAGCTATCGCCTTGAAATCGCCAACGTGAGCACGGTCGGCGTCAGCGCCTTCGAGCTGATCGACGAAATCGACGCGCTCAACAACACGGCCGCGTTCGTGCCGGGTACGTTGCAGATCGTCGGTGCATTGCCGGCCGGCGCCGTGGACAACAGCAACGCCAGCGGCGGCACCAAGGGCACGGGCCTGCTCGACATCCGCAACCTGACCCTGGGCGCGGCGGGCTCCGGCAACGAAACCCTGGCGATCGACTACCGCGTGCAGCTGGTGCCGGTGATCGCCAACGGCAGCGTCGTGCTCAACCAAGCGCGCGCACAGTCGGGCAGCACCTTGCTGGCCTTGTCCGACGATCCGTCGGTCAATGGCGTGGCCAGCCCGGACGTAGCCGGGGACGAAGACCCGACCCGCCTGCCGATCGAATCCGCGCCGCAACTGGTGATCGAAAAGACCTCGACCTATCTCGGCGCCAATCCCGCGCTGCTGATGGCCGGTGATCGCATGCGCTACACCATCACCGTGCGCAATACCGGCACCGATCACGCACGCAACGTGATCCTGCGCGACCTCGTGCCGGCCAATACCAGCTACGTGGCCGGCAGTACGACGCTCAATGGTGCGGCACTGGCCGATGCGGCCAATGGTTTGCCGCTGCAGAACGGCATTGCGGTCACCTCGCCGGTCGAGACCGTGGCTGGCGTGGTTCGCGTCGACAGTCCGGCCGATGCCGCCGCCAACGTGGCCACGCTGGGCTTCGAAGTCGTCGTGTCGCCGACCGCGGCCGACGGCACCGTGATCGCCAATCAGGCCTTCGTCATGGCCGACACGCTGACCGCCGAAGCGCCTTCCGACGATCCGCGCACGCCGGTCGTCAACGACCCCACCCGCGACGTGGTCGGCAATGCGCCGCTGCTGTATGCGGAAAAGGCGGTTGTCTTGCAGGTCGACACCAACAGCAATGGCGCAGTCGATCCGGGCGACACCCTGCGTTACACCCTGCGCATCCACAACACCGGCGCGGTGCCGGCAACGGGTGTGGTGTTGCAGGACGAAGTGCCGCCGCATACCACTTATGTCGCCGCCAGCACCCGTCTGAACGGCGCGCTGGTGAACGACGCCGCCGGCGGCTCGCCGCTGGTGCCCGGTGTGGCCATCGGCGACATCGCGCGCGGCGCGGTGGCCACCGTGCAGTTCAACGTGACCGTCGATGCCGGCACCCCCAACGGCACGCTGATCGAAAACCAGGCCAACGTGCGTAGCGTCGAGCTGCCCGACCTGCTGACCGATGGCGACGGCAATCCCTCGACCGGCCCCGAGCCGACCGTGGTCGTGGTCGGCCCGGCGCAGGCGCTGGCCATCAGCAAGCAGGTCGCCGTGGTCGGCGGCGGCGCGGCACTGCCTGGCGCGGAAGTCGAATACCTCATCAACGTGCGCAACGTGTCCACGGTAGCCGCCACCCAGGTGCGCATCGTCGATGACCTGCCGCCGCAGTTGGCCTACGTCGCCGGTTCGGCCACGCTCAACGGCAGCGCCGCTGGCGTCACCGTCACCGGCAACAACATCGTTGCCGATTACACCGCGGTGAACGGTCCGCTGGCCCCGGGCGCAACCGCGACCGTGCGCCTGCGCGCGCGCATCGCCAATGGCCTGGCCATCGGCACGCGGGTGACCAACACCGCCACCGTGAACTGGAACGACCCGGTGCAGGTCGCCAGCGCCAGCGTCGGCTTCGACGTCGGCGGCATGCCCGGCGTGGGTACGCTGAGTGGCCGCGTGTGGCACGACGCCGACTTCGACAAGTCCGCGGACCCGGCCGAGCGCCTGTTGCAGGGCTGGAGCGTGGAACTGCTGCGCAACGGCCGTACCGAACGCACCGTCACCACCGACGCCGGCGGCAACTGGCAGATGGGCGGCGTGTCGCCGAACGTGGCCGGCACCGCGGTGGCCGGTGATCTGCTGGAACTGCGCTTCACCGCGCCGGGTGCAGTCGCGACCACGGCCAAGCTGGGCTTCGCCGACTCGTCGTTCACCAACGAGCTGCAACGCATCCGCGCAATGGTGGTGCAGCCAGGCGCGGTGCTGGCCAGTCTGAACCTGCCGATCGAGCCCAACGGGGTGATCTACGAGTCGATGAACCGTGGCGCGATCCCGGGTGCGCGTCTGCGCATGCTCGACGCATCCGGTGCGGCGTTGCCCGCCTCCTGTTTCGCCGATCCGGTGCAGCAGGGCCAGGTCACGCTGCAGAGCGGCTACTACCGCTTCGATCTGAACTTCGCCGATCCGGCATGCCCGGCAGGTGGTGCTTATCTGGTCCAAGTCGCGCCGCCTTCGGCGAACTTCATCGCCGGTGCTTCGGCGCTGATCCCGCCGACGTCGGATGCGAGCACCGCGGCGTTCTCGGTGCCGGGCTGCCCGGCCAGCGTGAGCGATGCCGTGCCCGGCACGACCCAGCGCTGCGAAGCGCAGCCGTCCGAGTTCGCGCCGTCCACGTCGGTCGCGGCGCGTTCGGCCGGCACCACCTACTACCTGCACCTGCGCATGGACGACACGTTCGTGCCGGGCAGCAGCCAGATCTTCAACAACCACATCCCGCTCGATCTCGATCTGAACGGTGCGTTGGCCATCAGCAAAACCACGCCGAAGAAGAACGTCGTGCGCGGCGAACTGGTGCCTTACACGATCACGTTGCGCAATATCTCGGGCCTGCAGCTGCGCGACGTGCGTGCGGTCGACACCTACCCGGCGGGCTTCCGCTACGTGCCAGGCTCGGCGCGCGTCGACAACGTGGCGATCGAGCCAACGCAGAACGGACGTGAGCTGACCTGGAGCGGCGTCGCCTTCGGCACCAGTGATCAGCACGCGATCACGCTGCTGCTCGCGGTTGGCGCCGGTGTGGGCGAGGGCGAGTTCGTGAACCACGCACGCGTGTGGAACGGCCTCACCGATCGTCCGCTGTCTGGCGATGCCACGGCCACCGTGCGCGTCACGCCGGATCCGACCTTCGACTGCACCGACGTCATCGGCAAGGTCTACGACGACGCCAACCGCAATGGTCACCAGGACCAGGGCGAAGGCGGCCTCGGCGGCGTGCGTCTGGTGACGGCGCGCGGCTTGGCGGCGACCACCGACAAGTTCGGTCGTTACCACATCACCTGCGCGGTGGTGCCGAACGAAGACCGCGGCAGCAACTTCGTGCTGAAGCTGGACGACCGCACGCTGCCCAGCGGCTACCGTCCCTCCACGCGCGAGACCGTGATCGCGCGCGCCACGCGCGGCAAGGCCCTGAGCATCGACTTCGGTGCGTCGGTGTTCCGCGTGGTCAGCCTGGATCTCAGCGACGAGGTGTTCGAGCACGACGGCACGCAGCTGCGCGATCCCTGGCAGCCGCGTCTGCAGACCTTGATCGATGAACTGGCGAAGGAACGCTCGGTGTTGCGCCTGTCCTATCTGGCCGACCTCGAGGATCCGGACCTGGTCGAAGCCCGACTGGCGGCGATCAAGGCGAAGGTCATCGAAGCCTGGCCGGACGCCGGTGCCGACTATCCGCTCACGGTTGAGCAACAGACCTTCTGGCGCCGCGGCGCGCCGGTGCAACGCCCTGCGGGCAACCAGGGGGCGCGCAAGTGAACAACCAGCTGAAGAACAACATGTTGACGAAGAGCATGCGCCTGTCGCTGCTGGCCCTCGCCCTGATGACCGCCACTGCGGCGGCACAGACGGTCGAGGAGCCGGTCGCGGACGATCAGGCCGCTAACGAGCAGAGCGTTGATCAGGCCCCCAAGGACGTGCCGATCAACGAATCCGTCGAGCGCCACCTGCCGGGTGACCAGACGTTCCGTCCGTTGGCGCGCGATCCCAACGTGCTGCAGAACGAAGCCGGCGATCGCGTGGAGAAGCAGCAGGTCGCCGGCGAAGTGATGGAGACAGTGAAGCTGGGCGGCATCATCGCGCCGCTGCACTTCGATTCGGGCGCGATCAAGATCCGCGAGCGCGACATCGAGAAGATCCGCCGCGCGCTGGATTCGGTACGCGGCAAGGCCAACGTGCGCCTGCATCTGGTCGGACACGCGGACAACCAGCGTCTGTCACCCGAACTGACCGCGCAGTACGGCGACAACCAGGGTCTGTCGCGCGAGCGCGCCGGCGAAGTCGCCGAAACCCTGCAACGCGCGCTGTCGCTGCCGCCGGAAGGCGTCGCCTTCGAAGGCATGGGTGACACCAAGCCGGTCGCGAGCAACGCGACCGACGCCGGCCGTGCGCAAAACCGTCGCGTCGAAGTGGAAGTCTGGTACGACGAGCCCAAGGCCGCGACCAAGGAACAGGAAGTCGTGGTCAAGGCCGACCTGCGCCAGATCAAGGTCTGCCGCGTGCAGGAGCTCTGCCTGATGCGTTTCCAGGAAGGGCACGAGAAGCGCACGCGGGTGAACAACCTGGTGGCCGCGCTGCACTACGGCGAGGAAGGCGTGGACGTAACGCCCGAATTCGTCGAACAGGTGCGCAAGGGCTTCGCCAACCTGCAGGGCAAGCAGAACGTCGTCGCCAAGTTCATCGGCTATGCCGATGACATCGCCCTGTCGGATCGCAATGCGCGCATCTATGGTGATGCGACCGCGCTGTCCAAGGCACGCGCGCATCGCGCCGCGCTCGCCGTGCAGCAGGCGCTGGGCCTGCCCGCGGCGGCCGTGCAGAGCGACGGCCGCGGCGCGACGACCTTCGTCGCCCCGAACGACACCCCGCAGGGTCGCGCCCTCAACCGCCGCATCGACGTGCAGTTCTGGTACGACGACCCGATGCAGGAGCTGTCTGAAGCGCCGCAGATGTGCCCGGCCGAGGCGGACAACGAGATCGTCACCCGCGTCCATCAGCCCTCCGGCGGCACGCTGCCGACGCTGCAACTGGACGGCAGCGAGATCGTCATCCCCGTGGGCATGACCGACCGTCTTCGCAGTGCGCTGGATGAAGTGAAGGACCGCGACAACGCGCGCCTGCGCTTCATCGGCTACACCGGCAACGAACGCCTGGATCGCCGCACCGCCTCCGCCTACGAAGACGACATCGGCCTGTCGGCGGCGCGCGCGCGCCGTGCGATGGACACCATTCGCAGCCTGATGGAGCTCAGCCCGGAACAGGTCGAGCACGAGGGCCACGGTTTCGTGCAGGTCGCCGACGCGTCGAGCGAAGGTTTCGTCCAGGGCCTGGATTCCTATATCGAAGTGCAGGTCGTATACGACGAGCCGGCACTACGCGACGACCTCGAAGGCGTGGACATCACGCGCCTCAACCGCGAGCTGACCCCGCGCAATGCCTTCGGACTTAATCCGATGCACATCTCGGTGGATGGCAAGCCCATCGACGATCCGGGCCGCAGCTCCGCCGACGTGCAGCGCTGCACCGACGTGGCGCTGGACGAGTCCGGCATCAAGTTCCAGTTCGACGACCTGAGCGCCGCGCCGCGTCTGGCGGTCTCGGCATCGCCGCAGGTGGCGCTGGTGGACGAGCCGGTGCGCTTCCGGATGTATTCGAACTATTCGGGCTTCTTCCAACGCGCCGAAGTGCGCATCCAGGAGAAGGAACAATCCACGCAGGCCACGCCGCTGGCGGTGGTGGCGCTGGATGCGAATGGCGAGGCCGAGTGGCAGCCGAGCGTGGTGGGCATTTCGGCTTCCGGCCGCGAATTGCAGTACGTGCTGCGCGTGTATGACGCGCAGGGCCGCTTCGATGAAACCAGCCCGCGTCCGTTGTGGCTGGTGAATGCAAGCGACGATGGCAGCGTCGCGGACATCGCTACGGCTAGGGCCGAAGGTGCCCCGCCGCCGCTGGCCGGCTACGGCGAGAACCAGCTCGCGTTGCGCAATATAAAGATCGGCGCCAATACCATCGCCGTGCGCGGCAGCGGCATTCCGGAAGGCCACACGGTATTCGTGGCTGGCCGGCCGGTGCCGGTGGATCACAACGGCGACTTCGTCGCCGATGAAATCCTGCCCGATGGTTTGCAGACCGTGGAAGTCGCGGTGCTCGATCCCGAGGGCAACGGCAACCTCTACCTGCGCGATCTGGAGATGCGCAAGCACGATCGCTTCTTCGTCGGTGTCGCCGATCTGACGGCTTCGAAGAGCAAGACCAGCGGTCCGGCCGATCTGCTGCAGGGCGAAAATTCCGGTTACGAGCGCAGTTCCAACTTCGATGGACGCCTCGCCTTCTACGGTACCGAAAAGTTCGGCAACGGCTGGCGCCTCACCGCCAGCGCCGACACGCGCGAAGGCCCGGTCAAGGATCTGTTCGGCAACCTGTTGGACAAGGCGCCGGATTCGTTGTTCCGTCGCATCGATCCCGACTACCACTACCCGACCTTCGGCGATGACGGCATCGTCGAAGAGATGGCGCCGACGCTGGGCAAGTTCTATTTCCGCGCCGAGCATGGCGACGACTACGCGATGTGGGGCAACTTCAAGACCGACTACGCGGGCAATGAACTCGCCCAGGTCGATCGCGGGCTCTACGGTGCCAACGTCGAGTGGAAAGCGGATTCGACCACGTCGTTCGGCGAACGTCGCGCCACAGTCGGTGGATTCGCCGCCGAGCCCGGCACCATCGGTGGTCGCGACGAATTCCGCGGCACCGGCGGATCGCTGTTCTACCTGCGCAACCAGGACATCCTCAACGGTTCGGAACGCTTGCGCATCGAGATGCGCGACAAGGATTCGCAGCTTGTCACCGGCACGGTGGAGTTGCGTCCGGGCCTGGACTATGACATCGACTATCTGCAGGGCCGCATCCTGCTGAATGAGCCACTGTCGTCGACCGGTCGCGACAGCATGCTGGTGCGCAGCGGTGGCCTGTCCGGCGAGGAAGCCTGGCTGGTGGCGCGTTACGAATACGCGCCCGGCTTCGACAAGATCGACACGCTGACCACCGGCGGCCAGGCGCATGTCTGGATCAACGATCACATCGGAGTGGGCGTCACCGGCAGCCGCAGCAGCGACGATTCTGCCGACAGCAGCGTGATGGGTCTGGACGTCACCCTGCGCAAGAGCACCGAGACCTGGCTGAAGCTGCAGGGCGGCCGCACCACCGGCATGGTGTCGCTGTCGCAGTACTCGTACGACGGCGGCTTCGGCTTCAACGGTGCCAACTCCACCGCGTTTGACGACGCGGCGGCATCCGGCTACCGCGCCGACGTCAGCGTCGGTGTGGGCGACATCTTCAAGAACGGCAAGGGCCGCGTGACCCTGTACACGCAGGCGCAGGACGCTGGTTATTCGGCCCCTGGCCTGGGCACGGTCTCCGACCGTACCTACTACGGCGGCACCCTGGATCTGCCGATCGGCGACAGGCTCAGCCTCGTCGGCAAGGCCGACCATCGCGAACAGGACGCCGGACTCACGCTCGAAGCAACGGAGTTGAACGTCGAGTACAAGATGAGCGAACGCTGGAGCGTGGCGACCGGTGTGCGCAACGACAAGCGCGACGATCAGCGCGCCACGGTGCCGCTCACGCAGGAGCAGGGTCAGCGCACCGACGCGGTGGTGCATGTGGGCTACGACTCCGGCAACACCTGGAATGCCTGGGGCTTCGCCCAGGGCACGGTGTCGAAGGATGGCGATCGCCAGGACAACGGCCGACTCGGTGCCGGCGCCGCGATACGTGGCCAGAAGTTCCGTGTCGAGGCCGAAGTCTCTGCCGGCGATCTGGGACCGGGCGGTCGCGTGGGCACCAACTACATGGTGTCCGACAAGACCACCCTGTATTTGAACTACGCGCTGGAGAACGAGAGCGGCATCACCCTCGATGGCACCAGCGTCAGCGGACAGCGCGGCAGCCTGGTCGGCGGCATCAAGCGACGCCTGTCGGACAGCAGCAGCGTGTACGCGGAAGAGCGCCATCAGGACAGCGACCGCGCCACAGGCCTGACCCACGCCGCTGGCATGTCGTTGAACCTCGACGATCATTGGTCGGTGGGCGTGAACGCCGAGCTCGGCACCCTGCAGGACAGCGAAACCGCGGCCGAGACCGATCGTCGTGCCGGGGGCGTGCGCGTGGCCTACACCAACGGGCCGACCCAGGTCTCCAGTGGCGTCGAGTACCGCAACGACAACGCCGAACAGGCAGATGCCACGCATGTCGAGCGCCAGACCTGGCTATTCCGCAACAACTTCAAGTTCCAGATGTCCGACGACTGGCGCCTGGTGGGCAAGTTGGATCATTCGTATAGCGAGAGTTCGCAGGGCCAGTTCTACGACGGCAAGTTCACCGAAGGCGTGATCGGCTTCGGTTACCGCCCGGTGCTCAGCAACCGTTTGAACGCGCTGGCCAAGTACACGTACTTCTACAACGTGCCGACCACGGACCAGATCACGCTGACCGGCACCGCGGCGCAGTTCATCCAGAAGAGCCACATCGCTTCGGTGGACGCGACCTATGAAGTGACCCCGTCGTGGTCGGTGGGCGGCAAGTACGCCTACCGCCTGGGTTCGGTCAGCCTGGATCGCGAGAATCCGGAGTTCTTCGACAATCGCGCGCAGCTGGTGATCCTGCGTACCGACGTACGCCTGTTCGACAAGTGGGAAGGCCTGCTCGAGGGACGCCGGTTGCAGCTGCCGGACCTCGACGAAACCCGCAGCGGCATGCTGCTGGGCGTGTACCGCTACTTCGGCGAGCACGTGAAGGCCGGCGTGGGCTACAACTTCACCGACTTCTCGGAAAACCTCACCGACCTGAGCTATCGCCATCGCGGCGTGTTCGTGAATGTCGTTGGTGCGCTGTAAGCGCCGGCGAAAGGAAAGGACTTCGGTCTCCAATCTCTCTCCCCTCTCCCGTCCCCGGGAGAGGGTGCCCGAAGGGCATTGCTCTTCGGGCTTCTTTTTTTCAGCGGAAGAACGTCTCCCTCTCCCCGCTTGCGGGGAGAGGGTCGAAGCGGCCGCTAGGCCGCTGAGGGAAGGGCGGGTGAGGGGGGCGAGCGTAGCGAGCTGCTGTTGCAGTTGCTTCTGCGGCGACGTCGAAGAGCCAAAGCAACTCGCTACGCTCGCTCCCCCTCATCTGCCCTTCGGGCATCTTCTCCCCGCGAGCGGGGAGAAGAAAATCCGTAGCCAAGCGCGCTCATGTCGCGTACGTCCTCCACGCTCACCCCGCCAGATCATCCAGGATCGGGCACTCCGGGCGCTCGTTACCGCGGCAGTGTTGCGAGAGGTCGAGCAACGCGCGTTGCATCGCCTGCATCTCGCGGATCTTCGCGTCCAGTTCCTGCGCGTGGGCCAGCGCCAGCGCCTTCACTTCCGCACTCGCGCGTTGGCGATCGTTCCACAGTGCCAGCAATGCCTCGATCTGCTTCATCGAGAAGCCGAGATTGCGCGCGCGGCGGATGAAGCGGAGCCGATGCAGATCGGCATCGGCATACAGGCGATAGCCGGCGAAGGTGCGGTTCGCCGCGGGAATCAGGCCCACGCTCTCGTAGTGCCGGATCATCTTGGCGCTGACCCCGGTGGCGGCCGATGCCTCGCCGATGTTGTGCAGCCCCTGTTGCCTGGCCTCGGCCAGCTCGGGGCGTGGTGATTTTTTGACCATGCGTCGATTCCCGCGGAGTGCCGCGTTGCGCTCACAGCGTGAACCTTACCCCCATGGGAACGTCAATGGCCCTTTCCGGGACGGACACCGTGTTGACCTTGCCATGGGGGCAAGGCCCAGCCTGCGCTCCACGGCATCCCGCCGTATTCCGGAGAAACGTCATGCATAGCGTCGAAGTCGAGAAGAACCAGGCTTGTGGCTGCTGCAAGTGCCAGGAATGCACATGCACCGTGTGCGGTTGCTGCCAGTGCCAGCCGCGGTCGTGCGGTTGCGCAGGGAAGTAAGCAGGAGCGAAGCGGGCTGCAGGAGATCCAGCCCGTTCTTTGTAGAGCGGAGCTTGCTCCGCTGCTTTTGACTCGATATGGCGAAAACGACGACGCCCCGCAAGCGGGGCGTCGTGCTGAAACTGGAGCGGGAAACGAGACTCGAACTCGCGACCCCGACCTTGGCAAGGTCGTGCTCTACCAACTGAGCTATTCCCGCGGGGGCGCGAAGTTTACGCAAAACCACAGGGAAAAGGAAAGCGGCGTAATCCAGCCGGCACCGCAACCCCGGTTTCGAGCGATCACCGGCCCAAGGCGGTGCCGTCGCGCACCAGCCCAATGGACCTGTCTACATCCGGTAACTGAGGGTCGGACGCTGGCCGATAGGCTAGACGGCTTTGGCATTCCGGCGAATACGATGAAATACCGCATGGCTGTTTTCGACATGGCAGGCACCACGGTGCACGATCCGGGCCTCGTGGCCGAGGCGCTCGCCCAGGCACTGGTCGCGCACGGCGTGGCGGTCGAACCCGAGGCCGCGCGTCCGCTGATGGGCTACGACAAGCCCGAGGCGATCCGGCGGCTGCTGCGTGCGCACGATGCGGCAGCCGTCGCCGAAGACGCGGAAGCGGTCGCGAAGATCCATACGAACTTTGTCGCACGCATGATCGAGTGCTATCGGCATGATCCGCGCGTGCAGCCCATGCCGGGCGCGGAGGCGACGTTCCTGCAGTTGCGTGGGTACGGCATGCGCATCGCACTCAACACGGCGTTTTCGCGCGACATTGCGGATGCCATCGTCGGTCGCTTCGGCTGGCAGGAGCGGGGCGTGATCGATGATCTGATCGCGGCGGATGAGGTTCCGGCCGGGCGCCCGGAGCCGTACATGATCGAAGCGCTGCGCATGCGTGCCGGCGGCATCGACGCTGGCGCCGTGGTCAAGGTCGGCGATACGGAAGTCGACATCGCCGAAGGCCGCAACGCGGGCGTCGGCAAGGTCGTGTCGGTCACCACCGGCGCGTATCGACGCGAAGAGCTGCTGGCTTATGCGCCCGATGCGGTGATCGACGACCTGCAGGAACTGGCCGCGCTGCTCGATTGATCCTGGGCTCGCGTCCTGATTTGTAGAGCGGAGCTTGCTCCGCTGCCTTTTGCGCTTCCATTCGCACAAATCAAATGCAGCGGAGCAAGCTCCGCTCTACAAAGCAAAGGCGAAAACATCGCCACGCGACTAGACCTGTCTAGTCGTCGTCATCGCCGGGCCACCGCCGGGGCCGAAGCTGGTGCGATGTCTTCTACCTCGTCGCACCGCGCACAGCCGCGCGTACCCCATCCGCTGCAGATCACCCTGCTTGCCGGCAGCGCCGCATTGGCCACGTATGCCTGCATGTACGCCTTCCGCAAGCCATTCGCGGTCGCGACTTTCAGCGGCCGGGAAATCGCCGGCGTGGACTACAAGGTCTGGCTGGTGGTCGCGCAGATCCTGGGCTACATGTGCAGCAAGTTCATTGGCATCCGCGTGATTGGCGAGCTCGACGCGCGCCATCGCGGTCGACTGCTGCTGATGCTGATCGGCGGGGCGTGGCTGGCTCTGCTTGGTTTCGCGTTGGTGTCGGCACCCTGGAACGTACCGTTCCTGTTCCTCAACGGCTTGCCGCTGGGCATGGTGTGGGGGCTCGTCTTCAGCTATCTGGAAGGCCGCCGTGCGACCGAGGCGATGGGCGCGATCCTCGCATCGAGCTTCATTTTCGCCTCGGGCATGGTCAAGACCGTCGGCAAGCTGTGGCTGCTGGCAGGCGTGAGCGAATTCTGGATGCCGTTCCTGACCGGCGCGGTGTTCGCGCTGCCGCTGCTGCTCGCCGTGCGCCTGCTGGAACGGATCCCGCCGCCGGATGCCGCCGATCGCGTCGCGCGCCATGAGCGCAAGCCGCTTGATCGTGCGCAGCGCCGCGCGTTCGTGAGGCGCTTTCTGCCGGGGCTGGTGCTGGCGATTGCCTGCTATGTCGCGTTGACCGTGGTGCGCGATTTCCGCGACAACTTCGAAGCCGAGCTGTTCATCGACCTGGGCTACGGCCAGCGCGCCGGGCTCTTCACCCAGCTGGAAACCCCGATCGCGATCGCCGTGCTGTTGCTGACCGCGTCCTTGATGCTGGTGCGCGACAACCTGCGCGGGCTGATGGCGCTGCATGCTCTGATGCTCGCCGGACTGCTGACCGCGGGTCTCTCTACGTTGGCCTTCCGCGCCGGCCTGCTCGCGCCGCTGTGGTGGATGGGGCTGGTCGGCTTCGGTCTGTACCTGGCCTACGTGCCATTCAACTGCGTGTTCTTCGAACGCCTGATTGCGACCTTCCGTGTCGCCGGCAATGTCGGCTTCCTGATGTACCTCGCCGATGCCTTCGGTTATCTCGGCAGCGTGATCGTGTTGCTGAGCAAGGAGTTCGTGCACCTGCATCTGTCGTGGACGCAGTTCTTCTCGGCTGCCGTGCTGCACCTGGCCACCTTCGGCAGCATTGCTCTGGTCGGCTCCGCGCTGTATTTCCGCCAAAAGGTGCGCAGTGTCAGGCGCGCCGAACTCGCGCTGCCGCAATCGGCCTGAATCTTCCGGAATATTTTGTCCCCAAAGGAAAGACGCCGTCGCACCGGCGGCCGCATATCGCAATGAAGAACGAATCCGCAATCATCATCGGCGCCGGCATCGGCGGTTTGGCCGTGGCCCGTGCCCTGGCCGTACGCGGCTGCCGCGTCACCGTGCTGGAACGCTACGACCGCGCCGTGGGTGCCTCGGTACGCAACTTCGGCATGGTCTGGCCGATCGGCCTGCCCAACGGTCCGCTGTACGAGCGCGCGCTGCTGTCGCGTTCGATCTGGCTGGAGATGCTGCAGGAAGCCGGCATCTGGCACGACACCTGCGGTTCGCTGCATGTGGCCTACGCCGAGGATGAACTGGCGGTGCTGCAGCAATACGCTGAAGCCAATCGCTCGCTGCGTCCATGCCGGATGCTCAGCGCCACGGCGGCGCTGGATATGTCGCCCGCGCTCGTGGCCACGGGTTTGCGCGGTGCGCTGTTCAACGCCGACGAGATGGTGGTCGATCCGCGCGAGGCGATCCGCCGCCTGCCAGCGTATCTCAGCGAAAAGTACGGCGTGCAGTTCCATTGGCGTACGCCGGCGACCGCGGTGGAGACCGGCGTCGTGCACAGCGGCAAGCAGCGCTTCGAGGCCGATCGCGTTTACCTGTGCAACGGTCCCGAATTTGAACAGCTTTTCCCAGAGTTGTGGGCGGCCGCACCGATCACGCGTTGCAAGTTGCAGATGCTGCGCATGGTCGCGCAGCCCAGCGATTTCCGCCTCGGCGCGGCGCTCTGCGGCGGCTTGTCGCTGGCGCACTACGCCGGCTTCGAGCAGGCCGCCGATCTCGCGCCGTTGCGTGCGCGCTATCGCGCCGAACACGCCGATCTGCTCGAACTGGGCATCCATGTGATGGCAGCGCAGAACGGCATGGGCGAGGTCACCATCGGCGACTCGCATGCCTATGCACATACCCACGATCCCTTCGACGAACAGAGCGTCAATGCGAAGATCCTGGGCTATCTGTCGACCTTCGTCCGCCTGCGCGATCCGCGCATCGTGCAGACCTGGCATGGCATCTATCCCAAGCTCACCGATGGCAGCAGCGAGTTCGTGATGGAAGCCGCGCCCGGAGTCACCGTGCTCAATGGGTTTGGTGGCGGTGGTTTGGGTATGACCCAGGCATTGGGTTTGGCGGAGCAGCTGGTGGCGGGGGATTACCGGATAAAGCAATCGCTTGCGGCGTAACCCCTCGCCCCAGCGACTAGCTTCCCTCGCCCCGCTTGCGGGGCGAGGGACAGCGTTGCGTAGCAACGCAGGGTGAGGGGCCGTGGCGGAAGATCAAGAGCGCCCCTCATCCGCCCTTCGGGCACCTTCTCCCCGCAACGCGGGGAGAAGGGGGCTTTCAATAAGTCCGGATCAACAACCACCCGTCACGCTACACACCTCACGCCCAGCTCCGTTGTTGAACAACGTCCGGATCTCATCCTTACCCAGCGCCCGGCGCCACACGCCCAGATCATCCACGTCGGCCTTCAACTGATAGCCGTAGCTGCCGGTGCCGTCCTGGCCGATGTTGAGCGGTAGCAGCGAACGCAGATCCTGCAGCGAGTTGATCTCGTTGGCGATGAAGTAGAGCTTGCCGTCGGGACTGCCGGCATACAGCGTCGACAGACCGTTGCTGCGGTCGACGGTGATGGCCAGGAACCACCACTGCGTGGTGAAGTCCTTCGTATCGATGCGGTAGGCATCGGCGCGGCGTGCACCGGTGTCGGCGAGGTTGAAGCCGAGTTCGTTGCCGCCCGCGCTCGCTACCGAAGCGGTCCAAAGTAGCCCCGGATTGGCGCCGCTCGCCCAGTTCTTGTTGCCGATGATCACCGGATCGCCGCTCTGCGTGCCCGCGCGATACCACAGCGTGAAAGTGAAATCGCTGGCGCCGGTGCCGCCGAAATCGAGATCGGCCTTGCCGTTGCCGAAGCTCAGATATTCCTTGTCGCCCTTGCGATTGGGCAGGATCTGCACCGCGCTGCCGAACTTGCCGCTGATGAAGGCAGGCGAGCCGGCGCCGATGGTCACGCTGTTGCCACGGCCGGTGTTGTCGGCGTAGGTGTCGTTGAACCGCAGGTTCGCGACCAGACCAGTCGCTAGTGACGCCGGCAACGCGGGCCGCACACTGGCGCCGCGCGCGGTGTCGTCCAGCGTGTAGTTGCCGCTGCCGTCGATGCGCGGGAAGCTCTGCGCAGGGTCATAGCCGAAATGGCTCAACACCGTCGCCATCGTGTCCATGTTGTGCGCACGCCCACTGATCACGCCCTGGCTGGCCGTACGACTCGCCACCAGGAACGGGATGGTGAAGTACACGGCGCTGCGCGGGCCGTGGCTCGTGCCGTAGCCGCCGTGGTCGGCGGTGACGATGATCTGCCAGTTCTCGTTGGCGAAATTCGGGCGCGCGCGCACCGCGTCGAGGATGCGTCCGATCTGCGTATCGGCGGTCTGCAGTGCGCTGTAGTAGTTGCTGCTCAGCCAGCCGTAGGTGTGACCGGCGTGATCGGGGTCGTCGAAGAAGACGAACATGGCGTCGACGTTGCGTCCCAGCGCCCAGTTGGCATCGGTGTACGTGCCCCCCAGCATCTTCACCGCGCGATCGGTGGAACCCGCGTCGCTCTCGATCTTCAGGTAGTCGGAGGCAGTCGGCACATTGGCATCGAGGCTCCAAGTCGCCAGCTTCACCGTATTGAGCGCACTGTTCTTCAGTTCCAGCGCGGACAAGTAATCCAACTCGTTTACCGCACTCATCTGGGCCGCGTCGTTCGCGGTCACACCGTGCTTGGCCGACGTCACGCCGGTGTAGATCGAGGTGTGATTGGGGCCGCTCATAGTGTCGGCGTCTTTGATCGTCTGTGCCTGGTAGGCATACGCGCCCTGGTAGCCCGGCTGCCAGGTGCCGTTGATCAGGCGTTGCAGATTGGGTGTGCCGGCGATTTCCAGCGCGTCGGCGCGGGCGCCGTCGAGCGCAATGACCAGCGACTTGGGTTGTGCGCTCTGCGCACATGCCGGCAAGGTCAGCCCGATTAGGGTGACCAGCACGGCCGCGCGCCGCATTAGGGTTGATACGGACATCCGGAAGCTCCTGTTGAAGGCATCGATGGGTGATGCGCCGGCAGCAGGAGTCGCGATGTGTGTGCGTGAACTCTTCCCGCAGGACATCGCGACGGACAACGGCCCGGCGCGACGTCAGCTTGCGGATGGGGATTGGCAGGGCGGTGGCGCGATACGGGCCGGGCTCGCATCCTGTGCGGTACGGATGCGGGGAATACGGATCGGCAGCGACATCACTGAAGGTGCATTACGTACCCGCCAGTTCTCAATCTTGTCCCTCGCCCCGCTTGCGGGGAGAGGGTGCCCGAAGGGCGGGTGAGGGGGGCGAGCGTAGCGAGTTGCCTTTGCAGTTGCCTTTTTCATAGGTGAATGGAGCAGAGCAAGAGCAACTCGCTACGCTCGCCGCCCCTCATCTGCCCTTCGGGCATCTTCTCCCCGCAAGCGGGGAGAAGAGCGAGATTAGTGTGCATCGCGCTCGACTTGCGGCCTTAGCCATCCGGATGCAACGAAAGCTGCACCCAATCCCCGGCGAAATGAGTCACGCCGTACTGCACCGCCAACCCATCGGGATCGACATTGATCGATTGCACGCACAGCACCGGGCGGCGCGGCGACTGACCGATGACCCGCGCGATCTCCGCGGTCGGCAACTTGGCCATCACGCTGGTGTGCTTGCGCAAGTAGTCGTTCACGCCGAATTCGGCCAGCGTGCGCGTCACCGAGAGGTGGCGCCGGAATACTTCGGGCAGTTGCGGGAATCGCTGCGCGGGGAACCAAGCTTCGGCGTGGTCGACGATGCGCTCCTCGCCTGGGCCGACTTCCACGCGGGTGAAGTACACGATGCGATGCGCGCGTTCGCGTCCGACCAGCCCCAGGGCGCTGGCTACCTTGCGATCCGGAACCTGCGTCGCCGCCTCGATCAGTTCGTAGCGACTGCTGACATTGAGGTTATTCATCGCCTTGGAAAAGCGCGTGCGCCGACCGATCGGGTACTGATACGGATGCTCCTGCACGAAGCTGCCGCGACCGGATTCGGTGCGCACGTAACCGCGCGACTCCAGCGCTTCGAGCGCGCGACGTACGGTGTGCCGGTTGACGCCGTAACGGTCGGCGAGTTCGAACGCCGATGGCAGGCGCGTGCCCTCGCTGAGTTCGCCGTCGCGGATCTGCTGCAGCAGTGCGGCTTCGATCTGCTGCCATAGCGGCAGGGCGCTGTCGCGACTGAGCGACCTCGCGCGCGAAACCGGCGATTCGGCGACTGTCATGAAACTTCCATCCGGAGGTGTTTTGCTGGCGTGCTAGCTAATCGCCTGGATATTGCAGTCGGGTGACAACAACCGGATTCGGCAAAACAGCGGCGGCAAGACGTGACGTACGAAACTGTTCTGGACAATGCGCGCCTGGTCTTGGCGGACGAGGTGATCGACGGCCACCTGGTGTTGCGCGGCGGCCGTATCCACGCAGTCGGCCAGGGTCGGGTGAGTCAGCCCGCGGCGATCGACTGCGACGGCGACCTGCTGCTGCCGGGCCTGGTCGAGTTGCACACCGATAATCTGGAAAAGCACCTGCTGCCGCGCCCGGGCGCGTTCTGGCCCGCCGATGCCGCGGTGGTCGCGCACGATGCGCAATTGCTCGCTTCGGGAATAACGACGGCGCTCGACGCCTTGTCGGTGGGCGACGACGCGGAGGAGTCGCCGCTCGATCCGGTCGTCACAGTCCAGGCGTTGGAGCGAGCGCATCGCGCCGGCCGTCTGCGCGTCGACCATCACCTGCATTTGCGCTGCGAATTGCCGTGCCCCGACCTGCCTGCACGTCTGGAGCCATTGTTGGAGCAACCGCGCCTGCGTCTGCTGTCGCTGATGGATCACACGCCGGGACAGCGGCAGTTCCGCGACCTGGAGCGCTATCGGGCCTACAGCAGTCGGCATGGCGTGGCGTGGGACGAAGCCGGCTTCGCCGCGCGTCTTGAGCGCCTGCGCGCGCAGCAGCACGCGTACGCCACGCCGCATCGCGCGTACGTACTTACTCAGGCGCTGGCACGCGGGGTGCGCGTGGCCAGCCACGACGACGCCGACGCCACGCACGTCGAGCAGGCGTTGGCCTGCAACGCATCGATCGCGGAATTCCCGGTGACCCTGGAGGCAGCGCGTGCGGCGCATGCGGCAGGGCTGCACGTGCTGGCCGGTGCGCCCAACCTGGTGCGTGGTGGTTCCCACAGCGGCAACGTCGCCGTCGCCGAACTCGCGGCACAAGGGACGTTGTCGTTGCTGTCGTCGGACTACGTGCCCGCGAGCCTGTTGCACGCGGTGTTTCTGCTGGCGCGCCTGCCGGGCTGGACGCTCGCGGCTGCCGTGGCGACCGCAAGTGCGACACCTGCGCGCGCCGTGGGTTTCGATGATCGCGGTGTACTGGCAGCTGGCAGACGCGCCGATGTGCTGCGCGTACATGCCAGCGGTCCGGTACCCGTCGTCCAGGGTGTCTGGATATCAGGTGTGCCGCGCTACTGAGTCGGAAAACGAAAGAAGTAGTTCTCAGTACTTTCGTTTCATGCAGACAGGTGACGGCCGCGGCCCACGCCCCGCCGCATCCACTTCATTTCAAAGCCATGACCGTGCAATGGCGCACCGTCGTAATGCCGGCCGGCGCCGCGGCTTGCGTAGGGACACGTCTTGCGTAGGGACACGTCATGCCCGCGTGAGCGCCGTCCCGTATTCCAAGTTGCCTACCGAGATCGCTCATGTTGACCCCGATTCGTTCCCCGCTCGCGCTGGCCCCGCTGTATCTGGCCTTGCTCGCGGCACTTCCCATGGCCGCACGCGCCGCCGACGTCGCCACTGCCACGTCCTCCGCCGATGCCGATACCTCGACCGCCACCACTGGCGATGCCGCGGCCGCAACGCTCGACGCGATCAACGTGGTCGGCTCGCGCGAAACCCGTTCGGTGCAGACCGTTGGCCAGGTCGAGCTGCAGAAGTTGGCTCCTGGTACCAACCCGGTGAAGGCGCTGGAGAAGCTGCCGGGCGTGCACTTCGTCGCCTCCGATCCATGGGGCAGCTATGAATGGTCGAACCGCATCGCCATCCGCGGCTTCAACCAGAACCAGCTCGGCTACACGCTGGATGGCATTCCGCTTGGCGACAACAGCTACGCCAACCACAACGGCCTGGCGCCGAACCGCGCGATCCTCTCGGAGAACGTCGCGGAAGTGGAACTCGCGCAGGGCGCGGGCGCGCTGGGCATCCCCTCGACCAGCAATCTCGGCGGCGCGTTGGTGATGTATTCGAGCGATCCGCTGACCGAATTTGGTGGGCGCGTCGGCCTCGCTGCGGGCGACAACGGCCTGCGTCGCGGCTTCGTCCGCGTGGACACCGGCGACTTCGGCGGCTTCTCCGCGTACGTGTCGGCGATGGGAAACCAGGCTGACAAGTGGAAGGGCGATGGCGTGCAGGAACAGCGCCAGTGGAACGGCAAGGGCGTGTACCAGTGGGATACCGGCCGCATCGCACTGTGGCTGAGCACCTCGCGCCGCAACGAAACCGACTACCAGGATCTCTCGCTCGACTTGCTCAAGCGCTGCGGCTACGAATGGGACAACTACGCCCCGGATTGGAATCGTGCGCTGAACGCGGCCAAGGGCGTATTCACTGGCTGCGTCACCAACAAGGACGATGCCTACTACGCCGCACGCGGCCTGCGCGACGACTGGCTGGGCAGCTTGTCGGGTGAGTTCTCGCTGGGCGACACCGCGACGGTGAAGAGCACCGCTTACTACCACCGCAATGAAGGCCAGGGCCACTGGTTCACGCCCTATGTGATCTCGTCGCCGCAGATCCCGATGGCGTTGCGCATCACCAGCTACGACATCGAGCGCAAGGGCGTGAACGCCAGCGTGACCTGGAACGTCAGTGCCCATCACGAGGTCGAAACCGGCTTCTGGTACGAGGACAGCGTGCACGGCGCCGGCCGCAATGCCGTGGCGATCGATGGTCCGGTCGACGACGGCCATTTCTTCCCGCGCGAAGACTTCGATTTCTTCTTCTTCCGTCAGCGCTTCGATACCAGCACGCGCCAGTGGTACCTGCAGGACACCATGAGCTTCCTCGACGACAAGCTCACTGTGAATGCCGGCTTCAAGGGTCAGAACGTGGTGACTGATGCGCTCGCCATTCCGGCGCCGGCCGGTCAGTCGACGCAGTATCAGTCGCAGCGCACCAGCGGCCAGCTGACCACCAAGGACAGCTTCATGCCGCAGGTCGGCGTGCGCTGGGCGCTGGATGAACACAGCGACGTGTTCGCCAACTATGCCGAGAACCAGGTGGCGTTCCGCGCCGGCGTCAACGGCGCATGGTCGCTCAAGCAGGCGCAGTTCGACGCCGGCAGGGCCAATGCCAAGCCGGAAAGCTCGCGTTCGCTGGAAGTCGGCTACCGCACCGGCAATGACGACTATCAGGTCTCCGCCACGCTTTATGGTGTGCGCTTCGACGATCGCCAGCTGATCATCGTGCCGTGCGCCGGCGTGGTCAGCTGCCCCAACCAGTTCGCCAACGTCGGCAGCGTGACCACCCATGGCGCCGAGCTGGCCTTCATCTTTTCGCCGGGCGAGAACTTCCGCTGGTTCAACAGCGCATCGTTCAACGATTCGCAATACGACGACGATTACATCAACCGCGCCTATGTGAGTCCGGATCCGGCCTGTGCGGGTGCGACCAAGCCGGAATCATGCTTCGTGGTCCACGCCGGCGGCAAGCAGGTCGTGGATACGCCCAAGCAGTTGTTCGCCAGCGAAGTCGAATACCACTGGGGTGATTTCACCGCCAAGCTCGGCGGCAAGTACACCGGCAAGCGCTACTACACCTACAACAACGACGCCGGTGTCGACGCGTTCTGGCTGTGGAACGGCAGCGTGGCGTGGGAAAAGCAGGATCTGGGCTGGCTGCACCGGATGCGCGTGAGCCTGGATGCCACCAACCTGCTCGACAAGCAGTACATCGCGACGCTGGGCAGCAACGGCTTCCGCGATTCGGATCCGAATGGCACGTTCGCCACGCTGCTGGCGGGTGGGCCGCGCCAGCTGTTCCTGAGCGTGGATATGGAGTTCTAAGTAAGTGACGCGGGAGGGCCGCTCGCCGGCCCTCTTCGCGGGAAGTGCGAAACGGACGCCGGTCAGCCGGAGGAGTCCGCCGTTCTCCTGGCGTGGGATAACGTGAAATAGAACGTGGCGCCTTCTCCTACGACGCCCTTCGCCCAGATCTGGCCGCCGTGGCGGTTGATTACGCGCTGCACGGTGGTCAGGCCGATGCCGGTACCTTCGAATTCCGAGGCGTCGTGCAGACGCTGGAACGGTACGAACAGCTTTTCCGCCTGCGCCATGTCGAAGCCGGCGCCATTGTCCTGGATGAAATACGTCACCGGATCCACGTCGTTGGTACAGCCGATGGTGATCCTCGGTGCCGCCTGCTTGGCGCTGAATTTCCAGGCGTTTCCGATCAGGTTTTCCAGCACGATCATCAGCAGGTCCGGATCGCCCTGTGCGTTCAGGCCTTCCGCGATTTCGACCACGCCTGCGTGCTTGGGATCGCGTCGGCGCAGGTTCGCGACGACGGTGTGAGCGAGCTGGCTCAACGCGACCGGCCGCATGCGCACCGGGCTGCGCGTGGCGCGCGAGAGCGCGAGTAAGTCTTCGATCAGCTGCGCCATTCGGCGGGTGCCAGCGCGCACCCAGCGCAGGTAGTCGTGCGCCTGCACGTCGAGCGTATCGGCGTATTCGTCTTGAAGCGCCTGGCTGAAGCCGTCGATGGTGCGCAACGGGCCACGCAGGTCGTGCGACACCGCATAGGTGAAGGCTTCCAGCTCCTGGTTCTTGAGTTCGAGATCGTCCAGCAGGAGTGCGCGGGTTTCCGCGAGCTCGCGCGCGGCTTCGATCGCGGTGCGGCGCACGCGGGCCAGATCCAGGTGCGTTCCCACCCGGCTCAATAGTTCACGCGCGGAAAACGGTTTGACCAGGTAATCGTCGGCGCCGGTTTCCAGGCCCGCGACAACGGCTTCCTCGCCGGCGCGTGCGGACAGCAGGATCACCGGGATCATCGCGGTCCTGGCGTCATCGCGCAGCGCCCGCAACAGTGCCACGCCATCGCGGCGCGGCATCATCACATCGCTCAGCACCAGATCGGGCGGCCGCCGCAGGACGCTGGTCAGCGCGTCTTCGCCATCGACGACGACTTCGACTTCCCAATGCGGTGCGAGCAGGCGCGCCAGATACTCGCGCATGTCCGGGTTGTCATCGGCGACCAGCACGCGCAGCCGCGCCGGACCGGTTGCGGGTTCATCGCGCACATCGATCGGAACCCGACGGTCGATGGCCTTTGCCCACGACGATATTTGCCGTTCTTCCGACGCGGCATCGAGATTGCTCAGCTGGTCGCCGGGACCGATCTGCTCGACGGGCAGATGCGCGCAACCGGTGGGAATGGACACGGTGAAGGTGCTGCCCTTGCCGGGTTCGCTCTGCACCTCGATCGTGCCGCCATGCTGGTGCACCAGTTCGCGGACCAGGGCCAACCCGATGCCGGTGCCTTCGAAGCTGCGGCCCTGTGCGCCGGCGACACGGTGAAAGCGCTCGAAGATGTGCGGCAATTCGTGCGTGGGAATGCCGGTTCCGGTATCGGACACGTTGAGCACGACCTTGCCGTCGCGTGACTGCAGGCGCACGGCGATCTCGCCCGCGAACGTGAACTTGAACGCATTGGAGATCAGGTTGAGCACGATCTTTTCCCACTGCGATCGATCCACGTACACGGGTTCGGGCAGCGGCGGGCAGTCGATCTTCAGCGTGAGGCCGGCCGACGTCAGCAGTGACTGGAAGGAGCCGGCCACGCCGGCAGTCACCATCGCCAGGTCGGTCGGCTCGAACGAGGAGGTCAGGCGGCCGGCTTCGACGCGGGCGAAATCCAGCAGGCTGTTGACCAAGCGCAGAAGCCGCAGTGCATTGCGTTGCACCGCTTCCAGCGTTTCGCCCTGCAGTGAGCGGCGCGAGGTGCTCAGCGCGTCTTCGATCGGGCCGAGAATCAGTGTCAGCGGCGTGCGGAATTCGTGGCTGATGTTGTTGAAGAACGCGGTCTTGGCGCGATCCAGATCGGCCATGCGGTCGTTGGCTTCGCGCAATTGCTCGTTGGCCGTGGCCAGGTCCTGGCTGCGCTGCAGGATTTCCCGCGCCATCGCTTCGCTGCGCTGCTCCAGGACATTCGAACGTTCGCGCTGGCGTTGCTCCTGCTGCGACAGCCGGACGAACGCGGTGACGTCTTCGACGCGATGGATGATGTAGAGGACTTCGCCGGTGGCGCCGAGCACCGGTGAATTGAGCGGACTCCAGTAGCGCTCCTCGAACGCGCCATCGGGTCGGCGGATGTCGTATTTCTGCACCGCCATCGTGTCGGCGGTGCGCTGGGCCACCGCTCGCACCAGCGAGGCTTTCAGGTTGCTGGTGCCGGTAGCGGACTGGTCGTCGGGATTGTCGGGGAAGGCCAGGAACAGGGCCTTGCCGACGATCTGTTCGCGCTCGGTCAGCGTGGCGCGCAGGTAGGCGTCGCTGGCGGCAAGAATGGTGAAGTCGGGGTCGGGTCGCAGCACCAGAAACAACCCCGGAATGCTCTCGAAGAGAGCACGGAAATCCGGACCGTCCATGCGGATGCGCATAAGCGCGTCTCTCAATCCATCCCCGATAAGAAGATGCGACCGCGATCGGGCGGATGTCAAACCAGGATGCGCCGCCTGCGGATCGCCTCGAACCCGCTCATGGAACGGTCCTTCCATCGCTGAATCCAGCATCCATACCGGCCCTCCGCCGCTTGGCCGGTATGGCCCGGCGCCCGCTGATCGGGTGTTCCCTGCTGGCCAGATCCTCGTCGAACTGCCTCCTGGGGCTGGCCTTGCCGGGCCGGGGTGGGACGGGCTGGTTGCCATACTGTGTAGTGCTATGTATCGTGCGATGCACACTACAAGGCGAAGCATGGCTGACTCTCGCGAAAACCCCGTCCCCAAGCTGGAACTCGAGCTGCGCCGCGGCGCCCTAGTGCTAGCTGTGCTGTCGCAGCTGCGGGAGGTGCAGTACGGCTATTCCCTGCGGCAGGCACTGGCCCAGCGCGGTATGCCGATCGAGGAAGGGACGCTGTATCCGCTGTTGCGCCGGCTCGAAGGGCAGGGACTGCTCGCCTCCGAATGGCGGATCGAGGACGGCCCGCCCCGTCGCTACTACCGACTCAACGACGCTGGCGAGGCACTTCTCGTCGAACTCACGGCCTTCTGGAATTCCCTGGTGGGGACCATGGCCGACCTGCTGGGAGGAAGCGAGCAATGAAGCCGAGCGAAGTAATCGACTCCTACGTGACCGACGTGATCCGCCGGGTGCCACGCAGGGATCGCGACGAAGTCGGGCTGGAACTGCGCGGTCTCCTCAACGAGATGCTCGACGATCGCGCGCTTGGCGAAGGGCGCACCGCAGACGACGCCATGGTGCTGGCGATGCTGCGCGACTTTGGAACGCCCACTGAAGTCGCCGGCCGCTATCGCGAGCCGGGCATGGTCATCATTCCCGAGGAACAGACGCGTTCGTTCGCGCTCACGGCAGTCATCGGTGTCAGCCTGCAATGGGCACTGACGCTGCCCCAGGTCTTCCAGGGCGAACCCCTGTCCCGCTGGTGGCTGACCTGGGGCGTGGGTGCGCTGTGGTGGCCAGGCCTGATGGCGATGGGCGCACTCGCAGTAGCTTGTTTGCGCCGAATCGGGTTGCTCAAGTCGACATGGCGTCCGCGCACGGTAGACCCGGATCGGATCAATCGCGCCGCGATGGGCTTCGGCCTGGTGTGGTTCGCCATCGGGGTCGCATTCGTGACCTGTCTGCCCTGGACCGTGACTGCATTGCCGCAGCCGTTGTCGCAGGTGTTCGCATTCGATCCGGCGTTCCTGCACGCACGGGTCTGGCCTGCGCTGTTGCTGTGGGGCGGTCACTTCGCCGTCATGGTCATGGCGTTCGCTCAGGGGCGCTGGTCGGCGCGCATGCGTTCGCTGGACATCGCCTTCGGTGCGGCGTGGCTTGCGCTCCTGGGCTGGTGGCTGGTGGCGGGCAATGTCTTCCTCGCGGAGCCGACCAACGACGGTTTCCGCGGTGCCATCACCCTCGTGATGCTGATCATCGCCGTGGACCTGGCGATCAAGTTGCACCGGCGGCGTACCCAGATCCGGATGCCGGCCGCGATCGGTTGATCTCGCCAGCGGCAAAGGAGCAGGTTCGCCGTCGACAGACGAGCCTGCTCCGTGGTTTCCCACTACGCTTACGCGGCCATGCGAAATCAGAATCCCGTCGTTTCTCCGGTCGTGCTGCCGGCCGAGTCGCAAATCAGCGGCTTCTATCCGTCGGTGACTTTTGCCGACGCGTATGCGATCCGGCTTCCCACCCATGCCTCCCGTGATCCTGAAGTGCTTGCCCGCTTTCTCTTCGCGCGCCCGCCATCGATAGTGCGATCGCTGTTGAAAGTCCGCGATCTGCTAGTCGCGCCTTTTGGCATCAAGACGGCGGATCACATGCAGGCATCGGGAGCGTCCGGGTGCGATCAGCGTATCGGCATCTTCAGGATCTACGATTCGAATGCGGATGAAATCGTCCTGGGTGAGGACGACCGCCATCTGGACTTCCGGCTGTCGGTGCTGTGCCGCCCCAGCGATGGCACGGGGAGCGTTACCGAGGTCGTCCTGTCCACGGTCGTGAAATGCCACAACGCATTCGGACGCGCGTACATCACGGTGGTCGCGCCATTCCACCGCGCGATCGTGCAGGGAAGCCTACGGCGCGCCGCGCGATCCGGCTGGCCGCCCTGCGCCTAGGTTGCGCCGCCGCGCTCGCGGGAAACCGGGTCCGCGTTGCGTGCGACGACCGCCGGTCGAATGTGCAGAAGCTGGTTCTCCCACACGGAGAGGACGCTGATGTACTGGTCCAGCAATGCGCGGTCTTCGAGATGAAGTCCGGCCCGGTGGCCCAGGCTGACCGTCGCGATGCGGTCGAGCCGGGCCAGCAATTCGCGCAATCGATGCCTCTGCAAATCGTGCAGTTCCATGTTCGCCTCCCTCAGGAGAACGACTCTTTAACAGAGGCGCCGTCAACGGGGCGCGATTTCAACGCATGGGCGCGGCGCTGACCTGCACGACCAATGGAGTCGGAAGCCTGCACGCGATCGCCACCCTCGCCGCGTAAGATGATTCCGCTGTGTTGGTCTTGCCTTCCATTCGTCTCGCCACTCCGGCTGACGCGCACGCCATCGCCGAGTTGTCGCGCGATGCCATCGAGTGCGGATTGGGCTGGACTTACACGCCCGCACGAGTCCTGACAGCACTTCGCAGCCGCATCACCAACGTGGCCGTGATCCGCGACGATGACACGCTCCATGCCGCCGGCATCATGGATTACGGAGACACGTCGGCCCATTTGATCCTGCTGGGCGTGCAACGCGGCGAACGTCGCCGCGGCCTGGGCCGGCATGTCCTGACCTGGTTGGAGGAATGCGCGGCGACGGCCGGACTGCGCACGATCGGGGTCGAGGTCCGCGCCGACAATCCGGGCGCCATCGCCTTCTACTTGGCGCAGGGCTATCGATTTCGCGATCGCGTGCCGAACTACTATCGCGGCGTGCTCGACGCGATGCGCTTCGCGAAGCGGCTCGGCGTCTGAACCCGACAGCCGGCAAACGCCACGCGGGAAAAAAGAAAGCCGTCGCACTGCGACGGCTTTCGTGGACTCACTGACTAGCCGAAGCTCAGTGGTTATCCGCCTGGGTCAGCTCGGGCAGCACGGATTCGAACTGGCCCGCCACCGACAGGGACGGCTGGATGTGACCCTGCTTCTGCGCCGAAGCGGCGAGATTGGCGCCCCACACCGAGCTGCGCAGACGCTGGTTCGGCGTACCGTGGTGGCCGTCGGAACTGAAGCCGCAATCGCCGACCTGGTAGAGAGACTGCTGCGACGGCAGCAGGCGCTTGGAATTCAGGGCGAGGCCACGCTTATGCGTGAGGTAGTAGGTGCCAAAGGCGTCCGCCATCAGCTCGGTGCGACGCGTCGCTTCGGCGCCGGTCAGCGGCGAGTCGTACAGACCGTCCTTGAACTGCACCTGGTGGCCGAATTCGTGCGCCAGGATGGTGCGCGCGCCATTTTCGTCGAGGCCGACGGCGGCCATGCCTTGCAGGATGCCGTCACCCATGACGATGCGTTCGGGGATGCCGAGGCTCGGAGCGCCCGGGAACGCGAACGCGTTGAAGGTGAAGATCGGATGCGCGCCGTTCTGCAGCGCGGGATCGAGCTGCAGCGTCTGATGGATCAGATTGGCGACGAGCGGCGCGAGGTCCGGGCCATAGACCAGCTCGGCGGCGCGTTCGGTGCGTTCGACGCTGCTGAAGACGTCCGCGCCGTGCATCGGGACCATGCCCATCGTGCGCGTATCGACATCCCAGAAGCTCTTGAGGTCGCGGAACTCATGCGTAAGCTTGAGAGTGTATTCGCCATTGATGCCGTAGCTGTTCGCGGCGGCCGGATCGCCGTACACCAGCGCATCGTAGGACGGCAGATCGAAAGCGCCCAGGATCGAAAGGATGTAGAGACTAAAAGGATTGACCTTGCCGACTTCAGCGTTGACGTAGCTGCCGAGCGCCGTGCCGGAGCACTGGTAGTCATCCGGATCGATGGCGCTGCTGGAGATCGCCGACCATTGGGTTTCGCGGATGGCGTGCTTCATCGCCGCGTTCGCCTTCCAGTCCTGCAGCTTGACCTGGAGTGCCTGCGCGCGCGCGATCAACTCGGCGTAACGCGCATCTTGGGCCGAAGACGCGGCCGGTGCGGCGGTGGCCGTCGCCGGAATGGTGGCGCCGATGGCGAGGGTCAGGCCTGCGGCAATGCAGGTGGCCAGAAACTTGTGCTTCAACACGATCGTTCTCTCCTTGATGGTTGGGAGCAGCTGGCTGCTCTAAGGAAATAACGTCGCTGCGTGCGAGTGCCCTACCTGGCTCATACGGAAATTGCGCGATCGCGCCATTGGTTGGTGTGTCGAACGGCACTTCCATCGATCATTGCGCGAGCCGCGCGGGCCGTGTAGAACGAGCGCGATTGCGCCCTCGTAGGCACGAGCGCACGTAGGGGAAGGAGTCCAATCATGCAGAAGACTTCCTTGCACGAGCTGTTGCGTCTCTTCGGGTTCCTGCTGCTGGCCGCACTGGCGATGGCGGGTTCAGGCGTGGTATCCGGAACGGTGTTCGCGATGCTGGCGATTACTCCCGACAGACCGCTGGCCGCATGGATGTTTCCTGCGATCGCCACCGGCCTGCTCCTGCTCGTGACCTGGGTTGCGCTGCACGTCGAGAAGCTTGGGTTCGCGGCGTTGGGGCTGGCCTGCACGCGACGACGCGCGTGGGAATTCGCCATCGGATTGGCGATGGGCACGCTGGCATTTGGCTTGCTGACCATGCTGAGCGCATGGTGGGTAGGCGCCCACTGGCAGGTGGACTGGGCGAGCGGCGCGCGCGTGGTCGTGCAGGGACTTCCGCTGGCGTTGTTGATGCTCCTCCCGGAGGAGCTGGTGTTTCGCGGCTATGCCTTCCGCAAGTTGCAGACGTTATGCGGCGCGCGCGTTGCGCTCGTGCTTTCGTCGCTGCTGTTCGGCGCCTATCACCTGCTGGGTTCGGGCGACTGGGCGATGGGTGCGGTCTTCCGTTTCGCGATGCCGGCACTCGGGGGACTGGTCTTCGGCTATGCGCTGTTGCGCACCGGTGGTCTTGCGATGCCGATCGGGCTTCATCTGGGCGGCAACTGGATCCAGGGCAGTTTGTTCGGCCTGGGAGCCGAACCGGGAAGCACGTTGTGGGCGGCGCCGTTGGATGCGGAGCAGGTGCGTGCGCTCGCTGCACCAGACCTGATGCCGCACCTGCCGTACCTGCTAGCCATGTTGCTGCTGGGAGCCTTTGTCATGATGTGGCGTCCCCAACCAGCACCAGCGGCAGTGCGATGAAGCAAGCCATTCACCGATTCGATCCGGCCGGCGAATACGACACGCTCGAACGTTGCTACATCAACGAGCTCTCCAATACAGCTCACGATCCGGACGTTTCGATTGCGCGTGCACGCGTGGCCGTGGGCGTTACGACGCGCTGGCATCGCCTGCGTGGCACCAGCGAGCGTTACGTCATCATCGAGGGCAGGGGGATGGTGGAAGTGGGCAGCTTGCCTGCCACTGAAGTTGGCGTGGGCGACGTCGTGTCGATTCCACCCGACTGCCCCCAGCGCATTACCAACACCGGGTCGGTCGACCTCGTATTCCTCGCTGTGTGCAGCCCGCGCTTCGTGCCTGAGGTGTATGAAGACACCGAAGATCAGAGGATCCAGTGCCCCGAGCCGTAGCCGCTGAGAAGTATCGGCCTTGGGGTGGGGACATTGACCAGCCTGAACGCGTCCCGGCAGACTCCAGCCTTCGTTTCCGAGGAATAGACATGAGATCACACGCTCAACGCCCGACTCCCGCGTTCATTGGCGCCTCGTGGGTTGCGCTGTTCGTCGGGTCGATCGCGTACTTTGCCGGGCTTTGGAACGCGCCGATGCAGCTCAACGAAAAGGGCTATTACTTCACGGTGCTGATGTACGGGCTGTTCTCCGCGGTCTCGCTGCAGAAGTCCGTGCGCGACCGGCTCGAGGGTATCCAGGTCACGGGGTTGTATTACGGCTTGTGCTGGTTCTCGCTGCTCGTCGCCGTGCTGCTGCTGTCCACTGGCCTGTGGAATGCGACGCTGTCCCTGAGCGAGAAGGGTTTCTACGCGATGGCGTACCTGCTGAGCTTGTTCGCCGCGGTGGCGGTCCAGAAGAACGTGCGCGACATGGCGGCACTGCAACGCGATCCGGCCTGACCAGGATTGCGGCGCGATGGCCGATGTCATCGCGCCGCGCGAGGTCGGAGGGTTCACCCAGCGCCGAACCGTCGGTGCGCCAGAATGATCGCCGATGACCGCGCGAGCATTTCCTCAGAGAGATATCGAGAGGCCCGCTGGATACAGCGGAGCCGGCTTTGTCTATGTCGCCGCATGCAGCGGTCCTGAGGACATTCTCAAGGTGGGACTCAGCCATGATCCCATTGCGCGCTGGTCTGCGTTCCACCGCAGGTGGTTCGAAGCATTCGATCTCGAGCAGAGCCTGTTGATCCAGACCGAGACGCGCCGCGATGCCCAGACACTGGAAACGCAGTTGCACCGGCTGTTGCGGGAGCACAACTGTCCCGCGCCGATGACCATGCGCGATCAGTTCGGTGGCGCCACGGAATGGTATCGCGGTGCCTATGCGACGGCGCTCGGCTTTGCACAGGCGGCCGCGCGCCAAGGCTACGTGCTCCACTTGCCCGCGAGGCGCTGGTTCGAACCTGCGGTGCGGGCGCGGGTGGATGTTCTGGCGGGACTACTCGACCAGGCCCGGCGCGACGTGGTCAGCGGTGCCATGTCGCCTGCGCAACTGGAGGCACTGCACGATCTGATCGATATGTACCGTGCGTTCGATGACAGCCTCGATGCGCGCTATTCGGTGGAGCTGGCGACGCTGCCTCGACCGGGCGGTCTCGATTGGTCCCGTGATTAGCAAGTGTCGCGATACGCAGGGCGAATGGAAGCCCGCCCTGCGTTGTAGAAGACAAGAGGCCTGCGGACGCAGGCCTCTTGTCCACTCTCCGATTCCGATCAGAATCGATAATTGAGGCCGACGCGGAATACGTTCAGGCGCAGATCCGCCGTATGGGTAAAGACGTTGCTCGGGAAGTTCTGCGAGGGCGTAAAGGCGGTCAGGTTGGTGCTGGTGCCGCTGACCTTGCCGAAGTCGGCATATAGGTATTCCGCCTTGAACGACGAGTTCAACGACACCTTCGCGACGGCGCACGAGAGCTTCTCCACCTCGAAGACCAAGCACGACTGGGCCTACGGCGTTGGCTACGAGTACGGCTTCGCGGGCCAGTGGTCGGGTCAACCGACGGCTCAGGCCCAGTTGCTCGGCGCCTTTTGATTTGCCGGCTCCGGTCAGGAGAACATTGTGTCGGCGCAATCCCGCTGGGGATTACGCCGAATGCTTCCTAGACGCGAGCAGCCACGCCCTGTCGCCATCCGACCACCAGCAGCGCAATCGCCATCGGTATCCCCGCGGCATGCCAGGCCAGCGTGGTCTGCGGCGCCGCCAGCGTATTGAGCACGAGTGCGCCCTGCGCACTGATGTAGGCCGCGACGAGCAGGCTCAGTTCGAACGGACGCGCGTTGCGGAACAGCGCGCCCATGGCCAGGCCCCACAGCGCCACCGAAGCGCCGACCAGGATGGTGGTGAGGGCTGCGGTCGGATGCTGCACTGCCAGTCGCAGCAGTGCCGGTAGTGTCACTGCCCAGGCGAGACCAATCGCCATCGCCACTCGCGTGCCCAGCAGCTTTGAGCGCATGCCCGGTGCGGTGAATACCAGCGCCGCGGTGCGGGTGTCGTGCTCGCGCAGGATCAGGCGCGAGAACACATCCAGGCACAGGGTCCAGGCGACGAGGATGGCGATCGCCAGGTTCTCGTCCGGTGTTGCCAGTTGCACGATGAACACGATTGCCATCGCCAGCCACCACCACCAGCGCCGTGAGCGCAGCACCAGGCGCAGTTCCGCGGCCAGCAGCGCGCTGCCGGTGTGCCGCTGCATTGGCTTCAGCAGCCAGTCCAGCCAGCGCAGCGAGGCGCCGGCGCCACGGCTTTCATTGGCCTTGCTAGTGCGGGAAGCAAAGCGATCAAGCAGCGGCGAAGCCGCCAGCAACACCAGCGTTGCCAGGCCGAGCCAGAAGAGGCGGGCAGACAGCTGAGCGCTGCTGACGTTCCATTCCTTCCAGCCGATCAGGATCGGTCGCGCGCCTTCCAGCGGCTGCATGCCCACACTCAGGCCAGACGTCACGGTGCTTTCATCGGCGCCGAACTGATCGGGGTTTTTCGCCTTCCCCCCCTGCGCCCGCTCGCGAGCCCACTGTGCTTCCAGTGCCTCGCGTGCCGCGGGCCAGTTGTGCGCGATGTCGTATTCGGCCGCGACCAGACCCTGGCTGTCGCCCGGGAACGGCGGCGGGGCGCTCTTGTCGCGCGCGGCATTCGACACGCCGATGCTCACCAGGGCGATGAACACGAAGAAGAACAGCACGTTGCCGGCACTACGACGCAGCCATGGCACCAGGTCGAACCAGATCGCCAGCGCGGCGGTCAACGCGAGCGACGGCATCGTGATCAACGCGACCGGCTTGACCAGTTCGATCAGGTCGACGTGCATGTCCTCGCCGCGGATCAGCTGCAGTGCCAGCCCGAACAGCAGGCCCACCAGCAGCACGCCGCTAAACACGGTCAGGTGGCTGAGCCATTTCGCGATCAAGTAGGCGCGGCGGCTCATCGTGGTGGTGACCAGCAACTGCCAGGTCCGCGTGTCGATATCGCGCGTCACCGTGCCGCGCACGAGATAGAAACCGGCCAGCGAGAGCAGCGGGCTGTAGATCAGCGCCACGGCCATACCCACCCAGGCGCTGGAATAGCGGCCGCGCAGGTTGCCGATGCCTACCGTCAGGTAATCGGCCGTCGCGGGTGGCAGACACCACCACATGAAGGCGCCCAGCGCGAATATCACGATCCAGTAGCGCGGCGAGCGCATGCGTTGCAGCAGGTCGGCGCGCAGGATCGCACCGGTTGCGCGGAGTGTGTTCATGCCGATGCTCCCGCGCGATGCAGCAGCCACAGATAGGCGTCTTCGAGGTCGGGCGAGACCAGGGCGGCGTCGTTCGACGGTGCGCGTTCGCCGACTACGCGAACTTCCACGCCTTGCGCGCGACGTTGTGCGCGGCTGATGCGAAACTTCGCACGCACGTCGGCGAGTTGCTCGGAAGGAACCATCCAGTTCCACACATGGCCCTGGGCCGAAGCGATCAATGCCTCGGGCGTGCCATGGAAGCGCAGCTGGCCGGCGGCCATCACCGCAAGCTCGCCCGCGCTGGCTTCGATGTCGGAGACGATATGAGTGGAGAGGATCACCAGCCGCTGTCCGGCCAGTTCGGCGAGCAGGTGGCGGAAGCGCACGCGCTCTTCCGGATCCAGGCCGACGGTCGGCTCGTCGACGATCAGCAGGCGCGGATCATTGAGCAGGGCCTGGGCAATGCCCACGCGCTGGCGCATGCCGCCGGAATAGCCGCCCAGGCGGCGGTCGGCGACGTCGTGCAGGCCGACCATTTCGAGACATTCATCGACACGCTCGGCAACCTTGCGCGCGGGCAGGCCTTTCACCGACGCGAGGAAGGCGAGAAACTCGCGGGCCGAGAGCGCCTCGTAGACGCCGAAATCCTGTGGCAGATAGCCCAGCTCGGCGCGTAGCGCATCGGGTTTGCGGGCGATGTCCTCGCCGCGCCACAGCACCCGGCCGGTGGTGGCGCGGGCCAGGGTGGACAGCACGCGCATCAGGGTGGACTTGCCGGCGCCATTGGGGCCCAGCAGGCCGACGATGCCCGGACCGAGCTTCAGACCGACGTCCGCGACCGCCTGATGACCACCGCGATAGCGGTAACCGACTGATTCCAAAGTCAATTCAAGCATGGTCCTGCACCCCTGAGGTGATTCGTTGTGTAGGTAGTGTAGTGAAGTATAACACCTACATACATATTACTTCTGGCAGGGGGTTCGAAGGCGCCGAGACGAGGGGCTTGGATCAGGGCCAATGGGTAGTGGCGGCAAAGACCTGCACCTTCCCGTTACATTTCGGCACGCCGTGGCGGGGGACTAGTCCGCGCCGCCGCAATGGATGGACAAGGTCGAAGTCGCTTCCCAACGCCGCAGCCGAAGGAACTTCCCATGCAAGTGCACGGACTGGCCACGCCGCGATTCGCCACTATCGCCGCACGTGCATTCGCTTCGGCGTCGCGGCTACTGATCGCGACTTGCCTGCTGCTCGCGTGCCCGCAGTTGTCGGCGCAACCGCGCCTCAGTCAGGACCAGATCGCCAAGATCGACGCGTTGTTTGCGGGGTTCGATCGAGAGGGCTCGCCGGGATATGCCATCGGTGTCGTGAAGAATGGCGAGCTGGTGTACGCACGCGGGTACGGGCGGGCCGATCTCGAGAACGACATCCCGATCACGCCGCAGACGTCGTTTCACCTGGCGTCGTTGTCGAAGCAGTTCACGGCCGCCGCCGTCGCCCTGCTGATTCTCGACGGGAAGCTCAGCCTGGATACACCAGTCGCGACCTTCATCCCCGAAGCGCGCAAGTACGGCGACGACCTGCGCCTCAAGCATCTCATCTATTTCACCAGCGGCCTGACGGAATACTTCTCGCAACCGCGCAGAAACGGATTGCCCTGGTTCTCGTTCGACTACTTCACTACTGATGAAGCGATCGAGGCATCGCTCAAGGTCGACCGGCTGAAATTCGCGCCCGGCTCGCGCTGGGAATACGCGAATATCGACTACATGCTACTGGCCCGAATCGTCGAGCGCGCCAGTGGCATGCCGTTCTCCGAGTTTCTTGGCAGGCGCGTCTTTGCGCCGCTGGGCATGGACGATTCGCTGCTCAACGACGATCCGACCACGGTCATACCGCATCGGGCCACCGCCTATGCCGATCGTTCGAATGCCGATATCGCCCGCGCGCTGCATTCGGTTGGCGTCGACATCCATGACGGCACCGGCTATGTGCGCCTGCCCCGGGTGTCGCCGCATTTCGGTGGCAGCGGCGTGTTCAGTTCGGTCGAAGACCTGGCGAAGTGGGATGCGGACTTCTACCGGCACCGGCTCGCCGGTCCCGAATTCACCGAATTAATGCTGCGGCGGGAGAAGTTCCAGCACGACAAGGACAACGACGCCTTCGGCCTGGTCCACGGCTCCTACAAAGGGCGGCCGATGATCTGGTTCTCAGGCGCCGACTTCGACGCGTCGACCTACATGGCGCGGCTGCCGGAAGACGGGCTCACCGTGATCTGCCTGTCCAACATGCCGACGGGTGATGCGGAAGGCAAAGCCCGACAAATACTCGACGCCTTGTTGGCCGGGTCGGCGCCGCCGCCGGCTGCGAGCCAGTGAGCCGCTAGATCGGCGCGCGCGCTGTTTCGATTTCGGTCACATACACCGACAGCGGACGCGGCCGGTCGAACAGATAGCCCTGTCCGTAATCGACGCCGAGTTCGATCAGTGCGTCGCGTTGCGCCGTGGTTTCGGTGTGTTCCGCGATCGTCAACTTGTTCAGCACGTGGGCGATGCGGGTGATTGAGCGGACCACTTCCAGGGCGATGGGCGATCGATCCATGTCGCGCACGAAGCTGCCGTCGATCTTGAAGTAGTCGACGTCGAGCGCGCGCAGGTAGCTGAAGGAACACAAGCCCGTGCCGAAGTCGTCCAGCGCGAACTGGCAGCCGAGTGCGCGCAGCTCGCTGATCACGCGCTGCGCGCGCGCCATGTCGCGCACCGCACTGGTCTCGGTGATCTCGAAGCACAGTCGTTGCGGTGCGACCGAGCTGCGGCGCACGCGTTGCACCAGGTAGCCGATGAAGCTTTCGTCGGCCATCGCATGCCCGGTCAGGTTGATCGCGCAGGTGGAGATCTGTCCGGTGGCATCGGGGTGCGCTTCCAGGCATTCCAGGGCCATCTCGACGACCTTGCGATCGATCCGCGCACTCAATCCGAAGCGCATCGCCGCAGGCAGGAACTTGTCCGGCGTGTGCGGTGCGCCG
The DNA here is from genome assembly GCF_054779815.1 of Lysobacter tyrosinilyticus. NCBI lineage: Bacteria > Pseudomonadati > Pseudomonadota > Gammaproteobacteria > Lysobacterales > Lysobacteraceae > Lysobacter > Lysobacter tyrosinilyticus. Next base: position 851,869 of record NZ_BAAGXN010000001.1, read on the forward strand.
CCGTTGGAATCGCGCAGGCGCAGCAACAGTTCGAAGCGATGGCCGGCGGCGGGCGCGGCCAAGGGCATGATCGCCTGAGCGTACAACTGGAAGTCGTCGCCCTTCAGGGCCTGGCGGATGCGCAGCGTCCAGCGCATCTCCGAGGTGGCATCGTTGAGCGCGCCGGCGAGCGATCCGGCCATGATGACGCGATTGCCGCCCTGTTCCTTGGCGGTGAAGCAGGCCGCGTCCGCCTGCGACATGAGCTCCGGCAACGTGATCTCGCCCGGCTGGAACGGAACCAGCCCGATGCTGGCCGTCGTCGACAGTCGTTGTTCCTCGTATTCGGTCTGGCAGTTCTCGACCGCGCGCAGCAGCGCCTGTGCACGCTCGCGCGCTACGGTGATGCTGCAGCCGTTGAACAGGACGATGAATTCATCGGCGCCGTAATGCCCAAGCAGGTCGAGCGGCGTGAGTTCGCCGCGCAAGGTCTCCGCGACCGCGGCGATCAGGGCATCGCCTGCGGCATGGCTGGCGGTGTCGTTGATCAGTTTCAGGTTGTCGAGATCGAGATAGGCCAGTGCCATCGACGAGCTGGCCGGATCTACCAGCAGCGTGGCGGCCTTCGCTTCGAATCCGGCGCGATTCGGCAATCCGGTGAGCGGATCGGTGCTGGCGCGGCGCTCCAGCGAGCGCGCGGTCGCGCGCTGCGCGCGCATGGCCATGGCGAGGATCGTTGGCATGCTCGCCAACACGCACAGGTACACCAGCAGGATCACGGCTTCGAGGGTTCGCGATGGCGGTCGGAAACCGCCCAGGCCATAGCCGGCCAGCATGCCGACGAGCGCAACCGTCAACAGCACCGACGATGCGGTCCTTACCGGCGAGAAGCGCAACGCACTCCACAGCATGATCGCGAGCGGCAGGCTGGTCAGGCCGAGTGCATAGCGCGGCGAGAGGCTTGCGCCCCAGGACATCAGCAGGAAGCTGGCGATCAGCGCGATGTTCCAGATCTGGCGCTCGGGTTCGGTGCCGGGGCTGGCATCGACACGCTGTGGCCGCTCGCGTGCGTCCAGCAGCAGCAACACGGCCGGCGCGACGCTGACCACGCCGAGCACGTCGCCGAATGCCCAGCGGATCCACGCGTCGCTCAATTTTTCGATGGGGACGAGGTGCGAAACCGACATGCCAAGGGTGCCGACGCTGGCGCTGACCAGCGCCAGCAACAGGGCCGCCACCGGCAGGCGCGTAACCATTTGCGCGACGTTCGACAGCTCGTCACGGCCGGCCCACCACGCGCCCACCCACGCGCCGAACGTCGTGGCCAGCAACGAGAACGGCAGGAAGGCGAGCGGTACCGGGGCGAAGCTGTGCACCAGCAATTGCGCCAACGGCACCAGCAACACCCACCGCTTGCCGTAGCGCATGGCACCAGCCAGCGCCACGCCGGAGGCCGGCCAGTACAGCGCGACTTCGTCCGGGTGGCCGATGTTGTAGACCGCGAACGCACCGGCAGCGACGTAGGCGCCGACCCACCCCAGCGCCAACGCCACGCTCTTCGCTTCCACACGGATCATGCGGTCGGCTCCGCCGTGCGCACTTCGGAGGTCAGCAACTGCAGGCGTCCGGCCACGAGCATGGCGTCGAGGTCGCGGCGCAATTCATCGATCAGCGTGGCCAGGTCCGTGCGCTCCGTCGGCAGCAGCGCGGCCCAGCCATCGCGGCCGTGCTGTTGCTGTGCGCGATACAGCGCGTAGTCGGCCAATTCGGCGATCTGTTCCCAGCCGAGGCGGTGGCGGCTGTCGCGATGCAGTGGGTATTCCGCGAGCCCGACCGTACAGGTCAGATGCAGCGGCGCGGCTTCGCCGACATCGAAGGGGAACGCCGCGACTGTCGAGCGCAGCCGCTCGCCCAGCATCCGCACCTGTCCCGCCGGCATCGGTCGGCTGACCAGCAGGAATTCCTCGCCGCTCCAGCGCACCAGATAGTCGCCTTCGCGCACCACCGACTTCAGCAACTGCGCGACCTGCTGGAGCACGCGATCGCCGACGCGACGACTGAAGCGCGTGTTGACCTCCTTGAAGCGGTCCATGTCCACCATGGCCAGCACGAGCACGCGATCGTAGTCGCCGCTGCGCTGCTGCTCGCGGTCGTAGTACGACAGATCCGCGGGGAGCTGGTTGCCAAGATAGCGCCGGTTGTGCAGTCCGGTGAGCGGATCGGCGAGGCTGACGCCTTCCAGCCGGGCGTTCGCGGAGTGCAGTTCCAGTGTGCGGTGCTGCACTTCCTTTTCGAGTTCGGCGCGTTGGCGCGCATGCAGCCACTGCTGGTGCCGGTAGATCGCATACAGCGAAACCGCGGCCAATGCGGCTGCGAGCATCTGGAACAGCCGCGTCTCGTAGAACCAGGGTGCGATGGTGAAGTGCAATGTCGCAGGCTGGCGGCTCCACACGCCGGCATTGTTGGCGCCGATCACCTCGAACGCGTAATCGCCCGGCGGCAGATTGGTGTAGTTGGCACTGCGCTGACTGGTGTCCTGGACGTGGTGCCAGGTCGGGTCGTAACCGCGCAGGCGATAGCGCAATTGCGTGCTGTGCGGGTCCTGGAAGCTCAGCACGGTGAATTCGAAGCCGAGGTCGCGTGCATCGGCCGGAAGCCCGAGCGTTTCTCCCGGTTGCGGTGTGCGCCAACCGTCGCGGGTGCGCACGCGTTCCACGATGACCGATGGCGCGAGCGGATTCTTCACGATCGCGCGCGTGTCCAGCGCCACCACGCCGTCGCGCGAGGGCAGCCAGAGCACACCGTCCGCATCGCGGAATCCTTTCGACATGCCCGCGCCGTTGCAACACAGACCGGGTTGCCCGGCATGGGGTGCGCTGCGCTCGGTGAGGACCATTTCGCCCGGCACCGGTTGCTTCGATTCGGCCGCGGTGGCCGGCAACGCCGACGCTGGCACCCGCGAAACGCCGCGGATGCCGGCGATCCACACCATTCCGTGCGGGTCCTCGGTCAGGAAGAAGGCGGAGTTCGCGGGAATGCCTTCCGCTTCGCCGAGCCGATGCCAGCGACCGCCCGCGAGCACGGAGATGTGCTGATCGAGCGTGCCGATGACGAGGCGGCCATCGTGCAGTTCGATGATGCTGGTGACATCGAGTTCCGGTGCCAGCCCGGCGTCCAGGCCGAGTTGTCGGGCGTGTCCGTCGCGCAGCTCGTACAGGCCCGACTGTGTGCCCAGCAACGTCCGCCCTTCGCGCAGGAAGGCGATGACCCGCACGCGCGGATCGCGCAGGCCCTGCTCCTGTGCGTAGCGCCTCAGCGTTCCGTCCTGCAGGCTATACAGCCCTTCGCTGCTGGTGATCCACAGCACGCCGGCCGGATCGCGCACGATGCCGTTGATCTGCGCGGTCGCCAGCGGGGCGAGTTCGGGTGGCGCGATGACGCGACCTTCCTGCAATACCACCAGGCCGCGCCGGGTGCCGATCCAGACGCGATCCTGCTCGGCCAGCAGGTTGTACGCATGCGGATGCGGCAGCGCAGATCCCGGCACCACCAGCTTCAAGGTGCCGTGTTCGAACAGGCTCAGGCCATCGTTCGTTCCGACCCACAGCCGACCATCGGGCGCCTTCGACAGCGACCACACGACCGCGTTGTGCAGGCCATCGCTGGTGCTGTAGCGACGGGTCCAGCCGTTCCACACACGCGCCAGGCCATCGGGTTGGCTGCCCAGCCACAGATTCCTTTCCCGGTCCTCGTAGATCGATGCGATCTGCTGCACCGCGCGCGGGTGCGATTCCGGAACGAATTCCACCAGCTTCGCGCCGCGCAGTCGCGCCAGTCCGGGATTGGTGCCGATCCACAGATTGCCGTCGCCATCGGCGCGCATCGACAAGACCGGAGCGCTGGCCAGCGCCGGATGCGCCTCGAAGCGCGACCAGCCGGTGCTATCGAGGGTGAACACGCCCTGCGCGGTACCCGCCCACATTCTTCCCTGCGTATTCACCAGTTGGCTGACTACGGTGGTCGCCGCCGCGGCCGGTAATGGCAGATGTGCGCGGCGGCCATTGGCGAGCCGGTCGACGGCGCCAAGCGTGCCGACCCAGAGTCCATCGGAGCGCACCAGCAGCGAGGTCGCCGGACGGGGACTGCCGGGAATCGCGACGAGGTGATTTCGGTCGACGCGGAAGACACCCTCCGATGTTGCGGCCAGGAGCGTGCCATCGGGCTTCTCGGCCAGGGCGAACACGTCGAGGGTGGGCATTGCCGGATCGGCTGGTGGCACCGGAATGAACCGGTCGCGTTCGCGCACCGCCAGACCCTTGTAGGTACCGATCCAGAGCCGGCCGCTGCGGTCGGTGAGCAACGCGCGAATCCAGATGCCGGGCAACCCGGGCGTGTCCTCCGGCGTGTAGGAGGTGAAGCGCATGCCGTCGAAACGCGCCAGCCCGCCCTGAGTGCCGACCCATAGATATCCGGCGCGATCCTGCGTGATGGACAGCACCGAGGTCTGCGGCAGTCCGCTCTGCGTCGTCCACCGATCGATCACGTAGTGGTGGAACGCCTTGTCCGGATCGAGCGCACTCGCAGCAGCCGCCCATGACAACAGGGCGACAAGACCGAGGCATTGCGCCAGACGCAGGCGGGCCGACATGACAGGAAGATTCCGCCGATCGTCGGGGCTTGTCCAGTTGCTACAGGAGAGTGCTGAATCCTTCATCCCGCTTCGAAGCTGGCGCGTGCTGCACTGCAAACCGGAAGCGCGCACATGGATGTTCCCGTGCCCGCCGGAACCGCCCCAATGGGGGATGACATGCGCCCTGTCTAGAATGCTCCGGGGCTCAAGGCGTCAGGGAAGGGATCGATCCATGTTCAGATCGTTGTTGGCCGCCGTACTGCTCTTGTGCGCGGTGCCGTCGGCATCGGCACAGCAGGTTCGATTCACGAGTGCGACCGGCGACGCCGCGCTGGCGCGAACGATGCCGGTCCTGGCCGAACGGACCTTGGCCGTGTACCGCGAGGACGACCGCGACCGTTACCTGGCCAATCTTTTCCGCCTGCAACTGGTCGCCGGCCGATACCCCGAAGCTGCGGCGACGATCCGCAATCTTCGGGAGCTGCGTGCAGCCAATGGCCTTGGCGCGACAGGCTTGTACGTTCAGTACGAGGTCTACGCCCAAGCCAAGGCCCTGCAACGCGCCAAATCCATCTCCTTCGCCCGGGCGTTCGAGCAGGCCTTCCGCACCGTGCATGCGGGTCTGAACGACAATGCCGCTCTGCAGGCGCAGTTTTCCTTCCGCGCCAACCTCGACGCGATGCAGGATGACCTGCGCAAGGCACTGCGTCAGCAACGCGGAAAATCCAGCATCGCGCTGACCGATGCGCTCGAACTCCTGCGCAGGTACCAGGTGCGCCAGGCTTATGCCGCGATGGCTCCACTTGCCGGTACGCTGATCGCAGAGGACGACGCACGACGCTATGTAGCGGATGCCGATGTGCTGGTCCGTACTCCGGACGGAGCGAATATCGCTGCACTGATGGTTCGGCCGAAATCCGCGTCGAAGCCGCTGCCGACCCTGCTGCAGTTCACCATCTACGCCAACGACGACTGGTCGTTGGCGGACGCCAAGCGTGCGGCGGCCCACGGTTACGTCGGTGTCGTGGCGTACACGCGCGGCAAGGGCCGCAGTCCCGATGCTGTGGTGCCCTACGAACACGATGGCGACGATGCGCGTGCGGTGATCGACTGGATCAGCCAACAGCCGTGGAGCGATGGCCGCGTCGGCATGTACGGCGGCAGCTACAACAGCTTCGCGCAATGGGCGGCAGCCAAGCGCCTGCCGCGGGCGTTGAAGGCCTTGATGACCTCAGCGTCCGCCGCACCGGGTATCGACATACCGATGCAGGGCAACATCTTCATGAGCTTCCTGTATCCATGGCCGTTCTATGTCGGCAACAACCACGCGCTCGACGACGCGACCTACGGCGACCAGAAGCGCTGGGACGCGCTCAACCGCAACTGGTACCGCAGCGGCCAGGCGTATCGCGACCTGGACCGGATCGACGGCACGGCCAATCCGATCTTCCACCGCTGGCTCGAACATCCCGGCTATGACGCCTACTGGCAGGCGATGATTCCGTATCAGCGCGAATTCGCCGCCATCGACATTCCGGTGCTGGCGACGTCCGGCTACTTCGATGGCGCCCTGGTCGGCGTGCAGTACTACTTCAACGAGCACACGCGCTACAACCGCCGCGCCGATCACACCCTGGTGATCGGTCCGTACGAGCACTTCACCATGCAGACCGGCGTGGGCCGCGTCGTGCAGGGTTACGAAGTCGACCCGGTGGCCAACGTCGACCTGCAGGACCTGCGCTTCCAGTGGTTCGACTACGTGTTCAAGGGCACAGCGAAGCCGGAGTTGCTCAAGGATCGGGTCAACTACCAGGTCATGGGTGCCAACGTCTGGAAGCACGCGCCGTCATTGGCTGCGATGAGCAACGGCGCCTTGCGCATGTACCTGCTCGCAGGCGAGGGCAAGCAGAACCGTCTGAGCACGGAAAGGCCAGGCCACAACAGCGTTATCGAGCAACGTATCGACTTCACCGACCGCGGCGATGGCGACTGGACTGCGCCACTGCTGTCGGTCACACCCACACTGGATGACCACAACGGCCTGGTGTTCACCAGCGCGCCGATGGAGCAGTCCACCGAAGTCAGCGGCCTGCTGTCCGGCCGGCTCGACTTCGTCGCCAACAAGCGCGACCTGGATGTGTCGGTCGCGCTGTACGAACGGATGGCCGATGGTCGCTATCTGCAGCTGACGACCTACATGGGGCGCGTCAGCTATGCACGCGATCGCAATCATCGCCGTCTGTTGACGCCGGGCAAGCGGCAGCGGGTGGATTTCGTCAGCGAACGCGCGACCAGCCGCCTGCTCCAGCCCGGCAGCGCCCTGGTGGCGGTGCTGAGCATCAACAAGCAGCCGGATCTGCAGATCAACTACGGTTCGGGCAAGGACGTGAGCGACGAAACCGTTGCTGATGCCGGCGAGCCGCTGCAGGTGCAGTGGCGTGGTGGCAGCTATCTCGATATTCCGGTCCGGCGTTGAGCGCGTGTGGCAAGCTGCATCTGGGGCGCGTCATCGGGGAATTCCGCGAGAGCCCGTGGGAGTGCTGATGCGAATCACTTATCCGGGACGCGAGGAGGGCGGGTATGGGCAAGAACAGGCTTGAAGCCTTCAGCGATGGCGTCATCGCCATCATCATCACCATCATGGTGCTGGAGATGAAGGTCCCGCATGGCGACACGTTGGCATCGCTGCGTCCGATCCTGCCCGTATTCCTGAGCTATGTGCTCAGCTTCGTCTACGTCGGCATCTACTGGAACAACCACCACCACATGCTGCATGCCTCGACCAAGGTGTCCGGCGCGGTGCTGTGGGCCAATCTGCATCTGCTGTTCTGGCTGTCGTTGTTTCCCTTCGCCACCGGCTGGATGGGCGAAAACCACTTCGCGGCTTGGCCGAGTGCGTTGTATGGCGTCGTGTTGCTGATGGCCGCCTGCGCGTACTGGATTCTGCAGCAGGCCATCATTGCGACAGAAGGATCCAATTCCCTGCTCAAGTCGGCGCTCGGCAATGACTGGAAGGGCCGGGTTTCGCCGCTGCTTTATCTGACTGGGATCGCATCGACGTTCTGGTTGCCGTGGATCGCACTGTCGATCTACGTGCTGGCTGCATTGCTGTGGCTGGTGCCGGATCGACGTATCGAGCGCGCGCTGCGTAATCGTTAGCAGCCTGTTCTTGTAGAGCGGAGCTTGCTCCGCTGCCTTGCCACGTCACGAAAAGCAGCGGAGCAAGCTCCGCTCTACAAATCGCTGGACGCTTCGCAGGCTGTCCCTGGAGCCCCTGCGCCCGTCGCGTATTCAGGCTGCCGCACCAAATGTGACCTAGCGCACAGGTTGGCACGCTTCATTCCATTGCTTCGGTGGCGATTTCGCCGCGATGGCGTCCGTGCGCCCGTTCAAGTCCCGAAATCCGCATTCCAGGCGCGGTTTGTGACCGCGTTCAAATGAGCTTTCCCTGTTCATTTTTCACATTCACAACTCCCAGCTGAACACTTCTAACCGGTGATCCGCTCTACGCGCGATCAGGCCCCGGTTCTCGAAGTTTTCGCACGCGAAGTGTGGCGACACGCACAAACGCGCAAAAACCCCGTCCCTACAGTCCGCCCCGGCCTTGAGGGAGGCGCCAACCAACCGTCAATCACACGGAGTTGTCCTCCCATGTACGTCGCGACCCTTCGCACCCGCAAGCTGTCCAAGGTCATCCTTTCGCTTCTTCTTCCGTCGATTGGCCTGGCCGCTTTCGGTGCCGCCAACGCCAGCACGTTCTACGTGCGCGCCGATGGTGGCGATGCGTCCCAGTGCAACGGTCGCGCCGATGCGGCGTATCCGGGCAGCGGCACCGCCCAGAACTGCGCCTGGAAGAATCCCAATATCGCGCTTCCCAATTCCGGCTCCGCCCGAATTGCCGGTGGCGACACCCTGCTGATCGGTTCCGGCTCCTACCAGATCGGTAGCGGCGGCTACATGCAGGCGATCCCGAGCGGCACCTCGTCGACTGCCAAGACCCGCATCCTCGGCAACGGCGCCACCGCGCCGAAGCTGATCGGCATCGGTGGCATCCACCGCGTGCTCAACCTCGACGGCAGCTCGAACGTCGAAATCGGCAACCTCGAAGTCACCGACGGCAGCGACTGCGTCTACAACCATTCGCAGGCCGCCGCGCTCTGCACCAGCACCATGCCGTGGGCACGCGTCGGTCTGTATGCGCGTTCCTCCAGCAATGTGTGGCTGCACGATCTCAACATCCATGGCATGGCCAAGAACGGCGTGAACGCCGGCGGCCTCACCAACTGGACGATCGAGCGCTTCAAGATCAACAAGAACGGCGCCGCGGGCTGGGACGGCAACATCGGTACCGTCGCGCCGAACGCGGGTCAGATGATCCTGCGCAACATCGAAGTCGCCTTTAACGGTTGCGGCGAGAAGGTTTCCACCGGTGAGCCGTGGGCGTGCTGGGCGCAGCAGACCGGCGGCTACGGCGACGGCTTCGGTACCACCGATACCGGCGGCCAGTGGCTGGTCGAAGACGCCTTCGTCCATCACAACACCTCCGACGGTCTCGACTTCCGCTACATGGATGGCGCCGACACCACCACCGTGACGATGCGTCGCGTGTACTCGGTCGCCAACGCCGGCAACCAGGTCAAGATCAAGGGCAACTCGCTGATCGAGAACTCGGTGCTGGTCGGCCAGTGCACCTACTTCCGCGGCAAGGACTACATGACCGAAGGCGATCTGTGCCGCGCCTACGGCAGCTCGCTGCTGCTGATTCTGACCGGCAACGACGTCGCGACCGTGCGTCACAACACCATCGCCGGCGAAGGTGATGCGCAGATCGCCTATGGCGAAGGCGCTTCGACCGACAAGGTGATCGTCCAGAACAACCTGGTGGTCGGTTTCCCGTACTACGCCAACACCGCGAGCAACACGCTGTTTGCAGGGGGCAGCGCGCCGGCGGTGAAGACGTTCTCGGGCAACATGGGTTGGAATGCGAAGAGCTGCCCGTCCGGCAGCACCTGCACGCAGAACCCGACGCTGAAGAACATGACGCTGGCTTCATTCGATGCCGAGCCGCTCGATGGCAGCCCGGTGATCGACAAGGCGCCGATGATCAGCGCCGTGACCACCGACTTCGTGATGGGCCAGCGTCCGGCGGGTGCCGCCAATGACGTGGGCGCCTATGAGAAGCAGGCTGCGGTCGTTCCGCCGCCGCCCCCGCCGCCGCCGGCTCCGGTGTGCACCACCGCTGCTCCGACCCTGACGATGACGGGTCCGACCGCCGCCGTCGCCGCCGGTACTTCGAACACCTACAGCCTGACCCTGAAGAACAACGACAGCAGCGCTTGCACCAACACCTCGTTCGCCCTGGCGCGTAGCGTTCCGAGCGGCTGGACCGGCACGCTGTCGGCCTCGGCTCTCGACCTGGCACCGGGTGCCAGCGCTACTGCCACCCTGGTGGTGGTCTCGTCGACCTCCGCGGCGGCTGGCAGCTATGGCCTCGGTGTTGGTTCCAGCAGTGCGGCGGGCAGCGTGCATACCCAGAGCGCTTCGGCCACCTATGCGGTTGCTGCGCCTGCGCCGGTTCCGCCGCCGGTGGTTGCGCCGATCACCGAAACGGTGAGCACGGACAAGGCCACCTATCGGACCGGTGAAGTCGTCTCGATCTCGGCACGCGTTCTCCAGAACAGTGCGGCGGTTGCGGGTGCGACGGTCAGCTTCAAGGTGACCAAGGTCAACGGCGGCAGCGTGGTCCTGAGCGGCACCACCGACAGCAGCGGCTATGCGCGGGTCTCGTACAAGACCGCCAGGGGCCAGGGCGGCGCCGGCAGCTACCAGCTGGTGGCCGACGCCACCAGCGGCAGCCAGACAGCCAAGGCTACGAGCACGTTCTCGGTCTCCAAGTAACCGGAACGCACGAGTAAGAGGGAGAGAGGGAGCGAAGGGCCCCGGACGAAATCCGGGGCCCTTTTTATGTGCTGCGACGGGTGATTGCCGAGCCGTGTGAGCGAAGGGACTGCACTGTCTTTGTCACAACGTCTGGCCTAACCTCGCTGCCGGGAAAGCTGCCGAGACCGCGCAGCTGGTTTCCCGCTGAAGGCCCGGTGCAGGCCACGACGATGTGCCTGGATGGAAGGCGGCAGCACCCGGCTGCGCTCACTCAATCACAAGGAAGGACTCCGTGAACAAGCCCTCTGCTGTTTCCGCACAGCCCACACTCGATCCCACGCTCACGCTCGCCCTCGCGGTGGCATCCGAAGCGGCGTACGACTACTACAGCGGCGATCCGATCACGCCGCCCGAGAACTACACACAGGTCGACGGTTGGACCGGTTGGGATGAATTCCTCGAAACCGGATCTCAAGAGAAGTACGGCCTGGTGTTCCAATCGCAGGTCGACGCGGGCACGTTCATCTTCGCATTCCGCGGCACCGATTCGGACCTGGATGCCTGGGAAGACGTGCACTTCCTCACCACCGACTTCGTACCGAACAAGGGCAGCATCAACCCGACACCGCGTGTGTCCTCGGGTTTCTACGGCATCTACAACGACGTGGGCGATGGCATGACCCAGTCGATGCAACAGCAGCTGTTCGCGCTGATCGCCAAGTACCAGCCGACCCAGATCTACGTCACCGGCCATAGCCTGGGCGCAGCGCTGAGCCAGCTGTTCTCGCTGGATCTGGCGATCAGCCAGCCGATCGCTTCGATCAACATCAATTTCGCCAGCCCGATGGTGGGCACCGATAGCTGGCAGACGGCCTATGCGAATGCGATTTCCGCCAGCAACAGCGTCCGCGTCTACAACTACTGGGACTACGTGCCGTCGCTGCCGCCGGACAAGTTCGGCTACCGCACCGTCGGCAATGGCTTTCTCACGTCGTTCTATGTGAAGGGCGAGTGGTTCCCGCATGAGCTGTCGCGACATTCCATCGTCAATCTGACCACGGTGCTGAGTCATGCCTTGCCGCTGACGCCGCAGCAGTGGACCGGAACGTTCGTGGACTATGTCGAGCCGACGTGGACGATGCTGAGCACGGTGCCACCGGCAACGGCCCCGGTGCGGTGGGTGGAGAAGGCGCGCGAACACATGGAGTTCGAGCGCTCGCTGCGCCAGGCCGCGGTGCAGGAACTGCAGCCGGCGTAAGGACCGGGTGCGACCCGGTTCAATGGATCAGGCCCGCACAGGGCCTGGTCCGCAGATGGAACCGGATCCGATTGATTCCGCGGGATCCGTCATCCGCCGCTGGAAAATTTGCAAAGCTTGGCGGCAATGCATCGATGCTGGTTGTCGCAGACCGACTTGGCCGACGAGGACATGGCACCCTCGGGCACGAGACTCCAGGTGCGGCGGATATAGACCGTTTTTCCGGCGATGGGGCAGACGTATGGGGTCACGGAGCTGTCGATACGTGTTTCCTGCATGTGGCTTTCCCTGCTTTGTATTCAATCTTGCGAGCGGCGTGCGCCTGGTGCGTCTTCGCCGCGATGTCATTGCTGCTAGGTCGATGCTGCTAGGTCGTTGCTGTTAGGTCGTTGCTGTTAGCATCCGCCGCATGTCCGAACTTCCTGAACTCCCGTCGCTGCCTCCGGGCCGCTATCGCCACTACAAGGGCAACGACTACGAGGTGATCGCCGTCGTCCGGCACAGCGAGACCATGGAAGTACTGGTTCTCTACAAGGCGTTGTACGGAGAGGGCGGACTCTGGGTCCGTCCCTACGCGATGTTCACCGAAGACGTTCTTGTCGATGGTCGCCCGATGCGTCGCTTTGCACCTTTGGTAGATGCGTCCTGAGCTCATCGGGTTGCAGTGATGTTCGACGATCCGGGTCGTCGCGCAACGTGTCTTAAGTACCGTGACTGATGGCAGGCCGTCACGGTTAAATCGACATGACGCTGGCGTACCGTCAAATGCAAGGCGGCACTTGGGACAACTTTCGAATGGACCTCACCATGCTCGGCCCTATCAGTCATATCGCTCTGGTAGTGCGCGACCCGACGCGTACTGCGGAATTCCTGCAGCAACTCTTCGGGGCGAAGGTCGTGCGCCGTTCCGATGCCGACGGACACGATGAAACTTATGTGCGCCTGGGGACAACGTGGTTCGTCCTGCCCATGGCCGATGTCGGCCGGCCACTGCTGGGCGATCACGTGGCCTTCCAGGTCTCGTCGGAGCAGTTGGGCGCATACGCCGGCAGGCTCGAGCAGATGGGGCATGCGTTCCAGATGGCCAGGTCGGATACGGCGCTGTATTTCACCGACTTCGACAATCACGTGTTCGAGCTGGATTCCACTAGCCTCGAATTGGATGCTGTGGCCGAAATCCGATAGTTAGCCGTCAACCAACGATACGGGAGGCATCAGTGGAACCATCTGGTCGAGTGGCATTGTTCCTGGCACCCGGTGAGGGGCGGGCTTACCCAATGGGTCGAATCTCGGCACTTTTTAAGGCGGACGGTTTTGAAACCGCAGACCGCTATTCCATTTCAGAGTGGTGGCTTGAGCCCAATACGCAGGGCCCCGGAGCTCACTCACATCCAGAGGATGACGTCTTCTATGTCATCGAAGGCACCATGAGCTTTCTCGTCGATGGCCGCTGGGTGGATGCGCCGAAAGGTTCATTCGTACTGGCCCCTGCGGGCGTAACCCACGACTTTGAGAACCGTAGCTCTACGCGCGCGGGGGTCCTCAATTTCTCTGCACCCGGCAACTTTGAGCAGCACATGCCCAGCATCGCTGAGTGGTACACCAACAACCCACCTGGGCATGCCGGCGGCTGACAATTCATTCAAGCCGAAGCCGCTTCACGGCCCTGCTTAGGCGCTTGAAATCAACACCAGATTTCTTGTTTCAGGACATGGGAGCACGTCATGACGGAAGCAGTTCCAACCCTCTACGACTGGCTGGGTGGTATCGATGCGTTGCGTCGTCTGACCACTCGGTTCTATCAGCACGTGCAGGCCGATGCCTCGCTGGGCGACGTATTCCGGCACATGAGCGCGGATCATCCGGAACACGTGGCTGCGTTTCTGGCGGAAGTCCTCGGTGGTCCCGAGGATTATTCCAGGCAGCATGGCGGCCATGCCGAGATGATCAGGCACCACCTAGACCGCCATCTCACCCAGGAGCTGAGGCGTCGCTGGGTGAGCCTGCTGCTGGAGACGGCCGATGAACTGGGCATGCCGGACGATCCGGAATTCCGTTCCGCGCTGGTCGGGTATCTGGAATGGGGTTCGCGTCTGGCGGTGATCAATTCACAGCCGGGCGCGGCAGTGGAAGCGGAGGCGCCGATGCCCAAGTGGGGATGGGGCGAGGTGAAAGGTCCGTACACCGGTTGAAATGCGCGGTCGCAGACGAGTGACGACCATGAGTGGCTTCGGCTCGAGGTCGAGGGCTTCTTCATCGAAGTGCCGGCGGGCGCGTGTTCGTTCGTCGTTGGGGGCGGCGCAAAGCCCATAACGGTTCGGGCAGCAGGGCGTAGCCGCTCGGCCTACACTTGCGCCTGGTCTTCCCTGGAACGGCGAAATGATGCGTGGGTTGGTGCTGTGGCTGCTTTTCTTCGCGACCATGCCGCTGGCGATGGCGGGCGACCTGCTGCCAGGGCGCGCGCCATCGTCGGATCCGCCGGGATCGCACGGCATGCTCGTGGTCGGCACCGATGTGGTGTATCTGTCGCATCTGCCGATGTTCCATGTGCCGCACAACTACCAGCTGATCTTCGAAGCCACGCTGGATGCGAAAGTGCTCGCTGATTACCGCCGCGACAGTGCGGCGCACGCGGATACCTACTACACCCTCGTGCCGACGGGACGTTGGGTGTTACCGAACACCATCGTCGAGGGTGCGAGCTTCCGCGCCGACCTGTATCGAGGCCACTTCGAGCGCGGCGGTACGCCGATCCGGCAGGGCATCGCAGTGAAGGTGCGGCGCATCGTCCATTTCCGCCGCTTCGATCCCGGACATGCGCCGGATCCGACGCAGTGGATTGCTTTCGGTCGCGGCCGCGAGCATTTCCTCGCGCATCGCATCGAAGCTGCTCCGGACATGGATCAGGTCGTGCAGCTCGCGTCGCCACCGGTGGAAGGGCAGGCCGTGCGCCTGTCGTTGCAGGGTGAATCGAAGGCGGGCGAATTGAAGGTTGGCGACGCCGTGCCATCGGGTGCCGTGCAACGCGTGATCTACACCGAGTATGGCGACCTGGCGCAGTAGAGGCCGCGCCTGCATTTCATGTCCTGTTGATTCGCCGTTTGGCTATCCATCCGGGATTTGCCCGCACGCAAGGAGCTGTCATGCGCAAATTGATGTTGATCGCGTCAATCGCCGTACTGTCCGCTTGTCGGCCCGCCGCAACTCCGAACAAGGTCGCCGAACCCAAGCCCGCGGAGACACCCGCATCTGCCGCGACGCCTGCATTAACACCGGCGGATGCCGCTCCCTCGGTGCAGACAGACTTCGCGGGCAAGGTGTGGCGTGTGCAATCGTCTTCGGCAGGCGAACCGGGCAGCACGTACGCGTTCCTTGCCAACGGGGAATTGGTGATCGACTCGCCCCATGGCACCCCGATGCATGGGCAATGGCGTTACGAAGACGGCAAGCTGACGATGGTCGAGGAAGGCATCGCTTATCCCACCGACGTCGTCAAACTGGATGCGGGCACGTTTCAAATCCGCAGCCACAATCCGGGTGGCGCGGTGGATATCACGCTGGTCCCCGCGACCGGGGTTCCGTTGCCGGCAGCGTCCGATGCCGGAAAGACCGAGCCCGCGATGCCGGGTTCCGATCGCGACGCGCATGGCTGCATTCCATCCGCGGGCTATTCGTGGTGTGCGCGCACCAACCAGTGCGAACGTCCGTGGGAACTCGCCAAGGCGAAGGGCTTCGAAAACACGCCGCAGGGGTTCGAGCAGTTCTGTTCGGCACCGTCGAAGTAGCCGCGCTACCGAGTCACAAGCAAGCAGGGCCGATCTTCGCGGATCGGCCCTTTGCTTTTTTTGGCGGAGGGCGGGGGTGGTGGGAGCCCTTCGGCGTCATTGGACATGACCGGGTCCACGGTTCCGGCACGACGTCACCGGATCTTCACGCGGTTGTCATCGCTGCCTGCCAACCATGCGCCCGGTCTGCCCCCGCCCAGCGGGGGCAGCGCCTGTCTGGGGGGCAGGTTTCGCCATCACTTTCATCGGGGATCCATCATGAAGACCAGCCAAGGTTGGCTGCTGCAAGGATTGCTGTTGTGCGCACTCGGATTCGCGCCGGCCGCCCAGGCCAAGCAGCGCATCCTGCAGTTGACCGAAGACAATGCGCAGACGCGCACGCTCTCGACACAAGGTTTGCTTGCCGCTGCCGCGCCCACGCGCGTGTGCGAACCGAACGCGAAGTGGATCCGCCTCAACTTCGCCGACCTGCAACTGCACAGCTACGACTCGCTGGTGCTGCGCAGCTCCGGCGGCGATCGTTATGTGTTCTCCGGCGAGCAGTGGAATGACCGCCGCTTCTCCGCGCGTGCCCTGCGCGGTTCCTGCGTCGACATCCAGCCGTACTTCGGCAGCGCCGACAGTTCCTACAAGGTCGACAGCTACAGCTTCGGCACCCAGGCGCTGGCACTAACCTCGGTCGTGGTCGCCGGCGCCGGCGACATCTGCGACAGCAGTGGGACCAAGTGTCAGGGCACCTCCGACCTGATCGTGAGCATCAACCCGACCGCGGTGTTCACCGCCGGCGACAACGCCTACACCAACGGCACGCTCAGCGAATACAACAGCAACTACAACCCGACGTGGGGCCGCTTCAAGGCGCTGACCAGCCCGGCGCCGGGTAACCACGACTACAACACCACCAACGCCACCGGTTACTTCGACTACTTCAACGGCGTGGGCAACCAGACCGGCCCGGCCGGCGATCGCAGCAAGGGCTATTACAGCTACGACGTCGGCGACTGGCACCTGATCGCGCTCAACACCATGTCCGGCGGCACCGTCGCCACCACCCAGATCGACTGGCTCAAGGCGGATCTCGCCGCGACCGCCAAGCCGTGCGTGGCCGCGTACTTCCACCATCCGCTGATCAGCGTGGGCAACTACACCGGCTACAGCCAGGTGAAGCCGTTGTACGACGCGCTGTATGCGGCGCATGCCGATCTGGTCCTGGTCGGTCACGACCACAACTACCAACGCTACGCCAAGATGGACGGCAGCAAGGTGGCCAAGTCCGACGGCCTGCGCCAGATCCTGGTCGGCACCGGCGGCCGCGCGTTCTACGGCATCACCGGCAGCAGCGGCCTGCTTGAAGCCAGCAACGCCAACACCCACGGTGTGTTGAAGCTGACCCTGACCGCGACCGGCTACACCGGCGACTTCGTGCCGTCGGACAACAGCTACACCGACACCTTCACCGGCACTTGCAACGCCAAGGGCACGCCGACGAATGTGCCGCCGGTGGCGAACTTCAGCTTCGTTACCAGCGGCCTGACCGCGACGTTCACCGACAGCTCGACCGACAGCGATGGCACGATCGCCTCGCGCAGCTGGAACTTCGGTGATGGCGTGACTTCGCCGAGCACCAATCCCTCGCATACGTATGCCGCTGCGGGTACGTACACCGTCACACTGGCCGTCACCGACAACGCCGGCGCGACCAACACGACGACCAAGACGGTAACCGTGAGCGGCCCGGTCAATGCACCGCCGGTAGCCAACTACAGCTTCACCACCAGCGGGCTGACTGCGACATTCACCGACAGCTCCACCGACAGCGACGGCACCATCGTTTCGCGCAGCTGGGACTTCGGCGACAGCAGCACGTCGACCGCCACGAACCCGTCGCACGCGTACGCAGCCGCCGGCAGTTACAACGTGACCCTGACGGTGACCGATAACGGTGGTGCGACCCACAGTGTCACCAAGTCGGTGGCCGTGTCCGACACCAGCGACACCGTGCTGCAGAAGGGCGTGGCCAAGACCAATCTCGCGGCGGCCACGGGTGCGTCGCTGAACTACACGATGGTCGTGCCGGCCGGGGCCACCAATCTGACCTTCACCATGTCGGGCGGTACCGGTGACGCCGACATGTACGTGAAGTTCGGTAGTGCACCGACCGACAGCGTGTACGACTGCCGTCCGTACAAGACCGGCAATGCCGAAACCTGCACGTTCGCTGCGCCGTCGGCGGGCACTTACTACGTCCGCCTGAAGGCCTACGCCGGCTTCAGCGGTGTCAGCCTTGTCGGCAATTACACCGATCCGTGCACCGGTAGTTGCCCTCAGACGTACAGCAATGCGACCGACTACAACATCCCGGACAACAACGCGACGGGCATCAGCAGCCCGATCACGGTGTCGGGCCGCACCGGTAATGCGCCGAGCAACGCGACCATCTCGGTGAATATCGTGCACACCTACGTCGGCGACCTGAAGCTGGACCTGATCGCGCCGGATGGCACGGTCTACAACCTGCGCAGCAACACCGGCGGCAGTGCCGACAACATCGTCGAGACCTACACCAGGGATCTGTCGACGGAAGCGCTCAACGGCGACTGGAAGCTGCGCGTAACCGACAATGCCTCGCAGGACACCGGCTATATCAACAGCTGGAGCGTGACGTTCTGATTCCGCTGCAATCGCA
Source organism: Lysobacter tyrosinilyticus (assembly GCF_054779815.1). Lineage (NCBI taxonomy): Bacteria > Pseudomonadati > Pseudomonadota > Gammaproteobacteria > Lysobacterales > Lysobacteraceae > Lysobacter > Lysobacter tyrosinilyticus. The sequence goes on from NZ_BAAGXN010000001.1 coordinate 870,087, forward strand.
AGCCCCGGCCACGCGCCGGGGTTTGTTTTCATGTGCAGGCATGATCAGGCGCTGCGATCCACCCGCATCGCCAGCACCACCGAACTGGTGGTCTTGATCACGCCCTCGATGTCGCCGATCTCGTCCAGCAGCGCATCCAGGCGCGTGGTCGATTCGGCGTGCAGCACCGCCATGTAGTCGAATTCGCCGCTCACCGAGGCCAGCTGGCGTACTTCGGGGAAGCCGCCGAGCTTCTTGGTGACTTCGCGCCCGGCGCGCGGCTGCACCGTGATGCCGACGAAGGCCTGTACGCCGCGATCCTGCTGCGCCTCGCCTCCGAGCTTGGTTGTGTAGCCGACGATCACGCCGGTCGCCTCCAGCTTGGCCAGTTTGGCCACCACCGTGGTGCGGGCGATGCCGAGCTTGCGGGCCAGGTCGGCATTGCTGATGCGGGCGTTGGCCTGCAGCAGGGTGATCAGCTGGCGATCGATCTTGTCCCGGGCAGCTGCGCTCATGACCGAACCCTGCTCTTTGACGATATGGAGCAAGTATCGGTCATATCGTCGAAACATTCATTTATTTCGACGATGTCGCGCTTTTTTTCGACGGGCCCGATCCCTAGAGTGGGCCGCCCGCACGCCGACCGCCTTCCCGACTGTCGCTGCATCGCCCTCGTGAGCATTCGCCCGGGGCGCGGGTCCTGGCTTTGGTCTTAAGAGAGTGACAACGATGCTGGATACCGGTCTCTTCCGCCTGCTGAGCAGCGTGCTCGGCGAGGCTGGCGCGCTCAACGCCTTCGAACAACTGCATGTCGCCCCGACCCTGGTCGAGCCGGTCGGTCCGTTTGTCACCCGGGCGGAGATGGCGCAGGCGCTGAATATGGCGCTGTTCGTCGGTGTGATGCAGCGCGTGCCGGAAGGCGCGGCGTATGTCGCCGATTGCCGCCGCACCGGCAACAGCGTGGTGTTCGATCACGGCGCGTTGCGCACTGTGGCCTGGCCGAGCGGCGCGCTGCCGCCGGGCGAAGCCGCGATCACCCGCGTGCTGCGTCCGCTGGGCTTCGTGCACGCGGAGACCTATCCGCTGCCGAAGCTCAACATGACCGGTCGCAGCTGGCGTCACCAGGATTTCCCCGAAGACATTGCGCAGTTCTTTGTCTCCGAGCTGCATCCGGAGCAGTTCTCCGGTGAATTCCAGGCCGCGGTGAGCCGCGTGGTCGGCGCCTCGCGCGATCCGCTGTCGGCGGCCGACACGGCCGCGCTGGAGCGCCTGTCGCGCGACGGCCGTCTGCCGCTCGCCGAAGCGCTGGCCCTGCTGCCGCACCTGCTGAGCTGCTTCGAGCGCCAGCATCCGCTGTTCTCGCTCGACGACTACGAGCTGCTCAAGCGCGAATCCGCCGAAATGGCGTGGATCGCCACTGAAGGCAATGCGTTCAACCACGCGACCGATCGCGTCACCGATATCGAGACGCTGGCCGAGCGGCAGCGCACGCTCGGTCGCACGATCAAGGACCGCATCGAAGTGTCGCGTTCCGGTCGCGTGCGCCAGACCGCGTTCCGCGCCGCGCAGGTGCAGCGCCAGTTCCTGCACGAAGGCCACGTCATCACCCAGACCGTGCCGGGTTCGTTCCACGAGTTCATCCAGCGCGAGAACGATGGTGCGAGCCTCGATCTGCGTTTCGATGCCGGCAATGCGACCGGCATCTTCAAGATGACCGAAATGGCTGAAGCCGCCGAGGCCTGCTGATGTCGGCAGCCTTCCTCGATGCCGCGCGCACGATCTGCGGCGGTGCCGAGTACGCGGTCGATGGCGCGGCCATCGAGCCGCGTTATCTGGAGCCGGCGCGTTATGCGTCGGGCCGCGCTGCCGCCCTGGTGCGGCCGGGCACCACCGAGCAGATCGCCGCGCTAGTGAAGCTGGCCGCGACGCGTGGACTCACCATCGTGCCGCAGGGCGCGCACACCGGCCTGGTGCGCGGCGCCACGCCGACCGACGCGGAGCGTCATGTGCTGCTGGCGACCGATCGCCTGCGCGGTCGTTTCGAATTCGATCCGCTGGATCGCACACTCGTGGTCTCGGCCGGCTACAAGCTGTCGGAAATCAACGCGCGTCTGGAAGAACACGGCCTGTTCTTCCCGATCGATCTCAGCGCCGATCCGAGCGTCGGCGGCATGCTGGCGCACAACACCGGCGGCACCCGCATGCTGCGTTACGGCGATGTGCGCGCCAACACGCTGGCGCTGACCGCAGTGCTCGCCGATGGCGAAGTGGTTCACGCCGGTCGCGGCCTGCAGAAGGACAATGCGGGGCTCGCGCTGCAGCACCTCTTTATCGGCAGCTCCGGGTCGCTCGGCGTGATCACCGAGGCCACGCTGAAGCTGCATCCACTGCCGCGCCAGCGCGCTGCGACGCTGGTCGCGCCCAGCAGTCTCGACGATGTATTCCCGCTCTACCAGCGCGTGATGCAGAGCGAATTGGCGGGCCTGGTCAGCGCCTTCGAAGGCATTTCCAGGCCGGCGCTGGAAGCCGCGCAACAGCACCGCAGCCGTCACGGCAACGTGCGTCCGCTGTTCGACGGCAACGCGCCCGAGTACGCGCTGCTGATCGAACTATCGAGCGAACTCTCGCAGGCGCGCCTGGATCTGGAAGCGCTGTTGCAGCAGTTGTTGGAGCAGGAATTCGAAACCGGTCGCGTCGCCGACGCGGTGATCGGCGCCGACCACGACGTGTGGGAAGCGCGCCACAGCATCAGCGAAGGCCTGCGCGAACACGGCAAGGTGATCGGCTTCGATCTCTCACTGCCGCGCAAGCACTTCATGCGTTTCCGTGCCGAAGGCGCGGCGTGGTTGGCGGCTCACTTCCCGCAGGCACAAGTGGCCGACTTCGGTCATCTCGGCGATGGCGGACTGCACTTCAATCTGGTCTGGCCGCACGACGCACCTGTGCTGGACGCGGCCGCGATGGAATGCCTGCGCGCCGGCGTCAATGAAATCGCGGTGCGCATGGGCGGTAGTTTCAGCGCCGAACACGGCGTGGGGCCGCAGATCCAGCAGGCCTACTGGCAGTTGAGCGATCCCGCGAGTCTGCAGTTGTCCGGACGCATCGAGCGCGTGATGAATCCGGATGGCGTGCTGGGCCTGACGCGATTCGGACCGGCCGAATAGGGTCGAGGGCGCCGGGTCGGATCGATCCGGGCGCCTGCCAGTCATCCGGAATTTCGGGTGCGCCGTCGCGCACGCGCTAGGCGCTCGATGTCGTCGACACTGAATTCCATGGTGATGCGGCTGCCCGGCATCACGCCCCAGCGGATGCCGATGCGCGCGAGGCGCGCTTCCACTTCCGGCCGCTGTTCCGCGGGCACCAGGGCCAGGATCGCGTCATAACGCTCGGCCCATGCGCTCGCCAATGCGAACACGCTGCCGTGGCGCAGGTAGAGGTGCGGCATTTCCTCTTCGAGTTCCTGCAGCCGCGCGTCCACAACGCAGCCTGCGTCATCCTTCACGTCGGTGGGATGCATGGTGTCCCCTTGCGTTCGGCGATCCGTGCACTTTGGGAGTCCATGGTGTCGCGCGCAGCATACGCGCTCTGTATGAGAGCGCAAAAAGGGCGGCGATGAGCTTCGTTGCAGGCAAAAGAAAAGGGACGGAGCAAGCTCCGTCCCTTTTCGCGATGACACTGCGGCTGCGACTTACAGGCCGATGGCCGTTTCCGCCGTCACGTAAGGCAGGTTGTGCGCCTGGGCGACCGGTTCGCAGGTGACCTGGCCTTCGCACACATTCAGACCGTTGCGCAGGTGCACGTCCTGCGCCAGCGCCTTCTTCCAGCCGTTGTTGGCCAGCGACAGCGTGAAGGGCAGGGTCACGCTGTTGAGCGCGAAGGTCGAGGTGCGCGCGACGGCGCCCGGCATGTTCGCCACGCAGTAGTGCACGACGCCGTCGACGACGTAAGTCGGATCGGCATGAGTGGTGGCGTGCGAGGTTTCCACGCAGCCGCCCTGATCGATGGCGACGTCGACGATGACCGAGCCCGGCTTCATCGTCTTGACCATTTCCTTCGTCACCAGCTTCGGCGCAGCGGCGCCCGGCACCAGCACGGTGCCGATCAGCAGGTCGGCGCGGCGCACCAGTTCCTCGATGGCAGCGCGGGTGGAGAACACGGTGGAGATCGAGGTGCCGAACTGCGCGGCGAGGCGCTTGAGCGCATCGGCCGAGCGATCGACCACGGTGACCTTGGCGCCCATGCCCACGGCGATCGTCGCCGCGTGGGTGCCGGACACGCCGCCGCCGAGGATCACGACTTCAGCCGCCGGCACACCCGGCACGCCACCGAGCAGCACACCGCGGCCGCCCTGGGCCTTCTCGAGCGAATGCGCACCGACCTGCGGGGCGAGACGGCCGGCGACTTCCGACATCGGGGTCAGCAGCGGCAGCGAGCCGTTCGGGGCAGTGACGGTTTCGTACGCGATGCAGACGGCGCCCGAATCGATCAGGTCCTTGGTCTGCGGGGCATCGGGGGCCAGGTGCAGATAGGTGAAGAGGATCTGGCCCTTGCGCAGCTTCTTGCGCTCTTCGGCCAACGGCTCTTTGACCTTCACGATCATGTCGGCGCTGGCGAAGATTTCGTCGGCAGTCGCGATGATCTTGGCGCCGGCGGCGATGTAGTCGGCATCCGACAGGCCCGCGCCGAGGCCGGCACCCTGCTGCACCAGCACTTCATGGCCGTTGTGCACGAGTTCGTGCACGGACGACGGAATGAGGCCGACGCGGTACTCGTGGTTCTTGATTTCCTTCGGTACGCCGATACGCATGACTAGGTTCTCCCCGGTGGTGTTGGCACCGGTCGCCCGGCGTCTTCAGGTGGGGCAGTATGGGCGAAGGATTGCGCACTTTGGCGCGAATTTTGTTGATATCACCGCCTCAATGTCGCATCTTTGGTGACTGAATTCGCGTTCGGTGGAATAAAATGTCACAGATCGATCCCGGCCTGGACGAGCGCGACCGCGCCATCCTCCGCCTGCTGCAGGAAGACGGCCGCCTGACCAATCTCGAGCTGGCACAGCGGATCAACCTGTCGCCCTCCGCCTGCCTGCGTCGGGTGAAGCTGCTGGAGGAGTCGGGCCTGATCTCGCGCTACGTGATGCTGCTCGACGAGAAGGCGGCCGGCCTGCCGGGCACGGCCTTCGTGCTGGTAACGCTGGACCAGCAGGGACGCGCGGCATTGGACACGTTCGAAGCGGCGATCCAGGACCATCCCGAAGTCACCGAGTGCTGCCTGCTCGCCGGTGTCGCCGATTACATGGTGCGCGTGGCGTACGCCGATTCGGCCGACTTCGAACGCATCCACACCGAGATCCTCACGCAGCTGCCCGGCGTGGTCCGCGTGCAATCGACGCTGGCGTTGCGCACGGTGAAGAAGACGACAGCCTTGCCCGTGTGACCAGTGCGCGGGTCACGCAGTATGCGAATGACGCGCTGCGCGGCCGCTGTTATTCCTCCAGCGTGAAACCGACCTTCAGCGTTACCTGCCAATACGCGACCTTGCCGTTTTCCACATGGCCGCGGGTCTCAATGACCTGGAACCAGCGGATGTTGCGCATCGACCCGGAAGCGCGTTCGATCGCGGTGCGAATGGCGTCGTCGCTGCTGGTGCGGGACGAGCCGGTGAGTTCCAGCGACTTGTAGACATGGTCGGTCATGGCGCGAATCCAGTGCGGGGTCCGATGCGGACGGGCACTTGATCCAACGAGGCGACGGTCTGGCGCCGGTCAGGGCCTGGCCATGGATCGCGAGGGGATTGCGAATTGCGGCCGACGAAGGCCGATCGGCGGAAGGGACGCGTGGACCAGGCGCGCTAAGCGGCGGATGGTGTGCTGTCCGGAAGATGCTTTGGTCCGTCGCCGATCGGACGGACCGCGTGGAGTTCGCTGCGGGCGCAAGGCCAGCAGCGAACCCTACGCAAGGGTTATCAGGCGCCCTTGCCGGCCGCGGCGCGTTCCATCGCGATCAAGTGATCGGCGATGCGCAGCTTGTCTTCCCAGCTCTTGCCGCCGGAAACGCGGTACTTGCCGTTGATGACCAGCGTGGGCGTGCTGGACACGCCGCTGCGGGCCATGAACTGCTTGCCGCGCTCGACCTTGGAGTTGGTCGCGAAGCTGTTCATCGCGGCGAGGAACTGCGCCGGATCGGCGCCGTAGGCGGCATAGAAGTTGGCGATCTTCTGCTCGTCCGGCTTGTCACCTTCACCCGGCATGGTGTGCTTCGCATGGATGGCGGTGATCAGCGCATCGTGCGAACGCTTCACCAGGCCCATCGACTCGGCGACGTAATAGCCCTTGGCATAGGGAATCCATTCGGGGCCGAACGGCGCGGGCACGAAGGTGAAGTGGACGTCGGCCGGCAGCTTCTTTTCCCATTCGCTCACCACCGGATGGAAGCTGGCGCAGGCGGGACAGACGTAGCCGAACACTTCGACCACTTCGATCTTGCCGTCGGCCGGCTGATAGGGCTGGCCGCCGGCGATGACTTCGTAATCGGTGCCCGCGACGGGGGCCGGGCCCTGCGGCGGAACGATCGGGTTGTTGTTCGGCGCTTCGGGTTCTGCGGCGATCGGTGCGGCCGGGGCGGCGGCAGGCGTCGCCTCCGTCGGAGCGGTCGCTGTCGGCGTGGTGGCGGCGGGAGCGGCCGTTTCCGGCGTCTGCTGCTGCGAGCAGGCGGCCAGGGTCAGCAAGGCAAGAAGCAAGGAGGCCAGGCGCAAGTTCATCGTGAAATCTCTGCGTGGGACGGAACGGGAGGCGCAAGCATAACGGCGATGCGGTCACGCGGCGATGCAGCCGCGTCCGGCTCGGTCGCCGGGTTACGCAGCGCCGCTGAGGTGTTCGTAAAGAATCGCACCACCCACCGCAATCAGGATCACGCCCCCGGCGATTTCGGCGCGCTTGCCGATGAGCACGCCGAGCGCGCGGCCGAGCATGATGCCGAGGGTGACCATGGTGAAGGTGCACAGGCCGATCACCAACGCGACGATGGCAATGGGCACATCCACGAACGCCAGGCTCACGCCCACCGCCATCGCATCAATGCTGGTGGCCAGACCGGCTATGGCCAGCTTGACGAGGTTGCCGTGGTCGTCCGCGACTTCCTCTGCATCGTCGTTCGCCGGTTGCAGCGCCTGCCAGATCATGTGCATGCCCAGTGCGGCGAGCAGCACGAACGCGATCCAGTGATCCCAGGCCTCGATGAAGCGCGAGGCCGCGGTGCCCAGCAGCCAGCCGACGACCGGCGTGATCGCCTCGACCACGCCGAACACCAGGCCAGCGCGCAACGCCTGTGGCCAGCGCGGCCGCGCCATCGCCGCACCCTTGCCGATGGCGGCGGCGAAGGCGTCGGTCGACATAGCCAGGCCGATTAGCAGGATCGAGAGCGGGTTCATTCGGTCTCGCAGGACACGCAGGGGCCGCCATCATCGCCCGATCGAATGCGGTCGCGCGATGCGGACTTCGGCGGAATGGGGCGTTTACGGCCGCGACGCCTTAGGATGAGCGCCCCCAGCCAGGCGCTACGGCGCGAGTACTTCATGTCCAGGAATTCCAAGGCTCGCCGCGACGCGCGCAAGAAGAAGGAACCGAAGCGTCCGATCCGTCGCCTCGGTTCGCAACTGCAGCCGCATGCGCAACTGGAAACCGCCGACGGCAACACGATCGGCGGCGCCGGTTACCGGGATGGGGAATGGCTCACCGTGCTTGGTGGCCAGGTGGCCGCACGCACACAGAGCGCAGCGATGACGCTGGCGATGCTGCGCCACATCGTTGCCTTGCAGGAGCAGGCAGGCCAGGCGTTGAAACTGACGTATTCGCCGACGATGGAGGCGGTCGCCACGCGCGAAGCCGCGGCGGAGGGGCATTCGCTCGAAGACTACCTGCAGATGCTGGAACGCGAGCGGATGGAACGTGCGGCGGACGACGAGACACCGCCGCTGCCGGACGAAAGCCAGGACCCATAACACCGCAAACGAAAACGCCGACAGCCAGCGCTGTCGGCGTTTCTGTTGCAGCGTGTGCGTGGGTCAAGCCGCGGTGAACTGCTCGCGCGTGAGATTGATCGGATCGCCGTCGGTGCACACCACGTCGTCCTCGATGCGGATGCCGCCGTAGGGCTTGAACGCCGCCACGCGATCCCAGTTCACGCTCGGTCCCAGGCCCTTGTCCTTGAGTTCCTCGAGCAGCATGTCGATGAAGTACAGGCCCGGCTCGATGGTCACGACCATGCCCGGCTCCAGCACACGGGTCAGGCGCAGATAGGGATGGCCCTGGGGCTTGGCAATTGTGCCGCCGCGATCACTTTCGGCGAATCCGGCGACGTCGTGCACCTGCAGTCCGATGCCGTGACCGATGCCGTGCGGGAAGAATGCACTGCTCACGCCGGTTTCCACTGCGACTTCCGGCGACACGTTGATCAGGCGGAAGTCGTGCAGGATGCGCGCCAGCGACAGATGCGCATCCAGATGCAGCTGCTTGTAGTCGAATCCGGCCCGCACCTGGGCGCACATCGCTTGCTGCGCGTTGTCCACTGCATCGATCAGCGCCTGGAATTCGCCATTGCGGTCGAAGGCATAGGTGCGGGTAATGTCGCAGGCGTAGCCATGGAAGCTAGCGCCGGCGTCGATCAGGAAGCTGCGCATTTCGCGCGGCGGCAGGCGGTCGCGATCGAAGTTGTGCAGCACTGCGGCGTGTTCGTTCAGCGCGACGATATTGCCGTAGGGCAGGTCGTTGGCATCCTGCAGCGCCGCCTGGCAATAGATCAGATGGATGCCGAATTCGCTGGTGCCGGCGCGGAAGGCGCGTTCCGCGGCGCGGTGCGCGCGCACGCCGATGCGAGAGGCTTCGCGCATCATCGCGACCTCGTACAGCGTCTTGTAGGCCCGCTGGTACTCCAGGTAGGCGATGACCGCCTGCGGATTGTTCGGAGCGAATTGCGGGTTTGTCGCCGTACCGAGTGCACTCTGCGGCTCGCCGAGGATCGCGCAACGCGAGGCATCCGCCGGCAGGTGCTGCAGGGCTTCATCCGGCTTGCGGATGATCACGATGTCGAAGTGTTCGACCCAGTAGCCGCTCGGCGCTTCCGGCACCGAATGCCAGTAATCGAACGGCTGCAGATAGATCAGCTTCGGGCGGCGGCCCGGTGTGATCACGAGCCAGCTGCCGGGATTGCGCGTAAGCGGCGCCCAATGTTTGAACTGCGGGTTGACCGCGTACGGATAGTCGCGATCGTCGAAGAGCTGGTAGTGCAGGGTGCCGCTGGGTACGACCAGATGGTCGAAGCCACCGCGTTGCAACGCCTCGGCGGCGCGCTGTTGCAGGGTGGCCAGATGCTGCGGATACAGTGCAGCCAGGGTGCTCGTTGCGGACGGACTCATGCGCGATCAACCAGGTGGGGTCGCCGCATTCTACGGCGCGCGCGTGGGCGCACCGCGCCGCCGCGCACTCCGGGCCGCGAGGCGGTCGAACGCGCCGCCGCGCGCGGGGGCAGTCGGCATACCGGCTTTGCCATAAGGGCCACGCGTACAGCGTGGTGGCCCCAACAGATCATGAACCGCTTCTCAGGCGTACTGGCTGCCGGGAGCGTCGATCCAGCGCCGCAACTGCTGCAGTTGCTCATCGCTCATGGTGATGAAGCGAAACCCGGTCCAGGACTGGCCGGGTGCGCTGGCCTGGTCGCGCCACAACAGGTGCGCACCGACTTCCAGCGGCAGCTTGAGCGGGCCATCGGGCAGGGCCAATCGCAGTTGGTAAAGCGCATCGTTCACCAGCGGCGCATTGCACATCACTAGCATGCCGGTCTCGGAGACGTTGCCGACGTGGCCGATGACGGCCTCGGTCATGGTGTCGGTGACATGAATGACCTCGGCGACCTGCCGACGACGGCTGCGGCGGAATTCCTTCATTCCTGCGATTCCCCGTGGTGTTCCTTGCCCTTGACGAAGCCGCGCAGCACGCCGAGCGCGCTGTGCCAGGCGCGGTCGACCAGGTTGCTGTGTTCGACGGTCACGATGCGCGCCTGACCGTTCGCAAGCGCGCGAGCGACGCTGTCCAGCGACTGTTCTCCCACGCGCTGGCCGCGCTGGTTCACGAACAACGCGTGATCCGTCATGGGGCTGTACCAGGAAAGACGTCGGCGTACGACGTCGCCCTGCTGGTTGGTGACGAATTCAAGCCATGCACCGAACGGCAGGGTGCGAAGCATGTCGTAGGCCGCCTGCTCGTGCCCGGTGCGCGGCGGCAGGTCGGGTTTGTCGCCGCTCGCTTCCTGGCCGAGGCGGCCGCGCGCCTTCAGCCGCAGCGCCAGCTCGGTGCGCGATGCGGAGTCGTTTTCGTCATCGACGCGCGCCGTGAGTCGTCGCGCGATGTCGCTGGCTTCCTCGGCGTGGTAGCCGACCAGCGCGAGTGCCTGCTCGATCTGCCCGGCCAGCTCCGGCGGCGGCGAGGCTGGATGGTTGAGCGAGGTCGCCTGCACGATGGCGTGCGTGGCTTCCACCTGCTGCTGCCATTCGTCCGAATCCTCGCCGTTACGCAGCAGCACCAGGGTGAGTACGTCGGTCCAGGAGTTGGCGAGTAGGGTTTGCACGAATTTCGGCAGTTTGTGGTCATGGGACGCCTCGTCGATGGCGTCGGTGGCCAGCCGTTTGGCCAGTTCCAGCTTTTCCTTGCCGCGCGCGGCCTCGACGTGGCGGCGCTCGGAGACTTCCGCCCGGCGTGCCATGACCTGCAGATGCTGCTGGACGCGCTGGTTGGCCGATTCGAAGACGTTGTTGTCGCCCTGGTAGTGCTTGACCACGTCGTCGACGGCGTAGCTCAGCTGGTCGTTGAGCTGAGTGTCGACTTCCTCTTCGCCTACCCAGTTGGCGCCCGACTCGGCCACCGCGTTGAGCAGTTGTCGCGCGGGATGCGCGGGGTGAACGAAAAAACCGCGGTCTTTCAGTACCAGACGCAGCAACGGCACCACCAGTCGATGCACGAGTCGGTTGCCCGGGGCGTCCTGGCGTAGCTCGCGCTGGATTTCGGCGAGCAGGATCGCGAGCAGCTCGAAGGTGTCGTTGTCTTCGCGCGTGAGCGCCGTGCCTTGTCCATGCGCCTGCCGCGTGTGCGCGAGCAGTGCCTGTCGCACCTCGTGAACGCTGCGCGGCGGGCGGGCACCTTCGGCGTCTGCCGGATCGCGCGCGTTCTGCATGCGCTCCAGCGCCTGCATGACGTCTTCGGTGCTCAGTTGCGTGCGTGGCTGGGATTCACCGTGGCCTGGCGAGAACTTGTTGAGCAGGTCGCGGCGTGAGGCCAGCATCTGCTGCAGCAGGGAGAAGCTTTCTGGGCTGTCGCTGGCTTCGTCGTCGCCGCTGAACCAGCCGGTATAGGGCTCCTGTGGTCCGTTCGCGCGTGCGCGGGCCTGTTCGCGGCGTTCCCGCACCGCTTCGCCGGTGAGTTCGGATTGCAACGCCGGACGCGCCCGGATCGGTACGTAGGCGAGGTTTGGCAGGATGCTTTCGCGCGCCAGCGTGGCATTCATCGCTTCGACCAGCTGCGAGTAGCCGTTGAGCGCGTAATGGTCGAAGCAGCGGAACAGATCCAGGCGCGGCTGCAGGTCGAGCTGCAATACGCGGCTGGCGCTGGCGAGGATCTGGCCCAGCCGGTGCGGGCCGATCGGCAGATGCTCGGCGTCGAAGGCGGGAGCGCCGGCGAGCACGCCGAAGCGCTGCCCCAGTAGGTGCAAGGGCAGGCTGGAGCGCGATTCATGCCGCGAGGCGATGGCGCGCAACACGCTGCCTTCGTCGAGCTCGTGGTCTTCGACCAGACGCAGGTCGCCGAAGTGCAGGGCAGTGGCGAGCTTGCCCGGCGGTGGGGGCAGGTTGCGGATGCCGGCGAGACCGGCCTCCAGCCCGCCGAGAAACTCCGGAATCAGGTCCGCGCGGTTCTGTCGCACCAGGCGCAACGTATCGAAGTACGCCTGCTGCGCGCCGGGATTGGGGGCCTGGTCGGCCAGGCGGAACTGCTGCTGTTCGAACTCGAGCAGCATGCGCTCCAGCGCGCGTGCCATCTCGTCCGCGGCGAGGTTGTAGATCTGCTCGAGGGCACGGCGCACGCGGCGCGGCAGTTGCGCCGAAGCGAGGGTCGGGTGCAGGGCTGAGTGTTCGAATGTCACCGACATTGCATCCTTCCCCGGGGTGCGCCCGGATGGCTGACCGTGATCTTAATCACGGTCATGGCATGGCTGCCAGCGGCGACCCCATTCGGGCTAACGAAAAACCGACGCCTGGCACGGCCAGCGCGCTGGCCGGCATTACAGGAACAGCGACACCAGGTCGTTGTTGAATCGACGACCGGCCTCGGTCGGGCACACATGTCGATCGCGGATCTCCAGCCATTCGTTCGCCACCGCACGCTCGAGCTGGGCGGTGATGGCCTCTTCCGGGACACCGGTGCGCAGGCTGAACAGGTCGAGTTCGAAGCCCCCGGCCAGGCGCAGCGCATTGAGCATGAACTCGAAGGGGCGCCGTTCTGGCTCGATGCGGTCGTCGCCACCAATGGCGTCGGCCTTGCCGGCCACCGCGAGGTAGGCGGTCGGATGTTTGGTCTTCCAGCGGCGCAGGATGCTTTCGTCGTGGCCGAGCGTGAGCTTGCCGTGCGCACCGGCACCGATCCCCAGGTAATCGCCGTAGCGCCAGTAATTGAGGTTGTGCGCGCATTGCCGGCCAGGCTGCGCATACGCGCTGACTTCGTATTGGGCATAACCCTGCGCCGCCAGCAACGCCTGGCAGTGCTCCTGCATGTCCCAGCTGGCGTCGTCGTCGGGGATGCCCTGCGGCGGCCGCGCGGCGAAGATCGTGTTGGGCTCCAGCGTCAGCTGGTAGTGACTGACGTGGCTCGGCTGCAGGGCGAACGCGCGTTCCAGGTCGCGTTCGGCCATCGCCAAGCTCTGCTGCGGCAACGCGTACATCAGGTCGAGATTGACGTTGTCGAAGCCGGCGTCCTGCGCGAGCTTCACGGCGGAATCGGCTTCCTGGCTGTCGTGGATGCGGCCCAGGCGTTTCAGGCAATCGTCGTCGAAGCTCTGGATGCCGAAACTCAGCCGGTTCACGCCGGCATTGCGGTACAGCTCGAAGCGTCCGTGTTCGGCGGTGCCGGGATTGGTCTCCAGCGTGATCTCGCAACCCGGGGCGAAGCGCAGGCGGCTGCTCGCGCCCTGCAGGAAGCGATCAATGAATTCCGGCGGAAACAGGCTCGGCGTGCCGCCGCCGAAGAACACCGTCTGCACCGTGCGTCCCCATACCAGTGGCAGGTCGAAGTCGAGATCGGCCAGCAGTGCGTCGACATAAGTGCCGAACGGCAAGGCGCCGCGACCTTCGTGCGAGTTGAAGTCGCAGTACGGACATTTGCGCACGCACCAGGGCAGGTGCACGTACAGCGACAGGGGCGGGGGAGTGAGCGTGGTCATGTCGTCGTGAAGCGACCCAGGCAGCGCTCGCTCAGGGTGAGCGCATCGCCGCGCGCATCAATCTGCGCGTAGCGGGGTTTGGCCGCAGTGAGGAAAGCGGCGTAGGCGTCGGCGGACGACCAGCGGTCGATCGTGACGAAGCGGTTCGAGTGGCCGACGTCGCGCAGCAGCTCGGTGCCGACGTAGCCGTCATATTCGCGAAACAACGCCACCCATTCGCCGTCGCTGCCATACAGCGCTTCGAATGCGGCTTCACAGCCTGCGCGTGCCTCGTATTCCCAGATCGCCACGAACATGGCCTACAGCCGGCTATCCGCCAGCTTCTGTCGCAGCACCGCGAGCGCGCGGCCGCGGTGGCTGAGACGGTTCTTGATCGCGGGTTCGAATTCGGCGGCGGAGAGATTGTTCTCCGGATCAAGGAACACCGGGTCGTAGCCAAAGCCGCCGTCGCCGCGCGGCGCATCCAGGATCACTCCGGACCAGCGGCCCTCGGCGATGATCGGCTGCGGATCATCGGCGTGGCGCAGCAGGACGATCACGGCGATGAAGTGCGCGGTGCGGCGTTCGCGCGGCACATCGCGCATCGCATCGAGCAGCTTGGCGATATTGGCTCCCGCGTTGCCGTGCGTGCCGGCATAACGCGCCGAGTACAGCCCGGGCGCGCCGTCGAGCGCATCCACGCACAGACCCGAATCGTCGGCCAATGCGGGCAGTCCGGTAGCACGCGCGGCATGACGTGCTTTCAGCAGCGCGTTCTCGACGAAGGTCAGTCCGGTTTCCTCGGCGTCGCTGACACCGAGCTCACCCTGGGTGACGAATTCGTAGCCGTCGAGCAGGTCGCGAAATTCCGCGAGCTTGCCCCGGTTGCTGCTGGCCACGACGAATTTCACCGGCCTCAAATTCACGCGTGCAGCTCGATCAGATCCCAGCGATTGCCATACAGGTCGACGAATACCGCGACCGTGCCGTACGGCTCATGCCGGGGCTCTTCGGCGAAACGCACGCCGCGTTCCGTCATCGCCGTGTGATCGCGGACGAAATTGTCGGTATGCAGGAAGAAGCCGACACGCCCGCCGACCTGGTCGCCGATGCGTGTGCGCTGTGCTTCGGTGGCGGCATGCGCGAGCAGCAGCGCGGTACCGGTCGCGCCAGGCGGCGCCACGCGCACCCAGCGCTTGCCGTCGCCCAGGTCGGTGTCCTGCAGCAGAGTGAAGCCGAGCACCTGGGTGTACCAGATGATGGCTTCGTCGTAGTCGCCGACGAGCAGCGCGATATTTGCGAGATGTTGCTTCATGTGCGGCGGGCTTGGGCCCGCGTTTCCTGCAGAGGGGGAGTAGATGGGCAAAGACGGGGCGTGGCCCCTCTCACCCCAGTGCCTCGCGTTGCTTGGCGACGAGTTGGGCGATGCCGGCCTCCGCCAGCGACAGCAGCGAGTCCAGTTCATCACGCCGGAACGCGTGTCCTTCGGCAGTTCCCTGGACCTCGATGAAGCCACCGCCGTCGTTCATCACCACGTTCATGTCGGTGTCGCAGTCGCTGTCTTCGGCGTAGTCGAGGTCGAGCACCGGGGCGCCGCGATACACGCCGACCGAGACCGCGGCGACCGCGCCGATGACCGGGCTGGTCGCGAGCATCTTCTTCGCCTGCATCCAGCGCACCGCATCGACCAGCGCGACGTATGCGCCGGTGATTGCGGCCGTGCGCGTGCCCCCGTCGGCCTGCAGCACGTCGCAGTCGAGGGTGATGGTGCGCTCGCCCAGCGCCTTGCGATTGACGCAGGCACGCAGGGCACGGCCGATCAGGCGCTGGATCTCCAGCGTGCGGCCGCCCTGCTTGCCGCGCGCGGCCTCGCGGTCGTTGCGGCTGTTGGTCGAGCGCGGAAGCATGCCGTATTCGGCGGTGATCCAGCCTTCGCCCTTGCCGCGCAAGAAGGGCGGGACCTTGTCGTCGACACTGGCGGTGCACAGCACTCGGGTGTCGCCGAAGCTGACCAGGACAGAGCCTTCGGCATGGCGCGTGTAGCCACGCTCGATGCGCACATCGCGCAGCTGGTCGGCGGCGCGGCCGCTCGGGCGGAGAAGAGAGGTATTCATTGCACACAGTCTAGCAGCGCGCCCGAAACCGCCCCGGCGGGCCGCGCGTTCAGGCAGCGGGCGAGTCAATGGCATACTGCGCGCCCAAAAAACGCCGCCCGGCCGGAGTTCCGCATGATCCGCAGCATGACCGCCTTCGCCAGCGGCGAACGCGCCACGCCCTGGGGCACGCTCGGCTGCGAACTGCGCTCGGTCAATCACCGCTTCCTCGAGATCGGTGTGCGCCTGCACGATGAGCTGCGCTCGCTGGAACCGATGCTGCGCGAACGCATTGCCGGTCGCATCGCGCGCGGCAAACTCGATCTCACCCTGCGGCTGCGCGCGCCGGAAGGCGCCGCCACCCTGCAACTGGATCCGACCCGTCTGCGCGAGCTGAGCGAGCTGGCCGTCGACATGGCCGCGCGTTTCCCGGGCCTGCATACCGATTTCACCCAGTTGCTGCAGTTCCCCGGCGTGCTGCAGGCGCCGGTGGCGGATCCGGCGGCATTGCAGGAAGCCGCCCTGGCGCTGCTCGATCAGGTGCTGGATGAATTCATCGCCTCGCGCGAACGCGAGGGCGGCAAGCTTGCTGCGGTCATCAACGAGCGCGTCGACGGGATCGCCCGCATCGCGGCCGAAGTGCGCACGCTGATGCCGACGATCCGTGCCGGCCAGCGCCTCAAGCTGGAAACGCGGCTGGCCGAGCTGGCCCAGCCGCTGGAACCTGGCCGGCTCGAGCAGGAGCTGGTGCTGTGGCTGCAGAAGCTCGATGTCGAAGAGGAGCTCGACCGGCTCGAGTCGCACGTCAGCGAGGCGCGTCGCGTGCTCAAGCTGAAGGAAGCCGTCGGCCGCCGTCTCGACTTCCTGCTGCAGGAATTCAATCGCGAAGCCAACACGCTCGGCTCCAAGTCGGTCGATGCCCGCAGTTCCGCCGCCGCGGTGGAACTGAAGGTGCTGATTGACCAAGTGCGCGAGCAGATCCAGAACCTCGAGTGATCGGACCGAACATGCGCGGAACCCTCTACATCGTTGCGGCCCCGTCCGGCGCCGGCAAATCCAGCATCGTCAACGCCGTGCTGGCGCGCGATCCCAACATTGCGCTGTCGATCTCGTTCACTTCGCGCCAGCCGCGTCCGGGCGAGCGCCATGCCGAGCATTACCACTTCGTCAGCGCTTCGGAATTCGAGGCGATGGTCGGCGCCGGCGATTTCTTCGAACACGCGCTGGTGCATGGCGACTGGAAGGGCACCGCGCGCCAGTCGGTCGAGCCGCAGCTGGCCGCGGGCAAGGACGTGCTGCTGGAAATCGACTGGCAGGGCGCGCGCCAGGTGCGCAACAAGGTGCCGGATGCGGTGAGCGTGTTCATCCTGCCGCCGTCGCGGCCGGCGCTGGAGCAGCGCATGCGCAACCGCGGGCAGGACAGCGACGAAGTGATCGCCCAGCGTCTGGCCGCTGCGCGCGAGGAAATGTCGCACTACATCGAGTTCGACTACGTGATCGTCAACGAGCATTTCGAGACCGCGGTCAGCGAGATGTGCGCGATCTTCGTGGCCAGCCGCCTGCGTCGCGAGGCCCAGGTGGCCCGGCACCAGCGCCTGATCACCCAGCTGTTGGTGGACGAGTAGCGCCCGCCCCCTGTATCGCATGGCGGCCGGTCAGGATGAATGCCGCGCGCGCGGCTAGATCCGGCGAACAACCGCCCTTACAAGCAAGCGCAGCCTAAGTATTGAGTCAAATCCAGCCTAACTGACTGATTCATAAGGCTTGGCTTGCTTTCGGCGCGCTCGCGCCCTTACAATCCACGCCCCCTCAAAGCCTGATGGACGGCCCGACCGGCCGCCCGGGAGTCCCATGGCCCGCATCACCGTAGAAGATTGCCTGGAAGTGGTCGATAACCGCTTCGAACTCGTCATGATGGCCGCCAAGCGCGCGCGCCAGCTGGCCAACGGCGTCGAGCCGCTGATCGATAACAGCGAAGCCCAGGACAAGCCGACCGTGCTGGCGCTGCGTGAAATCGCCGCGCGCCGCATCGATACCGGCTACATCGACGCCGTCGAGAAGTCCGAGCGCGAGCGCAAGGAGCGTGAGGCACTGGAATGGGCCGCCGCGGAAGTGGTCGCCGACGACGACATGTCCAAGGGCGACGACTGATCGTCTCGCGACGTCATTCGTACCGTCACGACGGCCCCGCCCTGCGGGGCCGTTTTGTTTTTGTCGAAAGCCGTCGTTTTTCACCCATCGGTTCAGGTGAATTTCCGTTGCGCCGCACCCATTGCGCCCTTAGATTCCAGTCATGACACCCGTCTCGCCCGTACTGACCCCGGCCACGCCTGCTTCCGACGAAGCGGACCTGCCGGACTACGTACGCGAGCTCGAACAGGCCGCCCACTACCTCCCGGCACCGCAGCGCGAACAGCTGCGCCGGGCCTGGAGCATCGGCGCCGCCGCGCATGCCGGGCAGACCCGCAAATCGGGCGAGCCCTACATCACCCACCCGGTCGCGGTGGCGAAGGTGCTGGCCGACCAGGGTCTCGATGTCGAAACGCTGGTTGCCGCGATCCTGCACGACACGCTCGAAGACACGCCGCTCACCCCTGAGGCGATCACCACCGAATTCGGTGCCACCGTCACCGATCTGGTCGACGGCGTCACCAAGCTGGACAAGCTGCAGTTCCGCGACCGCCAGGAGGCCAATGCGGAAAGCTTCCGCAAGATGCTGCTGGCGATGTCGCGCGACCTGCGCGTGATCCTGATCAAGCTCGCCGACCGCCTGCACAACATGCGCACGCTCGGTGCTCAAAGCGTCGAGGCGCGGCGGCGCATCGCCACCGAAACACTGGAGATCTACGCGCCGATCGCGCAACGCCTCGGCATGAACCTGATCAAGGCCGAGCTGCAGGATCTGGGCTTTCGCGCGCTGCATCCCTGGCGCCACGCCGTGCTCGAGAAGCGCATTCGCACCCAGCCGGTGATGCGGCGCGAGGCGATGGTCCAGATCGAGGCGCAGCTGGCGCAGAAGCTGGCCAAGGAGAAGCTGCAGCACCGTCTGGTGAGCCGGGTGAAGTCGCCGTGGAGCATCTACAGCAAGATGCGTTCGGAGCACAAAAGCTTCACCCAGGTGATGGACGTGTTTGGTTTCCGTGTCGTGGTGGGGGCGGTTCCGGACTGCTATCACGCGCTGGGTGTGGTGCACGCGGCATACAAACCGCTCGACGCCCGCTTCCGCGATTTCATCGCCATTCCCAAGGCCAACGGCTACCAGTCGTTGCACACGGTGCTGTTCGGGCCCTACGGATCGCCGATCGAAGTGCAGATCCGCACCGAAGACATGGATCTGATCGCCGAGCGCGGCATCGCGGCGCACTGGTCGTACAAGCACGGCGGTCGCTCGATGCCGTCCAGCGCGCAAAGCCGCGCCCAAGGCTGGATCACCAACCTGGTCGAGTCGCAGCGCGCCACCGGCTCGTCGCTGGAATTCCTGGAGAACGTCAAGGTCGACCTGTTCCCGGACGAGGTCTACCTGTTCACGCCCAAGGGCGACATCCTCGCCCTGCCGCGCAATGCCACCGCGCTCGATTTCGCCTACGCCGTCCACACCGACGTGGGCAACCACGCCGTCGCCTCGCGCGTCGACGGCAAGCTGGTTCCGTTGCGCAGCAAACTCGCCAGCGGCCAGCGCGTGGAGATCATCACCGCCAAGTCGGCGTTGCCGAAGCCGCAGTGGCTGGAGTTCGTCGTATCCGGCAAGGCGCGCACGTCCATCCGCCAGCAGCTCAAACAGATCGAGCACGAGGATGCGGTCTCGCTCGGTCATCGCATGCTCGATCGCGCCCTAGAGGCCTTGGGCAGCTCGCTGGAGCGCGTGCCTGTGCAGCGCGTCGACGCCCTGCTCGCGGAACATCGTTATCCGCGTCTGGAGGCGTTGCTCGCCGACATCGCGTTGGGCAACCGCATGCCGCAGCAGGTCGCGCAGGCGCTGGTGCGCGAGACCACCGAGAAGAAGTCGCGCAAGATCGTCGCCGAACCGCTGCCGCTCACCCAGGATCACATCCTGATCACCGGTGCCGAACGCGGCGTGATCAGCTTCGCCCAGTGCTGCCTGCCGATCCCGGGTGACGAGATCATGGGCTATCACACCACCGGCAAGGGCATCGTGGTGCACCGCCTCGACTGTCCGAACGTCGCCGAGTACCGCAAGTCGCCCGATCGCTGGGTGGCGATCGGCTGGGACCGCGAGGTGAGCGGCGACTTCCCTACCGCGATGCGGATCGAACTCGACAACCGCCCCGGCGCGCTCGCGCAGGTTGCAGCGGCAATCGCCGAGGCCGGCTCGAATATCGATCGTCTCGAATACATGGAACGCGACACCCACGTCTCGGCGATCCGCTTCCAGATCGAAGTGCGCGATCGCAAGCATCTGGCCGAGGTGATGCGACGGGTGCGCCGCCTCAAGGTCGTTCTGGGCGTGCAGCGGATCTGAGAATTTGGAATAAGAGCCGCGGGAATTCGGATCCGGAGCGCGCATCGGCATCGATGCCATTACGATTCCCTCCCGATTTCCACTCCCGGATACGCCCATGTCCCGCGACATCATCCATACCGACCGCGCTCCCGCCGCCATTGGCCCGTACTCGCAGGCCGTGCGCGTCGGCGACACCGTTTACCTGTCCGGCCAGATCGCACTGGACCCCAACACCGGACTGGTGGTCGAAGGTGATGTCGAGGCACAGGCACGCCGCGCCTTCGAGAACCTCAAGGCGGTGTGTGAAGCCGCGGGCGGTTCGCTCGACAAGGTCGTGCGGGCGGGCCTGTTCCTCACCAACCTTGGCGACTTCGCCAAGGTCAACGCGGTGATGGCGGAATACTTCCAGGCGCCGTTCCCCGCGCGCTCGACGGTCGAGGTCTCGGCGCTGCCGCGCGGTGTGCAGTTCGAAGTCGACGCCATCATGGTGCTGGACTGACGGAGCGGTTCTCGTCCGCGCCCGCCGGGGTTTTGCCCAACGCACATTCCCGGCATGCTTCGCCCATGCCGACTCATCCCGGCGGCGCCGCGAAGCGGCTGGCCGTCGACCTCAACCAGCAAGCCCTCAGCAGCCTGCGCGGTGTCGGGCCGAGCGTGGCCGAGAAACTCGCCACGCGCGGCCTGCTGACCGTGCAGGACCTGTGGCTGCACCTGCCCCGGCAGTACGAGGACCGCACTTCGCTCACGCCGATCCGTGCGCTGCAGGCGGGCGTGGCGGCGCAGGTCGAAGGCCGCGTGGATGCGGTCGAGCGTGGCTTCCGCTATCGGCCCATGCTGAAGGTGGCGATCAGCGACGATTCGCACGCCACGCTGGTGCTGCGCTTTTTTCACTTCCGCGCGACCCAGGTCGCTCAGTTCGCTCCGGGAGCGCGGGTACGTTGCTACGGCACGCCACGGCTCGGGCAACAGGGGCTGGAGATCGTCCATCCCAGTTATCGCCTGCTGGGCGATGACGCAGATGTCGAGCTCGGTAGCGCGCTTGATCCGGTCTATCCCGCGATCGAGGGCTTTGGGCCGGCGTCATTGCGCAAGCTGATCGGACTCGCGCTGGATAGGCTGCCCGGCGACGACTCCTTGGAGCTTCTGCCGGCGTCGGTTCGCGAGAGTCTGCACCTGCCCACCCTGCGCGAGGCATTGCTGACGGTGCATAGGCCGCAGGCGAGCGACGACATCGCCGCATTGCTGGCCGGTCGCCATCCCGCGCAGCGCCGGCTGGCGCTGGAGGAGCTGCTCGCCCATCACCTCAGTCTGCGTCGCCAGCGTCTCGCGCAACAGGCGCATGCCGCGCCGGTGCTGCGCAAGGCGACGCTGGCGGCGAAGCTGCGCAAGTCATTGCCGTTCAAGTTGACTGGTGCACAACAGCGTGTGTTCGCGGAGATTCAGTCCGACCTCGCCAAGCCCATGCCGATGCTGCGCCTGGTGCAGGGCGATGTCGGCAGCGGCAAGACCGTCGTCGCCGCGCTCGCGGCGATGCAGGCGGTCGAGGCGGGCAAGCAGGCCGCACTGATGGCGCCGACGGAACTGCTCGCCGAACAGCACCTCAACAATCTGCGCGGTTGGCTGGAACCTTTGGGTGTGCGTGTGGCCTGGCTGGCGGGCAAGGTCACCGGCAAGGCGCGCAATAAGGTGCTCGGCGAAGTCGCGTCCGGCGAGGCGCAGGTGGTGGTGGGCACGCATGCTCTGATGCAGGAGGGCGTCGCCTTCAGCGATCTCGGTATCGCGATCGTCGACGAGCAGCACCGCTTCGGCGTGCACCAGCGCCTGGCGCTGCGCGACAAGGGCACCGGCAGCACCGGCAATGGCGACAGCATCGTGCCGCACCAGCTGGTGATGACCGCGACCCCCATTCCGCGCACGCTGGCCATGGCGGCGTACGCCGATCTGGATGTGTCGGCGATCGACGAGCTGCCGCCCGGCCGCACGCCGGTGCACACCGTCGCCTTGAGCGCGGAGCGTCGTCCCGAGCTGGTCGAACGCATTCGCGCGGCCTGCGCAGAAGGCCGGCAGGCCTATTGGGTCTGCACGCTGATCGACGACAGCGACGAGGTCATCGCGCAGGCGGCACAAAGCACCTTCGAAGAGCTGTCGAAGCAGTTATCGAAGCTGCGTATCGGCCTCGTCCACGGCCGGATGAAGGCGACCGACAAGCAGGCGACGATGCGCGCGTTCAAGGACGGCGCAATCGACCTGCTGGTGGCGACGACGGTGATCGAAGTTGGCGTCGACGTGCCAAATGCGTCGTTGATGATCATCGAGAACGCCGAGCGGTTGGGCCTGGCGCAGCTGCATCAGCTGCGGGGTCGGGTGGGGCGGGGAAGTGCGGCGTCGAGTTGCGTGCTGTTGTACCAGTCGCCGCTGTCGCAACTGGCGAAGCAGCGGCTCGAAACCATGCGCCAGACCCACGATGGTTTCGTGATCGCCGAGAAGGACCTGGAACTGCGTGGCCCGGGCGAGTTGCTGGGCACACGCCAGACCGGCCTAGCGGGCTTCCGCGTCGCCGATCTCGCGCGCGATGCCGACCTGCTGCCGAAAGTGCATCAGCTTGGCGCGCAGCTCCAGGCCGAGGCACCCGAGATCGTCGAGCGCATCATCGCGCGCTGGGTGGGTGGTGCCGCACGCTACGCGTCGGCGTGATCCGGATGCGACCTGCGGACCCCAATGCGAATGCTGTGACCCGCTGGTTCGGCGAGGACTTCGCCCGCCTGCATCCCGCGTTGCAGGCTTTGCATCGCGAGGGCGGCACACTTTCCGGCGCGGTGACGATCACCACCGGGCGAGGGTTCGCCGGCGCGCTGGGACGTCGCATGGCCCGGCGACTGGGTATCCCGACGGTACCGGGGCTGGCTGGCTTCGAAGTGCGGATCACGCATGACGCGCAGGCGATGCGCTGGGAGCGCCGCTTTGGCGAGGGGCGCACGCTGCTCTCGGTGTTCCGGCCGTTGGGCATGTGCCCACATGGCTATTGGCTGGAAGATACCGGCGTAGTGCAACTGAAGTTGACGGTCGATATCCGCGATGGTGGCTGGTACTGGCGCCTGCTGGGGGCATCGCTGCGCGGCGTGCCATTGCCCTTGTGGTTGTTCCCACGCACCGAGGCCTTCAAACGCATCGATGCCGACGGCGGCTATCGCTTCGCGGTGGCGTTTGCGCTGTTTCCATTCGGCACCTTACTGAAGTACGAAGGCGTGCTCACGCCCGAGCGTGCGGCGCAGGCTGCGCCGCGGTAATAATGACGCCATGACCGATCGCATCCCATTGCTGATCGATACCGATCCCGGTGTCGACGACGCCTTGGCCATCCTGATGGCCTTCAACGATCCGCGCCATGAAGTCGTGGGTCTCACCATCGCTGCCGGCAACGTAGGCCTGCAGCACACCGTCGCCAATGCGTTGAAGTTGTGCGAAATCGCCAATGCTGACGTCCCAGTGTTCGCCGGTTGCGCCGCGCCGCTGCTGCATCCGGCACGCGATGCCGCCTATGTGCATGGCCATGATGGTTTCGGTGATACCGGCTACCAGCCCGCATCGCGCCGTGCCGCGGATGAACATGCGGCGCTGGCCATTCTGCGCTTGTCGCACGAGCACGCCGGGCGCCTGCTGCTGGTCGCACTGGGGCCGCTCACGAATCTGGCGTTGGCGCTCAAGCTCGATCCCACGCTGCCTTCGCGTGTCGCGCGCTGCGTGGTCATGGGCGGGGCCGTTACAGCGCATGGCAATATCTCAGCAGCGGCGGAATTCAATATCGCCTTCGATCCCGACGCGGCGCACATCGTGTTCAGTGCCTTCCCGCAGATCGATCTGGCCGATTGGGAGGCCACGCTCGCGCATGGTCTGCCGCACGTGGATGTCGATCGGTGGCTGGGGGCGGGGTCACCGCGGGCGCGTTTTTACGACGCGATTTCCCGGCAGACCCGAACCTGGGCGAGCGGGCGCCATGGCGACCGCTGGCATTCCGCCGATAGCCTTGCCATGGCCTACGCGCTGCTACCGCAACATGCCCAGGAAATCCTCGAGCGGCCCTTGGCCGTGGAAACCGAGGGCCGGCATGCCCGCGGGGCCACGATCGTCGACTGGCGGCGCGAAAGCGGCCGTCCGGACAACGTCAGGATCCTGATGCGCTACGACCAGGCCCGGTTCGAGGCCCTGATCGAGGCGGCTCTGGCGGCGCGCTGATTCCCGGACAGGTCGGAGTTGCCACAGGGGCGGAGAAGCCGCTATACTGCCGGACTTTCCCCGCAACCATATTGGCACGTTGGCATGAAGACCGGCATCCATCCCAACTACCGCGAAGTCGTTTTCCAGGACGTGACCACCGAGTTCGCGTTCCTGACCCGCTCGACCCTTGTCAGCAAGGAAACGGTCAAGTGGGAAGACGGCAACGAATACCCGCTGATCAAGCTGGATATCAGCTCGGCTTCGCACCCGTTCTACACGGGCAAGCACAAGATCATGGACACCAGCGGTCGCGTCGACAAGTTCCGCAAGCGCTACGCGCAGAAGTGATCTTGTCGCTCGCGCGATTAGCGCGAGTGTGAGAAGGCCGGGCTCAGTGCCCGCAATTCTCCGCGAACCAGCATCAAGCCCGCCCTTCGAAGGCGGGCTTTTTGCGTTTAACGCCTGCGGTCTGTTGGGCGAACAGCGGCTCGGGCGATGCATGAAATGTGCTGCGAATATGCCGGGTTTTTGAGCAGTCGCTCTATTTGCTGATTGGTACGTATACGACTTTGGTGCGGCGATGCTGCGCTGAATGCTTGTGCGATAATTCTCCATCGCGGCGCCCGCGCCGTTTCCATTCAGTGTGTTTTCCTCCACCCGCCGCGGCCGTCCCTGCGGCGTGCAGATACCAGGAGCGTTGCGTGTCCGAGTCCTCCAAGTCCGGCCTCGACCAGGTCACCCTGACCGCGGGCGACAAGAGCGTCACCCTGCCGGTCCATCAGCCGACCCTGGGTGCCCCGTGCATCGACATCGGCAAGCTGCCCAAGGAAACCGGCTGCTTCACCTACGACAACGGGTTCACCGCTACCGCCAGCTGCCGTTCCGCGATCACCTATATCGACGGCGACAACGGCGTGCTGCTGTATCGCGGTTACCCGATCGAGCAGCTCGCCGAAAAGTCGAGCTTCCTCGAGGTCGCCTACCTGCTGATGAACGGCGAACTGCCGAACAAGGATGAGTTCGCGACGTTCGAGCATGAGGTCACGCATCACACGATGATGCACGAGGCCTTCCGCACGTTCCTGTACGGCTTCCGCCATGACGCGCACCCGATGGCGATGCTGACCGGCATGCTCGGATCGCTGGCGAGCTTCTATCACAACAAGCTCGACATCGAAGATCCGGAACAGCGCCGCCTCGCCGCGATCCGCCTGATTGCGAAGGTGCCGACGATCGCCGCCGCCTGCTATCGCTACTCGATCGGCTGGCCGATCCGCTATCCGCGCAACAACCTCGAATACACCACGCGCTTCCTGCACATGCTGAAGGAAGTGCCGTCGGAGCCGCTGGAGCTCAATCCGGTCGCCGCCAAGGCGATGGATCTGCTCTTCATCCTGCACGCCGACCACGAGCAGAACGCGTCGACCTCGACCGTGCGTCTGGTCGGTTCCACCGGTGCCAACCCGTACGTAAGCGTCGCCGCCGGCGTTGCTGCACTGTGGGGGCCGGCGCATGGTGGCGCGAACGAAGCCGTGCTCAAGATGCTGGCCGAGATTGGCAAGCCGGAGAACGTGGGTTCGGCGGTCGCCAAGGCGAAGGACAAGGAGTCGGGCTTCCGCCTGATGGGCTTCGGTCATCGCGTCTACAAGAACTTCGATCCGCGCGCCAAGATCATCCGTTCGATGTGCCATCAGGTGCTGAACGAGCTGGGCGTCAACGATCCGCTGCTCGACGTGGCGATGAAGCTGGAAGAGGCCGCGCTGAAGGACGAGTACTTCATCCAGCGCAAGCTCTATCCGAACGTCGACTTCTACTCCGGCATCATCTACAAGGCGCTGGGTATTCCGGTGGAGATGTTCACCGTGATGTTCGCCATCGCGCGGACCGCCGGCTGGGTCTCGCACTGGCTGGAACAGCAGAACGATCCGGAGAACAAGATCGGTCGTCCGCGCCAGATCTATACCGGTTCCGCCGAGCGCGATTACGTCGGCATGGACAAGCGCTGAGTTCGTTCACCGCATGCAAAAACGCCCCGCAGCCGCGGGGCGTTTTTGTTTTCGGCTTCACCGTTGGTCGTGCTCGTAACCGGCGATTTCTTCGTCGGCCAGGAGCTGGCGCAGCTGGCTGGCAGAAGCGCGCTTCATTGGCTTCTCATCGATGCTGGAGAGTGGTGCCTGTCGCAGCACGTCGCGCGGCAGCACGGTCAGGTCGAACGGCAGTCCTTCGGCGCTGAACACCCAGACGGGAAACTCCTCGCTGCGCTCGCGATCGAGGCGAATGCGGCGCGTGCGCGATTCGGCCGGAATGCCGTGCTGGTCCAGATGGCGGTGCGCGGCCTCAGGATCGTCGCAATGCAGGTGGAGCGAGACCGCAGTGCGCGCGTCGGCTGTGCCGTCGAGCACCGGGCCGACGAGGCGCGGCTCGAACTCGGCGAAAAATTCAAGCGCGCGCAAGGCGGCTTCGCGGCGCGCGCGCTGTTCGAATGAGTTATCGCGCTGGAACAGGCGCTGGTACTCGCGCAGCGCGTCCTCGATCTCGCGATTCCGCGGTAACGAGGCGTCGTCGTGGATGCCCAGTCGCTCCGCTGCCTTGAGCTTGGCCTGGTGATAGTCGCGGATACCGCCCTCCGCCATCAGGCGCGCGGCTTCATGGGCGAGGCTGCGACGGCGCTCGTGGGTGCGGGTCTGGGCGTGTTGGTGTGCGTGCTGTCGGGCGTGGCGCATGACGTCCTCCGCGGCTGGCACGACACGGCGAGCACTTCGCCGCGGCCGGCGCGTGCCGGCAGGGGCAAGCTAGCACGGTTGAAGTGAATCAGGAATGCCGGCACCGAGCGCGCGTTGCTGCCGATGCAGTTTTGTGACCCGCAAACGAAGAAGCGGGCCGAAGCCCGCTTCACTTGATGCTGAGTTGCCTGACGCCGTTGTAACCGTCAGAAGATGTCGAACGACTCTTCGGTCGGCAGCGTGTCCTGCGGACCGTAATCGACATAGGTTTCCATGCGATCGAGGTCCTCGGCCTTGACCCACTCGACCACGCCGCCGTTACCTTCCGGCAGCAACGTGCCATTCGCGGCGACCGACACCTTCACCATGCCTTGCGGCGGTTCGTTCACCGCAACCGGCTTGTCCTTGAGCGCCACGCGCATGTAGTCGATCCAGATCGGCAGCGCCGCCCGACCGCCGTATTCGCGATAGCCCAGTGACTTGAAGTCGTCGCGCCCGACCCAGACGGTGGTCACATACGGGCCACCGATACCCGAGAACCAGGCGTCGCGATGATCGTTCGTCGACCCGGTCTTGCCACCCACGTCTTCGCGATTGAGCACCTTGGCTGGCGTGCCTGTGCCGCGCAGCACGACGTCACGCAGCATCGACACGATCTGGTAGGCGATGCGGTTATCCATTGCGCGCGGCGCGACCACCATGTCGGCGGGCGGCGTCTTGGCTTGCTTGGGCTTGCTTTGTTCGGTTTCCTTGACGGCCGGTTGGCTGCCTCCCGCAGGTCCCAGATCGAAGCCGTCGACAACGGTAGAGTTCGCAGACGTCGCCGCCATGATCTTGCCCGCCGTGCCGACGGCGCAGTCGGGACAGGCAGTCGCAGGCTTCTCCTTGAACAGCACGGCGCCGTTGTTGTCGCGCACTTCATCGATGAACCACGGCGTGATCAGGAAGCCGCCATTGGCGAAGGCAGAGAATCCGCGCGCCACCGACAGGGGCGTCAGCGAGGCGGTGCCGAGCGACATCGACAGGTTGGGCGGCAGCTGCGTTTCTTCGAAGCCGAGATGACTGATGTACTTGCGCGCGTAGTCGACGCCGATGGCATCTAGCAGGCGCACCGACACCAGGTTGCGCGACTGGACCATTGCTTCACGCAGGCGCATCGGGCCGGCGAAGTTGCCGGTGTCGTTCTGCGGCCGCCACAGATGGCCGCGGCGGTCCTTGAAGACGACGGGGGCGTCGAGCACCACCGATGCCGGATTGAAGCCACGCTCGAATGCCGCGGCGTAAACGAACGGCTTGAAGCTGGAGCCCGGCTGGCGGCGTGCCTGCGTGGCGCGATTGAACTTATTGCCGGCGAAGCTGTAGCCACCCGATAGCGCACGCAGCGCGCCATTCGACGGTTCCAGCGACACCAGTGCGGCCTGGGCCCGCGGCACCTGGCCGAGAGAGTAGCGGACGCCAGGAGCGGCCGGCTTGCCGCCGGCGCCAGGCGCGGCGGGCGTTTCGGTGCGCAGCACGCGTACCAGGTCGCCGCGTTTGACCAGCTTTGCGGGGGCCTGGTTGTTCCAACCCTGGCTGGCGGTCAGGTCGAGCTGGCGACCATCGCTCAGCAGCACCTTCGCGCCACTGTCATCCGTGGCCAGCACGATCGCCGGAAAGAGGTCGGCCTGCGGCGAGACGCTGCGCACGCGCGCCAGCGTCGTGGCTTCGTCCTCGTCATTGGCGAGATCGAAATGCTGTTCGACCCCATGCCAGCCGTGGCGCAGATCGTAGGTGCGCAAGCCCTCGCGGATCGCCTGGTCGGCCTGCGTTTGCAGTGTCGGGTCGATGGTGGTGACGACGTGATAGCCCTTGGTCAGGGCCTCGGCGCCATAGCGCGCGACCATTTCCTGGCGAACCATTTCCGCCACATATGGGGCGTTGACCTCAACCGGACGCTCGTGCGGCGTGGCATGCATCGGCGCAGCCTTGGCCGTGTCGGCCTCGGCCTGGCTGATGAACCTGAGCTGCGCCATGCGTTGCAGGATGTAGACGTCGCGACGTTCCTTGGCGCGGGCCGGATTGCTCAGCGGGTTGGCGGTCGACGGGAATTTCGGAATCGCCGCGAGCGAAGCCATCTCGTCGAGCGTCAGCTCGTTCAACTTCTTGCCGTAGTAGAACTCGGCCGCGGCGCCCACGCCGTAGGAACGATGACCGAAGAAGCTCTTGTTGAGATAGAGCTCGAAGATCTCGTCCTTGCTCAGCTCGTTCTCGATGCGCATCGCCAGCATCATTTCGGCGATCTTGCGCTTGTAGCTGTATTCCTGGCTGAGGAAGAACTGGCGCGCGACCTGCTGGGTAATCGTCGAGCCACCCGGCACGCGCTTGTCGTTGGTCGTGGCGAGCAGCCAGACCGCGCGGGCCACACCCTTATAGTCGACGCCATGATGCTTGTAGAAGCGCGCATCTTCGGCGGCCAGGAACGCCTGCTTGAGGCGCTCGGGTACGTCTTCGATGTTGACCGGATAGCGCCGTGTCTCGCCGAACAGCGCCATCAGACGGCCGTCACGGGCATAGACGTACATCGGCTCCTGCAGCTCGACGTTGCGCAGGGTTTCCACGTCCGGCAGCTTGGGAGCGATCAGGAAGTAGAGCGTGCCGAGCGCGATGGCGCCAAGCAGAACTACGCTGGTGGTCGCGATCAGCGCCCAGCGCAGCAAACGACGTAGACGGGGCATCAAGCGGAGTTCCTGAGTAGCGAGGATTGCGGGTGCTATGGACGGAGAGTATAGAGGAGGCAGATAGCGACCCCGAACGGCAACTGCTTACTGACGAGGTCGCGCTTGCGACGTTGGTCCCACTGTTTGGTTTGCGCAGATTCGCGGTCGGAAGAGTGAGCGCGCGCCACTTGGCCGTTTTTTTTATCGCGCCGGCGGTGCCGGATCAGATCCAGGGTGGCAGGGGTAGGCTTGCGCCAGAGGTTGGGTGGGGGGTACCGAACCGGGGGTCCTGCTAGGGGTTCGCGACTGCCACGGCCGTTCCGGTTCCGGTTCAGCGTTGGGAGGGAAAAGCGGTCTGGTTGGCAGTTCGGGGCTCGGGGGAGTTGCCAGCCCGGGTAAAGTCCGATATTTAAGGCACGGCCACACGAAGTGCGCGTAAGCGCTTGTGGCATGGGGAGAAAAATCGTGGGGATCGTCACAAAAGGCCAGCCGACCCTCGTCGGCGTGGACATCAGTTCGACCGCGGTAAAGCTGTTGCAGCTCTCAAGGGCTGGCGACCGCTACCGGGTTGAGCACTATGCGGTCGAGCCGCTGCCGCCGAATGCTGTGGTCGAAAAGAACATCGTCGAGGTCGAGGCGGTGGGCGAGGCCATCAAGCGGGCGGTCAACCGCTCGGGCACCAAGGTGAAGTACGCGGCCGCCGCGGTTGCGGGGTCGTCGGTCATCACCAAGGTGATTCCGATGCCTGCGGATCTGGACGAGGAGGATCTCGAGTCCCAGGTCGAGCTCGAAGCCGTCAATTACGTGCCGTACCCGATCGAGGAAGTAAACCTCGACTTCGAGGTGCTCGGCCCGATGCCGAACAATCCCGGAACGCTGCAGGTGCTACTTGCGGCATCGCGTTCCGAAAACGTCGAGCTGCGCTCGTCCGCGCTGGAGATCGGCGGCCTGACCCCCAAGGTCATGGACGTCGAGGCCTTCGCGATCGAGAACGCCTTCGCGTTGCTCGCCAACCAGTTAAGCGGCCCGCGCGATGGTCTCACCGCGCTGATCGACTCTGGCGCGACGATGACCACGCTCAACGTGCTGCGCAACGGTCGCAGCCTCTATAGCCGCGAACAGGTCTTCGGCGGCAAGCAGCTCACCGACGAGGTGATGCGCCGCTACGGCCTGAGCTACGAGGAAGCCGGACTGGCCAAGCGCCAGGGCGGATTGCCGGAGAGCTACCAGGCCGAAGTGCTCGAGCCGTTCAAGGAAGCCATGGTCCAGCAGGTCAGCCGCCTGTTGCAGTTCTTCTACGCGGGTAGCGAATTCAACCGCGTCGACCAGATCGTGCTGGCCGGTGGCAACGCCGCCATTCCGGGCATTGCGCAGATGGTGGAAGAGCAGCTTGGCGTGCCGACCCTGGTCGCAAACCCCTTGGCCCACATGACGCTCGGCCCGCGCGTACAGGCACATGCCCTCGCGCAGGACGCCCCCGCGCTGATGATCGCCTGTGGCCTGGCCTTGAGGAGCTTCGACTGATGGCACGGATCAACCTCCTCCCCTGGCGCGCCGAACGGCGCAAGCAGCGTCAGAAGGAATTCAGCATCCTGCTCGCCATGTCGGCGCTGGGTGCGGTCCTGCTGTCGTTCCTGTTGGTGGGCTACTACAAGGCGCAGATCAACGGCCAGAACGAGCGCAACCAGTACCTGACCGATCAGATCGCGCAGGTGCAGAAGCAGATTGATGAGATCAAGTTGCTCGACGAGAAGAAGGCCAAGCTGCTCGCGCGCAAGGAAATCATCGAAAAGCTGCAAGCCAACCGCTCGCAGATGGTGCATCTGTTCGATTCGCTGGTCCGCACGATTCCCGATGGCGTGATCCTGACCTCGATCAAGCAGGATGAAGACACGCTCACGCTGGAAGGCCGCGCGCAGTCGAATGCACGCGTCAGTACCTACATGCGAAATCTCGAAGGCTCGGGCTGGATGACCAAGCCGGACCTGTCGATCATCGAAGCGAAGGGCGACGACAAGGCCTTGCCGAACGAGTTCAAGCTGGCGGTCAAGCTGGCCAACCCGAACGCACCGAAGGATGAAGATGGTGACGGCGTGCCGGACGCGCCTGCGCCGAGTAGCGCGCCTGCCGGCACGGCTCCCGCCGGCGCCGCGCCTGCTGCCCCGGCAGCCCCTGCTGCCACTCCGACCGACAAAGCCCCGGCTGCCGCCCCCGTGAAACAAGGAGCCGCCTCGTGAGCGCCAAGAAATTCTCACTGCGCGAACTCGACTTCAACAACATGGGCGCTTGGCCGCAGCAGGCCAAGATCGGCTTCTGCGTCATTATCTCCCTGCTGATCATCTTCCTGAGCTGGTGGCTGTTTGTCCGCGACAAGCTGGACGAGCTCAACGGCCTGGAAGCGAAGGAAACCGAACTCCGCCAGGAGTTCGAGACCAAGCAGGGGCGTGCGGCCAACCTCGAACCACTCAAGCAACAGCTGGCTCAGATGGAAGAGCAGCTGAAGCAGATGTTGCGCCAGCTGCCCAGCAAGACCGAGATGCCTGACCTCATCGTCGACATCTCGCAAACCGCACTGGCCACCGGTATCAGCAACGAGCTGTTCCAGCCTGGTCCGGAAGTTCCGAAGGAGTTCTACGCCGAGAAGCCGATCGCGCTGCGCATGGTGGGCACCTATCACCAGTTCGGCGGCTTTGTCAGCGGCGTGGCAACGCTGCCGCGCGTGGTGATCATGACCATGCACGACATCTCGCTGAAGCCGCGTGACAAGGACCGGTCGGGCAAGGCCGTGCCGATCACCCCCAACAGCCCGCTGGAACTTGCCGGCACCGTGAAGACCTATCGCTATCTGGACGAAGAAGAAGTCGCCGAGCAGGAAAAGGCCGCTCAGGACGCTGCGAAGTCTGGCTCGGCACCGGGGGGGGCGTGAGATGCGCGGATATCCTGATCGCTTGAATGCATTTCGACGCAACGCGGCCCTCGGGGTTGCGGTGGTGCTGCTCCTGGCCGGCTGCGCTCGCGGTATCACCAGCACGCCCGGCGAAGCTCCGAACCTTGAAAAATGGGTGGCCGAGGTGAAGGCGCGTCCCGCGCCGCCGTTGGAGCCGCTGCCGGTGATGCAGCAATTCGAAACTTTTGAATATGCCGCTTATTCGCTGCGCGATCCTTTCAGCACCGCTTTCACCGATTCCGACTCGGGCTCCGGTCCTCGGCCTGACCGCCAGCGTCGCAAGCAGACGCTCGAGCAGTTCCCGCTGGACAGCCTCGACATGGTCGGCACGCTGGGACACGGTGCTGGGATCGTGGCGCTGGTGATGGCGCCGGACAAGGTGACCTATCGGGTACGTCCGGGCAATTACATGGGCCAGAGCGACGGTCGTGTGACGGGTGTGTTTGAAGATCGCATCGAGTTGGTGGAACTGGTGCCGGATGGCGCGGGTGGCTGGCTGGAACGTCCAGCGTCGGTCGCATTAGAAGATCAATGATTGGGGGATGACACGATGACCGTTTTCAACGCCAACCGCTCCAAGCGCACCGGCATCGGCCTCGCAATCGGGCTGCTAGCCGGGTTCTGCGCAGTTCAGGCCAATGCTGCATCGCCTTCGCAGGGCAGCTTTACGCCGACCTTTGTCGCGCAGCTGGCGCCCTCCACGGCGCCGATGCCAAGCAACGATCCGGCGAAGCAGCTGCCCGGCACCATCTCGGTGTCGAACATCGATTTCAAGCGCGGCGACGGCGGCGCGGGCAAGCTGATCCTGCGTTTCAACGGGGACGGTGCCGCTCCGGACCTGCGCAGCACCGGTTCCACGGTGACGATCAACGTCGGCAACGCGCAGCTTCCTGCGAATCTGCAGAAGCCGCTCAACGTCACCGACTTCGCCACGCCGGTGCAGTCGATCGATGCGCGTACCGCCGGCACCGGCACCCAGCTGGTTCTGAATACCACTGGCGCTTACGAATCGATGGCCTACCAGACCGGCCGCGACTACATCGTCGAGATCATTCCGCGCGCAGCGAGTGCGAGCAAGCAGCGTGCGGTGGGCGCCACGACGGCCGGTGCTCCGGCTTCGCGTGGGTACACCGGACGTCCGGTGACCTTCAACTTCCAGGACGTGCCGGTGCGTACCGTCCTGCAGCTGATCGCCGAAGAGTCGGGCCTCAACGTCGTTGCGGCTGACACGGTCCTGGGCAACGTGACGCTGCGTCTGGTCAATGTTCCGTGGGACCAGGCACTCGATATCGTCCTGCAGGCTAAGGGGCTGGATAAGCGTCGCAGCGGCAATGTCGTCTGGATCGCACCACAGGCCGAAATCGCCAAGTACGAACAGGACAAGGAAGATGCGCGCATCGCCTTGGACAACCGCGTCGACCTGCAGACCGAGTACATCCAGATCAACTACCACAATGCTGGCCAGATTTTTAAGGCGCTGACCGAGGCTAAGGGTATCGGTGCCAGCCAGGGCGGCCAGGGCGGCCAGGGCGGCAACAATCAAGGTGATAACGGCTTCCTGTCGCAGCGCGGGCGACTCGTTGCGGATGACCGCACCAACACGCTGATGATCAGCGACATTCCGAAGAAGATCGCGCAGCTCAGGGAGCTGGTGAAGGTGATCGACCGTCCGGTGGACCAGGTCATCATCGAAGCCCGCATCGTGATCGCCACTGAGACGTTCGCCCGCGAAGTCGGCGCGAAGTTCGGCCTGCACGGCGCCATCGGCAAGGATGGTGACCGCAGTTCGCTGGGCTTCGGTGGCAGCACCGACTCCTCGTCGGCGAACGCCATCGAGCGCGCCAATCGCGTCGTGGCCGGACAGCGGAACGGGTTCACCTTCGACCGCTCCATGAACGTCGACCTGCCGGTCCAGAACCCGGCCGGGGCGCTCGCGCTGTCGATTCTCAATGCCGGCTACCTGCTCGACGTAGAGCTGTCTGCCATGCAGGAAGAAGGCCGCGGCGAAGTCATCTCCAACCCGCGCGTCGTGACCAGCAACCAGCGCGAAGCCGTGATCCGTCAGGGTCAGGAAGTCGGCTACGTGACGGTCACCCAGGGCGCCGGTGCTGGCGGCAACGTCGCCCAGCAGACCGTGCAGTTCAAGGACGTCCTGTTGGAAATGAAGGTCACGCCGACCATTACCAACGACGGTCGCGTCTTCCTCAACATGAATGTGAAGAAGGACGAGGTTGAGGACTTTATTCAAGCCTCGATCGGCAGCGTGCCGCTGATCAACAAGCGCGAAGTCAACACGGCTGTGCTGATCGAAGATGGCCAGACGGTGGTGATCGGTGGCGTGTACGAATTCCGCGATCGCAGCGACGTCCAGAAGGTGCCATTCCTCGGTGATATCCCCTTCCTCGGCAATCTGTTCAAGAAGAAGGGCAAGAACAAGGAAAAGGCGGAATTGCTGATCTTCGTCACGCCGAAGGTCCTGCAGGTGGCGCAGCGCTAAGCGCGCCGGTTGTTGAATACACACACGGGGGCCGCAAGGCCCCCGTTGCGTTTCCGCGAAAGGCTTCGACATCGTGATGTGGTACCAAGGCTGTCGCGAGGCTGAAAACCGAGCTGGCGCCATGAACCTCGCGCCGCTTCTTGGGTCAAAATGCATCGGATTCGCAAGCGAGCAACCGATGGACAGCACCATTCCTCCGATCCCGGCCGGCACGCAAGGCACGGACACCGCACGATTGCATGACGCCTTCCGCGACCTGCGCGCGGAGCTGTCGGCAGAAATCGTGGGTCAGGCCGCGCTTATCGAGCGCCTGCTGATTGCGCTGCTCGCCGACGGCCATCTTCTGGTCGAGGGAGCGCCGGGCCTGGCCAAGACCAGCGCCATCCGGGCGCTCGCTGCGCGTCTCGAGGCGGACTTCGCCCGCGTCCAGTTCACCCCCGATCTGCTCCCGGCCGATCTCACTGGCACCGAAGTGTGGCGTCCGCAGGATGGCCGCTTCGAATTCCAACCCGGACCGATCTTCCATCCGCTGCTGCTGGCCGACGAAATCAACCGGGCACCGGCCAAAGTGCAATCGGCATTGCTTGAAGCCATGGGCGAGCGCCAGGTGACAGTGGGTCGGCAGACTTATGCGCTGCCGCGGTTGTTCCTGGTCATGGCAACGCAGAATCCGATCGAGCAGGAAGGCACGTTCCCGCTGCCGGAGGCGCAACTCGACCGGTTCCTGATGCATGTGCGCATCGGCTATCCAGAAGTCGCTGCCGAAACCGAGATCCTCCGACTGGCCCGCGAGCGTGCCCGCGCCAGCATGCATGCCGCAGCAACCAACGTGACGCGGATGTCGCAGGCGGATGTCTTTGCTGCGCGGGCGGCAGTGCTCGACCTGCATGTAGCGCCTACGGTGGAGCGCTACCTGGTGGAACTCGTGCTCGCATCGCGCGACGCACAGCGTTACGACACGGCGCTGGCGCGTCGCATTGCCTGGGGCGCGAGTCCGCGTGGCTCGATCGCGCTCGAACGCTGCGCGCGTGCGCACGCCTGGCTCGCCGGCCGCGACTTCGTCACACCGGACGACGTGCGCGCGATCGCGCCCGATGTGCTGCGCCATCGCATCCTGCCCAGTTACGAAGCTACGGCTGAAGGCTGGGACGGCGACCGGCTCGTGGTGGAACTGCTGCGGCGTGTGCCGCTGCCCTGAGCGCTACCGACACGGCACGGGTGGCATTGATGGACACGCACGACGATGGCTGACGGTATCCAGCCGACATTGGCGGAACTGGTCGCGCTGCGTGCGTCCGTCAGCGGCCGCCACAATGCCCGTCAGGGACGTCACGGCGTGAGCGGGCACGCGCTATCGCCCTTGCGTGGCCGCGGCATGGAATACGCCGAATCCCGCGAATACGTGGCCGGCGATGACGCACGCCATATCGATTGGCGGCTCACCGCCCGCACCGGCCGTGCGCACACGAAGCTTTTCCAGGCCGAACGCGAACGCCTGACCCTGATCGTCGCCGATACCTCGCCGGTGCTTTATTTCGGAACGCGTGTGCGCTTCAAATCGGTGCAGGCGGCACGCGCGGGAGCCGTAGCCGCGTGGGCAGCGGCGCGCGACGGCGACCGGATCGCCGCGTTGCGCGGCAGCGTGCGCGAAGCGCCAATCGCCCCCGCTTCGGGCACGCGCGGCGCCCTGCGCGTGCTGGATGCCTTGGTGCGCTGGTATGCGCAACCGCCGTCGGAAGACGCTGGCCTTTCCGTTGCACTCGATCACGCGCAACGCCTGTTGCGACCCGGTGCGCGGTTGGTGTTGCTGGCCGATCCACGCAACGTTGCCGCGATCGCCGAACGGCGGTGGCCGGCACTGGCCCAGCATCACGAGGTCGTGGTCCTGATGCTGGTCGATCCACTGGAAACCTCGCCGCCGCGCAACACGCTGCCCTTCAGCAGCGGCCAGCATCGTTGTGAGCTGGATCTTGCATCCGCGGCGCAACGACAGCGATGGCTGCGCGAGTTCGGCGTTTCCGACACCGCCATCGACGCACTGACTTCGCGCGGCATTCGCGTACAGACACTCTCCACCGATGCGCCGAGCGAGTCGTGGCTGCCGCTGCTCGGTCGTGCGCGACCATTGGTGGCGTGATGCGGGATCCCACCCTGATCTTGCGCGATATTCATCCGGGCACGGCGCCGGCGTGGTGGCCGCCCGCACCGGGTTGGTGGGGCGTGGCCGCGGTGCTTGCGGCGGCGTTGGTCGCCTATCTGTGGTGGCGAAAGCGCAAGCAGCTGCGGTTGCAGCGCATGGCGGAACTGTTCGATCGATCCGTGCCCGAGATGGAGCCGCCGGTGGGGCAGGTCGCGGCGATGTCGGAACTGTTGCGTCGTTGCGCGCGGCAACGCGATCCGCAGGCCGATCGGTTTCAGGGCGATGCCTGGCTGGCGTTTCTCGACGGGACCGACATGTTGCAGGCCTTCACCCATGGCGTCGGCCGCTTGCTGCTCGAGGGTGGCTTTCGTCGCGAAGCCGATCCCCGTGAAGTGGCTGCGTTGCGCGCATTGGCGCGGCAACGCTTCGTGGCGTGGATGGTGCGATAGCGATGTCGACGCTCGCCTCCTTCGACGCATTGCGTGAGCTGTTCGCCTGGCCGTGGCTGTTGCTGGCGCTGCCGCTGCCACTGCTGGCGCGCTGGTGGCTGCCCGCGGCGCGCAGCATGGGCGCAGCATTGAAGGTCCCGTATGGAGAGCGTCTCGACACGATTTCCGTCGGCAAGGCACATGCAATGCGCGTCGGCGGCATCCATCCCTTCGCGGCGGTTGCCTGGATACTGCTGTGCATCGCGGCGGCCCGGCCGCAACAGTTCGGCGAGGCCGTCCAGCCGCCGCAGCTGGGAAGAGACCTGATGCTGGCGCTCGACCTGTCGGGCAGCATGGGCGAGCCGGACATGGAGCTGGGCGGGCGTCCGGTCGATCGCCTGACCGCTGCGAAGGCGGTGTTGGCGGACTTCCTCGATCGTCGTGCCGGCGACCGCATCGGCATGCTCGTGTTCGGACGGCACGCCTATGCGCTGACGCCACTGACCCGCGATCGCGATTCCGTGCGCGAGCAGCTCGGTGACAGCGTGGTTGGTCTCGCCGGTCAGGAAACCGCCATCGGCGATGCGATCGGCCTGGCGGTCAAACGTCTGCGCACGCAGGCAGCCGAACAGCGTGTCCTGATCCTGCTGACCGATGGCGTCAACACCGCGGGTGTGCTCGATCCGCGCAAGGCGGCCGAACTGGCCCGCAGTGAACACGTGCGCGTGCACACGATCGCCTTCGGTGGCGAGGGATCGATTGCGCTGTTCGGCTTCAAGCTGCCGTTACCTGGCGCGGGCGATGAAATCGACGAGGCCACGCTGCGTGCAATCGCGCAACAGACCGGCGGGCAATTCTTCCGCGCGCGCGATACCGCCGAGCTTGCGGGCATTTATGCGGAGATCGACCGGCTCGAACCGGTGCGCCGTCCAGGCCAGGCCGTGCGGCCCAGATACGAACGCTATGACTGGCCGTTGGCAGCGGCTTTCGTATGCGCGCTGCTGGCCTTCGCATGGCCACGGAGGCGGGCATGAGTCCGTGGGCTGGCATGTTTGCGCTGCATTTCCTACGCCCATGGTGGCTGTGCGCACTGGTGCTGTTGCCGGTGCTGATCTGGTGGTGGCATCGCCGTCGGCGTGAGCGCAGCGTCTGGCAACACGTGGTCGATGCACATCTGCTCCCGCGATTGCTTGAAGTGCGGGAGGACAGGCGCAGCCGCGTCGGGCTGGTGCTGGCGAGCCTGGCGTATCTAATGGCGGCACTCGCGCTGGCCGGACCGAGCTGGCGGCAATCCGAGCAGCCCTTATGGCAGAGCCGCATGCCATTGATCGTCGCGCTGGACTTGTCGAGCGCTGCGCTGGCTGGCGATTTGCCGCCCACACGGTTGGCACACGCGCGCGCCAAATTGGCCTCGTTGCTGCGGCAGCGTCAGGGCGGGCAGATCGGCCTCGTTGTCTTCGCCGGTGACGCCTTCACGGTGGCGCCGCTGACCGATGATGCCGGCAACGTCGCGGTGTTCCTCGACGCGTTGCAGCCGGATGTGATGCCGCGCGATGGCCAACGCGCGGATGCGGCGATCGCATGGTCGGTGCAATTGCTGCAGCGTGCCGGTGCGACCCGCGGCGATATCGTTGTGCTGACCGATCATGCGGACTCCCATGCACGCGACGCCGCTGCGGAGGCTGCAGCGCATGGTTATCGTGTCTCCGCGCTGGGAATGGGTACCGAAGCCGGCGCCGCGTTTCGTAACGGCGAGGGCGCAATTGTGCAGGCACGGCTCGATGACGCGTCCCTGCGCAGGCTTGCGACGAGTGGCGGCGGTCGTTACGCCACGATGGCCGACGACGAGACAGACCTGAGAGCGCTGGGTGTGCTGAGTCCCGACAACGCCGACGCGGGCGGCGCGGGAGGCGCCGGTCGCGTCTGGCGTGACGAAGGCTATTGGTTGCTGCCGCCGCTGATGTTGCTGGGATTGTTCGCCTTCCGTCGCCGCAATGCCGGGGCATTCGTATTGCTCCTGGCGTGTGCGCTGCCGCTGCGCGAGGCAAACGCCGCCGACCTGTGGCGCCGCTCCGACCAGGCGGAATACGCGCAGGTACAACGTGGCAACCAGGCGTATCGGAGCGGCAACTTCAAGGCTGCGGCGCAGGAATACGCAGGAGTGGATTCTGCGACCGCGCATTACAACCGCGGCAACGCCTTGGCGAAGTCCGGCGACTATCCGAAAGCCATCGAAGCCTACGACCAGGCGTTGCGCCGGCAACCCGGCATGCCCGACGCGCTGGCCAACAAGGGCGCCGTCGAAGCGGCGATGAAGCGTCAGCAACAGGGTGGCGGAAAGGGCGCCGGGCAGAAGTCGCAAAGCGGCCAGTCCAATCCGCAATCGTCTCCCTCGCAGGGCAGCAAGGCGTCCAATTCGCAGAAGCCCTCTTCATCCGCGCCGCAGAAGCAGGCGAATCCTTCGCAGCGCCCGAACGATCGCGCGCAAGCGCAACCCTCGCCAGCGAAGCCGCAGGATGCCAACGCGCAGCAGGAAGCCGATCGCGCACAACGCGAACGCATGCAGCGCGCCCTGCAGCAGGCGAAACAGGCGCAGGACAAATCACCGCAGCGGGGCCGGGAACGTCGCGAGGAAACCCCGGAGCAGCGTGAGCGTCGCCTGGCCAATGAGGCCTGGCTTCGGCGCGTGCCGGACGATCCGGGTGGTTTGTTGCGGGCGAAATTCCGTCTGGAGTACGAGCGTCGCGTTTCCCGGGGTAGGGCTGAAGAATGAAAACGATGGCTCCCACCGTGCAGCGAATTCTCGCCGTGTTGTTGCTGATGCTGCTGTCGTCCGCCGCCGTCGCGCAGACCCGCGCCTGGCTAGATCGCGATCGGATCAATGCGAATGAAACCGTCACCCTGAATATCCAGACCGACGGCATGGCGCGTCCCGATTACGATCCGCTGCTGCGCGACTTCGCCATCAGCGGACGCAGCAGCCGCACGGAGATGGACAATCGTGGCGTACACAGTCTCTACGCCGTCGCGCTGCAACCGCGTCGCGTGGGCAGCATCGTCATTCCCGCCTTGAGTGTCGGCGGCGCGCGCACCCAACCGGTGGCGCTGCAGGTGGAGGCGGTCAGCGCGCCCGCGCCGTCGCACGCCGGCGACGATGTCTTCCTCGAAAGCGAGCCCGATGATCCTGACCCCTACGTGCAGCAGACGGTGGGCTGGGTGGTGCGGCTGTATTCGGCCGCGCCACTGGTGTCGGGTGAACTCGACCAGCCACCGCCCGACGGCGCATCGATGCAGCAGATCGGCGAGGACGTGCGCTATTCCCGCGACGTCGCGGGCCGGCGCTACATGGTGATCGAACGCCGCTATCAATTGATCCCAGAACATAGCGGTGCGGTGACCGTGCCTGGCGCGCGCTTCGAAGGACGCGGAACGGGTGGCTTCTTCGACGAACTGTTCGGCGATCGCGGCGGCGCCCTTAGCGCGCAGGCACCGACACGGGTGTTGCAGGTGCACGCCGTGCCTGCCAATGCACCGCAACCGTGGTTGCCGCTGCGCGACCTGCAATTGCGTTACGCAAGTGCGCCGCGCGAATTGCAGGCGGGCAGCGCCGGCACCGTGGTGATCGAAGCCACCGCGGATGGTGCCACCGCCGCACAGATGCCCGAACTGCAGCTGCCACCGATGGACGGTGTGCAGGCATTCCCCGAGCCGGTGCAGGCCGACGAAACCTTCCGCGATGGGCGACCGCGGGTGAAACTCACCCGTCGCTTCTCATTGGTGCCTTCGCATGCGGGAGCCGTCACCTTGTCCGGCTTGCGGTTGGGATGGTGGGACGTCGCGTCCGGCACGCCACGCACTACCAGCCTGCCTCCCTTGTCATGGCAGGTGCGCGCCACCCAGGGTGGGCAACAAACGGGCCTTATCGCGCCTGACGCGAAGGCGGCCCCGACAGGAACCGTTTCGCGGTTGAGTACCGTTACCGGCGGAGCAAATCGAGGCTGGGTGCTGGCGACGCTCCTGTTCGCGGCGCTCTGGCTGATTACCCTGGTGTGGGCGTTGCATCATCGAGCGCATCCGGTGGCCACGCCGAAACCGGCTTCGCGTACATCCGGCGAAGCGCCCGCAGTGGCTCCGGAGGCGCTCAGGCGCGCCCTTGCCACCGGCGATTTTGCCGAGGTCGCGCAGACCCTCTGCGCGATGGCCCGGCCGCCCGTCCAGGATCTGGATGCGCTGTTGCCGCGACTCGACGACCCGCTGCAGCGTGCCGCGCTGGAGGCCTTGCAGCGTGCCCGTTGGGGTGGCGGCGATGGCCCTTCCGCACGGGAGCAATTGCGCCGGGCATTCGCGCAGGGGCCGAAGTGGCGGGCGAGCCCCGACGACACGGCGCCCTCGCTGCTGCCGCCGCTGTATCCCGTCGTGGGTAAAGGCGGACCGGCCGCACGGTAATGGGAGCAGGGCGCCGGAAGGCCAGCTTTTCATGAAAGTGAACGCGGGCCCTTGGTGTAATCTCGCCGCTGTTTTGCCCGACGAGATTCCCGCATGACCCACATCAGCCTGCCTGCCGCCACTGCCAAGGGCCTCCCGCTGCATCTCAAGGTGCTGATCGGCTTCGTGCTCGGCGCCGCGCTCGGGCTGGTGGCCCATGTGTACGGTGGCGCCGATGTGCCCTTCATTGGTGGTGTCATCGAATACGTGACGCGTCCTGCGGGCCAGATCTTCCTCAACCTGTTGTTCATGCTGGTGCTGCCGCTGATGTTCTCGGCGCTGGTGCTGGGCGTGGCGGAACTGGGCGACATCGCCAGCCTCGGTCGGCTCGGCGGGCGCACGCTGCTCTACACCGCGAGTGTCACCGGCGCGGCCGTGGGTATCGGCCTGCTGATGGTCAATCTGATCCAGCCCGGCCTGCACATGGATCCCGCGCTGGTGCAGAAGGCGATGAGCAGCAACGCCGGCAAGGTCGGCGACATCGTCGCCAGTGGCCAGCAGCTCAAGGTCCTGGA
This sequence comes from Lysobacter tyrosinilyticus, assembly GCF_054779815.1. Classification (NCBI taxonomy): domain Bacteria; kingdom Pseudomonadati; phylum Pseudomonadota; class Gammaproteobacteria; order Lysobacterales; family Lysobacteraceae; genus Lysobacter; species Lysobacter tyrosinilyticus. The sequence goes on from NZ_BAAGXN010000001.1 coordinate 912,724, forward strand.
TCTGCTGGTCAACATCGTCCCGCACAACGTGCTCGCCGCGGGCGTGGACGACAAGCAGAAGCTGGGCATCGTGTTCTTCGCGCTGATGATCGGCATCGGCCTGGTGCTGACGCCGTCGTCGGCCACGCAGGCGTTCAAGCATGCGCTGCAGGGCCTGTTCGAAATCTGCATGCGTCTGATCGGTCTGTTCATCCGCCTGGCGCCGTATGCGGTCGCCTGCTTCATGTTCGGCCTGTGCGCGCAGCTGGGTTGGGACGTGCTGGCCGGTTTGGCCTATTTCGTCGTCACCGTGGTGCTGGCGCTCGCCATCCACATGTTCGTGGTGCTGCCGCTGTGGGTGAAGATCATGGGTGGCATGTCGCCGCGCACGTTCTTCCGTGGCAGCCAGGAAGCCGTGCTGACCGCATTCGCCACCGCGTCTTCCACCGCCACCCTGCCGGTCACGCTGCGCGTCGCCGAAGAAAACCTGCGCCTGCCGCGCAAGGTCAGCCGCTTCGTGCTGACCGTGGGTGCATCGGCCAACCATCACGGCACCGCGCTGTTCGAAGGCGTGACCGTGCTGTTCCTGGCCCAGGTGTTCGGCCTGCATCTGCCGCTCGCCGAGCAGCTGATGGTGCTGGGCCTGTGCATCCTCGGCGGCATCGGTACCGCCGGGATTCCGTCCGGTTCGTTGCCGGTGATCGCGATGATCTGCGGCATCATCGGCCTCAACCCCGCGGGCATCGGCATCATCCTGGGCGTCAACAGCTTCCTCGACATGTGCCGTACTTCGCTCAACGTCACCGGTGACCTGGCGACTGCCGTCGTCGTCTCAGCGCGCAGCGGCGAGATCGCCGAAGCCGAATTACCTGCGACCGAGACCGCTCTCTAAGCTCCCAAACGCTCCGCCACTGCGGGGCGTTTTTCTTTGAATGGCTGCCCGGTCGTCGTTGACCAACGACACCGCGTCAGCTTGCTAAGCTCGTGCATCCGCTGTCGGAGCCGGGCCATGGACGAAACCAGTCGCACTGCCTCACGCAAGCTGCCGTTGCACTGGAAGATGCTGATTGGCTTCCTGGTCGGCCTCACGCTCGGATTGGTCGTTCACTACACCGTTGGGGCCGATGCGCCCTGGGTGAAGACGCTCACAACTTATCTCACGCAGCCGGCGGCGACGATCTTCCTGCGCCTGATCTTCATGCTGGTGATCCCGTTGCTGTTCTCTGCGCTGGTGATCGGCGTGTCGGAAATGGGCGACGTGCGCGCTTTCGGTCGCGTCGGCTGGCGCACGCTGATCTACACGGTAGTGATGTCCGCGCTCGCCGTCGTGCTGGGATTAGTGCTGGTCAACCTGTTTCGCCCCGGCGCCGGCGTCGACGAAGCGCAGGCTCTGAGGTTGCTGAGCGACAACGCCGAACGCGCACGCGGCATCATCAGTGATGCGGGAGAACAGCCCAAGGGCCTCGACATGCTGCTGTCGATCGTGCCCGACAACATCGTCGAAGCCGCTTCGAACAACAACACCATCCTGTCGGTGATGTTCTTCGCGCTGATGCTGGGTATCGGCCTGGTGGTGGTGCGCAACGATGCGACCGAAACGCTGACGCGCGGCATCCAGGGCCTGTTCGACGTGTCGATGGCCCTGATCGGCTTCGTGATCCGCCTCGCGCCCTACGCCGTGGCGTGCCTGATGTTCAACATGACCGTGGTGTTCGGCTGGGACCTGTTGTTCAAGCTCGCCGGTTATGTCGGCGTGGTCGTGCTGGCGCTGGCGCTGCACCTGTTCGTGACGTATTCGATCGCGTTGAAGCTGATCGCCCGGCGTTCGCCGCTGGCGTTCTTCCGCAGCGTGCACGAAGCGATGCTGCTTGCGTTCTCCACCGCATCGAGCAATGCGACGTTGCCGACGTCGCTGCGGGTCGCCGACGAAGAGCTGCATCTGCCGCGCCGGATTTCGCGCTTCGTGCTTACTGTCGGCGCCACCGCTAACCAGAACGGCACCGCGCTGTTCGAGGGCGTCACCGTGATCTTCCTGGCCCAGTTCTTCGGCGTGGAGCTGACGCTGACGCAGCAGGTGACGGTGATGTTCGTCTGCATCCTCGGCGGTATCGGTACCGCGGGCGTGCCCTCGGGTTCGCTGCCGGTGGTCGCGTTGATCTGCGCCATGGTCGGGGTGCGGCCTGAGGGCATCGGCCTGATTCTGGGCGTCAACCACTTCCTCGACATGTGCCGGACCACGCTCAACGTGACCGGCGATCTGGCCATCGCGGCGATGGTGTCGCGGGATGAGAGCGCTACCCCGGCCGCTCGGGCCGACGCAGCGGGCTAGTCCGCATCAGAACTTTTTTGCGTAGCCGAGCATCACCCCGCCATGGGGCATCAGCCCCATGATCAGCGGCGTCTTGCGATGGTGTGCGTACAGGCCGATGCCCACGCCCACGGCGGCTCCGACCAGCACATCGCTCTGCCAGTGCCCGCGTACCTTGACTCGCGCCACTGCGTCGTAGGCGGGCAGCAGCGCGAGCGCATACACGGCCGGGTGGTCGTCGTGGTATTCGGCGATGAAGGGCGTGACGACGGCCGCCATCTCGGCGACTTCGCCGCTGGGAAAACTGCCGTAGCCGCTGCCGTCGAAGAAGTCGCTGGAGCTGGCGTTCTGGCTGGGGCGCTCGCGCGAAAACACGAACTTCATCGCCGTGGTTGTGCCGGCGGTGAGTACCATCGAGTCCAGCGCCTGATCGAAAGTGCGGCCAAGCCGCGTGTCGTTATCGCCGAACACCGCTCCGCCGATGGTGGTCAGTGCGAGGCCGGCGGCGAGGTCTTTCTGGTAACTGCGTTTCCAGATGCCCGAGTCGTCGTAGGTAACCCGGTGGTCGATCAGGAAGGGCCCACCCGCCCGCGCCGGCAGTGGCAGCAACCACAGGGTGCAGAGGGCGAACAGCGGCAGGGCGCGCATCGCGAGGTCTCCGCAGGAGATGCTCGAATCGTTGGGGGTGCCGGGTCGGAAAGGTGTCGGACTGCGATTAAAGAAAAGTTTATGCAGACGCTTCTGCCGACAAGAGGCTGTCGCTGGCCGCGTAACGGCATCGGGCTCACGCCCCCTGAAGCTCGCGCTCCCTACCGCGGGCTTGGGCGCCCTACGAATCCCGGGCAGGACCCCGGCCCCGCCTTCATGGGACAATGGCCGCCTTTCCGGCAGCCCCATGGACGATTCGGGTCGCCGCACCTCTTTTCCGCCTCAATTCCCAGCACCCATGACGACGCGCCGCGACCTCGCCAACGCCATCCGTTTCCTTGCCATCGACGCGGTCCAGGCCGCCAACTCCGGTCACCCGGGCATGCCCATGGGCATGGCCGACATCGCCGAAGTGCTGTGGAACGACTTCCTGCGCCACAACCCGAACAACCCGCAGTGGTTCAACCGCGACCGCTTCCTGCTGTCGAACGGCCACGGCTCGATGCTGCAGTACGCGCTGCTGCACCTGGCCGGCTATGACCTGTCGATCGACGACCTCAAGGCGTTCCGCCAGCTCGACTCCAAGACCCCGGGCCACCCCGAGCAGTTCATGACCCCGGGCGTGGAGACCACCACCGGTCCGCTCGGCCAGGGCTTCGCCAATGCCGTGGGCATGGCGCTCGCCGAGAAGCTGTTGGCGCAGCGCTTCAACCGTCCCGAGTTCGAAGTCGTCGACCACCACACCTGGGTGTTCATGGGCGACGGCTGCCTGATGGAAGGCATCTCGCACGAAGCCGCGTCGCTGGCCGGCACGTGGGGCCTGAACAAGCTGATCGCGTTCTGGGACGACAACAAGATCTCGATCGACGGCAACACCGACGGCTGGTTCACCGACAACACGCCGGCGCGCTTCGAGGCCTACGGTTGGAATGTCGTGCGCGGCGTCAACGGCCACGACGCTGTCGAGATCAAGACTGCGATCGAAACCGCGCTGAAGTCGAGCGACAAGCCGACCCTGATCTGCTGCCGCACCACCATTGGTTTCGGTTCGCCTAACAAAGCCGGCAAGGAATCCAGCCACGGCGCGCCGCTGGGCAAGGACGAAATCGCCGCCACGCGCGATGCGCTGAACTGGCCGCATGGCGCGTTCGAAATCCCGCCGGCGATCTACGACGGCTGGCGCGCCAACAACACCGGCACCGTGCGCGAACACCAGTGGAATACGCTGTTCGACAACTACGCCAAGCAGTACCCGGAACTCGCCGACGAGCTCGTCCGCCGCAACCGCAACGAGCTGCCGGAAGGCTTCATCGAAGCCGCCGATGCCTACATCGCCAAGCTGCAGGCCGAAGGTCCGGTGGTCGCTTCGCGCAAGGCGTCGCAGATGGCGATCGAAGCCTACGCGCCGCTGTTGCCGGAACTGGTCGGCGGCTCGGCCGACCTCGCGCATTCGAACCTGACCCTGTGGAAGGGCAGCAAGTCGGTCGCCACCGACGATCCGAATGCCAACTACATCTACTACGGCGTGCGCGAATTCGCGATGACCGCGATCAGCAACGGTCTGGGTCTGCACGAGTGCTTCATCCCGTACGATGCGACCTTCCTGGTCTTCAGCGACTACGCGCGCAACGCGGTGCGCATGAGCGCGCTGATGGGCGCGCACGCGGTCCACGTCTACACGCACGACTCGATCGGCCTGGGCGAAGACGGCCCGACCCACCAGCCGATCGAACACCTCGCCTCGCTGCGCTACATCCCGGACAACGACGTGTGGCGTCCCTGCGACGCGGTCGAGTCCGCGGTGTGCTGGAAGAAGGCGATCGAGCGCTACAACGGCCCGAGCTGCCTGATCTTCTCGCGCCAGAACCTCGCGCATCAGCCGCGTAACGCGCAGCAGGTCGCCGATATCGAACGTGGCGGCTATGTGCTGAAGGATTCGGTCGGCGCGCCGGAGATCATCCTGATCGCCACCGGCTCCGAAGTCGGCCTGGCCATGCAGGCCGCCGAGCAGCTCGGCGACAAGGTGCGCGTGGTGTCGATGCCCTCGACCGACGTGTTCGATCGCCAGGACGCGCAGTACCGCGACTCCGTACTGCCCAAGGCCTGCCGCAAGCGCGTCGCGATCGAAGCCGGCGTCAGCGACTTCTGGCGCAAGTACGTGGGTCTCGATGGCGCGGTGATCGGCATCGATACCTACGGTGCCAGCGCACCGATCGAGAAGTTGCTGCCGCACTTCGGCTTCACGGTCGAGCACGTGATCGCCGCGGCGAAGTCGCTGTAAACCACCGCCAGGCGGCGATGAGCGCAACGCAGGGACGCGCAGTCTGCAGCGTGGCGCTCGTCGCCACGCTGGGCCTGGCCGCATCGGTCGCCGATGCGGCCCCGGCCTGTGTTGCACGTCTGCTGCCGCCCGCCATGCCGACGGCAGCGCAATGCCGGCGCGAGCATTCGCCGGCCGATCCGATGGCCGCGGCTCAGGCATGGCTTGATGCCGCCCATGCCGACACCGGCGCCGGCCGCTTCGATGCGGCGGCGCAAGCACTCGATTGCGCCCAATCAGCCATTGCGAACCGCGAAGGGCCGCAGCTGTACCAGCTGGTTCGCCGCCGTGGGGCGTTGGCCTATCGGCGCGAAGACATTCCGCAGGCGCTGCGGCACTTCGAATGCGCGCTCGCCGTGGCGCGCGATCAGGACGACACCAGCGCTATTGCGCGCGAGTTGAGCAACATCGGAACCGCACTGCGCCGGTTGGGAGACCTGCGCGGCGCGTTGCAGGCGCTGATCCAGAGCCTGGACCTGCAGCGTCGCACCGGCACGGTCGGCGGCGCAGTGTTCAACAACATCGCGGACGTCTATCGCAAACAGGACGATCCGGTTCAGGCGATGGCCTACTACCAGCAGGCGCTGGAGGCGTTCCGTCGCGCCGACAACGCGATCGAAGCCGCACATGTGCTGGAAAGCATGAGCGCGCTCGATCTGGATCGCGGTATCGACAGTCACGCCGATGCCTGGTTACAGCAGGCGTTGCATACCTATCGCGAGCACGATCATTACGCGTATCAGCTTCGCGTGTACGCCGGCCTCATCCGCGTGGCCTTGCTGCGCAAGGAGCAGGCACAGGCCGGGCAGTGGCGCATACAGGCCATGGAATTGGCCCGGCGGCAGCTGCTGCCCGTGCCCGCGGACCTGTATCTGCAGGCCGTACGCAGTTTGCGTAAGACGGGGCAGGTCCCCGACGCGCGGACGTTGGTGAATCAGGCCCTGGCGGTCACACCCGCCGATGCACCAGAGCGCGTCGAGCTGCTGCTGGAGCTGGCGCAGCTGCAGCAGGCTACGGGCGATATCGCCAGCGCGTTGGAAAGCGAGCGCCGGGCGCACACACTCGAACGTGAGTCGGCCAGGGCGCAATACGATCGCCAGCTCGGTTGGTTGCGCACGCGTTTCGAAACCGCTCAGCGCGATCGCACCATCGCCAATCTGGCGGCGGAAAACCGGCTGAAGCAGGCGCAATTGCATCAGCGCAACCTGCTGCTTGGATTGACCATCGTCCTTGCTGTAGCCGTCGGGCTTGCCGTCTCGCTGGTGTGGTTGCGGCGGCGTCAGCGGACGCGCGTGCTGGAAGCGCAGCGTCAGGTCCATCAGGACGCCGCGCTGGCGAGCTATCGCCGAGAGACCGAGGCACTGAATGCCGATCGCGCGCGTCTTCAGGCGCTATTGGATAGCCGCGAAGACGCGGTCTGCCTGCTCGACGCCGAAGGCCAGGTGCTCGCCGCCAACCGCGCCGCGCGCGATCTGCTGCAAGGATCCGCCGAGGCGATGGGAACGCTCGGCGACTACGTGATTCCCGATGACCGCGAGTTGCTGAGCACCGCGCTGGAGCGCTGTGAGGACATCGCTTCGCAGCGCATCGAACTGCGCACCCCGGCATCCGCGCGGCCGCTGCAGGTGCAGCTCACCGCATGGAGTGGCAGCGAAGGCCTGATTGTCTTGACCCTGCGCGAAGGCGATCATCCGATGGATGCGGCGCCGGCATTGGAGTCCGGACCCGGCGAACCGCAGAGTCCGCTCGAAGAGGATCTGCGCGACGGGTTCCGGCGCGCGCTGGTCGAGTTGATGCTGTCGGTAGTGGAGGCGTGGGAGCGCGCCAGCGGACATAACTCCCTGGAGCTGGCCGAGCGCAGCCGCATCTGGCGCGTGACCATCGATGGTGGCCGGCTGCGCGCACGTGCCATGGAGCGCTATCTGACCCTGGCCAAGCTGCCGCGCCAGCCACGTTGGCGCGACGTCCTGCGCACGGCTTACTTCGTACAGGGCCACTGCGCGCTGAGCAGCGACGATCAGACGATCGTGCAGCAGCGGGTGGAAGCGCTCCTGACCTATACCCGCCGGCGCGCGCTGGTGTGAACCGGCTCACGACGTCCGGTAGCGGCCGCATCGTGCGGCTTTCGAGTCGATAGAGCCGAAGCAACGCGCAGTTCAGTACGTGCTGGTGCTGCTGCTTTCCGGTTTGACGCACACCACGCACACGCCGGTCAGGCCGTCCTTGAAACGGTAGAGCTTGTGATGGTCGGGCGCAGGCGCATAGAAGTAGGTCGGCAGCTGGACCTTGGGTGCCGGCGTGTCCTGCGCCAGCAACGACTTCTCCATCGGCGCGCACTGTTCCATCGCCATCGCACTGGCCCAGTACCAGTCATCGACGATGCCGCAGGATTTGTCTGGGCATTCCATCGGCGAGGCTTCGCCCGCGGCGATATGGGCGTCGCGGTATTGCTGCAGCTGTTGCGGGGTCAGGGTGAAGTGCGAAACCACCATTTCGGTCCCGCCGGCCGGGCAGAAGTTGGCCGGTCGCGTGTCGTGCGCATGCACCGTGGACACCAGCACCAGCCCACCGGCAAGCAGCGAGCGGAACACGAACGAGCGAAAACGACGATGCATGGCGAGCACTCCCCGGGTGCGTGATGGTCGCTGCAAGTGTAGAAGCCGCATCGGCCATCGTGACCTGCGTTCGGTGGCACAAAGTGGGCACAACTTGCGCGTAACTGATTGATTGCCTGTGGGCTTGTCCGCGGCATGCGCCAGAAGCCGGCACGGCAGCGGCATCGAATCGTTCCCACCTTCGCCCCAATTCGTCCCTGCTTCGTAGTGTTCGTCGGCGAGGCGGCTCTCTAGCGTGACCGTGCCCTGCAGTCAGGCCCGCCCGACTGCCGCAACGGCCAACTTTCGAGGACGACTCATGAGCCTTTCGCGTTCCACACTGGTTACCGCGCTTTCCACCACCTTGGCCATCGCGGCCCTGTGCGGCATCAGCGGCCCCGCCGCCGCTATTGATCCCAGCCACCCCAATCCCACCGGACCCACGCCGTATGAGCCTGGCGTGTGGCGCGCCCTGATCCGCTACCACGTGCCGTCGTACTACGTGAAAGGCCAGCTCTACTCGTGGAAATACGTCGAGATCACCGGCGAAACCCAGCAGTACTGCCAGAACCAGGTGCAGGCCTACGTCGACGGCGGCAACACCCAGGTCATCGACGCCTGTTACTGGGACGCGTACTACGACTGATCAGCATCACAGGGCTGAATCGGCCAGCCGCGCGAAACGGCGCCTCCGGGCGCCGTTTTTGCTGCACAGACCTCTTGTGGCGAAACCGGTTTCCCGGCATCGTGCGCGATCCATACGCACGCGTACGCTTGGCATGACGGCCGATTCCGCCTTTCCCCATTTGCTGGCCCCGCTGGAGCTCGGCTTCTGCACATTGCCCAACCGCGTGCTCATGGGTTCGATGCATACCGGCCTGGAGGACAAGGCGCGCGACTTCCCGAAGCTGGCCGCCTATTTCGCCGAGCGCGCGGAGGGTGGCGTGGGTCTGATGGTCACCGGCGGCTTCTCGCCCAACCTCGAAGGCTGGCTCAAGCCGTTCGGCGGAACGCTGCGCTGGCCGTGGGACGCGGGCAAGCATCGCGAGGTCACGCGTGCCGTGCATGCGCATGGCGGACGCATCTGCCTGCAGATCCTGCATGCCGGTCGCTACGGCTATCACCCGCTGCAGGTCGCGCCGTCGAAATTGAAGGCTCCGATCAATCCCTTCACTCCGCGCGCGCTGTCCGCCGGCGGCGTCGAACGCCAGATCAAGGCCTTCGTGCGCACCGCAAAACTCGCGCGCGATGGGGGCTACGACGGCGTCGAGGTGATGGGTTCGGAAGGCTATCTGCTCAACCAGTTCACCGTTCCGCGTACCAACAAGCGCGGTGATGCGTGGGGCGGCGATGCGGCCAAACGCATGCGCTTCGCGGTGGAGATCGTGCGCCGCATCCGCGAGGCTTGCGGTCCCGACTTCATCATCATTTACCGCCTGTCGATGCTCGACCTGGTCGAAGACGGCGGCACCTGGGACGATGTGGTCGCGCAGGCGCAGGCCACCGAAGCCGCGGGTGCGACGCTGATCAACACCGGTATCGGCTGGCATGAAGCGCGCATTCCCACCATCGCCACGTCGGTGCCGCGCGCGGCATTCACCGGCATCACCGCGCGGCTGAAGCCACACGTCGCGCTGCCGCTCATCACCACCAACCGCATCAACATGCCCGACGTCGCCGAACGCATCATCGCCAGCGGCGAAGCGGACATGGTGTCGATGGCGCGGCCGTTGCTGGCCGATCCGCAATGGGTGAACAAGGCGCGCGCGCGCCGCGTCGACGAGATCAACACCTGCATCGCCTGCAACCAGGCTTGCCTGGATCACGTGTTCCAGAACAAGACCGCGAGCTGCCTGGTCAATCCGCGTGCGTGCGCCGAAACCGAACTCGTCTATCGCGCCGCCGCCATGCCGAAAAAGATCGCCGTGGTCGGCGCCGGCCCGGCGGGGTTGGCAGCCGCCACGGTCGCGGCCGAACGCGGCCATCGCGTCACCCTGTTCGATTCCGCCGCGGACATCGGCGGCCAGTTCAATTTCGCCAAGCGCATTCCGGGCAAGGAAGAGTTCTACGAAACCCTGCGCTATTTCCGCCGCAAGCTCGAACTTGCCAAGGTGGATGTGCGCCTCAACACGCGCGCCGATACCACCACGCTGGCGACGTCGTTCGACGAAGTCGTGCTCGCCACCGGTATCAAGCCACGCCAGGTCGATTTCGCCGGCGCGACGCATCCCAAGGTGGTGAGTTACGTCGACGTACTCAGCGGCCGCGTGGTGCCGGGTGCGAAAGTCGCAATCGTCGGCGCCGGCGGCATTGGCTTCGACGTCGCCGAATTCCTGGTGCACGAAGGCCGATCGTTCGACAACGCGATGCCGTCGCTGGACGCGCAGCGCTGGCGTGCGGAGTGGGGTGTCGACCTGGGCTATGACGGTAACCGTGGCGGTCTGCGCGAAGCCGCGCCGGAAGCGCCGACGCGCGCGGTGTGGCTGCTCCAGCGCAGTGCCGGCAAGCCCGGTGCGAAGCTCGGCAAGACCACCGGGTGGATTCATCGCGCGACGCTCAAGGCGAAGCAGGTGCGGATGCTCGGCGGTGTCGAGTACGTGGGCGTCGACGACGATGGTTTCCACATCCGCGTCGATGGCGTGCAGCAGACCTTGCCGGTCGATCATGTCGTGATCTGCGCAGGGCAGGAGCCGCACCGGCCGCTGGCCGACGACCTGCGCGCGGCCGGCGTGCCCGTGCATGTGATTGGCGGCGCCGATGTCGCCGCCGAGCTGGATGCCAAGCGCGCGATCAATCAGGGCAGCCGCGTAGCGGCGCAGCTGTAGGGCGTTGTAGAGCGGAGCTTGCTCCGCTGCTCTTCCCGCAGACCAAGGCCGCGGCAGCGGAGCAAGCTCCGCTCTACAAAGCTTCTGCGACCGACGTTGGGCGGCCCTTGACACAACCGTTTACACCTGTAATCTGAAGAAAAGATTACGGATGTAAACGATGCAGATCAGCGAAGCCGAATCCGTCGTCATGGACGTGCTCTGGCGTCAGCACCCGCTGGCCGCCGAAGACGTCGTCGCTGCATTGGGCGACGTGCAGCAATGGCAGGAAGCCACGATCAAGACCCTGCTCAACCGCCTGCTCAACAAGGGCGCGATCACCGCCACCCGCGAGGGCCGGCGCTACCTGTATGCGCCGGTCCTCAGGCGCGAGGACTGGGTGCTCGAGGAAAGCCAGAGCCTGCTCGAACGCCTGTTCGACGGCCGCGTCGCGCCACTGGTCGCGCACTTCAGTCAGCACCGCAAACTGACCAGGAAGGACATCGACGAACTGCGCAAGCTGCTGGAGAAGCTCGATGAACAGCGCTGACTTCCCGTTGCTGCTGATCGAAACCACTTTCTGCAGCACCGGCGCGTTGCTGCTGGTATTGCTCCTGCGCCGGGTAACGCGACGCTACTTCGGTGCCCGCATCGCCTATGCGTTGTGGTGGACGGTGCCGGCGGCGCTGGTCGCGGTGCTGCTGCCTGCATCGGAATCGCCTGTGGTCGCGCCGGTACTGACTTTCGTACGTGCCAGCGTGCAGCCGGTCCTGGCAGTGCCGGTCGCAACAGCGCCGGACTACGGCGTGTGGCTGCTCGTGGCATGGGTGCTGGGCGTCACAGCCGCGACGGCGTGGTTCATCCATTTGCAGCAGCAGTTTCAACATGGCCTGGGTCGCATGCGGAAGCGCGCCGATGGCCTGTACGAAGCCGGGTCCGTGCAGGGGTTGCCCGCTGCAATGGGATGGTTGCACCCGCGCATCGTGGTGCCGTACGACTTCGACACCCGCTATGACGCGCAAGAGCAATTGTTGCTGCGCACGCACGAACACCAACACATCGAACATGGCGATCTGCGTTGGAACGCGTTGGCGGTGCTGTTGCGCAGCCTGTTCTGGTTCAACCCATTGCTGCACTACGCCGCGCGGCATTTTCGCCACGATCAGGAACTCGCCTGCGACCAGCGCGTGATCACCCTGCATCCGAAGGCCCGCCGTGTCTACGGCGAAGCCATGCTCAAGACCCAGCTCGCCGCACAGCCCCTGCCGCTGGGATGTCACTGGGGCTTCAGCCATCCACTCAAGGAGAGAATTGCCATGCTCGGACAACCTTCGCCTTCCACCCGGCGCCGCATCATCGGCCGCGCCGCTGTCGTCGCTCTGGCGCTGGCGTGCGGTTACACGGCGTGGGCCGCGCAACCGAAGAACATGCCCGCGGCTGCAGTGCCTGCCGGGCGCATCCAGGTGAAATCGGTGCTGCGCATCGATGGGGGGGATCCAAAGACGTTCACCTATACCGTTGCGCCGGGTGCGCAGCTGACCCTGTCGCAAGCACAGAACGGTAAGGACTGGACCATCGACGCAGTAGTGACCAAGAGCGAGGACGTGCGGAAAGGCATGCTGATGTATGCCGCCACGATCCGTCGCGACGGCGTAGTAGTAGGGACGCCGAAGATCGGCGTGAATAGCGGCGTGCCCGGCACGATCCGCATTGGCGAGGAGGGACCATCGGCTGCGTTCGAGGGCATCGAACTGGTGGTGACGCTCACCGATGGCGATGCGAACAACGTGGCAACTGCCAACAGCAGTGGCATCGGCGCGGCCGATGGCCTGCCGCCGCCCGCCTATCCCGCCGAAGCATTGGCGAAGAAGCAGGATGGCAAGGTAGTGCTGCTGGTCGACATGGACGCGACCGGGACTGTGACCGGCGTGAAGGTGGAGCGCTCGGAACCGGCCGGAGTCTTCGACGCCGCTGCGGTCGAGGCAGCATGGAAGTGGCGTTTCAAGCCCGAGCAGGAAACTGGCAAGGCCGTCGCAGGACGCGTGCGCGTGCCGGTCACCTTTGAGGGCGCCAAGGAAAGGGCCGGTAGCGCGACGCCGAAGGCGTGAGCCGCAAGCGACACACTGCATCGCATGAGACGAATCGAACGGCGCCACGGCGCCGTTCTTAGCTTCCTGCCGTCCTGTGCAACGTCTGCTGCAAACCCAACGCCAGCAGGCGCCCTTGCAGCCACTCGCCCGCGCTTGCGGGCTGTATCAGGCCCATGCGTTCGACCGCTTCCACATCGCTCGCCCGATCTGCAGTCAATGCACGCAGCACAGTACGAAGCTTGCCGCCGCGCGTGGCGGTGCTGCTCTTGAGCCAACCAAGCGCTCTGACCAGCCGCTGCTCGACCGGCGTGAAGTCACAGCCCAGCGGATAGTCGGGCAAGGTGCCGTCCGCGCGGAAGGATGCGAGTGCCGTACGAAGCTGTTGCGGCGTGTTGCGCCGCGCGCGGGCAGGGATGGCGTAGTCGTCGCGCAACTTGCCGTGGTCTACGGCGGTGCTCACCAAGTCATCCTGGAAGCGCGCATCGGCGATCGCCACCATGGCGGTAACGCAGTCCTCGTCGGCCAACCCGCGAATGTCGGCCAGGCCGTATTCGGTGACATACACATCGCGCAGATGGCGCGGAATGGTGGTGTGGCCGTAGTTCCACAGGATGCTAGAACGAACCTGCCCCGCCGCTTCGCGCGCGGCGCGCAGCATCAGCACCGAGCGCGCATCGGGCAGCGCGTGGGCCATCGCGACGAAGTTGTACTGGCCGCCAACGCCCGACACGACGCGGCCATCGCCCAGCGCATCAGACACCGCGGCACCCAAGGCCGTGGCCATCATGCACGTGTTGAAGAAGCGCGCATCGCGGCGTTGGAGGCGTTCCAGCGTTTCGTTGCCGCCGTAGAGTTCGTTGACTTCGCTCACCCGCTTCATGCCGATGGCGCGACTCTGGTCGGCGGGTAGATCGCGCAGCCACTGATAGAACTCGGACGAACCGAGGTAGAAGGCACCGTGCAGATACTCGCCGTCGCGTTCCAATCGTTGCCGATCCTCGTCCGTGGCCGAGCCATCGCCGAGTCGCCGCATCAGTGCCACGTCGTCGAGCACCTTGCGCCGGATCACGCCGACTTCGACCAGGCGACGGAAACCTTCGTTGAGCATCTCGCTGCAGCCATACAGGCCCTGCGCGAAAGGCGCTAGCGATGCGTCGTCCGCGCGCGGCGATCCCAATGCCGTAAGCACGCGGTGATAGGCGCGGTTGTCGGTATGGCGCAGCACCAGCGCATGGCACAACGCGTCGGCCAACGCGCCGATGCCGATCTGCAAGGTGCCGCCATCCATCACCAGGGTGCTGGCATGGAAGCCGATGGCGTAATCGGTGTCGTTGACCGGCTGCCGCGGCAAACCGAACAGCCTGGGATGCGGGCCGGGTGGAGTGACGATGAGGTCGAAGAAATCCGCATCGACCGCGGCGCTGCCGCCGAGCCAGGGCAGCTCCGGATCGACTTCCGCCACCATCAGCGGCCGCGGCAGGCCGCGCCCGACGATGGCATCGATCGCATCCGCGGTGAGGTCGGTATTGCTCGAAAGCGAGAGCCGCATGCCATCGGCCGAACGCGCCACCTTCTGCACGATGACATTGACACCGCGATCGGCCAGCGCCCGCGCGACATGGGTGTAGTTGAGACTGGCGTAGCGGCGCTGCGCCTGCGCTGCGTTCAGCAGCGCGCCCGACTGCAGGTAGAACTCCTCGACTTCGATATGCGCCGGCAACGTCCCGTGCTTGAGCGCGGCCACGTACGCAAGCCGCGGGAAGTCACTGCCGAAATGGCGCTGCACGAAAGGACCGAGGAAGCGCGCCTCCAGTCCCTTGCCTGGACCCGGCGGGTCCAGCGAGAGCGCCGTATAGAGATGCAGCCTGCGCGAGGGGTCGCGTTCCGCTGATGCGTACAACGCGTTGAGCAGGCGATGCGGCTTGCCCAGGCCCAGCGGCGCGCCGACATGCAGGTCGCCATCGATGCGCGCGAGCAGGGCATCGACGGCATGTTCCAGCGACTCGAGGTAAACGGGATCTGCCATGCGGGCAGTATGCAGCGGCGGCGCAAACTGCGGAATTCCATGCCGTCATCCCGGCGTTCGCCGGGATGACGATTCACTCAGAGGCGCCTAGAACTGATTGAGCGGGACGCGCAGATAGCGGATGCCGTTCGAAGCCGCGCTCGGCAGCGCACCCGCGCGCAGGTTCACCTGCAGCGACGGAATAATCAGCGCAGGCACCGCCAGGGTCGCATCGCGCGCCTCGCGCAGCGCGACGAACTCCGCTTCGCTGGTCTCGGCGCGCACGTGGATGTTACTGCGCTTCTGTTCGCCGATCGTGGTTTCGCAGGCGACCGCGCGTCCGCCCGGGCCGTAGTCGTGGCAGATGAAGACCCGCGTCGTTTCGGGCAGCTCGTACAGATGCTGGATAGAGCGGAACAACATCGCGGCATCGCCGCCGGGGAAATCGCAACGCGCGGTGCCCGCATCAGGCATGAACAGCGAGTCGCCGGTGAACAGCGCGTCGCCGATCAGATACGCCAGGCTGTCGCGGGTATGCCCCGGGACCGGAATCACCCGCGCGCCGATGCCACCCAGATTGAATTCGTCGTTGTCGCCGAACAGACAATCGAAGTTGTCCGCCGCGGCCTCCTCGTTGAGCTCGAACACGGGCGCGAAGGTGCGCTGCACTTCGCGGATACCCTGGCCGATCGCGACCATCGCATCCGGAAGCTGGGCCGCGAGCCACTGCGCCGCGGTCAGGTGGTCGGCATGGGCGTGGGTTTCGAGCAGCCAGCGCACCTGGTAACCGTGCTCGGTGACGCAATCGAGCAGCTGCTGCGCCGAGGTTTGCGAGGTGCGACCGGACTTGACGTCGAAGTCGAGCACCGGGTCGATAACCGCCGCCTGGCCGCTCTCGGCATCGGCGACGACGTAACTCCAGGTGCCGGTGTCGGCGTGATGGAAAGGATGGACCTGTGGCGGCGCGGCGTTTGCGTTCATGGCGAGGTCAATGTCTCGTTGAGCAGCGTCGCCAACCGGTATGCGGCGATGCGGATGCGCTGTTCGGCCAGCGCCCTGTGTTTGTCGGCATAGCTGCGGTCCAGCTTGTGCACTTCC
The DNA here is from genome assembly GCF_054779815.1 of Lysobacter tyrosinilyticus. Lineage (NCBI taxonomy): Bacteria > Pseudomonadati > Pseudomonadota > Gammaproteobacteria > Lysobacterales > Lysobacteraceae > Lysobacter > Lysobacter tyrosinilyticus. Next base: position 928,570 of record NZ_BAAGXN010000001.1, read on the forward strand.
TGGCCGTTCTGGGTGGGATACAGCCCGCGCAGTTCGGTCAGGCCGCAGGATTCGCTGGCCCACGAAGCGGGTGTCAGCGCGTTGCGATCCATCGCCGGCGGCCATGGCTCGTGGTCGAGACGGTCGGCGTACTGCGCCAGGTCGAGGCCGCGCTCGGCGAGCACGTAGTAGTCCCATACCGAATGCAGGTTGGTGCCCATGATCCCGCCGACGTAGCGGTCGCGTGCGTAGGCTTCAGGCTCCAGATCGGTGCGCAGGCTGATTTGGTACTTGTTGCCGCCCTGGTCGTTGCGCGAGTTCGCGTGCAGCGGCTGGTGCACGTCGCCGACGAGATGGACGAGGAACTTGAGCGCGTCGCGACGGGCCGCGAGCGGCTGGCTGCGATCGGCGAGGATCGCCCGCTGAGCGGCGATCGCCGCGACCACGCACTGGCCGTCCTTGCAGTCGCGCTCGGGCGAGTAACGACAGCTGTCGTTGGACAGGTTGACGTAGTGCCAGCGCGAGGTCTGCTTGAAGCGTTCCGGATCGCTGTCGCGCAGGGTGTCCGCCCAGGTGGCGACGCCGGCGAGGGTGGGGTCGGGCTCTCCGGCCAGCAGGCGCGCGACTTCGGCCTTCGCCGCCGGGGTGAGATGGCGCTGGGCCAGCTCGCCGACCAGCTTGTGGCCCAGGGCGCTCCAGGCGATGACCGGGCCCGCGACGAACAGGCCGAGGAGGACGACCAGCCAGGCCAGGCGTCGGGCAAGGCGGGAGGAGGGGGGGCGGGAGGTGGTTTGGCTCATGGCCGCACTTTAACGGAGCCGGGCCGCGCCTCCATTGCAGAGTCGGCCATTAGCCCCTCGGGCCGGATCTGCGGGAAGGCCGCTGGGGCCGGCCCCGTCGGGCCAAGACCGCGGCGACTCCGCGGTCCCGGCCGGACCGGGCGCGCCTGCTAAAATGACGGTTCCCCATCACCATCCCGCCGCGCCGACGCGGCCGCAGGAGTTTGCAGCAATGACGATCAAGGTAGGCATCAACGGCTTCGGCCGCATCGGACGCAATGTGTTGCGTTCGGCCGTGCAGAACTTCGGCAACGACATCGAAATCGTGGCCATCAACGATCTGCTCGAGCCCGACTACCTGGCCTACATGCTGCGCTACGACTCCGTGCACGGCCGCTTCAAGGGCGAAGTGTCGGTCGACGGCAACACCCTGATCGTCAACGGCAAGAAGATCCGCCTGACCCAGGAACGCGATCCGGCCAACCTCAAGTGGGACGAAGTCGGCGCCGATGTCGTCATCGAATCCACCGGCCTGTTCCTCGACAAGGTCACCGCGCAGAAGCACCTCGACGCCGGCGCGAAGAAGGTCGTGCTGTCGGCGCCGTCGAAGGACGACACGCCGATGTTCGTCTACGGCGTGAACCACACCAAGTACAACGGCGAAGCGATCATTTCCAACGCTTCGTGCACCACCAACTGCCTGGCGCCGATCGCCAAGGTCGTGAACGACAAGTGGGGCATCAAGCGCGGCCTGATGACCACCGTGCACGCCGCCACCGCCACGCAGAAGACCGTCGACGGCCCGTCCAACAAGGACTGGCGCGGCGGCCGCGGCATCCTCGAGAACATCATTCCGTCGTCGACCGGCGCGGCCAAGGCCGTGGGCGTGGTGATTCCGGAACTCAACAAGAAGCTCACCGGCATGGCGTTCCGCGTGCCGACCTCGGACGTCTCGGTGGTCGACCTCACCGTCGAACTCGAGAAGCCGGCCACCTACGCCGAGATCTGCGCCGAGATGAAGGCGCAGTCGCAGGGCGCGCTGAAGGGCGTGCTGGGTTACACCGAAGACAAGGTCGTGGCCACCGATTTCGTCGGCGAGACCTGCACCTCGGTGTTCGATGCCGAAGCCGGCATCGCGCTGGATGGCACCTTCGTCAAGCTGGTCAGCTGGTACGACAACGAGTGGGGCTACTCGAACAAGTGCCTCGAAATGGTCAAGGTGGTTGCCGGTAAGTAAGCGCCGGTTTTCGCCGAAGTCGAAAAGCCCCGCCTTGTGCGGGGCTTTTTGTTTGTGATGAGGAGGTCGTGGCGCTGCCTGGCTTGCTGATGTCGACTCCCGCGCTGGCTCTCGCTGTCGCGGTTGTTATTCCCTTGCCGGTGTCGCATTTGTCTTTGCTGCCGTCGTGCTGTTGCTCGTCATCCCGGCGAATGCCGGGATCCAGTTATTGATTTTGCTGTTCGCATTGAAGGCAAAGACAACAGCTGGATCCCGGCGTTCGCCGGGATGACGAGCCAAGGCGAAGCAGCGACAAGGCGAAGCAGCGACAAGGCGAAGCAGCGACAAGGCGAAGCAGCGACAAGGCGAAGCAGCGACAAGGCGAAGCAGCGACAAGGCGAAGCAGCGACAAGGCGAAGCAGCGACAAGGCGAAGCAGCGACAAGACGAAGCAGCGACCAAGGCGAAGCAGCGACCAAGGCGAAGCAGCGACCAAGGCGAAGCAGCGACCAAGGCGAAGCAGCGACCAAGGCGAAGCAGCGACCAAGGCGAAGCAGCGACCAAGGCGAAGCAGCCCTCAGCGCCCTGGTGTAACGTTCCCGCCAGCGAAACGGGGGACAGCGATGGAAGGACTGGTCATGCTCGCGGTACTGGTCGTACTGGCGGTGCCGGTACTGCTGATCGCCGCCCTGGTGATGATCGGCGGACTCAAGCGGCGCGTGAGTCAGCTGGAAAGCGATGTCACGCAGCTGCGCGCCGAGCGCACGGTAGTCGCTGCGTCGGGGGCACGGGAGCCGACGCTGGGCGACTGGATGCGCGAACGCGCCCCAGCGCCCGCGCCACCGGCACCCGCTCCCGCTCCCGCTCCCGAAACGCCAATGCCCCCGGTGCCCGTGACGGCAGCGACGCCGCCACCAGTCGAAGCTGCTCTGCCCGCCCAGGCAGTGCCGCCACCGCTGCCGGAGCAGCCTGCGCCACGCATCCCTGCACCGCGTCGTCCACAGGCACCGGCGCGCCCGGATCCGCTGACCCTGGCCGCGCGCGCGATCCGCCACTGGTTCACCGAAGGCAATGTGCCAGTGAAGGTCGGCGTGCTGGTGCTGTTCGCCGGCGTCGCCGCATTGCTCAAGTACGCCAGCGATCAGGGCTGGATGAGCTTCCCGGTCGAGTTGCGCCTGGCCGGTATCGCGGCTGCAGCGCTGGCCGGGCTGGTATTCGGTTGGCGCCAGCGCGAGGACAAGCGCGGCTTCGCCCTGAGTCTGCAGGGCGGTGCAATCGGCGTGTTGCTATTGGTGGTGTTCGCTGCGTTCAAGCTTTATCACCTGATTCCCGCGGGCGCGGCATTCGGGTTGAGCGTGGTGATCGTCGCCGGTGCCGGTGTGCTCGCGGTGGTGCAGAACGCCTTGGCGCTGGCACTGCTGGCAGTGCTGGCCGGCTTCCTCGCGCCGATCTGGCTGTCCACGGGTGGGGGCAGTCACGTCGCGCTGTTCGGTTACTACGCGGTGCTCAATGCGGCGATCTTCGGCATCGCCTGGTGGCGGCCGTGGCGTGTACTCAACGTGCTCGGCTTCGCCTTCACCTTCGGTATCGGCACGTTGTGGGGGCTGTGGAATTACCAGGCGGACAAGTTCGATAGCACCGAACCATTCCTGCTGCTGTTCTTCGCCTTCTACCTGCTGATCCCGATCCTGTACGCGCGGCGGCGCGCGGCAGGTCGGCGCGATCTGGTCGATGGCTGCCTGGTGTTCGGCACGCCCCTAGTCGCGTTTTCGTTGCAGGCGGGCCTGTTGAAAGGCCTGGGTCTGGAAGCCGCACGGATGCCGCTGGCGTACTGCGCGTTGGGCCTGGGCGCCTTGTATGCGCTACTCGCCTGGTTGCTGCAGAAGCGTGAGCACTACGCGGCCCTAGCCACGTCGTATGCGCTGCTGGCCGTCGGCTTCGCCACGCTGGCGGTGCCATTGGCGCTTTCGGCGCAGGCCACGGCGAGCGTGTTCGCGCTGGAAGGCGCCGCGCTGATCTGGCTCGGTTTGCGCCAGGGTCGGCGGTTGCCGCAATTGTCGGGGCTGCTGCTGCAATTGCTCGCGGCCGGCAGCTTCGCGATCGGCGTCAGCGATACGCTGCCGCCGCCCGAAGCGGTGTTGAATGCGCGCTTCATGGGCGCGCTGCTGATCTCGCTGGCCGGCTTCTTCAGCGCATGGAGCTACCGGCGCAACGCATGGCAACCGCAGCTCGCATTGCCGTACTACCTGTGGGGCCTGGCGTGGTGGATCGGTAATGGCGTCACCGAGATCGCCCGCTATGTACTGCAAGACACCCGCCCCGATGCGGTGCTGGCATTCGTGATCGTCAGCGGCTGGATCGCCGCGGAGTTTCATCGCCGCATGCCGGCGCGCGCATTGGCCTGGACGAGCGCCCTGGCGCTGGCATCGGGCTTCATTCTGGCGATCGTGCAGGACACGGTGCATGGCCAGCCGTTCCGCGACTTCGGCGCAGTGGCATGGCTGGCGTATGCGATCGCGGGCTGGCGCAGCCTGGTCGGTCTGCGCGATGGCGCTTACGGTGAACGCGAGGACATCGAGCATGTGGGCGGCGGTGCCGCTGGGTTCGGCCACTTCGCCTGGTTGTGGTCATGGCCGTTGGCGTTCGGATTGCTGCTTGAACAGCTCGCGCATGACGCACATCTGGGCGATGGCTGGCGCGTCGCTGCGTTCGGCCTGCCATGGCTGGGGATAGCCGCGCTGCTGCAATGGCGCGAACGCGTGGTCGCCGCACCGTTTGGCGAGATCTTCCGCCGCTGGGGTGCGCTGGTGCAGGGAACGATGGTGGCAGCACTGGCGCTGGCAGGTTTGTTCGCGCTGTTCTCCGCGGGCGACAGTCAGCCGCTGCGCTGGATTCCGTTGCTCAATCCGCTCGACCTCGCACAGCTGGCCGTACTCGGCCTGGTGCTGAAGTGGCTGGGCTCGGATGCCGCGCCGGAAGATCTGCGCGAACGCCGCATTCCTCTCATTGCCGCAGCCGCGTTCGCGCTGATCACCACGATCACCTTGCGCACCACGCATCACTGGGGCGGCGTGGCGTGGGACGACAGCATGTTCTCGACCAGCCTGGTGCAGACCACGCTCACCATCGTGTGGAGCGTGCTGGGCGTGGCAGGCTGGATCCTCGGCTCACGGCGCGGTCAACGCGGTCTGTGGCTGGCCGGTGCAGTCCTCATGGCGGTGGTGCTGGCCAAGCTGGTGCTGGTCGACCGCAGTCATCTCGGCAATCTGCTGGGCATCGCCTCGTTCATGGCGTATGGCCTGTTGTGCACGGCGGTCGGGTACTTCGCGCCCGCGCCGCCGCGCAGTGCCCCGTCCGATCATCCGGTGGAGGAATCCGTATGAAGCGCTTGGTATTCCTGGGCTTGCTCCTTCCCGTGATGGCGATCGCCGCGCCGCGCGACGAGTACGCGCAACAGTGGCCGCTGACCCTCGGACGCGACAATGCCGGTGCGTATCGCGTGACGCTGGATGAAAGGGTCTACCGGCAATTGCGTGATCCTTCGATCCGCGACGTCGTCGTGATCAATCACGATGGTGCCGCCGTACCGACCGACGTGTTCGCTCCGGAAGCGCCGCTGGCGAAATCCGCACCGCGAATAGCGTTGCCATGGTTCCCCCTGCCATCGACACCACCCGGCAATGCGGCCCAAGGTTGGGAGCTGGTGAGTCAGGCCGATGCCGACGGCCGCCTGCGCCGCGTCGAGGTGCGTACCACCGATGCCGGTGCCGCCGCGTTGCCGCGCACCGCGTTGTTGGTGGACGTGAGCCGCGTCCGTGAGGCGATCGCTGCGCTGGAGCTTGAATGGCTGCCCGTGGAGTCGCTCGATCTGGGCTATCGCGTCGAGGCCAGCGACGATCTCGACCACTGGCAGCTACTGGCGACACGCGGACGCATGGTCGATCTCACTCGCGAAGATCGTCGCCTGCTGCACCGGCGCATCGAGCTGTACGGATTGCTGCCGCAATATCAGAAGGTGCGCTATCTGCGCCTGACGCCGGACCGCAGCGACCAGCTCATCAGCGTCACCGGCGTGTTTGCCGACCTGGCTTCGGCTGGTGCGGCCGCGGTGCCGAATTGGGTCGAGCCACGCGGCCGTAGCGTGGATGTGCGCGGCAGCCCTGCCGGCACGGTGTTCGATTTCGACAGCGGCGGGCGCTTCCCGGTACGCCGGGTGGATGTCGTGCTGCCCGGCAACAGCGCGGTGGAATGGCGCCTGGAGAGCCGCGACAGTGACGAAGCCGACTGGCGTCTGCGTGCCGGACCCTGGGTCGCGTTCCAGGTCGGGCCCGACGGTGCTGCAACGCGATCGCCGGAGCAAAACCTTGGTGCCATGGTGCGCGATCGCCACTGGCGGCTGCGCGCGAGCACGCCAGTCGCGGGCGTGCCGGTTCTGCGCTTGGGTTACTACGCCGAAGTGGTGGTCTTCGTCACGCAAGGTGCCGCGCCTTATGCATTGGCAGGTGGCAGCACCCGATCCCGACGTCCGGATTCGCCGCTGCCACAGTTGGTGGCGGAAATGCGTCGGCAACGCGGCGCGCAGTGGCAACCGACCCCAGCCTATCTCGGTACACCGCAGGTGCTCGCCGGTGAGCGTGCGTTGAGTGCAGTGCGCGACTGGAAGTCGTGGCTGCTGTGGGGCGTGCTCAGCCTGGGTGCGCTGGTGGTGGCTGGTTTCGCGATTGGATTGCTGCGCGGCAAACCCGAGCCGGCTCCCGACAGTGCCGATTCGGCGGGCGAGGTGTCATCGGATCCGCCGGGCAGCTGACATCTACAGGACAAAAGCCCCGCTCATGCGGGGCTTTTGCTTCATCGCGGCGACGTAGCCGTTGCGGACGTTCCAGTGCGCCAAGGCTGTTCGGCGAGCTGCAGACCGTACCGTCGTATTCGATGCCCGCTTGCGCCGGCAGGAGTCCGATTATCGCCATGGGCGACGTGCGGAGGGCCGGGTGCCCGCGGGATCGCCGGTTCCCAGCACCGTGAAGCGCGGATCGGCACTGGCATCGCCGCTCCCGCGCTTCCGCTGTATCAGCCGTTGCGTTCGAACACACCCGCAACCCGCTCTGGCGGCCGTGCCCGCGCCATCCGCGCCTGGCGCGTTTGAAAGCCATGGCCGGGGGCCGGACAATGTGCGCCCGTTTTTGCCTGTCCGCCTCTGGAGCCCCAATGTCCATCCTCCGCATGACCGACCTCGACCTCGCCGGCAAGCGCGTGCTGATCCGCCAGGATCTCAACGTGCCCGTCGCCGACGGCAAGGTCACGTCCGATCAGCGCCTGACCGCTTCGATCCCCACGCTGAAGTTCGCGCTGGAAAAGGGCGCCGCGGTGATGGTGATGTCGCACCTGGGCCGGCCGAAGGAAGGCGTGTGGACCCCGGACGATTCGCTGGCGCCGGTCGCCGCGCGCCTGGGTGAACTGCTCGGTCGTGAAGTGCCGCTGGCGAAGGATTGGGTCGACGGCGTTGAAGTCGCGCCGGGCCAGCTTGTCCTCCTGGAGAACTGCCGCATGAACGTCGGCGAGGGCAAGGACGACGAGAGCCTTTCGAAGAAGTACGCCGAGCTGTGCGACGTCTTCGTCATGGACGCCTTCGGTACCGCGCACCGCGCGCAGGCGTCGACCCACGGCGTCATCAAGTTCGCGAAGCAGGCCGCGGGCGGCCCGCTGCTGATGGCCGAACTCGACGCACTGGCCAAGGCGCTCGACAACCCGGCGCGCCCGCTGCTGGCGATCGTCGCCGGCTCCAAGGTCTCGACCAAGCTCGAGCTGCTGTCGTCGCTGGTCAGCAAGGTCGACCAGCTGATCGTCGGCGGCGGCATCGCCAACACCTTCATTGCCGCGATGGGCTACAGCGTGGGCAAGTCGCTGGTCGAAATGGACCTGCTCGACACCGCGAAGCAGATCATGGCCGACGCGAAGGCACGTGGCGCCGACATTCCGATCCCGAGCGACGTGGTCGTCGCGCCGGCGTTCGCCGCCGATGCACCGGCGACGGTCAAGGCCGTCGATGCCGTGGGCGCCGACGACATGATCCTCGACATCGGCCCGCAGACCGCCGCGCGTTACGCCGAACTGATCAAGAGCGCAGGCACAGTGGTATGGAACGGCCCGGTCGGCGTGTTCGAATTCGACGCCTTCGGCAAAGGCACCGAGACTCTGGCGCGCGCGATTGCCGCGTCGAAGGCATTCTCGATCGCCGGTGGCGGCGATACGCTGGCGGCCGTGGACAAGTACGGCATCGAGCAGGACGTCTCCTACATCTCCACCGGTGGCGGCGCGTTCCTCGAATTCCTCGAAGGCAAGGAGCTGCCGGCGGTGGCTGCGCTCAAGGCGCGTGGCTGATCACTCGTTGCCAATGTGCGAACGCTAGAAGACTGAAGTCGGGGCCGATCGATGCGCGTTTTGTGGGGAGTGGTGCTCTCGCTGTTGATGGCGGGAGCGGCGGTAGCGGGTGAGGTGGAACACAAGCGTGGGGAATTCCGGTTCTCGGTCGGAACCCCGCCCACCTTCGTCGAGCCGGCAAAAATGCCGGAGTCATGGGACGCGAAGGCACCAGGAAGTACCGGTGCGACCTGGCGCGTGTGGCTGTACGACGAGCAGGTGGATCGTCGCGCCGGCCGCAACCATGCCTACGTCGACTACGCCTATGAAGCCAAGGCGTCGTCGCTGCTCGGCGATGCCGGTCGCTACCAGATCGTCTTCAATCCCGAGTACCAGCGACTGGTGATCCATGGCGTCGAGCTGCGCCGTGCCGGACATTGGCAGGATCGCCTGGATCCCGAGCGTATTTCGCTCGCGCGCCGTGAAGAGGATTTCGAAGAGGACATGGCCGATGGCAACGTCACCGCACTGATCGTGCTGGAAGACGTTCGCGTGGATGACGTGGTGCGCATCCGTTACTCGATCATCGGCGCCAATCCCATCCTCGAAGGGCAATTGCTGGATCTCAATGCCTTCGGCTGGCAGAGCCCCGTGCTCTACAGCCGTTTGCGTGTACTGCACGATCCGGGTAGCCAGCTGGATGTTCGACGTCGTTCGGGTGCGCCTACGCCGGTCACTCGCAATAGCAGCGACGCGTCCATGGTGTCGGTGGAGGCTTCTCGCCTGCCTGCGTATGCGGACGAGGGTTCCTATCCGCTGTGGTACCAGCCGTCCCCGACGGCGTATGTCTCCAGGAAGCGGCAGTGGGCGGACGTCGTCGCCTGGGCCTTGCCTTTGTATCCGGCACCGGGTGCGCTGCCCGCGGACCTTGAAGCCGACCTCGCTGCATGGTCGAAGCTTCCCGACCCGTATGCGCGCATCAAGGCCGCACTGCGGACGGTGCAGGAGCAGGTTCGCTACTTCGGCGTGGAAATGGGCGCGAACACGCATCGGCCCACCGCGCCCGCGGACACTTGGAAGCGCCGCTATGGCGATTGCAAGGACAAGGCCTATCTGCTGAAGACCCTGCTGGAACGCATGGGCATCCAGGCCGTTCCGGCACTGGTATCCACGAGTCGTGGTCGTGGAATCGAGGAAATGCCGCCGGCGGCCTCGGTCTTCGATCATGTGATCGTGCGGGCGCAGGTCGATGGAACCACGCTGTGGCTCGATCCCACCATTACCTCGCAAGGCGGAGACCCACGCGACAGCGATGCCAGCCTGTACGGAGTGGCTTTGCCGGTCGCCAAGGGTGTATCGGCGCTGGAAACGATCGTCGTTCCGGCGCAGCCCAAGAGCTCGATCAACGTGAGCGAACGCTATGAGCCCGCCGCCAACGGCCGCGAAGTGGCGTTGTTCATCGAGACGACGTACGAAGGCAAGCGGGCCGACAGCGCCCGCCAATCATTCTCCGGCACGCGCGACGACGAACTCTCCAGGCGTTATGCCGAGTACTACCGTAAGCGGTTTGGCGAACTGACCGTGGTCAAGACACCGACCATCCGGGATGACCTGGATGGCAACCGCCTGACCGTGACCGAGCAGTATCTGCTCAAGGCACCCTACGACACCGCAGGGCGAACGCGCGCGCTGGAGGTCTATGCCGAATCGCTGTCCGAAGTGGCGCGTCTGCCGGACTCGACGGTGCGCGACAGCCCGTTGTACGTGGGCATGCCGGCCCACTACCACCATACGATCGAGGTCCGGTTGCCCGAGCGCTGGAGTACGTCGCTGCGCGACGAATCGCAGAACTTGAATTCCGAAGCGTTTGCCTTCCAACGCCTGCTGACTGTTTCGGCGCGCAAGGTCGAGGTCTCGTACGACATGAAGGTGAACATGCGCGACCTGCCGGCGGACAAAGTGGCGGGACATCTGGCCGAGCTGCGCAAGGTGCGCGACAGCCTGTCGGCGCGGCTGCCACTGCAGCTGGCTGAAGGTGATCAACGCCAGGAGCGCGATGCTCGACTCAAGGCGTTGCTGAAAGACATTGGGGACCAGAAATGAATCTGCTGCGTACAGCCTGTGCCGGTTTACTGCTGGCGACCACCTCGGTGGCGATCGCCGCTCCGACGAATGCATCGAAGCCCGATGCAACGAAGATGTGGGCGGATTTCCTGGCCAAGGCCGACGACGAGAGCCTGAACGCCTTTGATGCGCTCGAAGCCGTGGGCTACGAGGGGGATGAGGTCGACGCGAAGCTGTGTGCCGACAACACCTCCGTGCTTGCGGCGGCCGTAAAGACCATACCTGTCAGCCTGGGCATTCGACGCGCGGCCTACCTGTGCGCCGACGCGACGGGCGACGCACCAGCCGCCGAATCCGAACTCCAGGTCCTGGCGGCGCTGTCGCGCCACGCGCTGAAGCAAGCGGGCGATCCGTCGCTGGCCAAGCCCATCCGCATCGTCGCCCCGGTGGATGCCTATGCGTTGCTGCGGAGCAGCGGCATGGAGCAGGCCTACGAGTACTACCTGTTTGCCCGGCCGGCGCGTTACTTCCCGCTGGTCGTGGTCGGGTGGGACGCAGACGCCAAGATCGAACGTCATTACGCCTTCGATTACGTGGACACGCTGTTGCAGCTGAAGAACCGTCAGCCTTTTGCCGGCACGCCGATCATGCGCGCTGCCCTGGCCGATGCGTACGTAAAGGCGAGCCAGGATACCGACGGGCTGGCGGCGGTCGACATCGCCGCAATACGCGCCGGGGCTGCCAGCGCCAGAGGCGACAAGGTCGCCAAGCTGCGCGGGGCTGCCACGGCTGGCGGAATCCAGTCGGCCAAGGCATGGTTGCTGGTGTGTTCGGGCCGATCCGCTACGCCGGATTGCACCGAGGGCCTGGTCGATGCGCTGATGCAACAGGCGGAGAGCAAGAACGCCTTCGCCATGTCCATGTTGGCGTACGCCTATCTGGAAGGCATCGGCACCAAGGCCGATCCGAAGTCGGCATGGCTTCTGCTCGACGCCGCGGATCGCCGCTGGCCGCAGGGCGCGTTGCTCGAGTTCGCCGATGTCTGGGTGAGCGCGCATGACAGGCAGCCCTTGCCCAAGGAGCTTGATAAGCGCCTTGCACGCGCGGCAGCTGCTGGCAATCGGCCGGTTAAGCGTCTGCTGCTTGGACTGAAAGCCGCGGCGGAAAAGCCACAGCTCAGCGACAGCGATATCGCATTCCTGGCGTCCCCGGAGCTGAACGGACGTGGCTTGGGATACGGCCTGCTCGTCGACTACTACAAGAAGCTGAAACAGCCGCACGACGTGTGGAAGTGGACGGTCCTGGGTGCCGAAGCCGGCAATGCGACGCTGCAGTCCTGGTACGCATCGGCGCTGATCTACGGCGATCAGACCGAGTTCAAGCGTGACCTGGTGAAAGGTGTGGCGATGGCGCAGGCTGCGGCGCACGGCGGAGATGCCTGGGGCGCGCTCGAAGCGGCCCGCCGCAGCAGGCTGGACCGTGATTTCAAGGCTGCCGAAGGATGGCTGATGGGGCCGGCGGATGTCGGTGATATCGACTCTTTCATGGCCTTGGCGGCCCTGTATGCCGAAGATCAGCCGGGCCTTTCCGGTGATGCCAAGCGAGCGGTGGAACTCTACGGAATGCTCGCCTCCGACAAGGCCCAAGGGGCTCCCGCACGCCGTGCGCTTGCGCAACTCGCCATCGCAGGCCACGGCATGGCGAAGGATCCTTCCAAGGCCCTGCAGTGGCTGAAGGAGGACGCGGAGCAGGGCGATCACGATTCGGAGCTCCAGCTCGGCAGTCACTACCTGCTGGGAGACTTCGGCAAAGTGGACGAAGCCGAAGGCACGCGATGGATGCGGCGGGCCATGAAGGGCGGCATCGAGGATGCCTACACCCTCTACAGTTCCTGGCTCTACTACAACAAAAACACCGACGAATCCCGCAAGCAGGCGCTGGCATTGCTGGCCGAAGCCGATGCCGCGGGAAACACCGGGGCCACCAACAACTACGCATGGACCCTTTGCACATCGCCGCGTGCCGATATCTTCGATCCCAAACGCGGACTGGACGTGAGCCGCAAGCTTGGCGACGTCGATGTCATGGGTGCGGGCGCGATCGACACGGTTGCTGCGTGCTATGCCGCCAATGGCGACTTCAAGAAGGCAGTGGAACTGCAGGAGCGTGCCGCCAAGGTAATGGCTGCTCTCGAGACGCCGGATTCGCGGAAGAAGCTCGGCGACAAGGTCCCCGGTTACCAGAAGCGCCTGGCCCTCTACCGCGACGGAAAGCGGTACCAGGAATTCGACCGCAATAACTGACAGAACGGCAGGGCTGAATGGCTACGGTTTTCTTCGACATGGACGGCACGCTGATCAATTCCGAGATCGGCATCACCCGCTGCGTCGCCCATGCGCTGACGCAGATGGGGCTGGAAGTGCCGCCGGATTCCGAGTTGCGGCGCTGGATCGGCCCTTCGTTGCGGACCAGCTTCGCGCCGCTTCTTCGCGACGAAGTGTTGGTGGAACGTGCGGTCGAACACTATCGCGACCGCTTTGAATCCCATGGCTGGGCCGAGCACGAGGTGTACGACGGCATCGCCGATACCATCGAGGCATTGCATGCAGCGGGGCACCGTCTTGCGGTGGTCACCGCGAAGAACGAACCGCATGCACGCAAGATCGCCGCGCATCTGCCTTTCGGTCATCGCTTCGTCGACATCATCGGCGCGACCATCGACGGTAGCCGCAGCGACAAGCCGGAACTGATCGCCGAAGCGCTGCGTCGCCTCGACGTGGCGCCCGATGCGTGCTGGATGATCGGCGACCGTCGCATGGATATCGAAGGCGCCCTGCACCACGACATGCGCCATGTCGGCGTGCTGTGGGGTTTCGGGGGCGAGGCCGAACTGCTCGATGCAGGTGCGGACACACTCGCTAGCCACCCGGAACAATTGCGCGAACTGCTGGCGGCCTGATGGCGTCGGTGGTCCGCCGCAGGGCGGAACCTGTGCGCTCCGTCATCGATTACCGACAAGGGACGACGCAGGATGCGCGGGCGGCATGAGGCCGCGATTCGACAAGGAAGCAATCATGCGTCGTACAAGGATTTTCGCTGTTGCTTTTGCGCTTCTGGCCGTCTCCGGCCTGACTTCCGCAGGCGGTTGCCTGCAGGGCACCTGGCACTACTACAACGCGTCCGGCCAGCTGGTGGGTGAGGAAACCTTCGGCTGCGGCGACATGGATGGCATGTGGGGCACGCCCACCGCCAACAAAGGCTTCACCCCGGGCTGCGCCTCGGCCATGTGATCGTGAACACACGAACGCCCTGCATTGCAGGGCGTTCGTGCAATCGGGTGCCGCCTGTGTTCGTTTTCATGGCACGCCGCAAGCGGGTGCAACTTTGGCTGTGCTACGTTCGGACTTCTCCAACGACCACACCGCCAGCGCAGCGCATGTCCAACAACCGTCGACGCACCAAGATCCTTGCCACCCTGGGCCCGGCCACCGATGCACCGGGCGTGCTCGATGCGCTCCTCAACGCCGGCGTGGACGTGGTTCGCCTCAACTTCTCCCATGGCGATCCGTCGGCACAGGTCGCACGTGCCCAGGCCCTGCGCGAAGCCGCGCATCGCGCGGGGCGTGAAGTCGGGATCCTGGTCGATCTGCCCGGCCCGAAGATCCGCATCGAACGCTTCGCCGAAGGCCGTGTGCAACTCAAAGCCGGCGACCGCTTCGACCTGGTCGCTTCCGACACTGCGCCGCCCGGTACGACCAGCGAAGTCGGCGTCAGCTACCTCGGCCTGCCCGGCGATGTGATTCCCGGCGACACGCTGCTGCTCGACGACGGCATGATGCAGATGCGCGTGGAGCGCGTAGAAGGCGAGCGCATCATCAATACTGTGCTCAACGATGGCGCGCTTTCGGACCGCAAGGGGCTCAACAAGCAGGGCGGCGGTCTGTCGCTGGGTGCGCTGACCGAGCGCGATCGCGAGCTGATCAAGGTCGCCGCTGAGCTCGGGGCCGACTTCATCGCGGTGTCGTTCTGCCGCAACGCCGAAGACATGGAGGAAGCGCGCCGCATCGCCCGCGCCGCCGGCAGCGATGCTGCGCTGGTTTCGAAGATCGAACGCGCCGAAGCGATCGAGAACCTGCGCGAGATCGTGCAGGCCAGCGACGTGGTGATGGTCGCGCGTGGCGACCTGGGCGTGGAGATCGGCGACGCCGAATTGCCCGGCCTGCAGAAGAAGATCATCCGCGAAGCGCTCGAAGGCGGCCGCGTCGTGATCACCGCGACGCAGATGCTGCAGTCGATGGTCGACAGTCCGATCCCGACGCGCGCGGAAGTACTCGACGTCGCCAACGCCGTCATCGACGGGACCGACGCAGTGATGCTGTCGCAGGAATCCGCAGCTGGTAAATACCCGGTGAAAGCGGTCGAAGCGATGGCGCGCATCTGCCTTGGCGCCGAACGCCAGTTCGAATTCGATACCGATTTCGAAGCAGCGCCGCGCAACCTCGAGCGCGCCGACCAGGCGATCGCGATGGCGGCGATGTTCCTGTCCGAACACATCGGCGTGCGCGCGATCCTCGCCGCGACCGAATCCGGCGGTACCGCACGATTCCTTTCGCGCTTCCGCTCCTCCGTGCCGATCTACGGCCTGTCGCGCCATGACGGTGCGCGTCGACGCATGGCGCTGATGCGCGATGTCTTCCCAATCGACTTCGACAGCCGCGGCTTGGCTTCGCGCGAAGCCGCACGGCAGTCGGTGAAGCAATTGTTCGATGCCGGCTTCCTCGCCGTGGGCGAGCGGGTGATCTTCACCAGCGGCGATCACATGGAGCATCACGGCGCGACCAATACGCTGCGCCTGTTGCAGGTGGGTCTGGGCGGCAAGGCCGAAGGCCTGGGCGAGCTGTAACGCACACTCGCAAGAGCGGCGCATCGAGTGGATGCGCCGCGCACTGAGTTTGCATCGACTGGCGGAAGCCAGGTTTTGCGGCGTCCCGTTACGCCGCTTTTACGCTTGTTTCACCGACTTCTCACAATTCGTGGCGCCGAATGGCCCGCAGTGCCTCTCGTCTCGCAGTTCCGCGTCTTGCGCGGGTGATGCAGCTCGTGGGCGTTGTCCGATGGCCCCCCTGCAGCGCGTTGGGCTTAGGCATGAACCCTTTTATGGAGAAGGGGGTGGGCCGTGGGGAAGCGTATCGACGAAACGTCCGCGCCGCGCGTGTCGTGGCCGGTGTGGAAGATGCCGGTGTGGAAAATGCTCGTTGTCCTGCTGCTGCTCGGACAATGCGCCTGCACCAGTGTCGGCGTGCATACCCGAAGTCAGTCCGCTCGCGACTATGGGCCACCCGCGCAACTGCGCGTCTGCCTGTTGCGCGCGGAAGGCGTCAGTCAGCAGCGTGCCGATGATCTCATCGCAGCGGTAAACGACGAGTTCAAGACATACGGAATCGAAGTAGTCGTGCCGTGGGTGCGGTCATGGGAGCGCCCCGGATTCGGGCATCGCACCCTGATCGACGATGTCGTTGCGCGCGAACTGGAACCGCCCTGCGATCGACTCGTTGCGCTGGTGGATCGCAATGCCGGTGACGCGCTCTGGGGCATGCTGATGCCGGAAGTGCTGGGCGCCGTCGATGATGCGACGCATACCCGCGGCTTCGTTGTGGCCAACGCCGCATCGCTCAACCAGTTGTTCATGCCGCCGTCGAAGGTCGCGGTGCATGAGTTCTATCACTTGCTCGGTTGCCCGCACGCCGCCTCGCTCACGCGGTGCTACGGGCAGATCGAACGCCTGAAGCGACAGATCGCCACCCGTCAGCCGGAGTTTTTCCCTGCCATGGATGCCTACGGCACCCTGCTGGTCACCCGGGACGAGGCCAACTCCGAGTTGCGCCGGGCACTGGCAGTGAAATAGGGGCGGGAAGCCCGGGGCGTCCACGCGAGGGCGCCCCGGGAGCCGGTGCGGCGGCTGCAACTGGTATTGGATTCGGGTGTGTGGGGCGCGCAAGTCCTTGATTTATTGCTGACTGCGCCGACGCGGGGCTCATGGCAGCCGCTATAATGTGCGGCTTCCCACCCGCACCCCGCAGGACTCCCATGAGCATCGAACAGCTCGCCGAAATTGCCCAGGCCATGGTCGCCCCGGGCAAGGGCATCATCGCGATCGACGAATCCACCGCTACCTGCGCCAAGCGTTTCGCTGGCGTCGGCATCGAGAACACCGAAGAGAATCGTCGTCGCTACCGCGAGCTGCTGCTCACCACGCCGAACCTGAGCGACTACATCTCCGGCGCGATCCTGTTCGACGAAACCATCCGTCAGTCCACGAGCGACGGCGTGCCGTTCGCGAAGTACATGATGGACAACGGCATGATCCCGGGCATCAAGGTCGACAAGGGCACCCACAACCTCGCCGGTTGCCCGGGTGAAGTCGTGACCGAAGGCCTCGACGGCCTGCGTGACCGCCTGGCCGAGTACTACAAGCTCGGTGCTCGCTTCGCCAAGTGGCGCGCGGTCATCAACATCGGCGACGACATCCCGTCGGGCACCTGCATCGAAGCCAATGCCCACGCGCTGGCGCGCTATGCCGCGCTGTGCCAGGAACAGGGCCTGGTGCCGATGGTCGAGCCGGAAATCATCATGGACGGCTCGCACGACATCGACGAATGCTTCCAGGTCACCGAAGTGATGCTGCGTTCGCTGTTCGCGTCGCTGGTCGAGCACAACGTCGTGCTGGAAGGCTGCATCCTGAAGGCCTCGATGGTCGTCCCGGGCACCACCAGCGGTGAGAAGGTTTCGGTCGAAGAAGTCGCCGCCGCCACCCTGCAGTGCTTGAAGTCGACCGTGCCGGCGATCCTGCCGGGCATCGTGTTCCTGTCGGGCGGCCAGTCGGATGAGGACGCCACCGCGCACCTCAACGCCATGAACCAGATGGGCCCGAACCCGTGGCCGCTGTCGTTCTCCTACGGCCGCGCCATGCAGGCCGCCGCGCTGAAGCTGTGGTCGCAGGACCTGGTGAACAACTTCGCCGCCGCGCAGAAGACCGTGTACGCCCGCGCCAAGGACAACGGCCTGGCTGCGTTGGGTGAGTGGAAGAAGGTCGCGTAAGCAACCTGCCTCACGCTACGGAAACGCCGGCCTCGTGCCGGCGTTTTTGTTTCCGGAGTCGGCTACTCGACCACGTTCGGCAGGGACTTGCCGCCTGCCTCCGCGCGCTGCAACCAGCGATGCTCGATCTTGTGCATCGCCACGTCCGCCACGGTCTTGAGCGAGCCGAACAGCAGCCGGCCCCAGTCGTCGCCCAGCGCCATGCCTAAGATGATCGTCAGATGCATCGGGAGCACGCGCAGGTAGGGCAGGAACATCAGCGTACCGATGTTGGGTACGCGTCGCAGGTCGGCGGCGACATGCTCGCGGTAGGAAGCCCGGTGCGAGAACCAGAACGAGAGCGCCAGGCCGAGGATCAGCAGCACATCGGAGCGATGCATGACGCCACCCGCTGACGCGGGCTCTCCAGACACGGAGCTCATCGTCAGCAGAAAGATCAGATAGACGAAGTGGAAGAGCCCGTAGTGCAAGGCGAAGAAATTCGCCGTAACCCGCTGGGTTTGTGGGGTGGGTTCCACTGCCTGGTCGTTGATCTTGAAGCCTTCGGTCGAGAACGTGTGCAGAGCCAGGATCCGCTTGCGCGCGAACCAGCCAATCACCAGCGACTGGCACCAGTACGGCCACAGCATCAGCGCGAGCGGCCAGTCCTGCCACCAGGCCGTCACCAGGGTGAGCAGGTTGGAGGCGACGATGCCGAGCGTGGCGCGGTCGTTGCGTATCGGCGTTGCAGTCATGGTTGGTGTTCCAGTGCATCGAGGTAGTGCCGCTCCATCCCGGCATCGAAGCAGCACAACAGCACGCGTTGCGGCAGCGCGTGATCCGATAGCCACTCGCTCACGACCGCGACCGCAATCCGTGCCGCCAGCACGGGCGGATAGCCGAATACCCCGCAGCTGATCGCCGGAAAGGCGATGGATAGCAGACGGTATTCCTCGGCCAGGTGCAGGCACTGCCGATAGCCGCTGGCGAGCAGTTCCGCCTCGCCGATGCTGCCTCCGTGCCAGACCGGCCCGACCGTGTGGATGATGTGGCGAGCGGGCAGGTCGTGGCCGCCGGTGATGCGCGCTTCACCCGTGGGGCAGCGCACATGGGGCCGGACCAAGGGAATGTCGCGGCATTCCTGGCTCAACCCCGGCCCTGCGGCACGGTGGATGGCGCCGTCGACCCCGCCGCCCCCGGACAGGGCTTCGTTGGCCGCATTGACCACGGCGTCCACGGACAGTCGGGTAATGTCGGCCCGGAGGACTTCAATCGGCATGTCGTGGTCCATCGTGGGCCGGGAGTGCCGGGCGATTTTGCCGCATCAGGGGGCAACCATTGGCCCATACGTGCGGTCATGGGTGGCCCGTAGAATCCGCCGTTCGCCTTCCCTCCCGCCGATGCCGCCTTTCCGGAGCCGCGCTTGATCCGCTCGCGCCTGACCACCGTTACCTTGGCCCTCGCGCTCCTCGGCGTTGCAGGCTGCAACAAGGACGCCGCATCGCAGCGCGATGGCAAGGGCGACCGGCCCGCGACCGTGACCACGCAAGTCGTGCGACCGCGGCCCTGGAGCGACAGCGTGCAGGCACTGGGTACGGTGCATGCGCGCGAGTCGATCACCGTGACCGCCAAGGTCAGCGAGATCGTGCAACAGGTGCATTTCGACAGCGGCGATGTCGTCGCCAAGGGCGCGCCGCTGGTCACGCTCAGTGGACAGGCGCAGCAGGCCGCGCTCACCGAAGCCAAGGCCGAAGCAAACGAAGCGGACAAGCTCTACCGCCGCCAGAGCGAACTGGCCGAACAGCAACTCATCGCGCGCTCCGCACTCGACACGCAGCGCGCAGCGCGCGATGCCGCCAACGCGCGCGTCGCGCAGATCCACGCGCAGCTCGGTGACCGCGTGATTCGCGCGCCGTTCGCGGGCGTGCTGGGCATCCGTCAGGTCAGTCCCGGTTCGCTGGTGACCCCGGGCACGTCGATCGCCACGCTCGATGACACCGCACGCGTCCATGTCGATTTCCCGGTGCCCGAGATCATGCTCGCGCAGCTCGCGCCGGGGTTGCAGGTCAGCGGCCGCAGCGAAGCCTATCCGCAGCGCCGCTTCGATGGCGTGGTCAGCACGGTCGATGCGCGCATCGATGAAGCCACGCGTTCGGTGACCGTGCGCGCCGACTTTCCCAACACCGATCGCGCGCTGCGTCCGGGCATGCTGCTGGAGATCGCACTGCAGCGACCGCAGCGCCAGGCGTTGCTGGTACCGGAAATCGCGATCGTGCAGGTGGGCAGCGATTCGTTCGTGTATCGCGTGGATGCCGACGGCAGTGTCGAACGCGCCGACGTCGAAGTGGGTGCGCGTCGCGACGGTCTGGCCGAGATCACCTCGGGCGTGAAGACCGGTGAGCGCATCGTCGTCGACGGCACGGTGAAGCTGCATCCCGGTAGCAAGGTGGTCGAAAGCGGTGAGAAGACCGCGGCGAAGTAGGCGTCGATAAACAGATCGCCGTCGCGCGCGGCGATTTTCCCCCTCCCTTTCGCCGCAGGCGAAGGGGAGGGCCGGGGAGGGGTGCTGTTGCTTTTGCTGTTGTCGAGAAAAGCAGAAGCAAAGACAAGAGCACCCCTCCCCAACCCTCCCCTGCGCTGCGCGCAAGGGAGGGGGTAAAAAACCAAGGGCAATGGCTGCATGAAACTCTCGGATCTCTCCATCAAGCGCCCGGTCTTCGCCACCGTGATCAGCCTGTTGCTGATCGTGCTGGGCGTGATGGCCTTCACCCGCCTGACCCTGCGCGAACTGCCGGCGATCGACCCGCCGGTGGTGTCGGTGGAAGTTGCCTATCCGGGCGCATCGGCCGCGGTGGTGGAGACGCGCATCACCCAGATCCTCGAAGACGCGCTCGCCGGCATCGAGGGCATCAACACGATCGAGTCGCGCAGCAGCAGCGGCCGCTCCAACATCAGCATCGAATTCAACCTGAGTCGCGACATCGAAGGCGCGGCCAACGATGTGCGTTCCGCGGTGAGTCGCGTCAGCGACCGCATGCCGGAAGAGGCCGACGCGCCGCAGGTATCCAAGGTCGAGTCCGATACCGACCCGATCGTCTGGGTCAACATGGACAGTTCGACCATGGACACGCTGCAGCTGTCCGACTACGCCCAGCGCTACATCGTCGATCGCCTGTCCAGCATCGATGGCGTTGCGCAGGTGCGCCTGGGTGGCCAGCAACGTTATGCCATGCGCATCTGGCTGGACCGTGATGCGATGGCTGCGCGCGGCGTTACCGCGGCCGATGTCGAAACTGCGCTACGCGCGCAGAACGTCGAGTTGCCGGCGGGACGCATCGAGTCGGAAACGCGCGATTTCACCCTGCGCGTCGCGCGCAGCTTCGAGAAGCCCGTCGACTTCGCGCAGATCCCGCTGCGCAAGGGCGCGGACGGTTACGTCATCCGACTGGGCGACGTGGCGAAGGTCGAACTCGCCTCCGCTGAGCGTCGCAGCTACTACCGCAGCAATGGCGAGCCCAACATCGGCCTGGGCATCATCAAGACCTCGACCGCGAACAGTCTCGACGTCGCGCGGGCGGTGAAAGCGGAAACCGAACGCATCCAGGAATCGCTGCCCAAGGGCACGAAGATCTTCATCGCCTTCGATACCACGACCTTCATCGATGCGGCGGTCGAGCGCGTGTACCACACGCTGTTCGAGGCGATCGCCTTGGTGCTGATCGTGATCTGGCTATTCCTGGGCAGCGCGCGGGCGGCGCTGATTCCGGCGGTGACGGTGCCGGTGTGCCTGATCGCCGCGTTCATTCCGCTGTACGCCTTCGGCTATTCGATCAACCTGCTTACGCTGCTCGCGCTGGTCCTGTGCATCGGACTGGTCGTCGACGACGCGATCGTGGTGCTGGAGAACATCCAGCGCCGCGCGGACCTGGGCGAGCCACGCCTGGTGGCCGCGCGCCGCGGTACGGCGCAGGTCGCGTTCGCGGTGATCGCGACGACGGCGGTATTGGTGTCGGTGTTCCTGCCGATCGGCTTCATGCAGGGCAATACGGGGCGCTTGTTCCGTGAGTTGTCGGTCGCGCTGGCAGGCGCGGTGGCGATCTCCGCCTTCGTCGCGCTGACGCTCACGCCGATGATGTCGTCGAAGCTGGTGAAGCCACATAGGGAAGAGAAATCGAATCCGCTCACGCGCTGGGTCAACGCGCGGCTCGATGCGGTGAGCGTGGGCTATCGCCGCTTGATCGACCGCAGCGTGGAACGGCCGTGGTTCTTCGGTGCATTGATGCTGGCCGCGCTCGGGTTGAGCTATGGCCTGATCAAGCTGGTGCCGTCCGAACTGGCGCCGGCGGAAGACCGCGGTGTGTTCTTCCTCATGTTGAACGGGCCGGAAGGCGCGGGCTTCGATTACACGGTCAAGCAGGTGCAGGCCGCCGAAAAGATCATCCGTCCGTATGTTGGCAAGGGCGGCCCGATCGAGCGCGCGAGTCCGCGCGTGCCCGGTTCGTTCGGTGCCACCGACGACATGCAGATGGGGCGCATCAGCGTGTTCCTGCGCGACTGGCGCGAGCGCGATCAGGACACCGCTGACGTCGCGCAGAAGATGCAGAAGGAACTGGGCAAGCTGCCGGGCGTGCGGGTGTCCTCGCAGGTGACCGGCGGTCTGGTGCGCACGCGCGGCCAGCCGATCCAGCTGGTGATCGGCGGTCCCGACTATGCGCAGCTGGCGCAGTGGCGCGACCGCCTGCTGGCGCGCATCGAACAGAACCCGAAGCTGGTCGGCGCCGATTCGGATTACAAGGAAACCCGGCCGCAGATGCGCGTGCAGATCGATCATCAGCGCGCGGCGGATCTGGGCGTCAGCGTCGGCGACATCGGTGGCACGCTGGAATCGATGATGGGTTCGCGTCGCGTCACCACGTTCGTGCGCGGTGGCGAGGAATACGACGTGATCGTGCAGGCATCCAAGGCGATGCGCGGTTCGCCGGCGGACCTCGCCGCGATCCAGGTGCGTACGCGCAGCGGCGATCTGGTCCCGCTGTCGAATCTGGTGACGCTCAAGGAAATCGCCGAGCCCGGTAACTACAACCGCTTCAATCGCCTGCGTGCGATCACGATCAGCATGGGTCTGGCGCCGGGCTATCGCATGGGCGACGCGATCACCTGGCTGCAGCAGGCGGTGAAGGAAGAACTGCCACAGCAGGCGCAGATCGACTGGAAGGGCGAGTCGCGCGAATACCAGGCCGCGGGCGGCGCGGTGTTGCTGACGTTCGCGCTGGCGCTGCTGGTGGTGTACCTGGTGCTGGCCGCGCAGTTCGAAAGCTTCATCCATCCCTTCGTTATCATGCTGACGGTGCCGCTGGGCGTGCTTGGTGCGCTGCTGGGCCTGTGGATCTTCGGCAGCACGCTCAATCTGTTCTCGCAGATCGGCATCGTGATGCTGGTGGGCCTGGCGGCGAAGAACGGCATCCTGATCGTCGAGTTCGCCAACCAGCTGCGCGACGAAGGCCGCAGCATCCACGAGGCCATCGTCGAGTCCTGCTCGGTGCGCCTGCGCCCGATCCTGATGACCTCGATCGCGACGGTGGTGGGTGCGATTCCGCTGGTGCTGGCCGGTGGTCCCGGTTCGGCCAGCCGCGCGACGATCGGCGTGGTGGTGATCTTCGGCGTGTCGTTCTCGACGCTGTTGTCGCTGTTCGTGGTGCCGGCGTTCTACAGCCTGCTGGCGCGCTACACGCGTTCTCCGGAAGCGGTCGCGCACGAACTGGCGAAGCTGGAGGAAGTCACGCCGCAGGCGGGCGGGCACGCCTGATTCCTCAGCTGCACGCCGCATTGAATCGTCATCCCGGCGAATGCCGGGATCCAGCCCCTCCGCCTTTGATCGTCATCCCAGCACGCGTAGGGCGGGCCTCGACCCGCCGTATGGACGTCGCGATGCCGCCCGCCCCGGCAGATTTCCTGATGGCGGGTCACGCCCGCCCTACAATGGCGGCATGTCCCACGATCATTCCCGCCCCCCGCGCCGCCCTTCGGCAGCTGGCCCCTGGAAGTCCGCGCCGACCGGCGAGCGCGCCCCCCGTTTCGAACGCGGTCCGCGTTCGCCGCGCAGCCTTGACGATGCGCCTTCCCGCGGCCCGCGTCCGCCCCGCAGTCACGACGATGCGCCTTCCCGCGCACCGCGCGACGACGCGTGGCACGACACGTCGATGGAAGACGCGCCGCAGCATCCCGCCCGCGCCCGTCGCGACACCGAATTGCGTCTGTACGGCCTCAATGCCGTGCATGCCGTCTTCGCCCGTCGTCCGCAGGCGATCCGCAAGCTCTATCTGCTCGAAGCGCGCATCCCCGCGGTGCAGCCGCTGCTGAAGTGGTGCGTCGCCCATCGCGTGGGCTATCGCATCGTCGAAGAAGCCGACCTCGATCGCCTCGCGGCCAGCACGCACCACGAAGGCATCATCGCCGACGTGCTGCGTGACGAGCCGCAATCGATGTCGAACTGGCTACGCGACCTCCCGGCCGGCCCGCAATGCGCTCTGTGGCTGGATGGCGTCGGCAACCCGCACAACTTCGGCGCAATCCTGCGCTCGGCGGCGCACTTCGGTGTCAGCGCGATCCTGCTGCCCAAACATTCGCCACTGGCGCTGTCCGGCGCGGCCGCGCGTGTGGCCGAAGGCGGCGCCGAAGCCGTGCCGATGGTGCGGCTGGGCCGGCAGGACAACGCGCTGGCGCAACTGCGCAGTTCCGGCTTCGCCCTCGCGGCGACGGTGGTGAAGGGCGGCAGCGATGTCTTCGACACGACGTTGCCGCAGCGGATGGTGTTCGTACTGGGCAGCGAAGGCGAGGGCATGGATCGCGAGCTCGCAGCGGCCTGCGATACGCGCGTGTCGATCCCGGGCAGCGGCGCGGTGGAGAGTCTCAACGTCGCCGCGGCGACGGCGGTGCTGCTGGCGGCGTGGCGTTCGCGGCTGTAACGGCATCGCATCATCGCAATGAAAAAGCCCGGGAATTCCCGGGCTTTTTCGTATCCAGCGAGCGGAAGTTTTATTCCGACGGCGGATTGACGGTCTTAGCTTCGCTGCCGAAATCGCCATCCGCACTCGCGGCGAGGTAGGAGAACACCGCATACGCCGCGACGTTCTGCGCCAGCGCCTTCGGGTCGATCTTGTCGAGCGTGTCGTCAGGTGTGTGGTGGTAATCGAAGTAGTCGGTGCCGTCCTGACGCAATGCGGCCCAGGCCAGGCCCTGTTCGGCGAATGGGCTGATGTCCGGACCGGGGCCGCCTTCCTGCGGTGCGTGCGCGATACCCAGCGGCGCCAGCACGTCGGCGATCTGCTTCACCGCGCCCTGCGCGTATTCCGGCGCGCCGCTGCGGAACGCGTAGATGCGACCGGCACCGAAATCGCTTTCGGCGGCGATCTGATGCTTGCGGATGTCGCCGATGTGCTTGGCGGCGTAGGCCTTGCCGCCGTACAGACCCTGTTCCTCGTTGGCGAACGCAACCACGCGGATGGTGCGCGCCGGACGCTGCGGCAGCTTGCCGATCAGCGCGCCTGCAGCCATGGTCAGGCCGACGCCGGCGCCGTCATCGATCGCGCCGGTGCCCGGGTCCCAGGAATCCAGGTGCCCGCCGATCAGCACGATTTCCTGCGGCTTGGACTTGCCGCGGATCTCGCCGATCACGTTGTGCGAGACCGCTTCGCCGTTCCAGCCGCAGTCCAGTGCCATGTGCACCCGCACCGGCCCACCGGCAAGCAAACGGCTGAGCTGATCCGCGTCCGGGGCGGACAGGGCGGCCGAAGGAATCGGGGTGAGTCCTTCATCGAAGCGGGTGATGCCGGTATGCGGCACACGGTGCGAGTCGGTACCGGCCGAGCGCATCAGGTAACCGGCCGCGCCGGCGCGGATCGCGGCCGACGGGCCACGACCGCGGACCTTGCCGCCCATGCCGTACCCGGCGCCATCGCGGGCGCGCTCCATGCGGTAATCGATGAAAGCGATCTTGCCGGCCAGGGAGCCGGCCGGAGCCTGCTCGAGCGCGGCCAGGTCGGCGAAGCGCACCACTTCAGCCTCGACCGTGCCGCCCGGGCTGCCGCCGAGCGCGAGGATCGACAGTCGTTGTGAGTGTGCGCCGACCACGGTGGCCTGCTCGCCGCGACGCTCCCACTTCGGGAAGCGCACTTCCTCCACCCATACCTTGTCATAGCCCAGCGCCTTGAACTTCGCCTGCGCCCACTCGACCGCCGCGGCATCCGCGTCGCTGCCGGCCAAGCGTGGACCGACTTCGGTGGTCAGCGACTGGGTGATCTCGTAGCCGAGGTTGCTGGCCAGCGCCTGCTCGCGCAGCTGCGCCGCCGCGGCCATGGCCTTGTCGGGGATGCGGGTCGGGGACTTGGCTGCGGGAGGCGCGGCGACCGCCACGCTGGTGAAGAGGAGGGAACTGGCGAGTAACCACGGCGCAACGCGCATCACGACTCCAGGAGCGGCAGGGAACATCGGGAAAAAACAGCGAAGCCGCGAGCTTAACCGCCCGCGGCCCCGTTCCGGTGTGCGCCATGCCAAAGCAGGCGTGAGACTTTTTGGCGGCAGCCGCGAATCGCGTTCGTGGCTGGCGAGGGCACTCAGCGCTTGAGCGAATCGCGGATCTCACGCAGCAGCAGGACTTCCTCCGCCGGCGCCGCCGGTGCGGCTTCGGCCGGCTTGCGCATGCGGTTGACGACCTTGACCACCATGAAGATCGCCAGCGCGATGATCACGAATTGGATGATGGCGTTGACGAATTCGCCAAGTCCGAGCACCACGGGGGGCACCTCCTTGCCGGCGGCGTCCATCGTCGCTTCCTTCAGCGTGATCACCCACTTCGAGAAATCCACGCCGCCGATCAGCAGGCCGATCGGCGGCATGATGATCTTGTCGACGAAGGCGGTGACGATCTTGCCGAACGCCGCGCCGATGACGACGCCGACCGCGAGGTCGAGCACGTTGCCGCGCGAGACGAATTCCTTGAATTCCGCAATCAGGCCCATCTGTCCCTCCGAGTGGAATATCGGCAACGAACGCCGCGGCCGACTATACCCGGCACTTCGGTGTCATGACGATTGGGGCGCGGACCGCGGTTATGGCGGAAGGATGCTGCCGCGCAGCACGATGGCATCGTCGAGCGAGGCCTCGAAGGCATCGCCCGGTTGCAGCGGACCCACGCCCGCCGGCGTGCCCATGAAGATCAGGTCGCCTGCGCGCAGGGCGTACAGCTTCGACAGCTCGTGGATGATGTCGGGGATGTTCCAGATCAGATCGGCCAGCGTGCCGTGCTGGCGCACGTCGCCGTTGATGCGCAGCGTCAACGCTCTTGCTTCGAGCGCACCGATGTCGCCGGCCGGCACGATCGCGCTGATCGGTGCGGCATGTTCGAACGACTTGCCGGTATCCCACGGCAGGCTCTTCGCCTTGGCAGCGGCCTGCAGATCGCGACGGGTCAGGTCCAGGCCGACCGCATAGCCGTAGACCAGCGCCATTGCGTCGGCTTCGGGCACGATTCCGGACGGCGCATCGCGTCCCAAGGCGACCACGAGTTCCACTTCGTGATGCAGCTCGCGAGTGCCACGCGGATAGCGCACCTGGCCGTCGATGACGAGGCTGTCGCTGGGCTTGAGGAAGAAAGTCGGGTTACCGCGTTCGGCCGCGGAGGCCGGTGCGGTCGCGCCCATCTCGCGGGCGTGATCGGCGAAATTGCGGCCCACGCAATACACGCGGTGGACAGGGAACTGGCCGTCAGTGGGAATGCCGGTGCCACGCACCGGAACACGCGGTTGCGGTAGCGCGGAGACGACGTCGGTCATGCGTCAGCGCGGGAGCGAAACGGGCTTCACCACGCGGAACTCGCCATCGAGTACGCGCGTATCGCGCGCGACGGGCTTGCCGCGCTGCTTCAACAGCTTCACCAGCAGGCCCGCGCCGATCATCGCGGCGCCCACGAACACACCGAACATCACCAGTACCGCAAGCAGGGCCAGACCGACGAGGCCCAACAACACACGCAGCGCGCGATGACGCGGCTTGCGCGGTGCGGAGAACACGTTGCGCACACGCGCATTGACCTGATCGAAGCGGAAAGTATGGGCAAACATTCGTCGTCGAACCCCTGTGGTGACACAATCCCGTCACGAAGACCGGGCGCGCAGTATCGGCCGGGCTTCGGGCCCAAGTGTGAGAACTGCGTTAAACAACGAGACCGTGGACACATCCAGCACATCCCAGCGTCATCCGCTGATTGCACTTGACAACATCGCCGACGGTGCCCTGGTGGAGACCGAGGTCACACTCGGCGACGATGCCGAATCGCTGATCCTGCATCGCGAAGGCGATGCCGTACGCGCGTGGCTCAACATCTGTCCGCACGCGGGCCGCCGCCTGGATTGGGCGCCCGGGCAATTCCTCAAGAGCAAGGAAGGCTTGCTGGTGTGCGCTGCGCACGGGGCCAGCTTCGAATTGCAGCACGGTGACTGTGTCGCCGGTCCTTGCCGCGGCGAGGCGTTGCGTGCGGTCGCTGTGGAAGTGCGCGACCGACAGGTGTGGCTGGTCGAGTGAGGCGCGTCAGTAGCGCCGAGCCTGCTCGGTGGGTCTTATCGTGCTCGGTACAAGAAGCAATCCGAGCAGGCTCGGATCTACGGGAGCGCAGGCGCTAGAACATCAGCTGGATCACGGCAACGATCACGACCGTATAAAGCAGCGCCAACGGTCCACCGATCCGCCACAGTTCCTTGCCGGTATAGCCGGCCGGACCGACGACCATCGAGATCACCGGATTCGAGGCGGTCATGAAGTTGTTCGACGCCGACAGCGCGACGATCAGCGCGAATGCGGTGGGGTTGCCTTCCGAAGCCAGAGCGAGATTGATCGCCAACGGCACCATCACGATGGTGGCGCCGACATGACTGATCACCAGCGAGAACGCGGTGGTCAGCACACCCACCAGCAGCTCCAGCACCCATACCGGCGTGCCATGCGGCAGTTGTTCCAATGAATGTCCGGCGACCCACGCTGCCGCACCGCTGGAGTCCATCGCCCAGCCCAGTGGAATCAGGCACGCCATCAGGAACACGGTGCGCCAGTTGATCGCGGCGTAGGCCTCTTCGATGTGCAGCACACCGGCGATCAGCATGCCGGCGACACCGGTCATCAGCGCGATCGACACCGGCAGGCGCGAGGACAGGGCCAGCAGCATCGACACCGTGAAGATCGCCAGCGCGATCTTGAGCTTGTGCGGCCGCTGTTCGCCCTTCGGGTAATCGGTGACGACGACCAGATCCTTGCTCTCGGCGGCTTCGGCCAGGTCGGTCCAGATGCTGTGCAGTACGAGCATGTCGCCGCTGCGCAGGGTGATGTTGCGCAGGTCCTCGCGCAGCACATGCTTGTCGCGATTCACCGCGAGCAGGCTCAGGCCGAGGTTCTTGCGGAAGCCCAGGTCGCCGGCCTTCTTGCCGAGGAATTTCGAAGTCGGCGGCACCACCGCTTCGGAAATGCCGGCGCGGCTGGGATTGAACAGGTCGGCGAAGTTGCGCAGGCGTGAACTCAGGCGCAGGAACTGGTTCTGCGCGAAGTCGGCGACCGCCTGCTTCTCGCCCATCGCACCGAGCACGCTGCCCACCCAGATGCGGGCATCGGCCGGCGGCGAAAGGCGCGAATCGTCGCCGTCTTTCAGCGCCAGCAGCAGCGGCGCACCACGCAGCGCCTCGGCTTCGCCGATCGACATGCCCACCAGCGGGCTGTCGGCGCTAACCGTGAGTTCGTACACATCGCCTTCGATGCCGTAGGTCTTGGCGAAATAGCTCTGTGTGCGCGCCGGGGTGGCGCCGCCTCCGGCTTCCTGCTTGTCGCGCAGCAGCTTGTCGCCGAAGAAATGGAAGTAGGCGAGCGAAGTAGCCAGCAGAGCCACGCCGATCGGCAGTGGCGCGAACATCTTCAGCGGTTCGATGGTCGCCGCACCTGAAGGCAGATTCGAATTGGCCGCGCTGAGCAGGTCGTTGAGCAGCATCAGCGGCGAATTGCCGACCATGGTCAGCGCGCCGCCCATGATGATCGCCGCTGCGATCGGGAACAGGAACCGTGGCAACGATACGCCGGTGCGCGAGGACAGGCGCGAGGCGACGGGCGTGTAGAGCGCCATCACCGACGGGTTCTGCATGAAAGAGGAGTTCAAGCCGGCGATGGCGGTGGTGAACAGCAATAATCGCTGTTCCACACCTTTCGCTCTTCGCAGCAACCAGCCGGCGAGACGATTGAGCGCGCCGGTACGGTCGAGGCCCGCGCCCAGGATCATCGTCGCGATGATGCTGATGACCGCGTTACCGGAGAAGCCGTTGAACAGCAGTTCCGGTTCGACCAGGCCCGACAGGCCGAGCAGGACCAGCACGACCAGGGCGACGACGTCCGCGCGGATCCGCTCGAACAGGAACATCACCATCGTGAACACCACCAGCCCGAGAACGAGCTTCATGTCGGTGGTGAGCGGGAGGGCGGTGTCCATCGCGATGTCTGGTTGCTCTGCTTTTCTGTAGAGCGGAGCTTGCTCCGCTGCCTTTTCTCAAGCGCGCCCGAAAGCAAGAAGCAGCGGAGCAAGCTCCGCTCTACAAAGCTGTGCCTTGCGCCTTAGGGCTTGTCGTACAACAGGTCCCACACCCCGTGGCCGAGCTTCTGGCCGCGGGTCTCGAAATGCGTTTGCGGACGCCACTCCGGTCGCGGCACCATCCCGCGCTCCCCGGCGCGATTGACGATGCCCTTTGTTGCGTCGAGCACATCCCACATCTGCTCGGCATAGTCCTGCCAATCGGTGGCGAGGTGCAAGCGCCCGCCGCTGGCGATTTTGCTGACGAGCAGTTTCGCGAAGTCAGGTTGCACGAGGCGGCGCTTGTTGTGGCGCTTCTTGTGCCAGGGATCGGGGAAGTAGATGCGGATCTCGTCCAGCGAGCCGTCGGCGATCTCGTTCGTCAGCACTTCCACTGCATCGTGGTGATACAGGCGCACGTGGTCGCTGCCGTCCTGCGCCAGAGCATTGAGCAGCCGGCCCACGCCGGGCGCGTGCACTTCGATGCCGATGTAGTTGCGCGAGGGATCCTGCTGTGCGGCGAAACGCAGCGCCTCACCGTTGCCGAAGCCGATTTCGACCACACGCGGGGCCTTGCGTCCGAACACGGCATCGTAGTCGCGCGCGCTGCCTGCGTAGTCGAGGCCGAACCGCGGCCACAGCTCGTCGAACGCGCGCTGTTGCGCCGGCGTGAAGCGGCCCTGACGCAACACGAAGCTGCGGACCTTGCGGTGGCCTTCTTCGACGGTGAAAGGCTTGGGCGGGGCCTTCTTGCTGCCCTGTCCATTGGTGTCCTGATCGACCATCAGGCGATCAGCCCATCCACCGGCGACGAAGCGCTGGCGTAACGCTTGCGCGGAATGCGACCGGCCTTGAACGCGGCGCGGCCGGCTTCGACCGCGAGCTTCATTGCATGCGCCATCAGCACCGGATCCTTCGCGCCGGCGATCGCTGTGTTCATCAGCACGCCGTCGCAACCCAGTTCCATCGCGATCGAGGCATCCGAGGCGGTGCCGACGCCGGCGTCGACGATGATCGGCACCTTCGCGTTCTCGACGATCTCGATCAGGTTGTACTTGTTCTGGATGCCAAGGCCGGAACCGATCGGCGCGGCCAGCGGCATCACCGCCACGCAGCCGATTTCCTCCAGGCGCTTGCACAGGATCGGATCGTCGCTGGTGTAGACCATCACGTCGAAGCCGTCCTTCACCAGCGTTTCGGCGGCGGCCAGGGTCTGCACGACGTCGGGATACAGGGTCTTCTGGTCGCCCAGCACTTCGAGTTTGACCAGGTTGTGGCCATCGAGCAGCTCGCGCGCCAGGCGGCAGGTGCGGACTGCGTCGTCGGCGGTATAGCAGCCGGCGGTGTTGGGGAGGATCGTGTACAGGTGCGGCGGCAGCACGTCGAGCAGGTTGGGCTCGCCCGGGTTCTGGCCGATGTTGGTGCGGCGGATCGCGACCGTAACGATCTGCGCGCCGGCGGCATCGGTGGCCCGGCGCGTCTCGTCGAGGTCCTTGAACTTGCCGGTACCGGTGAGAAGACGGGAGTTATAGGCCTTGCCGGCGATGACCAACGGGTCCGCGGGCGGCGTGAAGAGGGCGGGAAGCGTCATCCGGCGATTTTAGCAGTGCCGCTCACTTTGCCGGCCTGCTGGTGGGCGGGCGATGTCGACGGCATCCCCCATCTGGGGGGTGGGACCGGCTGGCCTGCAGGGCCATGCCTTCGCGTTGAATCGGAGAGCAGGAAACCTCGGGCCCGGAAGGGGGCGTTCCCCTGCGCTTCCCCGGCGAAGACTGCCTGCCACGCGCGGTTTGCACCGTGCGGTACGCAAAGAGCACACCCGGCGAGAGTCGGGGCCGCAAAGCCCACGGATCCAGACGCCTCCCTCCGTCTGTGATGGCCGGGTTCCCTTACCGCCGGTGCGGACCGCGTCCTTGCGCCGGCGGCGCCCGGCCCGGTCAGCCTCGAGGCGATAAGGGCAACTCAGCCGCCGCCCAGTGCGTGCACGATCTCGACGCGATCCCCGGCTTGCAGAGCATGTTCGCCATGGCGACTGCGCGGGACGATTTCGCCATTGACTTCGACCGCCACACGACGCGCGCCCAGGCCTTCGGCCTGCAGTAGTTCGAGCACGGTCGCCGGGGCAGCGAGCGCGCGCGGCTCGCCGTTGAGGATGACGTTCAAGGACTGGGATTCCATGCGCGTATTGTCCCCGCGCGCCGCGGTCACGGCCAGCGCGGATAGCGCTTGCGGCGTTGCGGCTTGTGCGCCGCGTCACGGCATGGTTCGATGCGACGCCATGCGTTGGCGTATGCGCCAACGCACAGGACCAACCATAAGAAAACCCATCGGGGAGAGAAAAGGAATGATGAACAAGCCCGTCCGCTGCCTGCTTGCCACGGCTCTGGCGCTCGCTGCGGCACCTGCATTTGCGGGAACCTTCAGCAATACGGTGTTCTTCGGCGACAGCCTGACCGACTCGGGCTTCTACCGCCCGTTCCTGGTGCAGAACGCCGGTCCCAGCGCCGCTACTGTCGGCCGCTTCACCACCAACCCGGGCCTGGTGTGGTCCGAGTACCTCGCCAACTATTACGGCACCGATGCTTCGTCCGCGTGGGGCCTGACCAATACCGGCATCGTGGCCGGCACCGGCAACAACTACGCCGCCGGCGGCGCTACGGTGAAGCTGGGGCTGGGCTTTCCGCCGTCGGTGCCGACCCAGTTCGCGCCGTCGCTCGGGCTCCAGGTCGGTGCCTATCTGACCCGCACCGGTGGCGTGGCCGATCCGAACGCGCTGTACACCGTTTGGGGCGGCGCCAATGACCTGTTCTACACGCTCAACGGCGGCATTACTCCGGCGCAGCTGATGGGTTCGGCGACGATGCAGGTCGGCCTGATCAACCAGCTGACCACGGCCGGCGCGCGCTACATCCTCGTACCGACCATGCCGGACGTCGGCGTCACTCCGTTCGGCCTGTCGCAGGGTCCGACCGGTTCGGCCAACATCACCGCGCTGGTGAACGGTTACAACCAGACTCTGTTCGGTGGCATCGCCGCGGCGAACCTGCGCGTGATTCCGCTCGACACCTACACGCTGCTGCACGAGATCAGTGCGAATCCCGGCGCGTACGGCTTCAATAGCGCGGTCATTCCTGCTTGCGCCGGCACTTCGCTCACCTGCG
The DNA here is from genome assembly GCF_054779815.1 of Lysobacter tyrosinilyticus. Taxonomy (NCBI): domain Bacteria; kingdom Pseudomonadati; phylum Pseudomonadota; class Gammaproteobacteria; order Lysobacterales; family Lysobacteraceae; genus Lysobacter; species Lysobacter tyrosinilyticus. The sequence goes on from NZ_BAAGXN010000001.1 coordinate 961,797, forward strand.
TGAGCGTGGGCAGCGGCCGCGCCTTTGCCGACGGCGTGCATCCGAGCAGCGAAGCGCACGCCATCCTGGCGGACTACGCCGTGTCGATCCTTGAGGCCCCGCGCCAGATCGCATTGCTGCCGAACTCGGCCTCGATGGTCGGTCGCTCGCGCGCCGAGCGCGTCGCCGCACATGCCGGCAAGCCCGACGCCGATGGCATGAAGTGGTGGAGCGATGTGCGTGGCGATTTCCAGCGTTACGGCGACGGTGATATCTACGACGGCGCTGGTCCGACGCTGACCTTCGGTGTCGACTGGAACCGCGGCAACCTGGTTTACGGTGCCTTCGCCGGTTACGGTCGCCAGGGTCAGGACTTCGGCCGTCGCGGCGGCAGCTTCGATCAGACCGACATGAGCCTGGGTGGCTTCGCCGGCTGGTACGGCGATAACGGCGCGTGGGTCAATGGCCAAGTGAGCTGGAGCAAGGTCGACTTCGACATCGATCGCGACGTGGTGCTCGGCCCGGTCGTGCGCAGGCACAGCGGCTCGGCAGACGGCGAGAACCTCAGCGCCGGCATCAGCGCGGGCTGGGAGTTCGGCGAGGGCGCGCTGCGCCATGGTCCGGTGGTGAGCGTGCTCGCACAGCGCATCGATATCGACGGCTACGCCGAAAACCATCCGGAGCAGTCGACTTCGCTAGCCTACGCGGACCAGAGCTTCGATTCGATGATCAGCAGCGTCGGCTGGCAGGCCAGCTACGCGATCAATGATCACCTCAAGCCGTACGCGCGCCTGACCGCGGACCACGAATTCGAAGACCAGGACAAGGAAGTGTTCGCGCAGCTCCAGTCGATGCCGAACACCGCGCCGTATGCCGTGCCGGGCGTCAAGTTCGACCAGAGCTACGCGACGCTGACCTTTGGTACGCGCACCAAGCTCTTCGGCCTGGATGCGAACATGGGTGCGAGCGTGACCACGGGGCAGAAGAACGCCGACCACGCTACGGTGTTCGTCACCGTCGGTGGCGGCTTCTGACGCTGCACCGCAGGTGAAAAACAGCAAGGGCCCTGCGGGGCCCTTTGCTTTTGCGTTGCCAAGCCGCCAAGCCGGGGCATAGACTGCGCCCCGTCAGGCGGGTGTAGTTCAATGGTAGAACTTCGGCTTCCCAAGCCGATAGCGTGGGTTCGATTCCCATCACCCGCTCCAGTTCGATGCGTGCAACAGGTGGCTGTAGTTGAAGGCTGCAACCAGTTGCCACGCAGCAACAAAACCGTAACGGCAGTCGCGTCACAGTGACTGCCGTTTTCTTTTCGCGAGTGCTGGACGTGAAGCGACAGATTTCCCAGGAGCGGATCGTGCTTGGCTGGCGGGAGTGGGTGGGCCTGCCGCGGCTGGGCCTGCCTGCGGTGCGATGCAAGATCGACAGCGGCGCACGCAGTTCGGCGTTGCACGTCGATGGTTGCTGGCGGTTCAGCGAACGCGGTGCGCCCTGGGTCGGCTTCCGGCTCAGCAACGACGGGCACGGCGAGGCGATGCTGCAGGCGGCCGCGCCGATCTACGATGAGCGCGATGTCATCGATTCCGGCGGACACCGCACGCGGCGCATCTTCCTGCGCACGACCCTGGCGCTGGCCGGACTCGAGCGCGAAATCGAAATAAACCTGACCGATCGGCAAGGCATGCTGTTCCCGATGCTGCTTGGACGCACGGCGATGGCCGGGCTGTTTGCGGTCGATCCGGGTCACTCGTTCCTGCACGGAAAGCCACGCCTTGCTCACCGGGAGCGTGGTTTCGCCAGGACGCCGGCCGTGACTGCCACCTTCAACGACACACGCAATCCGCTTACCTCTTTACGGCGTCTTCCATGAAACTCGCGATCCTTTCGCGCAACAGCAAGCTCTACTCCACACGGCGCCTGGTGGAAGCCGCGCGGGAGCGCGGCCACAGCGTGCGCGTGCTCGACCCGCTGCGCTGCTACATGCGCATCGCCAGCGACGGCTTCACCATGCACTACAAAGGCCGGGAACTGGCGGACTACGACGCGGTGATCCCGCGGGTGGGTGCGTCGATCACGCGCTATGGCTCGGCGGTGCTGCGCCAGTTCGAGCTGATGGGCACTTATTCGCCCAACTCTTCCGATGCGATCCTCAAGGCGCGCGACAAGTTGCGCTGCCATCAGCTGTTGGCGGCGCAGGGCATCGGCCTGCCGGCCACGGTGTTTGGCGACAACCCGGACGACACCCACGACCTGCTGGCGATGCTTGGCCCGCCGCCTCATGTGATCAAGCTCAACGAGGGCACCCAAGGCGCCGGCGTCATGCTCACCGAGAAGCCCTCGGCTTCGCGTGGCGTGATCGAGGCCTTGCGCGGCCTCTATGCCAATTTCCTGGTCCAGGAATTCGTCGCTGAAGCGAAGGGCGCCGACTTGCGTTGCTTCGTCGTCGGCGACGCGGTGGTCGCCGCGATGAAGCGGCAGGCACCTAAGGGCGACTTCCGTTCGAACCTGCATCGTGGCGGCACCGCCAAAGGCGTGAAAGCGACGACAGGCGAACAGGAGGTTGCGATCCGTGCAGCGCAGGCATTGGGATTGGGAATTGCAGGCGTTGATCTGATTCGATCCAAGCGTGGACCGCTCGTGCTTGAAGTGAATGCATCGCCCGGACTCGAGGGCATCGAGGAAGCCAGCGGAGTCGATGTCGCGGGCGCCGTGATCGACCACGTGGGGGCTCCGTTCCGGCGTCGCGGAGCCCGGGGGAATGGGGGCGAACGAGTTCTTAACGAAAAATCCGCCGCAAGCAATTTGCCAGCAAAATCATATGGTTAATTGTTAAATGCTGGTTTTTTTTCGGGGCGGGAGCGCCCAAATAACAGATTCTTACACCCCCGTTTTAACGGACTTTTAGTCCCGGCAGGCGTAGCCTGAGCACACCGGAATCCCGCTGCTTCCTCGTCAGTAGTCGGTTGCTGGATGACGGTAATCGGGGCAACACCCTTTTTGACCCGGATGCGGCGGCCCCGTATCCGGGTCTTTCTTTTTGCGCCTCTAATGCGTGATCGCGATTGCGGATTGCGTGCGCCATGCGCGGCGTCGGCGCGGCTCCTGCATTTCGAACAGATTTGTTAAGACAGATTTGTTAAGTTCGCACCGAACGCTCCGTCGCGCGTCGTGCCGACGGAACCCGGCGGCGACCGCAGGGTCGAAGCCCTACCTGATACGGACGGTCTCATGCGCATCCTCGTCATCGAAGATAACCAGGACATTGCCGCCAATCTCGGCGACTTCCTCGAGGACCGCGGCCATACCGTGGACTTCGCCGCCGACGGCATCACCGGCCTGCATCTGGCGGTGGTGCACGACTTCGATGCGATCGTGCTCGACCTCAACCTGCCTGGCCTGGACGGGTTGGAGGTGTGTCGCAAGCTGCGCAACGAGGCCCGCAAGCAGACGCCGGTGCTGGCGCTGACCGCGCGCGATTCGCTGGAGAACAAGCTGGCCGGCTTCGATGCCGGCCTCGACGACTACCTGATCAAGCCATTCGCGCTGCAGGAAGTCGAAGTGCGCCTGAATGCGCTGGCTCGTCGCGGCCGTGGCGTGCAGACCCGCGTGCTCAATGTCGCCGACCTCGAATACAACCTCGACACGCTGGAAGTCCGTCGCCAGGGCAAGCTGCTGCAGCTCAATCCGACCGCGCTGAAGATCCTGCAGGCGCTGATGGAAGCTTCGCCGGCGGTGGTGACGCGGCAGGAACTCGAAACCCGCGTGTGGGGCGAAGAACTGCCGGATTCGGATTCCCTGCGCGTGCACATCCATGGCCTTCGTGCCGTGGTGGACAAGCCTTTCGAGACGCAGTTCATCCAGACCCGCCATGGCATCGGTTATCGCATTGCGCCGCCAGAGCACGCCTGAGTGCGAATCACGGCGGCCCGCCGAAGCAGCGGTGGCGTGATTGCGTAATTCCGGTCGACGTCCCGCGCGCGATCTTTCGCTGTCCGACATGTCCAACGAACCCGGCCCCACCCCCGCCCGCAAGCCCAAGATCCGGTACCGGCGCCAGCTGCGCAGCCGCATCATCCTGGCGTTCGTGCTGCTCGGCTTCGGTTTGACCGCGTTGTTCGCCTGGGCGACCAATCTCACGCGTTCTCGCGTCGAGAACGCGCTGGTTGAAGACGTGATGAATCGCAATATCGACGAGTTCGCACGCCGCTACTTCGCCAATCCGGCGCGAAGCCCCGACCTGCCGGTGAAGCAGATGCTCGCCCGCGTAGTGAAGAGCAAGGATTTCGAGCAACTGCGTACCGAGCAGCCCGACTGGTATGTGTTTGGCGATGGGATCCACAGCGTCAGCGGTACCAATCCGGACGGCACGCCGTTCTCGTACAAGCTGGCCGTACGCAAGACTTCGAACGAATGGTTTTTCCTCGCCTACGACATGACCCAGACCCTGCGCGGCGAGGAGCAATTCAATCGCGCGATCTATGTCTCGGTGGTCGTGTTCACGCTGCTGTCGCTGGTAGTGGGTCTGTGGGCGTCTTCCCGCGTGATGAGCCCGGTGACCGAGCTCGCGAACCGGCTGAAGCAGTCCGGCAGCAGCTCGCAGCCTGAGGCGCTCGCCGCGCACTTTCCCAACGACGAGGTCGGCCAGCTGGCCGAGGCGCTGGACGATTACGCCGAACGCCTTACCCATGTAGTCCAGCGCGATCGCGAGTTCAATGCCGACGTCAGCCACGAATTGCGCACGCCTCTGGCGGTGATCAAGGGCGCGATCGAACTGCTGCTGTCAAGGCCGGAGCTCGATGAGAAGACCCGAGCCCGCCTGCAGCGCATCCAGCGCGCGGAGCAGCAGTGCACCGACCTGATCAACGCTCTCCTGCTGCTCTCGCGGAACGAGCGCGGCCACGGCGCCACCGACGTGGCGCGCGTCGCCGAGCAATTGCTGGACGCGCACCGCGCGCAGCTGGGCGGAAAGGCGCTCGACCTCATCATTGAGGGGCCGCGCGGCCTGGTCGTGGACGCGCCCGAAGCCGCGGTATCGGTGGCGCTGGGCAATCTGGTCGGCAACGCGGTGAAGTACACGACGCAGGGCGAGGTGGTGGTGCGCCTGCATCCGACCGCGGTCGAGGTGATCGATTCCGGGCCGGGGCTCAGTCCGGAAGATGCAGCGCGGTTGTTCGAGCGCGGTTACCGCGGAACCCACGCTGGCCATTCGCAGGGCGGCGGCATCGGTTTGTCGATCGTGCGCCGCCTGTGCGAATTGTACGGCTGGGATGTCCGCGTCCTGCCCGGCGAAGAGAAGGGCGTGGTGGCGATCCTGACCTTCGGCAGTCGGGAAGTGATCCCGTAGAGCCAGTCCGTTCCGTGGCGACCTGCGCCGCTCAGTCCGTTCCGCGCAGGGTCACCACCAGCACGTCGCGATGCGACGGCGCAGCCGGATCGAGCGGCGTGACCGGGGTTACGCCATGGAAGACGCGGGCGTCATCGACCAGCGCCGCGTCCAGCGCGTGTGCCAGGGTGAAACTGCCCAGCAGGGTGCCATCCTCGTGGTGGATGGTCGTGGTGCCGCTGGCGATGTTCTGCCGATCGATCAGCAGGACCAGCACGTAATCGACGCCGTCGCGATGCACGCCTTCGGGAGTGGGTTCGCCGGGCGCGTCGGGACGGGCTTCGATGCGGAACTGATGTACTTCGATGTGCCAGCGCCGGGTGGCGGGGGCGAGCTGCGCGAACAGGTCGCGGCTGAAACCCAGAATCGTATGCAGGCACGCGCTGGCACCGATCTCGTCGGTGATCGGCGCGAACCAGCGCTCGATGTCGCCCTGCAGGACGTTGTAGTTGCTCGACTGGTAATGCGGCTGATGGGCCTCGCGCACGACGGCGCCTTCGCCACTGGCCGAATAAACCGCGTGGCGCCGACGCCGCTGCCGACCGACCTGGGCGAGGTAGGTATCGGGCTCCAGTTCGTTCCAGCTGGCGGCGAACGCGCTCCAGTCAGGCAATTCGCCCGTTCCAAGCAGCAGCTCGCGCATCGCGTCGGCTTCGACGAATTCGAAGCCGTTGCGTTGCAGGGAGTCGAGCAGGCCGCGGTTGGAAGGGGCGGGTGCGTTCATGGCTTCGTCAGAACACCAGCGGCGGTTCGCCACCGACGATCACGACGTCGGCAGCACGGCGCGCGAACAGGCCGACCGAGACCACGCCCGGAATCTGGTTGAGCGCGGCCTCCATGCCAACCGGATCGACGATCGACAGGTTGTGCACGTCGAGAACGAGATTGCCGTTATCGGTGACCACGCCTTCGCGCCACACCGGCTGACCGCCGGTCTTGGCGAGGATCTGGCGCGCGACCAGGCTACGCGCCATCGGGATGACTTCCACCGGGAGCGGGAACTTGCCAAGCACGTCGACGCGCTTGGCAGGATCGATGATGCAGATGAACTTGTCGCTGGCCTCGGCGATGATCTTCTCGCGGGTCAGCGCCGCGCCGCCGCCCTTGATCAGGCGCTTGTGCGGATCGCATTCGTCGGCACCGTCGACATAGAGCGACAACGGGCCGGTGGCGTTGAGGTCGAGTACCTCGATGCCATGCATCTGCAGACGCTGTGTGCTCTGCTCGGAGCTGGACACGGTGCCGCGGATGCGATCCTTGATGCGGGCGAGGGCATCGATGAAGTACGCAACGGTCGACCCGGTGCCGACCCCGACGATCATGCCGTCTTCGACGTAATCGATGGCTTTTTCGCCGGCCAGACGCTTGGCTTCACTCATGGGATTGCGACTTTCTGTTTGGGAATTCGGAAAGGAGAGCGCGGTAGCGCGCTCACTCCAGCGAGAGCAGCAGCTTCCACTGCGCAGCCGTGACCGGCAGCACCGACAGGCGCGAGCCACGCTGGATCAGCGGGAAGCCTTCGCCCAGTTCTTCGGCGTGGCCGCGAATCTCGTCCAGCGCGATGGTCCGCTTGAGCTTGCGTTCGAAAGTCACGTCAACCAGATCCCAGCGCGGCTGTTCCTGCGTCGCCTTGGGATCGAAGTAATCAGACTTCTTGTCGAACTGGGTCGGGTCCGGGTACGGCGTGGTCGCCACGGTGGCGGTGCCGACGATGCCGGGAACGTCGCAGCTGGAGTGATAGAACAGCACGCCGTCGCCGACCTGCATCGCGCGCATGTGGTTGCGCGCCTGGTAATTGCGCACGCCGGTCCATGGTTCCGTGCCGATGCGCTGCAGGTCGTCGATGGAGAAGGCATCCGGCTCGGACTTCATCAACCAGTAGCGGCGGCGTGCGGTCATCGGAGAACTCGGAAAGTCAGGTGTTCGCGGCGAGGAAATCGATGCTGGCCGCTTCCGTGCAGACCGCATCCAGGCGCACGTCCCAGGCTTCGGCATCCAGTGGCGCCACCTGTTGCAGTGCGAATGCCGCGCCGACCAGATGCGGGGGCGCGGGCTGGTCGCGACGGAAATGGAAGGTGCGATCGTACCAGCCGCCACCCATGCCCAGCCGGTTGCCGCGGGCATCGAAGCCCACCAGCGGCATCACCACCAGTGATAAGGCTGTCGCTTCCAGCAATGAGGACGGCGCTACGTCCGGTTCCGGAATGCCGTAGCGATTGCTGACCAGTCCATCGCCCGGGCGCCAGGGGGCGAAGCGCAGGCGCTGGTCGTCGCTCAGCACGGGTAGGCAGTAAACGCACCCGCGCGGCAGCCGCAATTGCCAGGCGTGCAGGGCAATCTCGCCGTCCATGGCCCAGTAGCCGGCCACGTAGCCGGCCTGAGGCGCGAACGGGAGCGCGAGCAGATGCCGGGCGAGCGTGTCGGCGGCGGCGATGCGTTCGGGGGCGGGCAGGGCGCGGCGGCGTGCGCGCAGGTCCTGTCGCAATTGGCGGCGTTCGGCCGCGAGACTTCGGTCGTTCATGCGGTCAGCGCGGCGGAGTGATGCTCGCGGGACAGGCGGAGTCGCGGTTGCGATTCCACCATTCGCGAGTCTGGAAGTAGCGCTTCGATCGAATCGCTGCGCTCTGAATAAGCCATGCGGCGCCGGAGCGCCGCATGCGTGAAATAAGAAGTCCTCCGCCGGTGGGCGATGCCTGCGAAACGACCTTGAACCCGGGGTTCAAGTGGGAACGCTTGGATGCCTTCGGGCTTTCCGCTACGAGGCGGACTTGCACTCCAGGCTTCCGCTGCGCCCCCGTGGTCGTCATAAGGGACAAGGCGAATGTTTGCGCAGGCTGTCGCGCACAGCAGAGGACGTGCGCGAAGTATAACGCGGCAACTTCGATCGAGTAGCCCGCTCGTCGGCGCGAGAGTGTTGCGATTCAGATGTTGCGTAATCCAAACCACTTGATTTGTGTGCGCTGACGCAACATTTGTATGCCACGCCTTTGTCAGGAAAGTTTCAGCGCGGCGTGCCGTCGAACAAACCGTCGAGCTTGCGATGCAGATCGTCGAGCGTACGCACGAGTTCACGATCGCGGCCTTCGCCTTCATTGCGTAGCTGCTGCAATTCATGCGCAAGGTTCAATGCCGCAAGCACCGCCACGCGATCGAGCGCGGCCATGCGGTTGTTGCCGCGGATCTCGCGCATCTTGCTGTCGAGCAGTTTGGCCGCGGCCATCAGGCTGTCGCGCTCGTCGGGTTCGCAGCCGATGGTGTATTCGCGATCGAGCAGGCGGATGCTGACCGGTTCGCTGGTTTTGGAACTCACGTGTGCTGCTCCAGCGACTTGAGCCGGGCGATCATGGCTTCGACGCGCGTGCGTGCCTGCTCGTTCTTCGCCAGCAGGGTGGAGCGCTCATTGGCCAGCTGCTCCTGCTGCAAGCGCAGGCTGCGGTTTTCCTCGCTCAGACGACGTGCCTGCGCGCCCAGTTCGTCCAGGCGGGCCGACAGGTTCTGCAGTTCGGCGATGAGTTGGGAGCGATCCATAAGCGGGATGATGGGGAGCGGGCGGGGGGCGGTCAAGGCGACGCCAGCAACTAGCCCGGCACGGCCTGACGGTCGGTTTCGGCGGTCGCCGTCGCCCAGCTGTGCAGGAAGGTCAGGCACTCATCGGCGCCCAGCGGTCGCGCCAGCCAGTAGCCCTGGATCTCGTCGCAGCCGTGGTCATGCAGGAACTTGACCTGGGCCTCGGTTTCAACGCCCTCGGCGACCACCACCAGTTCGAGCGAATGCGCCATCGCGATGACCGCGCTGGTGATCGCCTCGTCGTCGGGATCGCGGGTCAGGTCGCCGATGAATTCCTTGTCGATCTTTAGCGTGGTGAGCGGCAACCGCTTGAGGTATGACAGCGACGAGTAGCCAGTGCCGAAGTCGTCGATTGCCAGGCCCACGCCGAGATTGCGGATCGCCTGCAGCATCGCCGAGTTCTGCTCTGGGTTCGCCATCAGCACGCTTTCGGTGAGTTCGAGCTGCAGACGTTCAGGTGGAATGCCGCGTCCGGACAACGCCCGCGCCACCACGTCGGGCAGATGGCCGCGGGCGAGCTGCAATGCGGAAACGTTCACCGCCACCGACACGTCTTCCAGGCCCTGCTCACGCCATTGCTGCAGCGTTGCGCAGGCTTCCTGCATCGCCCACTCGCCGATTTCCAGGATCAGGCCACTCTCCTCGGCCAGTGGAATGAAGCGGTCCGGCGGGATCTCGCCGTAGTCGGGACTGTGCCAGCGCAACAGCGCCTCGACGCCGGTGATGCGCATCTGGGTCAGCGACAGCTTGGGCTGGAACATCAATCGCAGCTCGTTGCGGTCCAGCACCTTGCGGAGCGCCGCGGAGATCGTCGCGCGCTGGCGGATCTCCACATCCATAGCGTCGGTGTAGCGCATGAACGTGCAGCGACCCGCGGCCTTGGCCTGGTACATCGCCGTGTCGGCGTGCTTGAGCAGGTCGGTCGGAATCTGCGCATGGTCCGGATACAGGCTGATGCCGATCGAAGGCGAGATCGACACATCGTGGCGATCGTCGATGTCCAGCGGCGCACCGAAGGCCTCGATGATCCGGCGCGCCATCTGTTCGGCTTCTTCCATCGTGTCGAGGTCTTCGAGCACGACGGTGAATTCATCGCCGCCCAGGCGCGCCACCGTGTGTTGCGGTCCCACCGTGCTCTGCAAGCGCGATGCGGCGGCGCGCAGGATGCGGTCGCCGGCGGCGTGGCCGAGCGAGTCGTTGATGTCCTTGAAACGGTCGAGGTCGAGGAACAGCACCGCGATCCGCTTGCCCTGTCGGCGCGCACGCACGATCGCCCGCGACAGCCGTTCCGACAGCAGCGTGCGGTTTGGCAGGCTGGTGAGCGTGTCGTAGTTGGCGAGATAGCGCAGTTCCTGCTCGGCGCGCTTCTGGTCGGTGATGTCGCCCAGCACGCCGACGTAATGGCTGCGCTGGCCGGTGGCGTCCAGCACGGCGCTGGCCTGCACCGAGCACAGGAATTCCTGGCCGTCCTTGCGTTGCTGCCATACCTCGCCCGACCAGCGTCCGTCGCGCTCGAGACGGAAGCGCATCTGCCGATAGAACTCGGGATCGTGCTGCGAGCTGTTGAGCAGGGAGGTATCGCGACCCAGTACTTCCAGGTCGGTGTAGCCGGTCATGCGGGTGAAAGCGGGATTGACCGACACGAAGCAGAAGTCGCGGTCGAACACGCATACGGCTTCGGCCATGCTGCGCAGCACTTCGCTGGCGATGCGGCGTTCGCGTTCGGCATTGCGGGTAGCGGTGACGTCGCGCGCGGTGCCGGCGATGCGCAGGGCGCGACCGCTGGCGTCGCGGTCGACCACGCGGCCACGTGCCAGCATCCAGGCCCAGTGACCGTCCGGCAGGCGCACGCGATGCTCCGACAGCAGCAGCGGCGTTTCACCGCGTAAGTGCTGGCGCATCAGCTCGCGCACCCGCGGCATGTCGTCCGGGTGGACCTCGTGCTGGTCGACGACTTCCATCTGCACCGCGTTGTCGGCGTCGACCAGGCCGTGTTCGTCGATTCGCATCGCGTGCATTTCGCCGCGTTGCAGGTCGTAATCCCAGAAGACTTCGCCGGAGCCCCACAGCGCGAGTTTGAGGCGCTGCTCGCGTTCGCGGATCGCATCGAACAGGCCGCGCTCGCGGCGGATCTGCTGGTGACGACGCAAGGCCAGTGCCGCCGCCAAGGCCAGCAGACCCAGGGTGGCTATCGCGATGACGCGCGGATGCCGCCACCACGGCGGCAGAACTCGGACCGGGACGCTGAGCTCTTGTGGCGTCCACACGCCGTCACGGTTCGTGGCTTGCACCCGCAACGTGTAATTGCCCGCCGGCAGGCGGGTGTAGGTGATGTCCTGCTGGTGACCGTTTTCGATCCATCCGGGATCGAAACCGTCCAGGCGATACCGGTACTGGATGTCGGCGGACGGGGCGTAGTCGAGCGCGCCCACGCGCAGGCGCAGCAGTCCGGCGCCATCCGGTATCGACAGGGTGCGCGACTGCCACGGCGTGCCTTCGTTCCCCGCGCCAGCCCCGATGCGCGCGGAAATCAGGCGCAACGGCGGCAGGTAACCCGAGTCGGTGATGTGGCGTGGGTCGAACAGATTCAATCCACGCACGCCACCGAAAGCGAGGCGACCGTCGCGAAGCATCGCGGCCGCGGCACCGTTGAATTCCAGGTCCTGCAGGCCGTCGGCGAGGCCATACAGACGGTAGCGGTCGGTGCGAGGTTCGAAACGGGTGATGCCGTTGTCCGTGCCCAGCCAGAGCGTGCCGGCAGGCGCTTCGGCGATCGAATACACCACCGGCACCGGACGATCGCGCAGGGCGTCGGCCAGCGGGTGGGCGAAGGAGATGCGGCCGTCACGCTCTTCGATCACGCGGCTCAGGCCCGCATGGGTGCCCACCCAGATCTGTCCGTCCGCCGCCTGCAGCAGCGCGCGCACCAGATTGCCCGGCAAACTGCCCGGCGCGTCGATGTTGTGGCGGAAGTGACGCAGCCGTCCGCTGGTTGGATCGAGCAGGTCCAGGCCGTCGCCGGTGCCAAGCCAGATGCGGCCGCGGCGGTCCTCGAGCATGGCGTGCACGGCCGGATGCGAGAGTTGGTGCGGATCGCCGTCGCGGTAACCGTAGTGCAGCACTTCACCGTCGGCCGGCGAATAACGCAAAGCGCCGTTGTCGCCGGTGCCGATCCAGAGGGCGCCGCTGCGCGCCAGCATCAGGCTGCGAATCCCGGTGCCGTTGTAGCTGCCCAGCGTCACCGGTGCCAGCGTGCCCTGGCGCGGGTCCAGCCGGAGCAGGCCACGCCCGGTCGCGACCCAGATCTGGCCGTCCGCGCCGCGCGCCAGCGCCATCACGCGCGAAGGAGTCTCGCCGGGCGCCACCGGAACGCGAGCGGTGTAGTCGTCGAAACGATCGCCGGCCAGGTCGTAGCGCAGCAGGCGCGCATCGTCCGTGCCGAGCCATAGCCCGCCGCTGGTGTCCTGGGCGATCGAGCGCACGCTGTCGTCGGTCGCCGGATTGTGATGGCCGCCAGCCGAGAGGTTGAGCACATAAGTGAAGCGGGTGCCCAGCGGATCGGTGACGGTCACGCCGCGAAACTGGCCACCCAGCCACAGCATTCCGCCACGGTCGATCATCAGGGTGTTGATGCCGTCTTCGGGCAGACCGGACAGCACGCCGGGCTGCTCGCGCAACTGCAGGGTGCGACCACTGCCCGGGTCGAAGCGGAGCATGCCTTGCGAAGCCACGGCCAGCCACAGCTGGTGATCGGGCGCTTCGACCACCGCGCGGACCTCGGTGCCCGGTGCGTCGGCTGCCGGCCATGCGCGCAACAGCGAATGGCCATCGGAGGCCAGTCGGAACAGCCCTTGCTCCGCGGCAATCCACAATTGGCCGCGATGGTCGAAGGTGAGGGCGCGTACCGACAATCCCGGCCGTAACCGTTCCACGCCGCCCCGTGCACCAACGCGATAGAGACCGGTTTGGGTGCCGTACCAGATCTCCCCTTCACGACCTGCCACCAGGGCCTGTCGCGGCCCCGCACGCAGCGCGCGGGGGTCCAGGGTGATCACCCTGTCGCGCGTGCCTGTCGCCGGATCCAGCCGCTCCAGGCCGGTCAGGGTGCCAACCCACAGCTTGCCCGCTTGGGGCAGTAGGGCCGCGACCTGGCGCTGGGCCTGTTCCCCGTTCGCGGCGACATCAAAACGGTGGATTTCCCCGGTGGTCAGGTCCAGCCGCGAGACGTACTGCGAATACGAGCCGACCCACAGGAAGTTGTTGCCTTCTGTCGCCAACGCGGTGACGTAGCTGTCGGGAAGGCTCGCCGGGTCGCGCGGATCGTGCCGGAGCTGGACATAGCGCTGCCCGTCATAGCGGTGCAGGCCGCCCTGCGTGGCGACCCAGACGAAGCCCTGGGCGTCCTGCACCATGGCGTTGATCGTGTTCTGGCCCAGCCCGCGGTCGCTGCCGATCCGCTCGAAGTAGTAATCGCGCGTCAACGCGGCGGCATCGAGTGGCATGCCCGCGAAGAAGCCTGCGAGCAAGGTGATCAGACAGGCGGAGAAGGAGGGAAAGAGACGCACGGACCCCGGCCGTTGGGCGCTTGCCGGCAGTGTAAGCCACCTCGCGGCTGCCGCCAGTCTGGCTAGTGCCGCTAAACTGCTGCCGTCCCCCGTTCGCACCCGATGTCACTTAACTACGTGTCCACCCCCGACCTGCCCCCGCTCAGCCTTCTGGATGCCGAAATCCGGAACCTCTCCCTGTCCGTTGCCGCGCCCGAGCTGCATGGCAGCCTCTGCGGCTGGCTAGCCGGCGGCGGCGCCTCAGAGCGCGGCTGGCTCGCGAAAGTGCTCGCGGATGCAAGCTTGCCCGAGGTCGCCGAGGGCAGCGCATTGGACGACATGCGCCTGGCCAGTGCCGCGCAGCTCGCCGATCGCAGCTTCGAATTCGAATTGCTGCTTCCCGATGCCGACGCCTCGCTGTCGGAACGCAGCGGCGCACTGTTCGACTGGTGCCGCGGATTCCTCGGCGGATTCGGCCTGGCCGCAGGCAAGGCGGAATCGCTTTCCGAAGACAGTCGTGAGGCGCTGGCCGACCTGGCCAAGCTTGCCGCCGCGCAGCCACAGGACGACGGCGACGAAGAGGACGAAGAAGCGCTGGTCGAACTGGAAGAATTCGTTCGTGTCGCCTCGCTGTTGCTGCACGGCGACTGCGTGATGGCGGCGCAGCATCGGCAGCGATTCAACTGACTCTGCAGCCGTGCGGATCGACCACAAGCCCCTGATCATTCCTTCCCGCACCTACGCCCGCCGGCGCAAGCAGCTGATGCGCATGGCCGGCGATGAAGCCATCCTGATCCTGCCCGCGGCGAAGGAAGTGGTGCGCAGCCGCGACACTCACTATCCGTATCGCCAGGATTCCGATTTCTGGTACCTCACTGGCTTCGCCGAGCCCGACGCCGTGCTGGTGCTGGTGCCGGGCCGCAAGCACGGCGAGACCCTGCTGTTCTGCCGCGAGCGCGATGCGGAGCGCGAAGCCTGGGATGGACCGCGTCATGGACCGGAAGGGGCAGTGGAAGCCTTCGGTTTCGACGATGCGTATCCGATCGGCGACCTCGACGACATCTTGCCCGGCCTGCTCGAAGGCCGTACCCGCGTCTACTACCACTTCGGTCGCGACCAGGAATTCGATCTCAAGCTGATCGGCTGGCTCAATCGCGTGCGCGCGCTGGTACGCCAAGGCGCGCAACCGCCGCACGAATTCCTCGAGCTCGGGCATCTGCTCGACGAGATGCGACTGTTCAAGGATCGCGACGAACTCAAGTTGATGCAGCGCGCCGCCGACATCAGCGTGCTCGCGCACGAAGCCGCGATGTGCGGCGTGCGCGTCGGCATGCGCGAATACGAGCTGCAGGCGGAAATCGAGCGTGTCTTCCGCCAACACGACGCGGAACCTGCGTACGGCAGCATCGTGGGCGCTGGCAGCAACGCCTGCGTATTGCATTACCGCGCCAATAACGCCTCGGTGCGCGATGGCGAACTCGTGCTCGTCGATGCCGGTGCCGAATACCGTGGCTATGCCGCCGACATCACGCGCACGTTTCCGGTCAGTGGTCGCTTCAGCAAGGAGCAACGCGCGCTGCACGACCTGGTCGATGCAGCGCAGTTGGCTGCACGCGTGCAGGCGCGGCCGGGTATTCCCTACGAAGCCGGCCACAACGCCGCCGTGGCCACGCTCACCGAGGGCCTGCTGCGACTAGGGCTGCTCAAGGGCAAGCTGGAAAAGAACATCGCCGACGGCAGCTACCGTCGTTTCTATCGTCACAAGACCGGTCATTGGCTGGGCCTGGACGTCCATGACGTGGGCGAATACCGCTTCGACGGCGAATCGCGTCTGCTCGAACCGGGCATGGTGTTCACCATCGAACCCGGTCTCTATATCGCGACGGACGACACCAGCATCGACGCGAAGTGGCGCGGCATCGGCATCCGCATCGAAGACGATGTGCTGGTGACGAAAGACGGCCACGAAGTGCTGACTCACAATCTGGCGCGTAGTGCGGACGAGATCGAAGCCTTGATGGCGCGGGCCTGATCTGCGCGTCAGCCACCGATCCAACGGTGGCGCCGGGCCGCGAGGCGCAATCCTGAGGGTGTAGCGCCTCTGCGTCGGTGGTTGGTAAGCCATCCGCACATGGTGATAACGCAGGATTCATAGACTCTGCGTCCATGGCCAGACGCCATGCCTCCGCCGGTTGCGCCTTCCCACGGGTGGTGCTCACCCTGGCGCTGCTGTGCGGCGCCACCGCTGCGGAAGCGCGCACGGTCTATCGCTGCATGCGCGACGGCATCATCAGTCTCGCCACCGCACCCGAGCCGGGCTCGCGATGCCTGGCGCAATACATCCAAGACGATGCCGTCAGGGTGCCCAACCTCTGGGGCGCGCTTGGTCGGGTCAATGGCACGCTTTACCAGCGCCAGCAGGACGGGCGCACGGTATACAGCACGCGCAATTTGCCGGGCTCGATACCGATCCTGTCGTTCACGGTGAATACGCCCGCGAGGGAGCCCGCGCATATCGGCATGGGGCGCGTGGGCAAACCGCGGCTCGACCGTTACGCGGCGCAGTTCCGTCGTGCGGCCAAGAAGCACAACGTCGATGACGCCTGGCTGCGTGCGATCGCACACGCCGAAAGCGGCTTCGACGCCAAAGCAGTTTCGCCCAAGGGCGCG
The DNA here is from genome assembly GCF_054779815.1 of Lysobacter tyrosinilyticus. NCBI lineage: Bacteria > Pseudomonadati > Pseudomonadota > Gammaproteobacteria > Lysobacterales > Lysobacteraceae > Lysobacter > Lysobacter tyrosinilyticus. The sequence goes on from NZ_BAAGXN010000001.1 coordinate 977,937, forward strand.
CAGGGCGTGATGCAGCTGATGCCGGAAACGGCGCGCTCCTATGGCGTGACGGATGCATTCTCTGCTGGGCAGTCGATCGACGCGGGCGCGCGTCATCTGCAGGTGCTGCTGCGTCGCTATCGGGGCGACTTCACCCTGGCTACTGCGGCGTACAACGCCGGCATCGGCGCAGTGGCGCGTTTTGGCGGCGTGCCGCCCTATCGCGAGACCCAGGCCTATATCGCCAAGGTCGAAGCGCTGCGTGCCAGCTATCGCAGTGCGCTCGTTTCGGGGAACGTGGCCACGAACGGCCGAACGGCGCCTTGAAAAGAAGCGCCACGCAGCGCGGTTCGACAGCATTAGCGATGGCCTCTTGTCGAGCGCCGAGTGCCCGGCCTGGAAGGCCAATCGCAAATAGCTCGCCGACGAAAAGCAGTAGTAGCAAGGGCGCCTCAGGGCGCCCTTGTTTGTCCGGCCGCTACCGTCGCGATCAGCGGATCAGCGCCGTCGGCGATTCGAACGGCAGGGACAGCGCGCCGGTCCGGGTCACCGCACTCTCCACGGCGGGCAACAGGTCAACGGCTCCGTCGACCAGCACGAGAATCTTGCCTGCCTTAATTTCGCCATCGAATTTCTGGCGCACCGGATCAGGCAGCGACGAACCGACCAGTGCGGACGCAAATACGCCGACCAGCATGCAAGCCAGCGTCACCAGGCCTGCGCCGGCCCAGCTCATCCCGATCGAGGGAAATATAAGCACGGCAATCGCGCCTGCGATGAGGCCAGCGAGCCCGCCGAACAGGGCGCCGCGGAAGGCCGCCGGCACGAAGTCACTGTCGGCCTCCTTGCGCCGATTGGGGATGTGTCCGACTTCGATATCCGGTCGGGCCACCAGGGAGATGTCCTCATCGTGGATGCCGGCCTCCCGTGCGGCCTGTATGGCGGCGCGAGCGGTGACCAGGTCCGGAGTACTGAAAACGCGTCGGGTCTTCATCAGGTACTCCTCGTCGTCGCCGCGATCGGACAAGGGGCAGTGCGCCGCGCGGCTCCCAGCGCGCTGGCAGCTTTGCGCCGAAAAGGTTAGTGGCGCGTGACGACTCAGTCCTGGTGCCGGGAGCTACGCTTGGTCGACAGTCAGCTCCGGAGACCGCTCCATGCTGCCCACCATTGCCGTGCCCTGCCCGTATTGCGGCGAACGCGTCGAATTGATGATCGACGAGACGAATGACCTGCAGCGCTACGTCGAGGACTGCCCGGTGTGCTGTCGACCCATTGAGGTCTCCGTTGCCTTTGGTGCCGGCGGCGAATTATTGGTGAACGCCACCCGCGACAGTGATGCGTGATCGCAGAGACCGTCGCATTCACTTCGGCACTGCGAGCGCGCATTCGTAAATGTTGTGTTCTGTTCAGCTGTGGCGATAGCGCGTTTGTCGACGTGGATCACGCTTCAACGGGGTTGCATCGATAGCGCTAAACGCAATCGCTCCGCATGTGGTTAACACCGCGTGGAGATAGCGCATGCGAAGAGGCATTTCATTCATTTTGAAGCGGGCAAGGTTCAGCCCGTGCGGGCATTTCCCCCGATTCGTTATTCGCCACGCACGATCCTTAAGGAGAGAAAAGCTGATGAACTTCACCCGCAAGTCCCTGCTCGGTGCCTTCGCTGTCGTTGCCTCCCTGTCTGCCCCGCTGGCATTCGCCCAACAGTCCGATCCCGCCGGCGCTTCGGCGCAGGCGACTACGTCGACCGACGCATCCGCGCAGGCCACCGCCGCTGCACAGCCGACCACGTCCAATGACGCTGCAGCCGCGACTCCGGCCAGCGTTGCGAAGAAGAGCTGGGCCGACGTCGACCTCGACAAGGACGGCAACCTCAGCAAGGCCGAAGCCGCCGCCGTTCCGTCGCTCGGTCAGGTATTCGACAAGGCCGACAGCAATGCCGACGGCTCCCTGACCGCCATCGAGTACAAGGCCTACGTCAAGACGCAGGGCGGCAAGAAGTAGGGCATCCGCACCAAATCCCAGTCCTGCCGGAGACCTCTGGCCGGAGTTCCGGTTTGCCGGCGACCTGACCTTGCCGGTACAGCGGGGCGCGGATTCCTCCGCGTCCCGCTGCTTTGCGAAGTCTGCGCTCCGGCGGCCATGCCTTTTGCTGGAGAACGGCGCGGCCGGCGCGGCTGGCATACTGCGCACATGACTTCCAATGACGACACTTCCATTCGCCTGGTCGGCTTCGACGGCGATGACACGCTCTGGCGCAGCGAAGACTACTATCACGCCGCGCAGGCCGACTTCGAGCGCATTCTGCAGTCCTACGTGGATCTGCACGACGCGCGTACCCACGAGCGGTTGTATGCGGTGGAGATGCGCAATCTCGCGCTGTTCGGTTACGGCGTGAAGAGCATGACCTTGTCCATGGTGGAAGCCGCGGTGGAGATCACCGAGGCGCGCATCAGCGCATCCGACCTGCACCGCATCGTCGCGCTGGGCAAGGAGCTGTTGCAGCATCCGGTCGAGTTGCTGCCAGGCATTCGCGAGGCAGTGGAAGCCATCGCCGCGGATCACGAGATCGTGCTGATCACCAAGGGCGACCTGTTCCACCAGGAAAGCAAGGTGAAGCAGTCCGGTCTGGCCGACCTGTTCCATCGCATCGAGATCGTCAGCGAAAAAGATACGTCGACTTATGCGCGGGTGCTGTCCGAGTTCGACCTGCCGGCGTCACGCTTCGCGATGATCGGAAATTCGCTGCGCTCCGACATCGCGCCGGTGCTCGAACTGGGCGGCTCGGGCATCTACATGCCGTACCACGTGACCTGGGCCCACGAGACCGAGGCTCAGGTCGACGACAACGCGCCGCGTCTGCGTCGTGTTGCGACCCCTTCGGAGCTACCGGCAGCGGTGCGGTCGCTGACAATGCCCGTGGTGGTCTGACCGCTGCGTTGGATCTGCGCGATTAACTGGTGCCTGAGCGACGCTGGCGTTCACGTAAAAATTACAAGCCCGTTCACCGAGCCAGTCGCATCTTCCCTCGCATGCCCGCCAATGGTGGTGGGTAAAAGAGAGGAGAAGGCTATGGCCACTGTGACCCGCTGGCTTGCTTCGACCGCGCTGGCCGCCGGCCTCGGCCTGGCAACGCTGGCCGCGCCGACGCCGGTCCAAGCTCAAAGCAACGATGACCTGGTTCGCGTGATTGTCGACGTCGCCGACGTGATCTTCCGCGGCGGCTATCCGTACTACCGGTATGGCGATTACGGCTACAACGATAGGCTGATCGTGCAACGTGATCGTTACGGCCGTCCGGTCTATTACCGCTACCAGCCTCGCGACTATCGCTACGGTCCGCCGTACGGCAATGCGAACGGCTACTGGAAGAAGCATTCGCAAGAACGCCGGATGAGCTGCGACCATAGGGGTCGCTGCGTAACGCGCTACTACGATCCGCGTTACGACCGTCGGGACGATAACCGTTACGACAACCGCTACTACAGCTACGACCGCGACAACTACCGCGATCGTGACCGCTACTGGGATGGCCGTCGTTGGCGCGACCGCGACGACGATTGACCTCCGCTAAAGTACTGTAGAGCAAGGGCGGCGCCGCAAGGTGCCGCTCTTTTTTGTACTCGCGTCACTGATGTCGCCCGCAGTACACAGTGTTAGCCTTGCCGCACTCAAGCTTTGGAGTCGTGCAATGAAGTCTCGTCTGGCAATGCTGCTCTGTGCCGGCTTTCTGGTCAGCGCATCCACCCCTGCGTTGGCCGGTGGTCCGATCACTTGCAAGCTGACCTTCAACCTTTCGGGTTGGTCAATTTTCTACAAGACGGCGGGCGGTGATGGTCAGGTCAGTTGCGACGACGGCCAGAGCATGCCGGTGCACATCCGTGCCAAGGGCGGTGGCCTCACGGTCGGCAAATCGAAGATCGAGAATGGCCACGGCGAGTTCTCCGGCGTCTACAACATCAACGACGTACTCGGGACGTATGCCAGCGGCGAGGCGCATGCCGGTGCATCGAAGTCGGGAAAGGCGATGGCCATGACCAAGGGCAGCGTGTCGCTTGCGTTGGCGGGCAAGGGCGAGGGTTGGGACCTGGGAATCGCCTTTGGCAAGTTCGTGATCGAACCCTGATCCACGGGTGCCGCTGGAACTCACAACGAATTCATATCCCGCCACTGAACATGACCGCGCCGTCGAACCGCGGCTCCCGCCGCGAAGTACAGGAGTACTGGCATGCATGAGTCGCTTTCGACATTGAAGCGCGGCGCCTTCGCGTTGATGCTTGCGGCCGGTGTATTTGCCGCGGGCTCCGTTGGTGCACAGGACCTCACCGTTGGCTGGAATCCGCGCAGCGGTGATGTCTGGGTGGATACCTGGCTCGGCGATATGAATCGCTACGGTGCCCGCTATCCCGAGCCTTTCATCGACGAAATGGTGCGCTATCACGATGTTCCGCGCCCACTGGTCGTGGATCTGCTGCGGAGCCGGCATTGGGCGCCGGGCGATGTCTACTTCGCCTGTGCATTGGCGTCGGCATTAGGGCGGCCTTGCCGTTACGTCGTCGACTACTACGACGCTGCGCCCGGCCAGGGTTGGGGTGTCATTGCGCAGCGCCTGGGCATCAAACCTGGATCACCCGAATTCCACCGCTTGAAGAAGGGCTTCGTGCCGACCTACGACCGCTGGGCGCGTCCGATCGATCTCGACGACGATCTGCACCGCGACTTTCCCAATCGTGGCAAGGGTCATGACACCGCTGCGCACAGCAATTCCAAGGGCAAGGCCGCGGCTTCTGATAGCCATGGTTCCGGCAAATCATCCAAGACCGAGCATGGCCCGGCATCCGGCAAGGGCAAGTCGGACGAACACGGGTCAGGCGCTTCGCAAGGCAAGGGCCAAGGGGGCAAGAAGGGCAAAGGCAAGGGCTGAGTCTTAGACTACGAGCATGAACACGCCTGTACCTCTCGTGACGCATCGCGGCGGCTGTCATTGCCGCCGCGTACGTTTTGAAGTCGATGCCCCGGCGCAGATCGAAGTCCTCGACTGCAATTGCTCGATCTGCCGCATGACCGGCTTCCTGCACTTGATCGTCCCGGCGGCGCGGTTCCGCCTGATATCGGGGGCGGATGATCTCGGCGAATATCTGTTCAATACCGGGGCGGCGCGTCATCTGTTCTGCCGCCACTGCGGCATCAAGAGCTTCTACATACCGCGCAGTCATCCCGATGGTGTCGACGTCAACGCGCGTTGCCTCGACGACGGCACCATGGTTGGCATGCTAATCACGCCCTTCGATGACAACGACCGCCAGGCCGCCACGGCGGCGATCGCGCACCTGTCTTCCACATAGCGGATCGCCCTCGACTACTGGACCACGAACGACCCGGTGGCCACGGCAGTGGCGCCGGCGCTGGTGACCGTGGTCGTCAGCTGGTACGTGCCGATCGAACTCGACCCGGTGCCGGATACGAAGGATGCCGCCGCGTCGCCGTTGGTATCGGTCGTCGCGGTAAGTCGCACGTGATTGACGCCGTTGGGCTTGAGCGCGTCGAAGCTGACCTGCGCGCCCGATACCGGGGCGCCACCCCGGACCACGTGCGCAGTCAGTGTCACCGTTTCGCCGCGCGTGTATACGGACTTGTCCGATCCCGTAGTGGCCGCGAGCCCTGCGGTGTCGTTGTTGGTGATCGTGCAGGTTGCCGTCGCGCCCGATGCCAGGACGACGTTGGTGCAATTGGACAGGCTGGCGCTGTAGCCGGCCACCGTGGGCTCGGTGACAGTGTAGGTGCCGGCCGCAACGCTGAGTGCATTGCTGCCGTCGGCCTCGAATGCGACCGGCGCTGCACCGTTGACCGAAAAGCTGAAGTCCGATGCGATCTTGCTGCCGCCATCATCGTTCACCACGACCTTGTTGACGATCAGGGTGGCCGGCTGTGGCGCGCTGCTCTGCACGACGAAGCTTGCGTACGCCGTCGCCGTGGATCCGCTGCGGGTTGCGGTGGTCGTCAGCTGGTAGGTCCCGATCGAACTGGGCCCGCTGCCTGAGATGAACGAAGCGCTGGCATCGCCATTGCTGTTGCTGGTTGCGGTGAGCCGCACGTGGTTGACGCCGTTGGGTTTGAGCGCGTCGAAGTTCACCAATGCGCCACTTATCGGTACGCCGCCGTTGAGCACACGCGCCATCAGCGTCACCGTCTCGCCTGCGGTGTAGGTGGCCTTGCTGGTGCCAGTGGTAACGATGAACGAAGGTGTGTCGTGATTCGTGATCGTGCAGGTCGCGCTGTCGCCAGCCGCCAGCACGATGCCGGTACAGTTGGCCAAGCTGGGTGTGTAATCCGAGACCGGCGTTTCGGTCACCGTGTACGTACCGGCCGCCAGGTTGAGCACGTTGCTGCCGTCTGCCTCGAACTGCATCGGCGCGCCGCCGTTGATGGAGAAGGTGAAGTCCGACGGTTCCTTGGTGCCGCCGTTTTCGTTCACCATCACCTTGCGCACTGTAAGCGTCGCCGGCAAGGCATTTTGGACGGCGAAAGAACCGAACGCCTGGGCCGAACGCGTTCCGCTGGTTGCCGTCGTCGTCAGCTGGTAGGTGCCGATCGAACTCGGTCCCGTTCCGGATACGAACGAGGCGCTGGCGTTGCCATTGCTGTCGGTGGTCGCGGCAAGACGGACATGGTTGATCCCGTTCGGCTTGAGCGCATCGAAATTCACCTGGGCGCCGCTCACTGGAGCTCCCATCAACAGCACGTGCGCAGTCAATGTCACGGTTTCGCCTGGCAGATAGCTGGACTTGCTGCTGCCGGTGGTAACGAAGAACCCTGGAATGTCGTTGTTGGTGATGGTGCAGGTCGCGGTACTTCCGGCCGTCAGCACGATGTTGCTGCAATTCGCATAGCTGGCGGCGTAGTCGCTGGGGTTGGGCTCGGTAACGGTGTAGGTGCCCGCAGCAAGGTTGATGACGTTGCTGCCGTCCGCTTCGAATTGAATGGGGGCGCCGCCGTTGAGGGAGAAGCTGAAATTGGCGGCAACCCGGCTGCCACCGTCGTTGTTCACGACCACCTTGTTGACGGTCAGGCGTGCAGGATTGATGGTGTTGATGCGGAGCATCGCCGCTTCGGACGGCACGCCCTGGTCGTCAATCACGAACAGCATGTAGTAGCCCGGCGGCGTCAGGAATTGATTTGCCGGCAGGCTCGCCTGCAGCCCGTTACCACTGACCACGAATGGCAGCTCGAGGAAGCGCTGGTCCATGTCGAACGAATGCGTGACCGAACCGGTCTTTACCAGCGTCACGCGCGTAATCGCGGAGGGAACCGGTGTTCCGATCGCGATCGTCTGCGACGGAGCGGTGGTCATCGGAGCCGTGGAGATGATGGGTCGCGGCGCCGGCGTGCCATCGCCGTTGAACAAGTAGGGCGGGTAATAGACTTCCGCATTGAGGTTGAGTTGCGGTCCATTCGCGCCGCCGCCGAGCGTCAGAACGGTGGCATCGGGCAACAGCAGCGCGGACGAGTGATACAGCCGCATCCGCTGCGCGGTAGCGGCTTCCGACCAGGTATTGCTCACCGGGTCGTAGATCTCGCCGATGTAGTCGACACCGTTGACCGGATCGTTGTCGGCCACGCTGCCGCCGGAAAGGAACACGCGACCGTCCGGCAGCACCGTGCTGGTGCCCCAGTGGCGGCGATACAGCGGCGAAGCCACTTGCTGGACGACCGGTGTCGCCGAATTGATGTCGATCACATGCGCGTTGGGGCTGGCGAAGTCGATGTCGTAGCCGCCACCCGTCTGCAGGATCTTGCCGGGGCGGAACATCACTGCCGTCGAGCTCGCGCCCATGTTGCCGCTGAGGAAGCGGCCGGCCTTGGTGATGTGGCCGGTTCCAGTTGCGTCAACGCGATACATCTCTTCGTAGCGCGTGCCGAAGATATTCCCGTCAGGTGCGACGAAGTTGCGCGGATACAGGCCACCCAGGTAGGTCGTAGGTGCGCCGCTCAGCAGGCGGAAGTTGCCGGTGCTGGTGCGGACTTCGGGAAAATCCTCGCCACCGGTGCCGCCCTGGATGTAGACCTCGCCGTTGGGCAGGGTGGTCGCAGTGGCGTACCAGCGCTTGCGGAACATCTTCGCGGTGCGCGCCAGACTGTTGTCGAGAGGATTGAACAGCGTGGAATCGTCGTTGGGCTGCAGCGTGGCCTTCCCGGTGTCCAGGTTCACCACGTCGCCGCCCCACATCTCGATGTTGCCGCTGGGCAACAGCAGCTGGGCGTTACAGAAGATGTCGACCTGCGTGCTGTTGGGCAAGGTCGTGTGCGAACTGCTGCCCAGGCCGAGCTGCGGGTCCCATACGTCGTAAATGAAATATCCCGTTCGAAAGCCAGTGGCCGAAGTGCCGTAGCTCAGCACTCGACCATCGGGGGTGAGCACCGCATGGATGCCGACCAAGGGCCAATTGGCGACCGGCGAGAACGTTCCCTTGGCCGGATCCCCTTGCGCCGGCAAGGCGGTCAGGGCACCGCTGGTGCGCACAGTAGCAAACGATGCCAGCGCATCGGCATCGCCGTACATGACGCGATTTTCGTTGGCCCGGGTCTGGACGGCCGCGAGGATCGCCGGATCTCCACGGGCGGCGGCTACCGCTATCGCCTGGCGATCGTCAGAGGGAGCGACTCCGCTCGCCACATACACCATCGCCGCGGCCGTGAGTGCCGCCAGGAACAATGCCAATGCGATGGTGAAGCCACGGCGTGCAGGGGCAGGGGGTGAATCGCTCATCTTGTTCGTGCCTCGGCGCTACGGATTTGCCCCCAACCGTGAGTTCATTCCCCCAGTTGGGTTAACGCACCGCAGGGGCCAAGACGGACACGGGCGAACTCCGTGCGCGTCCCCTTTACAATTGGCGCCCAATGATCACGACTCCCGCCATTCCGCCGCCGCAACTCCGGCTTTCCGTCGCTCCGATGATGGATTGGACCGACTCGCACTGCCGTACCTTTCACCGCGTGCTGGCACCGCATGCGCGGCTGTACACCGAAATGGTGCATGCGAACGCCGTGATCCATGGCGACCGCGGGAAATTGCTGGCGATGGATTCCGACGAACATCCGGTTGCCCTGCAGCTAGGTGGCAGCGAGCCGGAGCTCTTGGCGCAGGCCGCGCGAATTGGCACGGATCATGGTTTCGACGAGATCAACCTCAATTGCGGCTGCCCCTCGGATCGCGTGCGGGCCGGGCGCTTCGGCGCCTGCCTGATGCGCGAACCCGGCGTGGTTGCGGAAAGCGTCGCGGCGATGATCGCGGCGTGTGACGTGCCGGTGACGGTGAAGTGTCGACTTGGCGTAGACGACGACCACGACTGGGATCGCTTCGCTCATTTCATCGACACGGTCGCTGCGGCCGGTTGCCGCATGTTCGTGATTCACGCGCGCAATGCCTGGCTGCAGGGACTGTCGCCGAAGGAGAATCGCGAAGTGCCGCCGCTACGCTACGACTGGGCGTACCGCTTGAAGAGCGATCGCCCGCAGCTGCAGATCGTGGTCAACGGCGGCATCGCGACGATGGAAGAGGCTACCCAGCACCTGGATCACACCGATGGCGCGATGCTCGGTCGCGCTGCCTACCACGATCCGTATCTGCTGCATCGTATCGATGTCGCCTGGTTCGGCGGCGAGCTGCGCACGCGCGGTGAACTGCTGCGAGCCTACCGGCCCTACGTCGAGGCGCAGCTCGCGCAGGGCGTCTATCTGAAGCACATCACCCGGCATCTGCTCGGCCTGTTCGCGGGCGAACGCGGTGGTCGCGCCTTCCGCCAGGTGTTGAGCGAGGGCGCGCACAAGCCGGGTGCCGATTGGTCGCTGGTCGAGCATGCGCTGTCGCTGACCGATTACCGCACCGCTGCTGCCGCCTGACAGCCGCCTTCAAGCAGGGACCCGCATGATCACCCGCGATACGCGCGCCTTCCTCGCCTTTGCCCGCGGCAGCGCAACCGATTTCGGTCCAGCCACGGCGCGTGCGGCTTTTTTGGTCGCTCCCGATGGATTCACGCTGGCCGAGCAGTCCGCGCAGGACAACCGCTACATGGCGCAGGCCGAGGCGTTCGACGCCACACGCGCTTCCCGACAGCACCGCGAGCTGCACTGCGCTTTTTCCGCCGAACTGCCTACGGTCTGTTTCGCCGGCAACCCGCGCACGCCCGACGCTTTGTTCCCCAACAACGTGTTCGGTACCACGGCCGGGCGCTATGTCGTGGGTCGCATGCGTCATGAGGTGCGCCAGCGAGAGGCCGAGCGCGACGACATCCGGGGCTTCTTCGCTGGTGTGCTGGACTATGCCGAGATCGACCTGTCGACGCAGGAACACCCGTGCGAACTCACTGGCGCATTGGTCATCGATCGTGCGCGCGGGCTGGGGTTCTGCGGCCTGTCGGAGCGCTGCGACGAGGAGGGCGCGCGGTTGATGCACGAGGCCTTCGGACTGCGTGCGACGCTGTTGTTCGACCTGGCCGCGGGCGAATACCACACCAATGTCGTGCTCGCCGTACTGGCAGGGCGTGCCGCGATCATTTGTCCGAGAGGGTTTGCCGACGCGGCCGTGGTCGACGCGATCGCCGGGCTTTACGCGCCCCACGCGATCCTGTGCTCGCCGGCGGAACATGCGGCTTTCGTGGGCAACGCGATCGCGCTGTCGCCGGACAAGGTGTGGATGAGTGCACACGCGGGGCGCGCGCTTTCGGCCGGGCACCGCGACCAGCTGCGTGGTGCCGGCTTCGAAGTGATGACGGTCGAGCTCGATGCCATCGAGGCCGGCGGCGGCTCGCTGCGGTGTTGCGTCGGCGAGATCTTCTGATACAGCAACCTCTGTGGTCCTACTTGAATCGCAGCACGGCGAGGGCTGAACCGCGGCCTCGCTGTGAAGGAAAAGTTCAGACCGGATTCACTGCCTCGTTCCAAGAATGCACACTCGTCGTTCCACCTTCGCCGCGCTGTTGCCTATAGCCCCCATGTCCCTGTCCGTTTCCCGCTTCGCGTCCCTGATCCTTGCTGTCGCCCTCGCGGTGCCGGCCGGGCAGGTTGCCGCGCAGAGCCTGGGCGGGCTGCTCGATCGGGGCGGTGCCGGTCGCGATGCCGCCGACCGCGCCAGCCGCGCGGATGATCGCCACAACCGGGGGGAGGACCATCGCGCCCTGTCGGACGCAGTCCGCCGGGTCGAGCGGCGTACTGGTGGCCAGGTCCTGAGTGCGGAGCGGGTCCCCTTCGACGGCCGCAACGTCAATCGGGTAAAGGTCATCGACTCCAGCGGTCGGGTCCGCGTCTATATGGATGACCCGCAGGGTCAGAACCAGCCGCCGCGTCAGCAGGGCGACGACGACTGAGACCGGTAGTTCCTCGGAGCCGATCAGCCCCGTTGGGACGAATTCATGAAGCTGAACGAAGGCAGGGTCGCCCGTCTGCCTACACGCGCCGGCGACAACCTGAACGACTAACCTGAATGCACCTGGCCACGACGGCCGTACTGCTCAAGGAGTCTCCCCATGCGCATTCTCCTGGTCGAGGACGAAGCTCCCCTCCGCGAAACCCTGGCCGCCCGCCTCAAGCGGGAAGGGTTTGCCGTCGACGCCGCCCAGGACGGCGAGGAAGGCCTGTACATGGGCCGCGAGGTTCCCTTCGACCTCGGCATTATCGACCTCGGCCTGCCCAAGATGTCCGGCATGGACCTGATCAAGGCCCTGCGCGAGGAAGGCAAGAAATTCCCGGTGCTGATCCTGACTGCGCGTTCCAGCTGGCAGGACAAGGTCGAGGGCCTGAAGCAGGGCGCCGACGACTATCTGGTCAAGCCTTTCCACGTCGAAGAGTTGCTCGCCCGTATCAATGCCTTGGTCCGCCGCGCCGCCGGCTGGAGCAAGCCGTCGCTGGAGTGCGGTCCGGTCACTCTCGATCTGGCCGCGCAGACTGTCAGCGTCAGCGGCGCCAACGTCGACCTGACCAGCTACGAGTACAAGGTGCTCGAGTACCTGATGATGCATGCCGGCGAGTTGGTCTCGAAGGCCGATCTCACCGAGCACATCTACCAGCAGGACTTCGACCGCGACTCCAACGTGCTGGAAGTCTTCATCGGCCGTCTGCGCAAGAAGCTGGATCCGGAGGGTGCGCTCAAGCCGATCGAGACCGTGCGCGGTCGCGGCTACCGCTTCGCCATCGCGCGAAGCGGCGACTGACGACGCGCGCTCGTAACGACGGCTGAGGTAGCGGATTGACCACTGCGTCGGATTTCGAGCGTCGGCTGATCGCGCGCAGCGCCCGCTCTTTGTACGCTGGCGGCACATGAATCCCGTGTCCGCCAGCGTTTCCCGCACCCATCACGAGGCCGTGCCATGAGCTGGCGCCAGCCACGCTCACTGCAGATCCGCCAGTTGCTGGCGGCCAGCCTGGGTCTGGTCGGATTCCTCGCGCTGGCCGGTTATGCGCTCGACCGTGCGTTCCAGCAGACTGCCAAGGACAACCTGCACCAGCGCCTGGAAAACTACGCGCTGGCCTATGCCGACAAGGGCGAATTCGCGCGCAACGGCGAGTTCATCCCTCCTTACGACCCGATCGACCCGCGCTTCGAGCGTCCGGGCAGTGGCTTGTACGCGGAAGTGGTGTTGCCCAATGCGCATTGGGATTCGCATTCGGCGCAGGGGCCGATGCTGCCGAGCTCGAAGATGCTCGATTCGAATGAAGAGCGCTTCGAAGGCCCGCTGCCAATTACCCAGATCAAGGGTTCGGCGGGTGAGGTGTACCGCTACGGCCGCGGCTTCATCTGGAGCGCGGAAGGCGATGCCAAGGCGGAGTTCCCGTACACGATCTACATTCTGGAAGACACGACCGCGCTCGCCCAGCAGGTCGCGGTATTCCGCGCGGCGCTGTGGCGCTACCTCGGCGGCGCGGGCCTGATCCTCGTGCTGCTGCAGACAGTGGTGCTGCGCTGGAGCCTGCGTCCGCTGCGCAACGTCATCCATGAGCTCAAGCGCGTGCAGCGCGGATTGGCTTCGCGCATGAGCGAGCGCCACCCGCGCGAGCTGGAACCCCTGACCGAAAGCATCAATGCTTTCATCGAGAGCGAACGCGAGAACCTCGATCGCCAGCGCAACACACTCGCCGATCTCGCCCACAGCCTGAAGACGCCGCTCGCGGTGCTGCGCGCGCGGCTGGATCATCCGGGACCCGAGGACGAATTGCGCGAAGAAGTAGCGGTGCAGCTGCGGCGCATGAACGATCTGGTGTCGTACCAGCTGGCGCGTGCGGCGCGCTCAGGGCATCACTTGTTCGCCGCGCCGGTCGCCATCGAGCCGCATGCCGAGCAGATCGTGACCGGCCTGGAAAAGGTGTATTCGAGCAAGGGCGTGCTGTGCGAATTCGATATCGCACCAGGCGTGCAATTCCACGGCGAGCCTGGCGATCTGCAGGAGTTGCTGGGCAACCTGTTGGAGAACGCGTTCAAGTGGGCGCGTTCGCGCGTGCTGTTGACCGTGCAGTTTGGCGAACGCGCGCCCAATCGGCGCCCCGGCCTACTGATCGCGGTGGATGACGACGGCCCGGGCATTCCGCAGGAAAAGGTCGCGCTGATCCTGCAGCGTGGTGTGCGCGGCGACGAGCGGGTGCAGGGGCATGGCATCGGCCTGGCGATCGTGCAGGACCTGGTGCGCGGGTATCGCGGCACGCTCGAAGTGATCGCGTCGCGGGAACTCAGCGGCGCGCGATTCGAGGTCAAATTGCCGCCGGGGTTGTAGCGGCCCCGCCAAGCGGCAGCACCGAGCCGGTTCGGCCTATTGCTGTCCGGGCCGCCGAGCAGGCTCGGCGCTACACGTGCAATGCAAATGGCGAGGGACCGTAGAAGCGCTCCAGATGCGCTGCCACCTTGGGCATTTCCGCGCGCAGCAATTGCGGATCGCTGAAGTGGTACTCGCTGACCACGGCGAAAAATTCCTCCGGTGCCTCGGCCGCATAACCATCGATCGCGGTCTCGCGACCTGCATCGATTTCCGCGGCGAGCGCGTCGTATGCAGCCTGGAAATCGCGCGCCCAGCCGCGCTGCCATGGGCCGGGCAGGGGTGGCGTTCCATCGAGCTCGCCGTCGAGCACGTCGATCTTGTGCGCCATCTCGTGCACCGCCACGCAGAAGCCGGCACGCGGATCTTCGCAGTCGGCCAGCACGTCGGCCCACGACAGGATCAACGGCCCAATCTCCCATGACTCGCCGATGAGTTCGTCTTCCCATTCGTGCAGCACGCCTGCGGCATCGACATGCGTGCGATTCACGCGGAAGGCTTCGGGATACACGATCAGCTGCGACCAGCCACGCAGGCCGGCTTCACCGAATTTCAGCAACGGCAGGCAGCACGCTGCGGCGAGCAGGCCGCGGTCGCGTTCGTCCAGGGTCAGATCGCCGATCGGCGTGATGGTCTTTTCGTGCAGGAAGCGCGCGACCAGCTGCGACAGGCGTGTTGCGCGTGCCTCGTCCAGCGCGGTCGCCCATGGCAATGCAGCGCGGATATCGCGCCAGAGATCGGGATCGATGGCCTGCGGAGATCGTCCGAGGCGCAGCCAGCCAAACAAGCGGAAGCGTTGGGTCGGCTTAGCGGAACATGCCCGGCAGGAAGCGGTGCCAACGTGGCGAGGGGAGGCGAACGTCGTCGCCGCCACCGCCGTTGGTGCTGGGCAGGGACTTGGTCTTCTTCGCCGGTGCCGGCAAGGCGGGGGTGTCGCGTTCGGCCGTGCGGGCTATCGACGTCTGGGCGCCGCGGCAGCTGCCGCCTTCGGCGTCGCTGAGTCGGGTTTCGCGCGCGGCTGCGCCGGTGCTGGCCAGTGCGATCAGCAGGCAGACGACAATGCGGCGCATGGGAAAGTCCTCTCCCGGAAGTCGGGAACCGCCGGACTATATCGCACTCCTTCGAGCAACGGGATTGCATTCGTCGGGCGGCTTGTGGTGCGCCGCAACACCAGTCGCGCCCCGCATAATTCGTTCATGGACGATCGTGACCTGCTGCTACATCTGATCCGCGGCCCCGCCAGCGGGGATGCCCTGGCCAAGGCCGCCGGACAGACCCGGGCGGCAGTCTGGAAGCGGATCGAAGCCCTGCGCCAGGCCGGGGTTGGCATTGCTGCCCAGGCCGGGCGTGGTTACGCCTTGACCCAGCCGCTGGACCTGTTGGACCCGGCGGCGATCCTTGCGGCACTCCCGGCAGATGCCCAATCCGGGCTCGCTGGCCTGGAGGTGGCCTGGAGCATCGATTCCACCAACAGTGAACTGCTGCGTCGCCGAGGCCCCGAAGCCGGCGCTCAGGTGTTGCTGGCGGAACGCCAGACCGGTGGCCGCGGCCGTCGTGGCCGCGTTTGGGCCTCGCCGCTGGCCGCGCATCTCTATCTGTCGCTGGCGCGCGGCTTCGGCGGCGGGCTGGCGCGGCTGGGAGGCCTGAGCCTGGTGGCGGGCGTGGCGGTCGCCGAGGGGCTTCAGGGCCTGGGCTTCAGCACGGTGCGCCTGAAATGGCCGAACGACATCGTGGTCATCGACCCGCAGGGCCTGCGCAAGCTCGGCGGGCTGTTGATCGAGGGCAGCGGCGAACATGCCGGACCCGCACGCGCGATCATCGGCCTGGGCCTCAATGTGCGCATGCCCGAGCCCGCGGCGCGCGAGATCGATCAACCCTGGTGCGACCTCGCCGGATTGGCAGAGGAATCCGGATCGGCGCTTCCCGATCGCAACGTGATCACTGCGAAGGTACTGGGGCGGTTGCTGCCGGCGCTCGACCAATTCGATGCCGAAGGCCTGGCGCCGTTCCTGCCTCGCTATGCGGAGCTGGATGCGCTCGCTGGCGAGCCGGTGACGCTGCATTCCGCCGGCGTGCCGCAGTCGGGAACGGCCATGGGTGTCGCCGAAGACGGTGCTTTGCGATTGCGCCTCGATGACGACGGTCGCGAACACCGCGTGCATGCGGGCGAAGTCAGCGTGCGCAAGGCGACGACCGCATGACTGCGTGGCTCTTCGACCTCGGCAACACCCGGCTAAAGTGTGCACCTCTGGTCGATGGCCGCGTCGGTGAGGTCATCGCGCTGCCGCACCGCGAGGCAGATCTGGCGGCCGTGCTCGCACAAGCACTGCCACCGCGCATCGATGTGGCCTATGTGGCCAGCGTCGCCAACGAAGACCTCCGCGTGGGACTGCTGCAGGCACTCACCATGCGTGCTCGCCGCATCTCGCTGGCGCGCACGCAGAAGGTGTTCCGCGACTTCCATATCGCTTATGCGCAACCGCATAAGTTGGGTGTCGACCGCTTCCTCGCGATGCTCGCCGTGCATGCGCGAAGCGAAGGGCCGGCACTACTGTGCGGTGTCGGCACCGCGCTGACCGTCGACCTGCTCGACGCGCAGGGCCAGCATCTGGGCGGCCGCATCGCGCCATCGCCCACCTTGATGCGGGAGGTTCTGCACGAGCGCGCGCCGCATCTGCCGGTACAGGGTGGCGATTTCACGGAGTTCGCGCGCGACACCGAGGATGCGTTGGCGTCCGGATGCGAAGGCGCCGCGCTGGCGCTGATCGAATCCAGCCGCAGCGCGGCGCAGCGCATGCTGGGTGAGCCCGCACGCCTGCTCGTGCATGGCGGAGGGGCAGACGAACTCATCGCTCTGCAGCCCGATGCCACCCGCGTCCCCAACCTCGTACTGGAGGGTTTGGCGATCTGGGCAGCGGTCGACGCCACGGGCTAAGGCGCTTCCCCTAGAATCCGGGGATGCTCGCACGCGCGCTCATCGTCCTGTTGTCGGTGCTCAACCTCGGCGTTGCCGCGTGGTGGATCGCGCACGACCCGCCGCCCGCCAAAGCAATGCCGCAGGTGCCGCCCGGCGTGGCCCGTCTGCTGCTCGTGCAGGAAGGCGCTCCGGGACCTGCGCCGACCGCGGTCGAGCAAGTCGCACCGAGCACCGCTGCGGATGCGAGCGCAACCTCCTCCGTAGCTGACGTCGTGGCGCCGGCGGCACCGCAGTGCTTCAGTTTCGGGCCGTTCGCTTCCAAGGATGCAGGAACCAAGGCGGCGGCCAAGCTTCGACCGCAGGTACAGAAGTTGAGCGAGCGCGAGCAGCCCGCGCCTGCGGCCGCGCGCGGCTGGCGTGTCTATCTGCCACCGCTGCCGTCGCTCGAGCAGGCGCAGACGACGGCCCAGCGCATCGGCGCCGCCGGTTTCAGCGATTTCCTGGTGGTTCGCGAAGGCGCGGAGGCGAATTCGATCGCCCTCGGGCGCTTCAGCAGCGAGGACGCGGCGAACAAGCATGCCGATGCGCTCAACGCCGCCGGCTTCGCTGCCCAGGCCGAAGCCGTGGGCGAGGCCGGCAAGGCCACTAACTCGCTGTGGCTGGATGTCGTCGCGGATGCGGCCTTCGATCCGCGCCGTGCACAGGCCGCCATCGCCGCGGGGCAGTACCGCAAGGCCGATTGCGCCGCGCGCTGACCGGAGCGATGCCGCGACAGGCTAGAATGCTCCGCTCGGCCCGAGCGACGTTCGTGGCCGCAACTCCCACGCCGGCTTAGCTCAGTTGGTAGAGCAACCGCCTTGTAAGCGGTAGGTCGTCAGTTCGATTCTGACAGCCGGCACCACACGGACCCGGTGCATGAGCCGCAGCTATCCTTCCGTTTCCCTGATCGGCGCACCTACCGACGTTGGCGCCGGTCATCGCGGCGCGCGGCTTGGGCCGGAAGCACTGCGCATCGCAGGTCTGGGCGAGGCGCTGGCGAAGCGGGGCGTCGACGTGATCGATCGCGGCAACCTCGATGGACCGCGCAATCCGTGGCAGAAGCCGGTCGAGGGCTATCGCCATCTGCCCGAAGTCGTCGAATGGAACCGCATCGTCATGGAGTCGGTCGCAGCGGAACTGCGCGAAGGCCGTATGCCGATCCTGCTTGGCGGCGACCACTGCCTTGGCTTGGGTTCGATCACGGCGGTCGCACGTCACTGCCGCGAAACCGGCAAGCAATTGCGCGTGCTTTGGCTCGATGCCCACGCTGACTTCAATACCAGCAAGGTGACGCCTTCGGGCAACGTGCACGGCATGCCGGTGGCCTGTCTGTGCGGTCTCGGTCCACGCGAGCTCACGCACCTGGGTGGCGACGCGCCGGCGGTCTCGCCCGACGTGATCCGCCAGATCGGCATCCGTTCGGTCGACGAAGGCGAGAAGCGCCTTGTCCAGGAATACGGCCTCGATGTCTACGACATGCGCTACATCGACGAAGTGGGCATGAAGCGGGCGATGGAGGAGGCGCTGGAAGGCGTCGACGACAACACCCACCTGCATGTGAGTTTCGACGTCGACTTCCTCGATCCGAGTATCGCGCCAGGCGTCGGCACTACCGTGCCCGGCGGCCCGAACTACCGCGAGGCGCAGCTGGTGATGGAGATGATCGCCGACAGCGGCCGCATGGGCTCGCTCGACATAGTCGAGCTGAATCCGATCATCGACAAGCGCAACCGCACCGCGAAGCTGGCGGTGGATCTGGTGGAGAGCCTGTTCGGCAAGTCGACCCTGATGCGCGACTGATCGCTGAACGCGACCGCGAACACGTGACCGGGGCCCTTGCACGGCTCACGCGACCGTCACACCATGCGCCGGCGCGGTGAGCCCCACCGCATCCCCCTTCGCATAGCTCTGGAGATTTCGAATGAAGCGTCTCGCTGCCGTGGCCCTGCTGGCCATTTTCTCGATCGCGACCCTGTCCGCCTGCAACACGATGGAAGGCCTGGGCAAGGATGTGAAGAAGCTGGGTGAGAAGGTCGAAGACAAAGCCAGCAACTGAGTCTGGCGTTCAAGATTCAAGTGACAAGGGCCGGAGCAATCCGGCCCTTGTGCTTTCCGGCGGAAGGGAAACTGGAAGCTGAATGTGTCGTGGCGCGGGGGGCCGTCTGCACAACGGGTTCATGCCCGTACGCGTTAGATGCGGAGGCGGAGGCGGCAAAAGTCGGCTCCCGAAGAAGGGTCATCCGACATCCCGAAGGAGAGCAATATGAAGCGTGTGATTTTCCTGCTGCTGCTGATCACCATCTCGTCCGGCTTCGTGACTGCGTGCAACACCATGGCGGGCGCCGGTAAGGACGTGCAGAAGGTTGGTGAAAAGGTCGAAGACAAGGCCGAGGACTGCAAAGACTCGCATTGCTGATCGCTTGAATCCGATGCATGCAAAGGCCGGGAATTCCCGGCCTTTTGCATTCTTCCGCCTGTTCATTCATGTAACAAAGGCTGCTAACGCCATCGTGATGCGCGCACAACATTACTGCCTGCATCCTCGCACGGCATCGAATGTCCGGTGCGGAACTTCAGGAGCGCAGGAATGAATAAAGACATCATCCAGGGAAAATGGACGCAGCTGAAGGGGCAGATCCAGTCACGCTGGGGCGAACTGACCGACGACGTGCTGGATGTGCGCGAGGGCAATACCGAATATCTCGCCGGCAAGCTGCAGGAACGCTACGGCTGGGACCGCGCTCGCGCCAATCGCGAAATCGAGGATTTCACCAAGACGCTGCATTGAGCCGAGCCTTGCGGCTCGTGTCGCGTTGACATCAGCAAGGACAACGGGCCGGTTTTCCGGCCCGTTGTATATCCGATGCTGTTTTCTGGGCGCGCGCCTACCACTGTGGATCGGCGACGAATCCATCCGGGAATGCGCGCGGTTCTTCGGCGTACCGACGCCACTCCGGCTGACGCGGCAGCACGCCGCGCGCCACCAACGTGTAGTGATCGTCGTAGCGCAGCTGCGTGACCTGAGTCGGTGAGCGCGTTGCGCGCACGAAGCCGGTGCGTGAAGCCGGCGCCCATTCACGCTGGCCGTGTCCGGTGCCCAGGGTCTGCGCTTCGGCTTCGTCGCGTTCCGAGCTGCGCGCCTCCGCCGCGGGGGCCGCCGCGCCCTGCATCGATCGCGCCTTCGCCGGCGATGCGCTGTCGCTGGCGACCGGCGGACTGCGACGCCAGATCGGTGCCGATTCGTACATCACGCGCGCCTCCTCAAATACGGCAATACCGATCACGCCCACGTTGTCCGGACGTCCGGTGCGCGCCGCATAACTGTCCGGGAGATCGGTGAAAACGAACTGGGCGACGTCGTCGAGTGACTTGCGCCAGCCGTTGATCTCGGCGCTTTCCCACGGCTCCAGGACGTAGCCGGCCTGCGACGGGTTTGCGGTCTGCCCGGTCACGGCGTTGATGCCGTCGACCGACAGCACCACCAGCACACGACCGCCGGTGGTATTGGTCAGGCGCACCGAATAGCGATGCCCGGGCTCGCCCTCGATCCAGTCCTGACCGCGGTGGTGGATCTCGCCCAGCCAGTCGCCGCGATCGCGATCGACCACGCCGATATCGACCAGGGGGCGGGCCTGCGCGGAGGAACAGGCGGCGAGTGCCAGACAAAGGGTGGCGGTGGCGATGCGGCGCAACATGGCGGTGGCTCCGGGTGAGGTACGCGGGCTAACGCACCGCCACCGCCAGCGGGGTTGCGAAACGCAGACGCGGGCGGTCCCGCTCAGCCAGCGGTCAGGGCCTGTTAACGCTACTGGGATAGGCCGCATTGCTCCTCAGAGGCCGTCAGGTGGTGCTGCGCGCCGAATGCGCCTTGCTGCTTGCAAGGTCAAGGTGCGCAGCGCCGCATGGCGGCCTCTGAGGAGCAACCCGAAGGGCCGGGTGTGGGGTGTGCGCGGTGCGGCGTCATCACTCGGTTGCGTATCGACATACGCGCCCTCGCTCTTCCTTGCATCGCGCACACCCACGCCCGGCGCGGCCTATCCCAGTAGCGTTAGCAGGCCCTACACTGCGCGACCGCGTCCTGAACCTCGGTCAGTTCCCCGCATGTCCCGCATCCGTGTCCTTACCGGCATCACCACCTCCGGCACGCCGCATCTTGGCAACTACGTCGGCGCGGTCCGCCCGGCCATCGCCGCTAGCCGCGATCCGAACGTGGACAGCTACTACTTCCTCGCCGACTACCACGCGCTGATCAAGGTCACCGATCCGGCCCGCGTGCAACGTTCGACGCTGGAGATCGCTGCGACCTGGCTCGCCTGCGGCCTGGACCCGAAGTCGGTGTGGTTCTATCGCCAGAGCGATATCCCCGAGATTCCCGAACTCACCTGGTTCCTCAGCTGCGTCGCCGGCAAGGGCATCCTCAACCGCGCGCACGCCTACAAGGCGTCGGTGGACAAGAACCGTGCGGAAGGCGTCGACGACGATGCCGCGATCACGGCCGGACTGTTCATGTATCCGGTGCTGATGGCCGCGGACATCCTGTTGTTCAACGCGCACAAGGTACCGGTCGGTCGCGACCAGGTGCAGCACATCGAGATGGCGCGCGATTTCGGTCAGCGCTTCAACCATCTCTACGGCGAACACTTCACCTTGCCGGAAGCGGCGATCGAAGAGCACGTGGCAACGCTGCCCGGTCTCGACGGCCGCAAGATGAGCAAGAGCTACGACAACACCATTCCCTTGTTCGCGCCGCGCGAGCAGCTGAAGAAGCTGATCGCGGGCATCGTCACCGACTCGCGTGCGCCGGGCGAGGCCAAGGACACCGAAAACTCCAACGTGTTCCAGCTGTACCAGGCCTTCGCCAGTACCGCGGAAACCGCCGCGATGCGTCAGGCCTACGCCGATGGAATTGGTTGGGGCGACGCGAAGCAGAAGCTGTTCGAGCGCATCGATAGCGAAGTCGCTCCGCTGCGCGAACGCTACGAAGCCCTGATGGCGAAGCCGGCGGAGATCGAGGCGATCCTGCGCGATGGCGCGGCACGACTGCGTGCGACCCATGCGACGCCGCTGCTGACCCGTCTGCGCGAAGCGGTCGGGCTGCGCAACCTGTCGAGCAGTGCAACGGCGGCAACGCAGAAGAAAGAAAAGGCGGCGCTGCCGCTATTCAAGCAGTACCGCGAGGCCGATGGTCGCTTCTACTTCAAGTTCGTCGATGGTGAGCGGATCCTGCTCCAAAGCGTTGGCTTCACTTCGCCGAAGGACGCGGGCCAGCTGATCGCACGCCTGAAGAAGGAGGGCGGCGCCCTGCTGCGGCATGCGGAGGCCGATGCGCTTCATCTGGGCGATGAGCTGATCGGGCACCTGCACGACGCCGCAGAACTGGCCGATGTGGTGGATGCGCTGGTGCAGCTGGCCGAGGAAGCGTGAAGCCAGGCTTTCCTGCCTGATAGCCGGGCTGCCCGCGGACTGCGGCAGCCGCCGCGTCACTTGACTGCACCCCGTTCGCGGCGGGATCGTGGGCCATGTCCCGTCGCGTACCCGCGCCGACCGTCGACACCGAAGCCGCACGCCAGGCGGCGTTGGACGCCTATGCCATCGTCGACACCGGGCCCGAACAGGCTTTCGACGACATCGTCACTCTCGCCGTAACGCTGTGCGGGGTGACGGCGGCTTCGATCTCGCTGATCGATCAGGACCGTGTCTGGTTCAAGGCGCAGATCGGCGTCGACCAGTCGCAGGTCGCCCGGGAACTGTCGCTGTGCAATCACGCCATCGATCAGCCTGGGCGCACGCTGGTGATCGACGACCTCGACATCGACCCCATTCCTGCGGCTAAGCGCCGGCGCCTGCACGGCAAGCCGCCCCGCTTCTACGCCGGTGTGCCGCTGCTCAGTCCCGACGGATATCCGTTGGGCACGCTGAGCGTCGCCGATGTGGTGCCGCGACATCTCACCCCGGAACAGATCAAGGCCCTCGAGCTGTTGGCGCGGCAGACACAGCATTTGCTGGAGCTACGACGCTTGATGTTCGAACAAGGCAAGTTGCTGACGGCACGCGAAGCCGCTGCGCAGCATGCCGAACAGGCGCGCGCCGAATTGCAGCGCCGCAATGAGGAGCTGCAGCGTACCGCGACCCGGGATCCATTGACCGGCCTGCTCAATCGCGCGGCGATGGAGGAAATCCTGAGCGAAACGCTCAAGCGCGATCCTTCGGAGCGCGTGCACTACACACTGCTACTGCTCGACATCGACCACTTCAAGCTCGTCAACGACGTGCACGGACATCTCGCCGGCGACCAGGCCCTCCGCGCAGTCGCGGATGCGGTGCTCGCTTCGACCCGCAAGAGCGACATCGCGGTGCGGTTCGGCGGCGAGGAGATCGTGGTGTACCTGCCGGGCACGGCACTGGACGGTGCGTCGGAAGTCGCTTATCGCATCCGCGAGCGTGTCGCGGGGGCGCCGCTGCCATTTCCAATCACGGTGTCGATCGGCATTGCAGCCGGCGATCCGCGACGCGATCGGCCGGAACAGACGTTCGATCGCGCCGATCAGGCGCTGTATCGCGCCAAGGCAGGTGGCCGCGATCGCGTGGTAATCGACGATACGCCGTTGTTCACGAGCATCAATCCGGTCTGATCCGGGCGACGATCAATCCCATTCGTTCGGCGCTGCGCCACGCTCGGGTTGCTTCATCTTCACCACGCAGAAGCGGTGGCCGGTCGGTGCTTCCATCACCCACCAGCGTTTGATGAAGGCGATCTTCTTCGCGCCCAGTCGTTCCAGACGCGCGGCTTCGGCATCGACATCGTCGGCTTCGATGTCCAGATGCACACGCGAGGGATGCTCGACCTTCTGCACTTCGATGTGCAGGTCGCCTGGCGTGTCGCCGAATTGCTGGTATTGCGCGGTCTCGTCGCCGGCGCTGCGGTCGGCGATGCTCATGCCGAGCGCCTGGCTCCAGAAGTCGGCGGCGCTATCTAGGTCGCCGGTATTGCAGTCGATGATGAAACCGGCGAGGCGGCTGCGGTGGGCCATGGGATCCTCGTAGGGCGGGTCTCGACCCGCCGGCTCGTCAATTGTCGATGCCGCAGCGGCGGGTCGAGACCCGCGCTACGTCAGTTCGGCGATGCCATGTCGTCCAGCAGCGCCTTCAGGAAGCGCGCCGCTTCGCCGCCCGTGCAGGCGCGATGATCGAACGTCAGCGAGATCGGCATGCGGCGATGCACCTCGATGCCGCCGATGACCGCGACCACATCGTGCGACAGCTTGCCCGCGCCGATGATGGCCACGCACGGCGGTACCACTACCGGCGTCGCATAACGGCCGGCGAACATACCGAAGTTGGACAGCGAGATCGTGTAGCCGCTGAGTTCGCTGGGCGGAATCGAGCGGTCCTCGACCTGCGCGCGCAGGCGCTGGATCCCGGTGCGGATGCCGGCGCCATCGAGCATGTCGGCATTGCGCAGCGCGGGCACGAACAGGCCGTCGTCGGTATCCACGGCGATGCCCACGTCGACCTGCGGATGCATGGTGCGGGTGAGGTTCTCGCCGTCGAACCAGGCATTCAGCGCCGGCACGGTCTTGCATGCGACGACGATCGCGCGGACCAGGCGCGCGGTGATGTCCTGCTTGCCGATCCAGGCATGCAGGTCGGCGTCGTCGACCAGCGTGGTCGGGACGACCTTGCTGTGCGCATCGGCCATGACGCGCGCCATGTTGCGACGCACGCCCTTGAGCTGTTCGGGCTGGCCGGTGGCGGCAACGCCTGGCGGCTGCGTGCGCATCGGCTTGCCGGACTGCGACAGGGTGCTGCGGGCGGCCGGGGCCGGAGCAGCAACGGCGGCAGGCGCCGGAGCCGCGGCGCGGGCTGCAGGCGCAGCAGCGCCGATCTTCGCGCTGCCATCGGCGGCAGCACGCTTCACGTCATCCATCGTGACCACGCCATCGGCGCCGGTCGCGCGCACGCGGGCGATGTCGACGCCGAGCTTGCGCGCCTGCGCGCGCACGGCCGGCATCGCCTTGACGCCGCCGACCGCGACCGCGGCTTCGCTACGCACGGCGTCGGAACTCTGCATCGCGCCGACCACGGTGCCGCTGTCCTCGCGCGCTTCGCCTTTCGGTGCAGGCGTGCCGGCGGCGCTGATCGTGCCGCCGTCGTCGGAGGCGATGACCTTGTCGTCGTTGCTAGGCGCATGGCTGCCGGCGCCATGATGGTGGCCGGTGTCCTGGCCTTCCGCGCGCTGCGGCAGGTTCGGATCGATCTCGAACTCGGCCAGCATCTTGCCCGTGATGATCACATCGCCTGCGCCACCGGCGAGCTTGACCACCTTGCCCGACACCGGCGAGGGCACGTCGACCACGGCCTTCGCGGTTTCCATCGACACCAGGTTGTCGTCGAGGCGGATAGTGTCGCCGACCTTCACGTACCACTCGACGATGGTCGCGTCCGGGAGGCCTTCGCCGAGATCGGGGAGCAGGAACGTCTTGGTTGCCGTCATTGCAATGTCCGTTGTCTTGGTTTTGTAAAGCCGAGCCCGCTCGGCTCCGCTTGA
Source organism: Lysobacter tyrosinilyticus (assembly GCF_054779815.1). Taxonomy (NCBI): domain Bacteria; kingdom Pseudomonadati; phylum Pseudomonadota; class Gammaproteobacteria; order Lysobacterales; family Lysobacteraceae; genus Lysobacter; species Lysobacter tyrosinilyticus. The sequence continues at coordinate 1,003,219 of NZ_BAAGXN010000001.1, forward strand.
TTCTGCTTTGTAGAGCGGAGCTTGCTCCGCTGCTCTCGATCTTCGAGCGACCCCTTCACGAGAGTCGCCGAAAGCAGCCGAGCAAGCTCGGCTCTACAAAGAGCGTGGGTCAGCCCGCAGCCAGCGTACGCTTCGCCGCGGTCACGATGCGATCTACGCTCGGCAGGTACTTCATCTCCAGCCGGAACAGCGGAATGTGCGTGTCGTAACCGGTGACGCGCTCGACCGGTGCCAGCAGGTCGTACATCGATTCCTCGGCCAGGCGCGCGGCGATCTCCGCACCAAAGCCGGCAGTCTTCGGCGCTTCGTGCACGATCACGCAGCGACCGGTGCGGCTGACCGACTCGGCGATGGTGGCAAAGTCGAGCGGACGCAGCGTGGCGACGTCGATGACTTCGGCGCTGATGCCTTCGGCTGCGAGCTTCTCGGCGGCCTCAAGCGTTTCCTTCACCTGCGCGCCCCAGGTCACCAGGGTCACGTCGGTGCCGTCGCGTAGCACGTAGCACACGTCCAGCGGCAGGGCTTCGCCGTCGTCGGGCACGAGCTCCTTGTACTGGCGATAGATGCGCTTGGGTTCGAAGAAGATCACCGGATCCGGATCGCGGATCGCCGCCAGCAGCATGCCGTAGGCGCGTGCGGGCGAGGACGGCATGACTACGCGCAGCCCGGGCACGTTGGTGAAGATGGCTTCGTTGGCTTCGCTGTGGTGTTCCGGCGCACGGATGCCGCCACCCCACGGCACGCGCAGCACCATCGGGCAGTGCAGCCGACCGCGCGTGCGGTAACGCATGCGCGCGGCGTGGCAGACGATGAAGTCGACCATCGGATACATAAATCCATCGAACTGCGCTTCGGCCACGGGCTTCATGCCCTGCGACGCCATGCCCACGGTCAGGCCGGCGATGGTGGTTTCGTCGAGCGGGGTGTCGAGCACGCGTTCCGAACCGAACGTCTGCTGGAGGCCGGCGGTGGCACGGAACACGCCGCCGTTGACGCCGACGTCCTCGCCGAGCACGACGACGGCGTCGTCATGGCGCATCTCCCAGGCGAGTGCCTGCGTGATCGCTTCGATCAGCGTGATGGGCGTGGTGGTGGCGGAACTGGTATCGATCTGGGGCATGGTGTCGGCCTTGTTCACGAGCGGCCCTCCAGCGCGAGCGCGGCGGCGCGGTGCGCAGCGACGTCCGGCGGCATGTCGGCGTAGAGGTAATCGAACATCGCTTCGACCGGCTGCACCGGTGTGTTGAGGTAGGCGTTGATCTCTTCGTCGACGCGCTTGCCGCAATCCTCGGCCCAGGCCTTCTCTTCGGCTTCGCTCCACAGACCCTGCGCGGTGAGGAAGGTGCGCAGGCGCGTCACCGGATCGCGCGTCCAGGCGGCCTTCACTTCGTCGTCGTTGCGGTAACGGCGCGCATCGTCGGCGGTGGTGTGGTCGTGCAGGCGGTAGGTCATGAATTCGATGACGGTGCCGCCTTCGCCCTTGCGGGCGCGCTCGGTGGCGCGACGCATGCCTTCCATCACCGCGAACAGATCGTTGCCATCGACCTGCAGGCAGTACAGGCCACCGGCCAGGCCCTTCTGCGCCAGCGTCTGCGCACCGGTCTGAGCCGAGCGCGGCACCGAGATCGCCCAGCCGTTGTTGATCACGCACAGCACCAGCGGCGAGCTGTAGGCGCCGGCGGAATTCAACGCGGCGTAGAAGTCGGTCTTGGACGAACCGCCATCGCCGCAGCACGCCACGGCGATGCGGTCCTGCTTGCGCAGCTTGAACGACAGCGCCGCGCCGGCGGCCATCAGGCACTGTGTGGAAATCGGCACGCACCACGGATAGTCGTGCTTCGGGCCGGAGAAATCGTTGCCGCGTTCGTCGCCGCCCCAGTACAGCAGCACTTCGCGCGGCTTCACGCCGCGCATGAACTGCGCGCCGTATTCGCGATAGCTGGGTGCGAACACGTCTTCCGGCCGCGTCGATGCGCCGATGCCGACGTGGGTCGCCTCATGACCCAGGCACGCGGCGTAGGTGCCGAGCTTGCCGGTGCGCTGCAGGGCGATCGCCTTGGTGTCGAACACGCGCACGAACAGCATCTGCTTGAACAGCGGCAGCAGTGCTTTGACGTCGCCGAAGGCCGGCGGAAGTTCGCCGACGAGCTTGCCGTCGGGGCCGAGGTATTGCAGGTATTCGATTTCGTAGGTTGCGGCGATCGACATGCGTGGGTTCCTGACCGGCTCAATCTGGTTAGCCGCCCGATCATACCCGCCCCGTGTAAATGCCTTGTTGCGCAATGCGGCAAGACGGGGGCGCACGCACAAACAAAAAGCGCGGCCGGAGCCGCGCTTTCTGCACTTGCCTTTACGACGATTTTGAGCGGGTGCCCGCTCAGCGTCCGCCGATGCCGACGATGCGGTTGCGGTAGATCGAGGTGTTGTCCGCCGGAGCGGTTTCGATCGAATCCGAACCCGCGGCGGCCGTCAGCGTCAGGTACTGCGTCGCGTTGGGACGCCACGGCACCTTGACCTGCAGGTCGAAGTGCTGGTTGGCATTGACCGCCAGAAGCGAAGCCGCAGCGCAGTCCGCCTCGAAGTTACCGGCATCGACAGCCACCACATTGCAGGTCCAGCCCGCCGGCGCGGCGATCGCCACGTTGCCCGCCGGCGCGTCGCCGCGCAGCGTCATCGTGGCGTGCTGGGCCGTGTACGGGCCGGCATTGCGCAGGTCGATGGTGAACGCAGCCAGGTCGGCGGTGTGCAGCTTCTTCTCGGGGCCGGCGATGCGCACGGACAGGTCGGTGCGGGCGACCACGTCCAGCGACGCGGAGGCCTGGTCGTTGCCCGGCACGCGGTCCAGCGACAGCGTGTCGACCGCGGCCGCCAGCGACACCGTCGCGTGCGCCGTATCCGGCGTGGCTGCTGCGGTGATCGCGAACGCCGCGTCGGCGTCCTTGGCCACGGTGGTGGCATGACACGCAACCGACGTACGGCCGCTGTCGACCTGTGCTCCATCGCAATTCCAGCCGGCCGGAGCCGTGACGGTCATGGTCGGCAGCACCGCATCGAGAGCGAAGCCGACGCCCACCGATTCGGCCGCTTCCGGACCGTTGTTGTGCACGGTTGCGGTGAAGGCGATCGTGCCGTCGACCGGCACGGCGGCGCTGTCGGCCGATGCGCTGATGGCGAGATCGGCGACCGCACGCGGATCGAAGTACGCGATCACCGGGTCGTGATCGGCGGTACGGATCGGCGTGGTGACGTCGCTGCGGTTGGTCTCGGTGAAGTCGGCGTTGATGCGCGCATGGTCGATCGAGCTGGTGCGCGTGGTGACGACCAGTTCCTCGTTCACCAGCACGTGGTCCAGTGTCTGCGCATTGCCGTCGAACACGAACGAATAGCGCTCGCTCGGCGGAGCCAGTTCGCCCAGGTTGACCAGGTCAGGATTCACCAGGTCCGCGCCATCGCCCGGGACCACGGTCTGCTCGTCCGCCGTCGGCGTGCCGCTGACCACGTTCATGGCATCGGTGAGGCCGTCGTTGAACGCGAACGCGTTGAAGTCGCCCAGCGTGACGATGCGGGTTTCCGGCGAGGCGCTCTGGCGCTGCTGGATGTAGTTGGCGAGGAATTCGGCCTGGCGCTGACGCTTCACGCGGATGCGGTTGGCGTCGGCGGTGTCTTCCTCGGCACCACGCAGCGAACGCTGGTGCACGCCGATCACGGTGATCGGGAATGCACGACCGTCGGCGTAATGCACGATCGCATCGAGCGCCAGCGGCGGGCGGTCGTTGAGGATGCCGTTGCTGCCGTCCGGCTGCACCCAGGTCTCGTCCTTGCCGACCTGCGTGACCGACACGACTTCCACGCGCGGGACGTCATTGCCGACCGTGGCGGTCTTCACCAGCACACCGGTGTCGATGCCGCCCACGTCGTTGCCTTCCATCAGGTAGGCGACGTACTGCGGATCGGGCTGGCCGGCGGCGACGGCATCGCTGTTGATGCGGGCCGCGATGGCCTGCAGCACGTCGAGCTTCTCGATCTCGATCGCGACCAGCACGTCCGGCGTGTGCAGGTAGTCGCGGATGCCCAGCGAGGCCTTCTGCAGGCGCTTCTGGTAAGCCGCGGCGGTAGCGACGCTGTCATCGACGTTGGGATCGTTGATGTTGTCGAAGAAGCGTTCGAGGTTGTACGAAGCGACGGTGAATTCGTTGCCCGCCGGCATGCGTGCGGCACGCGGGCCCGGGCCAGGAATCACGTTGATGGCTACGGCCGGATCGCGATGCAGCGTGTAGCGACGGAAGCCGTAATCGAGCGGACCGGTCAGGCCTTCGATCACGCTGCCGGCGGGCAGGTTGAGCAGGTAGCTCGATCCGCCGAGCGTGTCGCTGTCGATGGTCAGGATTTCCGGATTGCCGTCCCAGCGCGGGATCGGCTGCGCGCCGGCGCCACCGGGGATCGCATCGCGCACGTCGAAGCCCGCTTCGCGGAACGGACGCGGCACGCCGGTCACGACGGCCTGGATGATGCCGTTGACGCTGCCGGTCGCATTGAACGGCGTGGCGTTGCCTTCGGTCGGGGCGATGGTGGTCAGGCTGGCGGCGGTGACGCGCATGCCTTCCATCGCTTCGAGCTGGTCGTAGCCGCCATCGGGCTTGCTCATCTCGGCGGTGATCGGCGTGGGCGAGGGCAGGGCGTTGCCGGTCGAGAGCAGCGCGACCGTCGGGCTGCCACCGATTTCGGTCAGCGGACGCTGGCCGGGATCGGACGGCGGCACGAATTCGAACACGGTGCCACGCACACGCACGCGGTTGCCCACGGCTGCGGCGGCTGGCGGGGTGCTGCCGGTGTAGACGAACACGCCTTCCGAGGTCGACGGATCGGTATCGGCGTCCGCATCGCTGGCCTGCAGGAAGAAGCCGGTGCCCTTGCGGCCGGTCACGATGCCGGTGGTGGTGACGAACTGGCTCACCAGCGGCGAGGTGACGCCCGCGCCCTGGATGTCGTGGATCGGGGTGACGACGAAATCGTCGTTGCGCAGCGTCGCGATGCCCTGGCCATCGGCGACGACCGCACCGGTGACGTTGACGATGTCGAGGCTGAAGGTCTCGTCGGCTTCCGGCGTGGTATCGCCGATGCCATCGATGGAAACCGTTACCGAGGTCTCGCCGGCCGGGATCGTGACCGTCGACGTCGTCGCGGTGTAATCGCTGCCCGCAGCGGCGGTGCCGTCGTGGGTCGTGTATTCGATCACCACGCCGCTGGCGCCAGCCGACTTGTCCAGGGTGAAGGTGAAGAACAGCGGCGTGGCGCCGGCATCGCCTTCATCGGCGCTGGTATCGCTTACTTCCAGCGACGGCGGTCCACCCACCGGGCCGTGCACGGCCAGCGAGAAATCGTCGATGCCCAGGCCATCGTCGGAGCTGCTGATGTCGAAGTCGGTCCAGCGGATCCAGATCGTCGCGCCTGCCGGCAGCGAGAATCCGTCGAGCGTGGTCGCCAAGGCAGTGCGATTGCCTGCGGCGTTGCCGTCGCGGTTGCCTACTGTGCCGCCCAGGCCCGGCGTGGCGAAGTCGAGCGCGTCGATGTCGGTCCAGCTGCCGTCGGCGAGGCTGGTCGCGTTGAGGCTGTACTGGAAGTCGATGCGGTCCGCGGCGGTGCGGCTGCTGACGCCGAAGCGCCATTCCTCGCCGGTGTAGGCAAGGTCCAGCGCGCTGACCGCAGCGCCGGTGTTGTTGGTGAAGCAGGCGCCCCAACTCGGTACCAGGCTGCCGCTGCGCAATGCGCCCAACGCGCGTTCGCTGCTGGCGGCGGCGCCGAAGCTATAGGTATCGCCGGCAGTGCTGCTGCCAGTGCCGGCAGCGTACTGGCCGTTGGCGTTCGTGCCGGTCTCGCGGATGGCCCAGCCGGCCGGCAGAGCCGCCGATGTGCCGCTGTTCGCGAGCGAATTGAAGTCCTGTGAATAGACCGTGCTGGTGATGCTGATGCAGTCTGCGTGCGCGACGCCCGCAAGCGCCATCGTCAGCACTGCGGACACGCCGCGTGCAACTGGTTTCATGCTGCTTTCCCCTCGTGGATGCGCCGGGTCCGGCCCCAGATCGGCGCGTGGTTTGCCCCTGACGGGGGCAAAGATATAACCATTATCCATGAGCGCATTTCCCTGGTGTGACGCGGGTGGGCCCGACCTCCCGGTCGGGATGGGGCGATGCGGTACCCTTTGCGCCCCGCATACGCTCCACCGCCATGACCGTCGACAAGAACCAGCGCGATCTCGAATCCGGCATCCACACCGATCTTTCCGGCCGGATCAGCTACGGCGGCTACCTGCGCCTGGATCGCCTACTGTCGGCGCAGAGCCCGTTGTCGAATCCGCCGCACCACGACGAGATGCTCTTCATCGTGCAGCACCAGGTCTCTGAGCTGTGGATGAAACTGATGATCCACGAGCTGGGCGCCGCGATCGCGTACCTGCGCGACGACCAGGTGTGGCAGTGCCGCAAGGTGCTGGCGCGCTGCAAGCGCGTGCTCGATCAGCTGACCGGGATGTGGTCGGTGCTGGAGACGCTGACCCCGTCCGAATACATGGAGTTCCGCGACGTGCTTGGCCCCTCGTCGGGCTTCCAGTCGCTGCAATACCGCACCATCGAATTCCTGCTCGGCAACAAGAACGCGCAGATGCTCAAGGTGTTCGCGCACGACCAAGACGGCCACGCCGCACTGAAGGGCGCACTGGAATCGCCGAGCCTGTACGACGAATTCCTGATCTATCTCGCGCGCTGGGGTCACGACGTGCCGGCCGCGCAGCGCGAACGCGACTGGTCGAAGCCGCACGTGTCCGATGCCGGATTGGTGCAGGTGTTCGAGAAGATCTACGAAGACACGAACACCTACTGGCGCGAATACGCGCTGTGCGAAGACCTGGTCGACCTGGAAACACAGTTCCAGCTGTGGCGCTTCCGCCACATGCGCACGGTGCTGCGCATCATCGGCTTCAAGCGCGGTACCGGGGGCTCGTCCGGCGTGGGCTTCCTCAAGCAGGCGCTGGAACTGACGTTCTTCCCTGAACTTTTCGAAGTGCGCACCGCGATCGGCCCCGGCGTCAGTTACGGCGCGCCGGAATCGCCGGCCGGCTGACGCCGACACATGACCGGCACGATCCACGACTGCGTGGGGGCGCTGCTGGTCCGAAACGGCCGCGTACTGCTGGGACACCGCGCCAGCGACCGCGATTGGCTGGCCGATGCCTGGGATGTGTTCGGCGGCCATATCGAAGCGGGCGAGACCTCGCTGGCTGCGCTGCAACGCGAACTGGCGGAGGAGCTGGGCATTGTGCCGATCGAGCCGCGTCCTCTGGCTGCGATTGGCGGCGAATGCCCCGAACCTTGGCGGCTGCAGCTGTACGTGGTGACCGCCTGGCACGGCGAGGCCGACAATCGTCAGCCGGAGGAACATGCGGAAATCCGCTGGTGTACGCTGACGGAAGCGCAGGAGCGGCTGGCCACGGCGCATCCGGATTTTCCGCGTCTGCTGGCGCAAGTAATGGCCTGATGCGGAGGGCACGCCCCGCGCCGAATTCCCTTGCGCAGCAGGCAATTAGACCGGGAGCGCGGTATTGGTAGATCCCGGCAGTACTGCGGCGAATGCGTGGCTGAACAAATGTCTGCTGCAATGCAACAACCAGAAATCGGGTTTGACGCGCGCTAGGGCCGTCGGTGATCCTCGCCCGTCCCGCGCATGGCGCGGCTGTGTTTCCTGAATAAAACGACGGGGGAAAACCGCATGAGCGGTGCCGCAAATACGACAACGCCGGGCGCTTCAATCCCGGAATTCAAGCAGGTGATGGGTCATCCGCGTCCGCTGTGGATGCTCTTCATGTCCGAGTTCTGGGAGCGCTTCGCGTTCTACGGCATCCGCTGGGCGATGGTGCTGTACATCGTGGCTCAGTTCCATAACGGCGACGCCAGCGGCGAGAAGCCGGCGAGCGAGCTGTACGGCGCCTACCTCGCGCTGGTTTACGCGGGTGCGATCTTCGGCGGCTATATCGCCGACAAGCTGATCGGCTATCAGCGTTCGATCCTGCTCGGTGCCGTGATCATGGCCGCCGGTCTGTTCATGATCGCCATTCCGAGCGAGCAGATCTTCAAGCTCGGCTTGGCCACGATCATCGTCGGCAACGGCATGTTCAAGCCGATCATCTCGACCCTGGTCGGCAAGGTCTACGCGCAGGGCGATGAGCGCCGCGATTCGGGCTTCACCATCTTCTACATGGGCATCAACCTGGGCGCGATGGTCTCGCCGGTCATCACCCAGTTGCTGGCGCAGAAGATCTTCGGCACCGACGCGATGCCGGCCTACAAGATGGTGTTCATCGCTGCGGGCGTGGGCATGCTGCTGAGCCTGGTGTGGTTCTGGTTCGGTCGCGGCCAGCTCAAGGGCATCGGCGCCGCCGATGCGCAGACTGGCAGCATGGGCCGCCTGGCTGCGGTGGCGCTCGTGGGTCTCGCCGTGGGCGTGCCGATGTTCTACTTCCTGCTCACGATCAAGGCGCAGGTGCTTCAAGCCATCCTGATGACGCTGTTCATCGTGCCGGCGGTGCTGCTGCTGATCGAGGGCATCCGCGAAGGCCACGTCGCCCGCGACAAGGTCATCGCGATGCTGCTGATCTTCGCGTTCAACGTGCTGTTCTGGTGCTTCTTCGAGCAGGCCGGCAGTTCGTTCAACTTCCTCGCCGAGAAGATCGTCAATCGCGACCTCAGCGGTTGGGAATTCCCCACCGCGTGGTTCCAGTCGGTGAACTCGGTGGCGATCATCACCATCGCGCCGGTCATGGCGTGGATGTGGGTGCGGATGGGCAAGATGAATCCGTCGATCCCGCGCAAGTTCGGTCTCGGCCTGGTCTTCAACGGCCTCGCGTTCCTGCTGCTGATGTTCGCGCTGACCAAGCTCGTCGATCCGCAGACGCTGAAGATCCCGTTCTGGACGCTCACCATGGTCTACGTGATCCAGTCGGTGGGCGAGCTGTGCCTATCGCCGATCGGTCTGTCGATGACCACCAAGCTCGCGCCGGGTCGCCTGGCCGGCCTGTCGATGGGCTGCTGGTTCCTGTCGATCGCGATCGGCAACAACCTGGCCGGCATCTTCGCCGGCGAGGCCAGCGGCGAAGGCGGCCTGACCACTGCATCGGCGCTGACCGCCTACACCACCGGTTTCTATCTGCTGGCCGGTTCGGGCGTCCTGCTGTTCCTGATCGCACCGCTGATCCAGCGCCTGATGCACGGCGTGAAGTAACGCCCACGTCAGCAGCGACATGAAAACGGCGGCCCCAGGGCCGCCGTTTTCGTTTCCGGGCGATGCCGTCAGTCGCGCGGCAAGGGCATGTCCGGTTCGACATCCATCTGCGCCACGCCCTCCTGGAGTTTCTGCATCAGCCGTTCGAGCTGGGCGCGTTCGTCGGCGTCCAGGTGCGTGAGCAGGCGGCGTTCGTATTCCAGCGCCAGCGGCACGACTTCGTCGTAGATGCCGTAGCCATCGTTGCTCAGTTCCAGCACGGAGCGGCGGCGGTCGTCATCGTGGGTATCACGCGCGAGTAGGCCGCGCTCCAGCAGGCGCGCCACGGCGCGGCTCACCGCGACCTTGTCCATCGCCGTGCGTGCGGCGACGCCATTGGCCGACAGGCCCGGATAGCGGCCCAGCACGGCGATCACCCGCCATTCGGTGACGCTCAGGCCGAAACGGCGTGCATACGCTCCGGCGATGGTCTGGCTGACGCGGTTGGACAGGATGCTCAGCCGGTACGGCAGGAAGCGGTCCAGCTCCCAATGGGCGTGTTCCTTCAGGGGTGCGGACGAAAGGTCGCCCGGACCGGGTGCGGCTTTGCTATCGTGGCTTGTTGTTGGTTTCATATGAAACTATAGTGTCCCTGGCGATGCCCGCAGCCGCGGGCCAAGTAGCGCCCCACGTTATCAGGAGTCCCCGTCATGAGCGCCCAGCCCAACCTCGGCATGCAGGTCACCACGTTCGAGAATCCGCTCGGCATCAACGGCTTCGAATTCGTCGAATTCGCCGCGCCCGCAGGACAGGGCGAGATGCTGCACCACTACTTCCGCAATATGGGTTTCACCGCGGTGCTGCGCCACAAGTCGCGCCCGATCACGGTGTACCGTCAGGGCGGGGTCAACTTCCTGGTCAACGAAGACCCGAACAGCTTCGCCGCCGAGTTCGCGCGCAAGCACGGTCCTAGCGCCTGCGGCTTCGCGATCCGTTTCCAGAAGCCGGCGAGCGTGGTGTTCGACACCGTCGTCAACAATGGCGGCGAAGCGGTCGGCGAGCTGGCCGAGACCAAGGCGGTGGATGCGCCGGTGGTGAAGGGTATCGGCGACTGCATGCTCTATCTGGTCGACCGCTACGGCGACAACGGCAGCATGTACGAGGATTACCTGCCGATCCCGGGCGTCGCGCAGAATCCGGTCGGCTTCGGTCTGACCTTCATCGACCACCTCACCCACAACCTCTTCTTCGGCAACATGCAGAAGTGGTCGGACTACTACGAGCGGTTGTTCAACTTCCGCGAGATCCGCTACTTCGACATCAAGGGCGCCAAGACTGGCCTGGTCTCCAAGGCGATGACCGCGCCGGACGGCGTCGTGCGCATTCCGCTCAACGAATCGTCCGATCCGAAGTCGCAGATCAACGAATACCTCGATGCCTACAAGGGCGAGGGCATCCAGCACATCGCCTGCTTCACCGACAACATCTACGAGACGGTGGAAGCGATGCGCGCGCAGGGTGTGGAGTTCCTCGATACGCCCGACACCTATTTCGACGTGATCGACCAGCGCGTGCCGAACCACGGCGAGGACGTCGCGCGCCTGGCGAAGAACAAGATCCTGATCGACGCGGACGCCGAGACCAAGGAGCGCAAGCTGCTGCAGATCTTCACCCAGAACGCGATCGGCCCGATCTTCTTCGAGATCATCCAGCGCAAGGGCAACGAAGGCTTCGGCGAAGGCAATTTCCAGGCGCTGTTCGAGAGCATCGAGCGCGACCAGATGCGCCGCGGCGTGCTTTAAGCTCTGCTTCAAGCCCCTCTCCCCTCGGCGCCCGCAGGGTGTCCAAAGGTGAGAGGGGTTGGGGAGAGGGTTCGGAGCACAAGGATGCGCAAGCCACCATTACCCAGTCGAAGCCTCGATCGGTCCCGCAGCCTGCGCAAGGAAATGACCGACGCCGAGCGCAAGCTTTGGAATTGCCTGCGTGCGGGACAGATGGATGGCTTGAAGTTCCGTCGCCAGCATTCGATCCCGCCCTACATCGCGGATTTCTACTGTGATGCTGCGAAGCCGGTGATTGAGCTGGACGGGTCGCAACACAATGAGAGCGTGGATCGCGCTCGCACGGAATACCTGCAGGGACAGGGCTTCGAAGTCATGCGGTTTTGGGACAACGACGTCCTGTTGAACATCGAAAGTGTGGTGGATGCGATCTGGAACACCGTCGCGCACCGAACCCTCACCCCAACCCCTCTCCCGGTGGGAGAGGGGCTTTAAGCAAGGCAAAGGCACATGCCAATTGCAAGCAACGGTTATCAATCCGGATTCGGCAATGAGTTTGCGACCGAGGCGGTCGCCGGCACGCTGCCCGCAGGGCGCAATTCACCGCAGCGCGTGGCGCATGGCCTCTATGCGGAACAGCTGAGCGGCACGGCATTCACCGCACCGCGCTCGCACAACCGTCGCAGCTGGCTGTACCGGATTCGTCCTGCGGCGATGCACGGCAGCTTCGTTCCGTTTCTGCATTCGCATTTCCACAACGACTTCGGCACCGGCCCGATCACGCCGGACCAGCTGCGCTGGAGCCCGCTGCCGATGCCGCAGGCGCCGGTGGATTTCGTCGACGGTCTGTTCACCATGGCCGGCAATGGCTCGCCGGCTGCGCAGCACGGCGTCGGCATCCACCTGTACGCGGCCAACAAGTCGATGCAGGGCCGGTTCTTCTACGACGCCGATGGCGAATTGCTGATCGTGCCGCAGCAAGGTCGCCTGCATATCGCGACCGAGTTCGGTGTCCTCGACATCGAACCGCAGGAAATCGCGGTGATTCCGCGTGGCGTGCGTTTCCGTGTCGAACTGCCGGATGGGCAGGCGCGCGGTTACGTGTGCGAGAACTTCGGCGCGATGTTGCAGCTGCCGGACCTGGGACCGATCGGTTCCAACGGTCTGGCCAACCCGCGCGACTTCCTCACGCCGAATGCCGCGTATGAGGAGGCTGAAGGTGAATTCGAACTGATCGCCAAGTTCCAGGGCCACCTGTGGCGCGCGCCGATCAATCATTCGCCGCTCGACGTGGTCGGCTGGCATGGCAACTACGCGCCGTACAAGTACGATTTGCGCCGCTTCAACACGATCGGTTCGATCAGTTACGACCACCCGGATCCGTCGATCTTCCTCGTGCTGCATTCGCCCAGCGACACTCCGGGCACCAGCAACATGGACTTCGTGATCTTCCCGCCGCGCTGGCTGGTGGCGCAGGACACGTTCCGGCCGCCGTGGTTCCACCGCAACATCGCCAGCGAGTTCATGGGCTTGATCACGGGCGTGTACGACGCCAAGGCCGAGGGCTTCGCGCCGGGTGGTTGCTCGCTGCACAACTCGATGACGGGACACGGTCCCGATGCGGCGACATTCGAGAAGGCGAGCGCGGCGGACTTGTCGAAGCCGGATGTCATCAAGGACACCATGGCTTTCATGTTCGAGACCCGCGCGGTGATCCGCCCGACGCACCAGGCTGCCGAAGCCGCGCATCGCCAGCGCGATTACCAGGCGTGCTGGGCGGGACTGAAGAAGAACTTCGTCGCACCCTGAGTCGCGGCACGTTCTTTTGTAGAGCCGAGCTTGCTCGGCTGCTCTTGGTGACGGCAGAAAGCAGCGGAGCAAGCTCCGCTCTACAGAGTGGAGCGGCTACGCCACCGCGGACATCGACTCGATCCAGGCCGAGCGTGTCTGATCGAGTCGTACCAGGTACTGCTCCGGCAGGATTTCGGCGAGGCGGTCGCCGATGCGGCGCGCATAGCTCGCAGTCGCGACGGCCTGCACGTGGCGCAGGCCCAGCATCATGCGATAGACCAGCTCGTCCTCGCTGGGGCTGGTGTGGATCTGCGCGCGCAACGAAACCGATTCGGGATCGCGCTGCAGCTGCAGCATGTCGATCAGGTACATCTTGCTGGCCGCCAGCGAGCGCCGCGACGTCGTGCGCGCGGGCATGGGCGCCGGGACTGCCGGGTTCCCTGTCTTCGGCGCAATCGACGTGCCTCCAACCGACACCAGGCGCGGAGGAGTGACTCCCGCCGCGGACAGGTAGCCCTCGTCTACCAAGCGCTTCAGTGCCGTCAACGCTGCGGGGCCCAGCAATGCCACGACGTCATCGCGATTGCGTTTGCCGTCGCACAGGATCAGTGCCCGTCGCTCAGCCAAGCTCAGCGTGGCCGAGTGTTGTTGCAGCAAGGCGCGGCCCTTTTCGGTCTTGGTCAGTGCCATCACGTCCCCCCCAGGCTGCACAGGCTAGGCGACGTGCATGAAACCGGAGTTACAGCGGCGCAGCGCCACCCGCGCCGGTGGACTTGGCCTTGTAGAGCCGAGCTTGCTCGGCTGCTCTTTGGTCGAAACCGAAAGCAGCGGAGCAAGCTCCGCTCTACAAAGAAGCCGCGGCCTTACGCCACCGCGGAGTCGGATTCGGCCGAGGATGTACGAACGTACTGAAGCCGCGGCAGATATTGTTCCGGCAGGATTTCGGCGAGCCGCTCGCCTACGCGGCGCGCATAGCTTGCACTCGCGACCTCCTGCAGATGACGCACGCCATTCATCATGTGAAAGACCACTTCGTCGTCACTGGGGCTGGTCTGGATGAGGGTGCGCAACGCCACCGAGTGGGGATCGCGCTGAACCTGCAGCATGTCGGTCAGATAGATCTTGCTGACTGAAAGCGAGCGTCGCGTCGCTGGCGGCTTCGATGCCTCGGGAGCTGTGGGCTGCACTTTCGAGCCGCGGCTTCGTGGCGTCGCCGAGCGTGGCGCATCGCCATGGCCGGAGAGATAACCGGCATGAAGCAGGCGCTCGATCATTGGCAGAGCATCGGCGCCCAGCAGCGCCACGATGTCCTTGCGATTGCGACGGCCATCGCAAAGGATCAGCACGCGTCGTTCGAGCAGGCTGAGTCCAGCGGCCGATTGGGCCTGCAATGCATTACGTCCGTGTTCGGTTTTGCTCAAAGCCATGAAGAGGTCCCTGTGCGCGGGGCCGGGCACAAGCTCGAAATTGTAGTGACAGCTTCTGGCTTGTTTAGCGCCGGTCATTGACACTGAGACGGGCGTCTCGGTCATCCCCCAGAAATGGGTGTGTGACCAGCGGGCCGGCCTTGACCGCGCGCATCCGCCAAACCTCGTAAGATCGCCGCAACCTTTTGGAGGGGAACACGATGCTGACCGCCATCGGCTTGTTCGTGCTGGGCCTGGCGCTGCTGGCGCTGGGCGGCGATTCCATCGTGAAGGGTGCGGCGGGGCTGGCGCAGCGGTTCGGCCTGACGCCGTTCACGACCGGGCTGGTGCTGGTGGCGTTCGCGACCTCGTTGCCCGAACTCGCGGTCAATGCGATGGCGATCGTGCACGGGCAGGGCGAGCTGGCCTTGGGCAATGCCGTGGGCAGCAACGTCGCCAACATTGGTCTGACCCTGGGCGCGGCGGCGCTGGCGGCGCCGATCGTGGTGCGCTGGCGCGCGCTGAGTCCGATGCTGCTGGTGCTGGTGATCGGCACCGTCGCGGTGCTCGGCCTGGGTGCGGACGGCACCCTCTCGCGGCTCGAGGGCCTGGTGCTGCTGCTCGCTTTCGTGGCCGTGTTCGCCTTCGCCCTGGCACGCAGTCGCGCCGAGGTGGTGGAGGTGCGCGAACAGATTGCCCAGTTCGCGCAGACCAGCACCTGGCTGGCCCAGAACCTGATCCGTTTCGTGCTCGGTGCCGTGCTGCTGTGGCTGGGCTCGGCATTGATCGTCGGCGGCGCGGGCGTGCATCTGTTCGGCCTGGATCTCACGGAAGCGGGTGCAGGAGCGATCGGCAAGGCCTTCGGCCTGTCGCCGGTACTCACCGGCCTGTTGCCGGTGGCGATCGGCACAGCCCTGCCGGAAGTCGCCGCCGCCATTGCCGCCGCCCGCCGCGGGCAGGGCGACATGGTGATGGGGCACGTGATCGGTGCCAGCGTCTTCAACATCCTGGTGATCGTCGGTGGCATGGCGGCGTGCGGGACTTTGGCACTGCCAATGACACTGATGGGGCCGGGTCAGTTCGCCCTGCCGCTGGGCTATGAGTTGATCGCCGCGCTTGCCTTTGCGTTGATGTTGTATCCGGTGCTGCGCGGCGACTTGCGCGTGAGTCGTCGTGAAGGCGGCGTGTTGCTCGTCGCCTACCTCGCCTGGCTGATCTTTGAACTGTTGCTTGCAGGGAAATAAGCCGCCGCGATGAACGAATCCGCGACCTCTTCGCGGCGCATGCCGCGCGCGCTGCGTGCCCTGATCGAGTTCTTCCGTCTCGAAGCCGCCGGCGGCATCACGCTGATCGCGGCGTCGGCGCTCGCGCTGCTCGCCGCGAATTCGCCTGCGCACGACGGCTACGAGGCATTCCGTGGTTTCGTCCTGAAAGTCGGTGTGGGCGATGTTGCGATCGCCAAGCCACTGCTGTTGTGGATCAACGACGGTCTGATGGCGGTCTTCTTCCTGTTGGTCGCGCTCGAGATTAAGCGCGAGACGCTCAGCGGCCAGCTCGCCGGGCGTGAGCAACTGGTGTTGCCGCTGGTGTGCGCGATGGCCGGCGTCGTGGTGCCGGCCGTGTTGTTCGTGTCGCTCAATCATGGAGACGTCGCGGCCATGCGTGGCTGGGCGGTGCCAACTGCGACCGATATCGCCTTCGCTCTGGGCGTGCTGGCCCTGCTCGGTGCGCGCGTGCCGGTGGGCATGAAGCTGCTGCTGTCGACGATCGCGGTGGTCGACGACCTCATCGCCATCCTGATCATCGCGGTTTTCTATTCGCATGGGCTTTCGTTTGCCGCGCTTGGTCTGGCCGCACTGGTGCTCGTGGCGATGGGCTTGCTCAATCGCTTCAAGGTGATCGCGTTGTGGCCGTACCTGCTGCTCGGTGTGGTGCTGTGGGTGTGCGTGTTGAAGTCCGGCGTGCATGCGACGCTCGCCGGCGTGGCGACCGGGCTGCTGATTCCGCACGTCGACAAGAAGAACGCAGTTCCGGACGAGATCGAGCATTCGCCGCTGGAAACTCTGGAGCACGCCCTGCATCCATGGGTGGCCTACGCGATCCTGCCGGTATTCGCCTTCGCCAATGCCGGGCTCGTATTGGGTGGCTTGCAGGTGCAGGACGCGCTCGCGGCGTTGCCGCTCGGCATCGCGCTCGGATTGGTGATCGGCAAGCCGATCGGCATCGTCGGAGCGGCGGCCTTGATGCGCGCGATCGGTTGGACGCGCTATCCGACCGGCATGGACGGCCGCGCCATGCTGGGGCTGGGCGCGCTGTGTGGCATCGGCTTCACCATGAGCCTGTTCATTGCTTCGCTGGCGTACCAGGATCGCTTGCTCTACGAAGAATCCGTGCTCGGCATCCTGGGTGCGTCGGTGCTGTCGGCGCTGCTCGGGTTCCTGTGGCTGCGCGCGGTGTTGCCGGTGCGGAGCGCGGCTCAATGACACGCAGGTACGGATGAAGCACGCATTGGTATTCGGCGGCAGCGGCCAGATCGGGCGACCGCTGCTTTCACTCTTGCTGCGCGATGGCTGGCGCGTCACTGCGCTGTCGCGACACGCGCAGCACGAACGCCCGGGACTCACCTGGCTGCGCGGCGATTTCGCCGCCCTGCCGGCGATGCCCGTGCAAGTCGACGCGATCCTGAGTTGCGGGCCGCTCGATGCCTTCGCCGAGTGGTACGGCCGCGCACCGGTGGAATGCGATCGCGTGATCGCATTCGGCTCCACCAGCGTGGATGTGAAGCGCGGCTCGGCCGATCCGCGCGAGCGTGACGTGGCACAACGCCTGCGCGCCGGCGAAGAGAGTGTCCTGGCCACCGCCGCGCGGCGGTCGGCCCAGGCGACGCTGTTGCGGCCCACGCTGGTATACGGCGCCGGTCGCGATGCCACGCTCACGCGGATTGCGCGCCTGGCACAGCGCTGGGGGCGATTCCCGCTGCCGCGCAACGCGTTCGGACAGCGTCAGCCGGTGCATGTTGACGATCTCGCCACCGCGGCATTCGCCGCGCTGGATTGTCCGGCTTCGTACGGGCAAACCTATGCCTTGCCCGGCGGCGAAATGCTCGCCTATCGCGAGATGGTGCGCCGCGTGCTGACCGTGCTGCAGCCACCGGCGAAGCTGATCGAACTGCCGTCGCCGTTATTCAACCTGGCGCTCGCCGCCGCGAAGTTCGCGGGTGGTACTGGGTTGGGTGAAGCCGCGGTGCAGCGCATGCGCGCCGATCTGGTGTTCGACGACGCGCCCGCGCGTCGCGACCTCGGTTACGCGCCGCGTGCCTTCCGACCCACGGCGCGAATGTTCGAAGTGCGCGACGACGAGGAGTAGGGCAGGTCAGGGCGTTTCGCTGGCGGGAATCACCCGCGCCTTCGCGATCGCCCGCAGCGCGATGATCAGCACGCCACCAAGCACCATCGCGCCGCCCAGCCAGAGGCGCGGACCCGGACGGTCGCCCCAGAAGACGATGCCCAGGCTCACAGCGATTACGGGCACCAACAGCAACCACGGCGTCACCTGAGCGACCGGATGTCGCTGCACCAGCACGTAGTACAGGCCGTGACCGAGCAGCGAAGACACGAATGCGGCGTACAGCGCACCGGCCCATGCCACCCAGCTCACGTGCGGCAAAGTCATCAGCGCACCCGGCTCGATCGTCGCGCTGATCGCCAGCAGCGGCAGCACGCTGAAGAGCGCCATCCAGCCCTGTTGACTGAAGACGTCCAGGCCGCGCAATCCCTTCATCAGCACCGTGCCGATTGCCAGGAATGCGGCGGAGACCAGCATTAGCAGCAGCGACATCGGCTGGTCGAGCACCAGTGGATCGAAGCCCAGCACCAACACGCCGGCGAAGCTGGTCGCGATCGCGATACCCGTGCGCCAGGCGAAGCGCTCACCCAGCCACCACCACGCCAGCAGTGCAGTCATCGGAATGTAGCTCTGCATCACGATGGCAGGCGAGGACAGATCGCCGGCGAGCTTGAGCGCGCTGAAACTCAGGCCGAAATGCAGCACGCCCACACAGAAGGCGACCGCGAGCAGGCGCGGCCATTGTCCGTGCGCCGGGCGCTTGAGGAAGAACGCCAACGGCACTGCCAGCAGCGCGAAGCGCACGGCGGTGAACAGGTAGGGCGGAATCTCCCGCATCGCCAGTGCGGAAGTGAGGAAGTTGAACGCCCAGGCGACGCAGATCAGCAGGACCAGGGCGATGTCGCGAGCGGGCATCGAATGATTCGCGGAAAGAGTTTGCTCAGTACTGCCAGCCGAGCTTGCGATAGAGCTTGGCCAGCACCCATGCGGGGCCGATCAGCAGATAGGTGAGGTCGGTGAGGAAGCTCGGCTTGCGGCCTTCGATCTTGTGGCCGACGAACTGCCCGATCCACGCCACCACGAATACCGCGATTGCGGTGCGTAGCAGGCCCTGCAAGCCGATCGTGTCCTGCAGCATTCGGGTGAGGAAGCCCATCAGCACGAACACGGCCAGCATTCCAAAGCCCAGTGGCCGCGACGCGCGGTAGTAGAACGTCCAGGCGGCGAACATCGCGATGGCTGCCCATGCGCCCGGAACGAATAGTCCCGGTGGCACCGGAACGCACCACACCAACGCGATCACGCTCCACAGGATCGCCGGCACGCAGATCACGTGGATGAGTTGATTGGTCGGATTGCGGTGATCGCCGGAGTAGCTGGCGAACCAGCGGTCGATCGGGCGGTCGGTGGTCGCGTTCATCGCGGACTCCAAATGGACGGCCAGACTCTACGCCTCAGCGCGTGCCTTGTAGAGCGGAGCTTGCTCCGCTGCCCTTCGTAGCGCCGAGCCTGCTCGGCGCGAAAGGCGATCCGGCCGGGCTCGGATCTACCGGGCTAAGGCAGCGGAGCAAGCTCCGCTCTACAAAGAACCGCCGTCAATCGACGGAAATGCCCGCCAGTTTCTGCAGCGCCTCGGCGTAGCGCGCACGCGTGCGGTCGATGACTTCGGCCGGCAGCTTCGGGCCCGGCGGGCGCTTGTCCCAGTCCAGCGTTTCCAGGTAGTCGCGCACGATTTGCTTGTCGTAGCTCGGCGGACTGGTGCCGACCTGGTATTCGTCGGCGGGCCAGTAACGCGACGAGTCCGGCGTCAGCATCTCGTCCATAACGTACAGGCGGCCATCGGCATCGGTGCCGAATTCGAACTTGGTGTCGGCCAGCAGGATGCCGCGCTTGGCGGCGTAGTCGCGGGCGAAGGTGTAGAGGCGCAGCGTCGCGTCGCGGACCTGCTCGGCGAGCTCGGGGCCGACGGTTTTCACCACGGTATCGAAGTCGATGTTCTCGTCGTGGTCGCCGACGGCGGCCTTGGTCGACGGAGTGAAGATCGGCTCGGCCAGTTGTTCGGCCTGGCGCAGGCCGTCGGGCAGCGCGATGCCGCTGATGCGTCCGGTGCGCTGGTAATCCTTCCAGCCGCTGCCGATCACGTAGCCGCGCGCGATGCATTCCACCGGCACCGGCTTCAGGCGCTTGGTCACCACCGCACGCTTGGCGTACAGCGAGGCGTCGACGCCGGCGGGCAGTACCGATGCCACGTCGATGCCGGTGAGGTGGTTGGGAATGATGTGCTCGGTGAGGCCGAACCAGAAGTTGCTGATCTGGCAGAGCATCTCGCCCTTGCCCGGGATCGGGTCCGGCAGCACCACGTCGAAGGCGCTGAGGCGGTCGGTTGCGACCATCAGTAGGCAATTGCCGGCCGTCGAGCCGGCCGGCAGGCGGTCGCCGGGCAGGTCGAACACGTCGCGGACCTTGCCGCGATGGCGCAGCGTCAGGCCGGGCAGGTTGGATTCAAGCAGGTAGGGGCGGGACAAGGCGGGCATCCTTGGGAACTAGCCTCAAAAAAGCGGGCCTCTAAAAGCGGCCTTCAAGAAACGGCCTCAAAAAGCGGCCTCAATGGCTCGTGCCTGCCTGCGCATGGCGCGCGGGCGGGCGCGACAGGGCCGGGCAGTGTACGCCGGTCGAGGCGGGCTTGCAGGGTGAGCCCAGGTCGCTTGCGCGGCATGCCGCGCGGCCTGGGCGAACGCCCGGCGCGCTGCACCGGGCCGGGGCGTGACCGTAGGACAAGTTTGGTGTTGCCGTAAACTGCGCATCCCTCCGGTCACCCTCCGGCCAAATGAAACGCTGGTACGGAAAATTGCTGGGCTTCATCGCCGGGGCGGAGCTCCTGCGGCCCAATCCGCTGTTGGGCGCCCTGATCGGTCTGCTGATCGGCCACGCCTTCGACACCGACTGGTTCAAGCTGCGCCGCGATGACCCGTACGCCGTGTTCGGTCTGACTGAAGAGGCCAGCGACGCCGAGATCGACCTGGCGTACCGCCGCCTGATCTCCCAGTACCACCCCGACCGCATGGCCGGCGCCGCCGAAGAGCTGCGCCGCCAGGCCGAGGTCCGGGCGCGCGAGATCAACGCGGCCTACGACCGCATCAAGACCCTACGCAGGAAGTAATCCATGCAATCCACCGTCATCGCGCCCTCCATCCTCTCCGCCAACTTCGCGAAGCTCGGCGAGGAAGTCGACAACGTGCTCAAGGCCGGCGCCGACTGGGTGCATTTCGATGTGATGGACAACCATTACGTCCCCAACCTCACCATCGGCCCGATGGTGTGCGAAGCGCTGCGCAAACACGGCGTGACCGCGCCGATCGACGTGCACCTGATGGTCGAGCCGGTGGATCGCATCGTGCCCGATTTCGCCAAGGCTGGCGCCACGCTGATCAGCTTCCACCCCGAAGCCAGCGCGCACGTGCATCGTACGGTCCAACTGATCAAGGCGTCGGGCTGCCAGGCGGGCCTGGTGCTCAATCCGGCGACGCCGGTGGAAGTGCTGGACTACGTGCTCGAAGAGCTCGACCTGGTGCTGCTGATGTCGGTGAATCCCGGCTTCGGCGGCCAATCCTTCATTCCTTCGGCCTTGAACAAGCTGCGTCGCGTGCGCGAGATGATCGATCGCAGCGGCAAGCCGATCCGCCTGGAAATCGACGGCGGGGTGAAGGCCGACAACATCGCCGAAATCGCCGCGGCGGGCGCCGATACCTTCGTCGCCGGTTCGGCGATCTTCAATGCGCCCGACTATGCCGACGTGATCGGCAAGATGAAGGCCGCCGTCGCCGGCGTGCGCTGAGGTCGTCTTGTAGAGCGGAGCTTGCTCCGCTGCTTTTTGCCGTCATGTCCGGGCGTCGTAGCGCCGCGCCTGCGCGGTGCGACCGCAGACAGAGCGATCCGGGCAGACCGGATCTACGAAGACAGGAGCAGCGGAGCAAGCTCCGCTCTACAAAGCAGGGCGAGGCACCCGAAACAAAAAGCGGCAAGCCGTTGCCGGCTTGCCGCGGAAGATTGGAGGCAATCCCGCCTCCGCCCGTCGTCCTTGAGGATGGACTCTCATTCTCCAGACGGGCGATGACACCGATGTGACGAATTCTTCTTTGTCCCTAGCTCCCGGTGGCGCCGGCTGACGGTGCGCCAGTGGCATACTGCCCCGCCGCCTACGCGCATCCTGCGTTGCCCAAGCATGCAGCTCGACGCCGAACAGTTCCGCCAGCTCGCCGATGCCGGCTACACCCGCATCCCGGTCGTACGCGAAGTTTTCTCCGACCTGGACACGCCGCTGTCGGTGTACCTCAAGCTGGCCGATGGTCCGCACACCTACCTGTTCGAATCGGTCGAAGGTGGCGAGCGTTTTGGTCGCTACTCGATCATCGGTCTGCCGGCGCGCCGCGTGTACGCGTTTGCCGGGCACACCTTGTTCGTGACCGAGGACGGCGAACTGGTCGACCACCGTGTGGTGGAGGATCCTTTCGCCGAAGTCGAACGACTGCGTGCTGCGCATTCGGTACCGAAGATCGAAGGACTGCCCGGATTCACCGGCGGCCTGGTCGGTTGGTTCGGCTTCGAATGCGTGCAGTACATCGAGCCGCGCCTGGCGGCGCCGCAGAAGGATGGCACGCACAAGCCCGACGAGCTGGGCACGCCCGACATCCTGTTGATGCTCAGCGAGGAGCTGGCGGTATTCGACAATCTCAAGGGTCGCCTGTACCTGATCGTGCATGCTGATCCGCGCGAACCGCGCGCATTCGCGCGCGCGCAGCGGCGCCTGGATGAGCTCAACCATCGCCTGCGGCAGGGCGGTCCCGGTTATCCGGAAACGCGAGACGCGAATGTTCTGGACGAAGCCGACTTCATTTCCGGTTTTACCCGCGAAGGCTTCATCAGCGCGGTGGAAAAGTCGAAGGAATTGATCCGCGCCGGCGACATCTTCCAGGTCGTACTGAGCCAGCGCCTGTCGGTTCCGTTCAAGGCGCGTCCGGTCGACGTGTACCGCGCGCTGCGCGCATTGAATCCGTCGCCATACATGTATTTCCTCGATGTCGGCGGCACCCAGGTCGTGGGTTCCTCGCCCGAGATCCTGGTGCGCCTGATGGGCGACGAAGTCACCGTGCGTCCGATTGCCGGCACGCGCCCGCGTGGCGCGACCTTCGAAGAAGACCAGGCGCTGGAAGCCGAGCTGCTCGCCGATCCCAAGGAACGCGCCGAGCATCTGATGCTGATCGACCTGGGCCGCAACGATGTCGGTCGCGTCAGCGAGCCTGGCACGGTGCAGGTGGGCGAGCAGTTCGTGATCGAACGCTACAGCCACGTCATGCACATCGTCAGCGAAGTCACAGGCAAGCTGAAAAGCGGCCTGAGTTACGCCGACGTGCTGCGTGCGACGTTCCCGGCGGGCACGGTCAGCGGCGCGCCGAAGATCCGCGCGCTGGAAGTGATCCGCGAATTCGAACCGATCCGCCGCAACGTCTATTCCGGTGCGGTCGGTTACATCGGCTGGCATGGCGATGCGGATACCGCCATCGCCATCCGCACCGCGGTGATCCAGGACGGCCGCCTGCATGTGCAGGCCGGTGCCGGCATCGTCTACGACTCCGATCCGCAGAAGGAATGGGAGGAGACGATGAATAAAGGCCGCGCCCTGTTCCGTGCGGTTGCCGAGGCCGCGCGCGGACTCTGAACGAAGTCCGGCGCCGCGCGCGCCGGTCATCTACCCGTAACCGTTCATCCCCGTTGGTCGGGTTCGATCGTCGGACGCGTCCGCTCTGGACCGGCCTCAACGTTTTATTCACAAGAAGGACGATTCACTGCGCAGGCGGTGAGAGTTTTTCAGTGGGGATCCGTGTCGATGCCTTTGCGTGACCTCGAGGGAGTGCGCCATGCATCAGATTGCCGATAGCAGTATCCAGGCCCGTTTCGCCAACGGCTTCGCGCGTTCGATCGAATTGATCTGTCCGCGTTGCAATGAGAAGGCGATATTCGAGGCGCGGCCCTGGCAGGAGCATGGACGCCAGGTTGTTGCAACCGAAATGGCCTGCACGCGCTGCGAGCACGAAATGCTGCTGGTGCAGGTGCTGGATGAATTCGGCGGCTGCAAGCCCGCTTCGCTCTACACCCATCCGGCACCCGGTGGGCGCAAGGCCATGCCCGGCGTGGCGCATGTGCAGGCGTTGTCCGGCCCGCTGGCGCGCAGCTACGACTCGGCGTTGAAGCTGTACAACCACGCCGAATGGGGTCCCGCCGCGCTGACGGTGCGGCATCTGCTCGAAGGCCTCGTCGCGCGCCTGCTGCCCGACAAGCGCGACCTGCCGCTGACCAAGCAGCTCGAAGCGTTGCCGCGTGATCTCGATCTGGCCCGGCCGTTGCAGGACATCGCGCAGTTGATGGCACCGGACGGGGCCTTCGGACGTCACTTCGATGATGAAGCCGCCATCGACAAGGTCACCGCCGAACATTTGATCGAACTGACCGAGCAGCTGCTCCAGTACCTGGTGGTGCTGCCCGGTGAACTGGCCGATCTCAAGAGTCGCATCGCCACCGCACCGGTGCCGCTGCGGCGTGGCACCGGCGTGGCCTGAGCGATCTCACGAACCTGTAGCGACAACGCCACCTTCGGGTGGCGTTTTTGCGTGCGCCGCCATGCCGCAAACATTACCGATTGTTCATGCAGCGGAAAGGGCGCCGACAAGGGCTGGCGCGCAACCTGTGCCTGCGATGGGGATGCGCCCCACCCGCATCGAAAACTTTCCAACAGGAGCCTGCCATGACCAACATCCGCAAGACGCTGTTCGCTGTTGCCCTGACCGCGCTGACCGGTTCGGCCCTCGCCGCCACGCCGGCGGCCGCACCTGCGGCTGCCACGCCGGCCCCGGCCAAGGCCGCCACGGCCAAGACCACCATCACCAAGCACAAGCACGTTGCCAAGATGAAGAAGGTGGAAGACAAGTCCGCCACCCAGAAGGCCGACGGTAGCAAGGGCTGAACGACCCCTCGACGCCTCAGGGCCTGTTAACGCTATTCGGGTAGGCCGCGTTGCTCCGTAGGGGCCGCCAGGTGGTGTTGCGTGCCGCCGCGCCTTGCTGCTTGCAAGGTCAAGGCGCGCGGCGCCGCATGGCGGCCCCTGCGGAGCAACCCGAAGGGCCGGGCGTGGAAGCGCGCGATGCGGCGTCATCACTCGGTTGCGTATCGGCATACGCGCCCTCGCTCTTCCTTGCCTCGCACGCTTCCACGCCCGGCGCGGCCTACCCGAATAGCGTTAACAGGCCCTAGGTGGATGCGGGCCGGATACCCCGTCGGATGTTTTCGGCGGGGTATCCTTTTTTTGAGCTCGGGAGCTGACATGCGCATCCTGCTGGTCGAAGACGATCCCCACACCGCGGCATTCATCCTCAAGGGCCTGCGCGAGGACGGCCACGTGGTCGACCATGCCGCCGACGGCAAGCAGGGCCTGTTCCTGGCGACAACCGAGAATTACGACGCGATCGTGCTCGATCGCATGCTGCCGGGGCTGGATGGCCTCGTCGTGCTGCAGACGTTGCGCGGCGCCGGCAATCGCACCCCGCTGGTGCTGCTGACCGCACTGGGCGAAGTGGATCATCGCGTGGAAGGATTGCGCGCCGGTGCGGACGACTATCTGGTCAAGCCGTTCGCCTACGCCGAACTGAGCGCGCGCCTGGACAGCATCGTGCGTCGTCAGCGCAACGGCGACGAGCGCGAACCTACCCGCCTGCGTGTGGGCGAGCTCGAGCTCGACCTGCTCAGCCGCGAAGCGCGCCGTGGTGATCGACGCATCGAACTGCAACCGCGCGAGTTCCGCCTGCTCGAATACCTCATGCGCCAGGCCGAACGAGTGGTCACGCGCACCATGCTGCTCGAGGCGGTGTGGGACTATCACTTCGATCCGCAGACCAACGTCATCGACGTGCATATCAGCCGTCTGCGCCAGAAGATCGATCACGGCTTCGCACGTCCGATGCTGCATACCGTGCGCGGCGCCGGCTACCGGCTGGGCGAATGAAGGCGCGGCCGCTTTCCACCAGCACGCGGCTGGCGTTGGCGGTGATGGGATCGTTCCTGATCGCGTTCGTGCTGTTGGGCGCCGGCGTGTACTACGCGGTGTCGACCCTGCTGCTGCAGGACGCGCGCGAAGTGGTGCGTACCGACGCCGCTGGCCTGATCGACCTGTATCGCGAAGACGGACGTGGCGAGTTGCTCGCGGAATTGCAGCGCCGTCGCGCGAAGCCCGAGGACCCCGACGCCGTGTATGCACTGGTCTCACCACAGGGGCGGGGAGTGGGAAGCGCGGTGCGCACATCGAGCCATTTCTCCGGCTCGCGCTGGATCGAGTTCGATGAAGCCGGGGCCGCCGGAGACCACGACGCGCCGCTGCGCGTAATCGCCTACGAACAGAAGCTGGCGGACGGAAGCGTCCTGCTTACCGGCCTGCGCCTGCGCTCGCAGGACCGCTTCCTGGGGTTGATGCAGCGCACCGCTTTGGTGGCGTTCGTGTTCGCAGCCACCCTGGGCGCGCTGATCGGCTGGCTCACTTCGCGTTGGGTGTCGCACCGCCTGCGCAGCCTGGATGCGACGGCCGAACGCGTCGGCGGAGGTGAGCTCGCGCTGCGCGTCCCGCTCGACCACAGCGACGATGCTTTCGACCGGCTTGCCCGCCGCTTCAATAGCATGCTCGATCGCATCGAGGAGCTGCTCAGTGGCGTTCGCCATGCCACCGACCACATTGCCCACGACCTGCGCACGCCGTTGACGCGCCTGCGCAACCGGCTGGAGGAGTTGCGTCGGCAGCCGATCGATCCCCCGCAGACTGCCGCACTGGACGAGGCGCTGCTGGAAACCGACCAACTGCTGCAATCCTTCGGCGCCCTGCTGCGCCTGGCGCGCATCGAGGCGCAGGCGCCTGCGCCTGACGATCCGGTGGTCGGGCTGGACGAGCTGGTGGCGGATGCCGTGGAGTTGTACGTGCCTAGTGCCGCCGAGCGCGGCATTCGCGTCCGCGCCGAGCTGCACGATGCACGGGTGCGCGGCGATCGCGACCAGTTGTTCCAGGCCGTCGTCAACCTGCTCGATAACGCGCTGAAGTACGCCCCTGCCGGCAGCGACGTCCATGTGTCGTTGCACCTCGTGGCCGAGGAGGTCGAACTGGACGTCGATGACAGCGGTCCCGGCATTCCCGAAAACGACCGCGAGCGCGTCTTCGACCGTTTCCAGCGCCTGGAGGCCCATCGCGGCTCGCCGGGGGTAGGCTTGGGCCTGAGCCTGGTGCGGGCGATAGCGCAGCGCCACGGCGGGCGGATACTCCTGCTCGATCGCGCCCCGGGCCTGAAGGCGAAACTGATCCTGCCGTCGGCGGGCGACGGCGAAGTTTCATAAGCAGGCGCCAGCGTCCGCCAGGCGCATGCGATATCCTGCCGGGCCGTCCGCGCCCCCGCCGCGGCACCGGAAGCAGGCCGTTCCATGCTGTTGATGATCGATAACTACGACAGCTTCACCTTCAACCTCGTCCAGTACCTGCAGACGTTGGGCGCCGAGGTGAAGGTGGTGCGCAACGACGAACTGTCGGTGGCGCAGATCGAGGCGCTGGCGCCCGATCGCATCGTGATCTCGCCCGGGCCGTGCACGCCCAACGAAGCTGGCGTGTCGGTGGATGTAATCCGGCAGCTGGGTGCGCGGACACCGATTTTTGGCGTGTGCCTGGGCCACCAGAGCATCGGGCAGGCCTACGGCGGCGACGTGATTCGGGCCAAGACCATCATGCATGGCAAGACTTCGCGCATCCGCCATGAAGGACTCGGTGTATTCGCCGGCCTGCCGGATGGCTACGAAGCCACGCGTTACCACTCGTTGGTAGTGTCACGCGACACGCTGCCGGACTGCCTGGAAGTCACCGCGTGGACCGACAACGACGACGGTTCCTTCGACGAGATCATGGGTCTGCGTCATCGCGAACATCCGGTCGAAGGCGTGCAGTTCCATCCCGAGTCGATCCTCACCGAACACGGGCACGCGTTGCTGAAGAATTTCCTCGTGCGTTAAGGCGCGCGCGTACTGACGCCTTGGTCGCAGTGGGGGGTCGAAACCCGCCTTACGGAACCGAACATGCCCATAACCCCGCAAGAAGCCCTGCAACGCACCATCGAGCATCGTGAGATCTTCCACGACGAGATGGTGGACCTGATGCGGCAGGTCATGCGCGGCGAGGTTTCGCCGACGATGACCGCGGCAATCCTGACGGGTTTGCGGGTGAAGAAGGAAACCGTCGGCGAGATCGCCGGCGCCGCGACGGTGCTGCGCGAATTCGCGCGCCCGGTGCAGGTCGCCGATCGCACGCATATGGTCGATATCGTCGGCACCGGCGGCGATGGCGCGCATACGTTCAACATTTCCACCGCATCGATGTTCGTGGCTGCGGCGGCAGGCGCGAAGGTCGCCAAGCATGGCAATCGCAGCGTGTCGTCGAAATCGGGTGCCGCCGACGTGCTGGAAGCCCTGGGTGCGAAGATCGAATTGCAGCCCGAGCAGGTCGCGCAGTGCCTGGAGCGCTGCGGCATCGGCTTCATGTTCGCGCCGGTGCATCACCCGGCGATGAAGGTCGTGGCACCGGTGCGCCGCGAGATGGGCGTGCGCACCCTGTTCAACATCCTCGGGCCGCTGACCAATCCGGCCAATGCGCCGAGCATCCTGATGGGCGTGTTCCATCCCGACCTCGTGGGCATCCAGGTGCGTGTGCTGCAGGAACTGGGCGCGGAGCGCGCGCTGGTGGTGTGGGGCCGCGACGGCATGGACGAGCTCTCGCTCGGCGCGGCGACACTGGTCGGCGAGTTGCGCGACGGCGTGGTTCGCGAATACGAGGTGCATCCGGAAGATTTCGGAATCGCCATGGCCGCCTCCCGCAACCTGCGAGTGGCCGATGCGGAGGAATCCAAGGCGATGCTGCTCGGCGCGCTCGACAACAAGCCCGGGCTGCCGCTGGAAATCGTCGCTATGAATGCCGGTGCGGCGCTGTATGCGGCCGGCGTGGCCGACTCGATCGCTGACGGCATCGCGCGCGCGCGCGACGCGGTGGCCTCGGGCGCGGCGCGTGGGAAGCTGGAACAATTCGTCGCGACGACGCGAGAACTCGCGACAGAATGATGTTCTCCTGCCTCCCTTTCGCCGCAGGCGAAGGGGAGGGCCGGGGAGGGGTTGAGCGCCGTAGGCGCGAGCTCTTGCGGTTGCCTTTTGAAGTGCGACCGCAGGAGCACCCCTCCCCAACCCCCTTCGCTACGCGAAAGGGAGGGGGCAAAAGCGGCAACCATCGAGAAGACAATGAATCATCCCTTTGCCCAACTGCCCGAACCGCCGTATTACGCGGTGATCTTCTCCTCGCTGCGCAATGGCGACGACGAGGCCGGCTACGCCACTGCGGCGGAGCGCATGATGGAACTCGCGGCGCAACAGCCCGGCTACCTCGGCGCGGAATCCGTGCGTGGCGCCGATGGCTTCGGCATTACCGTCTCGTACTGGGAAAGCGAGGCCGCGATCGGCGCCTGGAAGCATCAGGCTGACCATGCAGCCACGCGCGCGCATGGCCGCAAGCATTGGTATGAACACTTCGAGCTGCGCGTGGCCAAGGTCACGCGGGCGTACGGAAAGCCCAAGATCTGAAGCGGTTCGCTTCGCCCCGAGCCTTTAGAATTGCCCCCATGAGCGACATTCTCACCACCATCCTCGCCCGCAAGGCCGAGGAGATCGAACAGCGCAGCCGTGTCCGTCCGCTGTCGGAAGTGCGCGATCGTGCGCTGAACCAGCCGGCGACGCGCGGCTTCGTACGCGCGATCCGCAGCAAGCTGCAGGCCGGCGACGCCGCGGTGATCGCGGAAGTAAAGAAGGCCAGTCCGTCGAAGGGCGTGATCCGCCCGGACTTCCGTCCCGCCGACATCGCGCGCAGCTACGAAGCCGGCGGCGCGGCCTGTCTGTCGGTGCTGACCGACGTCGACTTCTTCCAGGGCAGCAATCTGTATCTGAGCGAAGCGCGCAACGCCTGCCGCCTGCCGGTGATCCGCAAGGACTTCATCGTCGATCCGTACCAGGTGTACGAGGCGCGCATGATCGGCGCGGACTGCATCCTGCTGATCGTCGCGGCGCTGGAGGATGCGCAGATGATCGAGCTGGCCAGCCTTGCCGCCGATCTCGGCATGGACGTGCTGGTGGAAGTGCACGACATCGACGAACTCGAGCGCGCGCTGCAGACCGACTGCGAACTGATCGGTGTGAACAACCGCAATCTGCGTACCTTCGAGGTGTCGCTCGACACCACGCTGGCGTTGAAGGACGCGGTGCCGCGGGATCGGATTCTGATCACCGAAAGCGGTATCGCCACGCGCGAAGACGTGGCGAAGATGCGCGGTGCCGACGTGAATGCCTTCCTGGTCGGCGAAAGCTTCATGCGCGAAGCCGATCCGGGTGCGGCGCTGCAGCGTCTGTTCGGCGCATGATTCAGTAGTGCCGGGCCGCCTGCCCGGCACGCTTTTCCTGCAACGGTTGAAAATCAAGAGCGTGCCGAGCAGGCTCGGCACCTACGGGAACAGAGCGATGAGCGTGAAGGGCAAGCAGTACCCGAAGACCCAGGCCGGCGCGCCGCTGATCGTCTTCGACTTCGACCACACGCTCTACGACGGCGATTCGGGCAGTCACCTGTTCGCGTGGTTGATCCGGCGCTCATGGTGGCGGCGTCTGCTGGCGCTGCCGATGCTGCCAGTGTTCCTGCCGCTGGTGGCGTTCCTGCCGACGCGGCGCTTCGGTGTCAGCGCCTTCGTGTGGGCCGGCACGGTTGGCTTCCACCGCTCGAAGGAGCTCGACAAGCTCATCGATCGTTATGTCGCAACGCATGCCGAGGAAATCCGCCGGCGCCTGCTGCCGATCGGCATCGAAGCCCTGCACCGGCATCGCCAGGCCGGCGACCGCGTGGTTGTGGCTACCGGTGCGCCGCCGGAGCTCGCGCGCGCGATCCTGGCCTTCGTCGCGCATGAGGACGTGCCGGTCGTGGGTACGGATATCGGGCCGCGCTTGGGCGGGCTCGGCGCAAGGCGCCACTGCCACAACGAAATGAAGATGACGATGCTGCGCGAAGCCGGCTTCCACGACGAAGTGGCGGTGGCCTATACCGACAGCAGCGCCGACCTGCCGTTGCTGCTGGCCGCACGTAAGCCGGTGGTGGTGAATCCGAAGCCGGGTCGCGTCGAGATGTTCCGCCGCGTCTTGCCGGCGGGTACACCGATCCTCAACTGGGGTTGCCGCAAGCGCGGCGGCGAAGCGCCCGCAGCCTCATCCTTGTAGAGCGGAGCTCGCTCCGCTGCTCTTGCGGTTGCGCTTCGTAGCGCCGAGCCCGCTCGACGCCTGTGAGCAAGAGCAATCCGAGCAGACTCGGATCTTCAAAAGAAGCAGAGGCTTCAATCGCGCGCTGGCGCATCCATGTCGGCGAAGAACTCCGCCAGCGTGTGCTCGGCGAAGTCGCGGAACTCGCCGGCGTCGTAGTAGCGGCCGTAGCAGTTCTTGCAGCTCTCGAACCAGATATGCGGCTGCACCGGATCGACCATGCGGATCAGCGGCCAGTTGGCGCACTTGGGGCAGTTGATGCGGTCGATGCGGTTGTACTGCGCACCGACGGCGGCGTCGCCGGTATCGATTTGTTCGGCCAGGTCCTTGAGCCGCTCGTGATCGACCGGCTCGAACCACAGCCCCGCGCATTGGGTGCAGCGGTGCACCGTGGAGGACTGGTAGGCGACAGGCGCCATCGCGGAATCGCACTTCGGACACTGCATGGATCGTTTTTCCCCTGTGGGCGGGCGTCAGTCGCCCAGTAGCTTGATGAAATGCCTGGAGCCTTCGCTGTAGCCGCAACCCAGGTAGAAGGCGTGCGCCACTTCGCGGCGCGGGTTGCTGGTGACCTCGATGCGCGCGACCTGGGCCTTGCGCGCGATCGCTTCGGCTTCGCGCAACAGCAGGCGACCGATGCCCTGGCGACCGCTGTTGGCCGACACCACCAATGCGGTGATGCGCCCCAGGTCGGCGCCGCGGGCGACGGAGTAGTGCAGGGTCAATGACATCAACCCGCAGGCGACGCCATCGATCTCGGCCATGACCAGGAACAGCCGCGGGTCGTGCAGCACCCGCGAGATGCGTTCGATCGCCTCGTCACGCGTGCAGGGGTAGCCCAGCTGGTCGAGCAGATCGGCGACGTCGTTGGCGTCGCCGATCTGGGCCGGGCGGATACGGATTCCGGTCGCGGACGACCCGGCAAGCGTCCCCATCGGCGTCAGCAGGCCTTAATCGCGGGTGCCGTACAGCACGACGGTCTTGCCGCGGGCGTGCAGCTTGTTGTCGGCCTGCAGCTTCTTCAGCACTCGGCCAGCCATCTCGCGCGAGCAGCCGACCAGTCGGGAGAGCTCCTGGCGGGACACGCGGATCTGGGTGCCCTGCGGGTGGCTCATGGCCTCGGGTTCCTTCGACAGGTCGTGCAGGGCACGGACGATGCGGTCGGTGACGTCGAGGAAGGCCAGGCGGCCGGCCTTGCGGCTGGTGTCCAGCAGGCGGCGCGAGATCTGAGCGCCGATCTGGTACAGCAGCTTGGGGGCGTCGGTGGCGAGGCGGGTCAGGAGCAGGTCGTAGAAGCGTTCGTGGCCGATTTCGGCCAGTTCGCATGGGGTGCGGGTACGCAGCACCACTTCGCGACGGTCGCTTTCCACGAACAGACCCAGTTCGCCGATGAATTCGCCTGGGCCGAGGTAGCCCAGCACGAGCTCACGGCCGTCCTCTTCCTCGGTGATGATGCTCACCGAGCCGGAGATCAGGTAGTAGATCGTGTTGGCCGGGTCGCCAGGGCGGAAGACGTCGGTACGGGAGGGATAGCGGCGGCGGTGACAGTGAGCGAGGAAGCGCTCGATGGTGGCGCTGTCCGGCATCAACGGGCTGTTGGTCTTGCGCAGTGCTATCACGGGATCTACCAGTAATGTCGGTGAGGCGGGGGGATAGCCGCGGAGCTTAGGCCCAAGCGGCGGCATGGGCAAATCGTGCCGGATATTGCCGCTGGCGGTCACCCGTACGACGACAGACGTCGCAGTTCACGCGATGAACAGCGCGAGAGCCGGGTCGGCCGGCCCCCGTCGGCACTCCGTTTGGCCCCCGTGTCTCGATTGCCGCATAATCGCGCCCCTGCAAGCGCGGCCCTCCGCCGCCAGATCCGGGACTAATAGAAGTGGTCAAGCCGCTGCCGCGCCTGAAGCTCCAGGGCTTCAACAACCTCACCAAGGCGCTCTCGTTCAATATCTACGATGTCTGCTTCGCCGCCTCGGAAGACGAGCGCAAGCGCTACATCGAGTACATCGACGAGGCCTACAACGCCGACCGCCTGACCCAGATCCTGACCGATGTGGCGGACATCATCGGCGCCAACATCCTGAATATCGCCCGCCAGGACTACGATCCGCAGGGCGCCTCGGTGACGATCCTGATCTCCGAACAGCCGGTGATCGACAAGGCTGACGCCAAGGGCGTGATCTCGGAAGCCGTGGTCGCGCACATGGACAAGTCGCACATCACGGTGCACACCTATCCGGAAACCCACCCGGACAACGGCATTGCGACCTTCCGCGCCGACATCGACGTGGCAACCTGCGGCGTGATCTCGCCGCTGAAGGCCCTGAACTACCTGATCGAGAGCCTTGAGTCGGACATCGTGGTCATGGACTACCGCGTCCGTGGCTTCACCCGCGACATCAAGGGCAAAAAGCACTTCATCGATCACAAGATCAACTCGATCCAGGACTACCTGGCCAAGAACATCAAGTCGCGCTACGAGATGCTCGATGTGAACGTCTATCAGGAAAACATCTTCCACACGAAGATGCACCTGAAGGAGTTCGACCTCGATACTTACCTGTTCGAGGAAAAGGCCAAGAACCTGTCGTTCAAGGAGCGCATGAAGATCGAAGCGCGCCTGAAGCGCGAGATCGAAGAGCTCTACCACGGGCGCAATCTGGTCGATTGATCGGGTGCGATCCAGCAAAAAAGGCCGGCAATTGCCGGCCTTTTTTGTTTTTCCTTCTGCCCGCGTGAAGGGAGAAGGTCGGAGCGGCGTAGCCCGGAAGGGCGGATGAGGGGCAGCTTTTGCTGTCGCGTCCCGACACCACTGCCCCTCACCCTGCGTCGCTGTGCGACGCTGTCCCTCTCCCCGCAAGCGGGGCGAGGGGGGCTCATACGGGTTAGGTTTTTTGCCTTTCCTTCTCCCCGCGTGCGGGGAGAAGGTGCCCGCAGGGCGGATGAGGGGCGCGCGCGAAGCGCGCAATCAGACCCGGTAGGCGATCGTCTTCATCAGGTTGGAAGCCATCGCCATCAATGTCGGGACGGGCGGCGGCAGCACCCGGGCGCCTTGTGCCTGCGCGTCATCGGCATGGCGTGCCTCGTCGGCCTTCATCACTTCCAAAATGGCGCGGCTGCGCGCATCGGCGGCGGGCAGGGTCTGCAGGTGTTCGTCGAGGTGCGCTTCGACCTGACGCTCGGTTTCCACTACGAAGCCCAGGTTCCAGCCATCGCCGCGCAGCCCGGCGAGTGCGCCGATTGCGTAGCTGCCGGCGTACCAGATCGGGTTGAGCAGGCTCGGGCGGCTGTCGAGCTCGTCCAGGCGCTGCGCGCACCAGGCGAGGTGGTCGGTTTCCTCTTGTGCCGCCTCGAGCAGATGCGCACGTGTGGCCTCATCGCGCGCGACCGCGGCCTGGCCCACGTACAGCGCCTGCGCGCAGACCTCGCCGACGTGGTTGATGCGCATGAGACCGGCCGCGTGGCGGCGTTCGGCGTCGTCCAGGACGATTTCGGCTTCACCCGTTGCCGGGTTCGCACGCTGCGCCGGTGGGGCGCCGAACACGGTGTCCAGTGCGTTCTGGGCATCGATCAGCAGGCGGTCGATCGGGGAGAGGGCGCGGGAAGTCATGCGGAAAGTTTACGCCGCAGTGGGCTCAGACCAGGCAGCCGGCGATGAACTCCAGCGGATGTTCTACGGGGGCCGCCAATGCGTTGGCGAAATGCAGGCGGCAGCCGATGTTGGCGCTCAACAGGCGCGTCGCCCCGCTACGCTCGAACTGTTCCAGTAGCGGCTGTCGGTAAGCCTCGGCACGTTCCGGATCGAGCAGCATCTGGGTGCCGGCAGCGCCGCAGCAGCCGTAGCCGGCGCTCAGCTCGACAACTTCCAGGCCCGGCACTGCGGCCAGCATTCCACGTAGTGCGGTTACCGACTTGGCCGCATTGCGTTGGGTGCAAGGGAAGTGCACGGCGATACGTTCATGGCGTTCACGGAAATGCAGGCGTCCCAGGCGCGCATGCAGGAAGGTGATCGCATCGATGACTTGAGCGCTGCCGGACAATGCATCGCCAAGGGCGTCGTGACAGCCACTGGCGAGGCTCAGGACGGTGTCATGGCCGCCGAAGGCACTACGGTTTTCGCGCTTCTGCGTCGCTGCGCGATGGGTGTTGCCGGCATGGGCATGCAACGCGCCACAGCAGGTCTGCGCAGCTGGAATGCCGACGTGGACACCCGCCGCGGCGCACAGGCGAATGACGGCATCGCGCAGCGGCGCCTCGTAGCCGCGGGCGATGCAGCCTACGAACAAGGCGGTCGATTCCGTCTGCGTTGGCGAAGCCTGCGGTGCTCGTCGCGCAGGCGGCCGGGGCAGGAATCGCAACGCACGGGGCAGCGCGGGGAACGCATGCCTATAGAGTCCGAGCAATGCCGCCAGCCCGCGAGGGCGCGTTGCCAACCATTCCACCGCGCGCTGCTTCCAACCGGCCCCGCGGCGCTCGCGCTGGCGACTGCGAGCCTCGATAAGCAGATCGCCGTACTGCACCCCGGCCGGACAGACGGCTTCGCAGCTGCGGCAGCCCAGGCAGTGGTCCAGGTGCGTGTCGGCGGTTTCACTGGGGGCGATGGTGCCCTGCGTCCACGCGCGGGTCAGGGCAATGCGGCCGCGCGGCGATTCAGCTTCGGTGCGATCCATCCCGTAGGTCGGGCAGTGGGGCAGGCACAGGCCGCATTGGACGCAGCGGTCGGCCAGCGCCAGCAGCCGGTCCGGGGCGGATTCGGCGGGGGCGGGACGAGGGGCCGGAGGCATGGCCGGCGATGCTAGCACGGCGGATTTTGCGGGGTTGCGGCGCCCGGGAATGGCCGCTATCATTCCGCCTCTTTTCGTTCCACCCACAACGCGAAGCGAAGTTCCGCCGGTCGATCCCACGTGATCCTGCGCGTAATCAGCTCGACCAGATACACCTCAAGTAGAGCCGTCATGAAAACTTTCACCGCCAAGAACGAGACCGTCCAGCGCGACTGGTACGTCGTCGATGCCGAAGGCAAGACCCTCGGCCGCCTCGCCTCTGAGCTCGCCCGCCGTCTGCGTGGCAAGCACAAGCCCGTCTACACCCCGCACGTCGATACCGGCGATTACCTCGTGGTGATCAATGCCGAGAAGATCGCCGTCACCGGCAACAAGCTGCAGGACAAGATGTATTACCGTTTCACCGGTTACATCGGCAACCTGAAGTCCGAGACCCTCGGCCAGGCGCTTGAGCGCCACCCGGAGCGCGTGATCGAGATCGCCGTGAAGGGCATGCTCCCGAAGAACCCGCTGGGCCGCGCGATGTACCGCAAGCTCAAGGTCTACAAGGGCACCGAACATCCGCACGCCGCGCAGCAGCCGCAGCCGCTCGACTTCTAAGGCATCCAGCACATGGCACTCCAGCAGAATTACGGCACCGGCCGTCGCAAGTCCTCCACCGCCCGCGTGTTCCTGCGCAAGGGCGATGGCAAGATCACCATCAACCAGCGTCCGATCGATGAGTTCTTCGGCCGCGAAACTGCGCGCATGATCGTGCGCCAGCCGCTCGAGCTGACCAAGTCGACCGACAAGTTCGACGTCGTCGTCACCGTCGCCGGCGGCGGCATCACCGGTCAGGCCGGTGCGATCCGCCTGGGCATCTCGCGTGCGCTGGTCGAATACGACGAATCGCTGAAGGGCGAGCTGCGCAAGGCAGGCTTCATGACCCGTGACGCCCGCGAAGTCGAGCGTAAGAAGGTCGGTCTGCACAAGGCACGTCGCGCTACGCAGTTCTCGAAGCGCTAATCTTCGAAACTGTTGTGTGTGCCGGGTTTGCTCGGCACACTATGCAAATAGAAATACAGCCCCGTCGCCAAGCGGTAAGGCATCTGACTCTGACTCAGACATTCGGTGGTTCGAATCCATCCGG
This sequence comes from Lysobacter tyrosinilyticus, assembly GCF_054779815.1. NCBI lineage: Bacteria > Pseudomonadati > Pseudomonadota > Gammaproteobacteria > Lysobacterales > Lysobacteraceae > Lysobacter > Lysobacter tyrosinilyticus. The sequence goes on from NZ_BAAGXN010000001.1 coordinate 1,040,111, forward strand.
GGCTGCCAAATATCAAGAAACCCGCCGCAAGGCGGGTTTTTTGTTGTGCGGGATTCCAGGTTATTTCCGCTGCGCGGAGTAAGCGGAATAAGCTGGCGCGCGAAGCCGGTCAGTGCTTCAGTTACAATTGCAACTATCGCGCCTCGGCGCAGAATTCCCGGAGTTCCAGATGAAGCTCGGTTCCCTCAAGGAAGGCGGCCGCGACGGCACCCTCATCGTCGTTTCGCGCGATCTCACTCGCGCCGTCAAGGCCACCGGTATCGCCGACACGTTGCAGCGCGCGCTCGAGGACTGGTCGAACACCGCGCCGCGCCTCAATGCGCTCTCCGATGCACTCAATGAAGGTAAGGCCGAGGGTGCCTTCGACGTCGACATGGCTGCACTGGCCGCGCCGTTGCCGCGCGCCTACGAGTTCGTCGATGGCAGCGCCTACCTCCCGCACGTTGAGCGCGTGCGTCGTGCGCGTGGCGCCGAGGTGCCCGAGAGCTTCTACGTCGATCCGCTGATGTACCAGGCCGTCAGCGCCGGCTTCTACGGCCCGCGCGATCCGGTGCGGGTGGTTAGCGAGGACTACGGCATCGATCTCGAAGCCGAAGTCGTGATCGTCACCGATGACGTGCCGATGGCGGTGACGCCGGATGCCGCCGCGGCGCATATCCAGCTGGTCGGCCTGGTCAATGACGTCAGCCTGCGCAACCTGATTCCGGGCGAACTGGCCAAGGGCTTCGGCTTCCTGCAGTCCAAGCCGCGTTCGGCGCTGTCGCCGGTGTTCGTCACGCCTGACGAGCTCGGCGATGCGTGGCAGGACAGCAAGGTCCACCTGCCGCTGCTCACGCACATCAACGGCGAATGGTTCGGTGCGCCCGAAGCCGGCGTCGACATGCAGTTCAATTTCGCCCAGCTCGTGGCCCATGCGGCCAAGACGCGCCCGCTCATGGCCGGCACGATCGTGGGTTCCGGCACGGTGGCGAACGAGGACACCAAGCTTGGTGCCTCTTGCTTCGCTGAGCGCCGTACTGTGGAAACCCTGGAAACCGGCAAGCCGATCACCCCGTTCATGTCGTTCGGCGATACCGTGCGCATCGAGATGAAGACCCGCGCCGGCGTCGACATCTTTGGTGCGATCGAGCAACGCATCGAGCGCCAGCCGGTCTGACCGGCGGCAGGCGCGGGCCGGCGGAAGGGTGGTTGCCCTTCGCGCTCGCGGCTAAGGTGCGTTTTGGGCGCGGCCGCAGGGCTGGCGCACGGGGGTGAGCAGGTGGAAGATGCGGGCATGAACGACCAGTTGCGGCTGTTCTCATATTGGCGTTCCAGCGCGGCGTATCGCGTACGGATCGGGCTGAACCTCAAGGGCCTGCCGTACGAAATCGTGCCCATCCACCTGCTGCGCGACGGCGGCGAGCAGCGCACCGAGCAGTATCGGCAGATCAATCCCCAGGGTCTGGTGCCAGTGTTGCAGCACGGCAACCGTCAGATGCGGCAGTCGCTCGCGATCCTCGAATACCTCGACGAAACGTGGCCAGCACGCCCGTTGCTGCCCGCGACCGCGCGCTCGCGTCAACGCGCCCGCGCACTCGCGCAGGCGATCGCCTGCGACATCCATCCGCTCAACAATCTGCGGGTGCTGCAGTACTTCGAACACGAATGGCACGTGCCGCAGCCCGAGCGCGACGTGTGGGTCCGGCACTGGATCAATGAAGGCTTCGGCGCGATCGAGGCAATGCTCAACGACAACCTGTCGACCGGCCAGTTCTGCGAAGGCGAAACGCCGACCATCGCCGATTGCTGCCTGATCCCGCAGGCCTACAACGCGCGCCGCTTTGGCGTGGACATCGCACAGTTCCCGACCATCGCACGCATCGAGCAGGCGTGCCTGCAGCTGCCCGCGTTCGATCTGGCGCGGCCGGAAATGCAGCCGGACAAGCCGGCGTGAGATCGGAGTGGTGCCGGCGATGCCGGCACCGTGCGAGACGGAATTAAGTCGCCGCGAAGACGTCCGCGTACGGATCGTGCTCGCCGGTGCCGCCTTCGGACAGGCGGAACTTGAGATCGAGGCCATCGCGCGAGTCGGCCGCGCGCAGCGCTTCCTCGCGTTCGACCTTGCCTTCCTTGTAGAGACGGAACAGGCACTGGTCGAAACTCTCCATGCCTTCCTGCAGCGAGCCTTCCATCGCCGCCTTGATTTCGTGCACCTGGCCGCGGCGCATGAGGTCGCGGATCATCGGTGTGTTGATCAGCACTTCGGTCGCGGGCAGGCGGCGACCGTCCTTGCCCACGACCAGGCGCTGCGAAATGACCGCGCGCAGGTTAAGCGCCAGGTTCATCAGCACGTTCTTGTGCGCCGATTCGTGGAAGAAGTTAAGGATGCGCTCCAGCGTCTGGTCGGCGTTGTTGGAGTGCAATGTGGCCAGGCACAGGTGACCGGTTTCGGCGAAGGCGATCGCCGCTTCCATGGTGGTGGCGTCGAGGATTTCGCCGATCAGGATGACGTCCGGCGCCTCACGCATCGCGTTCTTCAGCGCGTTGTGGAAGGCGTGGGTATCGAGGCCGACCTCGCGCTGGTTGACGATCGACTTCTTGTGCTTGTGCAGATATTCGATCGGGTCCTCGATGGTGAGGATGTGGCCCGAGGTATTGGTGTTGCGGTGGTCAATCATCGCGGCGAGCGTGGTCGACTTGCCCGAGCCGGTGGAGCCCACGATCAGCACCAGGCCGCGCGGGGCCATGATGATTTCCTTGAGCACCTGCGGCAGCTGCAGCTCCTCGATCGAGGGGATGATGCTGCGGATGGCGCGGATCACCATGCCGACTTCGCCGCGCTGCTTGAACACGTTGACGCGGAAGCGGCCGGCTTCGGCCAATGCCAGGGCCATGTTCAGTTCGAGGTCACGCTCGAAGATCGGGACCTGACCCTCGTCCATCAGCGAGTAGGCGATCTTCTTGACCATGCCGGCTGGCAGGCCGGTATTGCCTAGGGGGTAGAGCTTGCCTTCGACCTTGATGTAGACGGGGGCGCCGGTAGTCAGGAACATGTCCGACGCGTTCTTTTCCGTCATCAGCTTCAAGAAGTAGCCGATGTCCATGTATCCGTCCCCTTAATTCGATGGCGGGGCGCCGTTGCAAGCGCCCCGCGAGCTTCCGACAATGGCTGCCGCCGAAGTTACACCCATTCCCGGTCGCCACGGCATCCCCCAATGAGCACAAGCTTCGCACAAATCCTAAAACTGTCGATGGCACTGGTTCTCGCTTCGACTTTGCCTGCCCGGGCTGCTACGCCGCCCACCGCGGAACTCGCCGCGGCACAACAGGCGGTGAGCCGAGCCGATAGCGCCGATGGCGATCAGTACGCCACGCAGGAGCTGACGGCCGCGCGTGCCGAACTCGCGCAGGCGCAGGCGGCCATGGCGGCCCGCAAGCACAAGGACGCGCTGGCCCTCGCGCTCGCCGCAGAGGCCGACGGCGATCTGGCGTATGCGCACAGTCGCGCGGCACAGACCCGCAACGAGCTTGCGCAGCGGCGCGCCGAAATCCTCGAATTGCGCCAGCGCCTCAAGATCAATGAGGGCGCCATGCAACCCAGTGCGCTGGACAACGACGCACCGCCGGCAGGCGACTACAACCAGCGCCTGCAGGTCCTCGCGGCCGATGCGCAATTGGCTCCCTTCGCCGCCTTCGAGCGCCTGCGCGCACGCCAGGCGGTGGACGCCCAGCTCAAGCTGCGCAAGAGCAAGCAAGTCGCTGCCGACTATCTGACCCAGCGCCGGGTCACGATCGCGGAACTCACGGCCCGTACCGACGCGTCGCGTCGCGATATCGACCAGCTGGACCGGGTGCGCTCGGAGCTGCTGATCGAAGCCAGTCGCCGTGATGCCGAGGCAGCGCGTGCCGAGGCCGAGCGCCTGCGGGTGCAGGCCCAGATCCAGGCCGAGGAAACCGAACGCCTGCGCCAGCAGGCCGCGCAGAGCGATGCTGAGCGCCAGAACATCGAGGATGCCATCGCCGGCGTCAGCGACGTCCAGGCGGCCAAGCTCAAGGCGGCCCGGGAGCGCGATGCCAAGCTGGCCCGCCAGGAAGCCGAACTGGTTGCCGGAGGCAAGCTCCCGGCTTCCCGCTGGGATGAGCGCGGCGAGGTCTTCACCCTGGGCAGCGACACCTTCGCGGCCGGCAAGGCCACGCTGAGCGAACGTGGTGCTTCCACCGTCCGTACCCTGGCGGCGTACCTGCAGGCCACGGCCGGCAGCGCGGCCCGCATCGAGGGCGTGGATGCCAAGGCCGGTTTGGCTCAGCAACGCGTCGAGGCAGTGCGCGACGCCCTGATCAAGGCTGGGGCAACCCGTCAGCAGGTGCGGGCTGCCGTGGGGGCGGCGGGCAAATCCAAGCCGCGGGTCGAAGTGGTTATTTCGACGAAATAGTCATATCAATCAAATGGTTGAGAGGTTGGTCTTCATCGGTGTTGCAGCCAGCGCCATTCGTCCGCGGCTGCTTGCCGAGCCCAGGAGGTAGGAGTAGGGTCAATTACCCAAGCGGTACAACAAACCGCCTGGTTGAGAGCCCCGGCCCATGACGCAAACGCCCCTTTCACAGGACACCGCCGCCACAAAAGACGTCGCGGCGGGCCTGCGTGAAGTCGGCCCGCTGATCCGTCATCCCGTCCGGCTCCCGCAGTCACCCGATGCAACGCCTCGGCCCCACGGCCGGGGCGTTTTTGCGTCCGGGGTCCTCGGCGTCACGCCGTCTGCTTCTGGCAATCGTTGAAGGAGGCTTCATGTTCGAAGAACAACCGCAGCAGGAAATCGATGCGCTGATGCGCGCCAATCCGGAATTCCGGCAGCTCTATCAGCGTCATCGTGACCTGGACAAGAAGGTGATGGACGCCGAACTCGGCGTATTGCCGATCGACGACGTGACCCTCGCCCAGATGAAGCGCGAGAAGCTTGCTGCGAAGGACCGCCTGGTCCGCCTTTACGACGCAGGACATCACTGACCCACGGAATTCCGCAGCCGGCCGACGACGGGCTCGGCCGGCCGCGCAGGGCCTCCAGATTGCCCGTACGAACCGGTTCTCATCACGGGCGGCGGCGCCTTCCTCGTCGGGACCGCCGCCGCCCGGGTGGGGTACCGCCACACTCAGGCCTGCCGCCTCATCCCGGGGGGCCGCTAGAATCCTACGTTCGCCGCACCGTACGCGGCCGCAGGATTCTCATGCCCATCCATGCTTCCGTTCTCGAGCTGATCGGCCGTACGCCGATCGTGAAGGCCCGTCGTCTCGATACAGGTCCCTGTGAGCTGTATTTCAAACTCGAATCGCAGAACCCCGGTGGTTCGATCAAGGACCGCATCGGTCTGTCGATGATCGAAGCCGCCGAAAAGGCCGGAAAGATCAAGCCCGGCGACATCCTGGTCGAAGGCACTGCCGGCAACACCGGCATCGGCCTCGCTCTCGTCGCGCAACAGAAGGGCTATCGGTTGATTCTCGTAGTGCCCGACAAGATGAGCCGCGAGAAGATCTTCAATCTCAAGGCGATGGGCGCGCAGGTGGTGCTTACGCGCTCCGACGTGGCCAAGGGGCATCCCGACTACTACCAGGACATGGCCGAACGCATCGCGCGCGAGACGCCCGGCGCCTACTTCATCAATCAGTTCGGCAATCCCGACAATCCGGCCGCGCACGAGTTCGGTACCGGCCCGGAAATCCTCGAGCAGATGGCCGAAGTCGGTGGCGTCGACGCCATCGTGTTCGGTTGCGGCAGCTCCGGCACCATGACTGGGCTGTCGCGCTGCTTCGCCGAGAAGTCGCCCCACACCGAGCTGATCCTGGCCGATCCGGTCGGCTCGATCCTGGAGGAATACATCAACCGCGGCACGCTGAGCGACAAGTCCGCGAGTTGGATGGTGGAAGGCATTGGCGAGGACTTCCTGCCGCCGATCTCGGACTTCACGCGAGTGAAGCAGGCCTACGCGATCAGCGACAAGGAAAGCTTCCTCACCGCGCGCGAACTTCTCGAAAAGGAAGGCATCCTGGGTGGTTCGTCCACCGGTACGCTGCTCGCTGCCGCGCTGCGCTACTGCCGCGCTCAGACCACGCCGAAGAAGGTGCTGACGCTCGTGCCGGACACCGGCAACAAGTACATCTCCAAGATGTACAACGACTACTGGATGCTGGACAACGGCTTCCTCGAACGCGAATCGACCGGCGACCTGCGCGACCTGATCACGCGTCCATTCTCCAAGCGCGACACGATCGTCGTCGCACCGACCGACCTGCTGGTCACCGCCTGGCAGCGCATGAAGCTCTACGACGTCAGCCAGTTGCCGGTGATGGAGGGCGACAACATCGTGGGCATCGTCGACGAAAGCGACGTGCTCCTGCATGTCTACGGCGACGAGGCCCACTTCCGCGATCCGGTGGCGACCGCAATGGTGAGCAAGCTGGACAAGCTCGACGTGCGTTCCTCCATCGAAACTCTGCTGCCAGTCTTCGACCGCGGCCACGTTGCGATCGTGATGGATGGCGAGAGGTTCGTCGGCCTCATTACCCGCATCGACCTGCTCAACTATCTGCGCCGGCGTGTGCAGTAAGTCGCTGAAAATGCAGGCTTGTGCGCGCCCCCCAATGCTAGAATTCAAGGCTGCGTGTCAGCCAGATGGAAGTAAGCAATGACTGAGAGCAACAAGGATCGCAAGCCCGGATTGGGAACTCTTGCGATCCACGGCGGACAATCGCCGGATCCGAGCACTGGCGCCGTGATGCCGCCGATCTACGCGACGTCGACGTATGCCCAGAGTAGCCCTGGCGAGCATCAGGGGTTCGAGTATTCGCGCAGCCATAATCCGACTCGCTTCGCCTACGAGCGTTGTATCGCCGCCCTCGAAGGCGGCACTCGCGGTTATGCGTTCGCATCCGGACTTGCGGCCACGTCGACCGTTCTGGAAATGCTCGATAGCGGCAGCCACGTCATCGCAATGGACGACGTATACGGCGGAACTTACCGCCTGTTCGAGCGGGTGCGCCGCCGTTCGGCCGGGCTGGACTTCAGCTGGGTAGACCTCAGTGATGTCGCAGCTTTCGAAGCGGCAATTCGTCCGAACACCAAGCTGGTCTGGATCGAGACGCCGACCAATCCGTTGCTCAAGCTCGTCGACATCGAGCAGATAGCGACGATTGCGCGCAAGCGCGGCTTGATCGTAGCGGTCGACAACACGTTCAGCTCGCCGATCCTGCAGCGCCCGCTCGAATTGGGTGCGCATCTGGTCATGCACTCGGCGACCAAGTACCTGAATGGTCATTCCGATATGGTCGGCGGAATCGTCGTCGTCGGGGACGATGCGGACATCGCCGAAAAGATGACGTTCCTGCAGAACGCCATTGGCGGCGTGCAAGGGCCGTTCGATAGCTTCCTTGCGCTGCGCGGCCTCAAGACGCTGCACCTGCGCATGAAGGCGCACTGCGAGAATGCGCAAGCGCTTGCCGAATGGTTGGAAACCCATCCTTCAGTTGAGCGAGTGATCTATCCGGGACTGAAATCGCACGCGCAGCATGCATTGGCCCAGCGGCAGATGGATGGCTTCGGCGGAATGATCAGCATCCTGGTCAAGGGCGGCCTCGAAGGCGCCCGTCGCATGATGGAGCGCTGCGAGTACTTCACGATCGCGGAATCGCTCGGTGGCGTGGAAAGCCTGGTCAACCACCCGGCGATCATGACGCATGCGTCGATTCCCGCAGAGCGGCGAGCGCAGTTGGGCGTCACAGATAACCTGGTGCGACTGAGCGTGGGCATCGAGCAGGCGAGCGATCTGCAGGCCGACCTCGATCATGCGCTTGCGGGGTAGTCGGTAATGACCCTTCAGATCGGTGCTTCGGCATCGCCGGCCGCCATGGTCGGCAGCCTGTGGCAGAACCGCAGCCTCATTGTCCAGCTGACGCGGCGCGAGGTCATCAGTCGTTATCGTGGATCGGTGATCGGACTGGCGTGGTCGTTCTTCAACCCACTCCTGATGCTCGCGGTATACACGTTCTTCTTTTCCGTCGTCTTCCGCTCCCGTTGGGGCGGGGAAGGCGCGGGCAAAGCCGAATTCGCCGCATTCCTGTTCGCTGGAATCATCGTGCATGGCGTCTTTGCGGAGTGCATCAATCGCGCGCCCACGTTGATCCTGGGCAACGTCAACTATGTGAAGCGGGTGGTGTTTCCGCTGGAGATCCTGCCATGGGTCGCCATGGGGTCGGCGCTGTTCCATGCGCTGGTCAGCCTGCTGGTGTTGCTGCTGGCACAGGCGGTCCTCAGTCACCATCTATCCTGGTCGGCGTTGTACTTCCCGATCATCATGGTTCCGCTGATCGTCATGACGATGGGCATTGCTTGGATGCTCGCGGCGGTCGGCGTATTCGTGCGCGATATCGGTCAGATCACCGCGGTGTTGACCACCGTGCTGCTGTTCCTGTCGCCGGTGTTCTATCCGGTGAGCAACATGCCTGAGCGATATCGCCCCTGGATCAATTCCAACCCGTTGACCTTCATCATCGAGCAATCGCGAACCGTCCTGCTGCTTGATGGCTCGCCCGACTGGGGTGGTGTGGTGAAGTATTCGCTCATCGCGGTCGTGGTGGCCGCCATCGGCTTTTGGATATTCCAGAAGATGAGGCGCGGCTTCGCGGACGTGCTGTGATGGCGCAAGTGGACAGCATGGCTACGGATGAAACATCGGGCGTTCCTGCCGGCGAGATTGCGATTCGCGTGGATGGCATCGCCAAGTGCTACCAGATTTACGACAACCCGCAGGACCGCCTCAAGCAGTCGCTGATGCCGCGGTTGCGGGGTCTGTTCGGAATGTCAGCGCGGCGATACTTCCGTGAATTCTGGGCGCTCCGCGGCATTGGCTTCGATGTTCCCAAAGGCGAAACCGTCGGAATCATCGGGCGCAACGGCTCGGGCAAATCGACGCTGCTGCAGATCGTCTGCGGCACGCTGACGCCCACCATCGGTGACGTGCAGGTGCGTGGCCGCATCGCGGCGTTGCTCGAGCTGGGTTCCGGCTTCAATCCGGAGTTCACCGGGCGCGAGAACATCTTCCTGAACGCAATGGTTCTGGGTTTGACTCGCGAACAGGTCGAGGCACGCTTCGACAGCATTGCCGCCTTCGCCGATATCGGCGATTTCATCGAACAGCCGATCAAGACCTATTCGAGCGGCATGGCGGTCCGACTGGCATTCGCCGTCATCGCGCATGTGGACGCCGACGTCCTGATCATCGACGAGGCGCTCGCGGTTGGCGACGCAGTGTTCACCCAGAAGTGCATGCGCTTCCTGCGTCGTTTCAAGGAGCGGGGCACCATCCTGTTCGTCAGCCACGACGTGGGTTCGATCATGTCGTTGTGCTCGCAGGCGGTGTGGCTGGACCAGGGCGAACTGAGGATGTTCGGTCCGGCGAAGGAAGTGGCTGACGCGTATGTGCGCTACTGCACCCAGCAGGTGCTTGGTGATGAGCGATCCGTTCGTGCGCTCAAAGAAGAAGTCGCGCCCAGCGCCGTGCCCGTCGAAGTGGATCGCGGTACGCGCATCGACTTTTTCGAGAACGTGATCCACTCGGATGGATGGGAAACGGGCGACGCCCGAATCGATGCGGTTTCGCTCACGGATACGTCCGGCGAGCGACTCGCCGCGTTCTCGGGTGGCGAGCGCGTGGAGTTGACCGTTACCGCCACTGCCTTGGGGACGCTGAGTAGTCCGATCATCGGTTTCCTGGTGAAAGACCGGCTGGGACAGTCGTTGTTTGGACAACACACCTACGACGAACTGGCCGTTCGACCGGCGAGCCCGGGTGATGAACTTCGGGCCACCTTCCGATTCTCATTGCCGATGTTGCCCAACGGCGAGTATTCGATGACGGTTTCGATTGCCGATGGCGATCCGGCCGTCAACGTGCAACACCACTGGCTCCATGATGCCGTGCTGATCAATGTCCAGTCGCAGAAGCTCCGCTACGGGCTCGTGGGCATTCCGTTCGAAAAAGTCGGCCTCGATATTCAACCGCACGAATCCCCCACCAGAGTTTCCAATGGCAATTCTTGAAGAATCCAAGTCGCTTCCGCTTGGTGAAGTGCTGAAGACGATGCAGGAGCGCATCGTGACCCAGACCTCGTATTTCGGGGTTCCCACCCAGAAGAATCCCCTGGACTTCTGGGTCTACCAGGAAATGATCAACGAACTGAAGCCGACAGTGCTGGTCGAGATCGGCAACAAGTTCGGTGGTAGTGCGCTCGCGTTCGCGCACCTGTTCGATCTGCTCGGCCACGGCCGGATCATTGCGGTCGATATCGATCAGAGCCAGATCCATCCGGCTACGCGCGCGCATCCCCGCATCACGTTCCTCGAAGGCGATGCGACGGCGTTGGCGCCCAAGGTCAAGGAAATGATCACGCCGGAAGATGAGGTCCTCGTGATCGAGGACAGTTCGCATACCTACGAGAACACTCTCTCGGTCCTGGAGCACTATTCGTCGCTGGTTAAGCCGGGCGGATATTTCATCGTCGAGGATTCGATCTGCTACCACGGATTGGACGTTGGTCCGCAGCCGGGCGCATACGAGGCCATCGATCGCTTTCTTGAAACGAACCACGACTTCGAGTGCGACCGCAGCCGCGAATCCTTTCTCATCACCTGGAATCCGAAGGGATTCCTGCGTCGAAAGTAACCGCTGACCCGCAGGGTAGAACGTGCATACCAGCTCCTATGAGCACATGGCCGATCTGGTGCGTCGCCACCTCGATCCGGCGCGACCGCTGTCCGTGGTGGACATCGGCTCCTACGACGTCAATGGCTCCTACCGGACGTTGTTCACGTCGCCGCAGTGGCGTTACACGGGAATCGACCTGGAGGCCGGCCCCGGCGTGGATGTCGTCCTGACCAGCCCTTACCGTTTTCCTCTCGCATCCGGCTCGGTGGACCTGGTCGTGTCCGGGCAGGCGTTCGAACACGTCGAGTACTTCTGGCTGTCGTTCCTGGAAATGCTGCGCATCCTGAAACCCGGCGGCATGATGTTCCTGATTGCGCCCTCGCGCGGCCCGGAACATCGCTATCCGCAGGACTGCTGGCGGTTCTATCCCGATGGTTACCGCGCGCTCGCCAAGTTCGGTCGCTGCGAACTGCTCGAGCTGAGCACCGACTGGGGACCGCATCCGGACCCGGATAGCGCCCAGTGGGGCGACACGGTGGGCGTATTCCGCAAGCAGCCCATGCCGCTGAGGCAGCGCATCGCGCAGAACATCATGAAGCGGGCGCTCGAATTCCAGGCGCGATCGACATGACCCAGTTCAATCTCAACAAAAGCATGTTCCTGGATCCCCGGGCCACGCCGGAGAGCGCATGGCTGGGGCACATTCCGATGGCGGGCTGGGTGATTGAAGCCGCACGCCCGCGCATTCTTGTTGAGCTCGGCACCCACCGGGGCGCTTCCTATTTCGCCTTCTGCCAGGCCGTGCAGGAAAACGGGTTGGATACGCGTTGCTACGCGGTCGACACGTGGCAGGGCGATGAGCACGCCGGTGAGTACGGTGATGAGGTGTTCAAGGCGGTGACGGATCACCACCGCGAGCACTACGACGGTTTTTCGAAGCTGATGCGCATGACCTTCGACGAAGCATGCGGCTACTTCGATGACGCCACCGTCGATCTGCTGCATATCGACGGCCTGCACACTTACGACGCGGTTCGACACGACTTCGAAACGTGGTTGCCGAAGATGTCATCGCGCGGCGTCATACTTTTCCACGACACCAACGTTCGCGAGCGCGACTTTGGCGTGTGGAAGCTCTGGTCGGAGCTGCGTGAGCGCTATCCGGCTTTCGAGCTTTCGCACACGCATGGCCTGGGCGTATTGCTGGTGGGATCGGATCCGCCGGAGGCGCTGCAGGCCTTCGTGCGCAACGCCATGAGTGCGCAGGCCGATGAGGTAAACCGGCTGTTCGAGCGGTTGGGTGTCCTGCTTACAACCCAGCAAAGGCTGGGCGAGCTGGCCAAGCGTCATGTCCACTCGGAAGGCGACAACGGCCATCTGCGTGGGGTTGTAGCCGAACGCGATGCGACGGTTGCACGGCTCCAGGAAGTTGCGCGTGAGCATGAGCTCCGGCTCGTCGAACTTGGTGCGCGGCTGGCAGAGCGCGATGCCGCGTTGACGGAACGCAATGCGGCGCTGGCTGCGGCAGCGGCGGATAACGCGACAGCCATGCTGCGTCAGGGGCAATTGAGCGCGGAGAACATCGCGCTTGGCGAGCGCCTTCAGGCCGTCGAAGAACTGCGCGTCGCGACCCTCGCTGCACACCAGGACGAAACCGAACGACTCGCTCGCGAACTGGTTGCTGCACGCACAAGCTTGTCCGAGATCCTCGGTTCGACCTCGTGGCGCCTTGGTGCTCCGATCCGGAAACTGGTTCGCCTGCTGCGTGGCGACCGCCCCGGCGCGGATGCATGAGGAACGGACAAACATCGGAAGTGATGAGATGAAGCAATGGCGCGTCCTGCTCCTTGATACCAAGCGAAGCAATCCCAACCACTACATCTGCCTCGCCATCGAGCGCGCGTTGCGGCAAAGCCCGCATGTGGCGTCCGTCGTCAAGGCGGACTATCTCACCGCCATCGAGCAGGCTCGCGCTGAGCACTGCGATCTGCTGCTGGCCTTTGACGGCGAGGAACTGGATCGCAGCATCGTCGCTCGGTTGGCGGCGATCTGCGGCACTAGCGTCGCGTGGGTCACTGAAGACCCCTACGAACAGCGCACCAACGTCGGCAACCTCGACCTGTTCGACCTGGTTTTCACCAACGACAGCGGCAGCGTGGCCGCCTATGGCAGCAAGGGCCGGCATCTGCCCTTCGCCGCGGACCCGCACCTGCACTTCCGTGAGATCCCGGACCGGGACGACGGCCATTACCTGTACGACCTGTTCTTCGCGGGCACCGCGTGGCCCAACCGGGTGGAGTTCCTGCGCGAGCTGCAGGGGGCGCTGACGGGCATCAACCTCAAGCTGGCGCTGCCCCACAATCCGCACATACCCGAGCCGGATCTCGATCTCAGCCCAAGCGCCTACCAGTGGCGAACGCCGAACTCCGAGTTCGCACGCTTCGCCAACCGCAGCCGCGCTGTCCTGACCCTGCACCGCGCGTTTTCGTCCTCGGGCAATGACGCGATCGCCAGAACGCCGGGCCCGCGTTTGTTCGAAGTGGCGCTGGCTGGCGGTGTGCAGTTCATCGACATGTCGATCCCGCAGATCGAAGTGGACCGCTACTTCACTGAGGACGTGGAGTTCGTCGGCTTCCGCTCGGCGCAGGAATGCATCGAGAAGCTCAGATTCCATCTCGCCAACCCCGAGGCGCGCATCGCCATCGCACGCGCGGCGCAGCGCCGGGCACAGAGCGAGCACCTGTACGCCAACCGCATCGAGACGCTGCTCGGCGAGGTCGCGGCGCTGCCCATGCGCGCTGCGGTGCCTGCCGCGGTGTCCATGAGGCGACCCAAGGTGCTGTTCGTGACGCACAACATCGCCGGCGTCGAGCCTTATGGCGGCGTGGAGGTCTACCAGGACCTGATCCGCAAGTCCCTGCGCGAGCGGTACGAATTCCTGTTCTACGTGCCCGACCGCAAGACGCCGCCGCTGGGTCGTCGCTACGTCGTGTACGACGAGAATCTGCAGTATCTGGAGGATCACGAATTCGCGGCGGAAGTCTCCGATGCGGACCTGGTCTGCGCCGAGCGCGAACGCCTGCTGTCTTCGATCTTGCTTCGCCACGAAGTCGACCTGGTGCATTTCCAGCACCTGATCGGGCACACGCCTTCGCTGATGTATCTGCCGCGGGCACTGGGCATCCCGAGCGTGCTGAGCCTGCACGACTACTACGGCATCTGCACCCACTTCAATCTGATCGGGTACAAGGGGCGCTACTGCAACATCGGCTCGCTGCCCAAATCCACGTGCGACGTGTGCTTGAACGCATCGGATGGCCTCGCGGCTGGCAGCCAGGCGCGCCGTCGTGCCTTCTTCGGTCGCGCGATGGAACAGGTCGATGTGTTGCACGCCAATACACCGGGCGTGGCCTCGCTGTTCCAATCGATCTATCCGCAGATGTTCGGCGACGAGCGCGTGCGCGTGTTCGGCGTGCCGATGCCGGCCGCAGGCGCGGCAATCGCTCGGCATGAGACTCCGACCTCCGAGAAGCTCAAGGTCGCCATCCTCGGCAACTTCACCCGCAACAAGGGTGCCGATGAACTGATCCATGCGTTCAACCAGATGCGTCACGATCCGGTGGAATTCACCATTTTTGGTGCGGTAGCCGCCCCGTACGGCTCGATTCTGGAGACCCTCGCGCTGCCCAACGTAAAGGTGCACGGCTCCTATACCGCGGGCACGCTGGGCGAGAAGCTGCAGGGCTTTTCGCTTTCGCTGCATTTCTCGATCTGGCCCGAGACCTATTGCATCACGCTGTCCGAGGCGTGGCAGGCTGGGTTGGTGCCGGTCGTGTCGGATATCGGTGCGCTCGGCGAGCGCGTGAGCGACGGAGTGAACGGTTTCAAGGTGCCCAACGCCGAAGCCGGTGCGCTGCTGGAGTTGCTGCGCACGCTTGCGCACGATCGTGAGCTTGTGGAGCGCGTGCGCGCGGGCATCACGCCGGATCTGTACGTCGATGGCGAAACGCACATGGCGTGGCTTTCCGGCGTCTATGACGAACTTGTCCTGGCCAAGCCCGTCCCGCACGCGACTGTCGCGAAGACGATGCGCTCCGATGCCAGGCACGCGCTGGCGGACTTCGGTGTGGTCCTCAATCACCGGGTCTGGTCCCGGTCCAACAGTGGACCAACCGTCGGCATTACCGCGACCACGCCGCCCACCGTCATCGGCAACGCATCGCTGGTTGGACGCGCGCTGTCTTATGCGCGACGTAATGGCGTGAAGGCGATGGTCAAGCGCGTGCTGCAGGAGCTCCCGTTCGGCAATCGCAGGAGCGCCCCATGAGCCCGCGCCATGTACTGGTTACCGGAGCCTCGCCGGACAACGAGAATCGCAACACGATCCTCCGGAACTATGTCGCCGAAGGATTCCGCGACGTGCTGGGCGCGGACGCCGTTACGCACGTGCCGCTCGAAATCGCGCTTGCCGCCGCAAAGCGACACGCTCCCGATCTGATCGTGTGTTTCGGCTCATGCATGCCTGATGACGCCGATTACCTTGCCCTGCGGCAGCATTGCGATACCACCGGTGCGACCCTCGCATTCTGGCTGCACGACGATCCCTACGAAATCGACTTCAGCTACCGCATCGACGGTATCGCGGACGTGGTCTTCTCCAACGATCGCTGGTCGGCGGAGCACTACAACCATCCACACGCGTATCACCTGCCACTCGCAGCGAGCCGTGCAGCGCACTGGCGTCCTATCAGTCAGTCGAAGGACATCGGGATCTTCTTCTGCGGCGTGGCGTTCGACAATCGCATCCGCCTCGTCAGGGATCTCAAGCAGGTGCTGCAGCGTTTCGATACGCGCATCCTGGGCGACCAGTGGCCTGAGCACGAACTTCCCTTCGCACGCAATCGCCGCCTGAGTAACGACGAGCTGTCGCGCAACTACGCGCGCGCGCTCATTACGCTCAACATGGGGCGCGATTTCCACTACGCCAACGAACGTTACCGGCTCGATCCCTCGACCCCTGGGCCGCGGACGTTCGAAGCGGCGATGGCAGGCACGACCCAGCTGTACTTCGTGGAGAGCCTCGAGATCGAGGATTACTACGCTCCCGAGAAGGAGATCGTGCTGTACAACTCGGTCGCCGAATTCGAACGCAAGGTCCAGGCACTTATGGCCGATCCGGCGCACTGCACCGACATCGCGGCAGCCGCGCAGTCGCGGACTCTGGCAGACCACACGTATACCAACCGCGCCCGCACCATCATTGATACCGTGGCCGCCATCGGCCAAGGACGAACACAGGAAACCGCATGAGCGCCAACCACACGTTATCGCCGCACGACCTGTTCGCCGATTCCTACGCCCGGTTTGACGACGAGCGCAGGCGGCAGGATGCCATCCGCCCGATCCGGGATTCGTTGCTGGATGCCTATCGAACCTCCACCCGGCGCGCCGCCGAAGGTTCGGCCCACGCCGAATACTGCGTCCTGCAGTCGACCTGGAATCAGAAGGTCATCGAGATTTCGAGCCGTTACGTCCTCGACGGCTCGATCGGACGCGACCGCGCGCTGTCGCTGGGTTCGTTCCTCGGTCTGGTCGAGATCGCTTACGCAAACGTGTTCCAGGAAGTCGTGTGCGTCGACCAGGACGACTATCTCGCCGAGTTCCGTCCGTCCAACCTCAGGTTGCACAAGGCCGACCTGGACACCTCGAAGTGGGTGATGCCGGAAGGTCGCTTCAACATCTGTTTCATGGTCGAGATCCTCGAGCATTTTCTGTGGTCGCCGGTGGCCCTGCTGAAATGGATCCATGCCAATTGCGACATGTTGATCATCACGACACCCGATGACCGCGAATGGCCGGCGCTGGCCAACAAGCCGTACATGCGGCATCAGCATTTTTCCGCGGTCCCTAGCGCGACGGGCGATGTCACCGGCAATCCGGAGCCGATGTCGCACTGCAAGCAATACACGCAGGAAGAGTTCATCGAGCTGTTGTCGTTCTGCGGATTCCGGTTGGTCGAGTTCCAGCGCGTAGGTGCAGGCTCCAACCAGATGCTGGCCGTGTGCACGCCGCGTCGGGGGGCTGCTTGAGTTTTCCGACCGATTCGCTGCTCGCCAGCCTGGCGCTGGCGGCTACCGCCATCGCATCCATCCTTGGCACGGGTCTGGCCGCGGCTCACGCGCTTTCGCGCGGTCGCCTGCAAGGTGCCTCGCTGCTCGCCTACGGCGGCGCCGCAGGCGTAGTCGTGCAGGCCTTGATCGGCCTGGTCACCGTCTGCCTGCCGTTCGCCTATCACGCCACCGCCCTGACATTGCTCATTGCGATCAATGTGCTTGCATGGCTGTACTGGTGGCGGCGTGGTGTGTACGCCGCACTGCGACACGATGGCGCATTTGCACCGGCGGCGCCGTTCGTGGCGTGGCTCGCACTGGTGACGATCTGCATCGGCATCAGCCATGTTCCGGTCAAGTTTCCGGAGCCGCTGTTCGATCCGCTCTACGTCATCAAGAACCACAACCTGCACGTCAAGGTTCAGACGATCACCGGTCACTTGCCGCCGGACAACTACGTGCCGTATGCGGTCGAGGAATTCCTGCTGCGCGACATCCAGCTGGCAGAGGAGCGACCCTTGCTGCCGGGGCAGGAAGTTTCCAACCGGCCCATCCTGATGGCTTTGGCAGCGCTGCCTTATCGTGCGGCGATTGATCCTCCGCCGAAGTTCCAGGGAAGACTGCCGACCTTCGAGTTCTCCGGGCGCTCATGGCCCGATGCGAGCGTATTGGGAGCGGACCGCTACTTCCGCCAGTTCCTCGTGATCGGCATCGTGCTGAACGCGATGTTCCTGCTGTCCGCGGGCTTGTTGTTCCGCGAAGCCGGGCTATCCCGCCGTTACCTGCTGGCGGGCCTGGTGCTGCTCGTCACCAGTCCCTACTACCTTAACCAGACGCTGTTCACCTGGCCCAAGGCGCTCGGTGCATTCTTTGTCGTGCTATCCGTGCATGCATTGATGTTCCGCAGATGGTGGGCAGTTGGCGGCGCGCTGGCCGCGCTGGCCTACCTTTCGCATCCTTACGCCATCGTATTCGCCGGCAGCTTTGGCCTCTACGTCGCGTTGCGGAATGGCATCCGTCGCATCGACTGGGCCGGGGCCACGCAGTATGCGGCCGCGTTCCTTGTGCTGGTGCTGCCGTGGCTGTTGTGGTCGCGGTTCTACCTGGACATTCCTTCCGATCTGGTCGAACAGAACATAGGTCCGACCGGAAACTGGTTGCAGGTCGTGTGGGCACGTCTTCAGAACGCCTATACGACGCTGATGCCCGGCTACTTCTCCATGCAAACGCTGGACCCCGATCAGTTCGTGCAGCACAGCCTGGTCAGCCTGACCGGCATCGTGGGGCTGTTCTTCTTCGCGCAGTGCTACGCCGGTGTCGCGGCGGCGTTCCGCACGATGACCGGGTTGGTGCTGTGCGGCGTGCTGATTCCTGCGACGCTGTTGATTTGCGTGTTCGGCATCCCCGCAGTTCCGGCCTTGCACGGCTTCCAGGCCGTCGCGCCCCTCGTGCTGCTGCTGGGCCTGAAGTTCATGCAGGAGCGATGGAGCCAACGTACGCTCGCGGTGCTTCTGCTGCTCCAGCTGCTGCTGAGTGCGCTCATGGTCTACGCGCGTGCAGTAACGCTCGGCTTATAAGTCCCCAAAGCTTCTCTCTCTCTTCCCCCAATCCCGGAGTCATCAGATGAAACTGCGCTTCCTCGGCCTAGCGGTCTCCGTCGTCGCCCTGGCCACTGCCTGCAACCAAAAGCCGGCCAACCCCGAAGCTGCGAAGGCCGATGCGCCTGCCGTCGCCGAGGCGCAGCCTGCTGCTGCGCCGGTCGTCGATCGCGGCAACGTCGATTTCGTCGAAGCACCGCTCGATGGATCGACCAATGAATCGCACGGCCTGAAGGCCGGTGAATCCATCTCGGGCGAGTTCGCTTCGCTGCGCGAAGGCAACGTCGTCGGTGTGGAGCTGCAGGTCGGCAATTACGGCAATTCGTCTGCCGGCAATCTCAAGGTCAAGCTGTGCCAGGCGGACAAGTGTGCGGACGGCAGCGCGGATTTGGCCACGTCCAAGGACAACGAGTACTTCCACGTTGCCCTGGCTTCGCCGCTCGCAGTGGCGATGGACAAGCCGCTGACCTACACGGTCACCCGCGAGTCTGGCGACAACCGCATGGCGGTGTGGTCGTATCCGGCGAGCGTTCCTACTTCGAAGCTTACGCTGGTGGACGGCAATGTCGTGCCGCGCACGCTGAAGCTCGGTCTGCGTTACAGCCGCTGAGATCCGTGTTCATCCGCCGCGCCAATGGGCGCGGCGGACGTTCAATCAGGTTCCGCTTTTGTGGCGGAACGTCAGTCGGTTGTGCGCGATGTAGCTCGTGACCGCCGGTGCCGCTACGCCGATGATGTGCGCAACGGTGTCGGCGTGCGGAACGCCGAACCTGGGCAGTACCCAGCGCGCCAGCACCAGGCTGATCACCACGGTCTGAAGTACCGCGAACACGTTGACGACGACGAACCAGGCGGCCTGCGCGTGCATCTCGCCAGGGCGATCCCGGAATACCAGCGCACGATTGAGCAGAAATGCCGTGGCCATGCCGACCAGGTAGGCCAGCACGATCGACGGCAGGTACGGCAGCCAGATGTCGAACACCAGGCGCGAGCCGATGTTGACCAGCGCAGCGCTGCCGCTCGCAGCCAGGAAGAGTAGGAAACGACGATTCACGCCGCAGCCTCTTGGGCCAGCCTTTGACCGACGGCGAGGCTTTCCGAGATGGAGCGGTCTTCCGGGTAGTAGTACGAGGTGTCGGCCATGTACAGCCCGTCGATCGGAGTGCGCATCGGCGGCAGCATGTCCTGGAAGCCCGGTGGGCAGATCGTCTGCGCGAAGTCGTAGCGATGGCAATGACGTCCCTGGATCCAATCCGGCTGGAAGGCGGGATTGATCCGCGGCAGGTAACCGATCACTTCCGCGATCAACTCGTCGTTGGACATCGCCCACTTGGGATGGGTCTTGGGCATGTAGAACGGCGCGTAGACAATGGTTTGCCCGGACTCCGGATTGAGGTTGGAGTATTCGATCAATCCGGGGATGGCGATGCCTTCATCGCTGATGTTGAGCCAGAAGTTCTCGGTCAGCGGGCGATCCAGCTTGAGGATTACGCAGGCGACCGGAATGTTCTTGATCGCATCGATGCGCGTCAGGAAGTCTGGGGGCAGTTGCGGGGCGAAGCGCGGCACGTACTGGATGGGCGCGGTGGAAAGCACCGCATCCGCTGCGATGGTTTCGCCGCCCACTACGACGCCGGTGACTTTGCCGTTTTCGGAGAGCACCTGGTCGATGCCCTTGCGCAGGTGAATGCGACCACCATGGCCCAGGATGAATTTCTCCATCTCGGCCAATAGGGTCTCCGAACCGCCCTCCAGATAGCCCAGCGATTCCTCCATCAGGTTCTTGCGCGACAAGGCGATCCGCTTGATGCGGGTGCCGATCCAAGCGGCGGACAGGTTGTCGGTGTACTCGAAGAACTTCAGTGCGAATGCGCGACGCCAAAGCACGTCGAAGCATTTTTCACCGAGCCAGCGCCGCAGCCAGGCAGTCGCGTTGACGCGGTCCAGCCGGCTCCAGTCGGTCACGCGCTTGGTGGCAAGAACGTGCAGGGCATAGCGGATCTTGCTGATGATGCCGAGCTTGGGGAAGGCAAGCAGCGCGAACGGCGTGCCCCACTTGTAGAGCTTTCCGTCGTAGAAGTAGCCCATCTTCGTCGACGTCCACTTCAATTTGTCCGACAGGCCCAACTGCTCCAACAGCGTGAACAGCGGATAGTCGGTCTTGCAGATGAAATGGTAGTAGCGCTCGATCGCCAGGCCGTCGAAGTCGAAGCTCGCCGACATGCCGCCGATGCGGTCGTCGCGCTCGTAGATGTCGACGCTATGTCCCTTGCGCAGCAATTCCATGGCAGCCATCAGGCCCATGGGGCCGGCGCCTAGCACGATGTAATTCACGGGCGAAACTCCTAGATCAGCGCTGCAATACGACATGCGAATAGGTGGGATCGGTATAGCTTTCGCGCACGGCGGCCTCGAAAGGCGTTTGGCGGACACCAAAGACTTCCCACGTGTCCACGCCCTTGAAGTCGTCGCCGGCGGAAAGCGCCTTCAGCTGATCGGCAGTGAAGGGCGGCTTGGAACTGAACAACGCATAGGTCTTCAGCAGGAAGGCGAAGAAGCCCATCGGAATGTGCACGATCCAGGTGCTCAGGCCTTTGACCCGCTTGATCGTGCGGATGATGTCGACGTAGTCGATCCGCGTATCACCGACCACGTCATAGACAACGCCATCGGGCTCGCCCTCGATGCATCGCACGATGCAGCGGCAGAAGTCGCGCTCGTACAACGGTTGGCGCATGAACCTGCCATCGCCGGGAATCGGGAACACCGGTGTCCTGGCCATGAAGCGCGACAACCAGCCAAGGTGCTTGGGGTCGAACCAGCCGAACATCAGCGTCGGCCGTAGCACGCAATGACGCAGGCCGCTCCCGACCACCAGCGCCTCCTGCGACTTCTTCGTATTGGTGTAATCGTCGTTGGCGACGGAATTGACCACGGACGAACTGATATGTACCAGGTAGGGCACCGAGTGCTGTTTGCACGCATCGAGGACGAGGCGCGAAGCGTCGATGTTGTTTCGCGTGAATAGCTCGGTGTACTTGCCGGTGATTTGCGCGTGCAGCTGGACGACGCAGGTGGCGCCCTCGAGTGCGCGCTGCCAGTCTCCCGGCTCGGCCAGGTCGGCCTCGATACGTTCGACGTCTGGATGCAGACGCCCCAGGATCGACAGGTTGTGCGCATGTTTGTCGATCGCGACGAGGTTGGTGTAGCCCTGCGCCTTGAGTTCGACGATCAGGTTCTGGCCCACGAGTCCGGCCGCGCCGGTGAGGACGATCTTGCGATTCTTGTTGTGCATGGTCACAGCCGGATGCGGCGGAAGATAAATTCTGGGATCGAGCGGATGACCAGCATGATCGGGAACCAGAACCACGGCAGGTAGGCGATGGACTGTCGTCCGTCGACGGCCCTGACGATGCCGCGAGCAATCTGTGTCGGCGTGGCCCACAGCGCGCCCTTCTTGAATGCCCTGGTCATCGGTGTGTCGACGAATCCAGGCTTGATCGTCAGGACATTGACGCCGCTTGCATTGAGGCTCTGGCGCAAGCCGCTGAGATACGCGCTTACCGCCGCCTTCGCACTGCCGTACACATAGTTGCTTGCGCGGCCGCGGTCACCCGCCACCGACGAAATCACGGCCAGCGTGCCCGAAGACTGCGCCTTGAGACGCTGTGCAACGAGGGCGCACAGCGCGATGGTGGAGGTGCCGTTGGTCGCGAACTCGCGCATTGCGAGTTCGCATGATGCTTCGCACGCAGCCTGGTCGGGCAGGGTGCCATGCGCTATCAGCACGATATCGATATTTCCGCCCATTGCCTTCGTCGCGGCATCGAGCATGGCGGCATGCTGGTCGAGGTCATTCACATCGAGGGTGAATGTGCCAATCGCCGAGCTTCCGCGTACTGCCAGATCGGCAGCAATGCTCTCCAGGCGGGTCGCGTCGCGCGCGGCGAGGAACAGCGCCGATCCACGCGCGGCATAAAGGCGCGCCGTTGCCTCCGCGATCGCGGAGGTGGCGCCGATGATCAGGATTCTTTGCATGAGGTCTCTGTTACCCGGCGCCAGAAGCCGGAAGAAAAGCGTGGATCGACAAAGTCGGAGAATTTTTCCCATTGCGGGAACGCGCGCCGAAAGCTCGCTCCGCCCAGTCGTGCATCCTTCGCCGGATAGACCGCGCCATTGGCAGCATCGACGATGCGATCCAGGCGCTCCATCAGCTCGAATACGCCGCGGCCGTCGTTGGGGAAATCGAGCGCAAGCGTAGTGCCCGGGCGCGGGAAGGACATCAGTCCCAGCGATTCGCGCGTGCCGAACTCCTTCAGCACTGCAAGGAATGAGCCGCTGCCGCTGGAGGCGATTTCGCGCATCAGGGCCGCGATGCCCTCGCGCGCCTCGGACGGTGGCAGCACGCATTGGTACTGCAGGAAGCCGCGGGGGCCATACATGCGGTTCCAGTTTCGAATGCCGTCGAGTGGATAGAAGTACGGCACGTAATGCACGACGCCGCGCGAACGAGCGCGATTCCGCCAGTAATAGAGCGTGTTGAAAGGCCTGAGCGTGAGCCGGTTGACCAGCGAAAACGGTGGCGTAACCGGCATGGACCGCCGCTCGTGTGGCGGCGCAGGGCGACGCTCCGGACAGGCGGGCGCGTGGTTGGCGCGCATGAACAATCCGCGCCCCAAGGCAGCGCCACGCGCAAGACAGTCGATCCACGCGACGGTGTACTCGTGATTCACAGCCGATTCGCGCGAGAGCGCAAAGAAGTCGTCGAGACACCCGAAACGGATCGTCTCGGCATCCATCCAAGGTCCACTGATGCGCCTGAGCCTGATGCTGGCCCAGGTGATCAGTCCGGTCAGCCCGAGTCCGCCGATTGTCGCTTCGAACAGACCATGTGCATCTCCAGGCCGGCACAGGATGCGGCTGCCATCGCTGCGCAGCAGTTCGAAGCATTCCACGTGGTGGCCGAAGCTGCCCGCAGCATGGTGATTCTTTCCATGCACGTCGTTGGCGATGGCACCGCCGACGGTGACTTGGCGCGTTCCGGGAGAAACCGGCAGGAACCAGCCACGCGGCACGACCTGTTCAAGGATCTCGCCGAGCAGTACCCCGGCTTCGCATTGCAGCTCGCCCGTAGCCGGATCGAAGGCAATGAAGCGATCGAGGCTGCGTGCGCGCAGCAAGGTTCCATCCGGGTTGAGACAGCTGTCGCCGTAGCTTCGACCATTGCCGAAGGGCAGGGCCGTGCCTTCGAACGAAGGCAACGGGACGTGCCTGTTCGTCACCTCATGGACGAGGTGATCGGCACGGGGATAACGCCCCCAAGATTGGCCGGCTGCGGTCATCAGATCGCGCTGGCCACTATCGCGCCGGATATCAGCAGCAATGCC
Organism: Lysobacter tyrosinilyticus; assembly: GCF_054779815.1. Classification (NCBI taxonomy): domain Bacteria; kingdom Pseudomonadati; phylum Pseudomonadota; class Gammaproteobacteria; order Lysobacterales; family Lysobacteraceae; genus Lysobacter; species Lysobacter tyrosinilyticus. Next base: position 1,063,877 of record NZ_BAAGXN010000001.1, read on the forward strand.
TGGCTTGCTCGGTCCGTCACGGCGAAGACGACCGGGTCGTCGTCCATGCCGCCGCGATGCGCAATGACCCACACTCGGCTGACCCAGTAAAGCAGCACCGGGCACAGCAGCCAGAGCAGCTGCGGGCGGTGATACAGCACGAGGCTCTCGGGGCTGTTGATGTACAGCGCCAGGACCAGCACCGCCAGGTAGCCGCTCGCGCCGCCCAGCGACTGCAATAGCGGGAGGTCTTCGACGATGTAACCGCGGCCGCTCGCCGTCGTTCTGCCGTCCGCCAGCATCACGCTGAGTTCCGCGTAGCGCTTGAGCAGTGCCAGGCTGAGGAACAGGAACATCGAGAACGCCAGCATCCAGAAGGACAGAACCGATTCCAGTGCGACGGCACCGCCGATGATGCGCACGGTATACAAGGCCGCCAGCAGCACGACGTCGACCATGACCACGCGCTTCAGCCGCAGCGAGTACGCAAGCGTCATGCAGTAATACGCAAGCAGGACCGCCATGAACATGGGGTTGACCACGAATGCCACGGCTAGACCACTGAGCGTCAGCAAGGGCGCGGCAATCATTCCGTGCAGCAGCGAGAGCGTGCCGGAAGCAAACGGCCGCAGACGCTTGCGCGGGTGCTGCCGATCGGAAGGAAGGTCGAGCAGGTCGTTGAGCAGATAGACGCCGGAAGCGCATAGCCCGAACGAGACGAACGCCAGGGCCGAATTGATGACGGCTGGAGCGTCCAGGAGCCGATGCGAAGCCAGCAACGGCAGAAACACCAGCAGGTTCTTCAGCCATTGGTGCACACGGATCGCCTTGATCCAGGTGCGCAAGCCGCGACCCTGGGGAGGCAAATGCCCGGCAACCTCGCACTCCGTGGCAGCGCGCGCAGCCAGGCTGCGCGACGCATTCACGACCCAGGCGCGGCGGGCGCGCCGCCAGACGGCAAGGTCGATGCGGTCGTTGCCCATGTAGTCGAAGCCGCGGTCGCCGAAGCGGGCAGCGAGTACGTCGGCTTTGCGGCTTCCGGACAGATTGGTTTCGCCATCGCTGGCCAGTACGACGTCGAACAGTCCCAGGTGCTCGGAGACGGCGTTGGCGAGCTGCGCATCGCTCGCGGTGCAAAGCACCCGGGTGCGGTCGGATGCCTCGCGCAATTGCGCGAGCAGGCGTTCGTCGTAGGGAAGATGCCGCGGGTCAAGCTCGACACGCGACGAAATCTCTCGCTTCAGCGCAGCCTTGCCTCGCAGCAGCCACCACGGAAGCGCGAATACATAGAGCGGGTTTCGCGAAAGGAGAGAGAGGACGGACTCCAGAAGCAGGTCGCTCTTGAGTAGAGTTCCGTCGAGGTCAACGCAGAGCGGAGTGTCGCTCCGCGAGACCGAATTCGCCCGTTGTTCCATGCATCCTCACTGAAAATCGGCCGCTTCTGATGGCCGACAGGCGATTATAGCGACGCGTATGAACCGCCATGCCGTCACGTGTGGCCCCTGACGTGCTGCGTCCGACCATGGATGTGTGACTGAGTGCCGGATCGAGCTACCATCTGCGTTGGCTGGTGGGGAGCGCCCCGTGGACGGCCCAGGGAACATGAAGACGGGGTGGGCATGAAACAGTGGTTTTGCTTGGCGGCAGCAGTTTGTCTTTTGGCCGCCGGATGCAGCGGTCAGGGGAAAAAGCCGGTTTCCAGCGATGCGAGGCCGCAAGCGCTGCAAGGCACGGTGGCTTCGTCCATTGGGGCCATGTGCTTCCTGGAAAAGGTCAACCAGAAGTCCGTGCGAGCTCACCCGCAATTGAAGGCCGGGCAGCCGGGCGTATTTTCGGGCTGGGCCAACGTTGCAGATGCTGCACACCCGGCCCCCGAGCTGGTTCATCTGGTTCTGCGGCCGATTGGCGCGGGACCGAACGGCGATGTCTATCTGACGATGGGGCGCATGCCCCGGCCGGACATGGCTGGCGACGATCCGCGTCGGGAAATGATCGGTTTCGAGGGCGAAGGCACGCTGCCTGCGTCCGGTGCGTACGAAGTGCTGGTGTCCCAATCCAACGGCAAGTGGCAGGCGTTCTGCCGGACCGGGGCAAGGTTGGAAGTGGTGCAGTAAAGTCGCCCGTTGCTGGCGGCGACCAATCAGTCTTGGTTGGGTAACAAATGATCGGATGTCCCGGGGTGGGCATCCACAACTCAAGGGGAAGAAAAAATGAAGCGTGCTGTGATCTGGGCGGCCTTGGCCGCTGCCCTCGCGATGTCGGCGGGAACTGTCAATGCGGCGCGGGCCGACCAGACGACGGTCCGGGCCGGCTCGCTTTCGCCTTCGCAGCGAGGCGAGATGGCCAAGTCGTTCGTGATGCGCTGGGGCACCTACGTGCAGAAGGTGTACGGCATGGACGTGCATGTCTGGGCGAAGCGGATGGTAGGGACGTTCGTCCAGGCTGATCCGACCAACTTCAAGCACGCCCTGCAGCGCTCGACGTACGAAGGCGCGATGGCGGAACTCGACGGCCGTGGCCGCAAGCTGAGCGATAACAAGGTCATCACCAAGCTGGCGATGTCCACGACCGGCACGATTTCGCCGTCTTCTGCCGCGGACGGCATCGAAGACCTGGTCTACACCCCGCTTGAGCCCTGCCGTGTCGTGGATACGCGCAACACCGGTGCGGGTGCGATCACGGGCGGCACCAGTCGCGGCTTCTATGCGTGGGGCTTTGACAGCTTCGCTCCGCAGGGCGGCTCCGCCACGGATTGCGGTGGGCTTCTGGCCCAAGCGCCGCAAGCGATCGTGGTGAACGTCACCGTGGTCGGTCAAACCGAGCTGGGCTATGCAACCCTGTACCCCGCCGCGGCCGCAGCTGTGCCCACCACGGCGACGATGATCTATTACCCCAACGTCATCCTCAGCAATGCGGCGACGGTGACGCTCGGCAGCGTCGGTGAGACCGACTTCAGCATCTTCAGCCAGCGCACCGCGAACTACATCGTGGACATCGTCGGTTACTACGATTTCCCGCACGCGATTGAACCGGAATGCGCTCCGCAGTTCATCAGCCAGAACATCGCGGCGTCCGCGAACTTCGACTTCGCGATTCCGTCGTGCGCCGCTGGGTTCGCGTTGACGGGCGCCAACTGCCGCACCCTGAGTGTTGGCCAGGCGTCCTGGGCGACCAATGGTCTGATGACGTCGAACGAGCAGGTCTCGGCCCGTTGCGCAGGTACCAATCTGACCGGTGGTCAGATCACGGTCGAAGGCACCGCGCAGTGCTGCCGCGTTCCCGGTCGCTGATGCACTGACCAGCAGCAAAAGAAAAAGCCGGCGAAAGCCGGCTTTTTCTTTGGTCCGGGGTTTGTCCCCTCAGAGCGCGTTCTGAAGCTCGGGCAGGAGGGTGAACAGGTCGCCCACCAGCCCGATGTCGGCGATCTCGAAGATCGGCGCATCGCCATCCTTGTTGATCGCCACGATCGTGCCGGCGTCCTTGATGCCGGTGAGGTGCTGGATGGCGCCGGAAATGCCGACCGCGACGTACAGCTCGGGGGCGATGATCTTGCCGGTCTGGCCGACCTGCAATTCGTTCGGCACGTAGCCGGCATCGACGGCCGCACGCGAGGCACCCACTGCGGCACCGAGCTTGTCGGCCAGGTCGTAAATGATTTTGAAGTTCTCCGCCGAACCGACGCCGCGACCACCGGAGACGACGCGCCTCGCGCTCTGCAGGTCCGGACGGTCGGACTTGCCGGCGGCGAGGCCGACATGACGGGTGTGCGTCGGCAGTGCGGCATCGACGTTGACGGCTTCCACGGCCGCATTGCCGCCGCGCGCGGCTTCAGGCCACGAGGCGGTGCGCACGGTCGCGACCACGGTGTGATCCGTCGGCGCTTCGACCGTGATGATCGCGTTGCCCGCGTAGATCGGACGCTTGAAGGTATGGCTGCCCTCGACGGCCATCACGTCGGAGACCTGGGCCACGCCAAGCAGCGCGGCGACGCACGGCATCAGGTCCTTGCCGAACGTGGTCGACGGGCCGAACACGTGCGAATAGCCCGCAGCAGCCTTCGCGATCTGCGGCGCCTGCACCTGCGCGATCGCGTTGGCGTTGGCGGCATTGGCGATGGTGAGCACCTTCGACACGCCGGCGATCTGCGCGGCTGCGGTCGCGATGCCGGCCGGATCGGCGGCGAGCACGACGATGTCGATGGCTTCGGGCTTCAGTGCCTGTGCGGCGGAGACGCACTTGGCGGTGGATGCGTTGAGCTTGCCGTCCAGATGTTCGGCGACGATCAGTACCTTGCTCATCACAGCAGCCCCTTAGCCTTGAGTGCGGCAACCAGTTCGGCCGCGTCCTTCACCATCACGCCCTTGCTGCGCTTGACCGGCGCGGCGTAGTGCGTGGTCTTGAGCGTGTCGCCCGTGTCGACGCCGAGGTCGGCGAAATTGATCGACTCCAGCGGCTTGCTCTTGGCCTTCATGATGTCCGGCAGCTTGATGAAGCGCGGCTCGTTGAGGCGCAGGTCGGTGGTGACCACTGCCGGCAGATCGACTTCCAGCGTTTCCAGGCCGGCATCGACCTCGCGCGTCACCGTGGCCTTGCCGCCCGCGACTTCGAGTTTCGAAGCGAACGTGGCCTGCGGTCGGCCCCACAACGTGGCCAGCATTTGGCCGGTCTGGTTGGCGTCGTCGTCGATGGCCTGCTTGCCGAGGATGACCAGATCCGGCTGTTCCTTCTCGATCAGCTTGAGCAGGGTGCGGGCCGCGGTCAGTGGCTGGATCGGCTGGTCGCTGACCACGTGGATGGCGCGGTTGGCGCCCATGGCCAGGCCATTGCGCAGGTGTGCCTGGGCGTCGGCGGGGGCGATGGTGGCGACGACGACTTCCGTCGCAATGCCCTTGTCGCGCAGGCGCAGGGCCTCTTCGAGGGCGATTTCATCGAACGGGTTGGCCGACAGCTTGACGCCATCGGTGACCACGCCGGAGCCGTCCGGCTTGACCTGGATGCGGACGTTGAAGTCCACCACGCGCTTGTAGCCGACGAGAATCTTCATCGGGAGGGGATCCTGGGGGTTTCAAGGCCCTGCGGCCGAGGACCTCCAATTCTAGCGGAGAGCCCTCGTCGGCGCAGGCATCGCTACCAGCGAGACTGGCTGCCGCCCCAGCGCCGGCTTGCATTTCCTGCGCTTCCATGCCGCAGCGTGGCAAGCATGACGGCGCGACCCGGCAGCAAACGCGAAGTTGTCGACAAGCAGGTCATCCCCGGCGCGGCCGCACATGGAAATCCGCAGCGCGAAGGCCGTGAAGGGTATTGGCAGACCCGCGCCACTGTCCGCCTTCGACTGACGATGGCGTTAGTGAGTTGGGCAGAAAGAATTTTGCCTGCGTGCTCGAGCACGTCCAATCCAATTGGGGAAATGGGGAAAAGGATGAAAGCTAACTTCAAATTGAGCTGCGCAATCGCGGCGGTGATGATGGTGTGCGCCGGTGCCAGCAGCGCGCAGGATGCGGCTCCTCCCGCACGGTCCATGAAGACGACACTCACTCCCAGCGAACGCGGTCAGCTGGCTGGGCAGTTCGTGCGCAAGTGGGGCACATACGCGAGCCAGGTCTATGGCATCGATGTTCGCACCTGGTCCAAGCGCATGGTCGCTACGTTCGTACATGCGGACCCAGTGAATTTCCAGAACGCGTTGCAGCGCTCCACGTATGAAGGCGCCTTGGCCACACTCGATGGCGCCGGACACAAGCTGAGCGATGACAAGGTCATCACCGCGCTTGCCAAGTCCAGCGATGGCGTCATCACTCCGGCGGCGCTCGGCGATACGACCGAGGACCTGGTGTTCACGGCGGTTGAGCCGTGCCGAATCGTCGATACCCGCGGCACCGGTGCTGGCGCGATCGCAGCGGGAACCAATCGCGGCTTCTTTGCATGGGGTTTTGCCAACTTCACCTCGCAGGGTGGTTCGGCGACGGACTGCGGATTGACCGGGCAGAGCCCCGAAGCGATCGTCGTCAATCTGACTGCGGTGGCGCCGTCGCAGACGGGATTCGCGACGCTGTACCCCGCCAGTGGCACGCAGCCGACTGCCGCCGCCATGATCTATCAGGCGGGTCAGGTGCTCAGCAACGCCGTGACGGTCAAGCTGGGAACGACCGGTTCGGTGGATTTCCGCATCTTCAGCGAAAAGACCGCGCATTACGTCGTGGACATCGTGGGCTATTACGACGCCCCGCATGCGACTGCATTGGACTGCACGACGGTGACGGCAGACATCAGCATGGCGGCGCTGAGCACGGGATCCGCGACGGCCAACTGTCCTGCCGGATACACCGTCACCGGCGGCGGTTGCAACAGCGCCGGGTTTACTTCCGCCGACGGCATGATCAATGCGTTTCCCAACCTGAATGGCTATTTCTGCCGCACTGCCAACAGCGGCGGCACTCCGCGAACGGGTACGGCATATGCCACCTGTTGTCGCGTGCCTGGTCGCTGAGCAAGTGCAGCGCAAGACAACGGAATGGGCGCGAATATCGCGCCCATTCTTTTTTTGACGGACCGCTACGCGGACGCAATACGGAAGTCAAGTTCGACCAGTAGCGGCTTCCGGACCATGCCCGAAAGTACGGTATGGCGCCGTGCGTGCTCGCGCTAAACTTCGCGCCTCCCCACTTGGAGTCGCACGATGGCCGTGGCCACCGCCAGGAGCAAGGTTTACCCGAACGCCGCCGCGGCGCTGCAGGGACTGATCGCAGACGGGCAGACGCTCGCCGTGGGCGGTTTCGGGCTGTGTGGCATTCCCGAGTCGCTTATCGCCGCATTGCGCGATACCGGCGCGAAGGAACTTACCGCGATTTCCAACAACGCCGGCGTCGATGGCTTCGGCCTCGGCATGCTGCTGACCACGCGACAGATCAAGAAGATGATTTCGTCCTATGTCGGCGAGAACAAGGAGTTCGAACGCCAGTTCCTCTCGGGCGAACTCGAGCTCGAATTCAACCCGCAAGGCACGCTCGCCGAGCGCCTGCGTGCCGGTGGCGCGGGCATTCCCGCGTTCTTCACTCGCACCGGTTACGGCACTGTCGTGGCCGAGGGCAAGGAAACGCGCCAGTTCGACGACGGGCACTGGTATGTAATGGAAACCGCGCTCAAGGCCGACGTCTCACTGGTCAAGGCATGGAAGGCCGACAAGGCCGGCAACCTGGTGTTCCGCAAGACCGCACGCAACTTCAATCCTGCCTGCGCGATGGCCGGCAAGGTGTGCATCGCCGAAGTCGAGCAGCTGGTGGAAGTCGGCGAGATCGATCCGGATCACGTGCATCTGCCCGGCATCTATGTCGACCGCATCGTGGTGAATGCCACGCCCGAAAAACGCATCGAGCAGCGCACCACGCGCGCCGTCTGACCTGAGGAATTTTCATATGCCCTGGACCCGCGACCAGATGGCGCAACGCGCCGCGCAGGAACTCACCGACGGCGCCTACGTCAATCTCGGCATCGGCCTGCCGACGCTGGTGGCCAATTTCATTCCCGAAGGCATGGATGTGTGGCTGCAGAGCGAAAACGGCCTGCTCGGCATCGGTCCATTCCCGCTGGACTCGGAAGTCGATGCCGACCTGATCAACGCCGGCAAGCAGACGGTCACCGCCCGAGACGGCGCGAGCTATTTCGGCAGCCACGATTCCTTCGCGATGATCCGCGGCGGCCACATCGACCTGGCTATCCTCGGTGCCATGCAGGTCACCGACACAGGCGATCTCGCTAACTGGATGGTGCCCGGCAAGATGGTCAAGGGCATGGGCGGCGCGATGGACCTGGTCGCGGGCGTGAAGCGGGTGGTGGTGCTGATGGAACACACCGCAAAGAACGGTGAGCACAAGATCCTGCCCGAATGCACCCTGCCGCTCACCGGCGTGGGTGTGGTGAATCGCATCATCACCGAGCTGGCGGTAATGGACGTGGACGCATCGGGCCTTCAGCTTCGTGAACTGGCCCCCGGGGTGACCCTGGACGAACTCCGGGAAAAAACCGGCGTCTCGATCAGCGCGGCCTGACGGTCGGTCGGTACGGGCTGACCAATCGCCAAAAGCTTGACACCGCACCATTGATTGCGGTGCTCGGAGCCCGCACGATGCCCGCATGCCACCGGGTGTTTCGCCATGCGTAGCGTTCTGCTCCTGAGTTCCCCGATCCTGCTGCTGGCAGCCTTGTCGGGCGGTTGTTCCAAGTCAGTCCCGCAGTCCGGTTCCACCGCCAGCGCGATGGCCAAGGCACAAGCTGCGGCCCCGCTCAGCCCGGCGGGCGCCGTGCTGCGAACGACCGCCTTCGCCGGTCTCGCCGACCACGGCGATCTGGTCGCGTACCCGGCGCAACGCGTCGTACGCAAGGAAGGCGCGTCTACCTGGTATCGCGCCGATATCAGTGAAGCCCATGCCTTGCGCGCGGTAACGTCCGGCGAGATCACCGTGACCGCGCCGGATGGCCAGCCGATCCGGTTGCAGTACGAGCGCCACATCGAACACCCGAACGGCAACTGGACATGGGTGGGCCGCGATGCCTACGGCGAGGACGCCGTCCTGACCTTCGGCGAGAAGGCGGTATTCGGCAGCATCCCGCAACACGGTCGCTACGAACTGCATCTGGCGACGCTGGAGGGACGCAGCTGGATGGTTGAGGCCGACCCCAGCAAGCAGCATCACCCGGATTCCAAGCAGCCCGACTTCGTCGTGCCGCCTGAGCTGGCCGCGTCGCTGGCGACCGCCGCGACGACAAGCACCGCAACGGCAACCGCGACGGCGTCCAGTCCGACGTCAGCCGCTGCCACCGCCACCGCCGCGACGACGGTCGATGTGGCCTTGGGCTATTCGACAGGATTCGCCAGCGAACTGGGTGGCGACTCGCAAGCCGTGACCCGCTTGCAGAATCTCGTCGACATCACCAACCAGGCGTATGCGAACAGCCAGATCAATGCGCAGATTCGTCTGGTAAAGACGCTCTCGGTGAACTATCCGGACGCCACCAGCAACGATGACACTCTGACGAAGCTGAGCGGTTACAAGTCAGGTACCGGCCCTGGCACCGGCAAGATTCCCCCGGATGCGGCCTTCAGTGCGTTGCGCGCGGCACGCGAGCAGTACGGCGCCGATCTTGTATCGATGGTCCGCCGATTCCGTACTCCGGAAAACGATGGTTGCGGCATCGCATGGCTGATCGGCGGAAGCCTGTCACCGATCGACAGCTCCGATTCCTACTTCGGCTATTCGGTGGTGAGCGACGACCTGGATCGCGGCGACCTGGATGAAACCGACCACAAGACCTACGTGTGTCGCAAGGAGACGCTTGCGCACGAACTGGGCCACAACATGGGCCAGCAGCACAACGTCGAGGACAGTGGCGGCGACAAGGGCGCACACGAGTATTCCTACGGCTATCGCGAGACGTCGACTACCGGGTTCTACACCGTGATGGCATATCGCCTGCCGGACAGCAGTCAGCGCGCTGTCCGCTATTTCGCCAATCCGAATGTCATCGAACCCGTCAGTGGCCATCCAGCCGGCGTGGCCAATTCGTCCGACAATGCGCGCAGCATGACCCAGACGATGCCGTTGATCGCGCAATTCCGAGCCACGGTCGTGACGACGCCGACGCCAACGTTCGACCTGTTCGCGATCGGCAAGCAGGGCGCTTCCGGCAAGACCGAAGTGCACGTGATGGGGCAGCAGTCGGGCTACCAGTCCTACCTGATGAACCAGGCGACCTACCTGCACAACACCGGCTCGAACTACCAGTGGCGCTTCCAGCTGGGGGATTACAACAACGATGGATTCCTGGATCTGTACGCGATCAACCGGATGGGCGCGTCGGGAACCACCGAAGTCCACATCCTCAATGGTGCCAACCACTACCAGAGCTTTCTGCTGAATACCGCCAGCGTGTTGCATCCGACGGGAACCGATAACGGTTGGATGTTCCGTGTCGGCGACTACAACCAGGATGGTCACCCGGACATCTACGTCATCGCGCGCAACGGCGCATCCGGGCACACCGAAGTGCACGTGATGAATGGTGCGACCAACTACACCTCCTACCTCGCCAACATCGCCACACCGCTGCCGACGACCGGCACGGATGGCACGTGGAATTTCCTGTTGGGCGACTACAACAAGGACGGCAAGCCGGACATCTACATCGTGTTGAAGAACAACACGGGCTCGGGCATGACCGAAGTGCACGTGGCGGACGGCGCGACCAATTTCAGTACCTTCCCGCTGCACGCTGCGACGGCGCTGCACATGACCGGCAGCGACAACGCGTGGGACTTCAAGCTGGGCGACTACAACAACGATGGCACGCTCGATCTGTACGCCATCGCCAAGCAGGGCGCCTCGGGACACACGGAAGTACATGTCCTGGACGGTACTTCGACGTTCCGCACGTTCACGGCGCACATCGCCACCGTGCTGCACAACACCGGTAGCGACGACACCTGGGAGTTCGAGCTGGGTACCTTCCGCTGAAGGCTGAAGATGGCGGCGCGCTGACGCGCCGCCATTTGTTCGCTCGTTCCGTGCGACCACAGCGCGAATCACTGGGTGTCGCCATCTTCTGAAGCCGACCGCTTCGGTCGCGGACCTACTTCATGTTCGCTCGTGGAGCCTGACGCTCTGAGCGCGACGCAGGACCCTTCGCGGCAGCGACCAGAGTGCATGTGAACCTGGCGCGCGCTTCCGCGGCGTGCGGGTCTGCTTTCGATATCACCCTTTCGGGGGGCTTGTACGGAGGCGTGGCGTGTTCTTCCCGGTTTCCTTCGCACGAAGATCATTTCGTACTTCAACGCTTAGGTGAATCGTTGAGCGTCGACGCGGCGAATCGAAAGCCGGAGCGAATTGACGTGTCGGCCGTCAATGCGAAGTGAATAGAACTCGATGCGAAGTTAAAAAATCGCGGTGCGCCAGCTGCGTATGCCCGGCATGAAAAATGCGAGAGCATCCTTGGTTGGGGTGCGTGAATGTGGCCGCTATCGCCTGTTCAAATGCGTATTACAAGTACCAGCCCGACAGGGGGCATTGGGGTACAGGTACATGCGCGCCTTTCTCTTTGTTGTTGCCGTAATGCTGGCCGTCGGCCTGCTTGTTACGGTAGATCGTCCGAGTACCCCGATGCCTGTGGCATCGCACGCCGCCTCTGTGAGGTCCTTGAGCGCCGTCGGGATTGGTCCGCGCAAGGTCGCGTCATCCGTCGCGGCCTATCCGGACCAAGGGCAATTGCTTGCCTATGATGAGGACCGGGAAGTGATCCATTCGGGTGCATCGACCTGGCACCCGGTACAGATCAGTGAAGCACACGCACTGCGCGCCATCGGCGAAGGCGGAATGACGGTGCGTGCGCCCGATGGCCAGACCTTGCATCTGCGCTACGAGCGTCATTTTGAACATCCGGATGGCAACTGGACCTGGGTGGGGCGCGAGGAAGGAGGGGCGCCTGGTACGGAAACCGTGCTGACCTTCGGCGAGAAGGCCGTGTTTGGCACGATTCGCCAAGGCAACGCGGATCTGAGTGTGGCCACCGAGGCTGGCTCAATCTGGCTGGTGGAAACGGATTACAGCCGGATCGATCGCAATCGGCTGGCCGCGAATGACGAGGCTTTCGCGGTCCCGAAGGCGGGGAGTGTGCCCGAACCCCTGCGGGCCTCCAGCAATACCGTCAAACGGCTTGCCAGCATGCCCGCCGCGGCGGCGGCGGTGACACCCACGACCGTCGACATCGCCATGGGCTTTACGGCGGGATTCGCGACGCGTCTGGGCGGCGAATCGCAAGCCCGCACCCGGTTGAACTTTCTTGTGGACATGACCAACCAGGCGTTCGTGGCCAGCGGCATCAATGCCCAGATCCGTCTCGTGCGCTCGCTGCAGGTGGATTATTCGGATCTCACGCCCGCCCGGACGGCGCTGTTCGAGCTCACGGGCGTGGATTGCACGACGCAAACCAACGGCAGCCACTACCTGAGCGACAGGCGCGTCGACTGCACGCCGATTACACGGCCCGCCGGGTTGCTACCGCTACTCGCTGCACGCGACCGGTACGGCGCGGATCTGCTCGTACTCGTCCGCAAGTTCGAGGATCCCGAACAAGTCAGTTGCGGTTCCGCTTGGATGCTGGGCGGCGGCCAGACTCCGCTCGATGCGAGCAGTGCTGATTTCGGCATGGCGATGGTCAGCGATTCCAGCGGTGACATGTTCCCCGACAACGGCAATACCTGTTCCGAATTGCAGCTGGCACACGAACTCGGCCACGACTTCGGCCAGCAGCACGACGTGGTCAACGCCGCTGGCGACGACGATTCCGACAACAACGGCAGCCTGCTCGATCCCGAAGAGTTCGGTCACCACCCGTACTCGTTCAGCTACAGCACCGATGGCACCGGGGCCGATATCTCCACGATCATGTCCAACCGGCGGCCCAGCCAGACCAGGTATCGCGTCTACGCCAACCCGCTCATCACGGCGTGCGGTGGCGCGCCGTGCGGCGACGCGGCCACGGCGGACAACGCGCGCAGCATGACGCAGACGATGCCAGTGGTCGCGCAGTTCCGGGCGACGGTGCCCGGCGAGCAGAACCTCGATCTCTACGCGATCTACAAGACCGGCCTGTCGGGGATGACCGAAGTGCACGTGGCGGACCAGTTCCAGGGCTACCAGTCGTTCCTGCTGCATCAGGCGACCATCCTGCACCAGACCGGTTCGGACTACGCCTGGCGCTTCCAGCTGGCCGATTACAACGGCGACGGCGTCCTCGATCTCTACGCGATCTTCCGCATGGGCGCATCGGGAACCACCGAAGTACACGTGCTCAACGGCGCCGATTACTTCCGCAGTTTCCTGCTCAACACGGCCACCGCGCTATTCCCGACCGGGTCCGACAACGGCTGGATCTTCCGGGTCGGCGACTACAACCGCGACGGCCGGCCAGACATCTACGTGATCGCACGCAGCGGCGCGACCGGCACGGAAGTGCATGTGCTCAACGGTGCGGACAATTTCGGCAGCTGGCTCGCGCACATCGCCACGCCGTTGCCGCAATCCGGTACCGATGGTCGGTGGGATTTCCTGCTGGGCGATAACAACCACGACGGCATTCTTGACCTGTATGTGATCCTGCGCAGTGCCACCGGGTCAGGCAAGACTGAGGTCCATGTCGCCGACGGTGCGACCAACTTCAACACGTTCCCGGTGCATGCGGCGACGGCGCTGCCGACGACGGGCGTGAACAACGACTGGAACTTCAAGCTGGGCGACAACAACGGCGACGGCGTGCTCGACCTGATCGTGATCTTCAAGAATGGTGGGTCGGGCAAGACCGAGGTGCACGTGGCGGACGGCGCGTCCGGATTCCAGCTGTTCCCGGTGCACGTTGCCACGGCGGTGCCGAGCAGTGGCAGCGATGACGCGTGGGAGTTCGAGCTGGGCGGCTTTCGTTGAGGTTTCGATGCGGCTTCAGGGCTGGTTGCGGCCGGTCCTGACGGCTTCCTCGGCGCAGATGCAGAGCGCTCGCTCGATCGCCAGTGTTACGAGCGATCCAGCGTGCTTTGCCTTTTTCACGCCACAGCCGATGCAAATGCGAGTTGAACGTTGGCGTGTGTGCGCTGCGTGAAGAATTAAGCAACATCCCGTATGCCCACATGCGCTTGTGGCCGCCTTCGCCAGGGGAAATGCGTATTACAAGTACCGGCCCAAGCACGGGCCTGGGGGGATGGGGATATGCGCGTTCTTCTCGTCGCTGCCGCGGCAATCCTGGTCGTCGGCGGGCTCATTGCGATGGATCGTCCGGATACCGGAATGCCGGTGACGCCAAGCACCGCCTCCGTGGGGGCGGCCGGGTCGATGGGCCTGCGTAAGGGCACGTCGTCCGTCGCGGCGTATCCGGACCGTGGGCAACTCCTCGCCTACGATCAGAACCGTCGGGTGGTCCATTCCAGCGGTTCGGTCTGGTACCCGGTGCAGCTCAGTGAAGCGCACGCCTTGCGCGCCATTGCCGAGGGTGGAATGACGGTGCGCGCGCCCAATGGCGAGCTCATCCGCCTGAACTATGAGCGTCATTTCGAGCATCCGGATGGCAACTGGACCTGGGTAGGACGCGAGCGCGGAAGCGCACCCGGCACGGAAACCGTGCTGACGTTCGGCGAGAAGGCGGTATTTGGCGTTATCCGACAGGGCAAGGCCGACCTCAAGCTGACCACCGAAGCTGGTTCGACCTGGTTGGTGGACAGTGGGCAAGCCGATGGCAGCCAGACTGCGAATGTCGATGACATGCTCGGCCTTCCGAACCTGAAGGTTCCCACTGCCGCAACCAGCGGTGCGGTGGTTCAGCAAGTCGCTGTCATGGACGCAGCGCAGCCGAAGCCGACCCTGGTCGACATCGCGGTGGGCTTCACCAAGGGGTTCGCGGCGCGGCTGGGCGGCGATTCGCAGGCCCGCACCCGTGTGAACTTCCTGCTGGACGTTACTAACCAGGCTTACCTGGCCAGCGGCATCAACGCGCAAGTCCGGCTCGTGCACGCGCGGCAGGTGGATTACCCCGACGATACGTCGGACCGTGCAGCGTTGTTCGACCTTACAGGCATGAATTGCACGGAGCAGGTCAGCGGCGCCAACTACATGAGCTCTGCGCGTTTTGACTGTGCGCCGATTACGCAGTCGGTCGGTTTGCAGCCGCTGACTGCCGCGCGGGAGACGTACGGTGCGGATCTGCTCGTTCTGGTCCGCAAGTACGTGGCGCCGGAAAACGTAAGTTGTGGTTCGGCCTGGATGCTGGGCGGCGGTCAGAACCCGATCGATGCGAACAGCGCTGCGTTCGGCACGGTGGTGGTCAGCGATTCCAGCGGCGACATGTTCCCCTCCAACGGCGCCACCTGTCCCGATGTGCACCTGGCACACGAGCTCGGCCACAGCTTTGGCCAGCAGCACGACGTGGTCTCGTCCATGGGCAGCGACGATTCCGACAACGACAACGACCTGCTCGATCCCGAGGAGTACGGCTACCAACCGTATTCGTTCGGTTACAGCACCGATGGCACCGCGTCCGACATCGCGACCATCATGTCCAACCGGCGGCCCAGCCAGACCCGGTATCGCGTCTTCTCCAATCCGCTCATTTCATCGTGCGGCGGCGCGCCTTGCGGCACCGTGGAGCGGGAAGACAATGCGCACAGCATGTCGGAGACGATGCCACTGGTGGCGCAATTCCGCGCCACGGTCGAGTCGCTTCCGACTCCGTTCGTGTCGCTGTACGCCATCTCGAAGTCGGGAGGCGGAGGGTTCACCGACGTGAATGTGCTTACCGGCGAATCCTGGTACCAGGCGTTCAAGCTGCAGGCGCCCACCAGCCTGGCCCAGACCGACAACGAGTGGCAGTTCGCCCTGGCCGACTTCAATCACGATGACGTGCCGGACCTGTACTCCATCCATCGGCAAGGCGCCTCGGGCCACACGGAAATCACCGTGCTCGACGGCGCGCACGACTATCAAACCTCGCTACATCAGGTTTCGACGGTCCTTCCGGTGACCGGTACCGGGCTGGAATGGGTCTTCCGCCTAGGCGATTACAACCGCGACGGCATCACCGATCTCTACACGATCTATCGTATCGGCGCGTCCGGCACGACCGAAGTCCATGTCGTCGATGGGGCGACCGATTTCCAGACGTATCTCGCGCACCTCACCACTGGACTGCCTCAGACGGGAACCGCCAACGACTGGCAGTTCGGCCTGGCCGACCGCAACAGCGACAAGGTGCTCGACCTGTACTGCATCAATCGCGCGGGCGCGCAGCATACGGAAGTGCGGGTGTTCAGCGGTGCGAGCGGCTTCCAGGTTCCGTTGCTGCAGGTCGAGACCGCGCTTCAACCGACCGGTACGGGCAACGAATGGAACTTCAAGCTTGCGGATTACAACCGCGACGGCATCGCGGATATCTATGCGATCTATCGCACTGGGACATCCGGGAAGACCGAGCTGCACGTGCTCGACGGAAAGTCCAAGTTCGGTCAATTCGGCGACCACATCGCCACCGGACTGCCGACAACCGGAACCGACGCATCCTGGGAGTTCGAACTCTGGCCTCACTGATGGCGCCAGCGTAGGGACTGGTCCCTGGTTGCTGATCCCGAGGATCCCGAAGCGGCACTGCCAAAACCGTTGAGATGCCCCGACCAGCTTCAGTGCTGGTCGGGGCGAGTCATGGTGCGGAACCCGGCCGCATCGACACAGATGCCCACCATGCGTTCGATCGCATGCGCGAGCGTTCCGTCGATCTGACCGGCTTCGGCTTCAAAGTCCGATTCCGCCAGGTGCGCATCCAGCAAAGGCGAAAGCGCCGCCGATCGCGTCCAGAACATTGTTCCGGACGGGAACCGGTCGCGCGCCGCATCTGGCTCGCGGATGCCGAGGCGCGCGGCGAGGGAGCGCATGGTGTCCTCGTTCGCGCCCCAGGTCTGGGCTAGGGAGGGATGGTGTGCTTCCACCGCGACCAGGCCCAGATGCCCATCGGATGCAAATGCCTCCAGCACCGAATGCGCGTCACCCAGCAGCCCGTGCACCAGTTCCTGCCGCCAGCGCGCGCCATCGGCGACATGCGGCGATTGCTTGGTGTGCAGCTTGAGCAGGACGTCCTCGCCTTCCGCACGCAGTCGGGTGGCGGCGCGAATGAATGGCAGAACATCGCGGCCGCGGTTCTCACCGACCTCGATCTCGGCCGCGATGCCCGAGCGGGCAAGGATCGATCGGATCGCGTCGACTTTTTCCGGTGCCGTCGTGACGACAAGGCGGTAGGCAATACCTGAGCGCGACAGGGCTTCGAGAATTTCCCCGAACGTATCCGGATACCACGCGTGCACGATGACGCACACGCGCTGCTGCATTGCCGAAGGCGCATGCGTGGCGGCGATGAGCGCGTCACGCGTTGCCTGCAGCCACGCATGGCCAAGGCGTGCATCCGGTTCGAGCACCGCGCCCTCGGCCCATTCGTTCCAGGCGTTGATGAACACCAGTCGCCGATCCGGTGCGGTCGCGCCGAGACGTTCGGTAATGGTTCGCCGCAGCCACTGGCCGTAGCGATGTGGCGAAGCGTGCGCCAGAACGCGTCCGCGTCCGGCGCGCCTGGGTTCGTTGTCCCATCCGCAATTGACGCCGGGAAACAGCGGATACGCGGGCAACGACCGGCTTTCGTAATCGCGGGCGAGTTCGCGCCAGTCGACGACGTCGCCATCGAAGTCGGGATTGATCAATCGTTGCTGCGCCGACAGCGAGGGCGGCGTCGACAGGTTCGGCGGGAATTCCACCGCCGCGTCGAAACCGATCTGCGCCGGATTGACGCTGTCGAACGACTGCACGTAAGCGAGGTGGATTTCGCCGACGCCATTGTCGCGGCACCATGCACGCCAGCGTTTCGCGGTGGCGGCTGCATCGGGCAGCAGGCCAGGCCGGTACACCAGCAGCAGCGGTTTGCCCTCGTGGCGCAGATAGCGCGGGTCCCGAAGGTAGCGGGTGGCGTGTGCAATGAAGGCCAGGTCATCGTCCGCGTCGTGCGCCTGTGCGATGAGGACGTCGTCCGCACGGCCGTCCCAGCGGCGCGACCAGTTTTCGTTGGCCCAGCACAGGCAGAAGGGCTGCTCGATCGATGGATCGTCGAGCCATTGCTGCAGCGGCGCCTCCAGCAGCGTCTTGCCGCCGAACCAGTAGAAGTAGAAGCAGAACGCGCCGATGCCGTATTCGCGAGCGAGCTTGGCCTGGTCACGCATGACCTGTGGATTGCGCAGGTCGTAGAAGCCCAGGTCGCCCGGAAGGCGCGGTTGCGCATGGCCCTCGAACTGCGGCAGCGCGCGCGTCACGTTGCGCCATTCGGTGAAGCCCTTGCCCCACCAGGCGTCATTTTCGGGAATGGCGTGGAACTGCGGCAGATAGAAGGCGACGAGCGTGGCCGGCAAGGGGTCCGGTAGCGCTCCAATGCGGTGTTCGACGTAGCCCAGTGCGCGGCCGCCTGCGTGGACGTACGGACGACGGCCGCCGGTCATGCCGGCGATGCCGCGTGCGGTGGCAGGGCGGATGGAAGGGAAGCGAGCGAGGAAATGCTGACGCCACGCATCGCGCCGTGCTTCGTCTATCGGCAGCGCGCGGAACGCGGCGCGCAACGCACGAAACAGTGCGCTGCGCAGTCGCGTGGGGGCAGTGGAACTCATCGATCCGCGTCAGAGATTCTGGTAGTTGGGTCCCGATCCGCCTTCCGGCGTGACCCAGGTGATGATCTCGTACGGATCCTTGATGTCGCAGGTCTTGCAGTGCACGCAGTTGGCGGCGTTGATCTGCAGGCGCTTGCCCGCCTCATCCTGGACGATCTCATACACGCTCGCCGGGCAGAACCGCGTGCACGGATTGTCGTATTCCTCGGCGCAGCGGGTGATGCAGATGTTGGTGTCGGCGACCTTCAAATGCACCGGCTGATCCTCGTCGTGCTCGGTCGCGGCGAAGTAGACGCTCGCCAGGCGATCGCGCGGGGCGAGGGTGCGGTCGAGATAGTCGCGCTTGGGCTGCTCGTGTTCGCCGACCTTGTTGAGCGAGGACCAATCGGCCTTGTTCTTCAGCGTCCAGGGCGAACGGCCGCCGGTGATCGTTTCCCACGCGGCGTTCAACATGCCGAACCACAGGCCGCGCTTGAAACCTGGCTTGATGTTGCGGACCTTCTTCAGTTCCGCCATCGCGTCGGATGCGCGCAGCTTGGCGTCGAAACCTTCCGGCGCGAGCTGCGCGGCGACGAGGTGTTCGGCGGCGAGCATGCCCGAGCGGATCGCCTGATGCGTGCCCTTGATCTTGGGTACGTTGAGCAGGCCGGCGGTATCGCCGATCAGCAATGCGCCCGGCATCTCGACCTTCGGCAACGACTGCCAACCGCCGGTGACGATCGCGCGCGCACCGGCGGAGACGATGCTGCCGCCGTCGAGCAGCGACTTGATCGTCGGATGGTTCTTCCATTGCTGGAAGGCTTCCCACGGCTTGTATTCGGGATCGTGGTAATCGAGTCCGCTGACATAGCCCAGCGCGATGCGGCCCTTGTCCAGGTGATAGAGGAAGCTGCCGCCGTAGGTCTTGCTGTCGGCCGGCCAGCCGAAGCTGTGCACGATCTTGCCGGGCTGCACGCGGTCTTCCGGCACCTGCCACAGTTCCTTGATGCCGATCGAATAGCCCTGCGGATCGCTGTCGGCGTCGAGCTTGAACTGCTTGATCAGGCGCTTGGTGAGATGGCCGCGCGCGCCCTCGGCAAGCACGGTGACCTTGGCGCGGATGTCGATGCCCTGGGTGTAACCGGGCTTGTGCGAACCGTCCTTGGCCACGCCCATGTCGCCGATGCGCACGCCGACGACCTTACCGGTCTCGTCGTGCAGTGTTTCCGAAGCGGCAAAGCCGGGATAGATCTCCACGCCCAGCGCTTCGGCCTGCGGCGCCAGCCATGCACACATCGCGCCGAGGCTGACGATGACGTTGCCGTGGTTGTTCATGCCCGGCGGCACCGGCAGCTTGCGGCCGCCGGTCTTGCTGAGCAGCCAGAACTCGTCTTCGGTGGCCGGCACGCAGATCGGCGGTGGGTTGTCGCGCCACTTGGGCAGCAGCGCGTCGAGCGGGCCGGTTTCGATCACCGCGCCGGACAGGATGTGCGCGCCGATCGTCGAAGCCTTTTCGATCACGCAGACCGAGATCTCGGGGTTGAGCTGCTTGAGCCGGATCGCGAACGCCAGGCCGGCCGGGCCGGCGCCGACGGTTACGACGTCGTATTCCATGACATCGCGTTCGGTTTCTAGGGCGTCGGTCATCGGTTGGCTCCGCAGATGGGGCGTGGCTGTGAATCCGGCAATTTTCGCGGCTTGGGGCGGGCGGGGCAAATGGTGGTTACGCGAGGCCGGTCCGCGAGGGCGTGCTAGCGTCCTTATATGAGCCTGAGCGTGGTGCCCCTGGTCGATGCCGATATCTCATTCGACCCTTGCTGGCTGGGCGCCGCCGAGGCGGATCGGCTGCTGCAAGGCCTGCGCGAGGAGATCGCCTGGGAGAACCATCGCATCCGACTATTCGGCCGCGAGCACGCCTCGCCGCGCCTGAGCTGCTGGATCGGCGATCCGGGCACGGCGTATCGCTATTCCGGGGCGCTGTTCGAGCCGCGCCCATGGCCACTCCTATTGCGGCCGGTGCGCGAGCGCCTGTGCGAGGCGCTCGACGTTGGCTTCAACAGTGCGCTGGCCAATCGGTACCGCGACGGTCGTGACTGCATGGGGTGGCATAGCGATGACGAGGCCGAGCTGGGCGCCGCACCCGTGATCGCTTCGCTGAGCCTGGGCGCGACGCGGCGCTTCGTGCTGAAGCATCGCCGGGATCCGGAGCAGAAACTGGCGCTGGAACTGCCGCATGGCAGCCTGCTGGTGATGGCCGGCCCTACCCAGCGCAACTACCGGCATGCGTTGCCGCGGACGACGAAGGTGGCAGAGGAGCGGATCAACCTGACCTTTCGCCAGATCCGCCCCCTATAGCAGTTGGCGCCCCAGGATGAGGAATGCCGCGCGGGCCGCCCCCTGCAGCGATGGGCGCCCGAGCATGACGAATGCCGCGCGGGCGGCGGGTGATGGCGAACCACGAAACGCGGACGCTCAATGCTGCAAGCGCTCGTGCTGCTCACCCGTCTGCAGCGCCCAGCCGGCGATCTGCCCGCTCACCGCGCCCAGCGCCTGATCGAACGCATTCACCACATCCGGCACTGCCGTCGTCGACGCGGTCTGCGTCTGCAGGAACGTGCGCGAGCCGGCGAGCTGCTGGTCCTTCACGTGCAGCAGCTTGGCGGTGACCTCGATCGTCGCCGCCGGCACCGCGGCACCGGCGTAATCGGATTCGAAGCGACGCACGTCGAGCAGCAGCCGGTAATCGGACCCGAAGCCGCTGCCCTGGCGAGCGACTACCGCGATACGGCCGGAATCCTCCAGCGCATGCAGCACGCCGTCCTCGAGCATGTCGCCGGGCGACTTCGCCCACTGCGCGTTCTTGTACACCTGCAGTTCGTTGGGCGCCGGACGCACTGCGATGCGCAGGCTGTCGGCGGTGCGCGCACCGCTGCTGCGGCCCAGTGCAAGTTGCCAGCGGACCTGCGGCCAGTCCTGGCCCGGTTGCACATGGGAATCCGGAGCGTAGATCGTCGAAGTCTGCTTGCTGCCGCCAAGCAGCGAGGTACAGCCGCCCAACAATGCCAGCGTCGCCATTGCCAAGGCGAGGTGTTTTGCCATGCGCGCCGAATCGCGCGTCACGAGTCCCATCGTCTTCATTTCGGCTCGAACTCCTTGGGGGCATCACGACCGAGCAGGTATTTCGTTGGGCCACTGTCGAGGCGGTCGCTGATGCGGCGCAGATCGCGCACCAGGCCGCGCAGTTCGATCATCGTCGGGCCGATCTGTCCCAGCCCTTCGTTGGTGAAGTTGCTGATCGCGGAGCGGTTGTCGCTGACGATGCCATTCACGCCGCTGGCGGCGGAATCCATCTTCGACAAGGTCGAATCCAGCTTGGCGATCAGCGCGGGCAGCTTCTGCACCAGTTCCTGATCGACCTTGGTGACAGCCTGGTCGGTCGTGGCGAGGGTCTTCTCCAGCTGTTCGCTGGAATGCCGCGCGCTGACGATCAGGGCACGGATGTCTTCGTGCTGGTCGCCCACCGCGCCGGTCATGGCTTCGATGTTGGCAAGCGAGTTGGAGATGCGCTTGATGTTCTCTTCGCTGAGCAGTTCGTCCATGCGTGCGACGAGCTTGTTTGCGGTATCGGCGATGTTCTGCAAAGCCGAGGCCTCGGCCTTGATGACCGGGATCTCGTTGTGGTCGACCTCGACCAGCAGACGCGCCTGCGGGCTGCCGCCGGTGAGCTGGATGATCGGCGGCGCAGTCAGGCTGGGCGTGGAGATCTTCGCGTGGGTATCGGTCTTGACCGGCACGCCCGAGCGGACGCGCAGGATGGCGACGACGCGGCGCGGATCGTCCAGGGCGAGGCGCAGCGAATCGATCGTGCCCACGGAAATGCCGTTGTAGAGCACGGGGCTGCCTTCGCTCAGGCCGGTCACCGGCTCCTCGAACACCACCGCGTACTGCTGCCAATCCTTCTCCGACGAATACTTCGCCGCCCACAGCGCGAACAGCAGCAGGAACAGCGTCACCACGATGGTGAACGCGCCGATGAGGACGTAGTTGGCCTTGGTTTCCATGTCAGTTTTCCTTGCCGTGCCGCTCGCGTCCCGCTTGTGCGGCGCGGGCGCGCGGACCGTGGAAGTAAGCCTGCACCCACGGGTGATCGTAGCGTTCCACTTCCGCGATGGGAGCGCAGACGACCACCTTGTGGTCGGCGAGCACGGCGACGCGATCGCAGATGGCGTACAGCGTGTCGAGATCGTGGGTGATGAGGAAGACGGTAAGTCCCAGCGCCTGCT
Source organism: Lysobacter tyrosinilyticus (assembly GCF_054779815.1). Lineage (NCBI taxonomy): Bacteria > Pseudomonadati > Pseudomonadota > Gammaproteobacteria > Lysobacterales > Lysobacteraceae > Lysobacter > Lysobacter tyrosinilyticus. The sequence goes on from NZ_BAAGXN010000001.1 coordinate 1,086,341, forward strand.
GCAACGTCCTGATCAGGCGATCGAAAGCGGCGGCGCCGATCGGGTCCAGGCCGGCGGTGGGTTCGTCGAGGAACAGCAGCGGCGGGTCCAGTGCCAGCGCGCGCGCCAGGCCCGCGCGTTTGCGCATGCCGCCCGAGAGTTGCGAGGGCAGCTTGTTGATCGCATCGGCTGGCAGGCCTGCGAGTTTGACCTTGAGCAGCGCCAGCTCGTAGCGCAACGAATCGGGCAAATCGCGGTGGTATTCCTTCAGCGGTACCTGCACGTTCTCGCCGACGGTAAGCGATGAAAACAGCGCGCCGTCCTGGAACAGCACGCCGGTATTCCGCTCGATCTGGCGATGCGTGTCGGCGGCAGGGTCGCGTGCATCGATCCCCAGTACTTCGATCCGGCCGGCATCGGGTTCGCGCAGGCCCAGGATCGAACGCATCAGTACCGACTTGCCCGTACCCGAACCGCCGACGATGCCGAGGATCTCGCCCGGGCGGACATCGAGATCGAGGTCCTCGTGCACGACCTGTTCGCCGAAGCGGTTGACCAGGCCGCGCACGCGGATGATCGGTGTCGACGAATCGTCAGTGGCCAGGACGGCGTTCAATAGCCCATCTCCATGAACCAGATGGCGGCCATCGCATCGAGCACGATCACCAGCGAGATCGTCTGCACCACGCTGGAGGTCGTGCGTTGTCCGACCGACTCGGCGGTGCCTTCGACCTGCAGGCCTTCCAGGCAGCCGATCAGGGCGATGACCAGCGCGAAGAACGGCGCCTTCACCAGGCCGACGACGAAGTGGCGCAGCTCCATGGTGTCGTGCATGCGCGTCAGGTACTGCGTCGGTGGAATGTCGAGGCCGTAGGCGCCGACGGTCAGGCCGCCGAGCAGGCCGAACACCATCGCGATGAAGGTCAGCAATGGCAGCATCACCAGCAGCGCCAGCACGCGCGGGATCACCAGTAGGTCGATGGGATCAAGGCCCAGCGTGCGGATCGCATCGACTTCCTCGCGGCTCTTCATCGCGCCGATCTGCGCGGTGAAGGCGCTGGCAGTGCGGCCGGCGAGGATGATCGCGGTCAGCAGCACGCCGAATTCGCGCAGGAAGGCGATGCTGACCAGCTCGACGACGTAGATGGTCGCGCCGAAGTCGCGCAGGATGTTGGAGCCGAGGAACGCGATCACCGCGCCCACCAGGTAGCTCAGCAGCGCGACTAGCGGCACCGCGTCGAGACCGACCTGCTCCATGTGGTGCACGGTGGCGGTGGGGCGGAAACGCGTGGGTTCCTTGAAGGTGCGCACCAGCTTCACCAGCGTCTCGCCGAAGAAGCCGATCAGCGCGCGCACTTCGCCCGCATTGTCATTGACCGCGTAACCCAGGCGCGCCAGTGCGGCGGCGATGCCGTATTCGCGCTTCTTCTTGGGGCGGTCGTCGGCGACGTCCTCGATCGCGGACACCAGGTTGCGGTGTTCGTCGCGGAAGTCGATCAGATCGAAGTCGATGCCGCGCCGGCGCGAGAAGCGCAGCAACTGCAGCACGCCCAGCGAGTCGAGGCGATCGATCGCGCTGGCGTCGACCGACGCCACTTCGCGCGGCGCCGAAGCGAGTGCCTGGCTGATGCCGTCGGCGTATTCGAGCGTCCATTGCCCCGACAGCTGCAGGCGGGCCGGACTGCCTTCGGTGACTAGCTGCGGTCGGGTGACGTTCGGAGCGGTCATAGCGTGTGCGCAGGATACAGGCGGAAGCGCTCGGATGGTCTAGGGCCTATCCCCATAGCGTTAACAGGCCCGAGCCGCTTCCGGACTCATTCGCGATGCGAAGGCGAAGGGCTGCGGGCAGTTTCAGGTCCATGGTCACGCTCATGTCGAGCGGGTATGCGGAATGATGCCTGGGCATGCGATGCTTTGCGGGTCGCGTAATGGTCCTGCGCCTTTGTCCTTGAATACCGTGTCCTTCCAGTCGATCAGCTTCGCCGAGCGGGTCGCTTTCCTGGTCGAAATGGCCGAGCGGCTGCACATCTACGGCACCACCGCGCAGCGTCTGGAAGGCGCGATCACCGCGGTTTCGCGCCAGCTGCATGTAGCCTGCGAACCCTGGTCTAACCCGACCGGCATGATCCTGACCTTCAGCGATCCACAGCGTCCGGAAGGCGATAGCGAGGTGACACGTGTGCTCCGGCTGCCGTTGGGCGATACCGACTTGTATCGGCTGGCGGAGACCGATCGCATTGCCGAAGCGGTGATGGCCGGCACCCTGGGCTTGCGCGAGGCGCATGCGCTGATGGGCGCGCTGGACCGGCCGCCAAGCCGGCGTAGCAGGATCATGCAGATTCTCGGCTTCGGCCTGGCCGCTACGGCGATCGCCGGGCTGTTGCGACTGCCATGGCTCGACATCGCCGTGGCCGGGCTCAACGGCTTGATGATCGGCGCGTTGATCGACTATTCCGGCTCGCGGCCGCGCCTGAAGGAAGCGACCGATGCGATCGCGGCGATGCTGGCGGCATTCACCACGGTGCTGGTGGCGAGCTTCATCGCGCCACTCAACCAGAACACGGTGATCATCGCCTCGCTGATCGTGCTGCTGCCCGGTATGGCGCTGACCAATGCGGTCAACGAACTCACCAGTCAGCATCTCGTTTCGGGCACGGCACGCTTTGCCGGCGCGGTGACGACGGTGCTCAAGCTCACCGTCGGCGCGGTGATCGCGTTGTACTTCACGGACCTGATCGGGCTGCACCCGGAAGTACGTGCCTCGCGCCCGCAACCGGCTTGGGTGGAGGGGGCTTCGCTGCTGCTGGCGACTTTCGCCTTTGCCGTGCTGTTCCGCGCGAACCGCCGCGACTACATACGGGTGATGCTGGCCGCGGCATCGGGTTATCTCATTGCGCGCTATGCCGGCGAAGCCTTCGGCAGCCCGGCAGGCATCTTCCTGGCCGCGCTGATCATGACCGCGGTCGGCAACGCTTATGCACGCTGGTGGAAGCGCCCCGGCGCGATCATCCGCCTGCCCGGCATCATCATGCTGGTGCCCGGCAGTACCAGCCTGCGTGGGCTGTTGAGCATGATCCAGCAGCAGGACACGATCGTCGGCCAGGATGCACTGCTGGCCGTGGTGAACATCCTGCTGGCGCTGCTGGCGGGGCTGCTGTTCGGCAATCTGTTGTTGTCGCCGGGGCGGAATCTCTGACTCTTGCCTTGTAGAGCAGAGCTTGCTCCGCTGCTCTTGATCCGACGAGGGTAAAGGCAAAGGCAGCGGAGCAAGCTCCGCTCTACAAGGTGACGCGCGGAAAGATTGAGGAAAAGAAAACGCCGGCTCGTGCCGGCGTTTATGTAGGGATCTGTTTGCGCGATCGCTCAACGAATCAGGAACTCGTCGACCCGGCGACCCTGGTCCAGATACACCGCCAGCCACTTCGGCGGCTTGCCGCGTCCGGCCCAGGTCTCCGCGGTGTTAGCCGGATTGCGGTACTTCGGCTCGACCTTGCCGAGCTTGTAGCCCTTGGTGGTCTTGCGTGCCTTCGCCTTAGCAGCCGTGGGCTTCGCCGCAACGTTGCCCTTGGCCACGGAGGCGGCGCCGAACAGTTCCGCGATCGTGTAACCCTCGGCCCGCGCCAACTCGGTCAGCTTCTTGCGCACCGTCGCGATCGGCTTGCGCTTGTTCAACGTCGTCTTGCGCTTCTTCGCCTGGTTGATCAGCGCGTCCAGTTCCTTCGCGGACAGGCCGGTGATGTCGATGGACATGAAACCTCCGTGATTCGGGGAATGCGTTCCGGCCCGATTATGCCGCGCCCAGGCGAGCAAGCAACGCGGCGCGGTCCAAGCTCTCGGCTTCGCTGGCGCGACGGTGGCGGTACTCGAACGAACCGGCGGCCAGGCCGCGCTCGGACACCACCACGCGGTGCGGAATGCCGATCAGCTCGATGTCGGCGAACATCGCGCCCGGACGCAGGCCGCGATCGTCGAGCACGGCTTCGACGCCGGCCGCGTTGAGTTCGCGGTACAGCGCATCAGCCGCGGCGGAGACGTTGGCGTCGTTCTTCGGGTTGATCACGCACACGGCGACCTGCCACGGCGCCATCGCGTCCGGCCAGATGATGCCGTTGTCGTCGTGGTTCTGTTCAATCGCCGCGGCGACGATGCGCGAGACGCCGATGCCGTAGCAGCCCATCGCCGGTTCGACCGCCTTGCCGCTGGAGTCGAGCACGGTGCACTGCATGGCTTCGGAATACTTGCGGCCAAGCGCGAACACGTGACCGACTTCAATGCCGCGCGCGATGCCGAGCGTGCCCTTGCCATCGGGCGAGGCATCACCGGCGACGACGTTGCGGATGTCGGCGACTTCATTCGGTTCGGGCAGGTCGCGGCCCCAGTTGACGCCGGCGATGTGGAAGCCCTTTTCGTTGGCGCCGACGACGAAGTCGGCCATCGCGGCGACGCTGCGGTCGGCGACGATGCGAACTGCCTTTTTCGGTGCGACCGGCCCCAAGAAACCAGGCTCGCTGCCCAGGTGCGCATCGATCTCGCCTTCGGTGGCCAGGCGGTAGTCGCCCAGGCCGGCGAGCTTGGCCAGCTTGATCTCATTGACGATGTGGTCGCCGCGGACCAGCGCGAGCACGAACTGCGGGTTGCCCTCTGCATCGACGCCCATCAGCGCCACCGACTTGACCGTGCGGGTGAGGTCGATGCCCATCAGCGCAGCGACGTCCTCGCAGGTCTTCTGCGTCGGCGTGTCGATCTTGCGCATCGATTCGGATGCGGCGGGGCGCGGGCCCGGGGACATCGCTTCGGCCTTCTCGACGTTGGCGGCGTAGTCCGAGCCGGTGGAGAAGGCGAGCGCGTCCTCGCCCGAGTCGGCGAGCACATGGAACTCATGTGAGGCGCTGCCGCCGATCGCGCCCGTGTCGGCAGCCACCGCGCGGAACTTCAGCCCCAGGCGGGTGAAGATGCGGCCGTAGGTGTCGTACATGTTCTTGTATTCGGCGCCGAGCGATTCGTCGTCGATGTGGAACGAGTACGCATCCTTCATCAGGAATTCGCGCGCACGCATCACGCCGAAACGCGGACGGATCTCGTCGCGGAACTTCCACTGGATGTTGTAAAAGTTGACCGGCAGCTGCTTGTAGCTGGACAGCTCGTTGCGCGCAAAGTCGGTGACGACTTCCTCGGCGGTGGGGCCGTAGCAGTAGCCGGCTTCCTTACGGTCCTTGATCTTGAGCAACTGGCCGCCGAACTTCTGCCAGCGTCCGGTTTCCTCCCACAGCTCCTGCGGCTGCATGGTCGGCATCAGCAGTTCCAGCGCACCGGCGGCGTTCATTTCCTCGCGCACGGCCGTCTCGACCTTGCGCAGCACGCGCAGGCCCAGTGGGCTCCACGTGTACAGGCCGGCGGCGAGCTTGCGCATCATGCCGGCCTTGAGCATCAGCTTGTGGCTGATGACTTCGGCCTCGGCGGGGGTTTCCTTGACGGTGTGGAGGTGGAACTGCGACAGGCGCATCGGTGGGGCTTCACGCAAAGGGAAGCGGGCATTTTGCCATGCGGGGTGCGGATTGACCGGCTCGGCCGGTGCGGAGCGGTCGCACCACGAGAGCAGGGCGGCTACTGCCCGGGTGGTTCGGGCAGGTCGGCGTTGCGCTCGCCGTGGACTTCGATGCCTTCGTACGGCTCGCGCTCGAGCCTGGTGTACTTGCGGCCCTTGGGCGGCTTCTCGGTGATCTGCAGTACGCCGTTGGCATCGCGCCAGCGGTAGAGCACGGGGCGGGCGGCCTCGGCTGCTGCTGCGGCCTTGTGCTCGCGTTCGATGCGGGCGTGTTCGCGCTCGTCGCGCGTGGTCCACCACCACAGCGCGAGGCCCAGGGCGACACCGCCGACGAGGGCCCAGCCGAGGCGCATGTCAGGGCTTGGCTGCCGGCTTGTTGCAGTAGGTCCTGAGCATTAGTTCGGTCTGCTGGACGTACAGGCTGCGTTCTTCCGCGGTCATTTCCTTGTCCAGCTGGCCATCGCCGTTCGCGTCGAAGCCGACCGGGCCGCTGTTGCCCTTGAGCTGCTCGACGTTCTTGCGTGCGGTGGCGCAGTTCTCTTCTTCGGTCGGCTTGGCGCCGATCTGGGCAAGGACGGGGCCCTTGTCCTTGAGCTGGCGGTGCTGGACGCCCTGCTGCGCAGGCGGCGGCGCGTCGGAGTAATGGGTGACGCCGTTGGCGTCCTTCCATTGATAGACCTTGCCGGCGAACGCGGGCAGGGCCAGGGCCAGGGCGACAAGCCCGAGGGCCAGACAGATCGTGCGGCTGGGCATGGCAATGCTCGAATCAGCGGCGGAACCCGGATTGCAGCACCGTACCCTCGCGCAGGCAAGCGTTAAACTCGTGGACATGGACGAATCGCACACCCCACGGCCGCGCGGCCGCGGCATCTACCTTCTGCCCAACCTGTTCACCACCGGCGGCATGTTCGCGGGCTTCTACGCGATCATCGCGGCTACGCAGGGGCGCTTCGAGCACGCCTGCGTCGCCATCTTCATCGCCGCGATCCTGGACGGCCTGGACGGGCGCGTCGCGCGCCTGACCAACACCCAGAGCGAATTCGGCGTGCAGTACGACTCGCTCGCGGACCTGATCAGCTTCGGCCTGGCGCCGGCGCTGGTGATGTACCACTGGGCCTTGTCCTCGACCCGGCTGGACGGCGTGGTGCCGGGCAAGATCGGCTGGATCGCGGCCTTCCTATATGCCGCGTGCGCGGCGATCCGGCTGGCGCGCTTCAACTCGCAGGTGGGGCAAGTCGACAAGCGCTGGTTCATCGGACTGGCGAGCCCGGCCGCGGCGGGGCTGGTGGCGAGTTTCGTGTGGACCTGCGCCGACAACGGGTTCTCGGGCGAAGAGCTGCGTTGGTTCGCGCTCGGCGTGACCGTGTCCGCGGCGCTGCTGATGGTGAGCCGCCTGCGCTATTTCAGCTTCAAGGGCGGCGGTCCGCGCAGCGACCGCATGCCGTTCCTCGGCATCATCATCGTGCTGGCGGTACTGGTGGCGATCGCGATCGATCCGCCCTCGGTGCTGCTCACCATCGGCCTGCTCTATGCGTTGTCGGGCCCGATCTATTCGCTGTGGCGGCGCCTGCGCAAATTGCCGCCGGAGAACGCCGCATGAGTTCCCACGATCTGCCCTGGAGTGCCGAGCAGCGCGAATGGTTGCAGGCACTGGGTCATGACGTGCTGATGCTGGCGTCGACTACTGCGGCAGAGCCACAGCCGGAGCTGCGGGAAGCGGTAGCGCCGGCGTCGAAGCCGGAAACAGGAGCCCGGCCGGCTGCGGCCTCGCCCTTGTTGCGTGCACTGGCGCGCGCGGCGGGACGCAGCGAGCAGGATGCCGACTTGTTGCAGGTGCTGCCCGACCTCGCGACGCTGCGCGGCAGCCCCGCGGCGCGACGCGCGCTGTGGCCGCACCTGCGCGCGCTGCGGAAGCGGACAGCGCGATGAACGCGCGCGTCGACGACAAGGCGCTTCCGGTATCGCTGCGCGCTATGCGCGAGGACGATCTGCCCGCCGTGCACATGATCGAAGCGCGCGCCTATGAGTTCCCCTGGACCGTGGGCATCTTCCGTGACTGCCTGCGCGCGGATTACCCGGCATGGGTGCTCTATAACGACGCGCGCATCGTCGGCTACTTCCTGATGTCGATCGCGGCCGGCGAGGCGCATGTGCTCAACGTCTGCGTCGCGCCGGAATTGCAGGGGCAGGGCCACGGACGGCGCTTGTTGCACGCGCTGCTGGAGATGGCACGCGGGCGCAATGTCGCGCGCGTGTTCCTGGAAGTGCGGCCGTCGAACGCGAATGCGATCGCGCTGTACCACGACGAAGGTTTCAACGAGATCGGGCGCCGCCCACGTTACTACCCCGCCGCGGACGGGCGCGAAGATGCGCTGGTGATGGCGATGGAGTTGTTACCCGCCCTCGACTGACTCGAAGCCGCGGAATTTGTGGAAGCCGCGCGGGCGGCTGGCGATGGCGAACTACGCCTTTTACGGCCGACCCAAGGTGCTGGGCGAGTCGGGCGCCTACAAATCATGCTCGTCATCCCGGCGAATGCCGGGATCCAGCTTTTGATTTCTCAGGCAACAGCAACGGCTGGATCCCGGCGTTCGCCGGGATGACGAGTGGATTTGGATGACGTCGAAAGTCAGCCCAGCTTGGCCCGCTGCGCGGTCAGGCCTTCCAACTGCGTGGTCCAATCGACCAGACGCTGGCGTTCCTGCTCCACCACCGCCGCCGGCACCTTGTCGGTGAACTTGGCGAGCTTGGCTTCGCTCTTTTCCTTTTCGCTGGCGACGCGGGCGATTTCCTTGTCCAGGCGCACACGTTCCGCCGACAAGTCGACCAGGCCTTCCAGGGGCACCAGCAGGTGCAGCTCACCCACCACGGCCGGCGCGGAAGCAGGCGCGGACTTGGCGTCGGCGATGAAGTCGATGCGTTCCAGCTTGGTCAGGAAGCGCAGCTGCGAGTCGAAGCGTTGTGCACGTTCGTGGTCGGCGTGCGTGCCTTCGGCCAATAGGAGCGTCACCAGCTTCGACGGCGCGACGTTGAGCTCGCTGCGCACGCGGCGCAGGGCCGACACCATCGCCTTGAGCCATTCGATATCGGCTTCGGCCCGGGCGTAATCCGTACCGGCGAAATCGTCCGCCTGCGGGTACGGACGCAGCATGATCGTCTGCTCGGCGATGCCGAGCTTCGGTGCGACTGCCTGCCACAGTTCCTCGGTCACGAACGGGATCAGCGGGTGCAGCAGCGACAGCAGGCGCTCGAGCACATACAGCAGGGTGTGGCGTGTGCTGTTGGCGGCAACGGCGTCGTCGCCGTTGAGCGCCGGCTTGGCGAACTCGACGAACCAGTCGCAGAAGTCGTTCCACGCGAACTCGTACAGCGCCTGCGCCAGCAGGTCGAAGCGGTAGGACGCGAAATGCTGTTCGGCTTCGGCCGCCGTCTTGGCCAGCTGCGCGAGGATCCAGCGTTCGGCATCCGTCTTCGGCTGCGGCGTGCCAGTGAACTGTGCGCCTTCAGTGTTCATCAGAACGAAGCGCGTGGCGTTCCACAGCTTGTTGCAGAAGTTCTTGTAGCCTTCGGCGCGGCCCATGTCGAACTTGATGTCGCGGCCATGGCCGGCCAACGCAGCGATGGTGAAGCGCAGCGCGTCGGCGCCGAAGGCGGGAATGCCTTCCGGGAATTCCTTGCGCGTGGCCTTCTCAATCTTCTCGGCCATCTTCGGCTGCATCAGGCCGCCGGTGCGCTTGGCGACCAGGTCGTCCAGCGCGATGCCATCGATGATGTCGATCGGGTCGAGCACGTTGCCCTTCGACTTGGACATCTTCTGCCCGTGCGCATCGCGGATCAGACCGGTGATGTACACGTCCTTGAACGGCACGCGGCCGGTGAAGTGGTCGGTCATGAAGATCATGCGTGCGACCCAGAAGAAGATGATGTCGAAGCCGGTGACCAGCACCGACGAGGGCACGTAGTTGTCGAAGCCACGCTCGGCCATCAACGCATCGTTCGGCCAGCCCATGGTGCTGAACGGCCAAAGCGCGGAGGAGAACCAGGTCTCCAGCACGTCGTTGTCCTGGGTCAAAGCGACATCGGCCGCGAGCGAGTGCTTCGCACGCACGTCGGCTTCGTTGCGACCCACGTAGAAATTGCCCTGCGCGTCGTACCACGCCGGAATGCGATGGCCCCACCACAGCTGGCGGCTGATGCACCAGTCCTGGATGTTCTCCATCCAGTGGCGATAGGTGCTGATCCAGTTCGCCGGCACGAATTCGATGTGGCCTTCCTCGACCAGATCGAGGCCGCGCGTGGCGAAGCCGTCCATCGCCACGAACCACTGGTCGGTGAGGTACGGCTCGATCACCTGGTTAGTGCGGTCGCCGCGCGGCACCTGCAGCTTGTGCGGCTTGGTTTCGACCAGCAGTTCGGCCGCTTCCAGGTCGGCGAGCACCGCCTTGCGCGCGACGTAACGATCCAGGCCACGGTACTTCTCCGGCACATTCTCGTTGGTCACCGCTTCAGGGGTGAAGATGTTGATCATCGGCAGCTTGTGGCGCTGGCCGACGGCGTAGTCGTTGAAGTCGTGCGCAGGCGTGACCTTGACCACGCCAGTGCCAAATTCGCGGTCGACGTAGGCGTCGGCGATCACCGGAATCTGGCGATCGGTCAGCGGCAGCGACACGGTCTTGCCGATCAGGTGCGCGTAGCGCTCGTCTTCCGGGTGCACCATCACCGCGGTGTCGCCGAGCATGGTTTCCGGGCGGGTGGTGGCGACGGTGAGCGTGCCGCTGCCGTCGGTCAGCGGATAGCTGATCGACCACAAGTGACCGTCTTCTTCCTCATTCACCACTTCGAGGTCGGAGATCGCGGTCTTCAGCACCGGATCCCAGTTGACCAGGCGCTGGCCGCGGTAGATCAGGCCCTGTTCGTGCAGCTTCACGAAGGCTTCGACCACCGCGTCGGCCGCCATCGGGTCCATGGTGAAGGTGCTGCGGGACCAATCACCCGACGTGCCCAGGCGGCGCATCTGGCGCTCGATGGTGTCGCCGGATTGCTGCTTCCACTCCCACACCTTGCTGATGAACCCTTCGCGGCCCAGTGAATCGCGCGTTTCCCCCTTGCCCTCGGCAGCGAGGTTGCGCGAGACCACCATCTCGGTCGCGATGCCGGCGTGGTCCGTGCCCATCTGCCACAGCGTGTCGTAGCCGCGCATGCGGTGGTAACGGATCAGTGCGTCCTGCAACGTGTGCTGGAACGCATGACCCATGTGCAGCGTGCCGGTGACGTTCGGTGGCGGCAGCAGGATGGTGTAGGGCTCGCCCTGGCCGGTGGGCTTGAATACGCCGCTGCTCTCCCACTGCTGATACAGGCGGGTTTCGAACTGGGTGGGATCGTAGCTGGAGGAGAGCGTGCTCATGGGTTTCGCTTTTGCTTTTGCTCGTCATCCCGGAGAACGCCGGGATCCATTTTGTTGTTGCTGTTGCTCGTCATTCCGCTCGCGGAATCCAATGACGTTGCTGCACGCAGGCGGAGCAAGATCAAAATGGATCCCGGCGTTCGCCGGATGACGATGCTGGTGGGGCAGACAATCCGGCATTCCCGGAACGCCGCCGGCACACCTACATGTCGAACTTCTTCAACTCCAACCCACGCGCCTGGTACTGCTTCCAACGCTCGCGCAGCGGACCGCGCGCGGATTCGTCGGCAGGTACCACTTCCAGTACGCGGTCGAAGTCGCCATCGACCGCGGCGTCGCGCAGGTTGATCACCAGCGGGCGCAGCGGTGCGTCCACGTCGGGCGAGGCGATCAGCACGGCGGCTTCTTCCTCGTCGATGTCGCCGCCGGCAAGCTGGTGCGGGATGTAGACGTCGTCGCCCATGTCCCACAGCAGGTCGTCGAGCTGCTCGGCCTGGGTCGCATCGCGCGCGAGCACTAGCGTCCACAGGCCGGCGTCGTGCGCCTTGCGCGCGAGCTCGCACACCAGGCGCAGCGGTTCCGCGCGGAACCGCTCCTTGGCGATCAGATAGAAGTCGGCGCGGGGCACGGGATCAACGCGCTCAGGCCGACGCGCGGTCGAGCAGCCACTGGCTCAGCAGGCCGACCGGACGGCCGGTGGCCATGCCGCGCTTGCCTTCATCGTTGGACACGCCGGCGATGTCGAGGTGCGCCCAGCGCTGGTTTTCGGTGAAGCGCGACAGGAAGCAGCCCGCGGTGATCGCACCGGCCCAGCGGCCGCCGATGTTGTAGACGTCGGCGAAGGTGGAATCCAGTAGCGACTGGTATTCGTCCCACAGCGGCAGGCGCCAGGCGCGGTCGAACACGTTCTCGCCCGCTTCGGACAGCTCGGCGGCGAGGTCGTCGTGCTTGCTCATCAGGCCGGTGGCGTACTTGCCCAGCGCGATCACGCAGGCGCCGGTCAGCGTGGCCACGTCGAGCAGGGCCTGCGGCTCGAAGCGCTGCGCGTAGGTCAGCGCATCGCACAGGATCAGGCGGCCTTCGGCGTCGGTGTTGCCGACTTCGATGGTCTTGCCCGACATCGAGGTGAGCACGTCGGACGGACGATACGAATCCGCGTCGGGCATGTTTTCGACGGCGGGCACGATCACGACGAGGTTGATCGGCAGCTGCATGCCGACCGCCGACACGAACGCGCCCATCACGCTGGCGGCGCCGCACATGTCGTACTTCATTTCCTCGATGCCGCCCTGCGTCTTCAGGTTGATGCCGCCGGTATCGAAGGTGATGCCCTTGCCGACCAGCACGAAGGGCTTGGCGTCGCCGCCGTTGTTCCACTTCATCACGATCAGCTTGGGCGGATTGGCCGAGCCGCGCGCGACCGCGAGCAGCGAACCCATGCCCAGTTCCTGCATCTGCGCGCGGTCGAGCACGTCGCACTCGGTCTTGTCGAAGCGAGCGGTGAACTCCTGCGCCTGCTCGGCCAGGTAGGCCGGATTGCAGATGTTCGGGGGCAGGTTGCCCAGTTCGCGGGTGAAGGCGACGCCGGCGGCGATGGCCTTGCCGTGCGCGAGTGCCGCGACGTCTTCGCCACGGATCGACAGATGCTTCAGGCCGGTTTCCTCGCGCTTCTTGTTCTTGGCGCCGAGGGTCGCGATGTAGCTGTAGCAGGCGTGGTCGGCGACGATCGCGGCCTGGCGCAGGTTCCAGGCCTGGTCGCGGCCCTTGACCTCGATTTCGCTCAGCGTGAGCAGCGCGTTCGCGACCGGACCGGTCTTCAGTGCGCGCGCCGCATCGCCCACGGCCTTGATGTATTGCGGCACGCCGAACTTGCCGGTTTCACCCAGGCCGACCACCAGCACGCGCGGCGCGGTGACGCCCGGCAGGTCGTGCAGCAGTGCGGTCTTGCCGGTCTTGCCGCTGGCATCACCGCGCTCGAGCAGCGCGGTAAGACGGCCGCCACTGGCCTCGTCGATGGCCCGGCCCGACGGGCTCAGGGTCTTGTCGGCGAAGGCGCCAACGACGACGCAATCGGTCGCGAAGGTCGCGGGGGCAACGTGGTTCAGGTCGAATTCGAGTGCCATCCAACAGATTCCGGGGGAAGTTGAAAGAAACGATCCGGTGCGCCGGTGTACCGAACCCTTCCGGTACTACCAGTACAATCGCGGGTCGGTCGCCGACCGGTCGGCAGTGCCAGACCGGACCAAACCTCAAGTCTACCAGCCCCTTCAAGCGGCCCTCCCCAGGCCCAAGCCCCAAGCCCGCCCCTGATGCTCAAGCTCGATCGCTACCTGTTCGGCGAATTCGTCCAGTCCACCTTCGCCGCCAGCGTCGTGCTGATGATCGTGGCCTTCGGCGGCGTCTTCACCGACGTGCTGCGCGACATGGCGACGGGGCGCATCCCGGTGGGGATGCTGCTGCCGCAGCTGGGCTTGGTGATGCTGAACTGGCTCCCCTTGATCCTGCCGCTGGCGTTGATGCTCGGCCTGATGCTGGGTACCGGTCGCCTGTATCGGGATTCGGAGATGCCCGTGATCGCGGCGATCGGTGTCGGGCCGCGGCGCATGCTCAAGCCGCTGCTGATGCTGGTCGTGCCGATGGTGGCCGTGGTCGGTGCCTGCTCGCTGTGGCTGGGGCCGTGGGCCGAGCGCGTGTCGCGGCAAATGGTCAACCAGGCCAGCCGCAACCTGATCGTGGCCGGGCTGGAGCCCGGAGCCTTCACCGAGATTCCGGGGGGCAACGGGGTGATCTTCGTCGGTGCGATGAGCCCGGACGGAAGCCACTTCGACCGCGTGTTCGTGTATCGGCAGAAGGGCGACCGGCTCGATGTCACGACCTCGAACGACGGCCAGGTCACGGTCGATGAAAACGGCGAGCGCTACCTGACCCTCAACAACGGTTTCGAGGTGGAAGGGCCCCACGAGCAGGGCCTCAACTACCGCCTGCTCAACTACAAGCGCAACGACGTGGCAATGCCGGCAGGCGAACAGAAGTTCGACCCGAACGATCCGGAAATGTTGTCCACCCGGCAGCTGCTCGGCGACAAGCGCCGCGACGCCAACGCGCAGCTGCATTCGCGCCTCGCACCGCCGCTGTTGACCTTGGCGTTCGCGCTGATGGCGATCCCGCTGGCGCGCAGCATGCCGCGGCAGGCTCGCTACGGCCGCGTGATGAGCGGCTTCCTCGCCTACATGATCGGCATGAACTTGATGCTGATGGGGACCAAGTGGCTGGAGAAGGGCAAGATCCCCGCCGAGCTGGGGCTGTGGTGGCTGGTGTTGCCGCTGCTGGGGGTCGCGCTCTGGCTGTATTTCTTCGACGGCCGCATGCGCCGCTCGAAGCCGGCGCAGTCTTGAGGGGCGCTCTGCGATGAGACCTTTCCCCCGAATCCACGACGTCTACGTCGGTCGCGTCATCTTCGGCACCGTGCTACTCGCATGGGCCGTGCTGCTTGGCCTCGACCTGATGCTGAGCTTCGTCGGCGAGTTCAGCGACATCGGCAAGGGCAACTACAGCATTGCCACGGCGATCGCGTACATGGCTCTCACCGTGCCGCGGCGTGCGTACGAATTGTTCCCGTATGCCGCAGTGGTGGGCGCGTTGATGGCGTTGGGACAGCTGGCGGCTTCTTCGGAACTTACTGCCTTGCGCGCATTGGGACTCTCGCGCCGGCGCTTGAGTGTCGCCGTGGCCGGCGCGCTCGCGGTGCTGACCCTGCTCATGGTGATCAGCGGCGAGACCACGGGGCCCTGGGGCGATCGCCGCGCCAACGCGCTGAAGGCGACCGCCAAGTCCAAGGACATGATCGTCGCGCGCTACTCGGGCCTGTGGGCGCGCGAGGGCGATGTGATCCTCAATGCCAATGGCGGTGAGGAACGCGACAACGGCAGCGGCGATCGCTGGCTGGAACTGCACGATGTGCGGTTGTACGAATTCGCCGACGACGGCCGGTTGAAGTCACTGGCGCTGGTGAAGGTCGCGGAGCATCGGCCGGGCGGATGGCTGCTGCGCGATGTGACCCGTACCAACTTCCAGGCCAAATCGGTGACTCAGACCAAGGTGCCCGTCGAGCGCTGGGCTTCCAAGCTCGATGCCGTCGCCTTGACTGCGGGCACCGACAAGCCGCGCTATCTGACCGCGGGCGAACTGCGCAAGGCGATCGAATACCGCAAGCGCAACAGCCTGGATGCCTCGGAGTTCGAGGTGATCTATTGGGGGCGCTGGTTCTATGCGCTGAACATCCTTGCGCTATGCCTTGCGGCAGTGCCGTTTGCGTTTGGCACCCTGCGCAGCGGCGGCCTGGGCAAGCGCTTGTTCATCGGCATCGTGTTCTCGCTCGGCTTCTGGCTGCTGCAGCAGCAGTGCGTGCGTCTCGCGCAGGTCTACCACTTCGATTACCGCCTCGCCTACGTGATGCCCACGCTGGTGATGCTGGCGGTGTCGTGGTTCCTGTTCCGCCGCCGGTCGGGGTGAGGCAGGCAGCGTACGCGGCACTGCCGTGGCGAATGATCGTAGTGTCGAGCCTGCTCGGCACGCTTTGGAACTGACGAAGAGCGTGCCGGGCAGGCTCGGCGCCTACAAAAGCAAGGGTGCCGCAGCGGTGGAACTACGTGCGCGCTGCTTTAGGTCGGCGGATCAGCCGAGTCGCGCTGGCACGGTCATGCCAAGTCAACTTTCCCCGATCAAACCACGCCCACCAGAACCCGATCCCGCCGACCAGCAGCGACACGGTGGCGATCGCATAACGAAGCCAAAGTTGCGACCAGCCCGGCTTGCCACCGTTGGCCGTCGTTACCTGCAACCGCCACGGCCGCATGCCCAACGTTTGCCCACCGCGTCGCCAGCTCACCGTCGCGTACACCCCGGCGACCGCCCAGCAGATCAGCCACAGCAGCCAGCTCAGCAGTGAAAACGGCGGGATGTTCTGGTGCGGATCGTGATGGCCGACGAAGGTGTAGCACAGCGTGAACGCCGTTGACGCCACCATCCACAGCGCAAGCACCGGCCAGAAATCGTAGACGAGTGCCAGCAGGCGCCAACCGATCAGTGCGGCGGGCTTGGAGGCGAGCGGGGGAGTGGCAGGCGTGTCGGATGCAGTCATCGCACCAGCATATAAGCTTTGCCCCATGAGTCCGCATACGCCCGCCGAGCGCCGCACGCAGACAATGGCCCTGCCGCCATTGCCCGATGCCGATGCCGCGGTGATCAACCGCTTCCTGGATGCGACCTGGGCCGAAAGCGGTTTGTCCCGACAGACGCTCGACAGCTATCGCCGCGATCTTGAAGGCGTGGCGCGCTGGCGCGATGGTAAGGGCGGTGGCCTGGCCGCTGCGGATCGCGCGGTCTTGTTCGACTATCTCGCGTGGCGCAGTCGCAACGGTTATTCGCCGCGCAGTAATGCGCGGTTGTTGTCGGCGTTGCGCGCCTTCTTCGCTCATTGCGTGCGCAATGGTGCGCGCGCTGAAGATCCGACCGCGTTGCTCGATCCACCCAAGCTGCCGCGTTCATTGCCGAAGGCGTTGGGCGAAAGGCAGATCGATGCCCTGCTGGGCGCCCCGGATACCGCCGCGCCATTGGGGCTGCGCGACCGGGCCATGCTCGAACTGATGTACGCCTGCGGTCTGCGCGTGAGCGAACTGGTCACTCTCCCGGCCACGGCCGTCAACCTGCGCCAGGGCGTGTTGCGGGTGACCGGCAAGGGCAGCAAGGAGCGCCTGGTACCCCTGGGCGAAGAAGCGCAGCACTGGCTGGAGCGCTATCTGGCCCATGCGCGCCCGCAGCTTGCGGGCAAGCGCGCGTTGACGCCGCTGTTCCTCAACGCGAGTGGGGAAGCGCCCACGCGCCAGCAGTTCTGGCTACTGGTGAAGCGTTATGCAGGTGTCGCGGGTATCGATCCGGCAAAGATCAGCCCGCACGGACTGCGCCACAGTTTTGCGACGCACCTGCTGAATCACGGCGCGGATCTGCGCGCGCTGCAGATGCTGCTGGGGCACAGCTCATTGTCGACTACGCAGATCTATACGTTGGTGGCGCGGGAACAATTGAAGCAGCTCCACGCCAAACATCATCCGAGAGGGTGAGCGGCAGCGTTTAGCCGATGCCCTATCGGCATCGGCTGCTGACGCGAACGCCCGGCCATGGATGGCCGGGCCGGGACTATCCGAAGCCGGGTCAGTTCCGCCACGGAAGGCTGCGCCGACGTGATCGAAGCCAGTGCCATGCCGCCGAGCGCTGCCGTGCATGAACAGGAGGCAGGTCCCAATGCGTGACCCAGCGCACCCCGCCGCTGGCACCCGCGGCCGCGCCGTCCGTCGCGCCCGTGCGACAATCGGGAAACTTCACGCCGTTCCGGCGTTCCAATGCCGGTCACTCATGCAAGGACTTCCCATGAAGCGAATTCTGTTTGCCCTGCTGGGCGCGATCAGCCTGTCGGCTTGCGCCCAGGGGCCCCAGTCGGGTGCCGGTGCCGGGAAGGCTCCGGGCTCGCAGGCTGCTACGGCAAACAATGCCGCGCCGGTCGGTGCCGCCCCCAGTGTGGCCGCCAACACGCCCGAAGCGCGCGCCATTGCGGCCGTGCGCACCCTGAATCCGCGCGTCGACATCGACAAGGTCCGCGCCGCGCCGATGCCCGGCTTCCGCGAGGCGATCGTGGGCGGCCAGGTCGTGTACGTCAGCGATGACGGCCGTTACCTGTTCCTGCCCGGCCCGCAGGGTGCACTGTTCGACACCACCCAGAAGAAGAACCTGAGCGAGCAGTCGCTCGCCTCGATTCGCAAGGACCTGCTCAAGACCATTCCGGTCAGCGAGCGCATCGTCTTCTCGCCGCCGAATCCGAAGTACACCGTCTCGATCTTTACCGACGTGGAGTGCGGCTATTGCCGCAAGTTCCACAGCGAGATCGCCGAGTACAACAAGCAGGGCATTGAAGTGCAGTACATCGCCTTCCCGCGCATGGGCCTGGGCAGCGATGACCACAAGAAGATGATTTCGGTCTGGTGCGCACCGGACCGCAAGAAGGCCCTCACCGACGCCAAGAACGACCGTCCGCTCCCGATGCGCGACTGCAAGAACACCATTTCCATGCAGTACGACATCGGCCAGCGCGTCGGCCTGTCGGGCACGCCGATGATCATCGCCGAAGACGGCACCACGGTCGGTGGCTACCTGCCGCCCCAGCAGCTGCGCGAGGCGCTGGACAAGGTGGCTCACGGTGGCAAGACGACTCCGGCGGGCGGGACGGATCCGGTGGCGACGACCGGGGGCTGATTCGGTCACCGGAGTCAGGTAGAAAACGAAACGGAGGCTTCGGCCTCCGTTTTGCTTTAGGGCGCCGGAGCGGGCAAATCGCTGTGGCCTGGCATGGCTAGCCGCGGGGGCGGCCCGGACTTCGCGGTGGTTTGGGTCCATCGCGGCCCGCTACAATAGCCGGCCCGTCTCCCACGGTTCCCCGGACATGATGGTCCTCGAGGGCGCATCCGCCCTGTCTTCGTTCCGCCGCGAACGCCTGCAAGCCCGTCTCCAAGCCGTCCACCCCGAGCTGCGCCTGTTGGGCGCCTGGTGGACCTATTGGGTCGTCCCTGAAGCCAACGCCCAGCCTGACGGCGCCACTCTCGCGCGCATCCTGCAGGGCGGGTTCGAGGAAGTGCCGCGTGCGGCCGGGGCCGTGTCCCGCTATGTCACCCCGCGTCTGGGCACGCTGTCGCCCTGGGCCAGCAAGGCCACCGAGCTGCTGCACGGCGCCGGGCAGCCGGTGAAGCGCGTCGAGCGTGGCCTGCGTTACGACCTGTCCGGTTGGCCGACCGATGCGGCGACGCAGGGCGCGCTGGCCAAGCTGCTGCACGACCCGATGACCCAGTCGCTGCTCGAAGCGCGTGACGATGCCGCGGCGTTGTTCACCGTGCCCGCACGCGGCGAGCTTGAGCGCATCCCGCTGGCATCGCTGGAAGAAGCCAATTCGCGCCTCGGCCTCGCCCTGGCCGACGACGAAATCGCCTATCTGCGCGAGCGTTTCACCGTGCTGGGCCGCGACCCCGCCGACGTCGAACTGATGATGTTCGCGCAGGCGAACTCGGAGCACTGCCGGCACAAGATCTTCAATGCATCGTGGACGATCGACGGGCGCGAACAGCCGCTGTCGCTGTTCAAGATGATCAAGAACACCCACGCGACCACGCCGCAGTACACGCTGTCCGCGTACAGCGACAACGCCGCGGTGGTCGAAGGCTATGGCGCTCGCCGTTTCCGCCCGCAGCCGGGCACGCAGGCCTACACGAGCGAAGCCGAGCAGCCGTCGGCGTTCTGCATCAAGGTCGAGACCCACAACCATCCGACCGCGATCGCGCCGTTCCCGGGCGCGAGCACCGGCAACGGTGGCGAGATCCGCGACGAAGGCGCAACCGGCCGCGGTGGTCGTCCGAAGGCCGGCCTGAGCGGCTTCTCGGTTTCGCACCTGCGCATCCCGACGCTGCCACAGCCGTGGGAAGCGCCGCGTTCGCTCAATCCGCGCATGGCGCCGGCGCTGGAAATCATGCTCGATGGCCCGCTCGGCGGCGCTGCGTTCAATAACGAATTCGGCCGCCCGAACCTCACCGGCTATTTCCGCAGTTTCGAGTTGAACGAAGGCGCGCACACGCGTGCCTACGACAAGCCGATCATGCTCGCCGGTGGCCTCGGCGCGATCGATCGCGTGCAGGTGCAGAAGCATTCGCTGCGTCCGGGCGACGCCGTCGTCGTCCTCGGTGGTCCGGCGATGCTGATTGGCCTGGGCGGCGGTGCCGCCAGCTCGGTGGCTTCAGGCGAGAGCGCGGAAGAACTCGATTTCGCCAGCGTGCAGCGTGACAACCCGGAAATGGAACGCCGCTGCCAGGAAGTGCTGGATCGCTGCGTCGCGATGGGCGAGAACAACCCGATTGTCACCGCGCACGACGTCGGCGCCGGCGGTCTGTCCAACGCGATTCCCGAACTGCTGCACGATTCCAGCGTCGGCGGCGTGATCGACCTGGACAAGGTGCCCAAGGACGACCCGTCGCTGTCGCCGATGCAGCTGTGGTGCAACGAATCGCAGGAACGTTACGTGCTCGGCCTGCCGGCCGACCGCATCGCCGAGTTCGCCGCACTGTGCGAACGCGAGCGCTGCCCGTTTGCGGTGGTCGGTTACGCCACCAGCGAAGAACACCTCGTCGTCGGCTATGGCGCCACCGTCGCCAACGCCCGCGAAGCAGGGCGCGACTGGCCGATCGACTTCCCGATGGATGTGCTGTTCGGCAAGCCGCCGAAGATGCACCGCGATACGAAGCAGCCGGCCGCCGCGCCGTGGCCGGCGCTGGACTGGACTGGTCTGAACCTGCGCGAAGCCGCGCTGCGCGTGCTCGCGCATCCGACCGTCGCGTCCAAGCAATTCCTGATCACGATCGGTGACCGCACCGTCGGTGGTTTGACCGCGCGTGATCAGCTGGTCGGCCCGTGGCAGATGCCGGTCGCGGACTGCGCAATCACCCTGTCCGGCTTCGACGGTTACGTCGGCGAAGCGATGGCGATCGGCGAGCGCACCCCGCTGGCGCTGCTCGATGCCGCCGCAGCCGCGCGCATGGCCGTGGGCGAGGCGATCACCAACCTTGTCGCCGCGCCGGTGGAATCGCTGGACCGCATCAAGTTGTCCGCGAACTGGATGGCCGCCGCCGGTCATCCGGGCGAAGACGCGCTGCTGTTCGATGCGGTCAAGGCCGTGGGCATGGAACTGTGCCCGGAGCTCGACCTCAGCATCCCGGTGGGCAAGGACTCGCTGTCGATGCAGGCGCAATGGCACAACGACGGTGAGGCGCACAAGTCGGTGTCGCCGGTATCGCTGATCGTCAGCGCGTTCGCGCCGGTCACCGATGTGCGCGAACAACTCACGCCGCTGCTGTCGCGCGAGGAAGACTCCGAGCTGTGGCTGATCGGTCTGGGTGCCGGCAAGCAACGCCTTGGCGGTTCGATCCTTGCGCAGTGCTTCCCGGAAGCCGGTGCGAATCATTTGCCGGCATTTGCCGGCCGTTCGGCGGATCGCGACGACGCGGCAGTGCCGGATCTCGACGATCCGCAGCGCCTGCGCGCGTTCTTCGAACTGATCCGCGACGCGCGCGCAAGTCGCCTGCTGCGCGCCTATCACGATCGTAGCGACGGCGGCGCGCTCGCCACGCTGTGCGAGATGGCGTTCGCTTCGCACCTCGGCCTCGATATCGATCTGGACGGTTGGGGCGAGGACCGTGCAACCGACGCATTCCGCACGCTGTTCAACGAAGAGCTCGGCGCTGTCGTGCAGATCGCTTCGGAGGATCGCGCTGAATTCGCGGACCTCGTCGCTCGCCACGGCCTGATCGACTGCGCGCAACGCATTGCCAAGCCGACCACGGCCGCGGTGATCCGCGTGCGTCAGGACGGCGAGACGCTGGCCGAATGGCGCTGGGAAGAACTCTTCGACGCCTGGTGGTCGGTCACGCACGCGATGCAGAAGCTGCGCGACAACCCGGAATCGGCCGACCAGGAACGCGCTGCCGCGCGCGATTTCAACGCGCCCGGCCTGAAGCCGAAACTCAGCTTCGATGCCAACGAAGACATCGCCGCGCCGTACCTCAACCTCGCTGCGCGTCCCAAAGTCGCGATCCTCCGCGAGCAGGGCGTCAACAGCCAGATCGAGACCGCCTACGCGTTCGACCGAGCCGGCTTCGAAGCCTTCGACGTGCACATGAGCGACCTGATCAACGGCCGCTTCAAGCTCGACGACTTCACCGGTTTCGTCGCCTGCGGCGGTTTCAGTTACGGCGACGTGCTCGGTGCCGGTCGCGGCTGGGCGACGTCGGTACTGGAACGCTCCGCGCTGCGCGACGCGTTCACCGCCTTCTTCAACCGTGCCGATACCTTCGCCCTCGGCGTGTGCAACGGTTGTCAGATGTTGTCGCAGCTCAAGGACCTGATTCCGGGCGCCGAGCACTTCCCGCAGTTCCTGCGCAATGCCAGCGAACAGTACGAAGGCCGCGTGGCGCTGCTGGAAGTCGCCCAATCGCCGTCGCTGTTCCTGCAAGGCATGGCTGGCTCGCGCATCCCGGTCGCGGTGGCGCACGGCGAAGGCCGCGCTTCGTTCGAAGCCACCGGCGATGCCTCGCGTGTGGCCGTGGCGCTGAACTACATCCAGGGCGACGGCAGTCATGCGACCAGCTATCCGGCCAATCCGAACGGTTCGGCGAATTCGATCGCCGGCCTGTGCAGCGACGACGGCCGCGTGACCATCCTGATGCCGCATCCGGAACGCACCCTGCGTAACGCCAACTTCAGCTGGGCGCCGCGGGAGTGGGATGGCCCGCTGTCGACAGGCGCGTCGCCGTGGCAGCGGATGTTCCGCAACGCCAGGGTCTGGGTGGGCTGATCGCCCGAGACAGCAGAAACAAAAGAAGCCTGGCTTTCGCCAGGCTTCTTTTTTGGAGCTGCGCTGTCACTTGAACTTGAACAGCGCCGTCTTGCTGCCGCCATCCTTCAACTTGATCTGCAGGATGCGGCACTGGCCCACCCAGCTCTTCTCGGTCTTCCAGACGTAGATGTATTGCCCCGCTCCTGCGTCGTACTGCAGGCTGCTGCTGCCGGCGGTCACGGTCTCTTCGATCGCGTCGCCTTCCGTCACACCGCAGGCGATCACGCCCGACGCCGGATTGGACTGGAAGATGTTCATGCCCTGATTGCCGCCGAGGCTGAACTTCACTGGCACCGCGTTGCCGGCCTTGACCGAGTTGAGCGCCGGCGAGTTGTCCACGGGCTGGAAGAAGCCGGTGAACGCATAGTTCACTGCCACCGAGAACGTCCGCGAGCCCTGGTTGCCGTGGTTGTCCCGCGCGGTGCAGTTCACGTCGGTGCTGCCGACATTGAACGCGCCCTGCGGCGGCGTGCAGTTGACCGCAACGGTGCCGTCGACCAGATCGCTGGCGGTAGGCATGCCGTAGTTGACCGTTGCGGTGGAGTTGCCCGTCGCGGTCGCCGTGACGTTGCCATGGGCAGAGATCGCCGGTGCGGTAGTGTCCTGCACCTTGATCGTGAAGCCGCCGCTCGTGTTGTTGCCGGCGTCGTCCGTGCCGGTGCAGTTCACCGTGGTGGTGCCGAGCGCGAAGGTATCGCCCGAATTCGCCGAACACGTCATGGCCACGCTTGTATCGACGAGGTCGTACCCCCACGCGTTGAATGCCACTGCGGCGCCGTTCGGTCCCGTGGCCTCGGCAGTGATGCTGGCGGGCAGGTGCAGGATCGGTGCGGTGGTGTCCTGCACCCTGATCGTGAAGCTGCCACTGGTGCTGTTACCCGCATCGTCCGTGCCTGTGCAGTTCACCGTCGTGGTGCCCAGCGCGAAGGTCGTGCCGGAGTTCGGCGAGCAGCTCATCGCCACGCTGGTATCGACTAGGTCGTAAGCCCAGGCATTGAACGGCACTGCGGCACCATTCGGCCCCGTAGCTTCCGTCGTCACGTTGGCCGGCAGGTGCAGGATCGGTGCGGTGGTGTCCTGCACCTTGATCGTGAAACTGCCGCTGGCGCTGTTACCCGCATCGTCCGTGCCGGTGCAGTTCACCGTCGTGGTGCCCAGGGCGAAGGTCGCACCGGAGTTAGGCGAGCAGGTCATCGCCACGTTCGTGTCCACCAGATCGGTAGCCGAGGCGGTGAAGCTCACCACGGCGCCGCCGGAGCCTTTAGCTTCGCTGGTGATGTTCGACGGCAGATGCAACGTGGGTGCCGTCGTGTCCTGCACCTTGACCTTAAAGCTGCCGCTGGTGCTGTTGCTGGAGTCGTCCGTGCCGGTGCAGCTCACGGTCGTGGTGCCCAGTGCGAAGGTGTCGCCGGAGTTCGCCGAGCAGGTCAGGGCCACGTTCGTGTCGACGATATCGGTAGCCGATACGGTGAACGTCGCTGCAGCGCCGGTCGGTCCCGTAGCCTCGATGGTGATATCGGCCGGAAGATTCAGCGCCGGCGCGGTGGTGTCCTGCACCTTGATTGCGAAGCTGCCGCTGGTGCTGTTGCCGGAGTCATCCGTGCCGGTGCAGTGCACCGTCGTCGTGTCCAGCGCGAAGGTATCGCCGGAGTTCGCCGAGCAGGTCAGGTCCACGCTCGTGTCGACGATATCGGTGGCCGAGACGGCGAACGTCACCGCCGCGCCGCTGGGCCCGGTGGCCTCCCTCGTGATGTCGGACGGCAGATGCAGCGCGGGCGCGGTGGTGTCCTGCACCTTGATTGCGAAGTTGCCGCTGGCGCTGTTGCCCGAATCATCCGCGCCGGTGCAACTGACTGTCGTTGTGCCCAGCGCAAAGGTGTCGCCGGAGTTGGCCGAGCAGGTCAAGGCCACGTCCGTATCGACGATATCGGTGGCCGAGACGGTAAACGTCACCGCCGCGCCACTAGGCCCGGTGGCCTCCATCGTGATATCGGACGGCAGGTGCAGCGCAGGCGCCGTGGTGTCCTGCACCTTGATCGTGAAGCTGCCGCTGGTGCTGTTGCTGGAGTCGTCCGTGCCGGTGCAGTGCACCGTCGTCGTGCCCAGTGCGAAGGTATCGCCGGAGTTCGCTGAGCAGGTCAGGTCCACATGTGTGTCGACGATGTCGATGGCTGAGACGACGAACGTTGCTGCGGCGCCGGCCGGTCCCGTGGCCTCGGTGATGATGTTGGCCGGAAGATTCAGAGCAGGCGCCGTGGTGTCCTGCACCTTGATCGTGAAGCTGCCGCTGGTGCTGTTGCTTGAGTCGTCCGTGCCGGTGCAGCTCACCGTCGTCGTGCCCAGTGCGAAGGTATCGCCGGAGTTCGCCGAGCAGGTCAGGTCCACATGCGTGTCGACGATGTCGATGGCGGAGACGACGAACGTTGCTGCGGCGCCGGCCGGTCCCGTGGCCTCGGTGATGATGTTGGCCGGAAGATTCAGAGCAGGCGCGGTGGTGTCCTGCACCTTGATCGTGAAGCTGCCGCTGGTGCTGTTGCTTGAGTCGTCCGTGCCGGTGCAGCTCACCGTCGTCGTGCCCAGTGCGAAGGTATCGCCGGAGTTCGCCGAGCAGGTCAGCTCCACATGCGTGTCGACGATGTCGATGGCGGAGACGACGAACGTTGCTGCGGCGCCGGCCGGTCCCGTGGCCTCGGTGATGATGTTGGCCGGAAGATTCAGAGCAGGCGCGGTGGTGTCCTGCACCTTGACTGCGAAGCTGCCGCTGGCGCTGTTGCCCGAATCATCCGTGCCGGTGCAACTGACTGTCGTTGTGCCCAGCGCAAAGGTGTCGCCGGAGTTCGCCGAGCAGTTCAGATCGACGCTCGCATCGACGAGGTCGCTTGCCGAGACGCTGAACGCCACCACCGCGCCGGCCGGTCCCGTGGCCTCCATCGTGATATCGGCGGGGAGTTGCAACGTAGGCTTGGTGGTGTCCCGCACCGTGACGGAGAAATCGCCGCTGGCGCTGTTGTCGGCATCATCGATGCCGGTGCAATGCACCGTCGTGGTGCCGAGGACGAAGGTATCGCCTGAGTTCGGCGAGCAGCTCAGATCCACGTTCGCATCGACCAGGTCGGTGGCGGAGGCGCTGAACGAAACTGCCGCGCCGTTTGCGCTGGTCGCCTCGGCGATGATGTCGGCCGGCAGGTGCAGGGCCGGCGCCGTGCGATCGAGCACGCTCACGTGGAATGCCGCCGCGCTGTCGTTGCCGCGTGTATCGACCGCTTTGCAGTCGACATTGGTTTGGCCCAGCGGGAACACGTGCGGCGATGCTGGTGTGCAGGTGACGACGACGTTGCCAAGGTCGACCAGATCGCTGGCCGAAGGCAGTGCGAAGTTCACTGTGGCGCCGGACGCCGAAGTAGCTTCCTCGGTCACGTCCGCGAACGAGGCCGGATCGAAGGCCGGCGGCGTGGTGTCATGCACCGCGACTTCGAACGTTTTGGCTTGAGCGGCGTTGGCGTGCGCGTCGGTCGCGTTGCAGGTGACGGTAGTAGTCGGCCCAGGCGCATTGATCGCGAACATGGAGCCGGAAGCGGGAGCGCATACCGCGTCCTTTTCGCCGTCGACCGCGTCCGTCGACTTGGCGACATAGTTGGCAGTGGCGCCGGCAGGTCCCGCGGCTTCCACCGCGAATGACAAAGGAACGTTGATGGAGGGCGCGGTCGTGTCGACGACGCGGACCGAGAAGCCTGCGGTCGCTTGGTTGCCGGCCGAATCGAGCGCGCTGCACAACACCGGGGTCGCGGCGTCGAGCGCGAACAATGCGCCCGAGGGCGGAGCGCAGAGGAAGTAGCTGGTGTAGTTCACTACCGGCAGGCTGCCGTCGACGATGTCGAAAGCGGATACCGCATAGCCGACATTGGTACCGGCGGCAGAGCTCGCTTCCGCGACGATGTTTGCCGGTGTCGTGATCACCGGTTTGGTGACGTCGTGGATGAAGATCGAACAATCCGCGGAGCTCTTGGCGCCGCTGTAATCGGTCACGGTCAGTTTGAACGGCACGACGCCGGATTGCTGGAATCCCAGCTGTGGCGCGTTGAAGGTTTTCGTCGCCGTGTTCCAGGTGTCGATTCCGGCAACCGCGGGCAGGCCGACCAGCTGCTGCCACTGGTACGAAGCGATGCCGTCGTCGCTGTCGCTGGACGCGCTGCCGTTCAGGGTCAGCGCCTGGCCTTCGTTGACTTCGAGCGGACAACTCAATGCCGCAACCGGCGGCTCGTTGATCCAGACCACGCTGACCAGGGCGGTATTCGAGTCCGAAAGCGACCCATCCGATACGGTCAGACGGAATGTGAGCGTTGTCGTCGCAGTGACATTCGGCGCGGTGAATGTGGTGATCGCCTGATTCGGCGCCGCCAGCGTCACCGTCGGTCCACCGATCTGCAGCCAGCTGTAGCTGAGTGCATCGCCGTTCGGATCGGATGATGCGCTGCCATTGAGCGTTACCGTGGTGCCTTCATTCGGCGAAGCCGGACTCGCGCTGGCTACCGCGTGCGGCGCGGCATTCACCACGATGTCGTGCGCATCGGTGATGTTGATGGTGTAGGTGTCGCTCGCGCTACCGCCGCAACCGGTAACGGTCAAGCGCAGCCTCACGGTCGCACCCGCGGCGCCCACGTCCGGCGCGGTGAACAGCATCTGCGGCGTGGTGGCATTGGTGAGCGTGCCAGCAGGCCCGCTGATCTGCGTCCACTGATAGAGACCGCCCTGATTCGTCTTCGGCGACGACGGTTGACCGCTGACGGTGGCGGTCGTGGGCGTCCAACCGCCGCTGACGGCGGTGAAGTCGGGGATGGTGAGGGATGCAGGACCGCCGAATTTCACTTCCGGGCAGGTGGCTGCGAAGGCCGGAGTGACGAACAGAGCCAATAGCGCGAAGACGACGATGCGCAGGCTCATCCCTGGCCTGGGCGTCCAAAGGCGGTTCATGTTTTTCCCCCTGTGAGGAGCGCTGAGGTGGCTCCTGGCCCAAACGCTAGGTAGGGGGATGTCCCACCGTCATCGCCCATCTGGTGTACGTGCCGGCGAACGGTCGGATCAGGCGCTCGATCGGTGAGCCACCAATGCGACGAGGCCGGCTTGGGTGTGGGTTCCCGTTTTTTGCATTGCCGCTTTCAACTGAGTGCGCACGGTGTGGATGGATTTGCCGGTGCAGCGCGCCAGTTCGTCGATGGAGCCCATCGCATGCAGTCCGAGTGCCGCCTCTGCCTCCTTGCGCGTGAGTCGGAATTCGGTGCATAGCTGTTGCAGTCCGCGTTCTGGTGATACCGATTCGCGCAGCTCCAGCATGAGTACTGTGGACACCGGCAAGTCCCTACTCGCGCCGAAATCCAGCAGTTGCACGCACGCAGTGGCAGTGGCAGGACCGGCCGACGATGGCAGCCGCAGCTGCTGAGGATGGCCGGGACCGAGTTCGCGCGCGCGGGCGATGGCCTGCATCACTGCCGAGGCGTGCGCCGATGCGACGAGCAACAAGCCATCGCGCATCCGCAATTCCGGGTGGATGCTCAAGCGATGACGCGCGGCGGCATTCGCGTGCCAGACCCGGAGCGGTTCGCCGGGCAGCAGCAGGGCAATGGGCGAGGGCAGCAGATCGAGCGCGGCGGCCAGCGTTCGCGCCTGTGCGATCCAGCGCAGCTGGTCGGGATCCCGCTCGCGGCGTTGCCGGCGTTCTACCAGCCGGGCTGTTTCGTCCATTTGCCATCCTCCCCCAAGGATGTTGGCCCCACGATACCGCGAAGTACGCATGAAGCGATGGGTCCTATACACCGCCCTGCACCGGATATGCCCGCGCCAGCTGGTAAAGTCGGACCCCCCAAGGAAGCTCCGCCCGAGGCTGGACGAATGTGAACGCGGCAGTCGCCAACGACACCACCACGGATCCCGGTACCGACGAGCGCATCGTCGCCGCGCTGCTGGAAAAGGGCCGGCTGAAGGAGGCCGACCTCGGCCGCGCGCGCCGTCTCCAGGAGGACGCGGGCGGCAGCCTGTTGTCGCTGCTGACGCGTCTGGGCCTGGTCTCCGAGCGCGACCACGCCGAAACCGTCGCCGCCGTCCTCGACCTCCCGCTGGTGAGCGCCAAGGACGCGCCGGAGCTCCCGCCGGAAGGCGTGGCGCTCACGGCCAAGTTCATGAAGCAATTTCATGTGTGCCCGATCGCCGAGACCGAGCAAAGCGTCGACGTGCTGATGGCCGATCCGCAGGACAGCTACCTGCTCGATGCCGTGCGCCTGGCTACGCAGCGCGAAGTGCGTCCGCTGGTGGCGTTGCGCTCCGAAATCGACGACCTGGTCGAGCGTTGGTACGGCCAGGGCCGCAGTGCCATGGGTGCGATCGTCGAAACCGCAGAAGGCGAGGGCGCGGGCGATCTGGAAGATGTCGAGCATCTGCGCGACCTCGCGTCCGAAGCGCCGGTCATCCGCCTGGTCAACCTGATCATCCAGCGTGCGGTCGAACTGCGCGCGTCGGACATCCACATCGAGCCGTTCGAGAACCGCCTCAAGGTGCGTTACCGCATCGACGGCGTGCTTGAGGAAGGCGAATCGCCGCCGGCCAATCTCACTGCCGCGGTGATTTCGCGCGTCAAGATCATGGCCAAGCTCAACATCGCCGAGCGGCGCCTGCCGCAGGACGGCCGCATCATGCTGCGTGTGCAGGGCAAGGAGCTCGACCTGCGCGTGAGCACAATGCCGACCTCGCACGGCGAGTCGGTGGTGATGCGATTGCTCGATCGCGAGACCGTGGTCTTCGATTTCCACAAGCTCGGTTTCACCGACCACTTCCTGCCGCAGTTCCAGCACGTGCTCGACCAGCCGCACGGCATCCTGCTGGTGACCGGTCCGACTGGTTCGGGCAAGACGACGACGCTGTACACCGCGCTCTCCAAGCTCAACACGCCCGACGTCAAGATCCTCACCGTCGAAGATCCGGTCGAATACCAGATCGAAGGTATCAACCAGATCCAGGCCAAGCCGCAGATCGGCCTCGACTTCGCCCATGCGTTGAGGTCCATCGTACGCCAGGATCCGGACATCATCATGATCGGCGAAATGCGCGATCTGGAGACGTGTCGCATCGCGATCCAGTCCGCGCTTACCGGCCACCTGGTGCTGTCGACACTGCACACCAACAACGCGGCAGGCGGCATCACCCGTCTGCTCGACATGGGCGTCGAGGACTACCTGCTCACCTCGACCATCAACGGCATCCTCGCGCAGCGCCTGGTGCGCCGCCTGGAGTCGACGCACGCCGAGCGCTATCCCGCTTCGCCCGAGGAAATCGAGAAGTTCAGCCTGCGCAAGTACCAGCCGCACGGCGACATCTATCTCTACCGTCCGCGTGGCTCCGCGATCGCGCCGACCGGC
The DNA here is from genome assembly GCF_054779815.1 of Lysobacter tyrosinilyticus. Lineage (NCBI taxonomy): Bacteria > Pseudomonadati > Pseudomonadota > Gammaproteobacteria > Lysobacterales > Lysobacteraceae > Lysobacter > Lysobacter tyrosinilyticus. The sequence continues at coordinate 1,116,157 of NZ_BAAGXN010000001.1, forward strand.
TATCTCGGTCGCACCACGATCATGGAATTCCTGGTCATGAACGACGAGCTGCGTCGCGCGGTGATGCGTCATGCGGGTATGGGCGAGATCGAACAGATCGCCCGCCAGGCCGGCATGCGCACGATGTACGAAGACGGCATCGTCAAGGCGCTCGCCGGCGAGACCACGATCGAAGAAGTGCTGCGCGTAACCGAGGACGCGTGATCGCATGCCTCTGTATCACTACCAGGCCCTGAATTCGCGCGGCGAAATGCTCGATGGCCAGATGGAGGCCACGAGCAGCGGCGAGGTCATCGCGCGCCTGCAGGAGCAGGGGCACCTGCCGGTCGAAGCCACACTGGCGAGCGAAGCGCGCGGTACCGCGCTGTGGAAGAACCTGTTCAAGCCCAAGCCGTTCGCCGGCGCGCGGCTGGTGCAGTTCACCCAGCAGCTGGCGACCCTGCTCGGCGCCGGACAGCCGCTCGATCGCGCGCTGGGCATCCTGCTCGAATTGCCTGAAGACGAGGTCGCCAAACGCACCATCGCCGATGTACGCGACGCCGTGCGTGGCGGCAGCTCGTTGTCGACGGCGCTGGATCGCCAGCACGGCACGTTCTCGCGTCTGTACATCAACATGATCCGCGCCGGCGAGGCTGGCGGCAGCATGCATGAAACGCTGTCGCGCCTGGCCGACTACCTCGAACGTGCCCGCGAGCTGCAGGGCCGTATCATCAATGCGCTGATCTATCCGGCCATCCTGCTGACGATGGTGGGACTGAGCCTGTTGTTCCTGCTCGGCTATGTCGTGCCGCAGTTCGCGCAGATGTACGAAAGCCTGGATGCGGAGCTGCCTCTATTCACCAAGATCGTGCTCGGCATTGGCCTGTTCGTGCGCGATTGGTGGATCCTGCTGTTGGTGATCCCGGCCGTGGGCCTGTGGTGGTTCGACCGCAAGCGTCGCGATCCCGCATTCAGGGAGGCCTTCGATGCCTGGCTGCTGCAGCGCCGATTCGCGGGTGCGTTGGTGGCAAAGGTCGAGACCGCGCGTCTGGCGCGCACGCTGGGCACTCTGGTGCGCAACGGCGTGCCGCTGCTGACGGCCCTGGGCATCGGTCGCAACGTCCTGGGGAACCGGGTGCTGGCCGCCGATGTCGAAGCTGCTGCGGAAGAGGTGAAGAACGGCGTCGCGCTGTCGACCGCGCTGGCTCGTGGCAAGCGCTTCCCGCGACTGGCCCTGCAGATGATTTCGGTGGGCGAGGAATCCGGCGCGCTCGACACGATGCTGGTAAAGACCGCCGAAACCTTCGAGCAGGAAACCGCGCTGAGCCTGGACCGCATGCTCGCCGCGCTGGTGCCGGTGGTGACGGTGGTGCTGGCGGGGGTGATCGGCGTCGTGGTGATGTCGGTGCTGCTGCCGCTGTACGACCTGACCAACGCGATTGGGTGAGCGACTGCGTTTGTACGCCTCTGGTGTGCGCGGTCGCGAACGCCCGGCCATGGAGGCCGGGCCGGACGATCCGAAGGCCAGTGAAGTTGCGCCACGGACGGCAGCGGAAAGCCGAAAGTCGCGCGGTAGCGACACTAACCGCAACTTTGAACATTGAAACAAACGCAACACGCTCCGCTTACTATTGAACCAACAGCCGTGGGCCCGGCTTCCGATCACTCTCTTTTTCTGGAACCAACCATGCGTAACCTGCGTTCGAATCCCCGCTTCGCCTCGGCCGCCAAGCAGCGCGGCATGAGCCTGCTCGAAATCATCATCGTGATCGTGCTGATCGGTGCGGTGCTGACGTTCGTCGGAAGTCGCGTGATCGGCGGCAAGGAGCGCGGCGACTACAACCTCGGCAAGTCGGCGGTGCAGACGCTGGCCGGCAAGGTCGAGTCGTTCCGCATGGACACCGGTCGCCTGCCCAATTCGCTCGATGAGCTGGTCACGGCTCCGGGCGACGTCAGCGGCTGGCTCGGTCCGTATGCGAAGGAAACCGAGCTGAAGGATCCCTTCGGTCACGCCTACGAGTACCACGTACCGGGCGAGAAGGGCGACTTCGACTTGGTGTTCCTGGGCAAGGACGGCAAGCAGGGCGGCAGCAGCATCAACGCCGACATCAAGTACGAATAAGCCGCGACGCTCGGCCCGATCGGCGCACAAGGCAGTCCATGCGCAAGGCACGCGGTATCTCTTTGCTGGAAATGTTGCTGGTGGTGGCACTGCTGGCCGCCATCAGCGTGCTCGCTGCCGGCGCGATGACCGGCGGCTTCGCGGGCATGCAACTGCGTAGCCAGGCCAAGCAGATCACCGCGCAGCTGCGCTTCACGCGCACGCAGGCGATCGCGACCGGGCAGCCGCAGCGTTTCACCATCGACCCGCAGGCGCATACATGGACCGCGCCCAATGACCGCCATGGCGAGATTCCGGAAAAACTGCACATACGTTTCATCGGTGCGCGCGAGGTGCAACCGCGGCAGGGCGAGGGCGCGATCATGTTCTTTCCCGACGGCGCGTCCACCGGTGGTCGCGTGCAGTTGAGTGCGCAGAAGGCGGCGATGAACATCGACGTGACCTGGTTGACCGGCGAGGTGCGCCTGCGTCGCGGCGAGGTGACGCCGTGAGCGGGCTTGGTCGCGGGCGCCAGCGCGGCTACACGCTGATCGAAGTCATCGTCGCGTTTGCCCTGCTTGCGGCGGCGCTGACGCTGCTGCTGGGCACCCTGTCCGGCGCCGCGCGCCAGGTACGCGGCGCGGCCGATGCCGGACGTGCCGCGTTGCACGCACAGAGCCTGATGGCGCAGGTGGGTGTCGGCGAGGCAATCAAGACCGGCACCGAAAGCGGCGAGCTGGAGAATGGCCGCTATCGCTGGTCGCGCGAGATCAAGCGCTGGCAGGATCCGTCGTTGCCGGCCAATGCGCTGATCGATCCGAATGCGCCGGTCCTGCTCGAAGTACGGCTGGGCATCGAATGGGGGGAGGGCGGCCCCGGTCAACGTTTGTTGCTGCGTACGCTGCGGCTGACTGTGCCGACTACCGGGGCACCGTTATGACCAAGCGAATCGCGCGCAGCCTCAGTCCGGCTTCTAGGCATAGCCGCGGGGCGTTCAGCCGGCTTGGCGGCAGTGCCGCCAAAGCAGCCGGCTTCACCCTGATCGAAGTGCTGATCGCTACGGTGCTGCTCGCGGCCGGCCTGACTCTGGCATTCGCCACGATCGGCGCCGCCACCAAGACCACGCAGCGCGGCGAGGCCATGGCCGCGCACAGCGAGCGGATCCGCGCGGTCGAAGGTTTCCTGCGTCGCCGTCTTGAAGCGGTACGACCGATTCCCTTCAATTTCGACCAGAGCAGCGGAAGCACCCAGCGCTTCCTCGGCGAACGTGACCGCATGCGTTTCGTGGCCGATCTGCCGGACTATCTCGGCCGCGGCGGGCCCTACCTGCACGACTTCGCGATCGAAGATGGCGGCGAGCGCATCACTCTCGCACTCAGCATGGTGCTCGCCGGACAGACCATCGAGGAAACGCAGCCGCGCCCACCGGAAGTGCTCGTCGAGGGCCTGAAGTCCGCGCGGTTCCGCTACCGCTCCTATGCGGCCGAAGGCGGCCTGGACGAGTGGCAGGAGGAATGGAAGAACGGAGAACAACTGCCCCTGATGGTCGAGATCACGTTGACCGATGGGAACGGTGAGGAATGGCCGCCGATAGTGGTGGCATTGCCGTTGGCTGCGGCCACGACTTCGGGGCCGGTGCCGCCGGTGACGCAATGAGCAGGCCTTTCTCCCAGGCCGGCGCCGCGCTGTTGCTGGTGATGTGGCTGATCGCGTTGCTCGCCGCGCTGGTGGGCGCATTCGCGCTGATCTCGCGTACCGAACACCTGCAGGGGCGCGTGCTGGTGCGCGGCATGGTCGCGGAAAACGCCGCACGTGCCGGAATGGAATACGCCATGACCCGCGTCGCCGCGACCGAGCCGCGCCTGCAGTGGCTGCCGGACGGACGCGTGCATCGCTGGCGTTACGGCGATGCGCAGGTCGAAGTCAAAATCATCGACGAGAACGGCAAGATCGATCTCAACCAGGCCGACATGACCCTGCTGACGGAATTCATCCGTCGCTTCGAGCCTGATCAGCAAAAGGCCGCGCAACTGGCCGCGGCGATCATCGACTGGCGCGATCCCGACAGCCTGACCCAGCCCGCGGGTGGCGGCGAAGATGCCGATTACGCGAGCGCCGGCCTTCCTTATGGCGCCAAGGATGCGCAGTTCGAAAGCGTCGCCGAACTCGAACAAGTGCTCGGCATGACGCCGGAGCTGTACGCGAAAATGGCGCCACACCTGACCGTGTTCAGTGGCCGTACGCGACCGGATCCGGCGTTCGCTTCAGCCGAGGTGCTGAGTGCGATGGGAATGAATGGCGCGGACGTGGTGGCACGCCGCGAGCGCTGGAATCCGGCTTCCGGCCAACCCCCGCCGACGCTGCCCGACGGCACCGCGCTCGTGGGCGGCAGCAGCGGCACGTATAGTATTGAGAGCCGCGCGCGTCTGGCAGATCGTCGCGAAGCGGTGTTGCGGGCCGTGGTACGTGGAGGGGGATCGATGCCCGGCGCGGCCTACACACCGTTGCGTTGGCAGGCGGGGGATTGATGGCCTGTCGTTTTCATCAGCCAGTGGAGGAAGGAGCGTCGCCACCATGAGCACACCTGCAGCAGGACGGTTGCAGGACCGTCTAGGCCGTCTTGGTGCCCGGTTGAGCGGATCCACGCTCAGGACCGGTACCGGCGGTTTTCTCTCGTGGTGGTGGAATGCGCTGGCATCCTGGCTGCCGCCGCGCACGCGCCAGCTGCTCGGCATGGACCGCGGTCGCCTGCTGCTGGTCGTCGAAGGCGGGGCACTGCGCCTGCGTCTGCAACGCGGCGATGAGATTCGCGACCTGGGCAACCTGCCCGCGTTGGACGACCTCGACGTGGTTGCCGGGCGGGATCCGCTGGCGCGCGTGTTGGGATTGCGCCTGGCCGACTTGCCGCGCTGGCTGCTGCTGCCTGCAGGCAGCGCGCTGCGTCGCCGCCTCTCGCTGCCTGCCGCCGCCGCGGAGCGCCTGCGTGATGTAGTGGGCTTCGAGATCGAACGACAGACGCCCTTCGCCGCCGACGCCGTGGCGTACGACGCCCGCGTGATCGAGCGCCGCGAAGGCGACGGTCCGATCGACGCGGAACTCGTCGTGGTGCCGCGAGCCGCGCTCGATCCGCAACTGGGCATGCTGGGCCCTGCCGCGCCTTCGTTGGCCGGCATCGACGTAGCCGGTGCCGATGGCGTACCGCTGGAAGTCAATCTGCTCCCGCCTGCGCAGCGGCAGCGCGTTCGCGATCCGTGGCGGACCTGGAACCTCGGTCTGGCCGCGGTCTCCGTATTCGCGTTGGGGCTGACGCTCTGGCTGGTGCTCGAGAACCGTCGCACTGCCGCCGACAACTTCGATGCGCAGGTCGCGCGCGAAGCCGAGCCTGCGCGGCGCGCCTCCACCCAGCAGCAGGAACTGACCAATCTCATCCAGGGGCAGGCGTTCCTCCAGCGCAAGCGCGCGGCGTATCCGACCGCGGTGGAAGTGATGGACGAACTCAGTCGTCGCCTGCCCGATGGCACCAGCCTGGAAAAGCTGGCGATCGAGGAAAACCGCCTCACGCTGATCGGCCTGAGCAACGAGGCGCCGGCGCTGGTCGGCCGCCTGCAGGACTCCAAGCTGTGGCGTTCGCCCGGACTCGACGGCGCGCTGCAGACCGATCCCACCACGCGTAAGGATCGCTTCACTCTCACCGCCGATATCGGCCCCGCCGATACCAAGGAGACGTCCGGTGCACGCTCCGGTCAGTAAACGCGACCGCTGGCTCGCACTCGGCCTACTCGTGGCCGCGCTGGCGCTCGCCTATGGCGTGCTGATCCACCCGTGGTTCACCGTGCCATTGCGCGAAGTGGAGGGTCGCATCGACGCCGCGCGCGAGCGCGAACTGCGCCTGCGCATGCTGGTCAAGCAGGGGCCGCAGGTACAGCAGCGCCTGCAACAGGCTCGCAGCCAGCTCGCACGCACCCCGGGCTTCCTGCCCGAGCGCAACCCCGAGCTTGCGACGGCCGCCCTGGTGCAGCGCCTGGAAGCGGTGGTGGCCCAGGCCAGCCCCGGCGGACGCGCGTGCGAGATCACCAACCGCTCGCCTTTGCAGGAACCGTCACGTGAGAACTATCCGCGCGTGACCGTGCAGGTGCGTCTGCGTTGCGGCACTCCGGAACTCGCCAATGTCCTGTATGCGCTGGAAGGTGGTTCACCGCGCCTGTTCGTGGGCAATCTCAATGTGTTGTCGCAACGGGTGTTCTTCGGCCCGGGGCAGAGCGGCAACCAGGGCGGCCTGGATGTGAGCTTCGACCTGTACGGCTATCTGCCACCGGGCGTGAACGCCCCCGCATCGCAACGGACGGCGGGATCCCGCACGGGGGTGGGCGATGCGCTTTGACAGTGCCGGTCCGCGTACCTGGCTGCTTGCAGCGACCGCGACGTGGGCGTTGCTCGCCCTGCTGCTCGCCCTGTTCGGCATGGGCGGACATGTCTCCACCTTGCCCGAAGACTTGGCGCTGCTGAAGGCACTGCCTGTGCTGCCGAAAGCGCCGCCGGAACGTCTGGGATTGCTGACGCAATACAGCGAGATCGCCAACCGTCCGGTGTTCGCCGACGATCGCCGCCCGCATGCGTTCTCGCTGCAGCCGCAGGGCGAAGAGCAGGTCAAGGCCTTCGACTACGTGTTGACCAGCGTGATCATCACGCCGACCTTCAAGATGGCGATCATCCAGCCGCCGGATAACCGCAGCCCGCCGCTGCGGATCAAGCTGGGCGAACACGACGACTCGCTGCCCAACTGGACCCTGCAATCGATCGAGCCGCGCACTGCTGTCTTCATCGGCCCGGAAGGCGAACGCAAGCTCGAACTGCGCGTCTACAACGGCGTCGGCGGCGAAGCCCCGACTGCCGTCACCAAGACCGATGCGCAGCCCGCAGGTCAAACCGTGCCCGCACAGCCGGGCATGACGGGGCCGGATGTACCTGCTACGCAGGGGCCAGCGGTCGTCGCATCACCAACGCCGGCACCTCCCGCACCGGCACCCCCTGCGTCCAACCAGCCCATGACGGAACAGGCGCAGATGGAAGCCATCCGCAAGCGCATCGAAGCACGCCGTGCACAGCTGCGGCAGGAAGCCCTGTTGCAACAGCAGCAGCAGAAACAAAAACCGCCGGTCAAATAGAGTCGCCCGCATGAATCGTCATCCGCATTCCACGTCCCGGTCCGCCCGTTCTGCCGTCAACACGGCGATCGGCACCGTGGTCGCCATCGCATTGACGGCCTGCGCCGCGGCGCCGGTCGCCACTGTCCGTCGCGACGCCGATCCGCGCGCGCTGCAGGCGCAACAGGCCGGTACCTCGTCGGCAACGACGACGACCACAACGCCGAGCGGCGAAACGGTCATCAGCGCCACGCAGCCGCTGCCCGACGAGCGCGGTCCGCAGCCGCGCATCCGTCGCGGCACTGGCCAGGTGATCAACCGCCAGGCCGCTTCGGCTCCGCCGCCGTCGCTGTCGACAACCGGCGCCGGCGCGACCTTCAACTTCGAAGGCGAATCGGTGCATGCGGTGGTGAAGGCCATCCTCGGCGACATGCTCCAGCAGAACTACGTGATCGCACCGGGCGTGCAGGGCACCGTCACCCTAGGCACGCCGAAGCCTGTGAGCCCGGCCGAGGCATTCAACCTGCTGGAAATGGTGCTCGGCTGGAACAACGCCCGCCTGATCTACTCCGGTGGGCGCTACAACATCGTGCCGGCCGACCAGGCACTGGCCAGCGGCGCAGTGGCGCCGCGCACCGGCGCACCGTCGCTCGCGCGCGGCTACGAAGTGCGCACCGTGCCGCTGCGCTACATCTCCGCCAGCGAAATGGAGAAGGTGCTCAAGCCGTACGCGCGTCCCAACGCCGTGGTCAACGTCGACAACGCGCGCAACGTCATCAGCATCGCCGGCACGCGCACGGAGCTTGAGAACTACCTACGCACGATCGAGATCTTCGACGTCGACTGGCTGTCGGGCATGTCGGTGGGCGTGTTCCCGCTGACGACCGGCAAGGCCAACAAGGTCGTCGCCGATCTGGAAAAAGTCTTCGGCGAACAGAGCAAGGCGCCGGTCGCGGGCATGTTCCGCTTCATGCCACTGGAAGGCGCCAACGCAGTGCTGGTGATCACGCCGCAGGCCAGCTATCTCGACGACATCCAGGACTGGCTCGACCGTATCGACAGCGCCGGTGGCGACGTCCAGCTGTATTCGTACGAACTCAAGTACATCAAGGCCAAGGATCTGGCGGATCGCCTGTCCGAAGTCTTCGGCGGCCGTGGCAGCGGTGGCGGCGCTTCGACCGGCGCGCCTTCGCTGATGCCGGGCCTGGAATCGGTGGAGCTGCAGGACAGCGCCAGCGGTGGCAGCACCGCTGACATCAAGGGCGGTAACGGCACGTCGTCGTCGTCGGGCTCGAGCGGTACCGGTGGTGGCGAAATGTCGCTGGGCGCGCGGCAGGGCGGCAACGCGGCGGTGACGCTCGACGTCAATGGCGATCGCGTCGGCGTGTCGGCCGTGGAGGAAACCAACGCGCTGCTGGTGCGCAGCACGCCGTCGGCGTGGAAGTCGATCAAGGATGTGATCGCGCGCCTCGACGTGATGCCGATGCAGGTGCACATCGAAGCGCAGGTCGCGACGGTGCAGCTCTCCGGCGACCTCAGCTACGGCGTCAACTGGTATCTCGAGGGAGCCAAGCAGGAAATCGGCCTGCCTCCGAACAGCCTGGGCATTCCCAAGTGGAGCACCATCGCGGGCAAGCTCACCAACGTCGGTGGTGCCGCGTGGACGCTGGTCAACAACGACGCCGCGGCGGTGATCACCGCGCTCGATGCGGTCAGCGACGTGCAGATCCTGCAATCGCCTTCGGTGGTCGTGCGCAACAATGCCGAGGCGACCTTCAACGTCGGTAGCCGCATTCCGATTTCGTCGGTGACGGTCAATCCGACCGCGGGCACCAACAACACGATCAGCCAGGTGCAGTACTTGGATACCGGCATCATCCTCAAGGTGCGTCCGCGCATCAGCAAGGACGGCATGGTCTTCCTCGACATCGTGCAGGAAGTCAGTACGCCCACTGGCGCCCCCGATGTGAACGGCAATGTGCGCATCGATACGCGCAAATTGAAGACGGAAGCGGCCATCCAGGACGGCGATACGGTCCTGTTGGCCGGGCTCATCGACGACGGTGTGACCCGCGGCAGCGCCGGGCTCCCGGGCCTGAGCCGCATTCCGGTGATCGGCGGGCTGTTCGGACGACAGTCGTCGAAGACCTCCCGCAACGAGACCATCGTGCTGCTCACGCCGACGATCATCCGCAACCCGCAGGAAGCACGCGACGTCACCGACGAATACGGCGCCCGCTTCCGCGCGTTGGCGCCGCTGCAAAAGCAGCCGCGCGATCCTCGGAAATAATCGCGGGGCATGCCCACCGCCTCCGCGCTTCCCATCGTGATTCTGCCGGTAGGCGTCGACGACGAGTCGCTCGACGCCTGCCTCGCCGCGCTGGAGGCGCACACGCCGCCGGGAACGCGCATCTGGCTGGCGGACGACGCGCAGGCCGGGCCACGCGGACACGCGATCATCGAGCGCTGGATCGCCAGCACCGCGTTGCAGGCGCACTACACGCGCCGCCAGCGCAGTGTCGGCGAGGTGGCGCATCTCGACGAAGTGCTGGTGGCGTGCGGCGATGCCGACGTCGCCGTGCTCGCTAGCGATGCGATGCCGTTGCCGGGCTGGCTGACCCGTCTGTCCACGTGCCTGCAAGCCGATGGTGCGATTGCCTCGGCGACACCGTGGAGCAATGCCGGCGAAACCGTTTCGTTCCCGCGCATCGGCGAAATCAACGATGCACCGGCCGATACCGAGCGACTCGCACGCGCCGCCGCAGCAATGCCGGGCAGGGCCGCTGAGCTGCCGACCGCATTGACCCATGCCGTGTTGCTGCGCGGCAGCGCCCGTCAACGCGCGGGTGGCCTCGATACCGCCAGTTATGGTTCCTGGTACGCCGCGCTGATCGATCTGTCGCTGCGCTTTGCCGGATTGGGGTGGCGCAACGTTCTGTGCGAGACCGCGTTCGTCGCGCGCCGCGCCGAAGGTATGCCCGGTGATGGCGATCTCGATGCCATCGCCGCGCGTTGGCCGACCTGGCACGCACGCGTCGCCCACTTCCTGATGGACGATCCGCTGCGCGCTACTCGTGAGCAACTGGAACTCCTGCTCGCCACCATCGGGCCACCCGATGTCCAGGGCGACCTGTTTGCATGAAACGCCACGCATGACCCAGGCCGACATCGCCGCCATCGTCGTCAGTTTCCAGAGCGCCGAAACCATCGACGACTGCCTGCTGCGCCTGCGCGCTGCCGACGGCGTCATGGCGATCCGCGTGGTCGACAACGGTTCCGATGACGGCACGATGGAAATCGTGCAGCGCCATGCCACCCGCGATCCGCGCGTGCACTTCATCGCCAATCCCGACAACCCCGGCTTCGCCGTCGCGTGCAATCAGGGTGCGGCGGATCTGCCACGGCAGGATGGCGTGCGCTGGCTGGCCTTCGTCAACCCCGATTGCCTAGTCGAAGTCGACACGCTGGCGCGCCTGCGCGCGCATGCGCTGACGGGCGAACGCGAGGCGCTGCTGGGCGCCGACCTCGTCGACGAAGCCGGCGTTCGCGATACGGCAGCGCGACGCCGCGATCCGGACTTCGCTGCCATGCTGGAATCATTGCTGCGCGGTGCGGCCGCATCCGGCGCGCAGTTGGGCGTGGCGGTCGACGATGCGCGGCCATTGCAGCCGGTGGAGGCGGTGTCGGGTGCGTTGATGTTGCTGGATCGCAACCTGTTCGATCGCCTGGGTGGCTTTGACAGCGGCTATCGCCTGCACGCCGAGGACCTCGACCTGTGCCGGCGCGTGCGCGACAGCGGGGCGCTGGTGGCAGTCGCAAACGATGTGCGCGTGGTGCATATCCGCGGCGTTTCGTCGCGCTCGCGGCCCGTGTTCGTGGAATGGCACAAGCATCGCGGGCTGTGGCGCTATTACCGCAAGTTCGATGCATCGCGCCAGCGCATGTCCACGCGTGTGGCGGTGTTCACGATGATCTGGGTGCGCTTTCCTTTCGCGCTGGCGCGCAAGCTGTTCGCGGCTCGTTGAGCCCGCAAGGCCGTCGCCGTAATCGCCCTCGACCCCGGCTACAATCGACGCTCCGACCAGGGGAACGGAATGCTCCACGCGAACCATTGCGCCAACTGCGGGCGCACCGTCGGCGCGCCCGAGCAGCATTACTGCCCGGGCTGCGGCCAACCGACTCCGGCGCACCGCATCGATTGGCACTTCCTCGGTCACGAGATCGAGCACAGCGTGCTGCATATGGACCGCGGCGTCCTCTACACGCTCAAGAGCCTGATGCTGCGGCCCGGGCAGCTGATCCGCGACTACTTGGAGGGACGGCGGGCGAACCACGTCAAGCCGTTCCTGCTGGTGATGATCGCGGCCACCGTGATGGTGTTCCTGGGCAAGTTGCTCGGGCAGGGCGACCTGATGGGGGCACCGCTGCAGGCGGCCATCGACGACTCGCGCGCGGGCGGCGGAAACCCTGGCGCCGATGCCATGCTCGTGGCGCGGGTCTTCGAGAGCGTGCGGGACTGGATGAACCATCACATCGCCGCATTCACCCTGATCCTGTTGCCGTTGGAGGCATCGGCCTTCCAGTTGGCATTCCGCCGCTACCGGGAACTCAACTATCCCGAATGGCTGGTGATCACCACCTTCCTCACCGCGCAGACGATGGTGCTCTGGGTGCTGGCGATGCTCCTGGAGCGCTGGTATGCGGGGCTTTCGCAGCTGGTCATGCTGCCGGCGATGGCCTATGGCGTCGTCTCGCTGGTGCAGTTCTTCAAGGGACAGCCGCGCTGGAAGATCGCCCTGCGCGCGATCTGGGGCTACGTGCTCTTCTTCCTGGTCAATTTCCTGTTGACGGTGGCTCTGGTTTTCGTCGTGCTGGCCATGGCCCGGACCTGAGTTCGCCCTGCGGGAGCTCAGCGGTAGCGGTTGATCGCGTCACGCAGCGAGCGGGCCTCGCGCGCGGCCGCGTCGGCGAAATCCGCGCCGGCCGATGCGTAGAGGATCGCGCGCGACGAACTGACGACGAGGCCGGTGCCGTCGCTGGCCTTCGCGTTCGTCACCACCGCTTCGACGTCGCCCCCCTGCGCGCCGACGCCCGGCACCAGGAACGGCACCGCATCGCCGACGATCGCACGCACTTCCCTGAGCTGCTCGGGCCACGTCGCGCCCACGACCAGCGCGCAATTGCCGTGCGCGTTCCACTCGTGCGCGATCTTCGCCGCCACGTGCTGGTAGAGCGGCTGATTGGCCACGAGCAGGTCCTGCAGGTCGCCGGCGCCGGGGTTCGAGGTGCGGCACAGGACCACCACGCCGCGATCGGCGCGGTCGAGGAACGGCTGCACCGAATCACGGCCGAGGTACGGGTTCACCGTCACCGCGTCGGCGGCATAACGGTCGAAGGCTTCGCTGGCGTAATGCTGCGCGGTGCTGCCGATGTCGCCGCGCTTGCTGTCGAGGATTACCGGGATGCCGGGATGCGTGTTGTGGATGTGCGCGATCAGACGCTCCAGCGCGTCCTCGGCACCCAGCGCGGCGAAGTGCGCGATCTGCGGCTTGAAGCTGCAGGCGAACTCGGCGGTCGCATCGACAATCGCACGGCAGAAGTTGAACACCGCGTCCGGATCATTGGCGAACTGCGCGGGGAACTTCGCCGGTTCGGGATCGAGTCCCACGCAGACCAGCGAGTTGGCCTGGGTCCAGCGCGTGCGCAATGCCTGCATGAAGCTCATCGTCGATCCTCGGTGGTGCGCGTTGCCGCGCCGCGGGTTCAGTAGGGTTGCCCGTCTTTGTGGGAGAAGCGCCAGCGGCCATCGACCCGCTGCACGGCCAGGTCGTCGTCCGGGTAGTCGACACTCTCGTCCGCGCAACGAGTGCCGACTTCGAGGTAGACCACGTCACTGTCGCTGCGGTTGATCAGATGGTGTGCATCGCCGTTGCCGGCGGCGAAGCCCGCGCACATGCCGGGCTGCAGCAGGGTTTCACCGGCGTTGGTGATCAACGTCGGCGTGCCTTCCAGGATGTAGACGAATTCGTCTTCCTTCGCATGCGCGTGGCGCAGCGCCGAGCTGCTGCCTGGCGGCATGTGGGTGAAGTTCACGCCGAAGCTGGTGAGGCCGAAGATGTCGCCCAAAGTGCGCTTGGTGCGTCCGGCCACCCGTGCTGCGAACGGCTCGGGGTAGGTCGAGCCGATGCGCAGCGGCGCTTCGTTCGCGTCGATGGCGATGGGGCGTGTGGTGGCTTCGGTCATGGGCGATTTGCCTTTGCTTTTGCTCGTCATCCCGGCGAACGCCGGGATCCATTTTGCTTTTGCTTCGAGAAGCGTGCCGGGCTGGCCCGGCACTACAACAGCAACAGCCACAGCTGGATCCCGGCCAAAAGCACGCCGGGATGACGATTTGGCAAAGCCGTGCCCGCTAAGCGGGCACGGGCCAAATCGTCACTTCAGTGCCTTGAACCGCAGACGATGCGGTGCCGCACCTTCCGCACCCATACGACGCTTCTTGTCTTCTTCGTACTCGCGGTAGTTGCCCTGGAAGAACTCCACGTGCGAGTCGCCTTCGAAGGCAAGGATGTGCGTGGCGATGCGATCCAGGAACCAGCGATCGTGCGAGATCACGAAAGTGTTGCCCGGGAACTCGAGCAGCGCGTCTTCGAGCGCACGCAGGGTTTCGATGTCCAGGTCGTTCGACGGTTCGTCGAGCAGCAGCACGTTGCCGCCCTGCAGCAGGGTCTTGGCCATGTGCAGACGGCCGCGTTCACCACCGGACAACGAGCCGACCATCTTCTGCTGGTCCTGGCCCTTGAAGTTGAAGCGGCCGATGTAGGCGCGCGACTGGATCTCGATGCCGTTGATGTTGAGGATGTCCAGACCGCCGGACACTTCCTGGAACACGTTGTGGTTGCCGGTCAGCGCGTCGCGGCTCTGGTCGACATAGGCCAGCTTCACGGTCTGGCCGGTTTCGATCGTGCCGGTGTCGGGCTGTTCCTTGCCGATGATCATCTTGAACAGCGTCGACTTGCCGGCGCCGTTGGGGCCGATGATGCCGACGATCGCGCCAGCGGGCACGGAGAAGCTCAGGTCGTCGATCAGCAGACGGTCGCCGAACTTCTTGCTGACGTTCTTGAACTCGATGACCTTGTTGCCCAGACGCTCGCCCGGCGGAATGAAGATTTCATTCGTTTCCTGGCGCTTCTGGTAGTCGACCGACTGCAGCTCTTCGATGCGCGCAAGACGCGCCTTGCCCTTGGAGCGGCCGCCCTTGGCGTTCTGGCGAGCCCATTCCAGTTCCTTCTGGATGGCCTTCTGGCGCGACTTTTCCTGGTTCTCTTCCTGCTTGAGGCGCTCGTCCTTCTGCACCAGCCACTCGGTGTAGTTGCCCTTCCACGGGATGCCGCGGCCGCGGTCGAGCTCGAGGATCCACTCGGCGGCGTTGTCGAGGAAGTAGCGGTCGTGGGTCACGGCCACCACGGTGCCGGTGTAGCGGGCGAGGAACTGTTCCAGCCATTCGACGGATTCGGCATCGAGGTGGTTGGTCGGTTCGTCGAGCAGCAGCATGTCGGGCTTCTGCAGCAGCAGCTGGCACAGCGCGACGCGGCGCTTCTCACCGCCCGACAGGTTGCCGATCACGGCTTCCCACGGCGGCAGGCGCAGCGCGTCGGCGGCGACTTCGAGCTGGTTTTCCAGGGTGTGCGCGTCGCCGGCGGCGAGGATGGATTCCAGGCGCTGCTGTTCGGCGGCGAGCTTGTCGAAGTCCGCGCCTTCCTCGGCGTAGGCGGCGTAGACGGCATCGAGCGCGGCCTGTGCATTGATGATTTCGCCCAGGCCCACTTCCACGGCCTGGCGCACGGTGTGGGCGGGATCGAGCTGCGGTTCCTGCGCCAGGTAGCCGACCTTGATGCCCGGCTGCGGGCGCGCTTCACCGACGAAATCCTGGTCGACGCCGGCCATGATCTTCAGCACCGTCGACTTGCCGGCGCCGTTGAGGCCAAGCAGGCCGATCTTCGCGCCCGGGAAGAAGGACAGCGAGATGTCCTTGATGATCTGGCGCTTCGGCGGCACGACCTTGCTGACGCCGTTCATGGTGTAGATGTATTGCATGGGGGCTCCGGTGACGCAGACCGTCGGAAAGGCGGGCCGCGGGGCAAACGACGGCGTCCTGCGCGGGGCAGGGCCGGGGAGAAACGGGATCGCGGAATTATAGCGGCTGCGCGCGGCGCTCAGGTCTGGGCCAGCAGCGTCTGCACCAGCAGGCTGCTGGTCGCCACCGCCAGCCAGACGCCCAGACCCAGCAGGATCGGGCGTATTCCAGTGGCGGCCATGCGCTTGAGGTCGGCGGACAGGCCGACGGCGGTCAGCGCCATCACCATCAGGAAGCCAGCCGCGCCGTGCAGCAGCGGCAACGCGGCCGTCGGTACCAGACCGGCGCTGCGCACGGCGGAGGCGCCGAGGAACCACAGCACGAACCACGGCACCACGCGGTGCAGGTCCACACGTCCGGCACCACTGCGGTTCGCGCGCCAGGCCACGGCGGCAGCGAGGATCAGGCACACCGGAATGATCAGCGTGGCGCGCGTGAGCTTGACCACGGTGGCCACGTCGCCGGCTTCGCGGCTGTAGGCATAGCCGGCGGCGACGACCGAGGAGGTGTCGTTGATGGCCGTGCCGGCCCAGGTGCCGAAGCCGGCATCGCTCAGATGCAGGGCATGGCCCAGCAGCGGGAACAGCAGCACGGCGACGAGGTTGAACAGGAAGATCGTGGTCAGTGCGTAAGCCGTTTCGTGCTCGTCGGGCTGCACGATCGGTGAGGTCGCGGCGATGGCCGAACCGCCGCAGATCGCCGTGCCCACGCCCACCAGCAGGCCGAGTCGGGCCGGCACGCGCAGCACGCGGCCCAGCCACCAGGCCGTGGCGAAGGCAACCGAGAGCGTCAGCAGCGTGACCGGCAGCGAGGCCAGGCCGGTGCGGGCGATCACGCCCAGGTCCATGCCGAAGCCGAGCAGCACGATGCTCCACTGCAGCAGCGTGCGGGTGGCGAAGGCGATGCCCTGCTTGTGTCGCGCGTGCGGCGTCCAGCGCGTGCGCACCAGCACCCCCAGCGCGATACCGCACACGGCGCCACCGAGCAGCGGCAGGGCCCGGCCCGCCAACCAGGCGAGGATCGCCAGGGCGAGAACCAGGGTCAGGCCGGGCCAGCGCGAGGCTGCGCTCGGGGCGGGGAGGGCGCGGGGCGAAATTGCTGCTTGCTGCATGGCGGCGCAGTCTGCGCGGCAGCAAGGATCAAATAAACTTTCGATTATTTATGTATGCGATAAAGTTATTTGATGCTCAACGTCAGTCCACGCCAGCTCGAGGTCTTCGTCCATGCCGCCGCCAGCGGTAGCCTGAGTGGCGCGGCCGCGCGCCTGCACCTGACCCAGCCCGCCGCCAGCATGGCCCTGGCGGAGATGGAGCGCCTGTTGGGCGCGAAGGTCTTCGACCGGGTGCGCGGCGGCTTGCGCCTCAATCCGCGCGGCCGTGAACTGCTGCCGCTCGCACAGGAATTGCTGGAACGCCACGCCGAATTCGCCCGCGCCGCCACCGATCGCGGGGCGGTGCTCGCCGGCGAGCTGCGCATTGGCACCAGCAACACGGTGGGTAACTACCGGGTCGGCGAGTTGCTGGGGGCCTTCGTGCGAGACCAGCCGCAGGTCGCCATCCGCCTGCAGGTCGCCAATACCGAGGCCATCGCGCAGGGTGTGCTCGATCACGCACTGGATGTCGGCTGCGTGGAAGGGCCGGTGATCCATCCAGAACTGCAGGTGCAGCCGTGGCGCGACGATGCGCTGGTGGTATGCGCGCCGCCCGGACATCCGCTGGCCAAGCGCCGCAGCCTGCAGCCGGAGGATTTCCGCGACGCGCGCTGGGTGCTGCGCGAGCCCGGCTCGGCGACGCGCGCGCTGAGCGAACAGGTCCTGGCCCAGCTGCCGCCGCCGCGCAGCCGGCTGGAACTGAGCCAGACCGAGGCGATCAAGCAGGCCGTGGCGGCTGGGCTGGGTATCGCGGTGCTGCCGGAGGTGGCGGTCGGCGAAGCCCTCACCGCAGGCCGTCTAGCGGTGCTGCGCGCGCCGTTCCTGCGGCCGTTCCTGCGCCGCAAGCTGTCGCTGCTGCTGCACCGGCGCAAGTACCGGGGCGCGCTGCTCGAGGCCTTCCTGCAATCCCTGTGAAGCCCTGGCGCCGGGTTCGAGCCGCCCTCCCGTTTTTGGAATGAGGGCGCGGCCGCAATGCCCGGTAAACTTGCCGCTTCCCTCCCCACACCCCACCTGCCGGAGTACCGATGTTCCCGCGTGACGCCCGTATCGAAGGTTTTGACCCCGAACTCGCCCAGGCCATCGCCAACGAGAACCGCCGCCAGGAAGACCACGTCGAGCTGATCGCGTCGGAAAACTACGCCAGCCCGCGCGTGATGGAAGCGCAGGGCAGCAAGCTCACCAACAAGTACGCCGAAGGCTATCCGGGCAAGCGCTACTACGGCGGTTGCGAATACGTCGACATCGCCGAGCAGCTCGCGATCGACCGTTGCAAGCAGCTGTTCGGCGCCGACTACGCCAACGTGCAGCCGCATTCGGGTTCGCAGGCCAACCAGGCCGTGTACTTCGCGCTGCTCAATCCGGGCGACACCATCCTCGGCATGTCGCTGGCCCACGGCGGCCATCTGACCCACGGTGCCAAGGTCAATATCTCCGGCAAGCTGCTCAACGCCATCCAATACGGCGTCAACGATCAGGGCCTGATCGATTACGACGAAGTCGAGCGCCTGGCCGTTGAACACAAGCCGAAGATGGTCGTTGCCGGCTTCTCGGCGTATTCGCAGGTGATCGACTGGGCGCGCTTCCGCGCCATCGCCGACAAGGTCGGCGCCTACCTGTTCGTCGACATGGCCCACGTCGCCGGCCTGATCGCCGCCGGCGTGTATCCGAACCCGGTCCCGCACGCGCACGTCGTCACCTCGACCACGCACAAGACCCTGCGCGGTCCGCGCGGCGGCATCATCGTCGCCAAGGCCGATGCCGAGATCGAAAAGAAGCTGCAGTCGATCGTGTTCCCGGGCATCCAGGGCGGTCCGCTGATGCACGTGATTGCGGCCAAGGCTGTCGCCTTCAAGGAAGCACTGGAGCCCGAATTCACCGCCTACCAGCAGCAGGTCGTGAAGAACGCGCAGGCGATGGCCAAGACCATCATTTCGCGCGGCTACAAGATCGTGTCGGGCGGTACGCAGAACCACCTGATGCTGGTCGACATGATCGGCAAGGGCATCACCGGCAAGGCCGCCGAAGAAGCGCTGGGCAAGGCCCACATCACGGTGAACAAGAACGCCGTGCCGAACGATCCGCAGAAGCCGTTCGTGACTTCGGGCCTGCGCATCGGCACTCCGGCCGTCACCACCCGCGGTTACAAGGAAGCCGATTGCGTTGCGCTGGCCGAGTGGATCTGCGACGTGCTCGACAACCCGAACGACGACAAGGTCATCGCCGGCGTGCGCGAGAACGTGACCAAGCAGTGCCAGCAGTTCCCGGTCTACGGTTGATGTGAAACGACTCCCCGCCGCGTGCGGGGAGTCTGCTTTTGGAAGTCGTGCTTGATCCCGCGTGAAGCCGAGGCCACCCTAGACACATGCATTGCCCCTTTTGCCAGCACATCGACACCCGCGTGATCGACTCGCGCGTTTCCGACGACGGCGCCACGATCCGTCGGCGCCGGGTCTGCGAGGCCTGTGGCGAGCGCTTCAGCACGCTGGAAACCATCGAGCTGAAGCTGCCGCTGATCATCAAGAGCGACGGTCGCCGCGAGGCGTTCGACGCACGCAAGCTGCGGGCCGGCTTCGACCGTGCGCTGCAGAAGCGGCCGGTGGCGGAAGAGCAGATCGAAGCCGCCGTGCGCGCCGTGGTCCACCATCTGCGCATGACCGCCGAGCGCGAACTGGATTCGCGCCGCGTCGGTGAATACGTGATGGCGGAACTGCGCAAGCTCGACCACGTGGCTTACGTGCGGTTCGCGTCGGTGTATCGCGCCTTCGAGGACGTCGCCGATTTCCGCGAAGTCCTGGACCGGCTGGAACACGACAATGCAACCGAAGGCCAGCTGGCGCTGATCGAAGACGAACCGCCGCCGACCAAGAGCCGCAAACGGTGAATGCCCTTCGCGCCGGTTTCGTCGCCTTCGCGCTGACGCTGTCGGTGGCGATGTCGGCGCAGGCGGGCAAGCTGCGCAAGCCTGAAGCGGTGGTCGTGAAAGTCGAGCAGAAACTCGCCGGTCACTATTACCTCGAAGGCATCATGGAAACCGGCTCGGAGCTGCAGCTCGACGAACGCGGGCATTTCCAGTGGTATTTCAGCTACGGCGCGCTCGATCTCACCGCCGACGGGAGCTGGAGTTACGAAGGCGGCAACGTCGTGCTGTCGCCCGAGCACTTCCAGTTTCCGCCGCAATATCCCGAAACCGAATTCAAGCGCATGCAACTGCGCGTCGACGGCGCCGATCTCGTTCCCGCGTGGCCGTGGGAAGAGGGCGCCGAGCGCGGCCGTTATGTGCTGAGCAAACCGCATGAGTGACCCGATGTTCAGTGCTACCGATCACCTGATGATGGCCCGCGCCCTGCGCCTGGCCGAACGAGGCGCCTACACCACTCGTCCCAATCCCATGGTCGGCTGCGTCATCGCGCATGGCGAGGACGTCGTCGGCGAAGGCTTCCATGCCAAGGCCGGCGAACCGCATGCGGAAGTCCTCGCGTTGCGCGCCGCCGGTGAGCGTGCGAAGGGCGCCACCGCCTACGTCACGCTGGAACCGTGCGCGCATGTCGGCAAGACCGGTCCGTGCGCCGACGCGTTGATCGCCGCAGGTGTGTCGCGCGTGGTCGCGGCGATGCGCGATCCGTTCCCGCAGGTCGACGGTGTCGGTTTCGAGAAGCTGCAGGCCGCTGGCATCGCGGTGGAAATCGGTTTGATGGAAGCACAGGCGCGCACACTCAATCGCGGCTGGCTGTCGCGCATCGAGCGCGGCCGGCCGTGGCTGCGGGTGAAGCTGGCGACCAGTCTCGACGGACGCAGCGCATTGGCCAGCGGTGAATCGAAGTGGATCAGCGGCGAGGCGTCGCGCCTCGACGTGCATCGTTGGCGCGCGCGTGCTGGCGCGATCCTGACTGGCG
This sequence comes from Lysobacter tyrosinilyticus, assembly GCF_054779815.1. NCBI lineage: Bacteria > Pseudomonadati > Pseudomonadota > Gammaproteobacteria > Lysobacterales > Lysobacteraceae > Lysobacter > Lysobacter tyrosinilyticus. The sequence goes on from NZ_BAAGXN010000001.1 coordinate 1,136,558, forward strand.
CGGGCACGGTGTTGATGGACGATCCCAGTCTGACCGTGCGCTTCGAAGACGGCACCCCGTTCGAGCCGCCGCTACGCGTGGTGCTCGATCCGGGTCTGGCCACCGTCGCGCGCGGACACGTGCGAGAGGGCGATGCGCCCACGCTCTACATCCATGCGCCCGACGCGAAGCCGCCGCGTGGCATCGATGCGCAGACTGCGCCTGCGCCGGTGCATGAGGGTCGTTTCGATCTCGCCGCCGTGCTGCAGCTGTTGGCGGCGCGCAACATCAACGAAGTGCAGGTCGAGGCCGGTGCGACGTTGGCCGGTGCGTTCCTCGCCGCAGGACTGGTCGACGAAATCCTGCTGTATGTCGCGCCTGTTTTGCTGGGGGATCGTGCAAGGCCGCTGTTCGATGGCCTGCACATCGACGAGATGACGCAGCGGCTGCACATGCGCATCGTCGAGTCGCGGCGGATTGGTGATGACGTGCGCTTGCTGTTGCAGCCGAGCACCGAAGGCTAAGCCGGCGCGACGGAAACAGGCCCCGGGGCGGTTGTGCGCGTGAAAGGCGAAAGAACCGATGAAACGTCGCGGAGCAGGTGCTTTTGCTCGTCATCCCGGCGAACGCCGGGATCCAGCAGTTGCTGTTGCTTCCAATGAGAATCAAAGGCTGGATGATCAGCCTTCGGCTGCTGTAAAGCGCCTCCGACGTTCGCCTGGATGACGAAGTCGTGGTAACGATGTTGTTTGTGTGATGGCCTAGGAATGCGCTCATGAGCTTCAAGGACCATTTCTCCGGCGTGGCGGATGCCTACGCCGCCGCCCGTCCCGAATATCCGGACGAGCTGTTCGATCTGATCGCGACGCACGTGCCGCGTGAGGCACGCGTCTGGGAACCCGGTTGCGGCAGCGGCCAGGCCACGCGCGGCCTGGCCGCACGCTTCCCGCACGTGTACGCGACCGATCCGAGTGCGCAGCAGATCGCCCAGCATTGGGCGCAGGCCGGCGCCCGCAATGTCAGCGTCGCGGTGGAACCCGGTGAGCGCACGACGTTGCCCGATGGCAGCGTGGAGTTGGTGGCGGTCGCGCAGGCGCTGCACTGGTTCGATCGCGCGGCCTTCTTCGCCGAATGCGAGCGCGTGCTGGTTCGTGGCGGCCTGCTGGCCGCGTGGGGTTACGGCGATTTCATCGCGCCCGAGGGCATGGTCGAGGCAGTCGAGGACTTCCGCGCGTTGATTGAACCGTACTGGCCGCCGGAACGCGCCCTGATCGACGCGCACTACGCCGGCCTCGAATGGCCATTCCCGGCCCAGCCGGCGCCGGCGTTGTGGCTGGAGGCGGAGTGGTCGCTGCCGCATTTCCTGCGGTATCTGTCGAGCATGTCGGCGGTGGCCCGTTGCCGTGCCGACCTCGGTGAGGATCCCGTGTCTCGGCATGCGCCCGCGCTTACCCAGGCATGGGGCGAAGCGGACGATGTGCGCACGATCCGCTGGCCGTTGTTCCTGCACCTGCGAAGGACGCCGTAGGTCTGAAGGGGCCGAGATCAGCGCTTCGCGTCTGAGGCTCGCCTTTCCGGTGAAAAGCGCCCGCACGCGGACTGACTCGGCGCGCGGCGGCGCGTTCGGCAGCGAGGTGGTCGGGGCTCCCCGCGGCGCGGTGTTAGAATGCGCGCCGCCGGTCCGCCGGCACTCACAACTCGTAACGTCTTCAGGGCGGGGTGCAATTCCCCACCGGCGGTAGGTGCGATGAGGCCCGATGGGCCGAGCGCACGAGCCCGCGAGCGCCTCCAGAGCATCGGAGGGTCAGCAGATCCGGTCGAATGCCGGAGCCGACGGTCATAGTCCGGATGAAAGAAGACGGCTTCCGCATGGCATCCGCTGCCGTGCGTGTGCCTCATGCCTTGGGGCGTTTTTCGCCAGCTATTTCGCGGGAAACGTTCACATGTCCAAGCTCCAGTTCCACCTGGTCACCGCCTCCGTGCCGGAGGTGCGCTGATGTTCACCGGCATCATTGAAGGCGTCGGCCGCATTGCGATGCTCGAGTCGCGCGGCGGCGACGTGCGGCTGCGCGTCGAAGTCGGCACCTTGCCGTTCGAGGCGGTGCAGCTCGGCGAAAGCATCGCTGTAAACGGCGTCTGTCTCACCGTGATCGAATTCGACGCGATCGCGTTCGCTGCCGATGCGTCCAACGAAACCCTGTCGCTCACCACGCTCGGCCGCCTGCAGGTCGGTGCGGCAGTGAACCTCGAACGCGCGATGCGTCCCACCGATCGTCTCGGCGGTCACCTGGTCAGCGGTCACGTCGACGGCGTCGGTCGTGTGCTCTCGATCGCAGAGGATGCACGCGCGCAGCGCTGGCGTTTCGCCGCACCCACCGCGCTGCTGCGCTATATCGCGAAGAAGGGTTCGATCTGTGTCGACGGCGTCAGTCTGACCGTCAACGAAGTCGATGCCGAGGGCTTCGAGGTCGCGCTGATTCCGCACACCGTGTCGCACACCGCCTTCGCGCAGACGAAGGTGGGCGACGCGGTAAATCTCGAAATTGATCTGGTCGCGCGTTACGTCGAGCGATTGCTGACAGGTCGTAGCGACAACAACTGAACAACCACTTCGTCATCCCGGCGTACGCCGGGATCCAGCCTTTGACCTCAACGTGCAAGGGCAACCGCTGGACCCCGGCGTGCGCCGGGGCGACGAGCAAGAAATGACGCCGAGGCATAAAACCATGTCCTTTTCCCCCATCCCCGAACTGCTCGAAGAAATCCGCGCCGGCCGCATGGTCGTCATCGTCGATGACGAGGACCGCGAGAACGAAGGCGACCTGATCATGGCCGCTGAACTGGTGCGCCCGCAGGACATCAACTTCATGGTCACGCACGCGCGCGGGCTGGTCTGCCTGTCGCTGACGCGCGAGCGTTGCCGCCAGCTCGGCCTGCCGCCGATGGTGCGCGACAACACGTCGCCGCATCACACCAACTTCACCGTCTCGATCGAAGCGGCCGAAGGCGTGACCACCGGGATCTCCGCCTACGACCGCGCGCATACCGTGCGCACCGCGGTGCGTCCGGATGCGAGCGCGGCCGATCTGAGCCAGCCCGGCCACATCTTCCCGCTGATGGCGCAGCCCGGTGGTGTGCTCAACCGCGCCGGCCACACCGAAGCGGCGAGCGATCTCGCCTTGCTCGCCGGCATGGAGCCCACCGGCGTGCTGGTGGAGATCCTCAATCCCGACGGCTCGATGGCGCGCCGTCCCGAGCTGGAAGTCTTCGCCCGCGAACACGGGTTGAAGATGGGCTCGATCGAAGACCTGATCCGCTACCGCCTCGCCACCGAACACACCATCGAGCGCGTCGACGAACGCGAGATCGAGACCGAACATGGCGCCTTCCGCCTGGTGAGCTACCGCGATCGCCTCAGTCACGCACTGCATTTCGCGATGGTGCGTGGCGAAGTCGACGCGGATAAGCCGACGCTGGTGCGCGTGCACGTGCAGAACCCATTGGCCGACGCGTTGCACTGGCGCCGGGCCGATTTCGGTCCCGCCGTCGGCGATGTCCTGGCCGCGATCGCGCGTGAAGGCCGCGGTGCGCTGGTACTGCTCGGCGACCACGCCGACGCCAATGCGCTACTGGCACGCGTGCGCGCGCACGATGCCGACCACGCGGAGCCGAGCCAGCGTCCGAGCCGCGGTCATGCCCTGGCCGAATGGCGCCGCAATGGCGCGGGCGGGCAGATCCTCGCCGATCTGGGCCTGGGCAAGCTGCGCGTGCTGGGTACGCCGCGCAAGCAGATCGGCCTGGCTGGCTTCGGCCTGGAGGTGGTCGAGTACGTCCAGATCGACCCGTAGGTGCCGGGCTTGCCCGGCACGGCGATCCAGGCACGCGCCGAATAAACCCGGCACGGACCAGACCTCACCCCCGGCGCGGTAAACTGCGCGCCCCCACGAGACCATCGTCCATGTCCCATTACGAAGGCGATATGCGCGCCGCCCCCGGCGCCCGCTTCGCGATCATTGCCAGCCGCTGGAACCCGCGCATCACCGATACGCTGGTCGCCGGCGCGCGCCGTACCTTCGCCGATCACGGCGTGGCCGAAGAGGCCGTCGACGTGATCCGCGTGCCGGGCGCGTGGGAGCTGCCGCTCGCGGCCGCGCGGCTCGCGAAGCAGGGTTCGCATGCCGCCATCGTCGCGCTGGGCTGCGTGGTGCGCGGCGATACCCGCCATTACGAGCAGGTCGCCGACGGTTGTTCCGATGGCCTGATGCGCGTGGCGCTCGACCACGGCGTGCCGGTGGCCAATGGCGTGCTCGCGGTCGACCGCTTCGAGGATGCGCAGGCCCGCGCCGGCGGCAGCCATGGCAACAAGGGCGAAGAGTGCGCGCTAGTCGCGCTGGAAATGGCGCAACTGCTGGAGCAAATCGCATGAATCGTCGCCGTTCCGATGGCATCGACCCCGTCGCCCGTTCGCGCGCGCGTCGTCGCGCGCTGCAGGCCGTGTATGCCTGGCAGATGTCGGGCGCCAGCGCGCGCGAAGTGATCGCGCAGTTCGCCCACGAACAGGCCCACGAAGTCGCCGACCTCGAATACTTCGAGGACCTGGTGAACGGCGTCGACAAGCACTGCGACGAACTCGATACCGCGCTCGCGCCGTTCCTCGATCGCGACATCGAACAGGTCGATCCGATCGAACGCGCGGTGCTGCGCATCGCCGCCTACGAACTGCGCCAGCGTCGCGACGTGCCGTACCGCGTAGTGATCAATGAGGCGATCGAAACCTCCAAGCGTTTCGGTGCCGAACACGGCCACACCTACGTCAACGGCGTGCTCGATCATGCCGCGGCGCAATGGCGTTCGGTGGAAGTGCAGTCGGCCAGGAAGTAATCGGAGCTTCGGCTCCGGCTCGCTCGATGAAGGAAAAGCATTACGGAGGCGCAGTGAACCCTGATCTCCGTCCGATGTGCATCGGTATTCATCACGCGCCGCGGCGCGTTGGAGCGCGTCGTGGTTGAGAGTCCCCAGGGCGCAGCGGAATTCGACCTGATCGAGCGCATCCGTCGCCGCGCCGTGACGCGCCACGATGTCGTACTCGGCATAGGCGACGACGCGGCGATCGTGCAGGTTCCGGCCGACCGCCAGCTGGTGATTGCCGCCGACACCATCAATCGCGGCATCCATTTTCCCGACAACACCGCGCCTGCCGATATCGGCTGGAAGGCGCTGGCCGTGAATCTGTCCGATCTAGCATCGATGGGTGCGGAGCCCGCGTGGTGCACCTTGTCGCTGTCGCTGCCGAGCGGCGATGCGGGGTGGGTGGATGCCTTCCTCGATGGATTCCTCGAGCTTGCCGGACAGCATCGCGTAGCCCTGATCGGCGGCGACACCACCCGCGGTCCGCTCTCGGTGAGCGTGACCGTGCATGGCTTCGTTGCGCCTGGCTGCGCATTGCGCCGCAGTGGCGCGCGCGTAGGAGACGACGTGTGGGTGAGCGGAACGATCGGCGATGCCGCCGGCGCGTTGGCGCAATGGCGCGCCGGCGCCGTTGTCCAACCGGAGTTGCGGGCGCGTTTGGACAGGCCGGATCCCCGTTTGGCACTGGCTTCCCGACTCGTCGGGATTGCGCATGCCTGCGTCGACATTTCCGATGGCCTGCTCGCGGATCTGCAGCATGTCTGCGCGGCGAGTGGCGTGGGCAGCGAAGTCGAACTCGACGCGCTGCCGGCTTCAGCGGAATTGAGCGCGGCATTCGAAGTCGCGCGACGCCAGGCCATCCAGGCGACGGGCGGCGACGACTACGAACTGTGCTTCACCGCGCCGACGTCGGCGCGGACAACTATCGAAGGACTCGCGACGGAAACGGCAACGCCCGTCACGCGCGTGGGCCGCATCATCGCAGGCAACGGCACTCGCGCGTTGCAGACTGACGGGAGCGAATGGAGCGCGCCCAGCACGGGCTTCGTCCACTTCGCATGAGTTGCCGCTAGAGCAGCGCTTACTTCGAATCCGTCACAGCCTCGTCGCACTTCTTGCCGAACAGGCCACCCAGAGGGCCTGGCTTGCACGGCTCCGGCTGCTTCACCGGCGCGGGCGGCGTCGCCGCGGCGATGCGGTCGGCACGCAGCTTCGCCAGCTGCGCCTTGATCTGCGGCATCACCGCCAGCGCGGCGCGTTCGCCTTCGAGGATCGCATTGTTGCGCTGTTCGAAATCGGCGGCGCCGATGTCGTTGACGCTCGGACGGATCACGACGTTCGCGCGTGCCAGCTCTTGCTGGCCGAGCTTCTGACCCATGATCGTGATCGACTGGTTCACCGTGCCAAGCAGGCTGCCCGGATTCTTGCCGTTGGCCTTGGACGAGATGTCGACGGCGATGACGTAATCGGCGCCGAGCTGGCGTGCGGCATCGACCGGCACGGGGCTGACCACGCCGCCGTCGACGTAATGCTTCTGGCCGATCACCACCGGTTCGAACACGCCGGGGATGCTGCTCGATGCACGCACGGCCTGACCGGTGTTGCCGCGGATGAAGACGGTGCGTTCGCCGGTTTCCAGTTGCGTGGACACCACGGCGAACGGCTTCTTCATGCGCTCGATCGGACGATTGGCGACGAGCTGGTTGACGTAATCCTGCAGCTTCTGGCCCTTCACCACTCCGCCGGAGAACAGGCTGACGTCGCGGATTTGCGTTTCGTCCAGGCCGAACGCCGTCTTCTGCATCTGGAATGCATCCATGCCGCTGGCATACAGCGAGCCGACCACGCTACCGGCGCTGGTGCCGGAAACCACGTCGATCTGGATGCCGTTGGCTTCGAGCATCTTGATCACGCCAATGTGCGCGAAGCCCTTGGCTGCGCCGCCGCCGAGCGCGATGCCGATGCGGATTGGCTTCACCTGGATCGGCTTGGGGACCGGAGTGGGTTCCACCACGGTGGGACGCGTGTCGCCGCCGCTGGCGCAGGCTGCGAGGAGAGTGAGCGAGAAGGCGGCGAGCAGGGCGAGCGGACGGGCGGACATCGGGCTTGGGCGGGATGCGTGGAAGCGAGGCGCGCAGGATACCGTTGTGGCGGGGTGGATTTCTGCGGATTGGGGCGGAGTGGGGCTGTTTAGTTCAGGTGATTGGGTCGTGGACGGGCGATCAAGCGGGTGGTTTGCCATGGTCAGCCGCTGCGGCGGCCTCGATGGAGCCGTGGCCTAACTTTGGTCGCGGCGCGGCAGCAGCTTGTCGGGATTCAGGATGCCGGCCGGGTCGAATACCGCCTTGATGTGCCGCATCAGATTCAGCGTCGCCGGATCAATGGCCTGCGGCATGAAGTCGCGCTTGGCCAGCCCGATGCCGTGTTCGCCCGACAGCGTGCCGCCCAGCGACAAGGTGAGCGCGAAGACCCGGGCAAGGGCGGCGTGGGCGCGCTGGCTTTGTACGGCATCGCCCGGATCGAACAGGATGTTGACGTGCAGGTTGCCGTTGCCGGCATGGCCGAAGCAGACGATCGGAAGATCGAATTCGACAGTGAGCCCGCGTACGCCGTCGACGAGTTGCGGGATGCACGAAACCGGCACGACCACGTCTTCGTTGATCTTGCCGGGAGCCAGCGTGCGCAGGGCAGGGGATAGCGCCTTGCGTGCACTCCACAGCTTTTCGCGCGTCGCATCGTCGGCGGCATCGTCCAGCGAGACCAGGCCGTCGCCGTCGGCCGCACGCATCAACGCCTCGACAGCGTGCGGCAAGGTGTGCGCATCGCCATCGGCTTCGATCATCAGCAGTGCACCGGCGTCGGGCGGCAACTCGGCACCACCGACGTCGCGCGCCAGGCGCACGCAATCGCCATCCATGAACTCCAGCATCGACGGCGTGACCGCTTGCGCCATCAGGCGCGCGACGGCCTGCGCGGCGGCGGCGACATCGCGGTACAGCGCGCGCACCACGCGCCGCTGCGGCGGCAGTGGCGTGAGCCGCAACGTGGCATCGACGATCAGGGCGAGGGTGCCTTCACTGCCCACCAACAGGCGTTGCAGGTCGTAGCCGGTCGCACCCTTGGTCGTCGCGGTACCGCAATGAATGAGTTCGCCGGTGCCGGTGACAGCGGTCAACGCAAGCACGTTGTCGCGGCTTGCACCGTATTTCACCGCGCGCGGTCCACCAGCGTTGCAGGCGAGATTGCCACCCACCGTGCTGAAAGCCGCGCTGGTGGGATCCGGCGGCCAGAACAGGCCATGGGATTGCAGTGCGGCCTGCAGCTCGCCATTGAGCACGCCCGGTTCGACCACGGCGCAGCGGTCACCAGGGCGTATCTCGAGGATGCGATTCATGCGTTCAAACGAAACCACCACGCCACCCCGCACTGGGACCGACGCACCGGTGGTATTGGTGCCACGTCCGCGCGCGATCACCGGGACGCGATGTTCGAAGCAGGCGCGCACCAATTGCTGCACCTGCTCACGTGTGGTCGGCAGCGCGACCGCGTCGGGCAATGCTTCGCGACGTGAATTGTCGTAGGCGTAGGCGAGACGCTCGCCGGGATCGGTGAGCCAGCCATGCCCAGCGCCCAATAGCGCAGAGAGTTCGTATTCCAGCGCGGCAGGCAGGTGGCTCATGCCTGCATTATGGCGCGGTATGGACAGTCCCTCCTGGCGAACATCACGAGGCGCGAGGCCTTCCTGCGCGCACCACGCCGATAGTCAGGGACAGTCCCAGCGTGGGCAGCCATACCCAGCAAAATTCGGAAGCCAGCACGGCGATTCCGCGCCCACTGAAGAAGCCGGCGCCGATCGGCGAAACCGCAATCGGCCGCCAGGGCGCGAACAGTCGCGCATCCGACCACGGCCACATCAGGGCGACGCCCAGGCCGCCGTTGGTCAACGCATCCAGCAACGGATGCGAAGCGGTGCATGCAAACAGCCAGCATCCGGCCAGCGTGCGCTTGCATTGCAGTGCCCCCGCACCGAAGGCGCCGAGCAGGCCGACGCACACCGCGAACAACAGCGAATGGCTCGCGCCGCGATGCCCGAAATCATCGGCATAGGCGATACCGAACTTGAACGCGACCACATCGAAGTCCGGCAGCATGGCGGCCATCGCTCCGGCGATCAGCAGGCGTCGTGGAATCGTGCGCTTGCCGAGAGCCGCTCCCAAAGCCAGCGGGACGATCGCGTGAGTCAGAACGGTCGGCATGGCTCAACAGTCATCGGCGCGAAACGCATCGCGCAGCCAGTGCAGCCGCGGCAGATTCGGGTCGCCTTCCGCCTCCACGACATCGAAGCGACAGGCCAGGTTGGCCAGGCGCGGGTGAGAAGCCAGGAAGGCCTGCGCGGCATGCACGATCTTGCGACGCTTGGCTGCATCGATCGAGGCAGCACCACCGCCGAAGCGGGCGCTGCGGCGATAGCGCACTTCGACGAACACCAGGGTCGCCAGGGCACCGGCGCCGTCGAGCATGACCAGGTCGAGTTCGCCGAGGCGGTAGTTCGCGTTCGCGGCGACTTCGCGCAGACCTGCGCGGATCAGGTGCGCGCGGGCGGCGGCTTCGATCGTCGCGCCGATGGCGCGGCGATCCAGGGCTGGCTTGTCCATAAGCCGTGAGATGAGGCGATCAGTGTCGTGAAGCATCCGCGAGCGGCACCGCGACGCCGCCCTGGAAAGTCGACCACGCCGGTGTGCGCTGCACGTTGCCGAAGCCGTCGATGCGCAGGATGCCGGTGGCGCCGTTGATGCCGTCGGCCGAAGTCGCGAGATGTTCCAGGTATGCCGTGATCAGCCACGCGTCGTAGCCGAACGCGAACAGGCGCGCGGCCGGGCCCTTCGCATTGGGCAGCATCTCTGCGGCGGTGGACGGCGGCGGCAGGCCGCGCACGCCGCGCGTGGTCCAGCTCTCGCTCGGGAAGGCAATGCCGTCGAGGACGCGGGCTTCCTCCACCTTGCCGGTGCCCGAGAGCAGTTGCGAAGTCGCCACGCGCGGCTTGCCGGCGAGGCCGGCCAGCGCGAGGCGCGGCATCAGCTGACGGGCGATGCTGCCCTTGACCGCGAGGAAGATCGCGTCGACACCGCCCTGCTTGGCGGCGAAGGGTGCGAAGTCGGCGACACTCTCGTTCACCACGTCGGTGACCGCTCCGCCGCGTTCGGCCAGGCGTTCGCGCAAGGCATTCACGGCTCGACGTTGCGTGTCGTCTTCCGCGCTCACTACGAGCACGCGCCGCGCACCGCGTTCGAGCAGCAATTCTGCTGCGGCAATGCCTTCGTCTTCCGGCGACAGGGAGAAGCTCGCATTGCCGACCGGCGGCGGTACTTGCGCACGGTTGAGTGCGAGCAGCGGCACCGGCAGCGTGCCGCGATTGAACAGGACATTGACCTCGTCGCGGCCGAGCGGACCGACAACGAAGTCGTTGCCCTCGGTCACCGCACGGTCATAGGCCGCAGCCGCGCCCGTGGAGGTGTCGTAGAACGCGATTTCAGGACGCCGGCGCGTTTCGCCGTAGTAACCGGTGAGGAAGCCATCGCGCACCGGCGCCGCGGCTGTGGCAAGGTTGCCCGACAACGGCAGCAGGACCGCCAGCTTCACCGGCGGGCGGTAGCCGTCGCTTTCCGCCGGCGGGCGATTGCCGGCAGCGAACTTCCAGGCGGCGCGGTCGAAGGGGCGCGGCAGCGGCAAGCCACGGCGCAACAGCGCGCGGCCGGCGTAGTTGTAGAGCGGATTGCCGGCGCCCAGGCTCGCGGCTTCGCGCTGCAGCGTGGCGTTGTCGAGCGAGGCGAGCAGCGTGTCGATCTGCTTGTCGGTCTGCACGCGGTCGGCGCCGCCTTGCGTGACGGCTTGCTTGGCCAGCGTTTCCGCCTGCACCATGGCTTCGGTGCGCGGGCCGTGGCCGGTGGCCACGCCACCAGTGGTCTGCACGGTCGCGCAGCCAGCCTGCATCAGCAGCAGCGTGGCGCCGAGTATCCAGGCGGCAGACCGCAGGCGGGCGGGCGAAAGCTTCGACAGGCTCATCGGCGCGGTATTCCTTGGGGGACCGGGTAGGATTCTAACCGTCCTGTCGATTTCCCCCAGATGCAAACTCCCGGCACCCTTCACATTGTCGCCACGCCAATCGGCAATCTCGGCGATCTTTCACCCCGTGCGCTTGACACGCTGCGCAACGTCGCCGCGATCTGCGCCGAAGACACCCGTCATACCCGCCAGTTGCTATCCCATTTCGGGCTGGAGCGGCCGCTGATCGCGCTGCATCAACACAACGAAGATGCGCAGGCCGCCCAACTGGTGGCTCGCCTGCGAGCCGGCGAGTCGCTGGCGCTGGTCTCCGATGCCGGAACGCCCTTGGTCAGCGATCCCGGCTTCCGGCTGGTCAGTGCGGCCCGTGCCGCCGGCGTGCGTGTGTCGCCCGTACCCGGCGCCTGCGCGGCGATCGCGGCGCTGAGCGTGGCGGGCCTGCCGAGCGACCGCTTCGTCTTCGAGGGCTTCCTGCCTGCCAAGGCATCGGCGCGGCGCGAGCGGCTATCCAAGCTGAGGGGGGAGGCGCGCACGTTGATGTTCTACGAGTCCGCGCATCGCATCGAGGAAACGCTAGAGGACATGGCGGCCGTGTTCGGCGGCGAGCGCCGTGGAGTGATCGCGCGCGAGCTCACCAAATTGTTCGAAACCGTGCTCGATGGACCGCTGTCGGTGCTGCGCGCGCGCGTGACCACCGATGCCGACCAGCGCAAGGGCGAATTCGTGGTGATCGTGGAAGGTGCCGGCGAGAACGCTGACGCGAAGATTGTCGAAGGGCAGCGCCTGTACGCAAAGCTCAGCGAGTACCTGAAGCCGTCGCAGGCGGCGAAGCTCGCTGCCGAGCTCAGTGGCGCGCCGCGCAAGGCGCTCTACGGCGGCCAGGACTAAGGCCTTGTAGAGCGGAGCTTGCTCCGCTGCCTTGGCTCTGTAGGCCCCGGACCTGACCGGATCGCACTTTGCGCCAAGACACGCAATAGCAACAGCAGCGGAGCTAGCTCCGCTCTACAAAACGGCCGAATGAATGGCGCCTCAGGTCGGCGCCGGTCGATTCCCGTAGAATTGCCGACGGCGGAGTCGGCCGGGCAGTCGCGTCATTCGAAAGAATGCCGAGGAAAGTCCGGGCTCCACAGGGCACGGTGCCAGGTAACGCCTGGGCGGCGCGAGTCGACGGAAAGTGCAACAGAAAGATACCGCCGATGGCTCTTCGGAGATCAGGCAAGGGTGAAATGGTGCGGTAAGAGCGCACCGCGAGTCCGGTAACGGACCGGCACGGCAAACCCCACCGGGAGCAAGACCAAATAGGGAGGCAATGCCGCGGCCCGCGGTGTCTCCGGGTAGGTTGCTTGAGCGTATCGGTGACGATGCGCCTAGAGGAATGACTGTCCACGACAGAACCCGGCTTATAGGCCGACTCCGCCCTTTCATCGCTCCGCGATGAAAGGGCGGCCCACGGTTTTTCGTTTGCGATGAAGCGTCGCAAACGGAAAACCGCGGGTCCCGCTAAGCACTTCCAATCCCCGCAGCTTCGCCGCGCCCCCTTACAAAGGGGGCTTTGCACCAGAAGGGCCGCGGGCGATTGCGCTTTGCTCTTCTCCCTCCCTTTCGCGCAGCGAAGGGGAGGGCCGGGGAGGGGTAAAGCTTTTGCTCTTTGCGATGTTGGCGACTATTTCGCCAGCCCGATCTGCTTCATGAAGGCCTGGTTGTCCCAGAACAGCCACTCTTCCTTCATCACGCCATTCTCCCAGCGGCCGATGGTGACCATTTCGAGCTTGAACGGCTTGTTGGTCGGCGGAATGCTCCTGCCGTCGGGTGTCGGCATCGGCTGGCTGAAGGTGCCCTCCATCACGCCCGTGACTGCCGTGTAGTTGTCCTGGGCGATCTTGATGGGATGCGTCTTGATCTTCGTGTCGGGCGCGAACACGAACTGCTGCTTGAGATCGGCGATGTGCGGCTCGATGCCGGTCGTGATGCGGCCGTCAGGCCAGTGCACGACGATGTCGGGCGCGTGGCTCTTCGACAGTTCGTCCCACTTCTGGTTGCTGTAGACGTTGAAGTCGAGGTCGTCGAAGTTGGCGAGATTTTTTGCCTGCTCGGCGCTTTCGGCCTTGATCCGATCCATCTCGACGGCATCGGCGGTCGGGGCGGGGCTCGCGGGCATTTCATTGGTGTGCGAGGTGCAGCCGGTGATGGCCGTCAACAGCGCGGCCAGCAGGGCAGTGCGGTGCAGGGCGTTCATTGGCATCTCCGGTCTGTGCCCGGGGCAGCCTAGGCGCGTCGGCGTTAATCGGCGGTGGCAGCGCCGGGGCGTCTGGGATGGCGGCCGGCCTTGCCGTGCTATTTGCTGCGACGCAGCAAGAACGGCGGTGCGTTCCAGCCGATGCCCGATTCCCTTTCGGTTTCGCCGTTCAGTCTCAAAAAATGAGACGAAACAAAGCTTAGGGTGAAACTGTTGATCAAGACTCTGAAGTTCGCTGCAAGCCATTGATACGCAAAGTGAATTTGCCTCCACAAAAGCGTTGACAAGCCTTGGGGCCCTGCTAAGGTGGGCAACAGAGGGAAAACCGGGTTTTTCGTGGTTTTTCCGGCGAAGGTGACCCCAAAGCCGCCCGGTAGAGGCGGAAAACGTGGCAAGGCAGGCGAATGTTCCAAGGCGAAACCGCCATCACGATCGACGACAAGGGCCGGCTGGCGGTGCCCACCGCCTACCGTGACCTCGTCGCGCGCGAATGCGGCAACCGCCTGGTCATCACCTACAACCCCTTCGAATCCGGTTCCCTCTGGCTGTACCCGATGGCGGTGTGGGAGCGCGTGCGCGACCAGGTCAACGCCTTGCCGAAGGCCAAGAAGGTCAATCGGGCGATGCAGCTCAAGCTGGTTGGCGCGGCGGAATTCGTCGAACTCGACGGCAATGGCCGCGTCAGCATCCCCGCCAGCCATCGCGCGGCCGTGGGCATCGAGAAGAAGGCAGTGCTGCTGGGCATGGGCGACAAGTTCGAACTGTGGAGCGAGCAGGCGCACCACGCACAGATCCGTCAGACGGTGTCCGACGAGGATCTGAGCGACGAGCTGCTCGAGCTGCAGCTATGACGGCGGGTGGCAGCGGACGCGAAGCGGCGTCCGGCCACCTTCCCGTGATGTACCGGCAGTGCCTGGAAGCCCTGCAGGTCAAAGCGGAAGGAACCTACCTGGACGGCACGTTCGGGCGCGGCGGGCACGCGCGCGGCGTGTTGCAACAACTGGGCGCCGGAGGCCGGCTGCTGGTCATGGATAAGGATCCCGAAGCGATCGCCGTTGCCGAACGCGAGTTCGGCGCGGATGCGCGTGTGGCGATCTTCCGCGGCAGCTTCGCCCAGCTTGCGCAGTGGGAAGCCACCGCCGGCGGCCTTGACGGCGTGCTGCTCGATCTGGGCGTGTCCTCGCCGCAACTGGACGTCGCCGAACGCGGCTTCAGCTTCGGCAAGGACGGTCCCCTCGATATGCGTATGGACCCGGATTCGGGCGAGAGCGCCGCGCAATGGCTGGCGCACGCCTCCGACAAGGTCATCGCGGACGTGCTGTGGACCTACGGCGAGGAGCGCCAGAGCCGCCGCATTGCCCGGGCTATCGTTGCGCGTCGCGTAGAGACGCCGCTCACCCGCACCGCCCAGCTGGCCGACCTGATCGCGTCGGTCGTGCCGCGCGGTGACCAGAAGATCCATCCGGCGACCCGCAGCTTCCAGGCGATCCGCATCTTCATCAACCGTGAGCTGGCCGACCTCGAAGCCGGCCTCGACGCCGCTTTCGCGCGCCTCAAGCCCGGCGGCCGCCTCGCCGTGATCAGCTTCCACTCGCTGGAAGACCGCATCGTCAAGCAATTCATTAACCGTCACGCCAAGGCACCGCCGGCCAATCGCCGCATGCCGGTGGAAATCGCCTTCACGCCGACGCTGAAGATGATTGGTGACGCGCAGAAGGCCGACGAGACCGAAACCGCGGCCAATCCGCGCGCCCGCAGCGCCGTGCTGCGGGTGGCGGAAAAGCTCCCGGAGGTCGCATGACCTGGCGCCTCCTGCTCACCGTGCTGGTGGTGGCCAATGTGGCCACGGCGCTCGCGATCGTCCATGCCCGTCACGAGCATCGACAGCTGTTCGTGCAGTTCAACCGGCTGGAAAAAGAGCGTGATGAGCTCAATATCGAATTCGGCCGTCTGCAGCTGGAGCAGGCGACCTGGGCCGAAAGCAACCGCATCGATCAGGTAGCGCGCGACCGGCTTGGCATGAAGTTTCCCGAAGGCGCCGAAACCGTGGTGATCCGTCCATGAGCGCCCGCAACGACCGCAACCGCCAGAATTTCGTCGGCAGGGTTGTCGACGCGCTGCGCGCCCGACTCGCCGCGCAATCGGCGACGGGCGGGGCGCGCGTCCGTCGCGGCAACGGTCTGGATCTGCGCAAGCGTCTGATCATCGTCGCCGGCGTGCTCGGCCTGGGTTCCCTGGCGCTGGTCGTGCGCGCCTTCGACGTGCAGGTGGTGAACAACGCCTTCTACCTGCAGCAGGGACAGGCGCGTTCGCTGCGGGAAATTCCCATCCCGACCTCACGCGGCATGATTACCGACCGCAACGGCGAGCCGCTGGCGGTTTCGACGCCGGTTGAGTCGGTGTGGGGCAATCCGAAAGAGCTGCTGGAGAATCCGGCAAAGATTCCGGAGCTGGCGGCCGCGCTGGGTGTGCCGGCCGATGTGCTCACGCGCAAGCTCAGTCAGCGTTCGACCAAGGAATTCCTGTACCTCAAGCGTCGCATCAGCCCCGAACAGGCGCGCCGCATCCTCGCGCACAACATTCCGGGCGTGTTCTCGCAGCGCGAATTCCGTCGTTTCTACCCGCAGGGTGAAGCGATGGCGCACGTGCTCGGCTTCACGAATGTGGACGATCGCGGACAGGAAGGACTGGAGCTGTCGTTCGATCACATCCTCAGCGGCGAACCCGGTTCCAAGCGCGTGATCCGCGACGGCCAGGGCCGCATCGTCGAGAGCGTCGACCTGATCGAGCCGGCCGTGCCGGGACAGGATCTCACCCTGACGATCGACCGCCGCATCCAATTCCTGGCCTATCGCGAACTGCGCAACCAGCTGCAGAAGACTGGTGCGAGCAGTGGCTCGGCGGTGATCCTCGATATCGCCACGGGCGAAGTGCTGGCGATGGTGAACCTGCCCAGCTTCAACCCCAACGCCGCAGCCATGGGCACCATGGACACGCACCGCAACCGCGCGGTGACGGACGTATTCGAGCCGGGTTCGACGATGAAGCCGATCACCGTCGCGGCCGCGCTCAACGCGCGCATCGTCACGCCGGACACGCGCATCGACCTCAATCCGGGCTGGATGGCGCTCGATCGCAAGTACACCGTGCGCGATCACAACAACTACGGTGTGCAGACCGTCACCGGCATCATCACCAAGAGTTCGAACATCGGCGCGGCCAAGCTAGCCGCGCGGATGAACGATCAGTATTTCTACGACTTCGTGCGCCAGTTCGGTTATGGCCAGAAGCCCGGCAGCGGCTTCCCTGGCGAATCGTCCGGTGTGCTCGCAGCGCCTGCGCGCTGGAGCGGCACCACCAAGGCAACGATGTCCTACGGCTACGGCATGTCGGCCACGCCGCTGCAGATCGCGATGGTTTACGCCTCGCTGGGCAACGGCGGCAAGCTGATCACGCCGACCTTCGTGAAGGGCGAGCGTCACGAGCCCAAGCAGGTGCTCGACCCGCAGATCGCGCGTGAAGTGATGAAGATGATGCAGACGGTGACCGAAACCGGCGGTACCGCCACGCAGGCAGCCATCCTCGGTTATCACGTCGCCGGCAAGACCGGCACCGCGCGCAAGTTCAGCGAAACCGGCGGTTACACGCGCCGCTACCTGTCGTACTTCGCCGGTGTGGTGCCGGTGCAGAACCCGCGCTTTTCGATGGTCATCGTCATCAACGATCCGGATCCGGAGCGTGGCTACTTCGGTGGCCTCGTATCCGCCCCGGTGTTCCGCAACGTCATGGACGGCGCGCTGCGCCTGATGGACGTGCCGCCGGACGACATCGATACCTGGATGGCGGCGCAGAACAAGGCGCAACGCGCTAACGAGTTGCGGGGCGAAGAAGGGCCGGTATTGCCCGACGCCTCCGCGGCGGCACTCGCCGAAGCGACGCTGCCCGATCCGGTCGACGTACCCACCGCAGGAGGCACGCGATGAGCCGCGACATGCTCCTGCGCGAACTGCTTCCCGACGTCGCCGGCATCCCCGGCGATCTGCGCATCAACGGTCTGGTCATGGACAGCCGCGAGGTGAAGCCGGGCCATGCTTTCGTCGCGATCGCGGGGTTTGGTGCGCACGGTCTGAAGTTCGTCGACCAGGCGCGTGCGGCTGGGGCGAGCGCAATCCTGTTCGAAGCTCCGGCGCCGGCCGATCTGCCCGCACCGGCGGATGCGATCGCCGTACCGAACCTGCGCGCGCGCCTGGGCGACCTGGCCGATCGCTTCCATGACAGCGTCACCGACGCGATGACGATGGTTGGCGTCACCGGTACCAACGGCAAGACTTCCAGTGTGCAGCTGCTGGCGCAGGCGTGGACGTTGCGCGGTACGCGCTGCGGCACGATCGGCACGCTCGGTGCGGGCTTGTACGGGCAGGTCACGCCGACTGGCTTCACCACGCCACTGGTGCTCAAGCTGCACGACCTGCTCGCGCAGCTGCATGACGCCGGTGCACAGGCAGTGGCGATGGAAGTCAGTTCGCACGCGCTCGATCAGGGGCGTGTGGATGGCGTGCATTTCGATGTCGCCGTATTCACCAATCTCACCCGCGACCACCTCGATTACCACGGCGACATGGACACCTACGGCGCCGCCAAGGCGCGCCTGTTCGTGTGGCCGGGCCTGCAGGCCGCCGCGATCAACCTCGACGACGAATACGGTCGCCGTCTGCATGCGGACTTGCCGCCGACGGTGAAGCCGATCGGTCTGAGTTCGCGTGGCGCCCGTAATGCCATGCTGCGCGCCGACGCGCTGCGCCTGGACAGCGCCGGTATCGCCTTCGATTTCATCGTTGGCGATGAGGTCCACCCGGTGCGTTCGCCGTTGCTGGGTCGCTTCAATGTCGACAACCTGTTGGCGGTGGCGGGCGCGTTGTACGCGCTGGGCGATTCCCCGGCGCTGATCGCCGCGACGCTGTCGCAGCTGCAGCCGATCCATGGCCGCATGAACCGCCTCGGCGGCGACGGCGTGAAGCCGCTGGTGGTCATCGACTACGCACATACCCCGGATGCGCTGGAGCAGGCGTTGAAGTCGCTGCGCGCTCACGCGCAGGCGCGCCTGATCTGCGTCTTCGGTTGCGGCGGTGAACGCGATCGCGGCAAGCGTCCGCAGATGGCGGCGATTGCCGAGAGCAACGCCGATGTGGTGATCGTCACCGACGACAACCCGCGCGCCGAGGACGGTGACCAGATCGTCGCCGACATCCGCGCCGGCTTCGCCAGTGCCGACGCTGTGATCGTGCAGCGCGACCGCGCCAAGGCCATCGCGCGCGCCGTCGCCGAAGCCGGCCCCAACGACATCGTGCTCATCGCCGGCAAGGGCCATGAGCCGTACCAGGAAATCAACGGCGTGCAGTACCCCTTCGACGACACGCAAGTCGCGAAACACGAACTGGAGGCGCACGCATGAAGCCCCTGCACCTCTCCGACATCGCACGCATGACCGGCGGCCGCCTGCACGGCGACGACGTGATCATCGATGCCATCGTCACCGATACCCGTGCGCTGCTGGTCGGTGGGCGCACGCTGTTCGTCGCGCTGAAGGGCGAACGCTTCGACGGCCATGACCACGTTGCGGCCGCGGCGCAGGATGGGGTGGCTGCTGCGCTGGTGGCGCGCGTCGTCGATGCATCGACCGCCAACGGCACGCTGCCGCAAGTGGTTGTCGCCGATACCGAACGCGCGCTGGCCGACTTCGCCGCCGCCATGCAGCGCGAGCGTAATGGCGTGAAGGTGATCGGCATCACCGGCAGCAACGGCAAGACCAGCGTGAAGACGCTGTTGCTGTCGATCCTGTCGCGCGCTGGTCGCGCCTATGCCAATCCGGGCAACCGCAACAACGAGATCGGCTTGCCGCTGGCGGTGCTCGACTCGCCGGAAGACGCGCAGTTCGCCATCTATGAGATGGGCGCAGGCAAGCCGGGCGACATCGCCTATCTGACTGATGTGGCACGTCCGGATGTGGCCATCGTCAACAACATCGCGCCGGCGCATCTGGAACGCATGGGCAGTCTGCTCGGCGTCGCCGATACCAAGGGCGCGATCTACGACGCGCTGCCGCAGGACGGCGTCGCCGTGATCAACGCCGATGAAGCCTTCGCGCCGTTCTTCGCCGAACGCTCGCACGGTCATCGCCTGATCCGCTTCGGTCTCGAATCCAGCGCGGACGTCACCGCGCGCGGCATCGTGCCGACCGACGGCGGTTCGCGCTTCGTGCTGGTCGCGCCGCAGGGTGAAGCCGCGATCGACCTGGCGATGCCGGGTCGTCACAACGTGCGCAATGCGCTCGCCGCGGCTTCGATCGCGCTGGGACTGAACGTCACGCTGGAAATCATCGCTGCAGGCCTCAATGCGGCCGAACCGGTCGCCGGTCGCCTGATCGCGCATCGCCTGGGCATTGGCGCCGTGCTGATCGACGACAGCTACAACGCCAATCCCGGCTCGCTGGCCGCCGCCATCGATACGTTGGCCGATGCAAGCCGCGGTGGCGAGGGCTGGCTGGTACTGGGCGACATGCGCGAACTCGGCGTCGATGCCGCGCAGATGCATGCCGAAATGGGGCGCCGCGCCAAGGCGGCCGGCATCAAGCGGCTGTACTCGCTGGGCGAACTGAGCGCGGCGGCCGGGAAGGCCTTCGGCGAGGGTGCCTTTGAATTCACCGATCACGACACGCTGATCGCCGCGTTGCGCGCGGAACTGCGCAGCGGCGTGCGCGTGCTGATCAAAGGCTCGCGCGGCAGCGCGATGGACAAGATCGTGAAGGCGCTGGTCGCCTCCGACGCAGTGCAGGGGAACTGAACATGCTTCTTGAACTCTTTCGTTGGCTCGAACAGCTGCAAAGCCTCTTCGGCCTGTTCGGCTACCTGACCTTCCGCGGCATCCTCGCGGCGCTGACGGCATTGTTCCTGTCGCTGTGGTGGGGCCCGGCGGTGATCCGTCGGCTCGCCCAGCTCAAGGGCGGCCAGCCGATCCGCAAGGACGGCCCGCAATCGCATTTCTCCAAGGCAGGCACGCCGACCATGGGTGGCGCGCTGATCCTGTTGACCATCCTCGCCTCGGTGCTGCTGTGGGGCGATCTGCGCAACCGCTACGTCTGGCTGGTGCTTGCGGTGATGATTACGTGTGGCGCGATCGGCTGGTGGGACGACTGGATCAAGATCGTCAAGCGCGATCCGAACGGCATGCGTTCGCGCACCAAGTATTTCCTGCAATCGATCATCGGTCTGGGTGCGGGTTTGTTCCTGTACTACACGGCCGACGTGCAGTCGGCGACCACGCTGTACATCCCGTTCTTCAAGAACGTGGCGTTGCCTCTGGTAGGCATCGGCGGCGTGATCTTCTTCATCGCGATCGCCTATCTGTGGATCGTCGGCTTCTCCAACGCCGTGAACCTGACCGACGGCCTCGACGGCCTGGCGATCATGCCGACCGTGCTGGTCGCCTGCGCGCTGGGTGTGTTCGCCTATGCCTCCGGCAACGCGGTGTTCTCCAACTACCTGCAGATTCCGCAGGTCCCAGGCGCCGGTGAGCTGGTGATCATCTGCGCGGCGATTGCCGGTGCGGGGCTCGGCTTCCTGTGGTTCAACACCTACCCGGCCATGGTGTTCATGGGCGATATCGGCGCGCTCGCGCTGGGTGCCGTGCTTGGCAGCATCGCGGTGATCGTGCGCCAGGAACTGGTGCTGGTGATCATGGGTGGCATCTTCGTCATCGAGACGCTCTCGGTGATGATCCAGGTCGCCTCGTTCAAGCTCACCGGCAAGCGCGTGTTCCGCATGGCGCCGATCCATCACCACTTCGAACTGAAGGGCTGGCCGGAGCCGCGCGTGATCGTCCGCTTCTGGATCATCTCGGTGATCCTCGTGCTCATCGGTCTGGCCACGCTGAAGATCCGCTGATGAACGATCTCTCGCGCCAGGCAACACGACTCGACGAAATCGGCGGCCGCTACGATCCGTGGCTGCTGGCGATTTCGTGCGTGCTCGCGTGCCTGGGCGTGGTGATGGTCGGCTCGGCGTCTATCGCTATCGCCGAAGGCCAGAATGCCGGGCCGTTTTATTACCTGACCCGTCACGTCGTGTTCGTCGCCATCGGCGTTGGCCTGGCCATCACCGCCATGCGTATGGAGATGAAGACCATCGAGCAGTACAGCCAATGGCTGCCGATCGCAGCGCTGGTGTTGCTGTTGCTGGTGGTGCTTCCGGGTATTGGCTACACCGCCAAGGGCGCGCGCCGCTGGCTGAACCTCGGTATCGGTACGTTCCAGCCGGTGGAAGCGGTCAAGCTGATGCTGATCGTATGGCTGTCGAGCTACCTCGCGCGCTTCCGCGACGAAGTGAGCGCGACCTGGCGCGCGATGATCAAAGTGCTCGCGGTCGCCGGTTTAATGGTCGGCATCCTGCTGGTGGTCCACAAGGATTTCGGTTCGTCCGCGCTGCTGCTCGCCATAACCGCGGGCATGCTGGTGCTGGGCGGCGCCAACCTGCCGCGCATGCTGCTGCCGGTGCTGTGCGTGCTGCCGGTGCTGGCACTGATGATCCTGATGGAGCCGTACCGCGTGCAGCGCCTGGTGTCGTACCGCGACCCGTGGGCCGATCCGTTTGGCTCCGGTTACCAGCTGACCAATGCATTGATGGCCGTGGGGCGTGGCGAGTGGTTCGGCGTTGGTCTCGGCGCGTCGGTGCAGAAGCTCTCCTATCTGCCCGAAGCGCATACCGACTTCATCATGGCAGTGATCGCCGAAGAACTCGGTTTCGTCGGCGTATTCGCCGTCATCCTCCTTTTCGCCGCGCTGGCCGGGCGTGCCTTCTGGATCGGGCTGAAGTGCGTGGAGATGCGCCGTCACTTCGCGGGCTATGTCGCCTTCGGCATTGCTCTGTGGATGTCGCTGCAGAGTTTCGTGTCGATCGGCGTGAATCTCGGGCTGTTGCCGACCAAGGGCCTGACCCTGCCGCTGATTTCCTCGGGCGGTTCGAGCGTGATGATGACCTGCGCGGCGCTGGGCGTGCTGCTGCGGGTGTCGTTCGAACTCGACCGCGCGCAGCGCCAGGTCGCGCGTCTGCGCGGCGAAGCGCAAATCCCGTCGGTGGGCGTGCCGTCGATCACCCAGCCCTTGCCGGTGGTTGCGGGCAACGAGGCGCGCGGCACGAGCCGCCTGCGCCAGCGTGTCGAACCGGTATTCGAGAAATCTTTTGGAAGGACGGCATGAGCGTATCGAACGCCGCCACTGATTCCGACCTGCATCCGGTGATGATTCTCGCCGGTGGGACGGGCGGTCATATCTTCCCCGGTCTCGCCGTGGCGAAGGCACTGCGCGAGCGCGATGTGCCGGTGTTGTGGCTGGGCAGCGAAGGCGGCATGGAAACGCGTCTGGTTCCGCAGCACGGTATTGCGATCGACACCATCGCGGTGCGTGGCGTGCGTGGCAAGGGCATCGCGACGCTGCTGTCCGCTCCGTTCAAGCTGCTGGGTGCGGTGAACGCCGCACGACAGACGCTGCGTCAGCGCCAACCGCGTGCAGTGGTGAGCTTTGGCGGTTTCGCCGCCGGTCCTGGCGGTCTGGCCGCAAAGCTGGCCGGCATCCCGCTGATCGTGCACGAGCAGAATCGTGCGCCGGGCATGACCAACCGCGTGCTGTCGAAGTTCGCCCGTCGTGTGCTGTGCGGTTTCCCGCAGACCTTCGCAAATGAGGAAGTCGTCGGCAATCCGGTGCGCGCGGAAATCTCCGCGGTGGCGCCGCCGGAGCAGCGTTTCGCTGGTCGCGAAGGTGCATTGCGCCTGCTGGTGCTCGGTGGCAGTCAGGGCGCACGCGCGCTCAACGCGGCAGTGCCCAGGGCGATCGCTTCGATGCCACGCCAGATTCGCTTCGACGTGCGTCACCAGTGCGGCGAGAAGATGCGCGAGGATGCGGTCCGTGCGTACGCCGAAGCCGGCGTCGAAGCTTCAGTTGAACCCTTCATCGCCGACATGGCCGCGGCCTACGCCTGGGCCGACATCGTGATCTGCCGTGCCGGCGCGCTCACGCTCGCCGAACTGTGTGCGGTCGGCGTGGGCAGTGTGCTGGTGCCGTTTCCGCAGGCCGTTGACGACCACCAGACCAAGAACGCGCAGTTCCTGGTTGATCGCAATGCTGCGCAGCTGTTGCCGCAGGGCAGCGACGTCAACGATCTGGCCCAGCGCCTGTCCGCGACGCTGGAAATCCTCGGCGAACGCGAATTGCTGCTGCCGATGGCCAAGGCCGCGCGTGCGCTGGCCAAACCCGACGCGGCCGAACGTGTCGCCACGATCGTGCTCGAACAATCGAACAAGGAACATCCATGAGCCCGCAGACCCGCCATCGCATGCAGCACGCCGGCGACCTCATCGCCAGTGGCGGCGCCGGTGCGCGCGTGCACTTCGTCGGCATCGGCGGCGTGGGCATGAGCGGCATTGCCGAAGTGCTGTGCACGCTGGGCTACCAGGTGTCGGGCTCGGACATGGCCGACAACGCCGTGACGCGGCGCCTGTCGTCGCTTGGCATCAGCGTGATGCGCGGTCACGCGGCCGCCAACGTGCTGGGTGCCGATTGCATCGTCGTCTCCTCGGCCATCAAGCACGACAATCCGGAACTGATGGAAGCCCACGCGCAGCGCATCCCGATCGTGCCGCGTGCGGAAATGCTGGCCGAGCTGATGCGCTTCAAGCGCGGCATCGCCGTGGCTGGCACGCACGGCAAGACAACGACCACCTCCCTGCTGGCCAGTGTGCTTGCCGAAGGCGACGTCGACCCGACCTTCGTGATCGGCGGCAAGTTGCTCGCTGCCGGCGCCAACGCACGCCTGGGCAAGGGCGACTGGCTGGTGGCGGAAGCCGATGAAAGCGATGGCAGCTTCCTGCGTCTGAACCCGCAGATCGCGATCGTCACCAATATCGACGCCGATCATCTGGAGAACTACGGCGGCGAATTCGCCAAGGTGAAGGCGGCGTTCGACGAATTCCTGCATCACCTGCCGTTCTATGGCCTGGCCGTGCTGTGCATCGATGACGCGGAAGTGGCGGCATTGGCCGCCAAGACGACCCGCCACGTGATGACCTACGGCTTTGCCGAACACGCGGATGTGCGAGCCGAGGATGTCTCGCAGCAGGGCGCGCGCATGCTTTTCACGCTGTGCTTGCCCGACGGCAGCCGCACGCCGGTCACGTTGGCCCTGCCGGGTCGCCACAACGTGCAGAACGCGCTCGCCGCTGCGGCGGTGGGCTGGCAGTTGGGTGTGGAGACCGCGGCGATTGCACGCGCGCTGGAGAACTTCGCCGGCATCGGTCGCCGCTTCAACCTGCTCGCGCAGCTCACCACCACCAAGGGCGCGACGGTGCAACTGGTCGACGACTACGGTCACCACCCGAAGGAGCTGGAGGCAGTGTTCGCCGCGGCGCGCGGCGGTTGGCCGGAAAAGCGACTGGTCGTTGCCTTCCAGCCGCATCGCTACAGCCGCACCCGCGATCTGTTCGACGAATTCGCTGCGGTGCTGTCGAGCGTGGACACGCTGGTGCTCACCGAGGTCTATCCCGCCGGCGAAGCCCCGATCGCCGGTGCCGATGCGAAGTCGCTGGCGCGCGCGATCCGCACGCGTGGTCGCGTCGATCCCATCGTCGTCAACGGTGCGGCTGATCTGGCCACTGTGCTGCCGGACGTCCTCAACGACGGCGACCTGCTGCTGATGATGGGCGCGGGTGATATCGGCCACGCCGCGCAGCAGATAGCGAGCAATGGTTTCGCAGGAGAACAAAAGTGAGCATGAATTTCGCTGCCCCGCGCGTCACCGATCCGGCCGTCTTCGGCCGCGTCGCCGTGCTCATGGGCGGCACCAGTGCCGAACGCGAGGTATCGCTGGATTCCGGCCGCAACGTGCTAGAGGCTCTGCGCGCGCGCAACGTCGATGCGTTCGCGGTCGATGGTATTCCCGCATTGATCGAGGAAATCCGCCGCGGCTCGGTCGATCGCGTGTTCAACATCCTCCACGGCAACAAGGGTGGTGGCGAAGACGGCACGTTGCAGGGGTTGCTCGAAGCGTTGGGTGTGCGGTACACCGGCTCCAACGTGCTCGGTTCCGCACTGGCGATGGACAAGATCCGCACCAAGCAGGTGTGGCTCTCGCTGGGGCTGCCGACGCCACGCTATGCACGCCTGCCGAAGGGCGCGGACGTGCATGCCGCCGCGCGTGAGATCGGCCTGCCGGTGATCGTGAAGCCGTCCAGCGAAGGTTCCAGCGTTGGTGTGTCGCGCGTCTTCAGCGACGCCGACCTCGAATCCGCGGTTGAACTGGCCGAGCGCTATCCGGGCGAGCTGCTGATGGAACAGATGGTGGTCGGCGACGAACTCACCGTCGGCGTGCTCGGCGATGGCATCACGCACCAGGCGCTGCCTTCGATCCGCATCGTGCCGAAGGGCGAGTGGTACGACTACAACGCCAAGTACATCGCCGAGGACACGCAGTATCTGTGCCCGGGCCTTGAGGGCGAGGCCGAGGAAGAGATTCGCCGTATCGCGCTCGCCGCCTTCCTGGCCGCCGGCTGCACCGGCTGGGCGCGCGTCGACGTCATGCGCGATCGCACCAGCGGCAAGTTCTACCTGCTGGAAGTGAATACCGCGCCGGGCATGACCAGTCACTCCCTGGTGCCCAAGGCCGCACGCCAGGTCGGCATCGGTTTCGAGGAACTGTGCTGGCGGATTCTCGAGCAGACCGTGGAGGTCGCGTCGAAGTGAACGCGCTGCTGCGCATCGCTGGCTGGGTACTCGCGGTCGCACTGGTCGTGCTGCCGGTCGTCGCCGTGCTCAATGGCTGGGTCGGTGCGAACCACTGGCCGCTGACCAAGCTGCAGGCGACGGGCGAGTTCCGTCGCGTCGATGGCGCGCTGCTGCGCCAGACGCTGCTGCCCTACGCGAAGCGTGGCTTCTTCGCGGTCGATCTCGAATCCGCACAGGACGCGGTGGCGAAGCTGCCGTGGGTCGAGTCCGCCGAAGTGCGCAAGCGCTGGCCGGACGTGCTCGAAGTGCGCGTGGTCGAGCACAAGCCATTCGCCCGCTGGGGCAACGATCGCCTGCTGTCCGAGCACGGCCGCCTGTTCCCGGCCAAGGGCATTGCAGTGCCCAGCGGACTGCCGCAGTTCGGCGGCCCCGAAACGCGCACGCGTGATGTCGTCGAGCTCTACAACCAGTCGCGCGAGCTGTTCGCCAAGGTCGGCATCAGCGTGCAGGAGGTCGTGCTCGATCCGCGCGGCAGCTGGAAGCTCGGCCTCAACAACGGCGCGCAAGTCGTCGTCGGTCGCAGCGAAGCGCGTGCGCGCCTCGACCGCTTTGTCCGGCTGCTGCCGCAGTTGCTGACGCAGAACACGCAGCAGCTGGCGCGCGCCGATCTTCGTTACACCAATGGTTTCGCGCTGACGTGGAAGCCGGCCCCAGCGCCGGTCGTCCCGGAAGCGCCGCAAGTGCAGGGAAATACATGAATCGCAAGGGCGACAAATCGCTGATCGTAGGTCTCGACATCGGCACCTCCAAGGTGGTGGCGCTGGTGGGTGAGTATTCGCCCGGCGCTCCGATCGAAGTGATCGGCATCGGCTCGCACGAATCGCGCGGACTCAAGCGTGGCGTGGTGGTCGATATCGAATCCACCGTGCAGTCGATCCAGCGCGCGATCGAGGAAGCCGAGTTGATGGCCGGCTGCGAGATTCGATCGGTCTACGCCTCGATCTCCGGCAGCCACATCCAGTGCCGCAACTCGCAGGGCATCGCGCCGATCCGCGATGGCGAAGTGACTTACGGCGACCTGGACCGCGTGCTCGAAGCGGCGAAGGCGGTCGCGATCCCCGCCGACCAGAAGATCCTGCACGCGATTCCGCGCGACTACGTGCTCGACGATTCGCAGGAAGGCATCCGCAACCCGGTCGGCATGACCGGTGTGCGCCTGGAAGTGCATGCGCATCTCGTGGTGTGCGCACAGTCGGCTGCGGCCAACATCAGCAAATGCGTGCAGCGTTGCGGCCTGCAGGTCGACGACCTGGTGCTGAGCGTGCTCGCTTCCAGCACCGCGGTGCTGACCAGCGACGAACGCGAGCTCGGTGTGGTGCTGGTCGACATCGGCGCCGGCACCACCGATATCGCGGTGTTCGTGCAGGGCGCGATCGCGCACAGCGCCTCGCTGCCGATCGCCGGCGACAAGGTCACCGAGGACATCGCGCACATGCTGCGCACACCGACGCCGGAAGCCGAGCAGATCAAGGTCCGCTACGCCTGCGCACTCGCGCAGATGGCGACGGCGGAAGAGTCGATCCAGGTGCCCAGCGTCGGCGACCGTCCGCCGCGTCGCATGCCGCGCGCTTCGCTCGCGCAGGCGGTGCAGGCGCGCTACGAGGAAATCTTCGAAATGATCCAGGCCGAACTGCGTCGCAGCGGCTTCGAGCCGCACGTGCGCGCCGGCATGGTGCTCACCGGCGGCGCCGCGAAGATGGAAGGCGTGGTCGAGCTCGCGGAAGAAATGCTGCAGATGCCGGTGCGTGTGGGCATTCCGCAGCACGTGACGGGCCTGGGCGAAGTGGTGGGCAACCCGGTGCATGCGACCGGCGTCGGCCTGCTGCTGATGGGCAGCCAGATCGAGAATCCGCGTCGCCCGACGATTTCGACGGGCCGCGCGGGCAGCTTCTTCAACAAGTTGAAGAGTTGGTATCGCGGAGAGTTCTAGCGCTTTGTAGAGCGGAGCTTGCTCCGCTGCTTTCGCGGAATGCGTAGAAACAGCAGCGGAGCAAGCTCCGCTCTACAAGGAAAAGCCGGGGCGAGGGCGCTTCGGAGATGGGCAAAGCGAGATGGCGAATTGCGGTACCTGCAGTGCCCCGATCAATCACTAAGCAACATATAACTAGAGGACGAGGACATGGCACATTTTGAATTGATGGAAAAGATGGCCCCGAACGCGGTGATCAAGGTCGTCGGCGTCGGCGGTGGCGGCGGCAACGCGGTCGCGCACATGGTCAGCGGCAGCGTCGACGGCGTGGAGTTCATCACCGCCAATACCGACGCGCAGGCGATCAAGAACTGCGGCGCCAAGCTGCAGCTGCAGCTCGGCAGCAACGTCACCAAGGGCCTGGGTGCGGGCGCGAATCCGGAAGTCGGCCGTCAGGCCGCGCTGGAAGACCGCGAACGCATCATGGATGCGCTGACCGGCGCGGACATGGTCTTCATCACCGCCGGCATGGGCGGCGGCACCGGCACCGGCGCTGCGCCGGTCGTGGCGCAGCTGGCCAAGGAGATGGGCATCCTGACCGTGGCCGTGGTCACCAAGCCGTTCCCGTTCGAAGGCCGCCGCCGCATGCAGGTCGCGCTCAAGGGCATCGAGGAGCTGTCGCACCACTGCGACTCGCTGATCACGATCCCGAACGAGAAGCTGATCACCGTGCTTGGCCGCAACGCCACGATGATCCAGGCGTTCCGCGCCGCCAACGACGTGCTGCTCGGCGCTGTGCAGGGCATCGCCGACCTGATCGTGCGTCCGGGTCTGATCAACGTCGACTTCGCCGACGTGCGTACGGTCATGTCCGAAATGGGCCTGGCGATGATGGGCACCGGCTCGGCCCGCGGTGACGACCGTGCGCAGGCCGCCGCCGAAGCGGCGATCCAGAACCCGCTGCTCGACGACGTCAACCTGTCCGGCGCCAACGGCATCCTGGTCAACATCACCGCCGGCCCGGACTTCACCATGGCTGAGTTCGACGAAGTCGGCCGCACGATCGAGAACTTCGCTTCGGAAGACGCCACGGTCGTCATCGGTACCGTGCTCGATCCGGACATGCAGGACGAGGTCAAGGTCACCGTGGTGGCCACCGGCCTCAACCGCGCCGTGGCCCGCCAGCCGATTCGTCATGGCGAACGCGCCGACTTCACCGATGCCCGCCAGCGTCCGCAGGTCGAACTGGTTCGCACCCAGGTCAAGCGCGACGGCACCACCGGCCTGCCGATCGACGCGATCGGCGATGGCTTCCAGGCCGGCCCGCCGTCGTTCGCCGGCAGCCTGCGCGGTGGCCGCGTGACCGAGTCCTCGACGCCGGCCGCGGCCGACTTCGGTGCCGATAGCAGCTATCTGGACATTCCGGCGTTCCTGCGTCGCCAGGCGGACTGATCTTGTAGGGCGGGTCTTGACCCGCATCCGTAATCCGTGAGGCGGGTCCAGACCCGCCCTATGGAGCGTCACCCGCCTTGCCGGACTCGTCCCCGGCCGGGTTTTGCACCCTAGGCTCCGGGCCGCCTGCGCCCGGGGATCTTCTACCGGTCGGCGAACTGCCGACCGGTCTTTTCGGTACACCCGCGGGCGCCCGTCCAGGCGGGCCAAAAACGTGACAGGTCCCAGACAAAACGATTTCGGCTTCATGTCTTTTCCGTTAAGGTTCAGCCACCTGCGTGTTAACCTTGCCGCCCCGTAGCCGGCTGGGTTTGTGCCGGTGACGTCCGACAAGAACAAGTCCCGATCCCTCGATCCAGGGCTGAAACCGATTCCGATGCTTCGCCAGCGCACCCTCAAGAACGTGATCCGCGCCACCGGCGTGGGCCTGCACAGCGGCGAGAAAGTTTTTCTCACGCTGCGACCAGCCCCCGTGGACGCCGGCATCGTGTTCCGCCGGATCGATCTCGATCCGGTCGTCGAGATTCCCGCGCGCGCGGACCTCGTTACCGAAACCGTGCTGTGCACCGGCCTGAGCTGCGGCCCGGGCAAGGTGATGACGGTCGAGCACCTGCTTTCGGCGCTGGCCGGACTGGGCATCGACAACTGCTACATCGAACTATCCGCGCCCGAAGTCCCGATCATGGACGGTTCGGCGGGCCCGTTCGTATTCCTGCTGCAGTCGGCCGGCGTGCGCGAACAGGAAGCGCCGAAGCGCTTCATCCGCATCAAGCGTCCGGTGGAAGTGCGCGAAGGCGACAAGATCGCCCGTTTCGAGCCGCATGACGGCTTCCGCATCGGCTTCACTGTGGTGTTCGACCATCCGGCGATCCCGGCTTCGCAGTCGCGCGCCGAGGTGGAGTTCTCCACCGCTTCGTACGTCAAGGAAGTGAGCCGCGCCCGCACGTTCGGGTTCATGCGCGACCTCGAATACATGCGCGAGCGCAACCTCGGTCTCGGCGGCTCGATGGACAACGCGATCGTGCTGGATGAATTCCGCGTCCTCAACGACGATGGCCTGCGTTACGCCGACGAGTTCGTCCGCCACAAGATCCTCGACGCGGTCGGCGACCTGTATCTCGCGGGCCGGCCGATCATCGGTGCCTTCGAGGGCTTCAAGTCCGGCCACGCCCTCAACAACAAGCTGGTCCGCGCCCTGTTGGCTGAGCGCTCGGCTTGGGAAGAAGTGACCTTCGAGGACGAGACCGCCCCGGCACCCGTGGCCTACGGCACGCCGCTGACGGTCTGACCCGGTTGCCCTGCGGTGTCTTCTAAATAGTCCGGCTCAGAGCCGGACTTTTGCCGTCTGGGCACGCACGGGCGTGGCGCAATGCAGCAATCCTGCGGCGGATGAACCCGAACTGTGACGTCGGCCCGAGCCGATCGTGCCCCTGATCGGTGAGATCCCGGAGTAGGGGATTTCCCCCAGCGCGACCCTTGTCACAGACATGAACGCTGCGTGCAGATTTAACGCGCCTTTAACGTGATTCTGCCAACTCGCTTCTGGATTCTTAACAAAATCAGGGGATTAGCCCAGTAGCATGCCCCCCGTCCGAAGATGGACCGGTTCGAAGCAAAACGGAGAACGGGTCTGGAAACGGTCACACGGCGTCATCGGGACCCGTAGGGTCGGATTCCCGAAGCGACGCCAAGGCGGCTTGCAAGGCATCGCGCGCCGTCTTCGACATCGGTTTGGCGCGGACATTCGCCAGGGGTGGTGAAGCCGCACCAGCCGGCGGACTCAGGGTCGTCTTGACCACGAGTTCGGTCGCTTCAAGTCCGACGGATCGGGCTGCGTCGAGAAGTTCCGGGGCCGCGAGTCGCAGCTTGGCCCGCCACACCGGAGCGTCGACGACGAACACGAGCCTGCCGCGCTCGAAGTTGGCCAACCGCGCATGCGGCGCCAGCGTCGGCGGCAGGAGGGGACGCAACTGACGGTCCAGCCCGTCGAGCCAGATGGCTCGGCGGATCGGGTCGCCGGACGAATCGGCAAGCAGCGCATCTAGCGGGGCTTGCGGGGCGGAAGGGCGGCGCGGGATAGAAGGCTTGGACACGTCAAGAACTTACGTCGGATCAGATGACCCATCCACTCATCGTAAACAAATTCCGCAAGAAGCCCCTCGCGCGCTTCGTCGAATCGATCAGCTCGCTGGGCTCGCGCCGGCCGGTGCTGGCGATCGGCCTGCTGCTGGGCGTGGGCTTCCTCGTTGGCGGCGGCGCCGGCCTGATCGGCACCGCTGGCCTGCGCTTGCAGCTCGGCAGCCAGCAGGCGCAGCTTGCGTCCTCTCGCCGTGAATCGCAGCGCGAGATCAATGCGTTGGCCGCACGTCTGGGTGAACTCCAGGCCGAAGCCAACCGCCTCAACGCCCTGGGCGAGCGCCTGACGCGCATCGGCCAGCTGCAGGACGGCGAGTTCAACTTCGACAAGCCGGTCGGCGTCGGTGGTACCGGCCCGGTCCGCGACATTTCCGGATCGGAGCTGCGCGAAGGCCTGGACACACTCAACCGGCAGTTCGCTTACAGCGGTGAGCAGCTGTCGGTCCTGGAGTCCATGCTGTTCAACCGCCAGCTCGACATGAATTCGGTTCCCTCGCGTGAGCCGATCAAGAACAGCTACATCACCTCCGGCTTTGGCCGTCGCGTCGATCCGATCGTGGGTGGCAGCCAGTTCCACAAGGGCATCGACTTCGAAGCCGACGTCGGCGATCCGGTCCTGGCCGTGGCCGATGGCGTGGTCAGCTATTCCGGTGCGCGCTCGGGCTACGGCAACGTGATCGAGATCGACCACGGCAATGGCTATGTCACCCGTTACGCGCACAACTCGCGCCTGGAACGCCATGTCGGCGAGCTGATCCGCGCGGGCCAGGAAGTCGCCAAGGCCGGTTCCACCGGTCGCTCCACCGGCGCCCACGTGCATCTGGAAGTGTGGAAGAACGGCCAGGCCGTGGATCCGCGCAACTTCCTGAGCCAGCACTCGCCGTTGATCAACGGCTGAGCAGCCAGCTCTTCGATCAAACGGCGCGGCCACAAACCGCGCCGTTTGCTTTTGGGCTTCCGGGAGCCGCCTGTTCAAATTGGTGACGAGCGTACCCTTGCAACCGTACGGGGGCGCCACCAGCTACAATCGACGAGCCAGAAAGGGCGC
This sequence comes from Lysobacter tyrosinilyticus, assembly GCF_054779815.1. Lineage (NCBI taxonomy): Bacteria > Pseudomonadati > Pseudomonadota > Gammaproteobacteria > Lysobacterales > Lysobacteraceae > Lysobacter > Lysobacter tyrosinilyticus. Next base: position 1,169,115 of record NZ_BAAGXN010000001.1, read on the forward strand.
CCGGCGCCCTTTTCCTTTTTTGCGGGGAACGAGCGGCGTCTTGCCGCATCGAACCCCGGTCTTCGAAAACCAGAATCCCAACCATGCTCAACAGCCTGCTTACCCGCGTCTTTGGCAGCCGTAACGAACGCCTGCTCCGCCAGCTGCAACGTTCGGTCAACAAGATCAACGCCCTCGAGGCGGAGATGCAGAAGCTGTCCGATGCCGAACTCCAGGCGAAGACGCCCGAGTTCCAGCAGCGCATCCAGGGTGGCGAGTCGCTCGACAAGATCCTGCCGGAAGCCTTTGCAGTCTGCCGCGAAGCCGCCAAACGCGTGCTCGGCATGCGTCATTACGACGTGCAGCTGATCGGCGGCATGGTCCTGCACCTGGGCAAGATCGCCGAAATGCGCACCGGCGAAGGCAAGACCCTCGTCGCCACGCTGCCGACCTACCTCAATGCGCTGGAAGGCAAAGGCACGCACGTCATCACGGTCAACGACTACCTGGCCCGTCGCGACGCGGCGTGGATGGGCAAGCTGTACAGCTGGCTCGGCCTGAGCGTCGGCGTCGTCTATCCGGGCATGCCGCACGCGGACAAGCACGCGGCGTACGCTGCCGACATCACCTACGGTACCAACAACGAATTCGGCTTCGACTACCTGCGCGACAACATGGCGCTGTCGAAGGAAGACCGTTTCCAGCGCGGCCTGCACTACGCGATCGTCGACGAAGTCGACTCGATCCTGATCGACGAAGCGCGCACCCCGCTGATCATCTCCGGTCCGGCCGACGAATCGCCGGAGCTGTACATCAAGGTCAACCGCATCGTCCCGCAGCTGAGCAAGCAGGCGACGGAAGAGGGTGAAGGCGACTACTGGCTCGACGAGAAGGGCAAGCAGGTCCACCTGTCCGAAACCGGCCAGGAACATGCCGAAGACCTGCTGCGCAAGGCGGGCATCCTTGCCGAAGAGGACAGCCTCTACGCCGCGCAGAACCTCAGCGTTGTGCACCACCTCAACGCCGCGCTGCGTGCGCACGCGATCTACCAGCGCGACGTCGACTACATCGTGCGCGATGGCGAAGTGATCATCGTCGACGAATTCACCGGCCGTACGCTGGCGGGTCGCCGCTGGTCCGACGGCCTGCACCAGGCAGTGGAAGCGAAGGAAGGCGTGCCGGTGCAGCGCGAGAACCAGACGCTCGCCAGCATCACCTTCCAGAACCTGTTTCGCATGTACAAGAAGCTGTCCGGCATGACCGGTACGGCGGACACGGAAGCCTACGAATTCCAGAGCATCTACAACCTGGAAGTAATCGTGATCCCGACCCATCGCCCGATGGTTCGCAAGGATCATTCGGATGCGGTGTTCCTCAACCGCAACGGCAAGTACCGTGCGGTGATCAACGAGATCCGCGAAGCCAACAAGCGCAACCAGCCGGTGCTGGTCGGCACGACCTCGATCGAAGTGTCGGAAATGCTGAGCGAACAGCTGCAGGCCGCCGGCATCCAGCACGAAGTGCTCAACGCCAAGCAGCACGAGCGCGAAGCGCATATCGTCGCGCAGGCTGGCCGTCCGGGCGCCGTGACCATCGCCACCAACATGGCCGGCCGCGGTACCGACATCGTGCTGGGCGGTTCGCTCGAAGCCGAAATCGCCGCGCACGAAGACGCCAACGGCGGCGAAATCGACGAAGTCACCAAGCAGCGCCTCAAGTCCGAATGGCAGTCGCGCCACGATGCGGTGAAGCAGGCCGGCGGCCTGCACATCGTCGGCACCGAACGCCACGAATCGCGCCGCATCGACAACCAGCTGCGCGGTCGTTCGGGTCGCCAGGGCGACCCGGGTTCCTCGCGCTTCTATCTGTCGCTTGAAGACAACCTGATGCGCATCTTCGCCGCCGACTGGGTGCAGAAGGCGATGGCGCGCATGGGCCTGAAGGAAGACGACGTCATCGAGAGCGGTCTGGTGACGAAGCAGATCGCCGGCGCGCAGCGCAAGGTCGAGGCCCACAACTTCGACATCCGCAAGAACCTGCTCGACTTCGACGACGTCAACAACGACCAGCGCAAGGTGATCTACGGCCAGCGCGACGAGCTGCTCGAAGCCGAAAGCGTGCAGGAAAACATCGAGGGCATCCGCGAGGACGTGGTGAACGAAATCGTCACCCGCTTCGTGCCGGCCGAATCGATCGACGAACAGTGGGATCTCCCGGGTCTGCAGGCGGCGGTCGAGGCGGAATTCGGCCTGCAGCTGCCGCTGGTGGAAGAGGTGAGTGCGGCGAAGGAAATGGACGCCGAGACCATCGCGCGCCGCGTGCAGGACGCCGTCACGAGTTACTTCACCGATCGCGAGCAGCAGCTGGGTCCGGAGACCACGCGCATGCTCGAGAAGCACATCATGCTCAACGTGCTCGACCAGAACTGGAAGGAGCACCTCGCGCGCATGGATTACCTGCGCCAGGGCATCCACCTGCGCGGCTATGCGCAGAAGCAGCCCAAGCAGGAATACAAGAAGGAAGCCTTCGAGCTCTTCAGCGACATGCTGGAGAAGGTGAAGCGCGAAGTCGTCACGCTGCTGGCGCGCGTGCGCATCCGCAGCGAGGAAGAGATCGCAGCACTGGAAGCGCAGGAGCGCGCCGCGGCCGAAGCGCAGGCTCGCCAGATGCAGTTCCAGCATCCGGACATGGGTGGCTTCGGTGCGGACGAAGAGGCAGCGCAAGCCCAGGCCGCCGGCGCCGACGCCGCCTTCGCCAACGTCGGACGCAACGACCCGTGCCCGTGCGGCAGTGGCAAGAAGTACAAGCATTGCCACGGCCAGCTCGCCTGATACGACCTGCTTATCCCCGCTTTGCGGGGATAAGTTTTTTGGCATGCAGGTAACGCAACAACTACCGTTGGAAATATGAGCGTTCGCGACATGGGCGACGCAAGCGTCGGTCCGCAGCAACCCAGGATGATCGAAGTCGTGGCCGGCGTGATCCGCGACCATCGCGGTCGGATCCTGCTGGCGCGTCGTACGGAAGGGCGTGATCTCGCTGGACTGTGGGAATTCCCTGGCGGCAAACACGAACCCGACGAGACCCCTGAGGCCGCCCTCAAGCGCGAGCTGCGAGAGGAACTGGGTATCGAGGTCGAACTCGGCGCGCCGCTGATCCGCGTACCTCAGGCCTATCCGCACAAGCGGTTGTGCCTGGATGTTCATGAGGTGCGGTCATGGAGCGGCACGATGCGTGGCCTCGAGGGACAGGCGCTGGCCTGGGTGCCTCCCCACAAACTCGTCGATTACCCGATGCCGCCGGCGGATATCCCGGTCGTGGCGGCGTTATCCCAGCCGGATCGCTACCTGGTGACGCCCGAGCCCGGCGAGGATGATGCCGCCTGGCTGGGCGCGCTGGAGCGAGCGCTGGTACGCGGCATACGTCGCGTGCAGCTACGTGCGCCCGCATGCGCTCCGGCGCGCTGGCGTGCCTTGGCGGCGCAGGCGGCTGCGCGCTGTCATGAGGCGGGCGCAGAAGTCCTGGTCAATGGCGATCTCGAGCTGGCGCGTGCGCTGGGTGCTGGCGTGCATCTGCGTGCTTCGCAGTTGCAGGAGTTGAGTGTTCGGCCGCTGCCGCGCGAACTGCCCGTTGCGGCGTCCTGCCACACTGTTCACGATCTGCGCACCGCGCAGGACTTGCGTTGCGATTTCGTGGTGCTCGGCTCGGTGAAGCCCACGGCAAGTCATCCCGATGTCGTGCCGCTGGGGTGGCAGGGGTTCGCGGTGATGCGTGAATCGGTGTCGCTTCCGATCTACGCCATCGGCGGTCTCGCGCCCGAGGACGTCGCGGAAGCCCGCTGGCACGGCGCGCAAGGCGTCGCGGCGATTCGCGGGTTGTGGGGCGATTGCTGAGACCGTTGCTTTATCCCTCGCCGCTTGCGGGGTGAAGGCGGGCGCTTGTGCGCCGCTGGCGCAGGCCCGACTGAACGTCCTTGCGCTAGCGCAAGGGGGGAGAGCAGAGCGAGGGACCGCGTTGCGTAGTCGTGAAGCGGGCAGGGTGAGGGGCGCTCAGCCCGCCAACATCCGGTAGCGCCGGTCCAGCGCCTTGATCTGTTCGTCCAGCTGATCGAGTGAGCCGTCATTGACGATTACGTCGTCCGCGATCGCCAGCCGCTGCGAGCGCGAAGCCTGCGCGGTGATCATGCGGTCAGCCAGGCCGGCATCAGCAGCATCGCGTCGCATCAGGCGTGAGCGCTGGACGTCGACCGGGACATCCACGACGAGGATCCGCTGCAACCACGGGTAGGTGGAGCGGCCGCCGCTTTCGGTCAGCAATGGAATCGCCGCGATGGCGTAGGGGCCGGCGGCAGCTTCGCATTCGCGTTGCAGTTGTGCTCGAACCCGCGGATGCACGATCTGTTCGAGCCGACGCCGGGCCGCCTCGTCACCGAACACGCGTTGGCGCATCGCGGCACGATCCAGGCTGCCGTCGGCCGCGAGTACCGTTTGCCCAAACACTTCCACGACCGCCGCCAACCCGTCCGAGCCCGGCGCCACGGCCGCGCGCGCGGCCACATCGGCATCGGCCACGGCAATGCCCGACGCCTCGAAGCGTCGAGTGACTTCGCTTTTGCCCGAGGCGACACCGCCGGTGACGCCGATGATGTAGTGGCTCATGGGCGGATTGTCGCTGATTCGCCCGTCCGGGCGAGGTCCCTTAGGCGGCGATCAGGCCGGTAGCAAGACAGACAGCACCGGCCCTCACGCAGAATTGCTCACGCAGAAAAGTCAGGACAGTCCCGCGTAACGCATATAGGCATCGATCAACTTCTGGCCCCAGAAAAACACGATCCATCCCGCGATGGCGAGATAGGGGCCGAACGGAATCGGCACGGAGCGATCCCGCCCCTTCACTGCAAGCCAGATCGAGCCGATGATCGCTCCAATCACCGACGACAACAGGATCGTCGGCAATATTCCCTTCAGACCTGTCCAGGCACCGATCGCCGCGAGCAACTTGAAGTCGCCGTGGCCCATGCCTTCCTTGCCAGTGAGCTGTTTGAACACCCACCACACCGACCACAAGCTGGCATAGCCCGCTACCGCGCCGAGCAGCGCCGGTTTGACGGGCATATAGAGGTTGTCGGAAGCCGCGATCAGGCCGAGCCACATCAACGGCAGCGTCAGACTATCCGGCAACAGCTGCGTTCGCAGATCGATGCCGGACATGGCGACCAGGAAGCCGGAGAACACGATGGCGCCAAAGCCTTGCCAGCCAAAACCGAAGCGCCATACGGCGGCGGCAAACAACAGCATGGTGGCCAATTCCACCAGCGGATATTGGGCCGAAATGGGCGCCTTGCAGTTGCGGCACTTGCCGCGGAGAACCAGCCAGCTGAAGACCGGGATGTTCTCGTACCAGCTCAGCTGATGCTTGCAATGCGGGCAATGCGAACGCTCAACCACGATGCCGGGAGGCGGTGGGTCGTAGACCTCAGGTTGTTCGAGCATCTCGCGCGCGTCGCGCTTCCACTCCCACTCCAGCCGCTTGGGCAGGCGCAGGATCACCACATTGAGAAAGCTGCCTACCAGCAGCCCGAAACCCGCCACCAGCGGATAGCCGATGGCGGGGTTTTGATCGAGGAATGCCATCTGATGTCGGAACTCTCGTGTTAGCCGACGACGGCGCCGAGCTTGAAGATCGGGAGGTACATGGCGATGACCATGCCGCCGACCACCACGCCAAGGAACACCATGATCATGGGCTCAATCAGGCTGGAGAGGGCGTCGACCGCGTTATTGACTTCCTGTTCGTAGAACTCGGCGACTTTGAACAGCATGGTGTCCAGTGCGCCGGCTTCTTCACCGATGGCCGCCATCTGGATGACCATGTGCGGGAACAGGTTGACTTGCTTCATCGCCAGGTTGAGCTGGTAACCAACCGCAACGTCCTCACGGATACGGCGCACGGCAGCTTCATAGATAGGGCTGCCCGTCGCCCCCGCCACCGAATCCAACGCCTCTACCAGCGGTACGCCGGCCTTGAACGTGACGGCCAGCGTCCGTGCAAAGCGAGCGATCGCCGAGTTGTGAAGGATCTGCCCGATTACCGGCACTTTCAGGATTGATTTGTCCAAAAAATGCGAGAACGCGGGTGAACGCTTCTTCAAGGCAATCAAGGCTACGATCGCGCCGACGACAACCAGCAGGATTGCCCACCACCATGAAACGGTGAAGCGGCTAAGTCCGACGACGAACTGGGTTGCGGCAGGGAGGTCGGCACCAAAGTTCTTGAAGACGCTTTCAAACGTTGGAACGACAAAGATCAGCAGGATTGCACTGACGATGATCGCGACTGCGACCACCATGGCAGGGTAGAAGAGAGCCTTCTTGATCTTCTTCTTCAATCCTTCGATGTTTTCCTTGTATGTCGCGACGGTGTCCAGGACGGTTTCCAGGACACCCGCGCTTTCGCCCGCTTTTACGAGATTGCGGAACAGTTCGTCGAACTGAATGGGGTGCCTTCCCAGCGCCTCATGAAAAGAGGAGCCGCTTTCGATGTCGGAACGGACGTCGTTGATCAGGTCCTTCATCTTGGGGTTCTTCTGGCCACCCCCCATGATCTCCAGCGCTTGGACGATGGGCACGCCGGATTTGATCATGGTCGCGATCTGACGACTGAAGACCGCGATATCGCCAGGGGTGATGCGCTTGCCCGCGCCACCGAACAGCGGCTTGGGCTTCACCTTGATTACTAGCGGAGTGATGCCCTGGCGTCGCAGTTCCGCGCGGACGAGATTCGCCGTGGTCGCGGACTGTTCGCCCTTCATCTTTATGCCGCGTTTGTCCGTGCCTTCCCAGACAAAAACGGGCATGGCTTCGGCGCGCCGAGGGGCTGCAGGCTTCACGGTAGATCGAGTGGCCGACATGTTTAGTCCTTAGTGACGCGGTTGATTTCGGCTAGGCTGGTCACGCCGTTCTTGGCCTTGAGCAGAGCGGACTGACGCAAGTCGCGGATGCCGTTCTTCTGGGCGGCCACTGCAATTTTCATCGCGTTTCCACCCTCCAGGACAATGGCCTGGATGTCTTCCGACATCGGCATGACTTGGTATATGCCGGTCCGCCCCTTGTAACCCTCGGTGCAGTCGGGACAACCCACTGCCTCATAGATTTTCAATCCGCCCGCAATGTCTTCATGCGTGAAGCCCTCGGCAAGCAACGCGTGTTCGGGCAGATGTGCTTCGCGTTTGCAATCGTGCAGCCTGCGAGCCAATCGCTGAGCGATGACCAGGGTGACGGACGAGGTAATGTTGAACGGCGCCACGCCCATGTTCATGAGGCGCGCAATCGTTTGCGGCGCGTCGTTGGTGTGCAGCGTCGAGAGCACCATGTGGCCCGTCTGCGCGGCCTTCACCGCGATCTCCGCGGTTTCGAGGTCTCGAATTTCGCCCACCATGATCACGTCGGGGTCCTGGCGCAGGAAGCTGCGCAGCGCGGCCGCGAATGTCATGCCGCGCTTGATGTTCATCTGGACCTGGTTGATGCCGGGCACACGGATTTCCACCGGATCCTCAACCGTGGAAATGTTGCGCTGTTCATCGTTGAGGATGTTGAGCGCCGTGTACAGGGAGACGGTTTTGCCCGAGCCGGTTGGGCCGGTTACGAGCACCATGCCGTAGGGCTTCTCGATTGCGTCGAGGAATAGGGCCTTCTGGTCGTCTTCGTATCCGAGTTTGTCGATTCCCAGCTTTGCAGCGCCTGCGTCCAGGATTCGAAGCACGATTTTTTCCCCGAACAGAGTCGGGAGCGTGCTGACGCGGAAGTCGATCTGCTTGGTCTTGCTCAGGTTGAGCTTGATGCGGCCGTCTTGCGGGACGCGCTTCTCGGCGATGTCCAGCTGCGCCATCACCTTGAGGCGTGCCGCAATACGCGCACTGAGCTTTACCGGTACTTTGGCAACCTGCTTGAGAAGTCCGTCGATACGCAGGCGAACGCGATATTCGGTTTCGTACGGTTCGAAGTGGATATCCGAGGCGCCGCGGCGGATCGCATCGACCAGTGCCTTGTTGACGAACTTCACGACCGGGGTGTCGTCGCCCTTCGCGTCAACGCCGCTCTCGCCGCTTAGTTCGTCATCGCCACCGCTGACGTCGAGCTTGTCCAGGCCGTCGGCGTCCCCCATGGCTTCCGTAAGGGCATCAGCCGTGGCGAGCCATTGCTCAATTGTCCGATGGATCTTGTCCTCATCAACAAGGACCGCTTCCACGGCCATGTTGCTTTGGAACTTGATCTCGTCCAACGCCTGCGTATTCGTCGGGTCCGAGACGCCAACGAACAATCGATTGCCGCGCTTAAAGAGCGGCAACACGTTATGTTTGCGAATCAGGTCTTCGTTGACAAGCTTGATCGCTGACTGATTGGGATCCAGCGAAGCGACATCGAACAGCGCCATCCCAAACTCAATCGAGTTCGCGGCTGCAAGCTGGGCTGAGGTGACCAGCTTCTTTTCGGAGAGGTAGTTCGCGAGGGGCTTGCGTTCCGCAGTCGCGGACGACATCGCCTCGCGTGCGTCCTGGTCGCTCAGGAAGCCGTCCAGCACCAAGCGCCTGGCGATACCAGTAATTCCCGCAAGATTGGCGGTAGTGACGGCGCTCATTCGCCTCCCCCGTTGGCCCCGGGAATGAATTTACCCCAATACTAGCCGATCGCCAGCGTTGGCCGTCTCACTTTCCCTCGGGGCCCGCGGATTCAACAGTCGACCTGTCTCAGCGGCATTCGGAAGGCGCGTGCCGCGCTGCGCCGGCCACCAGGCTGCAGGTCCAGGTAACGCCCGCCGCGCCCGTGCCAACGCTGGGCTTGTAGAGAAGGGACAGGCTGCCTGCCTTTACGGTAGTGTCCACTGTGACCTCGCCCGTCGCGTCATCGCATTCCAGCGTGGCGACGTTGGCGGTCGCAGGCGGCGTTGTATCGACGCCTTTGCAAGTGCCGGCGCCGATGGCGTTGCCGTTGTTGAAGATGTTCTCCGCCACCGTGGCCTTGGTCTGCGAAGCCAGCAGGGAGGCCTCGGCCGCGCGAGCGCGGATCGTGTAGTCCTGGTAGGCCGGAATCGCGATTGCGGCCAGGATGGCAATGATCGCAACCACGATCATCAGTTCGATCAGTGTGAAACCGGCTTGCCGCTTCATATCTCCCCCGGACGAAACGATGCCAAATGGCGATGGACTACGATGAAGCTATGCACGGTGCGTGCCAACTCTGACCGGGGTTTGGCGCATAGGTGAGGGTTTGTGATGTGCTCTTGCTTTTTATCGCAGACAAAAAAAGACCCCGGTTGCCCGGGGTCTCGTGACAGCTAATTTGAAGCTCGTGCTTAGCGGCATTCGGCCGGAACGTGCTTGTCGGCACCGGCGGTCTTGGTGCACTTCCAGGTGGTGCCAGCAGCGCCGGCGCCCACGCTGGGAGTGAAGACGAGGGTCACCGAGCCGGCCTTCGCGGTCGTGCCGACGGTGATCACGCCCGAAGCATCGGTGCAGCCGAAGGTCGCGACATTGACCGTTGCGGGAGCGGTGGTGTCCACGCCCTTACAGGCGCCAGCAGCGATGATGCCGCCGTTGTTGGCGATGTTTTCGGCGACGGTGGCCTTGGCACCCGAAGCCAGCACGGCAGCTTCCGAGACGCGGGCGCGGATGGTGTAGTCCTGATACGCCGGCAGCGCGATAGCGGCGAGGATGGCGATGATCGCGACGACGATCATCAGTTCGATCAAGGTAAAGCCCTGCTGCTTCTTCATGGTGTTCCCCTAGGAGTGATTGATTCTAGAAATGCCAGGCCGCCCTTGGCTCTGTGCACGAAGATCTGACGCATGATCTATGCCAAGGAGCCGAAAAAAGACCCCAGTTGCCCGGGGTCTCGTGACAGCCAATTCGAAGCTCGTGCTTAGCGGCACTCGGCCGGAACGTGCTTGTCGGCGCCTGCCGTCTTGGAGCAGGCCCAGGTGGTGCCGGCAGCGCCGGCGCCGGCGCTCGGGGTGAAGACGAGGGTCACCGAGCCGGCCTTCGCGGTCGTGCCGACGGTGATCACGCCCGTGGCATCGGTGCAGCCGAAGGTCGCGACATTGACCGTTGCGGGAGCGGTGGTGTCCACGCCCTTACAGGCGCCAGCAGCGATAATGCCGCCGTTGTTGGCGATGTTTTCGGCGACGGTGGCCTTGGCACCCGAAGCCAGCACGGCAGCTTCCGAGACGCGGGCGCGGATGGTGTAGTCCTGGTAGGCCGGCAGAGCGATGGCGGCCAGGATGGCGATGATCGCGACGACGATCATCAGTTCGATGAGGGTAAAGCCTTGCTGCTTCTTCATGGTGTTCCCCTAGGAGTGTAGTTTGACTTCACGTGCCGCATCGCCTCTGTTCCTATCCGATGGGCAGCCGTGCAACGCTGCACGTGCAGTGAATGTATACGCATGGGGCATGCCAATGCCGAACCTGCGGCATTGATTTTTCGAACTGGGTAGGCGATCACGGGTTCGAATCGGGCCGGAAAAGGGGTGGTTCGCCAAGAGTGACATTCGACGTCACTAAGCGACGTTAGTTGTCAGTTGGTCCGGCCGGGCAGCGCGGTTCCCCGTGCGCAGTCCGACTTTCAGGAGATGCAAAACAAAACGGCCGCGAGACTCGCGGCCGTTTTGTTTGGGCGCTGGCAGGCGCTCGGCGCCGGGATCAGTCGATCCCCAACTTCTTTAGCTTGTACCGCAATGCACGGAAGGTGATCCCCAGGGCCGCCGCCGTCCGCGTCTTGTTGAAACGGTTTTCCTGCAGGGCCTGCTCGATCGCCTGGCGCTCCATCTGCTCGATGTATTCGGGCAGGCGGCTGCTGGCGGTGTCGCGGGGATTGAGGGCGCGCGGATCAAGGGCGGCATGGGTGCCGGTGGCCCGGGGATCGGTGGGCGGCGCGGTCGGCGCCACCGGGCTGTAGTGCGGCAGGGTCGTGGGCGCGGGGCCGAAAACGGTCGAATGCCCGGCCGCGATCGCGGCCGCCGTGGCAGGTTGTGGCTTCGGCAGGCGCAGGTCGTCGATTTCGATCCGTTCGCCGTCGGCCAGGGCCATCGCTCGTTCCAGAACGTTTTCCAGTTCGCGCACGTTGCCGGGGAACGGATGCGCGCGCAGGGCAGCAAGCGCCTCCTGCGACAGCGACGGGATCGCTCGGCCCTGGGTGCCGGCGAGCCGGGTCAGCACGCGCTCGGCCAGACCGGGCAGGTCTTCCAGGCGCTCGCGCAACGGCGGGACGCGCAGCTCGATAACGTTGATGCGGTAGTACAGGTCGTGACGGAAACGGCCGTCCTCGACCAGGGCTGCGAGATTCTTGTGCGTGGCCGAAAGGATGCGGACGTCGACATTGAGTTCCGCATTCGCGCCGACCGGCCGGATCGACTTTTCCTGGATCGCGCGCAGCAGCTTGACCTGCATTGGTAGCGGCAGCTCGGCGACTTCGTCCAGGAACAGGGTGCCGCCATCGGCTGCCTGGAACAGGCCTGGCTTGTCGGCATGAGCGCCGGTAAAGCTGCCCTTCTTGTGGCCGAAGAACTCGCTTTCCATCAGCTCGGCCGGGATCGCGCCGCAGTTGACCGGTACGAATGGGCCGCTGGCGCGTGGTCCCTGCTCGTGAATGGTGCGGGCGGTCAGCTCCTTGCCGACGCCGGATTCGCCGGCGATGTAGACCGGGGCCTGGCTGCGGGCGACCTTGGCGATGGTCTGGCGCAGCTCGGCGATCGCGGGCGAATCGCCGTAGAAACGGGCGGCGACGATGTCGTTCGGGGTCGTACGCCGCTTTTCGCGCAGGTCGAGGGCGTGGCGGACGAGGTCGCGCAGCACCGGCAGGTCGACCGGTTTGGCGACGAAGTCGAAGGCCCCCGCCTTCAGCGCTTCCACCGCGGCTTCGACATTGCCGAAGGCGGTGATCATGGCGACCGGGGTGTTCGGATGCTTCTGGCTGATCTCGGCGATCAGCTCCATGCCCGAACCGTCGGGCAGGCGCATGTCGGTGAGGCACAGATCATAGGTGTTGCGCGCCAGCTGGGCGCGCGCGTCGGCGACGGTTGCGGCTGTGTCGCAGCGAAGGCCCATCCGGCCCAACGTCATGACGAGCAGCTCGCGGATATCGCGCTCGTCGTCGATTATTAGTGCACTGCGTGTATCCGTCATCCGCTCCTCCGCGCGACGACACGATAACGGAACGGCCGGGGCGCGGCCAAGCGCAGTGTGTCGCGGATTGGCTGAACGGTTGTGATTGCGGCCATGCCGGACTCCGTTCCGTTGTTGGTTCAACCGGCCATCAGCGGGCTTGGTGCCGACAACCCGATCCGAAAGCAGGCGCCGCCGCCGGGCATGGCTACGTAGTCCAGTGTCGCCTGGTTGGCGCGGCACAGTTCGCGGGCGATATACAGCCCCAGGCCTGTGCCGTGCCCGGATGTGGTGAAGAACGGCCGGAACAGCTGGGCCGCGACCGATTCCGGTACGCCGGGGCCGCGATCGAGCACGTCGAGGGTAGGGGCGCCCGTGTTGTCCACGGTGACGTGTACGGTGACGCGTGCGGGTTCGCCCGGCAGGCGGCCATAGGTCAGGGCGTTGTAGACCAGGGCGGTCAGGACCTGATGCAACTGGCGGGGATCGACCAACGTATTGAGGGTGCGAGGTGTGCCGGTAGCGCGCAGCGTGTCCTGTTCCAGCGGGTGACTGACCGCGTAGTCCTCGACGAAGCGGCGGGTGAACGAAATCAGATCGACATGCTCCGGCTTGGCCGGTTCGCGCCTAGCCAGGCCAAGCACGTTTTCGACGATCCCGTTCATGCGATGGCCCTGCTGGCGCACGATTTCGAGCAGCCGCAGATCGGCGGTGGGCAGGTCCTTGGATTCCTCCAGCAGCTGCACGGCGTAGTTGATCGCCGCCAGCGGGTTGCGGATCTCGTGCGCCAAGCTGGCGGAAAAGCGCCCCAACGTGGCGAGCGTCAGGGATTCGGCCTGGCGCGACACCATGCTGGTGTCGTCCAGGAAGATCAGCACCTGATCGCTGCCGGCGCGCAGTCGGGTGAAGCGGGGCACGACCTGGGGCAGGTCGGCGGCAAGCTGCAGCGGGGTGTCGTTCGTCGCCGCGGTTTCGCGCCATGCGGCCAGTCGCGCGGCCAGTGGCGGGGCCGCCAACAGCAGGTCGCGTCCTTCGCCGGGATGGTCGCTGCTGTCGCTCAACAGCAGCATGGCGGCTTCATTGGCCAGACGAAGGTGGCCGCGTCCGTCGACCAATAGCACGCCGGTGCGCAGGCGGCGGATGATGAGTTCGTTGACCTCCGCGAGCGAGGCTGCGTCTTCACCGCGTCTTGCGGCCAGATCAACGCTTTCGCGCATCTGTCGGCCGAGCACATTGGTCAGCGTGGCGATGGCGATGTAACCCGTCGCGAACATCAGTGGTTCGCCCACCCCACGGGCGCTGCCCTCGCCGGTCACGCCCCAGAAGTACTCGATGAGCAGGCCAGCGGCGGCGACGGTTGCGATACCCAGGCCCACCCGCATCGGTAGCAGCAGCGCCGCCGCGCCGACGTTGAACATCAGCATCAGCACGATGCCCGCGCGCGTGCCCGGCAATGCGTACACCGCCAGGATGCCGAAGAACAGATCGAAGGCGACACCGATGAGGGCCTGCAGGCGCAGATCGCCGCGCTTGCGTATCAGGAACAACAGCGTGGCGGCGAACAGATAGATCAGCGCCGTGGCCTTGGCGATGCCTTCATCGCGCGGTTGGCTGATGTAGTCGCGGACCGGGCCGAACAGCAGGAAGGTCAGCAGCGCCGCTTCCAGCAGCCGGTACAGAGTGAAGAAATGCAGCTCGCGGCGCAGCGCGCTGTCGGCTTCGGCGGCGGGGTTGGTCGACAAGCGGAAGTCCGTATCAGAGGCTAGCGCGTCGAGTATATGGGGGCATCGGGCCCACGGAGCTCCGACGGGGTCGGGGCGCTGGCTGGAGAAGAGCCCCGGGGGCGCCCCGACAGGGGCGGGGATTGGTAGTACGTAGCGGGGCCCAAGGTGCGCAGCACCTTGGGATTTCGTGCGAAGCATGAAATGCGCGACAATGCCGGCCCCGCGCGGCGGCCGATGGCCGTGATCCCGGCGCGGGCTCTTTCTTTCCCCTCGGTGACGCATGAATTTCCACGAATACCAGGCAAAGCAGCTCTTTGCCGACTACGGCATTGCGGTGCCGGCCGGGCGCGTAGCGCGCACGCCGGAAGAAGCGGTCGATGCCGCCAAGGCCATCGGTGGCGACTTCTGGGTGGTCAAGGCCCAGATCCACGCGGGCGGCCGCGGCAAGGCCGGCGGCGTGAAGCTGTCCAAGACCCTGGATGAAGTGCGCGAGTACGCCAAGGGCATGCTCGGCACCAAGATGGCCACCTACCAGACTGCCGGCGTGGAACTGCCCGTCGACAGCGTGCTGGTCACCCAGGCCACCGACATCGCCAAGGAACTGTACCTGTCGGTGCTGGTCGACCGCAGCACCCAGTCCGTCACCTTCATCGCCTCCGCCGAAGGCGGCATGGACATCGAGCAGGTTGCGCACGAGAAGCCTGAAGCGATCCACACGCTGCACGTGAACTACGTGCAGGGCCTGCAGGCCTACCAGTGCCGCGACCTCGGTTTCGCCATGGGCCTCAACGCCAAGCAGGTCGGTCAGCTGACCAAGATCATGCTGGGCCTGTTCAAGCTGTTCCATGAAAAGGACCTGGCCCTGGTTGAGCTCAACCCGCTCGCCATCATGACCAGCGGCGACCTCGCCGTGCTCGACGGCAAGATCAACTCCGACGACAACGCGACCTTCCGCCACGCCGAACTGGCCGCGATGCGCGACATCCGCCAGGAAGACGAGACCGAGGTCAAGGCCAGCCAGCACGACCTCAACTACGTCACCATGGACGGCAACATCGGCTGCATGGTCAATGGCGCCGGTCTGGCCATGGCCACGATGGACGTGATCTCGCTCAACGGCGGTTCGCCGGCCAACTTCCTCGACGTCGGCGGCGGCGCCACCAAGGAACGCGTGACCGAAGCCTTCAAGCTGATCCTGTCGAGCGACAAGGTGAAGGCGATCTTCGTCAACATCTTCGGCGGCATCGTCCGCTGCGACATGATCGCCGACGGCATCATCGCCGCGGTGAAGGAAGTCGATGTCAAGGTTCCCGTCATCGTCCGCCTCGAAGGCACGAACGTGGAAGCCGGCAAGGAGCTGCTGAAGAACTCCGGCCTGGCCATCACCCCGGCCGACGACATCAACGACGGCGCGAAGAAGGCCGTTGCGGCCGTCGCTGGCAAGTAAGGAATAACGATCCCATGAGCGTTTTGATCAACAAGAACACCAAGGTGATCGTGCAGGGCTTCACCGGCTCGCAGGGTACCTTCCACGCCGAGCAGATGCTCGACTACGGCACCAAGGTCGTCGGTGGCGTGACCCCGGGCAAGGGCGGCACGCAGCACCTGGGCCTGCCTGTCTTCAACACCGTGGCTGAAGCCGTCGCCGAAACCGGCGCCGACGCCTCCGTCATCTACGTGCCGCCGCCGTTCGCGGCCGACGCGATCCTCGAAGCCGCCGATGCCGGCATCAAGGTCATCGTGTGCATCACCGAGGGCATTCCGGTCCTCGACATGCTGCGCGTGAAGAACACCCTCAACGGCTACGACGACGTCGTGCTGGTCGGTCCGAACTGCCCCGGCGTGATCACTCCGGGCGAGTGCAAGATCGGCATCATGCCGGGCCACATCCACAAGCCGGGCAAGATCGGCATCGTGTCGCGCTCCGGCACGCTGACCTATGAAGCCGTCAAGCAGACCACCGACGTCGGCCTCGGCCAGTCGACCTGTATTGGTATTGGCGGCGACCCGATCAACGGCACCAACTTCATCGACGCGCTGAAGTGGTTCCAGGACGACCCGCAGACCGAAGGCATCATCATGGTCGGCGAGATCGGCGGCTCGGCTGAAGAGGAAGCGGCCGAGTTCATCAGCAAGTACGTGACCAAGCCGGTGGTCGGCTTCATCGCCGGTGCCTCGGCGCCGAAGGGCAAGCGCATGGGCCATGCCGGTGCGATCGCCTCGGGCGGTTCGGGCACGGCCGAAGGCAAGTTCGCCGCGATGGAAGCTGCAGGCGTCACCACGGTGAAGTCGCCGGGCGATCTGGGTGCGGCGATCGCCAAGCGTCTCGCCAAGTAACAGACTCGCGAGCGTCAGAAAGGCCGCCTCCGGGCGGCCTTTTTGTTTTTGCGCCCGGGCCGCCGAAATAACCGATTCGGCAAAAGGCTCGCAAACCCATCGCTCCATCTGGCACGATCTGTGACCTTGCGCACAGTGTCGGCCTCGCGGCCGGACCTTTGCCAGGTGGGGCGAGCAGCGATTCGACGCGCTCGTGGGGATCCAACAAGGGGAAAACATGAGCATTCGGAGTACGGAGCGGATCGCTCCGCGGATGGCGCGTGCGAAAAGCGGAAGCGCGATCGGGCATCGGCGCGCCTCGCCCGGCAAGTGGTTATCTGGCTGTCTGGCGTTGCTGGCGATGACGTTGTCCGCGCCCTTGCAGGCGCAGAGCTGCGCAGTCGGCGAGACGCCGGCGGCGTTCGGCTTCACCGGCGGTGAGCAGACGATGACGGTTCCGGCCGGCGTGAATTCGCTCACCGTCTACCTCAGCGGTGCGCAGGGCGGTGCCGGTCGCAGCGGCGCCGGCACGATCGGCGGCAGCCCGAATTCTCCGGGTGGTACGGGCGGCCTGGGTGGACGTGTGCGGGGCACGCTGGCGGTCACGCCGGGCGCCACGCTGTCCATCTGGGTCGGCGGACAGGCTTCACAGGCGGTCAATCCCGGCGGCATCGGCCAGGGTGTCGATGGCATCGGCGGTGGTGCCACCGATATTCGCGTCGGCGGCAACGGTATCGGCAACCGGGTCGGCATCGCCGGCGGTGGTGGCGGTGGTGGCAACGCCGGTTGGAGCACGGCCAATGTCATCGCCGGCGGCGCCGGCGGTGTGGGCGGCGGCGGCACGGGTGGTGCGGGCGCCAACGTGCCCGGCGGGCCCGGTCCGTTCGGCGGCGGCGGCGGCGCGGTCGGCACCGGTGGTGCGGGCGGCGGCGGTTGCGGCAGCTTCCCGGCCACGGCCGGCAACGCGGCCAACGGCGACGGCGGCGACTCCTTCAATTTCTCCGGTTCCTTCTCCGGCGCCGGCTTCGGTGGCGGCGGTGGTGGCGGTGCCACGGTCGGCGCGGGCGGTGGCGGTGCCGGCGTCGGTACCACCGCTTGCCAGCAGAACTGGAACGGCGGCGGCGGTGGCGGCGCGGGCGGCAGCTCGGGCGCGACCGGCCTGACGGCGGTCACGATCAACAACGGCGTGCAGGCCGGCAACGGCGCGGCGCTGATCTGTTTCGCGGCTCCGACGTTCAGCGTGGGCGGCAACGCAAGCGGTCAGACCGGCAACGTGACGCTGCAACTCGACGCCACCAATCCCACGAGCACCCAGCAGGTGGTCGTGGCGGCCGGCGCGACCAGCTTCGCGTTCGCCAGCGAGCTGCCCGCAGGGGCGAACTGGAACATCAGCGTGATCACGGCGCCCAGCGGGCAGTTGTGCAGCGTGAATCCTCCCAGCGGCACCGCCATCGCCGCGGACGCGACGGTAGCGCTGACATGCACCACGGTGACCGTGGGCATCACCCCGGCCAACCTGCCGGCCGCGACTTACAACGCTGCGTATTCGCAGACGCTGACCGCGAGCAGCGGCAATGGCGGAACAGCGCCCTACACGTTCTCGATTGCTTCCGGCGCGTTGCCAGGTGGCATGACGCTGTCCGCGGCCGGCACCCTGTCGGGCACTCCGACGGCGGCTGGCAGCTTCAACTTCACGGTTACGGCGACATCGGCCAACGGATTCGCCGGCAACCAGGCGTACACGTTCGCGGTGGGTCAGGCCGGACAAACGATCACCGGCTTTGCGGCCAATCCGACCGCGCCGGTATTCGCGCCCAACGGTACCTTCAGCGTGTCGGCAACGGGTGGGGGCTCGGGCAATCCGGTCGTGTTCGGTTCGGGCACACCGTCGGTGTGCACCGTCAGTGGCAGCACCGTGACGATGCTGTCGGCGGGTACCTGCTCACTGACCGCCGATCAGGCGGGCAACGCCAACTACACCGCCGCGCCGCAGGTCGCGTTGCAGGTCGAGATTTCCCCGGCGTCGCAGACGATCGCCAACTTCATCGCGACGCCGTCCTCGCCGGTGTATGCGCCCAACGGTACGTTCAACGTGTCGGCAACGGGTGGTCCTTCGAGCAGTCCGGTGGTGTTCGGCAGCACGACGACGTCGGTGTGTACCGTCAGCGACAATACGGTGACGATGCTGTCGGCGGGTACGTGTTCACTGACCGCCGATCAGGCGGGCGACGCAAGCTACAGCGCCGCGCCGCAAGCCGTGTTGGACGTGACCATCGCGGCCGCCACGCAGGCGATCACCGGCTTTGCCGCCAATCCCGGTGCGCCGGTGTATTCGGCCAACGGCACGTTCGCGTTGTCCGCGACCGGTGGTGCATCGGGTAACCCGGTGATCTTCGCCACCACGACGCCGACTGTGTGCTCGATTAGCGGAAACACGGCGACCATCGGCAGCATCGGCACGTGCACCGTCACCGCCAACCAGGCCGGCAGTACCAATTACAGCGCCGCACCGCAGGTGAGCCTCAACGTCACCATCGCCGCCGCGACTCCGCAGCTCGCGTGGCTCGTTCCGCTGCAGAAGACGCTCGGCGAAGCCAGCTTCAACCTTCCGCCGCCGGCCAGCAACAGCGCAGGCGCGTTCACCTACGCCAGCAGCAACCCGTCGGTGGCGACGGTGAGTGGAAGCACGGTCACCATCGTCGGCGCGGGCGCCACCACGCTCACCGCGACGCAGGCGGCAGCCGGCAACTACACGGCCGGTTCCATCACGACCACGCTCACCGTGGCAGCGCGTCCTGACCCGACGCGCGATCCCGGCGTGGTGGGCGGTCTGCAGGCACAGATCGATGCCAGCGTCCGCTTCGCGACCGCGCAGCAGTCCAACATCCGCGACCGCCTGCGCCAGCTGCGTTCGGCCAATGGCGACAATCCGTCGCACAACGGCCTGACCTTCAACATGAGTGGCGCTCGTGGTCAGAGCCTGTCGTTGCCGGTGATGGGCAATGCCCTGGACAACGGAACCGCGCCGCGGGGCTGGGGCGTGTGGACGGCCGGTGCGGTCACGATGGGCGAGCGCGACGGCAATGCTAACTCCGACGGCTTCGACTTCCGCAGCGACGGTGTCAGCGTGGGCATCGATCGCCGTGTCGGTCACGACGCTGTAGTCGGCCTGGCCGGTGGCTTCGGCTGGAACGACACCGACTTCGACGAGCATCGTTCGGATCTCGATGCCGACCAGCGTTCACTCTCCGCGTATGGCTTGTGGCGCGGAGGTGAGCACGTGTTTGTGGATGGCCTGATGGGCTGGGGTCGCCTCGACTTCGACATCGCCCGCTGGAGCGAACTGGCCGGCGCCACGGCAACCGCCAAGCGCGAAGGCGAGCAGCGCTTCGCATCGCTGAGCCTGGGCTACGAGCAGCGCAATGCACGCAGCGCCCTTACGGGCTACGGGCGCCTGGACGTAACGCGCACCACGCTGGATGCGTATCGTGAGACGGGTCTGGGCATCTACGACCTGATGTACCGCGAGCAGACGATTGAAAGCACCAGCGCTGCGTTCGGTATCGAAGGCAGCTACGCCCGGAACTGGGGCGCGCGCGCCTTCCGTCCGTTCTGGTCGATCGAATACCGCGATGCCTTGCGCAACGACGGCGACGCGGCGATCAATTACGTCGTGCAGCCGGTGGCTTCCGATTACGCGTTGGCGATGCGTACGTACAACTCGAACACCTTCGTGCTGGGTGGCGGCTTCGATGTGGAACTGGCCGCAGGCTGGCAGCTGTCGATGTTGTACCGCCGTGAGCAGGCCAGCGACCTGGACGGCGATACGTTCGCGCTGCGTCTCAGCTTCGGTGGCGCCAACGGACCACAGCAGGCAGGCCCGGCGACGACCCCGGCGCCCTGACGCGCACAACGCAGTAGCAGAAAGGGCCGCCGGATAGGCGGCCCTTTCTTTTCTGCGCATCGCGGTCGCGACAACGGTCACCTGCAAGCGACCGGTCGCGATGCGCGTGGTCGCAAGCAATATCGCCATCACGCGCGCTGGCGAAAAGTGCGCGATGCGGAGAAGTTCGATCGCATGCTGGCATTTGGGCGCGCGCTGCCACGCCTGCGACGCAGGGTGCGGGAAGACTTGAGCCGGCTGGCGATAGCCGTAGCCGTCATGGCCGATGCGCTCGTGCGCATCGGCCATGACGAGTTCAGACCGCCTTGGCGTGCGCGGCATTCCAGTGTGCGAGTCCTTGCGAGACAGCGGCATAAACGGCGGCGCCAAGCACATGGCCGACTTCGGTGTGCTTGCCCGCGTAACGTGCACCGCCGGCATGATCAGGTGCCGCCACGACGATGCAATCGGTACCGGTGCCGGAAGACGGTTCGCCACTGCGTGTGCTGGGAATATTGGCTTCGCGCACAGCCAATGCACGAGCTTCCGCGGCCAGCGCCAGGGCTTCCAGGTGCGCGTCTTCACCTAGTGGATGATCGAGCGCGCACAGCATATTGATCGTGCCAATACGCGCGGCAGTGCCGGGCAGGTCGCCGGCGCGCAGTGCGTTGCCCATGCCCACGGTGGCGATGCAGCGTGCAGTGATGTTGCCCCACTGCACGCATTCGTCCGTGTAGGTCGCCACGCTGGCGCTGGTCATCAGCCCGACCGCGTCGTCCAGTCCGCGTTCGCGCAGGCGCTCGAGCAGGAACTCGCGTGCGTCCAGGGGCGGGCGAAGGTCGCCATCGCGCACCTGTAGCCACGCCACGTCGCGGGTGCGATGACGGCCGCCACCGACGATCGCCCAGCTCAGCATCCTGTGCGGGGCCGCGAAATGCGCGGTGAGCCAGGGGCCGCTCTGATGGATCTGGATCGCTGTTTCTGGCGAGCTGTCGGGGAATGACGCGAGGGCCGGTTTGATAATCATGACGAGGCGATTGCTCTTGTTTCGCGCGAACGCGGCTGTTTCCCGGCAGGCTGCACGGAGGCGGGCAACTAGAAAAGCAGATTCTGCTTGGCTTTGGCGTATTACGGCACATTTCGTGTTGACCGATCCGCATGCCCACACTATCTTGTGGTCGTCGATGGTGTCGACCCCGCCAGGGGAAGGCTTAAAGGGAATCCGGTGAGGTCGTTGCAACGACCGATTCCGGAGCTGCCCCGCAGCGGTAACCGGTAACGACCCGCGTCAATGGCACTGGCCTTGTCCCGCAACGGGACACAGCTGGGAAGCGACGCGCAGTAGGAACGACGGGCTTGGCCCGTCCCGACCGGAAGCCCGAAAACCTGCCACGACCGGTCGCCGCGAGGCGGCTGTTTGGCCAGGCGTCTCCGCGGGGAGCGACGGTCGACTCTGCCGGGATGCGTCCTGGCCGTCGCGCCGTTTCCGATTCTTCCGCGTCGATGCCGGCTCGCCCGAGGGGGCGAGGGCCGGTTGATCGTGGGCGACTTCCAATCGCAGCGCGTGCGACCGCTTTCGCTTCCTCTCCACATCCATCCCGGAGAGGAGAGCCATGAATACCGAGACCCTGACCACTGCGCCCGAAGTCGCCGAGCGCGACAACGCCGTGCGCGAAGCGACGCCTGCCTACAGCACGAACGGTGCGGCGCAATCCAGCTTCGCCCTGACCCCGCCGCACGCCCCGGCGACCATGGCGATCACCAAGCGCGACGGCCGCAAGGAACCGGTCGACGTCAACAAGATCGTGCGCGCCGTAACGCGCTGCGGCGAGGGCCTCAATGAGATCGACCCGATGCGGGTCGCGCTCAAGACCATCGCCGGCATCTACGACGGTGCGACCACGCGCGAGCTCGACGAACTGTCGATTCGTACCGCCGCCGCGTTCACCGCCGAAGAACCGCAGTACGCGCGCCTGGCTGCGCGCCTGCTCGCCGGCTACATCGACAAGGAAGTGTCGGGCCTGGGCGTGCATTCGTTCTCGCAGTCGATCGTCATCGGCCACGAACTCGGACTGATCAACGACCGCGTGCGCGAGGTTGTCGAAACCAACGCGCGCAAGTTCAACGACGCGATCGATGCGACGCAGACCCAGCGCTTCGAATACTTCGGCCTGCGCACGCTGTACGACCGTTACCTGCTCAAGCACCCGCAGCGCCGCAGCGTGATCGAGACGCCGCAGCAGTTCTTCATGCGCATCGCGGTATCGCTGACCGAGACACCATCGGCCGCGCTGGAGCTGTACAAGCTGATGTCGTCGCTGGACTACATCCCCAGCTCGCCGACCCTGTTCAATTCCGGCACGCGCCACGAACAGCTGTCGTCGTGCTTCCTGCTGGATTCGCCGCAGGATTCGCTCACCGACATCTATGCGCGCTATGGCGATGTAGCGCAGCTGTCCAAGTTCAGCGGTGGCATCGGCCAGGCCTATACGCGCATCCGTTCGCGCGGTTCGCTGATCCGTTCCACCAACGGTCGCAGCAACGGCATCGTGCCCTGGCTGAAGACGCTCGACGCCTCGGTCGCGGCGGTGAACCAGGGCGGCAAGCGCAAGGGCGCCGCATGCATTTACCTCGAGACCTGGCACGCAGATATCGAGGAATTCCTCGAGTTGCGCGAAAACACCGGCGACGAGGCACGCCGCACGCACAACCTCAACCTGGCCAACTGGGTGCCGGACCTGTTCATGCAGCGCGTGGAAATGGATGGCGACTGGTCGCTGTTCGATCCGTACGCAGTCCCCGAATTTGTCGACCTGTGGGGTGAGAGCTTCGAGCGCGCCTACGTGCAGGCCGAGCAGCAGGGCCTGGCGGCAAAGACGATCAAGGCACGCGAGCTGTACGCCCGCATGATGAAGGTGCTGGGCGAAACCGGTAACGGCTGGATGACGTTCAAGGACGCCTCCAACCGCACCTGCAACCAGGTCGGTCCCGGCCGCACCGTGCATCTGTCGAACCTATGCACGGAAATCCTTGAAGTGACTTCCGCGGAAGAAACCGCGGTGTGCAACCTGGGTTCGGTGAACCTGGCCCAGCACCTCGTGCAGTACGACGACGGCAAGCTCGCCTTCGATTTCGACAAGCTGGGCGAAACCGTGGGTGTGGCCGTGCGCCAGCTCGATCGCGTCATTGATCTCAACTTCTATCCGATCGAGACCGCGCGTCGCTCCAACCTGCGCTGGCGTCCCGTCGGGTTGGGCGTGATGGGTTTGCAGGACGTGTTCTTCAAGCTGCGCCTGCCGTTCGATTCCAACGAAGCGTTGCAGCTGTCGACGAAGATCGCCGAGCGCATCTATCTGCACGCACTGGAGGCCTCGTGCGAGCTGGCCGAGAAGCACGGTTCGCATCCGAGCTACGCCGAGACGCGTGCGGCCGCCGGTGCGCTGCAGTTCGACTTGTGGGGCATCACGCCGACCGAAACCGCGGCGTGGGAAGCGCTCAAGCAGCGCATTGCCCAGCATGGCCTGCGCAACTCGCTGCTGATCGCGATTGCGCCGACCGCGACGATTGCCTCCATCGCCGGCTGCTACGAGTGCATCGAGCCGCAGGTGTCCAATCTGTTCAAGCGCGAGACCCTGTCGGGCGATTTCCTGCAGATCAACCGCTACCTGGTGGACGAGCTGAAGAAGCTGGGCCTGTGGACCGAGCAGACCCGCGATGCGATCAAGCTGGCCGAAGGCTCGATCCAGAACGTCCCGGGCATTCCCGATGCCCTAAAGGCCGTGTATCGCACCGCGTGGGAATTGCCGCAGAAGGCGCTGATCGATCTGGCCGCAGCGCGCGGGCCGTATCTCGACCAGTCGCAGTCGCTCAATCTGTTCATGGAGAGCCCGAATATCGGCCGGCTGTCGTCCATGTACATGTATGCGTGGAAGTCGAAGCTGAAGACGACGTATTACCTGCGCTCGCGTCCGGCTACGCGGATTGCGAAAGCGACGGTGGCAGCACCCGTGTACACCGAACAGCAGGCGATGGCGTGCTCGCTGGAAAACCCGGAGGCCTGCGAGGCCTGCCAGTAATCGCTTTGGAACGGTGGCGATTGCCAGGGATGGCCGCGCGCAGGGATGTGGTCGCCACCGCTCCATCTGTTTGTGCTTTTAGCTCCCTCTCCCTCCGGGAGAGGGTTGGGGTGAGGGTTCGGCGAAGCGGGAATCTCTAGGCCCCCATTGAATACGTCAGTTGCGCGAGATCGCTTCGCCGAACCCTCATACCCCGAGGGTACTTCCTTCGGGGCGTCCGGCGCTTCGCGCCACCTTCTCACCTCTGGACACCCTTCGGGCGCCGGAGGGAGAAGGGAACAGCAACCACCTTCTCCCGCTAGCGGGTAGAAGGACAAAAATGAGAAACCCAATGTCCGCAGTGATGCCCTCCCATCTCCTCGATCCCGGCTTTGCCCTCACCCTGCGGCCGATGCGTTACCCCGCGTTCTACGAGATGTACAAGGACGCGATCAAGAACACCTGGACCGTGGAGGAAATCGACTTCGGCATCGATCTCAATGACCTGCGCCACAAGCTCACGCCGGCCGATCGCCATCTGATCGAGCGTTTGGTCGCGTTCTTCGCCACCGGCGATTCCATTGTCGCCAACAACCTGGTGCTGAACCTGTATCAGCACATCAATGCGCCCGAAGCGCGCATGTACCTGTCGCGCCAGTTGTACGAGGAAGCGCTGCACGTACAGTTCTACCTGACCCTGCTGGATGCCTACATTCCCGATCCGGCGCGCCGTGCCGAAGCGTTCGACGCGATCGAGAACATTCCGTCGATCAAGGCCAAGGCCGAGTTCTGCTTCAAGTGGATGGATTCGGTCCAGTCGCTGCAGCGCCTGGAGACGCGCGAGCAGCGCCGGGCCTTCCTGCTGAATCTGATCTGCTTCGCCTGCTGTATCGAAGGCCTGTTCTTCTTCGCCGCGTTCGCGTACGTGTGGTTCCTGCGTTCGCGCGGCCTGCTGCCGGGCCTGGCTGCGGGTACAAACTGGGTGTTCCGCGACGAATCCGGGCACATGGCGTTTGCCTTCGAAGTGATCCGCACCGTGCGTACCGAAGATCCGGGCCTGTTCGACGCCGGCATGGAGAGCGACGTGCGCGCTATGTTGCGTGAAGCGATCGAGGTCGAGGCCGGTTTCGCTGCCGACGTGCTCTCGGGCGGGGTCAATGGCTTGTCGCCGCGCGAGATGCGCCAGTACCTGGAATACGTCGCCGATCTGCGTTTGTCCGCGCTGGGCCTCGTACCCGAATTTGGTGCGAAGAATCCGTTCCCGTTCATGGACCTGCAGGACGTTCAGGAACTCACCAATTTCTTCGAGCGGCGCGTGTCGGCATATCAGGTCGGCATCAGCGGTTCGGTCGGGTTTGACGATGCGTTCTGAAGATGTGGCCGCGTCGCGTGAGGCACGGCTGTGGGAAATCGTTTTCCCGGACGACACCAATCATCTGGGGACCCTGTTCGGCGGACGCGCCCTGGCCTGGATGGACAAGGCGGCCTTCATCGCTGCCACGCGTTATGCGCGTCGCACCGTGGTGACGGCGCGCTCCGAGCAGGTCGATTTCCATGTGCCGGTACGGCAGGGGCAGCTGGTGGAGCTGGTGGCGCGCATCGTCGAAGTCGGTCGCAGTTCCATGCAGGTCGAGGTCGAGCTGCATACCGAAGATCCGCACGCCGGCACTCGACACCTGTGCACGCGCGGCCGCTTCGTGATGATCGCGCTGGATGCGAATGGGAAGCCGGCGCCGGTGAGGGAACTCACCGGGACGTGAGGCCGCTTCAGCAGACAGCTTCGCCCCGTTCCTTGTAGAGCGGAGCTTGCTCCGCTGCCGTTGCTCTTTCCCTCAGAAGCAGCGGAGCAAGCTCCGCTCTACAAAGCGGCACGACCCCGACGCGGGGCTGCACAGTTGACCTGGGGTTGCGCGCTAAAATGCGCGTGACATTCAGGCCTCCGCTGCGGAGGCGCGGCTGGAGCAGGGCATGGCGTTGCGGATCGCGATGGCGCAATTCGATTTCCCGGTCGGCGCGGTGGCGAAGAACGCCGACCGCATCATCGAGATGATCGCGGTGGCGCGGGAGGAGTACGACGCGGACGTCGTGTTGTTTCCGGAACTGGCACTGAGCGGCTATCCGCCAGAAGACCTGCTGTTGCGCCCAAGCTTCCTGGCCGATTGCGAGGCCGCCATGCAACGCATCGCCCAGGCCACGAAGGGCATCGTCGCCATCGTGGGCTGGCCGCAGGCAGCAGGAGCCGTCGTCTACAACGCGGCCAGCGTGCTGCGCGACGGCGCCATCGCACACACCTACCGCAAGCGCGAGTTGCCCAACTACGCCGTCTTCGACGAGCGACGCTACTTCGATGTCGATCCCGACCGCGACAACTGCGTGTTCGAGCTCAACGGCACGCAGGTCGGCCTGATCATCTGCGAAGACCTCTGGTTCCCCGAACCGATCGCGCAGACGGTGGCGGCCGGCGCACAGGTTGTCTTGGTGCCCAATGCCTCGCCCTTCGAGCGCGACAAGCACGTGCAGCGCGACGAACTGCTCGCGCAGCGCGCAAAGGAAACCGGCGCGGCGGTGGCCTATCTCAATGTGGTGGGCGGTCAGGATGCGCTGGTATTCGATGGCGCTTCGGTCGTCGCCGACGGCGATGGCGCCGTGCATCCGGCCGCGGCCGCGTTCACCGACCAATGGCTGGTGGTCGACTTCGATCCGGATACGCGCAAGTTCGCACCCGTGCGGTGGATGGACGAAGGCGACGAGAGTCGCGACGCGCTGGCCTGGCGTGCGGTCGTGCGTGGCACCCGCGACTACTGCGCGAAGAACGGTTTCACCAAGGTGTGGCTGGGCCTGTCCGGCGGCATCGATTCGTCGCTGGTGCTGGCCATCGCGATCGATGCGCTGGGAGCGGAGAACGTCACCGCGGTGCGCATGCCCTCGCGCTACACCGCCGGTCTGTCCAACGACCTGGCCGAGGAGCAGTGCCGCGCCCAGGGCGTGCGCATGATCACCGTGCCGATCGAGAAGGCGTTCACCGGCTTCCTCGATGCGCTCTCGGAGCAGTTCGCCGGCAAGCCGGTCGATATTGCCGAGGAGAACCTGCAGTCGCGCAGTCGCGGTGCGATCATGATGGCGCTCACCAACAAGTTCGGTGGCCTGCTGCTGACCACGGGCAACAAGAGCGAGTACGCCGTCGGCTACGCGACGATCTACGGCGACATGTGCGGCGGGTACGCGCCGCTGAAGGATCTCTACAAGACCGAAGTGTTCGCGCTGGCAAACTGGCGCAACACCGTCGGAGACCTGGTCATTCCGCAGGGCGTGATCGACCGGCCGCCCTCGGCGGAACTGCGCGAGAACCAGAAGGACCAGGATTCGCTACCGCCGTACGACGTGCTCGACGCGATCCTGTATCGGCATGTCGACCTGGAGCAGTCGGGCGCGGAGATCATCGCTGCCGGCTTCGATGTGGCGACGGTGGAGCGGGTGTTGCGACTAGTGCGGATCAGCGAATGGAAACGCCACCAGGCGGCGCCAGGGCCGAAGGTTTCCCGGCGCGCATTTGGACGTGAGCGGCGTTATCCCATCACCAACGGATACGTGGACGGCAAGTAAATCCCACGCGTTGCGGCACGTTTGAACGTGTCGCAACTGACGCGTGCCCCTGGCGCGATCACGCATCGATCTGCGGAATCTTCACCGCCTGGCCGCTGACGCGAATACCCCCACGCACGCCGATATCCACGGTGAGCAGGCTCGGGCGTCCCATGTCCACGCCCTGGTGGATGACGATGGTGCTCGGTACGGAGACGAGTTCCAGTTCGCGCAGGTAGGCGCCGAATGCGGCCGCCGCCGCGCCAGTGGCCGGATCTTCGATCACGCCACCGACCGGGAACGGCCCGCGTGCGTGGTAGACCTCCGGCGATTCGCGCCACACCACGATGCCGCCCTGTAGGTCGTGGCGGTGGCAGAACTGCAGCAACGCATCGAAGTCGTAGGCGAGTGCCGCCAGTTGCTCGCGCGTGCGCACGGCCAGGATGAACTCGCGGCCGCCGGCATAGGCGAACCGGGCCGGCAAGGCCTCATCCAGTTGCGCGACAGACAGGCCCAGCGCGGCCGTCAGTTCGTCGGCCACCGCCGCTAGTACTTCCTCGATGTACGGCTCGACGCTGGTCAGCGTGGCCTGGACGCGACCATCGCTGATGCGCGAATCGACCACCACTTCGCCGGCCCGCGTATGGAACGTGCGGGTGCCGGCACCGCGGTGCTCGGCCAGGGCGACGGCCGTGGCGATCGTCGCGTGGCCGCAGAAGCGGACTTCCGAGGTCGGGGCGAAGTAGCGGATGTCATAGCTGCCATCCGCGCGGGGATCGTCGCCTCTTGGAAACAGGAAGGCCGACTCGGAATAGCCCAGCTTCGCGGCGATCGCCAGCATCCGGGCTTCATCCAGACCTCGCGCGTCGAGCACCACGCCCGCCGGGTTGCCGCCGTCGGGACGATCGGTGAAGGCGGCGTAATGGAGCACTTCAGGCTGGCTCATGGGATGTCATCCGGTGGGGAGCGGGCAGTGTGCAACCAGGGAGCGCTGCATGGCCCGGCATCGAGGCACCACAGTGTTGCGCCAGCGCGGACCTGATCATTGCGCAGAAAAACAAACGCCGCCCGGAGGCGGCGTTGTTCACATCATTGCGCGGATCAGCGCCGGTCGTTGTCCATCGGCGACTTTTCGCCCGCGAATGGATTGAGCTTGCGCAGATTGCTCGGATAGTCGGGCCACTCACCCTTCAGATACGGGTGGTTGGGGTCGTTCTTTTCCAGCACGCGCTTGGCGTCGTCGGCCAGCGTCGTGTTACCCAGGCCGGTGTAGGCGGCAGCCAGCGTGGCCACGGCGTCGTTCTGGTACTTGCTCTCCGGGTAGGTCTCGAGCACGCGCTTGGCACGGTCGGCGGCGGCGACGTAGGCGGTGCGGCGCAGGTAGTACAGCGCGACGTCCAGCTCGTGACGGGCGAAGACATTGCGCAGCTCGGCCATGCGCTTGCGCGCGTCTTCGGCGTAGCGGCTATTGGGGTAGCGCTCGGTGACGATCTGGAAGTCGTTGTAGGCCTGCTGCGGCGTGGCCAGGTCGCGACGGCTCGAGTCGAGGCGCCACACCTTCTGCAGGAACACGGTCTGGCGGCTGGAATCGACCAGGCCACGCAGGTAGTACATGTAGGAGGTGTTGCGATGGGTCGGGTAGGTGCGGATGAAGCGGTCGATGCTGGTGACCGCGTCGTCGTGCTTGCCCGCCTTGTACTGGGCGTAAGCGGTTTCGACCAGCGCCTGTTCGGTATAGGGGCCGTACGGGTACTGGGCTACCAGGCGCTTGAATACGATTTCGGCGCCGTTCCAATTGCCGTGGGTCATCAGACGATGGGCCTTGTCGTAGAGCTGTTCGACCGGCTGGCCTTCATTGGCGTCCTTGTCCTTGAACGCGCCCTTGACCCGGGCGCAGCCCGAACCGGCGAGGACGGCGATCAGCAGCAGGCAGAGCAGGGCGCGCGGAGCGAGACGGTTACGGCTGGGGGTCATGGGCAAGGCTGTACGGACGCCGGAGGCACGAAACCCGGATAATAGCAGCCCGGCGATCCGCCCCCTGAACCATTTCCACCTCATGAGCGGTTCCGCTTCCCAACTCTCCGCCATCGTTCCCGACACCAGCGCCGGCCGTCGCTTCGACGCCGTGCTTGCGGAACTTTTCCCCGACTACTCGCGCTCGCGCCTGTCTGCCTGGATCAAGTCCGGCGACGCCCGCCTGGACGGCCGCGAGGTCCGCCCGCGCGATCCGGTCCGCGGTGGCGAGACCGTCACCCTGGAAGTGGTGCTCGAGGTGCAGACGCACTCCGAGCCCGAAGACATCGCCCTGGACGTGCTGTACGAGGACGAGCACGTCTTCGTCATCAACAAGCCGGCCGGTCTGGTCGTGCACCCGGGCGCGGGCAATCCGGCCGGCACGCTGGTCAACGCGCTGCTGCATCGCGACCCGGCCCTCAACGCGTTGCCGCGCGCCGGCATCGTCCATCGCCTCGACAAGGACACCTCCGGCGTGATGGTGATTGCACGCACGCTGCCGGCGCACACTGCGCTGATCGAGCAGCTGTCCTCGCGCGAAGTGCATCGCCAGTACCTGGCCGTCGTGGTGGGCGCGCTGGTTTCCGGCGGTACCGCGAATGCACCGATCGATCGCCATCCGCGCGACCGCATCCGCATGGCTGTGCGCGATGACGGCAAGGATGCGGTCACGCACTTCCGCCTGCGCGAACGCTTCCGCGCCCACACGCTGCTCGAGTGCCGCCTGGAAACCGGTCGCACGCACCAGATCCGCGTGCATATGGCCCATCTCAAGCACCCCATCATCGGCGATCCGCTCTACGGCGGCCCGCTCAAGTTGCCCAAGGGCGCAACGCCGGAGCTGATCGAGGGCCTGCGCGGCTTCCGTCGCCAGGCGCTGCATGCCGAAGTGCTCGAGTTCGCGCACCCGGTGACGGGCGAGCCAGTGCGCTGCAGCGCACCGATGCCTGACGACATGCGCGCGCTGGTCAAGGCGCTGCACGATGACACCGCGGCTGCGAAGGCCGCGGGTCGACAGTAATGACGAAGCCGGCTTCGACCAGCTCGCTCCTGTTCGCGAACTGGCCTGCACCTGGAACGGTGCATGCATTCACGACCTTGCGGCAGGGCGAGGGCGCCTCGCAGCCGCCGTTCGACCGCTTCAATCTGGGCACAAATTCCGGCGACGACCCGGATGCGGTCCAGCACAACCGGACCTTGCTGATCCAGAACGCGGGTCTGCCCGCCGCGCCGCATTGGCTGCGGCAGGTGCATGGCACGGGCGTGTGGCGTTTCGACGAAAGCACCGCGCGCCAGGTCAGCGGAACCGAATCAGGGGATGACGAAGGACGCGCCGCGATTCCCTGCGGCGATGCCTCGGTTACATCGACGCCGGGCGTGGTGCTCGCCATCCTGACCGCCGATTGCCTGCCGGTACTGCTGTGCGCGAAGGACGGCAGCGAAATCGGCGCCGCGCACGCGGGTTGGCGCGGACTGGCCGCGGGCGTGCTCGAGCACACCGTCGCGGCGATGGACTCGGCGCCAGGCGAACTGATCGCTTGGCTGGGACCGGCCGCCGGGCCGCAGCAGTACGAAATCGGGGCGGAGGTTTACGAGGCCTTCGTGGTGCCCGACCGGCGCGCGGATGCGGCTTTCGTGCCGACGCGTCCTGGTCACTGGCGTGTCGATCTGTACGCGCTCGCGCGAATGCGCCTGCAGACGGCGGGCGTCGCGGCGGCGGACATTCATGGCGGCGATCTCTGCACGATCTCCGATCCGCAGCGCTTCTATTCGCATCGCCGCGATCAGCGCACCGGACGCATGGCGTCGTTGATATGGATGGACCCAGCGCGTTGAACGCCCCGCAGCAACGCCTGCTATTTCCGGCGCTGCTCGGTGCAGCCTTCGAAACGTTGCCGCCACGGGTACGCGCGCTGCATCTGCACGCCGGTCCGCAGCGGTGGCTGGGCGAAGTGAGCGTCGAACGCGGGCGCGGTTGGCTCTCGCGCCTGTGCGCCTGGGCGACGCATTTGCCGCCCGCGGGCAGCGGGCCGATTGCGGTGGACATCGATGCCAGCCCTACCGCGGAGCGATGGATCCGCCATGTCGCGGGGCATGCCATGCCGTCGCACTTGTGGGCCCGCGATGACCTGTTGTGCGAGCGCCTGGGGCTGGTGACGTTCGGCTTCCGTCTGCAGGTGGCGGACGAAGCCATAGTTTGGAACGTGGCGCACGTGCGCGTTTTCGGTATCGCCTTGCCGGCGCGCTGGTTCCGCGAGGTCGGTGCGCGCGAATTCCAGCAGGCGGACCGCTACTGTTTCGACGTCGTCGCGGCATTGCCGATCGCTGGACTGCTGGTGCGCTATCGAGGATGGCTCGATGTCTGCTGACCAGGATTCGCGTGCGGTCATCGTCTTCGATGGTGTATGCGTGCTGTGCAACGGCTGGGTGCAGTTTCTGCTGCGACACGATCGACAAGGCCGCTATCGCTTCGCCGCCATGCAGAAGATCAATGGTCGTGCATTGCTGGTCCGTCACGGCCTGAACCCGGACGATCCCGTCTCGTTCCTGCTGGTGGAGAACGGCAAGGCCTGGAGCGATACCGAGGCGATCGTTCGGGTCGTCAGTGGGCTGGGCGGTCTGTGGCGAGTGGCGATGCTGCTGCACGCGATGCCACAGTCGTTGCGCGATCGCGTCTATCGCTGGTTGGCACGCAACCGCTATCGCTGGTTCGGTCGCAACGAGACCTGCCTGCTGCCACCGGCCGGCCTCGCCGACCGTTTCCTCGACTGATCAGGCGGCACGCAACGTGGCGAGGAAGTGCTGTCGCCACGCAGTAATGTCGTGCTGCCGCAGCCGACCTATCATCGCCTGCCAGCGTTCGCGTCGCTCTTCCAGCGGCATGGCGACGGCACGCGCGACTGCATCGGCGACGCCATCGAGATCGTAGGGATTCACCAGCAGCGCATGCGTCAGTTCGCGAGCGGCGCCGGCGAAACTCGACAGCACCAGCACGCCAGGGTCCTCGCTGTCCTGGGCGGCGACGAATTCCTTCGCGACCAGGTTCATGCCGTCGCGCAGCGGCGTGACCAGTCCTACCCGAGCGAGGCGATAGAAGCCGGTGAGCGAGGCGTGTGGGTAGTTGCGGTTGACGTAGCGCACCGGTGTCCAGTCCGCATCGGCGTGGGTGCCGTTGATGTGGCCGGCGAGTTGTTCCAGTTCCTGGCGCAGCGTGCGGTATTCGGGCACTTCGCCGCGCGAGACCGGCGCGATCTGCAAGTAGGTCATGCGGCCGCGCTGCTCAGGATGGCGTAGCAGGTAGCGCTCGAAGGCGCGGAAGCGCTCCGGCAATCCCTTGGAATAATCCAGTCGGTCCACGCCGATTGCGAGCGCGCGACCCGACAGGCTCGCGGCGAGCCGCTTCACGCTGGCCTTGCCGACGGCTTTGGCCGCCAGCGTGCTGATGCGTGCGGTGTCGATGCTGATCGGAAAGGCGCCGGCGCGCAGCGGGCGACCTTCGGCGGTCTCGAGCATGCCGTGTTCGACCACACGGCCGCGGCCGAACAGACGCACGTAATCCTGGAAGCGCTCGAGGTCGCGTTCGGTCTGGAAGCCGACCAGATCATAGGCCGACAGACTCTCGAAGAGCCTGCGATGGTCGGGCAGAGCCGCCAACAGATCCGATGAGGGCATGGGTACGTGCAGGAAAAACCCAAGCCGGCACCGCGCGCCGCGTTCGCGCAGCAATTGTGCGAGCGGAATCAGGTGGTAATCGTGCACCCACACCACGTCGTCGTCCTGCAGCAATGGCGCGAGGCGTTCGGCGAACAGCGCATTGACGCGCTGGTAGCCCGCATAGGTCTCGCGGCTGTAGTCGACCAAGTCCATGCGGAAATGCAGCAGCGGCCACAAGGTGCGATTGGCGAAGCCGTTGTAGTAGTCGTCGCGGTCCTGTTCGGAGAGATCGATCGTGATGTAACGGATATTGCCGACGTCCTGCGCATGCATGCGGCCGGATTCCGCGGCGACGTGGCCGCTCCAGCCGAACCAGAGCCCTCCCGATTCCTCGATCGCGGCTTTCAACGCTATTGCGAGGCCGCCCGCACGCGCTTCGCCCGGGAGCGCGATCCGGTTGGACACCATGACCAGCCGGCTCATCGCCGTTTCCCGTTCACACCGAATCCCGCCACGGGCGCGACAGCCGCATTGCCGCAATGATCAAGCCGACGTGCGAATAAGTCTGCGGGAAGTTGCCCCAGGCTTCGCCGTCGAAGGCAAGGTCCTCCGACAACAGGCCGAGCGGATTGCGTCGCGCCAGCAACCGTTCGAACATGCCGCGCGCTTCTTCCTTGCGCCCAATCGCGGCCAGCGCATCGATGTACCAGAACGTGCAGATGGTGAAGCTCGTTTCCGGCACGCCGAAGTCGTCGGGCGCGGTGTAGCGGTAGAGCGCATCGCCATGCTTGAGTTCGCGTCCGATCGCTTCGACGGTGGCGATGAAGCGCGGGTCGTCCGGCGCGATGAAGCCGAGGTCGGCCAGCAGCAGTAGCGAGGCATCCAATCGATGTCCGCCGAACACGTCGACGAAGTGTCCGCGCTCGTGATCCAACGCCGCATCCATGATGCGTGCGTGCATTTGATCGGCACGCGCGCGCCAGTGTGCGGCGCGCTCGGGCAGATGCAGGTGCAACGCGATCTTCGCCAGTCGGTCACAGGCGGCCCAGCACATCGCCGACGAATAGGTGTGGGTTTCGGCGCGACCGCGGAATTCCCACAAGCCCGCGTCGGGTTGCTCGTACAACTCGTATGCGCGCTCGCCGACCGGTTCGAGCCGCGCGAAAGTCATGGCGTCACCCGGCGTATTCAATCGCTGATCGAAGAACAACTGGGTGGCCGCGAGCACCACGCTGCCGTATACGTCGTGCTGCTTCTGCAGCCAGGCCAGATTGCCGCGCCGGACCGGGCCCATGCCGCGATAGCCCGCCAGCGACGGCACTTCCTCTTCGGTGAGTTCGGTCTCGAAGCCGATGCCGTACAGCGGCTGCAGCGCACCGGATTCGAATGTGGCGAGGTTGGACAGGTAGCCCAGATAGTTTTCCATCGTCCGGGTCGCGCCGAGCCGGTTGAGCGCACGGACCACGAACGCGGCGTCGCGCAGCCAGCAGTAGCGATAATCCCAGTTGCGCACCGTGTGGGCCGCCTCCGGGATCGACGTAGTCACCGCGGCGATGATCGCGCCGGTGTCCTCGTACTGGCACAGCTTGAGCGTGATCGCGCTGCGGATCACCGCGTCCTGCCATTCGAGCGGAATCGACAGATAACGCGACCATTCGCGCCAATAGTTGAGGGTGCGTTCTTCCGCCAGGCGCACGTACGGGCCCACGGCTTCGCTCAGTATTTCGTCCGGGCCGAGCACCAGGTGCATGTCGCGATCCAGCACGAACGGCAGCGCGTCGCGGATCATCCGCACGGGCACGTCGCTGGTCAGGCGCAGGGTGAAGCCGGGCAGCAGGTAGCGCACGTGGTTGCTGCCCCAGGTGATCTCCGGAATGCGCGCGCCGTAATCCGCCAGTGGCCGCAGCAGTATCCGGATGCGTGGGCTGCCCGACAGCCGGCGCAGGCGACGAATCAGCATCACCGGACGGAAGAAGCGTTCGTAATGACGCCAACGTGGTGCGAAGTCCGTGATCTCCACGGCGCCGCCATTGTTGTCGTGCAGTACCGTACGCAGCACAGCGGTGTTGGTGACGTAGTGCTGCTCGGACCCCGCGTAATCCTGCAGCTCGATGGTGTAGTCGCCACCTGCGCCGATTTTCGGCGAGAGCAGGCTGCAGAACACCGGATCGCCATCGAAGGATGGTATGCATCCCCAAACGATGCGGGCGCGATCATCGAGCAGGGCCGCGATGCTGCCGTTGCCGATGATGCCCAGGTCGAGGGTGGACAAGGGTGATCCTTCAATGCGAATCGATCGTGGATGACGCCATATCGGCGGCAAGCTGCGATGCCGCGGAGTGCAGCCAGGCGCGCACGGCAGTCGGGTCGTGCAGGCCGTGGGTCGCCGCAGTGTTCCCACGCGTGCCTACGAGCACGCTGATGCCATGACGCGAATTCACCAGATCGAAGCCGTGTTCGTCGGTGAGGTCGTCGCCGATGAACACCGGGACACGCTTATGGAACGCAGTCGTTTCCATCAATGTGCCGATGGCATCGCCCTTGTCATGCCCGTCGGGGCGCAGCTCGAGCACGTCGCGCCCCGGTTGCAGGCGATAGCCCGGCAGGTCGATCAATGCCGAACTCGCGAACTCGTGCAGCGGCTCTTCGGCTGCGGCCGCATTGCGCCAGTGCAGGGCTATGGTGACGCCCTTGTCCTCGATCAGGGCCCCTGGGTACTTCGCCGCCAGATCGCGCGCAGCGGCGAGAACGGAGGCGAATTGCTGCGGGGGCGCGTGTGTGTAACCGCCGTCGGGCCGCTGCAATCCATGCAGGCCGATTGCGGGCAGTTCCAACGGATCGAACAGGGCACCGAGCGCTTCTACACGGCGCCCGCTGACCAGTGCGAGTGCGCCGCCGAGCGCCGCGTGCAGACGCCGCAGGTCGTCGATGAGTTCGGCAGGCACGCGCACGCCATCGGGCGATGGTGCGATGTCCAGCAGCGTGCCATCGACATCGAGGAAGAGGGCCCAGTCGTGCGTGGGCGTCGGGGGAGTGGGCAAGCGGGTGGGGTCTGCGCTCATGCCCGCGATTGTGATGAGTCAGATGTAAGCGTCAGGTGGATGCAGGGAGTCCGGTCCCGCCGCCGGAGCGTCATCCCCGCACTCCGGGGGCCGCAGGAAGCTTGAACCGACTGGGCCCGTGCCTGGGCAGACGCTTGAAACAGCCCGCCGCGCCCGCATTTCCGGAGCATTGCGGCGTGGCCGCCACCGACTTCCGAGGTTCCCGTCATGCGAATGGACAAGCTCACTTCGCGTTTCCAGCAGGCTCTGAGCGACGCGCAGTCGCTGGCCGTGGGACGCGACAACAGCGTCATCGAACCGACGCACCTGATGACTGCGTTGCTCGAGCAGAGTGGTGGCAGCACGCGCCCGTTGCTGGCACAGGCCGGCGTCAACGTCCCGCTATTGCGCGAACGTCTGGGCGAAGCGCTGGAGAAGCTGCCCAAGGTAACCGGCCAGGCCGGCAGCGTCAGTGTTGGAAATGATCTGTCGCGCCTGCTCAACGTCACCGACAAATTCGCGCAGCAGCGTGGCGACGCGTTCATCGCCACCGAGTTGTTCGTGCTCGCAGCGCTCGACGACAGCGGCGAACTCGGTCGTTCGCTGAAGGCCGCCGGCGCGAGCAAGCAGAGGCTCGAAGCCGCGATCGACAAGATTCGCGGCGGCGAGACCGTGCAATCGGAGAATGCCGAAGATCAGCGCCAGGCGCTGGACAAGTACACCATCGATCTTACGGCGCGCGCAGAGAGTGGCAAGCTCGATCCGGTAGTCGGTCGCGACGAGGAAATCCGCCGCACTATCCAGGTGTTGCAGCGCCGCACCAAGAACAACCCGGTGCTGATCGGTGAGCCCGGCGTGGGCAAGACCGCGATTGTCGAAGGCCTGGCGCAGCGCATCATCAACGGCGAGGTGCCCGAGGGCCTGCGTGGCAAGCGCGTGCTCTCGCTCGACATGGGCGCGCTGATCGCGGGCGCAAAATTCCGCGGCGAATTCGAGGAGCGCCTGAAGGCGGTGCTCAACGACCTGGCCAAGAACGAAGGTCAGGTGATCCTGTTCATCGACGAACTGCACACCATGGTCGGCGCCGGCAAGGCCGAAGGCGCGATGGATGCGGGCAACATGCTCAAGCCGGCGCTCGCGCGCGGCGAGCTGCATTGCATCGGTGCGACCACGCTGGACGAATACCGCAAGTACGTCGAGAAGGATGCCGCGCTGGAGCGCCGCTTCCAGAAGGTCTTCGTCGGCGAACCGAGCGTGGAAGACACGATCGCGATCCTGCGCGGCCTGAAGGAGAAGTACGCCGTGCACCACGGCGTTGAGATCACCGATCCGGCGATCGTCGCCGCGGCCACGCTCTCGCACCGCTACATCGCCGACCGCCAGCTGCCCGACAAGGCCATCGACCTGATGGACGAGGCGGCTTCGCGCATCCGCATGGAGATCGATTCCAAACCGGAAGAACTCGATCGAAAGGAGCGTCGCCTGATCCAGCTCAAGATCCAGCGCGAGGCGCTGAAGAAGGAGAAGGACGAGGCCTCGAAGCAGCGCCTCGCCGATCTCGAGGACGAGATCGCGCGACTCGAGCGCGAGTTCAACGATCTGGAAGAAGTGTGGAAGGCCGAGAAGGCCACGCTGCAGGGCGCGACGAAGATCAAGGAGCAGATCGAAGCCGCCAAGCTCGAGCTGGAAGCCGCGCAGCGCAAGCAGGACTTCGCGACGATGAGCGAGATCCAGTACGGCAAGCTGCCGGAACTGGAGAAGCAGCTGAAGGCCGCGCAGGAAGCCGAAACCAAGGGCTTCACCCTGTTGCAGGACAAGGTCACCGCGGAGGAAATCGCCGAGGTCGTCTCGCGCTGGACCGGCATCCCGGTCAGCAAGATGCTCGAAGGCGAGCGCGAGAAGCTGCTGAAGATGGAAGACGTCCTGCACGGGCGCGTGGTCGGTCAGGACGAGGCGATCAAGGTCGTCTCCGATGCGGTGCGCCGTTCACGCGCGGGCCTCAGCGACCCTCACCGTCCGTCGGGCTCGTTCCTGTTCCTCGGTCCGACCGGTGTCGGCAAGACGGAGCTCTCCAAGGCACTGGCCGAATTCCTGTTCGACAGCGGCGATGCAATGGTTCGCATCGACATGAGCGAGTTCATGGAGAAGCATTCGGTGAGCCGCCTGGTCGGCGCGCCTCCGGGCTATGTCGGTTACGAGGAGGGCGGTTATCTGACCGAAGCCGTGCGTCGTCGCCCTTACAGCGTGATCCTGCTCGATGAAGTCGAGAAGGCGCACCCGGATGTTTTCAACATTCTGCTGCAGGTGCTCGACGACGGCCGTCTCACCGATGGTCAGGGCCGCACGGTCGACTTCCGCAATACCGTGATCATCATGACCTCGAACCTGGGCAGCCAAATGATCCAGGAGCTTGGCGGCGACGACAGTCCCGAGAGTTATACCCAGATGAAGGCCGCCGTGATGGGCGTGGTGCAGGCACACTTCCGTCCCGAGTTCATCAACCGACTCGACGACATCGTCGTATTCCATCCGCTCGACAAGGCGCAGATTCGCGAGATCGCGAAGATCCAGCTGCGCGGCCTCGAAAAGCGGCTGGCCGAACGTGGCCTGAAACTTGCTTTGTCTGACAACGCGTTGTCCCTCCTGGGCAACGTCGGCTTCGACCCCGTGTACGGCGCGCGACCGCTCAAGCGCGCGGTCCAGCAGCAGCTGGAAAACCCGCTGGCCCAGCGCATCCTGGCCGGCGAGTTCGCCAGCGGCGACACCGTGAACGTCGACGCGGCGGGTGGCCAGCTGGTGTTCCACAAGGGTTAGTCCCGCGTGAATCGGGCTCGCGGCTGGTCGCGGGCCCGGATCAGGCATTCCGCGCGTGGCGGTTGTGCCAAGATGCGCGAATGACTCTCCCCTTGGCCGCCGAACGCGCAGCTACGCGGTGGCCCGCCAGTCGTGGCGGCCGGATTCTGCTGCTGGGCGCGATCGGCGTACTGCTGCAGCAGGTTGCGGTTTCGTATACGGCGCACCTGTTCGGCGTCACCGAATCCGCCTCGCTGATCCATCTGCATGTCGGGTGGCTGCTTGCGGTGATGATGCTGGAACGCGATCGCATCGTGCAGGGCGGTGTTTACGGTGTCGTGTTCCTAGGTTGGGTCGGCCGCGCCATCGCGATGGACTACGACATGTCCGTGTGGCTGCCGATGGGCGCCGCGGCTTATTTCCTCGGTTGGCTGTGGATGATGCAGTGCGCGAGCTGGATGGGATGGCCCCAGCCGCAGCGGCACATGCGTGTCAGCAAGCGCGATCTGGCCCGCTTCGCCGGCATCGGTCTGGTGCTGTGTCCGCTGGGCCTGGCAGCAAGCGTGCTGCTGGTCGAATTCTTCGTCAGCCGGCCGGAGCAGTTGTCGGATGCCGCACAGGTCCTGTTCGCGAAGTATTTCGGCATCGCCGTGCTGACGTTCCCCCTGGTCATGGCGTGGTGCGAACGGCATACGCCGCGCCCGCGGCCACTGCGCTGGCAGGACGCGTTGCTGCCGGGCCTGCTGATGCTGGCACTGGTGGCCAGCATCCTGCTGAGTACACGCATCGAATCCGCGTTCGCCGCATTGCGTGGCCAGGGCGGCGTGGTGCTGATGGATTACCGGTTTGCCTTGTTCGCCCTGCTGGGCTGGTGCGCGCTGCGACTGCGGCCACGCAACTCGATGGTGCTGCTGGCGCTGACGATGTTGGTGCTGGTCCAGGCACTGGCGGTCACGGCCACACGCAACGAGACGCCGGCCGGCTTCGTCAATCTGCTGCATCTGGCATTCGAACTCGGCGTGCTGCTGATGGCGATGCTGTACTTCATCGTCTTCGAACGCGACAGCCGCGAAGCCGCGCTGCGCCTGGTCGAGGAAACCCTGCGCGACACCGCAACGGGACTGCCCAACCTCGCGGCGCTGCGGCGTGAAATCGTGCAGCGGCGCCTGGGGCCGGGTGAAGTCGGCTTCCTGGTGCTCGATCACGCGGACGACCTGGTCGCCGGCTTCGGCCTGGACATGCAGTCGCAGGTCATGAACACCGTCGCCGCGCGGCTGGCCGGCATCAATCGCAGTTACCTCGTGGGCATGGGGCAGTTTGCGCTGTTGCCGGACGAGAGCGCGCAGCAGGAACAGGCCGATCCGGATCCCTGGGCGGACACCATCGCCGCGATCGAGACGATCGAAGTGGACAGCGGCGGCCAACGCTTTGCACTGTCCCCGTACCTGGGCGTTGCGCGTCGCAGCGAATCCAGCCTGGAGGCGGCCGAAGCCGCACTGCTGCGCGCATCGCAACTGGCATTCGAGGCACGCAATCGCAACGAGGTGCACCCGCTGCGCGATGAGGATGCGTCCTCGCCACAATCCGGCGCGCTGCGCGAGCGCCTGCACGTGGCCAACGACGCCCTGGCCTGCCTGCGCAACCGCCGCGTGGAACTGCACTTCCAGCCGATCCGGCCTCTGGACCCGGCGCACCCGGTCTGCCAGGAGCCCGAGTACGCGGTGGGCGAGGTGTTGTGCCGACTGCGCGGTACC
This sequence comes from Lysobacter tyrosinilyticus, assembly GCF_054779815.1. Lineage (NCBI taxonomy): Bacteria > Pseudomonadati > Pseudomonadota > Gammaproteobacteria > Lysobacterales > Lysobacteraceae > Lysobacter > Lysobacter tyrosinilyticus. The sequence continues at coordinate 1,210,065 of NZ_BAAGXN010000001.1, forward strand.
GATGGCCGTCTGATGATGCCCGATGAATTTCTCGGGCCGATCGAGGCGATGGGACGCAACGTCGAACTCGATCTGGTCGTGATCACCGAGCTGTTCGAACTGCTGCGCGCCTATCCGCACGCACTGCCGAAGATCCGCCGGATTGCGATCAACCTAACCGGTCAGAGCCTGGCGTCGCTTGGCTTCAAACGTCAGTTCGAGGCGTTGCTGGCCGATTCGCCGCTGCCGCTGTCGGCGCTGTGCTTCGAGATCACCGAGAACGCGGTGATCTCGGCCGAAGCGCATACGCGCAGTTTCCTCGATGATCTGCACGATCGCGGTTGCCGCATGGCGATCGACGATTTCGGCAAGGGCATGCAAAGCTTCGCCCGGCTCAAGGAGCTGCCCGTCGACATCATCAAGATCGATGGCGCCTTCATCTGCCATGTCGCCGAGCGCGGCCGCGACTACGCCCTGGTCGAGGCGTCGATGTCGATCGCACGCGCCTTCAATGCCGAGACCGTCGCCGAGTTCGTCGAGAACCAGGCAACCGTCGATTGCCTACGTGAACTCGGTGTGGGCTGGATGCAGGGCTATCTGCACGCCCGACCGCGGCCGCTGGCGGAATTCCTAGCCTCGGCCTCCGCTCCTGCCGCAGCGGCAGCGCGCTGATTCCGCTTGGCCATGTCGCCGATCCGGCCCGGGGCGGGCGCTTTTGCTAGACTGCGCGCCGCCTGAGGTGACCCCCGGTAATGCCGGCGGGTTGAAACGGGAATCCGGTGCGCCCCGTGTCTGGTCGACACGGCGAGCAATTCCGGAGCTGCCCCCGCAACGGTAAGTGTTGAGCCAGGATGGCTCGGGATCGGCGAATGCCACTGTGCCCAAGGCACGGGAAGGCGCCGCTCCCGGACGCGATAAGCGTCCGCGCACGAGCCCGGAGACCGGCCACAGGCTTGACCCGACATGCGGTGGGCTATGTCGCGGGGCCACGCATTGCGTTGGCATCTCGCGCACTCCTTGCCGCCTGTCTTCGTTCCCGTCATCACCGCGCGGGCCGGCGCGGCTTTAGGAGTTTTTCATGCAACCCCGCAATTCCCTTTCCCTGCGCCGTTCGCTGCTGGCGACGAGCCTGCTGTGCGCGATCGCCCCGGCGTTCGCCGACGAGCCGGCGAAGCCGACCGAGCTTGACGATGTGATCGTCACCGCCACGCGCACCGCGCAGACGCAGGACGCGACGCTGGCCGCGGTCGACGTGATCACCCGCGCCGACATCGAGCGCCTGCAGCCGCAGTCGTTGCCGGAGCTCCTGCGTGGCTCGCCGGGCCTGACGATTTCCAACAACGGCGGCGCCGGCAAGGCCAGCTCCGTGTTTCTGCGCGGCACCGAATCCGATCACGTGCTCGTACTGGTCGATGGCGTGCGCATCGGTTCGGCCACGCTGGGCACCGCGGCGCTGCAGGGCATTCCGGTCGACCAGATCGAGCGCGTCGAGATCGTGCGTGGTCCGTTCTCCAGCCTGTACGGCGCCGATGCGCTGGGTGGCGTGATCCAGATCTTTACCCGTCGTCCACACCAGGCCTTCGAACCCAATGCCAGCGCGGCGATCGGCAGCTTCCGCACCTCGCGCGGTAGCGCCGGTCTTGCGGGCCGCAGCGAGGGCGAGCAGAGCGGCTGGTATTCGGTGCAGGCGGCGTACGAAACCACCGATGGCATCAATGCCTATCGCGACAATCCGGCCAATCCGTACGACGCACCAAACCCGGATCGCGATGGCTACCGCAACCGCTCGCTGTCCGTGGCTGCGGGCCAACGCTTCAGCCAGGCTTGGGACATCGAAGGTCGTGCGTTGCGCACCGAAGGCCGCAACGAATACGACGGTGGCTTCAGCAACATGGACAAGACCGTGCAGCAGGTGGTCGGTACGCGCGTGCACTATGCGCCGACCGAAACCATCAAGTTCACGCTGGGCCTGGGCCGCGCCGACGACAAGAGCGACAACTTCTTCGACGACACCAAGCGCGGCAGCTTCAACTCGCAGCGCAACAGCGGTTCGCTGCAGGCTGACTTCGGCTTTGGCGATGACCTGCTGACGGTCGGCTACGACTGGCGCCAGGATGAAGTCGACAGCACCACGACCTACGAGCGTGACAGCCGCTTGAACCGCGCCGTGTTCGCGCAGTGGCAGGGCCACTATGGCGCGCAGTCGGTGCAGGTCGGTCTGCGTCACGACGACGACAGCCAGTTCGGCGGCGAGACCACCGGCAGCGCGCTGTGGGGCTGGGATTTCACCGATACGCTGCGCCTGACGGCCAGCTACGGCACCGCGTACAAGGCGCCGACGTTCAACGAGTTGTACTACCCCGGCTTCGGTAATCCGAACCTGAGCGCGGAGAAGGCGCGCAGCTTCGAACTCGGCCTGCGCGGCAAGCAGGGCTGGGGCATCTGGGCGGTCAATGTCTTCGAGACCCGCGCCGACGACCTGATCGCCTATGACCCAACGCTGGTCGACGCGACCCATCCGTTCGGCCAGCCGAACAATGTCGACGAAGCGCGCATCCGCGGCGTCGAAGCGACCGTGGACACCGAGATCGCCGGCTGGACCGTGCATGGCGCGGCGACCCTGCTGGATCCGCGCGACGATAGTAACGACGGCTACGACGCCAATGTATTGGCGCGCCGCGCGCGCACCAGCGGTCGCATCGACGTGGATCGCACCTTCGGCCATATCAGCCTCGGTACCACCGTCAATGGCAGCGGCTACCGCTATGACGATCCGGCCAATTTCACCCGCATGGGCGGCTACGGCACCACCGACCTGCGCGTGGCGTTTACGTTCACGCCGGCGTGGACGCTGCAGCTAAACGCCAACAACGTCTTCGACAAGCGTTACGAGACGGCGGCGTTCTACAACCAGCCTGGTCGCAACTACCTGCTGAGCCTGCGTTACCGTCCGGCGAAGTAAGCCGACGAAGCAAGTCGATGCCGGCCCGTCGTTCCACACGAATGACGGGCCCGGCATTACCGCAATTCTCCGACGTCACAGCCATGAGGCATCCGCGATGAAGCAGCTGAGCAAAACCGCAAACACTGGCCTGTTCGTCGCCCTCATGGCGATGATGCTGGCCACGCGTTTCCACCACTTCGGTACGGCGCTGCACTTGCCGGATGCCTCGATGGCGATTTTCTTCGCGGGTGGTCTGTACCTGCGCAAGCACTGGCAATTCGCCGCGTTCGCGGTGCTGGCCGGTGTCATCGACTGGGCGGCAATCTCGCTCGCGGGGGTCAGCGACTTCTGCGTCACCCCGGCCTATTCGTTCCTGCTGCCGGCATATGCGGTGCTGTGGTACGGCGCGCGTCTTTGCGCGGATCGCGTGCAGCTGACCTGGTCCTCGGCGGTTATCACGCTGGGAGTCGCACTGGTCTGCGCTTCGCTGTCGTTCGCCATCTCCAATGGCTCGTTCTACTGGATCGGTGGCCGCAACCCCGACACCAGCTTCGCCGGCTGGACCGCTAGCTTGCTGCAGTGGGGTCCGTCGTTCGTGCGCGTCACGATGGCCTACCTGGTCGGCGCGGCCGTCGTGCATGCGCTGGTCGTCCGCGTTCTGGCCGGCCGCGAAGCCGGCGCGCGCGCGTGAGCGAAGCCGAAGGCCATGACGCGATGGGCGCGGAAGCGCGCCATCGCGAGCGCATGCAGCGCAAGAAGGAGCTGGTCGATCGCAAGATCGCCCGCGCCACCATCGACCGTGGCGTGCTGGTGATCAACACCGGCAACGGCAAGGGCAAGAGCTCGTCCGGCTTCGGCATGCTCGCGCGCTCGCTCGGCCACGGTTTCCATTGCGGCGTCGTGCAGTTCATTAAGGGCAGCTTCTCGACCGGTGAGGAAGCGTTCTTCCGGATGTTTCCGGAAGAGTGCGACTACCGCGTGATGGGCGAGGGCTTCACCTGGGAAACCCAGGACAAGGCCCGCGATATCGCCGCGGCGTCCTCGGCCTGGGCCGAAGCAAAGCGGATGCTCGCCGATCCGGACTACGACTTCGTCCTGCTCGATGAACTCAACATCGCGCTCGCCCATCGCTATATCGATCTCGATGACGTCATCGCCGCGGTTACGACGCGGCCGCCGAAGCAGCATGTCGTGATCACCGGTCGCGGCGCGCCGGACGCGCTGGTCGACGTCGCCGATACTGTCACCGAGATGCGCGTGGTGAAGCACGCCTTCCAGGCCGGCATCAAGGCGCAGCACGGCATCGAGTTGTAAGCCATGATCCCGGCATGCCAGCGCGTACACGCAGGTCATGCACGGGGTGCGAAACCATCGTCCGTTGAGCCACAAGCGAGCACGTGCCGATGACAACGTCCCGAGATTGCCCCGCATTGCTGGTGTCCGCGCCCGCGTCGGGGCAGGGCAAGACCAGCGTCACCGCAGCGCTCGCGCGCTGGCATTCGCGCCAGGGCCGGCGGGTGCGGGTATTCAAGACCGGACCGGACTTCCTCGACCCGATGGTGCTGGAGCGCGCCAGCGGTTCGCCGGCCTATCAGCTCGACTTGTGGATGAACGGCGAAGCGGATGTGCGTGCGCGCCTGTTCGAGGCGGCTGCCAACGCGGACCTGATCCTGGTCGAAGGGGTGATGGGTTTGTTCGATGGCGCGCCGTCCAGTGCCGACCTCGCTACCCGCCTGGGTCTGCCGGTACTCGCGGTGATCGACGGCAGCGCCATGGCGCAGACCTTCGGCGCCGTGGCGACCGGCTTGGCGCGTTATCGCGACGACTTACGCGTGCATGGCGTCGCTGCCAATCGCATCGGTAGCGCCTATCACGCGCAATTGCTGGCGCAGAGCCTGCCGCCGGACCTGCGCTGGTTGGGGGCATTGCCGCGCGAAGAACAGCTGGCCTTGCCGGAGCGGCATCTGGGATTGGTTTCGGCAGGCGAACTGGGCGATCTCGATGCGCGTCTCGACGCGCTGGCAGACGCCTGGCATGCGCATGCGGATTCGGAGTTGCCGCCGCCGGTTACGTTCGCTTCCTGCAAGGAAACCCATGTCGTGCAGCGCTTGCGCGGCGTGCGGATCGCGGTTGCGCGCGATGCGGCGTTCTGCTTCCTGTACCCGGCCAACCTCGATCTGCTGCGCGCGGCGGGCGCGGAATTGCGCTTCTTCTCGCCCTTGGCCGGCGATGCATTGCCCGAGTGCGACGCGGTGTGGCTGCCGGGCGGTTATCCCGAACTGCACCTGCCGAGGCTGTCGCAACGTCATGACCTGCACGCCGCGCTGCATGCGCATCGCGACGCCGGCAAGCCGCTGCTGGCGGAGTGCGGCGGCATGCTCTACGCGCTCGATGCGTTGGCCGATCGCGACGGCGCACAGCTGCCGATGGCGGGACTGCTGCCCGGCCGCGCAGCATTGCAGCCGCGGCTGTCCGCCATCGGCCTGCAGGCCGTCGAACTGCCAGAAGGCGCGCTACGTGGCCATACCTTTCACTACGCGCAGGCGGAGATCGCCGCTACGGCGCTCGCGCACGCGACCAATCCGAATGGCGCGCCCAGTCGCGAAGCCGTGTACCGCGATCGCCGCATGACCGCGAGCTTCGTGCACTTCTATTTTCCTTCGCAGCCGGATGCCGCGATGCGGTTGTTCCTGCCGTGAAGACTGCGCTCGCCATGCTGGCGGCGGTGCTGCTGGACGCGATGTTGGGTGAGCCCCGTCACGCGCATCCGCTGGTCGCGTTCGGTCGCTGGGCGCGTGCGATCGAACGCCGTGTGTATGTGGATCGGCGTGGCAACGGATTGCGCGCATGGGCGCTCGCGGTCCTGCCCTGGGTGGCATTGAGTTGGCTGGTTATCCGTTTGGCGACGGTGCATTCGTCATGGCTCGCGCTGCTGTTCGAAGCCGTGCTGCTGTACCTCACATTGGGTCTGCGCAGCCTGGCCGAGCACGCGCTGCCAGTAGCCGACGCACTGGAACGCAACGAGCTCGCGACCGCGCGCGCCGCGGTCGGCCGCATGGTTAGTCGCGACACGCACGCGTTGGACGCTACCCAGGTCAGTGCTGCGGCGACCGAATCGGTGCTGGAAAACGGCAACGATGCCGTGTTCGGCGCGCTGTTCTGGTTCGCGCTGCTGGGAGCGCCTGGGGCGGTGCTCTATCGTCTGGCCAACACGCTCGATGCGATGTGGGGCTACCGCAATGCCCGTTATGAAAACTTCGGCAAGGCGGCCGCGCGCATCGACGATGTACTGAATCTGGTTCCGGCGCGGCTGACTGCGCTGAGTTATGCGTTATTCGGCCGCACCGCGCGCGCATTGCGCTGCTGGCGTGCACAGGCGGCGCACTGGGACAGCCCGAATGCCGGTCCGGTGATGGCGGCGGGCGCAGGCGCGCTAGGCGTGAGGCTTGGCGGCGCAGCGCCTTACGACGGCGTCTGGGAAGGCCGCCCCGACCTGGGCGAAGGTGCGGCACCGGACGCGACGAGCATCCGTGCGGCCATGTCGCTGGTTCGGCGTAGCGTCGGGCTGTGGCTGGCCGTGATGTGCCTTGGCGCCTGGACTGCGGTGGAGTGGTCGCATGCTTGAGCACGGTGGCCGTCTGCAACGCGCGGCGCGCCACTACGGCATCGCGCCCGAGCAGTGGCTCGATCTGTCGACGGGCATCAGTCCCTTCGCCTGGCCGGTGCCGTCAATCGCGGCGAACGCCTGGCATCGCCTGCCCGAGGACGACGATGGTCTGCTCGATATCGCGCGCGAGTACTACGCTGCAGTGCAGTTGCTGCCGGTAGCGGGCTCGCAGGCCGCGATCCAGGCGCTGCCGCGACTGCGCGCGACCTCTCGCGTCGGCGTGATCGCGCCAGGGTATGCGGAGCACGCGCACGCCTGGCGCGAGGCAGGTCATGCAGTCGAAGCCATGCCGGCCGACGAATTGCTCGCGAATGCCGCACGCTTCGATGTGGTCGTGCTGATCCATCCGAACAATCCGGGTGGTGAAAGCTTTACCAGCGACGCCCTCCTGCAGTTGCATGCGCAGCTTGCCGCGCGCGGCGGCTGGCTGATCGTCGACGAAGCTTTCATCGACGCGGCGCCCGGATACAGCGTCGCGAGTTTCAGCGATCGCGAAGGGCTGATCGTCCTGCGCTCGGTCGGAAAATTCTTCGGCCTAGCAGGTGCGCGCGCAGGTTTCGTCTGCGCGGCGCCGGACCTGCTGGCGGCATTGCGGGAGCGGTTGGGTCCGTGGACGCTCAGCGGTCCCACGCGCCACGTGTTGAAACTGGCCTTGGCCGATCGCGAATGGCAGCGACAGCAGCGCGAGCGGTTGCAGGCCACCAGCATCCGACTGACAACACTGCTATCCCGGCACAGGCTGACGCCAAGCGCAGGCTGTGCCTTTTTCCAATGGCGACGCGATGATCGTGCCGTTGCGCTGCACGAAGCCCTGGCCCGGCGCGGCATCCTCACACGTCTGTTCGAATTCCCCGCAAGCCTGCGCTTCGGTCTCCCTGGCGACGAAGCGGCATTCGCACGGCTGGATTCGGCGCTGCGCGAGATAGAGCCCCTCTCCCTTCGGGAGAGGGGGTGGGGAGAGGGTTCGGCGAAGTGGGATCGTTCGCGCGCTGGGAACAGCACCGCGCTCGAGTGCTGTGAACGTGCAGCATCCGGAACTGCTCCCGCTTCGCCGAACCCTCATCCGCCCTTCCCTCAACGGGCTATCGCCCGTTTCGACCTTCTCCCGAAGGGAGAAGGAAATGCAAAAGCCAGTGCAGCTCGAGAGCGAGAAGCAGACGCGAAAGCCCGCGTGCTAATGGTGCAAGGCTGCACCTCCGATGCCGGTAAGAGCACGCTCGTGGCCGCGTTGTGTCGCTGGCTGCATCGCCGCGGTGTGGCTGTCGCGCCGTTCAAGCCACAGAACATGGCGCTCAACTCCGCGGTCACCGTCGATGGCGGCGAGATCGGTCGCGCGCAGGCGCTGCAGGCGCAGGCCTGTGGCCTGGCGCCGCACACCGACTTCAACCCGGTGCTACTCAAGCCCAACACCGACACCGGCGCACAAGTGATCGTGCACGGCCGTGCCGTCGGCAACATGGATGCCGTCGGCTACCACGACTACAAGCGCGTCGCCTTCGATGCGGTGTTGCAGTCGCATGCGCGCCTCGTCCAGCAGTACGCCGCGCTGGTCGTGGAGGGCGCCGGCAGTCCGGCCGAGATCAACCTGCGCGATCGCGACATCGCCAACATGGGCTATGCCGAGGCGGTGGACTGTCCGGTGATCCTGATCGCCGACATCGACCGCGGCGGCGTGTTCGCGCACCTGGTCGGCACGCTGGCGCTGCTGTCGGAAAGCGAACGCGCGCGCGTGGCCGGATTCGTCATCAACCGTTTTCGCGGCGATATCGCCTTGCTGCAGTCCGGCCTGGACTGGCTGGAGCGCGAAACCGGCAAGCCGGTGCTTGGCGTGCTGCCGTATCTGCACGGCCTGCACGTGGATGCGGAAGACGCATTGCCGATCGCACGCGAAGCGAACGCCAATGCGCGTCTTCGCGTCGCGGTGCCGGCGCTCCCTCGGATCAGCAATCACACCGACTTTGATGCATTGCGTGCGCATCCGCTGGTCGATCTGCGTTTTGTCGGCCCCGGTGAAACGCCTCCGCCCTGCGATCTGATCGTGCTGCCAGGCTCCAAGTCCACGCGCGCCGATCTGGCCTGGTTGCGCGCGCAGGGCTGGGACGCGGCGATCGCGCGGCATCTGCGCTACGGCGGCAAGCTCATCGGCATCTGCGGCGGCTTCCAGATGCTGGGTCGTGCCGTGCACGATCCATTGGGCATCGAAGGCGAAAGCGGAACGAGTCCGGGGCTCGGTCTGCTCGACTTCGAGACCACGCTGGAGCCGGAGAAGCAGCTACGCAACGTGCGTGGCCGTTTCGCCTTTGCCGATGCCGCCGTGCACGGCTATGAGATCCACTGCGGCGTGAGCACTGGCCCGGCGTTGGAATCGCCCGCCTTTGGTCTGGACGACGGGCGCAGCGATGGCGCCGTATCGGCGGATGCGCAGATTCTCGGCACGTACTTGCATGGCCTGTTCGACGGGCCCACGGCCCTGGGCGCCTTGCTGCGCTGGACCGGTCTCGATTCGAGCGAGATCGTCGATCTCTCCGCATTGCGCGAAGCCAGTCTGGAACGGCTCGCCGATGCGGTCGACGCGCATCTCGATACTCACGCGCTGTCGGCGCTGCTGGAGGAACCTGCGACATGCACAGCCTGATCCTCGGCGGCGCCCGTTCCGGCAAGAGCGCATTGGCCGAACGCCTCGCGCGCGATTCGGTTCGCGATGTCGTCTATGTCGCGACCGCACAGGCGCGCGACGGAGAAATGGCGGCACGCATCGCGCACCATCGCGCACAGCGCCCGGCGCACTGGCAATGCGTCGAGGAGCCCCTGGCACTGGCCGACGTGCTCCGCGCGCAAGCGCGTGCCGATCGCTGTGTGCTGGTCGATTGCCTCACCTTGTGGCTCAGCAATCTGCTCGGCGATCCCGATCCGGATCGCTTCGCGCGCGAGCGCGACGCGCTGCTGCAGGCATTGCCCGATCTGCCCGGCGACATCGTCTTCGTAAGCAATGAAGTCGGGCTCGGCGTCGTACCGCTGGGTGAGCTGAGTCGTCGCTTCGTCGATGAAGCCGGCCGCCTGCACCAGGCATTGGGCGCCCATTGCGGGCGCGTGGTTTTCGTTGCGGCAGGTTTGCCGCTGGTACTCAAAGGAACTCTTGCATGACGATCGAATGGCTTACCGAACCCTGTTCTGTACCAGCGGCATCGTTCGCGGACGCCGCGCGTGCACGTCAGGCCGTGCTCACGAAGCCGTCCGGATCGCTGGGTGCGCTCGAGGCACTTGCGATCCGTCTGGCTGCGTTGCAACACCGCGAGCGGCCGCGCGTGGATGAAGTCTGGATCAGCGTATTCGCGGGCGACCACGGCGTAGCCGCGGAAGGCGTGTCGGCATTCCCGCAACTGGTTACCGGCGAGATGGTGCGCAATTTCGCCACCGGCGGCGCCGCGATCAGCGTGCTCGCGCGTGAGCTGGGCGCGCGCCTGGAAGTGGTGAATCTCGGCACCGTTAACGATCCCGGCGACATTCCGGGCGTGCGCCGCGCCATCGTTGCGCCGTCCACGGCCAACTTCTGCATCGAAGCGGCGATGAGCGATGCGCAGTTCGCCCAGGCGCTCGCAGCTGGTCGCGCCAGTGTGCAGGCGGCGGTCGCGGCCGGTGCGCAGTTGTTCATCGGTGGTGAAATGGGCATCGCCAATACCACCGCGGCAACGGCCTTGGCGAGCGCACTGCTGCAGCAGGCACCGGCCACGCTGGCGGGCGCGGGCACCGGGCTTGATGCGGCGGGTATCGCGCACAAGGTCGCGGTGATCGAGCGTGCACTCGCGCTGCATGCGCACCAGCAGGATCCGCTCGCGCAGCTGCGCTGCCTGGGCGGCTTCGAGATCGCCGCGCTGGCCGGTGCCTATGTGGCCGCCGCGCAGGCGGGCCTGCCCGTGCTGGTCGACGGTTTCATCACCACCTCCGCGGCGCTGGCCGCCGTTCGCATCAACCCCGGCGTGCGCGACTGGCTGCTGTTCTCGCATTGCTCACACGAACACGGCCATGCCGGCCTGTTGCAGGCGCTGGATGCAGCGCCGCTGCTGGACATCGGCATGCGCCTGGGCGAAGCCAGCGGCGCGGCGGTGTGCGTGCCGCTGCTGCGTACGGCGTGCGCCTTGCACAACGGCATGGCCACGTTCGCGCAGGCCGGCGTGTCGACGTCGGACGCGGTGCCCGCCTGATCTGCAATCTGGAGGAGCACGCGATGCAGACCATCGACCTACTGCGTCACGGCGACACCGGGCAGAGCGGCTTCCGCGGTCAGCTCGACGATGCCTTGTCCGTCTCTGGCTGGGAGCAGATGCGTTCGGCCGTCGCGGAAGGGCAATGGGATGTCGTCGTGTCTTCGCCGCTACAGCGGTGTGCAGCCTTCGCGCAGGAATTGGCGGCGCAGCGCGCCATTCCGTTGCAACGGGATGCGCGTCTGTCGGAATACCACTTCGGTGATTGGCAGGCGGTGCCGCTGGAGCGGATCGCGCAACACGAGGCCGCGGCATTGGAGAAATTCTGGTCGGATCCGGTCGCGCATCCGCCGCCGGGTGCGGAGTCGATGGGGACCTTCGCGGCCCGGATAAGCACCGCGCTGGGGGCCATCGCGCGGATGCCTCAGCAGCGCGTACTGGTGATTACCCACGGAGGCGTGATTCGCTTGCTGCATTGCCTTGGTCGGGGATTGGAGCTGCGGAAAATGAGCAGCGTCGAAGTGCCGCACGCGTCGATTCACCGGTTGCCGTCGTTGCAGGCGGCAGCCGTCATGAGCGAGTCGCCATGATGCGCGGCCTGCTGGTGGCCACGGGCTTCCTGACCCGTATTCCGGTGCCGGTGCGCGTGTTCGACGATGAGCGTGCCAAGACGCAGTCGCTGGCCTGGTATCCGTTGGTCGGACTTTTGCTGGGAGTTGGACTGGCCGCGTTCGCATGGTGCCTGCAAGGTGCACCTGCATTGCTGGCTGCGGCGCTGGTGCTGCTCGCGTGGGTCGCGGTGACCGGCGCATTGCATCTGGACGGACTCGCCGACAGCGCGGATGCGTGGATCGGGGGCTTGGGCGATCCGGCACGCACCCTGGAGATCATGAAGGACCCGCGCAGCGGTCCGGCCGGTGTCGTCGCATTGGTTTTGGTGCTGCTGCTGAAGTTCGCCGCGCTCGCCAGCCTGCCGGTGAGCGCGATCACGTTGCTGCCGCTGGCGCCGCTGCTGGCGCGCGCGATGCTCACGCTGGCCTTCGTCACGACGCCATACGTGCGCCAGGGCGGTCTCGGATCGGCCCTGGTGGCCGCGCCACGCGTCGCATGCTGGCTGAGCGTGCTTGCCGCCGGCGGGATCTGCATCGTGACCGGATGGATCGGTGTAATCGCGCTGCTGACGGCACTGCTGGTGTTCGCGCTCTGGCGCCGCGCCTGCCTGCGACGCATCGGTGGTACGACCGGCGACACCGCAGGTGCGCTGGCAGAACTGGTCGAAGCCGCGGTGCTGGTCGCGATTGCGCTGGCTTCGACTTCGGCTCTGTTCCGATAACGCCTAGGTCGTCGCCGGCGGCAGATGCCTTTCGCCGCGGTAGGGAGGCGTCGCCATCACCATCTCGGCGAAGCTGTGCGCGAGTTCGCGCTCGGCCATGACCGCAGCATCCGCGCCGTGTGCGAGCAGATGCTTGACCTCGTTGTCGCTGTGGCCGCGCGCGACGATGCTCAGGGTCGGATTCACCTTGCGCAGCGTGGCGATGATTTCACCGGCCTCCAGCGCATTGGGAATCGCCAGCAGCGCCATGTGCGCGCGTTCCGGCGCGGCTTCGCGCAGCACATTCTCGTTGACCGCGTTGCCGCGGACCGCGGGCAGGCCGTCGGCACGCGCGCGGTCGACCAAGGCATCCTCGCCATCGATCACCACCAGTGGCACGCCGTGTTCGCGCAGCACGCGCGCCAGCTCGCGGCCGACGCGGCCATAGCCCACCAGCAGCACGTGGTTGCGGATGCCGGACGGCACGGGGGCGATCCTGTCGGCTTCCGCGCGCGCGCGTCGCGCCTCGGCCGCGTTGCGGCGATCCAGCCATGCCATCGGCACCGGGTTGAAGATGATCGACAGCAGCGCGCCTGCAAGGATCAGGTCCTGGCCGTCCTGCGGTAGCACCTTCAGCTGCACGCCTAGGCCCGCGAGGATGAAAGAGAATTCGCCGATCTGCGACAGGCTGAAGGCGAGGAGCAGGGCGGTGGCGTTCGGCTTGCGCAGCAGTCGCGCCACGCCCCAGGCCGCCAGGCCGTTGCCGACTACCACGATCGCGAATGTCGCCATCACTTCGAGCGGACGTTCGACCAGGATCGCCGGGTTGAACAGCATGCCCACCGACACGAAGAACAACACTGCGAAGGCGTCGCGCAGCGGCAACGTTTCGGTTGCCGCCTGATGGCTGAATTCGGACTCGTTGAGCAGCAGGCCTGCGAAGAAGGCACCCAGCGCGAAGGACACGCCAAACAGTTCGGCCGACCCGAAGGCCACGCCTAAAGCGATCGCAAGCACGCACAGTGTGAACAATTCGCGCGAGCCGGTGCCGGCGACGCGCTCCAGGATCCAGGGCACCACGCGCCGGCCGACCAGCAGCATCAACGCAATGAAGGCGCCGACCTTGAACAGGGTCTTGACCAGGGCCGCCAGCACCGAAGCCTGATCGCCGGCTTCGCCCTTGAGCATGCCGACCAGCGCCGGCAGCAGGACGAGCACGAGCACCATCACCAGATCCTCGACGATCAGCCAACCCACCGCGATGCGGCCGCGGCCGGTGTCGAGCAGGCGCCGTTCCTCCAGCGCGCGCAGCACCACCACGGTACTGGCGACCGACAAGGCCAGACCGAATACGAGACCCGCGCCGTTGTCCCAGCCGAACCAGCGCGCCAGGCCCCAGCCCAGCATTGATACGAACACGATCTGCGCGATCGCACCGGGCACGGCGATCGACTTCACCTCGAGCAGGTCGCGCAACGAGAAGTGCAAGCCGACCCCGAACATCAGCAGGATCACGCCGATTTCGGCCAGCTGCGGGGCCAGGGTCTGGTCGCCGACGAAGCCCGGCGTGAACGGCCCGGCGACGATGCCGGCGACGAGGTACCCCACCAACGGCGACATCCGCAGCCGTTGCGCGAGCGCGCCAAAGACGAAGGCCAGGCCGAAGCCGGCGACGAGGATGGCGATGAGGGAGGTGTGGTGCATTCGACCTCGGTATCCGGTGGGGCTGCTACCTCATGGGGGTGTTCGGGGGCCGCATCCAGCGCGCGGCGGGCAACGGACCGATCCCGCAAAGGCTCGTCGAAGGCGGACGAAAGGGCTGATCCGCGGGATTCACCGAGCCGTCCCCGTACAATACCGCCCATGATTGCCTTCCGTGATTTCGCCCTGCGCCGGGGCGAACGCCTCCTTTTGTCCAACGTCGACCTGGCCCTGCACGCCGGCTGGCGCCTGGGCGTTATCGGCCGCAATGGCACCGGCAAGTCCTCGCTGTTCGCGGCGATCCAGGGCGAAGTCGAGGCCGACCGCGGCGACATCGACGTACCCGCGCGCGTTCGCATCGCCAGCGTCGCGCAGGAAACCCCGGCGCTGGACGACCCCGCTCTCGACTTCGTCCTGTCCGGCGATGCCGCTGTGCACGCCGTGCTGCGCGCCGAGCGCGAAGCGATGGAGCGCGAGGATTGGGAAGCCGTCGCCGAAGCGCACCACAAGCTGGAAGAGCTCGGCGGCTACGACGCCACAGCACGCGCCGGCAAGCTGCTGCACGGCCTGGGCTTCACCCCCGACACCCACGAACGTGCGGTGAAGGAATTCTCCGGCGGCTGGCGCGTGCGCCTGAACCTGGCGCGCGCGCTGATGACGCCGTCGGACCTGCTACTGCTCGACGAACCGACCAACCACCTCGACCTCGACGCGGTGCTGTGGCTCGAACAGTGGCTGTTGAAGTATCCCGGCACGCTGCTGCTGATTTCGCACGACCGCGAATTCCTGGATGAGGTCACGACGCACACGCTGCACCTGCACGACGGCAAGGCGAAGTTGTACACCGGCGACTACACCGCCTTCGAGCGCCAGCGCGCCGAACACCTGCGCCTGCAGCAGATCACCCACGAGAAGGTGCAGGCCGAGCGCGCGCACCTGCAGAGCTTCATCGACCGCTTCAGCGCCAGCGCCGCAAAGGCAAAGCAGGCGCAGTCGCGGGTCAAGCGTCTGGCCAAGATGGCCAATACCGAGGCGGTGCGTGCCGAGCGCGCGCTGCGCATCGAATTCCCGGCGCCGGTGAAATTGCCGCACGCGCTGCTGCGCCTGATGCACGCCGATTGCGGCTATGGCGAGCACACCGTGCTGGATCAGGTGAGCTTCATCCTCGAAGCCGGCGATCGCGTCGCTCTGCTCGGACCCAACGGTGCCGGCAAGTCCACGCTAGTGAAGTCGCTGGTGGGGGAGATCGCGCTGCTCGATGGCGAGCGCGGCGGCCATCCGGACCTGCGCATCGGCTACTTCGCCCAGCACACCGTGGAGTCACTGCGCGAAGGCACCAGCCCGATCGATCACCTCGGTGACATCGCACCGGGCGTGTCGACGCAGCAGCTGCGCGACTTCCTGGGTAAGTGGAATTTCCCCGGCGACCGCGCGTTCGAATCGGTCGACAAGTTCTCCGGCGGCGAACGTGCGCGCCTCGCGCTGGCGCTGATCGCCTGGCGCCAGCCCAACGTGCTGCTGCTCGACGAACCGACCAACCACCTCGACCTCGACATGCGCGAGGCCCTGGCCGAAGCGCTGGCGACGTTCGATGGCGCGATCGTGCTGGTCTCGCACGATCGCCACCTGATCGGCCTGGTCTGCGAAACGTTCTGGCGCGTCGCCGATGGCGTGGCGCAGCCGTTCGACGGCGACCTCGACGCCTACGCGGTCTGGCTGCGCACACGTGAGGCCGGTGACGCGAAGCCGAAGGCGTCTGCGAAGGCCGCGCCGGCTCCGGCCATCGCCGCGACCAGCAAGAAAAAGCCGCCAAACCCGCACAAGCTGGCCCAGGCCGAGGCCCGCGTGGCCGAGCTGGAATCGAAGCTGCACGCGATCGACATGGATCTCGCCGATCCGGATGTCTATGCCGACGGCGGTACCAATGCCAACGAACTGTCGATCCGTCGTGATGCGTTGTCGGCCGAGCTGGCCGCGGCGGAAGAGGCGTTGCTGGCCCTGTACGAAACTGCTTGATGACTAGGGCTTTGTAGAGCGGAGCTTGCTCCGCTGCTTTTCCGGAAAATGGGGAGCGCAAAAGCGGAGCAAGCTCCGCTCTACAACGAAAGAAGAAGCGAAGGCAGCGGAGCAAGCTCCGCTCTACAAAGAAAAAGCTGTCGAACTTCGCGGACGACGGCGACGGCGTCGCGGCGCGTCTGAACGGCCTTCACGGAAGCGCCACCCCCTGCGTTCCAGCATCAGCGATGCGTCCGGAACCGGGAGTTCATCACATGACTTTCGCGCTCTATCTAATCGGTTTTGCGATATTCATCGCCGGCGTTGCATGGGGACTGAGCGTGCTCGGCGTGCCGCAGCTGTACATCATGATCGGAGTCGTGGTGCTGCTGGGTATCGGCATCTTCACCGGTGCCACGCGCACGCGCAGCAAGGATCCGCCGCAGTAGGCAGCCTCCGTCGCAGGCCGTAAGCCGGCGTTGCTGGCGGGCGATGCGAGGTCGCCGGATTCCGCCACTTCGAGAGATGGGCAGGCGCCAGGTTGCCTGATGTCCGCACGCATTCCGTAGCCAGGCATTCCGACTATCATCCTTGCTGATTTGCGCAGACCGACGTTTGGGGACAGGGGATGAGTTTGAAGAAGGGAATTGCAGTGGCCCTCGTGCTGGCCGCGGGTACTGCGGCGGCGTTTCTTTTCAGATCGGAGCTGGTGGACGCCCGCGCGGAACGGCAATTGCGGCGCCAGGAATCAGCAGTCCCTCCCGCGACAACCACGACGGTCACGCGCCCGGCGCCGATCGCAGCAGGACTCACCATCGATGGTGCGGTGATCGACAGCGCGCCGATGGCAGGCACGCTCACCTTGCGCGTGGGCAATACGGTCTCCACGCAGGCGATCACGATCTCGCCGGGCTACAGCGTGGTAGTGAGCGGTGCCCAAGGCGCAGACATGGTTTCGCTGGAGATCGCGACTCAGAGTTATCGCTTTGCATCGGTCCTGGGTAGCTACGCCAAGCTGAAGCGACAGGCCGGTAGCGACGGACACCTGACGGCGACCGAATCCGATCGGGTCCGCGTATCGCCATTCAGTACATCGATGTACTTCTTCATCCTGCGAGAGCTTGGACATCTGCCAGTGTCCGACACCGAGCACGAGCAGGTGATCCGTTCGCTGTCGGGTGACGACCTTGCAACCGCTGCAGCAAGCCTGGATGACCTGGCGCACGGGCGAGCTGCACTGCCGGCAGGCTTTGCCAACGGTTATGCACTGCTGCAGAACCGGCAGGCCTTCCGTGCCTTCATTAATCAGCAGGCCAGCTACAGCCGGCTCAACTACCTCGCATCCGCGCCATCGGCGCCGATACGTCCGGCGCAACTGGGGCGGAACATGGTGCTGCTGGGAGCGATTCCGTTTCGCGAAGTCGCCATGTTCAATCCCGGCGTGCGGGTGCTCAGCCAGGTGACGGCATTGGATTGGACCTCATATGCCGCTACGGCGCGCAGGAATCCCAGGTTTACGGCCAGCTTTCTCGCCAATGGCAACTTCCTGCTGACGGCGCAGGGAAATGCATCCACGGATGTGTGGGGCAATGACGAGCTTGAACACCGCCAATTGCTGCGCGAAACCTACCGCCAGCTTTTCCTCGGCGAACGCTACAGCCTATGGGCGGTTGTAACCGAATGGGCCGCAACCTATCCGAACTCTCCGTCGCGGCCTTTGACTTACGGCAGTGATGTCCAGATGTATGCGGTCTCCAGCATCGACGGCGTGCTTCCGTTCCGGGACGGAGAACTCTCCGGTGGGCGCAGCCTGCCCGTGTTCTGCAAGGAGGAGACCCTGCCGTCTAAGCTGAATGCTTGCGAGGAAGCGTTGCACCATTTCGACGCGAATGGCACCGGCTACAGCCAGAACGTAGGTTGGAAGATCGATGCCAATGGCCAGCGCGTGTCAGCAACTGGAAACCAGGGGTTCTGGTGGAGCAGTGGTCGACGTGGACCATTGGAAATGACCTACCCGGGCTTTGCCGCGACGTTCTGGCGCATCGATCGCGCCAATGAGGCTGCCGATACGTTGGTTTATGTGGCTCGTTCTCGGGAGGGAGCGAACAGCCTGAGCATTACCGGTCTGACGACATCGATAAAAGCCACTCTCCCGAACGGCTTTGCCGAGCTGGAGCCGATCGGAACCTGGCGCTATGGAAGTTTCGATCTCTACAAACCGGCGTATGCCTACCCCGAATCGGAGCAGCCCATCGACGTGGTCTTTGTGCGCAAGGCCGATGGCACGACCGATCGGAACGATCTCGTCAACGCGGACCCGCCAGAGGGCCCTTATCAACAAGTGCTCCGTTACGGCTGGCAGTGGTCTGGCGGATCCCTGTACGAAACGCGCTACCGCGCGAATGTCGGGACCGGCCAGCCTGGCGTAATCGGCTTCAGCAGCTGCGATCAGGCGCGTCTCCTCGGTGCGACGGCATGCGCGCCTCAGCAGATCCGCTATTTCCGGCCACTCGCGAAAGTGGGTAGCCGCTTGTATGGCCTGCAGGAGGTCTACCAGATGCTGCCGGTCACCTACCAGCCGCCCTATAACTGGACCCGGGCGGTAGTCCCCAACTACTACCAAAGACAGTGAGGGCGTAGCCCGGTCGACCGGGCTGCGGTACGACCACGCTTGGATTCGAGCCGTACCGCCCTCAGACTATTGGATCTATTCGTAGTCCCCGTTCCGCCATGCCGATCTACGCCTTCGAGTGCGCCGCCTGCGGCCACAGCTTCGACCGCCTCCAGCGGATGTCCGACCCGGATCCCAGTGAATGTCCTGCCTGCGCAGAGCCGCAGGTGCGCCGCCAGCTGACCGCGCCGCAGTTCCGCCTGGCCGGTGGCGGCTGGTACGAAACCGACTTCAAGAAGGATGGGGACAAGAAGCGCAATCTCGCCGGTGACGGCGCGGGCGCGACTTCGGCCAGCAAGCCAGCCGAATCGAAGCCGGCCGAGTCGAAGCCGGCGGAGAAGAAGGCCGAAACCAAGCCGGCCTGATCCGCTCGGATTCCAGAACGTAAAAACGGCGGCCGCGCTGGTGCGGGCCGCCGTTTTCGTTTGCCTTTGGAACCAGGTCAGTTGCCGAATCGGCCGCGGCAACCGCCGTTGACCCAGATCCGGTTATTACCCGCCACGCCCCAGGTCCGGCCCTCGACGCAGGCATTGTTGGACAGTTGCTGGATCAGGCGCGGCCGGCCCTGGCCCGGCGGCCAGTTGCAGGTGGTGTAGTGGCCGTCCTGGCTGGCGCAGGTGACGGTATAGCCATTGTTGTCGCCCTCCCAGCCGCCGCCCGCCGGACCGAACTCGGCGCGACAGCCCGACCACACGCTTATCTGACCGTTGCGGCTGTTCCAGTTCTGACCTTCGCGGCAGCGGGTGTCCGAAATCTGGCGCACGACCTGCGAGGGGCCACGCCAGGGAGTCGGGCAATTGGCGACGCGGTTGTTGGCACTTTCGCAGCGGATCGTGCCGACTTCGCCGCCCCGGCCTTGCGTGAATTCACCGCGGCAGCCGCCCCACACGGTCACTTCTCCGCGACGCGAGGACCAGTTGTAGCCCTCCCGGCAATCGGTCTTGGACAGCTGGCGGACCAACTGCGACTGACCCCGCCATGGGGTGGGGCAGACGCGATTGCGGCCGTCGGCGCTTTCGCAGCGGATCGTGCCGCCGGGGCCCGGTCCGGGGCCGTTCCAGCCGCCGCCCAGCGACTGGGCGATGTCGCGCTTGATGTCGTTGAAGCGCCAGTTCGAGCGGTTCACCTGGTCCAGATAGAAGCGTAGCTGGTCGTCGGCGATGCGGCGGCCGCCGGACTGCTCCATGTATTCCTGGCTGATGACCCGGACCTGATCCTGCTGGGACAGGGTGCGCAGGTCCTCGGGGGCGTAGGCCCGGGTCTGGTACTGCGCCATGGCCGGCGTGGAGAGTGCTAACAGGCACAACGCCGCGAGCAGCGGCTTGAACAACGTCTTCATGTCTTTCCCCTTCTGGATAATGGAATCCTGCGGCGGCCACCCGCCGCTTCCGTTTTCAAAGCTCGTCACAAAGCCCGCGGCAGCAAGTTATAGGCCGCTGCCGTTAATATGTCGTCTTTCCGGCCCTGGGCCGGAGGCCGTCTCCCGGCCCAAGGCAGGCACCGCGCGATGCGTGGCGTCTGCAGATGCTTCCGGCTGCGGCCGGATCGAACGTACCTCCCGGAGTTTTCATGCGTACCCACTTCTGCGGCCTCGTCGACGAGGCCCTGATCGGCCAGACCGTGACCCTGTGCGGCTGGGCCGACGTTGCCCGCAACCTTGGCGGCTTGTGCTTCATCGATCTTCGCGACCATGAAGGCATCGTGCAGATCGTCGCTGAACCCGACGCCAACATTTCGGGCAATGCCGAAGTGCTCTCAGCTGCTGCTCATGTCGGCTACGAGGACTGCCTGCGCATTACCGGCGTCGTACGCAAGCGCGAGTCGGTCAACACCAAGATCCGCACCGGCCTGGTCGAGGTGGTTGCGACCAAGATCGAACTGCTCAACAAGGCCGAGCCGCTGCCGTTCCACGCCCACGAGAATCCGGGCGAGGACATCCGCCTCAAGTACCGCTACCTCGACCTGCGCACTGCGGACATGCAGCGCAAGATGCGCACCCGCACGAAGCTGGTCGCGGCACTGCGCCGCTACCTCGACGAGCGCGGCTTCCAGGATCTGGAAACGCCCATCCTGACGAAGGCGACGCCGGAAGGCGCGCGCGACTTCCTCGTCCCGGCGCGCATGCATCCGGGTGAGTTCTACGCGCTGCCGCAGTCGCCGCAGCTGTTCAAGCAGATCCTGATGATGGCGGGCTTCGATCGCTACTATCAGATCGCGCGCTGCTTCCGCGACGAAGCGCTGCGTGCCGACCGTCAGCTCGAATTCACCCAGCTCGACATGGAATTCGCGTGGGTTTCCGAGCGCGACGTGCAGGACACCGTCGAGGACATGATCCGCTTCGTGTTCCGCGACGTGATGAATGTCGAGCTGGACGCGCAGTTCCCGCGCATGACCTATGCCGAAGCGATGCGTCGCTACGGTTCGGACAAGCCTGACCTGCGCATCGCGCTGGAGCTGGTCGACGTCGCTGAGCTGGTGAAGAACAGCGAATTCGCGGTGTTCACCGCGGCCGCCAATGATCCGGATGGTCGCGTCGCTGCGCTGCGCATCCCCGGTGGTGCGGCGCTATCGCGCAAGCAGATCGACGAATACGGCGCGCACGCGGCCAAGTACGGTGCCAAGGGTCTGGCGTACGTGAAGATCGACGAGGCCGGTGCGGTCAACTCGCCGATCAGCAAGTTCTTCAGCGAAGACGCCTTCGCCGCGCTGCTCAAGCACGTCGGTGCCGGTAACGGCGACATCGTGTTCTTCGGTGCCGGTGCCTACAACAAGGTCAGCGACTTCATGGGCGCGGTGCGCCTGAAGGCCGGCAAGGACTTCAGCCTCATCGAAAACGCCTGGCGCCCGCTGTGGGTAACCGACTTCCCGATGTTCGAATGGGACGACGAGGAAAAGCGCTACGTCGCCCTGCATCACCCGTTCACCGCGCCGGCCGTGGATTCGATCGCGGATCTGCGCGCCAATGCGAAGACCGCGGTGTCGCGCGGCTACGACATGGTGCTCAACGGCAACGAGATCGGCGGCGGTTCGATCCGTATCCACAATTCGCAGATGCAGTCGGCGGTGTTCGAACTGCTCGGTATCGGCGCGGAAGAGGCGGAAGGCAAGTTCGGCTTCCTGCTCGACGCGCTCAAGTACGGCGCGCCGCCGCACGGCGGCATCGCGTTCGGCATCGACCGCATCGCGGCGCTGATGGCCGGCACGGAATCGATCCGTGACGTCATCGCGTTCCCCAAGACCACGACCGCACAGTGCCTGATGACCGGCGCGCCTTCGCCGGTGCCGGATGCGCAGCTGGCGGAAGTGCATGTACAGATTCGTCCCAAGGCTGCTTCGAAGGAATAACCGGAATGACTGAAACCGCATTTGCTCTTGAGTGGGAAAAGCTCGCCAATGAAGGCACCGACGCCGGCGTCGTGACCGAACGCGCCCGCGTGTTCGGCGGCTGGCTGGTGCGCGTCGGCAGCGCGCCGAACGCCATGGCCCTGACGTTCGTTCCGGACGGCGAAGGCCGCTGGGACGGTGAGGACTTCGGCGAGGACGACTACGAGTACGAGGAAGAGGAAGAATCGGACGACGAAGAGTCGGACGAGGAAGAGGAAGAGTCCGAAGAGGACGAAGCCTGACCATGCTGATCCGCCGCGCCCAGCCTACCGATGCCGCCGTGCTCGCGGAGCTGGGCGCGCGCACCTTCATCGACGCCTTCGCCCACCTGTATTCGCAGGAGGATCTGCAGGCGTTCCTCGATGAATCGCATTCGGTCGAGTCCTACGCCAAGCTGCTGGCCAGCCCGCTGTATGCGATCTGGCTGGCGGTGGAAGGCGACAAGCCGCTGGGCTACGCATTGGCCGGTCCCTGTGGCCTGCCGCACGAAGAGGCGAAGCCCGAAGACGGTGAACTCAAGCGCCTCTACGTGAGCGACAAGGCGCAGGGCGGCGGTATCGGCGCGAAGCTGTTCGAAGAGGCCCTGGACTGGCTCGAACGCGACGGCCCGCGCACGCTGTGGATCAGCGTGTGGTCGGAAAACTACGGTGCGCAGCGCTTCTACGGGCGCTACGGTTTCACCAAGGCGGGCGAGTACGAATTTATCGTTGGCCAGCAGCGCGACCATGAATTCATGTACCGGCGTGTCCCAGCCGGTTAAAACATCGGGCAATGCGCCGGAGTGCGCCCCTTGATTCGCCCATGACCGAACGCGTCGTCCTCATTCACGGCATCTGGATGCCCGGTACCGTGATGGCCTGGCAGGCCGCGCGCCTGCGCGAAGCCGGATTCGCCTGCGAAACCTTCAATTACTACGGTGTGACCCGGGGCCCCGCCGAAGCCATGCAACGGCTGGCCGACCTCCTCGCGCGCGGCCCGGGGCACGTGCTGGCGCACAGCCTTGGCGGCATGGTGGCGCTGCAGACCTTGCGCGACCGTCCCGAACTGCCCGTGCAGCGGGTGGTGTGCCTCGGCTCACCGCTGCGCGGCAGTGGCGCGGTACACGGGATGCGCCAGAAGCCATGGGCGGCGGCAACACTGGGCCTTGCCGCCGAGCTGCTCGAACGCGGCTTCGACCGCTGGCAGGGGCCGGCGCAGGTCGGCGTCATCGCCGGGACCGTGCCGCACGGCCTGGGCCATGTGTTCGGCACCTTCGATGGCGAGCACGACGGCTCGGTCGCCGTGGCCGAAACCCGGCTGCCGGGCCTGACCGACCATGCCGTCATCCCCGCCAGCCATAGCGGGATGCTGTTTTCGCCGGAGGCCGCGCGGCTGGCGATCCATTTCTTCCGCGAGGGGCGGTTCCGCTGAATGCGGCGATCGCATTCCCGACCAGTACCCTCCCGCCTGATCTTGTAAAATTGCCGCCCTCGTCACAAGTCACGGCACGGAACACCCATGGGTAGAGGCCCCTCCATCGAAGCCCGCAAGAACGCGGTCGACGCTCAGCGCGGCAAGATCTTCACCAAGATCATCCGCGAGATCAGCGTCGCAGCGCGCGCCGGCGGCGGCGATCCGTCGGGCAATCCGCGCCTGCGTTCGGCCGTGGACAAGGCGCTGGGGGTCAACATGTCCAAGGACGTGATCGAACGCGCCATCAAGAAGGCCACCGGTGAGCTGGAAGGCGTCGTCTATGAGGAAATCCGCTACGAAGGTTATGCACCGGGCGGTGTCGCAGTAATCGTCGACTGCCTCACCGACAACAAGGTGCGCACCGTGGCCGATGTGCGTCATGCCTTCGGCAAGTTCGGCGGCAACCTCGGCACCGATGGCTCGGTGTCCTTCATGTTCAAGAAGCTCGGCGTGCTCTCGTACGCACCTGGCGCAAACGAGGAAACGATCACCGAAGCGGCGATCGAAGCCGGCGCCGACGACATCGTCGTGTATCCCGAAGACAGCGCAATCGACGTCATTACTTCGCCCGATGCCTTCAATGACGTGAAGGCGGCGATGGAAGCCGCCGGCCTCGTGCCCGATCTCGCCGAAGTCACCCTGCGCGCCGACAATGACATCGCCGTCAGCGGCGAGACCGCGCAGCAGGTCGTCAAGCTCCTGCGCTGGCTCGAAGACATGGATGACGTACAGAACGTCTATTCCAACGCCGACCTGGGCGAGGATGCCTACGCCTGACCGGCGTAAGCTGCTGACGTGACCCGAATCTTGGTAACCCTTCGTCTTCGCGCGCCGTGCGCGCTACGCTCAGGGCTGTCGGTGTTCGCCGACACCGGAGCAGGTCGCTCGTGACCCGGATTCTCGGTATAGATCCCGGCTCGCAACGTACCGGCGTCGGCATTGTCGACGCCGATGCGACCGGCCGTGCGCGTTATGTGTTCCACACGCCGCTGGTGCTGCTGGGCGAGGGCGAGTTCTCCCTGCGCCTCAAACGCCTGCTGGATGGTCTCGCTGAAATCATCGAGACCTACAAGCCGGACGAAGTGGCGATCGAAAAGGTCTTCATGGGCAAGAGCGCCGATGCGGCATTGAAGCTGGGCCATGCGCGCGGCGCGGCGATGTGTGCCGCGGTGATGCGCGACCTGCCGGTGCACGAATACGCGGCCAAGGAGATCAAGCTGGCCGTGGTCGGGCAGGGCGGTGCCGACAAAGTGCAGGTCCAGCACATGGTCGGGGTCATGTTGAATCTGCAGGGCAAACTGCAGGCCGACGCCGCCGACGCGCTCGCCGTCGCGATCACGCACGCCCACGTACGCGCGACCGCGCAGCGGCTGGGTGTCAGCGTCCGCCAGGCCTGGGCCAAGCGGTGACGCGCGTTACCCATTTTTTTCACCAACTTCCCTACTCCGAGAAGATCTCATGCATCCGGTCCTGAGTCAGAATACTTTCCTGATCAAAGAACATGTCGGCATGTTCAAGGCTGCCAACAACTACGACGTGTTCGATCCGTCGAATGGCACCAAGCTGATGGAGTGCCGAGAACCGGATCTGGGCATCTTCACCAAGCTGTTCCGTTTCACCGACTACAAGCGCATGACGCCGTTCAACGTCGTCATCTCCGCGCCGGACGGCAAGAAGGTACTCAGTGTGCGGCGCGGCGTTTCGCTGTTCCTGTCGAAGGTGGAAGTGCTGGACGGGAACGGCCGTGTCGTAGGCGGCTTCAAGCAGAAGCTCTTCTCGATCGGTGGCGCGTTTTCGGTGCTCGACGCGCGCGGCAACGTCGTCTGCACGCTGAAAGGCAAGTGGACGAGCTGGGAGTTCAAGTTTCTCAAGGGCGAGAAGGAAATCGCGCGGGTCAGCAAGAAATGGGCGGGGCTGGGCAAGGAGCTGTTCACCAGTGCCGACAACTATGTGCTGTCGATCGACGACGGCGTTTCCGCCACCGACGACGTGCGCATCCTGATAACGGCGGCGGTGATGTGCATCGACATGGTGCTGAAGGAGTAGGCGCCTTTCTCGGCGCTTCCATTCACGATCCTGTTCAGGTCGGAACCTTCGCGATGATCCTACTAACGAAAGAGCAGCGTCGCCTTCCGCGTATTTCGCGGAAGCGACGCGTCGGTATCGAAGGAGATGCCGCATGATCGGCCGCCTGAAGGGCATCCTCGTGCACAAACAGCCGCCGTGGTTGGTCATAGACGTCAACGGCGTCGGCTACGAGCTCGAAGCGCCGATGAGCACGTTCTACGACCTGCCCGATGTCGGGCGCGAAGTGTCGTTGTTCACCCATTACGCGCAGAAGGAAGACAGCGTCTCGCTGTACGGCTTCCTGCGCGAAGGCGAGCGCCGCCTGTTCCGCGACGTGCAGAGAGTCAGCGGCATCGGCGCGAAGATCGCGCTGGCGGTGCTGTCGGGCGTGAGCGTCGACGAGTTCGCGCGCCTGGTGCAGACCGGCGATATCACGGCGCTCACGCGCATCCCCGGCATTGGCAAGAAGACCGCCGAACGCATGGTCGTGGAGCTCCGCGATCGTGCGGCGGATCTCGCCGGCGTCGGCGCGACCTTGAACACGTCGGGTGCACCTGCCGACCCGCAATCCGAAGCCGTCATCGCCCTGCAGGCGCTGGGCTACAAACCTGCCGAAGCTTCACGCATGGCCGCAGCTGCAGTCGCCGCCGGCGATGACGCCGCCACCATCATCCGCAAAGCGCTAAAGTCCGCGCTTCGCTGACGCCTTCATCAACTTAGCGTCATCAACAGGGAAGGCCCATGGCCGTTACCAGCAACACCAATACCCAAGCGCACGGCCATAACGGTCATGGCAATGTGAGCTTGTTCGGACTGATCATCGGCGCGATCGGCGTCGTCTTCGGCGATATCGGTACCAGCCCGCTGTACACGATCAAGGAAGCCTTCATTCCTCATTACGGGCTCACGCCCGATCACGCCACGGTGCTGGGCGTGTTGTCGCTGATCTTCTGGGCGCTGGTGATAGTGGTCACGGCGAAGTACGTCTCGATCATCATGCGCGCCGACAACGATGGCGAGGGCGGCATCATGGCGTTGATGGCTTTGGCCCAGCGCACTCTGCCCAAGGATTCGCGCTCTGCCTACGCGGTCGGCATCCTCGGCATCTTCGGTGCATCGCTGTTCTTCGGCGATGGCGTGATCACGCCGGCGGTGTCGGTGTTGTCGGCGCTGGAAGGCATCGAGGTGGCGGCACCGCAATTCCATAACTGGATCGTGCCGCTTGCGGTGGCCATCCTGCTGTTGCTGTTCATGACCCAGCGTTACGGCACTGAAAAGGTCGGAAAGGTGTTCGGTCCGATCACGGTGGTGTGGTTCGCCGTGCTGGCCGCGCTGGGCCTGCACAACATCGGCCATAACCCGGAAGTGCTCAACGCATTCAATCCGATGTGGGCGGTGCGCTTTTTCGGCGACCACGGCTGGCACGGCATCTTCATCCTCGGCGCGGTGGTGCTGGCGGTGACCGGTGGCGAGGCGCTGTACGCCGACATGGGTCACTTCGGCGCCAAGCCCATCCGCCTGGCCTGGTACTTCTTCGTATTGCCCGCGCTGATGCTGAATTACCTCGGCCAGGGCGCGCTGGTGCTGGAAAACCCGCTGGCGGTGAAGAATCCGTTCTACATCGGCGTGCCGTCCTGGGCGATGTATCCGATGATCGCGCTCGCCACGGCAGCGACGGTGATCGCCTCGCAGGCGGTTATCACCGGCGCTTATTCGGTCGCGCGCCAGGCCATGCAGCTGGGCTACATCCCGCGCATGGCTATCAAGCACACCTCCAAGGAAACCATCGGCCAGATCTACGTCCCCGGCATCAACTGGACGCTGATGGTGATGGTGATCGCGCTGGTGCTGACCTTCCGCACCTCCACCGCGCTGGCGTCGGCCTACGGCGTGTCGGTGTCGGGCACGATGTTGATCGATACCTTGCTGCTGGCGCTGGTCGCGCGCGCGACCTGGCCCAAGGCGCGACGCTGGGTGTTGCCGCTATGCGTGCTGTTCGCGGTGATCGAAATCGCCTTCCTGATCGCCAACGGCGTGAAGTTCCTGGATGGCGCCTGGGTGCCAGTGGTGCTGGCGATCCTGGTTTTCACGGTGCTACGCACCTGGCGTCGCGGTCGCGAACTGCTGCACGCGGAGATCCGAAAGGAAGGCATCCAGCTCGATGTCTTCCTGCCGGGCCTGATGCTGGCGCCGCCCGCTCGCGTACCGGGTACGGCCGTGTTCCTGACAGCGCAGACCGGCGTCGTGCCGCACGCGTTGCTGCACAACCTCAAGCACAACAAGGTGCTGCATGAGCGCAACGTCTTCCTGACGGTGGAGACGATGAACGTCCCGTTCGCACCGAAGGAAAAGCGGCTGAGGATCGAATCGATCGGCGGCGAGGACTTCTACCGCGTCGTCATCAAGTTCGGCTTCATGGAAACACCGGACGTGCCGCTGGCATTGATGCGCAGCTGCGACAAGGGTGGTATCCATTTCGATCCGATGGACACCACGTACTTCGCCAGCCGCGAAACCGTGATCGCGAGTCGTCATCGTGGCATGCCTGTGTGGCGCGACAAGCTGTTCGCGGTCATGCACCGCAACGCGGCGCCGGCGACGGGCTTCTTCCGGATTCCGGGCAACCGCCTGGTGGAGCTGGGCGCGCAGATAGAAATCTGAGTGCCGCATCATTCGCAGCATCGCGTCAGGGGGATGCGGTGCTGCGCGAAAGGAGCCGGTGAGGCTCCCAAAATGCTCAAGGGGAGCAATGTCGGATATCGAGGCGAGCATGAGCGAGTGCGCGACTGCAACCACCGCAGTCGCGGCGGCAGCTTCGGTTGCCGGCAGGCTGGACACTGGCCGCGCGCTGATCGAATGCCGCGATCTCGGCAAGTGCTACCGCATCTATGCCCGTCCGCTCGATCGCCTGCTCGAAGGACTGGGTCGACTCCGGCCGCGTACTTTGGGTTCAAACCAGACTCGCTGCACTGAGTTCTGGGCCCTGCGCGGCGTCGACCTGGAGCTCGCGCGCGGCGAAACTCTTGGTGTCATCGGCCGAAACGGTTCGGGCAAGTCGACCTTGCTGCAGATGATCGCCGGCACACTGACGCCGACGGTCGGCGCCTGCTCCGTGCGCGGTCGCGTTGCGGCGCTCCTTGAGCTCGGAGCCGGCTTCAATCCCGAATTCACCGGGCGGGAAAATGTACGGCTCAATGCCAGCTTGCACGGCTTTAGCACGGCCGAGCTCGATGCGCGGATGGACGACATCCTGCGCTTCGCGGAGATCGGCGATTTCATCGACAGGCCGGTCAAGACCTATTCCAGCGGCATGTATGTCCGACTGGCGTTCGCGGTGGCGATCAGCATCGAGCCCGATATCCTCATCGTCGACGAGGCGCTCTCGGTTGGCGATGCCGCGTTCCAGGCCAAGTGCATGCTGCGGATTCGCCAGCTGCAGGAACGCGGGGTGACCCTGCTGTTCGTCAGTCATGACGTGGGCGCGGTTCGGGCCCTGTGCCGGCGCGCTTTGTATCTGGATGGCGGCAATGTGGTTGCGCTGGGCTCATCCGACGAGGTCGTCGATCGCTATATTCGCGACACCCACACTTTGCAGGACGTCGAAGCCGCGGCGGCCACGATCGCGCCGAAGGTCAGCGCTGACGTCACTGACGTAGTTCCCGTGCTGCGCGAAAGGGTTGCCGGTTTTGAAGCAGGACTGCGCTCGAACCGGCACGGTACCGGCGGCGCGCGGGTGCGCCTGGTCGAACTGCTCGATCTGGACGGAGAGCCGCTGGAAACCGCGGAATTCGATCAGGCGGTTCGCATCCGGATTGCGGTGCAGGCGCACGAGTCCGCCGCCATTTCGGTCAACTACAAGATTCGCGACCGCTACCTCGTCTCGGTGGCTGGGGCCGACTTCCTTATCAGCGGCGAGCCTTTGCTGCATGTCGAAGCAGGCGGGTGGTACCTGATCGAATACGAAGCCCGATTGCCCCTGATGGCGGGCGACTACAGCTTGCGCGTGTCGCTGACGATACCCATCGCGCAGCATGCGCAGGCCGTATTCCTTGACGTGATCGAACTGACTCACCCGTTCAAGGTGCTGCCGTCCCGACGCGGTCATATCTACACCCAGGTCTATCTGCCCGGTCGGATCGAGGTCGCGCGCCTGGAGGCCGGGGCATGAACGGCGCGGTCGCGAATCCGCCGAAGTGGGCACTGGTCATCGGCCATCCCGGCCACGAGCTGCGTGTGCTCGGTTGGCTGCGCCGTGAACGCCCGGTCGTGGCTGTGCTCACCGACGGTTCCGGCCATGGCAGTAGTGGTCGCATCGCGCAGACCACGGAAATCCTGCAGGCGTGCGGGGTTGCGATCGGCGAAGTACACGGCCAGACCAGCGATCGCGAGATCTATGCGGCGATCCTCAGCGGCGATGCCGCGCCATTTCTCGCTTTCGCCACGCGTTTGGCCGAATGGTTGTGCGAGCACGCGATCGACTGCGTGGCCAGCGATGGCATCGAGGGCTACAACCCGACGCACGATTTGTGCGCGGCACTGACCGCGCGCGCCGCCAGGCTGGCGACGGCACGGCGCGGCCAGCGGGTTCGCCATTACACCTTTCCGCTGGTCGGTCCGGCCGTGCCCAGCGAAGTGCCGCCGCAGGCGCTGCGCATCGTGCTCGACGAGGGGCAGCTGACGGATAAGCTCGCGCTGTCGCGCCGCTATGCGGCGAGCGCCGGCGGCACTCTCGTGGAGGAGGTGGAAGAGATGATCGCGCGACTCGGCTGCGATGCCTTCCGCGAGGAAATGTTGCTGCCTACCGAGGTCGGTGATGACTTCGCTGCTTTCGACGCGGCGCTGCCGTTCTATGAGAGCCATGGCGAGCGTCAGGTCGCTGCCGGGCACTATCGAGATGTAATTCGTTTTCGGCAGCACATCAAGCCGCTGCTGTACGCGCTGGAGAACTGACAAATGCCTGCCCCGGCCCGTTCGCTTCGCATCCTGATCACCAACAACACCGTCGCCACGCGCGCCGGTTCTGAGCTGTATGTCCGTGACCTGGCGCTCGAACTGTTGCGACGCGGACACCGCCCGGCGGTGTACAGCACGGTATTGGGTGACGTCGCCGAATTGCTGCACCAGGCCACCGTGCCGGTAGTGGATGACCTGGGCGCACTTGGATTCGTTCCGGACGTGATCCACGGCCAGCACCACGTGGAAGCGATGACGGCTGCGCTTCATTTCCCCGACGTGCCAGTGGTGTTTTTCTGCCACGGCTGGTTACCTTGGGAAGAAATGCCGCCGGTGTTTCCCACCGTTCGTCGTCATGTTGCGGTGGACGAACTGTGCGCGGAACGCCTGCTAACCACGCCTGGGATTGATCCGGAGCGCGTGCGCGTTCTGTACAACGGCGTCGACCTGGAGCGCTTTCGTTCGCGCTCGCCGCTTCCCGAGCGGCCGAAGCGCGCACTGATATTCAGCAACTACGCAGTCGGCGATGACTTCAGCGCGGTGATCCGGGCGGCGTGCGAACGCGCCGGCATCGCACAGGTGGATGTCGTCGGCGCGGGTTCCGGTCATGCCAGCGTTGCCCCCGAAGCGTTGCTTGGCGAGTACGACGTCGTGTTCGCGAAGGCGCGCTGTGCGCTCGAGGCTATGGCGGTGGGGTGCGCGACCGTCGTCGCCGATCGGCCAGGTCTGGCGGGAATGGTCACGACGGCCGAGTTCGAACGCCTGCGTCGCCTCAACTTCGGCGTGCGCGCCATGCAGGCGGCGCCGGTCACCGAGGACGGCGTGCTGGCGGCGCTCGCAGCCTACGATCCTGCGGATGCAGCGGCGGTATCGACACGTGTGCGCAGTGAAGCCGGATTCGACTCCCTGGTCGATTCGGTGGAGGCGCTCTACCACGAAGTTGTCGATGAAGCTGTCGCACCCGACTGGGCCGCGCAGTCGCGGGCCGCGGCCGGCTACGTCCGCTTGTTGTCCCCGCGGCTGAAGTCCGTGCACCTGGCGAGTCAGCGCGCTCACAATGCTGAAACGAATAGTGCGGTGCTGGCCGCGCAATTGCAGTTGACGCAGATCGAGCTCGCTTCCGTCCAGGCACGCGATGCGGAACTCGTCGGCGAGCGCACGGCCTTGGCCGACCAGCTTCGGCAGGTGCAGGCCCAGCTCGAGATCGCGCGCGCTTCGGCAGAAGCACGCGATGCGGCCATGGCTGCCGAACGCATGGCATTGATTGAACAGCTGCAGCAGGCGCACGCCCAGCTGGTGACTACGCACCTCCAGCTGCATGCGCTCAATGAGTCTCAGGCTGAACTGCATCGTTCACGCGCCTGGCGCGCGCTCACTGCGTATCGGACGTTGAGGGCTCGACTGCTATGAGTCGATGCACGCGTGCGCAAGCCATACCGGTCGCCATCGTCGGATTCGGGCGCATGGGGCGCCTGCACGCCCGCACGCTGCAGCGGCTGGACGAGTTTTGCCTGATCGCGGTGATCGATCCGGATCCGGATTGCGCCGCCGTAGCCGCGGCGCTCGGGGTGCGTTGGTACGCATCGGTGGCTGAGATGGTGGATGTCGTCGAGCTCGCGGTCGTCGCGGTCCCTTCAACGCGGCACGCCGACATCGTGGGACAGCTGGTTCGCCGTGGCCTCCACTGCATGGTGGAAAAGCCGGTCGGTGTCGATGGCCATCAGGTCGAGGCGATGGCCGCTGCCGCCGCTGCCGCTGGGGTGCGTGTATTCGCTGGTTTCAGTGAACGCTTCAATCCGGTCCTTCGCTCGATCCATACGACCGCAACGGGCGCGCCGGCGACCATCCGCGTGTGCAGGTTCTCTTCGCACGCGTTGCAACGCGATTTCGATACCGACGTCAGCCTCGATCTGTTCTCACATGATCTTGATTGGCTGTCGCGGTTGCTGGGCGCAGACCCCGAGCACCTGCAGGTGGAGGAAAGTCGCCTATACCAGGGACGGATCGAGGAGCTTCATTGCCGCATGTTCTATCCGAGCGGGGTGCAAGTGGAGTTGTCGGCCAGTCGTATCGCCCTGCAGGCCGAGCGATCAGTCACATGGCAGGACCACGCGGGCGCGACCCGGCTGTTCTGCCTCGATGCCTGCCAGGACGAAGCAGGGGACGATGCCCTGACCGCACAGGCGCGGGCGCTGGCAGGGGCATTGCGCGGCGAACGTACGGGTATCGCGGATCTGGATGATGCCCGTCGCGTGCACCGATTGCTCCAGCGCCTTTCCAGCGGGTTGCAGCAGTCGCGCAATCCCCAGTCGATGGCATGCAATGTCGCCTGAGTTGCCCTTCTTCGACGCCAGTGCACTGCATGCACCGCTACTGCAGGAGTTGCAGGAAGCGGCTGCGCGGGTGCATGGCCATGGACGCTACATAGGTGGTCCCGAGGTCGCCGAGCTTGAGGCGCGATTGGGCGACGAAGTCGGTGCTCATTGCGTCACGTGTAGTTCGGGCACCATGGCGTTGTGTATGGCCTTGATGGCGCTGGGAGTCGGCGCAGGCGACGAGGTCATCGTGCCCGCGTATACGTTCGCGGCGCCGGTCGAGGCAGTACTGCTGCTTGGCGCCATCCCGGTGCTGGCAGACATCGAGGCTGACACCTGCATTTTGTCGGCAACCGCTGCGACCGCGGCGATTACCCCGCGCACCCGCGCGATCATTGCGGTTTCGCTATACGGCCAGCCCGCCGACTTCGATGCCTTGCAGGAGCTCGCCCATCGCCATGGCATCGCGCTGATTGAAGATGCCGCGCAGAGCTATGGCGCGAGCCTGCACGGGGTGCCCAGCGGCCGCTTCGGTGACGTCGCCTGCACCAGTTTCTTCCCGACCAAGCCTCTGGGCGGCTGCGGCGATGGCGGCGCGATCTTCACCCGGGATGCCACGCTTGCCGCGGTGTTGCGCGAGATCCGCGATCACGGTCAGTCCGTCAAGTACGTGCATGTGCGACTGGGGTTGAATGGTCGTCTGGACACGCTGTCGTGCGCGGCGCTGCTCGTGAAGCACGCGTACTTCCAGCGCGACCTGGCCAGACGCCGCGAACTCGCGGCGCGATACGACCTCCTGCTGCCATCGGGCCTGCCACGCCTCCGTCAACGTGCCGGCGTCCTCAGCGCCTGGGCGCTTTACGCGATCCGGAGTCCGCAGCGCGACCGGCTGCGTGACGCGCTTGCCGCTGCAGGTGTTCAAACTGCGGTGCACTATCCATTGCCGTTGCACCGTCAGCCGGCTTTCGCCACGGCATGCCGTTGGCTGGATCTCCACGAGTCCGAGCGCGCTGCCCGCGAGCTGTTGTGTCTCCCCCTCCATGCGGGACTTGCCGATGCGGAGCAGGATCGCGTGATTGACGCTCTGGCGGAGGCGGTAGGCCTCCTCGGCGCCGACGCGTTGGCGAATGCCTGAACCCGGGCCGCAGCAGCCGGGTCGTGATTCCCTGCCATAATCGCGGCCGCATACCCCCGGATCCGCGATGAACGACCAACGCATCATCACCGCCGGCGCTACTCGCGAGGATGAGGCGATCGAAGCCTCGATCCGCCCCAAGCGCCTGGACGAATACCTCGGCCAGGCGCCGGTGCGCGAGCAGATGCAGATCTACATCGAGGCGGCCAAGCGGCGCGGCGAGGCGTTGGATCACGTGCTGATCTTCGGCCCGCCCGGCCTAGGCAAGACCACGCTGAGCCACGTCATCGCCAACGAGCTGGGCGTCAACCTGCGCCAGACCTCCGGGCCGGTGATCGAGAAGGCCGGCGACCTGGCCGCGCTGCTCACCAACCTGCAGCCGCATGACGTGCTGTTCGTCGACGAGATCCACCGGCTTTCCCCGGTCGTCGAGGAAGTGCTGTACCCGGCGATGGAGGACTACCAGATCGACATCATGATCGGGGAGGGCCCGGCGGCTCGTTCGATCAAGCTCGATCTGCCGCCCTTCACCCTGATTGGCGCGACCACGCGTGCCGGCCTTCTGACCGCACCGCTACGCGACCGCTTCGGTATCGTCCAGCGCCTGGAGTTCTACAGCGCCGAAGAACTGACCCGCATCGTGCGTCGCTCGGCGCAGATCCTCGGGATCACCTGTGGCGCCGAGGGTGCTGCGGAAATCGCCAAGCGCTCGCGTGGCACGCCGCGTATCGCCAATCGTTTGCTGCGCCGCGTGCGTGACTACGCACAGGTGAAAGCGGATGGGGCGATCACGAGTGAAGTTGCCGATGCGGCGATGAAGATGCTCAAGGTCGATCCGGAAGGTTTCGACGACCTCGACCGCCGCCTGCTGACCGCGATCATCGATGCTTTCGACGGTGGTCCGGTCGGCGTGGAATCGCTGGCAGCGGCGCTCAGCGAGGAACGCGGCACGCTCGAGGACGTGATCGAGCCGTATCTGATCCAGCAGGGCTTCCTGGTGCGTACCGCACGCGGGCGCATGGCGACGCCGAAGGCGTACCGACACATGGGATTCAAGCCCAAGACGGGCGCCCCGGATCTTTTCGCCGAACGTGCCGGCAACGGGGAATGACGAATCGGAAGGCAAGCGCCTGTGCGCTTTCGTATCGTGGAATGAGCGGTATGCACGTGAGCGAGATCGCGCCATCGCGCAGAATGCGCGCCCTTGCAGGAAACCGTATTTCACGTTTCGTGATGTCCGTACCCGGGAATTCTTAACGCATGTTCAGCCATCCGGTCCGCATTTACTGGGAAGATACCGATGCCGGCGGCGTCGTGTACCACGCGCAATACCTGGCCTTTCTCGAGCGTGCACGCAGCGAATGGATGCGCACGCAGGGCTACGGACAGGAATTGCTGCGACAGGAGCACGGCCTGATGTTTGCGGTGCGCGCGATGCAGCTCGATTTCCTCAAGCCCGCACGGCTGGACGATGCGCTGGAGGTGACCTCTGCTTTGCAGGAGTGTCGCCGCGCCAGCCTGGTCTTCGCCCAGGAGATCCGCCGTGGTGAGGAGCGTCTGCTCACTGCCACAGTCCGAGTCGCCGCACTGGGCACGGACTTCCGCCCAACCCCCATTCCGCAACCGTTGTACGACGAACTGAACGCACTGGTGGAGAAAGCAGCATGACCCCCGCAACCTTCATGGCGATGCAAGCCACCGTCGAAGCCCTGCCCGAAGACGCGCCGGCGCAGGCCACCGCGATTGCCGATACGGCTGCGCAGGGCGCGGCGGCGGCGAACTCGAATCTCGATCTGCTGCGCCTCGTGATCGACGCCAGTCTGCCGGTGCAGCTGATCATGGGCCTGCTGATCGTGGCTTCGCTCGTATCGTGGGTGATCATCTTCCGCAAGCGCGGCGTCATCGCACGCGCGCACAAGGAAGCCGTCGGCTTCGAGGAAAAGTTTTGGTCGGGTGCCGAGCTCACCAAGCTCTACGCCGGCGCCACCCAGCACCGCACCCCGGTCGTGGGCATGGAAGCGATCTTCGAAGCCGGTTTCCGCGAATTCGGTCGTCTTCGCCAGCGCAAGGGCGTCGATTCGCGCGTGCAGCTGGAAGGCGCGCAGCGCGCCATGCGCGCCACCGGTTCGCGTGAGATCGATGGCCTGGAACACAACCTCGAATTGCTCGCGAATATCGGTTCCACCGCGCCGTACATCGGCCTGGTCGGCACGGTATTCGGCATCATGGTGACCATGCACGGCCTGCTCGCCAGCGGCGCGCAGGTCGGCATCAAGGACGTGGCGCCGGGCATTTCCGAAGCCCTGCTAGCGACCGCGATGGGCCTGTTCGTGGCCATCCCCGCCGTGTGGGCCTACAACCGCTTCGCCAACGGCGTGGAGCGCCTGGCCGTGCGGTACGACGCATTCGCTGAGGAGTTCTCTTCGATCCTGCAGCGTCAGGCGCACGCCGACGAGTAACTCCTTTGTCCGGCATCGTGCGTTGGATTGCATGCTGGACAGCCGTTGAACGAATACGAGAGTTGCCATGTCCGTCCTCTCCATGCGCCGCCATCGCAAGCGCAAGCTCAAGGCCGAGATCAACGTCGTGCCCTACATCGACGTGATGCTGGTGTTGCTGGTGATCTTCATGGTCACCGCACCGCTGCTTACGCTGGGCGTGGACGTCGATCTGCCCCAGACCAACGCGAAGTCGGTCAACGCCAAGAACGATCCGATCGTCGTGAGCGTGTATCCCGACGGCAGCTATGCGCTGGCGGTGAAGGCCGGCAAGAACGAGGCGATGACGGCGCAATCGCTGGAAGCGCGCGTGCGCGCGATCGTCAGCCAGAACAAGGATGCGTCCATCTTCGTCGCCGCGCAGGGCGAGGGGAAATACCAGGACGTGATGAACGTGATGGAGCTGTTGCAGCGCGCCAAGGTCAAGAAGATCGGCCTGATGAGCGATCCGAAGAGCAGCCGTAAATGAGAGAAACTCCTGCCGATACTGCGCAGGCTTTCGTTCTCGCCGTGCTGCTGCACCTGGCGTTGTTCGCCGTGCTGTTCATCGGTCTGTGGTGGACGCGCAGCGCGACACCCGCCGCGGCAGGAGCGATGTCCGCCGAACTCATGGATGTGAGCCAGCTGTCCTCCGCGATGCGCCAGACGCTGCAGCGCAAGCCCGAGCCGCTGCCGGTGGAGGAACCTGAGCCGCTGCCGGAACCGATTCCCGAGCCGGTCGAGCCGCAGCCTAAGGCGCAGGACTTCATTCCCGTTCCCGATGAGACCAATCAGGAAGCGGTCACCGAGCAGCCGACGCCGACGCCTTCGGAAGAGAAGAAGGTGCAGGAAGCCAAGCAGCGCCAGGAACAGGTCGATCTCACTCAGCAGGAGCGGCAGCAGCAGGCGCAGGAAAAGCAGCGCCTGACCGAGATGGAGATCCAGCGCCAGAAGCAGCTGGAAGACATCCGCCGCCGTCGTGCCTCCGCCTCCCGCGAGGCCACGCTGGCCGAGCAGCGGCTGGAACAACTGGCCAATGCCCGCTCGCGCAGCGCCGCCGAAGCCGCAGCCGAAAACGATGCCCAGGCCAGCGGCGCCAATGGCACCGACAACGGGCTTCAGGCGCGCTACAAGGCCGCTTTGATGGCGGCGATCCTTGCCAAATGGACGCGTCCGGATTCCGTGCCGCTCGGTTCCACCTGCCGTTTGAACATCCGGCAGCTGCCGGGCGGGCAGGTGATGGGCGTCGAAGTGACTGAGCCATGCGCCTACGACGAACAGGGTCGGCGTTCTATCGAAGCCGCCGTGTTGAAGGCCCAGCCGCTGCCTTATGCCGGATTCGAGGCCGTGTTCAACCGCAATCTGAACCTCAATTTCCGGGCCGAGGAACGCTAGGTAAGACCTGTAACCGGGTTGTGCCTACTTTTCGGGCTTGAGGCGGCGTTAACCAAACAGTTGTTAAGAATACGAACCTGAACAAGACCGCATCAGCGGTCCGCCCCTGCAGCCCCCCCATCACCAAGTTTTCGGAGCGCTGATGAATCGATCCTCGTCGTACCTGACCTTGCGTTGGCTGACCGCGCTGCTGTCCCTTCTGTTTCCGCTTGCGGCCAGCGCCCAACAGGGCCTCGAAATCGACATCGTGGGCGGCAACGCCTCCGCGGTGCCCATCGCCGTGATCCCGATGCAGGGCCCGGCGACGCTGCAGACCGATGTCGCCAAGGTCGTCGCCGCGGATCTCAACCGATCGGGCTCGTTCCGTAGCCTCGCTGATCGCGACATCGTCGAGCGCCCCTCGCGCGGCGCCGAAATCAACTTCCCGACGTGGGCCGCGCTCAACCAGGACTACATCCTCGTTGGACGCGTGCTCGATGCCGCTGACGGCAGCTATCGCATCGAATACGAACTCTTCGACGTCGCCCGCAAGGAGCGGTTGTTTGGCTTCGCCAAGAATGCGCGCGGTACGGCGATGCGCGATGTCGCGCACCAGATCGCTGACGCCGTGTACGAGAAGGTGACTGGTATCCGCGGCGCCTTCTATACCCGCATCGCCTATGTCACTGCGGTCGGCACCGGCAGAGCCACGCGCTATGCGCTGATGGTGGCCG
Organism: Lysobacter tyrosinilyticus; assembly: GCF_054779815.1. Lineage (NCBI taxonomy): Bacteria > Pseudomonadati > Pseudomonadota > Gammaproteobacteria > Lysobacterales > Lysobacteraceae > Lysobacter > Lysobacter tyrosinilyticus. The sequence goes on from NZ_BAAGXN010000001.1 coordinate 1,248,427, forward strand.
ACAGCGACGGCTTCAACCCGCAGACTGTGGTGCGCTCTTCCGAGCCGCTGCTGTCGCCGTCGTGGAGTCCGGATGGCGGCAAGCTTGCCTATGTCAGCTACGAAGGCGGTAATTCCTCGATCTACCTGCAGACGATCGCCTCTGGTGCCCGCGAGCTGATCGCCAAGTTCCGTGGCATCAATGGCGCTCCGTCGTTCTCGCCGGATGGACGCAAGCTTGCGCTCACCCTGTCGAAGACCGGCAATCCGGAGATCTATGTGATGGACCTGGGCAGCCGTGCGCTGACCCAGATCACCAACCACTTCGCCATCGATACGTCGGCGGTGTGGAGTAGCGATGGCAGCACGCTTTATTTCACCTCCGACCGCGGCGGCAAGCCGCAGATCTACCAGGTGCCGGCAACCGGCGGTGGCGCTACCCGCGTCACCTTCCAGGGCAGCTACAACGCGGACCCGACGGTCTCCAGCGATGGCAAGAAGCTGGCCACTACGCAGCAGTCGGGCGGCGGATACCGGATCGCGATGATGGACAAGAGCGTGGGTGGTTCCTGGAGCAATCTGTCGCCAGGCTCCCTTGACGAATCGCCGAGCTTCGCGCCGAACGGGATGATGATTCTCTATGCGGCGCGCGAAGGTCGCCGTGATGTGCTGTATGCCGTCTCCTCGGATGCCCGCGTACGCCAGCGCCTGGTTCTTGCCGATGGCGACGTGCGCGAGCCGGCCTGGGGTCCGTATCGCCCCAGCAACTGACTCACGAAGGCGGTTTGTGCGGATTCGGGCGCAAACCTCCAACGCGTAACGCCGGTCACGCCCCCTGTTCAGGTTGACTGGTAGGCTAGTCAAGTTTCCGTCGCTCGTTCCGATGCTCGCGACACCCCCGTAACCGCTGCACCGCTCCCAGACGAGGAATAACCATGAATAACACCACTCGTATTCTTGTTGCCGCACTGCTGTGCACCACTGCCGTCGCCTGCTCGAAGAAGGTGAAGGAAGTGCCGCCGGCCGAACCCACTGTTGTCGAACAGCCGCCGGTCACCCAGCCGCCGGTTGCGAAGACCGGTTTCGGTCCGGAAGACCTCGACACCGATGCCTGCCTGCGTCAGCGTGTCGTGTACTTCGACTTCGACCAGGACGCGCTGAAGCCGGAGTTCCAGGCCATCGTCGCCTGCCACGCCAAGTACCTGCAGGACCGTCCGTCCTCGCGCATCACCCTGGAAGGCAATGCCGACGAGCGCGGCAGCCGTGAGTACAACCAGGGCCTCGGCGAGCGCCGTGGCAATGCCGTGTCGTCGGCCGTCCAGGCTAATGGCGGCTCGGGCGGCCAGCTCACCGTGGTCAGCTACGGCGAAGAGCGTCCGACCTGCACCGACTCGACCGAAGATTGCTGGGCCAAGAATCGCCGCGTCGAAATCGTCTACACCGCGAAGTAAGCAGTAAAACGGCGCATCCTCCCTCGCAAGGCGGGGGAGGGTGTCTCGGGGTTTGAACTTTCCCGCATCACTAGGTCAAACCTTCATGCGCACAAGATTCCTGCTCCCTGTGTTCATGGTCGCCTGCGCCGTCTCGGCGCCCGCCGTGGCCCAACGTACCAGCCTGGCCGATCGCGTGGCTGCCCTCGAGGCGCGCGCCGCCAACAACCAGGCCAACGTCGACCTGCTCAACCAGCTGACCCAGCTGCGGTCCGAAGTGCAGGCCCTGCGCGCCCAGGTCGAAGAGCTGCAACAGCAGAATCAGCAGCTGCAGTCCACCGCGAAGGCGCAGTACCTCGATATCGACGACCGCCTCAATCGTCTGGAAACGACGGGTGGTGCGGCGGCGAAGCCGGCCATGCCCGCGACCCCGACGACTCCCGCCACGAAGCCGGCTGCCCCGACGACGCCTGCCACCAAACCCGCCGCAGCCGCGTCAGGCCCGTCCGACAAGGGGCCCACGGTCTATGGCGACAAGGGCGCGATCGCCCAGGGAGCCGGTGAACGTACGGCTTACGACGCCGCGTTCAATGCGCTCAAGGCCGGCCAGTACGTGCAGTCGGCGGAGCTCTTCCAGAATTTCCTCGCGCAGTATCCGAATGGCAGCTATACGCCCAATGCCCTGTATTGGCTGGGCGAGAGCTACTACGTGACCCAGAACTACCAGCTTGCGCAGGAACAGTTCCAGACCCTGCTGGATCGCTATCCGACCCACGACAAGGCCTCCGGAGCCCTGCTCAAGGTGGGACTCGCGCAGTACGGCGCGCGCCAGCTCGAGGCCGCCGAGCGCACGCTGACCGAGGTGACGCGCCGCTATCCCGGCACCGACGCCGCGCGCACGGCCGCCGATCGCCTGAGCGCCCTGCATCTTGGACAGATGGCACCTTCGCGATAAATCCCCGCGATTTGAGGCGTCGCGGCCGGGCCGTCCGCCCGCGCACGGTACAATGTCGCCATGAACGCCGTTCCGACCGAGGCGGCCGCCTCCGCGGAACGCCTCAAGATCACCGAAATATTCCTCTCCCTGCAGGGTGAGGCCCGCCACGCCGGCTGGCCGACCGTCTTCGTGCGCCTGACCGGCTGTCCGCTGCGCTGCCAGTACTGCGACACCGCCTATGCCTTCCACGGTGGCGAGTGGTGGAGCATCGACGACATCCTGGCCGAAGTAGCCAAACACGGCGCGCGCCACGTCTGCGTCACCGGCGGCGAGCCGCTGTCGCAGAAGCGCTGCATCGGTCTGCTGGAGCGTCTGTGCGACGCGGGCTATGAGGTTTCGCTGGAGACTTCTGGCGCGATCGATATCAGCGAAGTCGATCAGCGTGTGTCGCGCGTGCTCGACATCAAGACCCCGGGTTCGCAGGAAGTCCATCGCAACCTGTGGTCCAACCTGGCGCAGCTCACGCCGCACGACCAGATCAAGTTCGTGATCTGTTCGCGCGAGGACTACGAGTGGGCGAAGTCCATCCTCGAAGAGCATCGCCTGACGCAGATCTGCGAAGTGCTGTTCTCGCCCAGCTACACGCAGGTGTCGCCGCGTGAACTGGCCGACTGGATCGTCGCCGACCACCTGCAGGTGCGTTTCCAGATGCAGCTGCACAAGATCCTGTGGAATGACGAACGCGGGCGTTGAGCGTCCGGCGTCGTTTCGAATCTCCGCTTCAAAATCGTTCCCTACTCCATGAAAAAAGCCGTCGTCCTCGTTTCCGGAGGCATGGACTCCGCCGTCGTCATCGCCATCGCGCGCGAGCAGGGCTTTGCCGTGCACGCCTTGAGCGTGCGTTACGGGCAGCGCCATACCTCCGAGCTCGACGCCGCCGATCGTGTCTCCCGCACGCTCGGTGCGGTGGCGCACAAGACCGTTAACGTCGACCTGCGCAGCATCGGCGGTTCGGCGCTGACCGACGAGCACATCGCGGTGCCCACCGACGCCGATGGCCATGCCGTGGGCGCGAATGCACCGTCGGGCGTCATTCCCGTCACCTACGTACCGGCGCGCAACACGATCATGTTGTCGGTGGCATTGGGCTGGGCCGAAGTGCTGGGCGCGAACGACATCTTCTGCGGCGTTAACGCGGTCGACTATTCCGGGTATCCCGATTGCCGTCCCGAATTCATCGCGGCGTTCCAGAGCCTCGCGAACCTCGCCACTAAGGCGGGCGTGGAGGGCGCAGGGCTGCAAGTGCACGCGCCGCTGCAGTTCCTCAGCAAGGCCGACATCGTGCGTGAAGGCCTGCGTCTGGGCGTGGACTTCAGCGAAACCGTGTCGTGTTACCAGGCCGATGCCGAAGGCCGTGCCTGTGGGCACTGCGACGCCTGTCGCCTGCGCGCTGAAGGTTTCGCGGCGGCGGGCGTGGCCGATCCCACCCGTTACGCCTGAATTCCGGGGCTCCGGACGGGTCTGCAGAAAACCGCGCGCCTGCGCTAGAATGCGCACCCCGGCGCAAGGCCGGGAGCGGCAGAGCCGCTTGGAATACCTGGGTCGTTAGCTCAGTCGGTAGAGCATCGGACTTTTAATCCGCTGGTCGTCGGTTCGATTCCGACACGACCCACCATTCCAGTTGTTGCCGAATGCATCGGCGCGCGGCGGCGCGGTAACACGGTCGTAGCCATGGGCTGTGGCGGCGCGGTTCGATTCCGACACGACCCACCATTCCAGTTGTTGCCGAATGCATCGGCGCGCGGCGGCGCGGTAACACCGTCGTAGCCATGGGCTGTGGCGGCGCGGTTCGATTCCGACACGACCCACCATTCCAGTTGTTGCCGAATGCATCGGCGCGCGGCGGCGCGGTAACACGGTCGTAGCCATGGGCTGTGGCGGCGCGGTTCGATTCCGACACGACCCACCATTCCAGTTGTTGTCGAATGTACCGGCGCGCGGCGGCGCGGTAACGCCGTCGTAGCCACGAGCTGTGGCGGCGCGGTTCGATTCCGACAAGACCCACCATTCCAGTTGCTGTCGAATGTATCGGCGCGCGGCGGCGGTTCAGGCCGCGTCGAACAACTGCTGCAACACGTCTTCGCCGTAGCGATCCAGCTTGCTCGCGCCGATGCCGGGAATGCGGGCGAGCTCATCCAGGTCCTCTGGCCCATGTGTGGCAATCGCCCGCAGCGTGCTGTCATGGAAGATCACGTAGGCCGGCACGTTCTGTTCGCGTGCGGTATTGGCGCGCCAGATGCGAAGCGCGTTGAAGCGCACCAATGCGTCCGGCGACAGATCGAAATCCTGCTCGGAGTTAGCCGCGTTGCGATCGCGCTTGCGCCGCGTCGGCGCCTGTTCGACGCGGAAATGTAGGCTCAACTCCCCGCGCAGCACCGGCCCCGCGGCTTCGGTGAGATGCAGCGCGCCGTGTGCGTCGGCTTCCAGTAGCGCATTGGCGACGAGCTGGCGGAATACGCTGCGCCAGCGGCGCTCGTCCAGGTCGCTGCCGATCGACCAGGTGCTGAGCTTGTCGTGACCGAACTGCTGCACGCGTTCGGTGCTGACGCCGCGCAGGATGTCGATGACATGCGCCGCGCCGAAGCGCTGGCCGCTGCGATACACGCACGACAAGGCCTTGCGCGCCGCAACCGTGCCGTCCCAGCTTTGCGGCGGATCGAGGCAGTTGTCGCAATTGCCGCAGGCACCGGCGTGCGCTTCGCCGAACCAACCGAGCAAGGATTGACGCCGGCACGCCGTGGATTCGCAGAAGCCGAGCAGCGCATCCAGCTTGCGCAACTCCAGGCGCTTGCGCTCCTCGCCGGCCTCGGATTGCTGGATCAGCTGGCGCAGGTTGATCGTGTCGCCCAGGCCATAGCAGAGCCAGGCTTCGGCGGGTTCGCCATCGCGGCCGGCGCGGCCGGTTTCCTGGTAATAGCCCTCGACCGATTTGGGCAGGTCGACATGCGCGACGAAGCGCACGTCCGGTTTGTCGATGCCCATGCCGAAGGCGATCGTCGCCACCATCACGATGCCGTCTTCCTGCAGGAAACGGCGCTGGTTGGTGGCGCGTATCTCCGCGTTCATGCCGGCGTGGTAGGGCAGGGCGTCGAAGCCGAGTTCGCGCAGTTGTTCGGCGACGCTGTCCACGCGCTTGCGCGAGAACGCGTAGACGATGCCGCTCTGGCCGCGATGCGCATGCAGGAAGTCGCGCAGCTGGCGCACCGCATTGTCCTTCTGCACCACGCGGTAGCGGATATTGGGCCGATCGAACGAACTGACGAAGCGGTGCGCGTCTTCCAACGCCAGGCGCTCGGCGATTTCCTGCCGGGTCGGCTCGTCCGCGGTGGCGGTCAGCGCGATGCGCGGAATCTGCGGCCAGCGTTCGTGCAGGACGGTGAGCTGGCGGTATTCGGGGCGGAAGTCGTGGCCCCACTGCGACACGCAGTGCGCCTCGTCGATGGCGAACAGCGCGATGCGGGCGCGATCGAGCAGGGACAGGAAGCGCGGCGTGAGCAGGCGTTCGGGTGCGACGTAGAGCAGGTCGAGTTCGCCGGCGAGCAGCTGGCGTTCGACGGTGGCGGCTTCGGTCGCGTCCAGCGAGGAGTTCAGGTAGGCCGCGTTGACGCCCACCTGGCGCAGCGCTTCCACCTGGTCCTGCATCAGCGCGATCAGCGGCGAGACCACGATGCCGCAGCCCTCGCGCAACAGGGCCGGCAGCTGGTAGCACAGCGACTTGCCGCCGCCCGTGGGCATCAGGACCAGGGCGTCCTCGCCACAGGTGACCCGCTCGACGATCTGCGCCTGCTCGCCACGGAATTCACGGTGGCCAAAAATGCGGCGGAGCAGGTCTAGGGCGGCGTCGGACATGCCGTCATTTTACGTGGCCGGATGGCCCAGCCCATCGGGCATTGCCACTGTCGACGCTGGGAATTTTCCGAATCTGCTTCGATCCGGGCAATGAGGCCCCGCACTCCCGCGGGGCCTCGGGATGGACGCGTCGTGGATTGCTGCAGCTTTTCCGCTTCGGGCTGAAGCGCCGGGCGGGCCGGCACTACGAACGCGCGGCTACTGCAACAGCGACCGCAGCATCCACGCATTCTTCTCGTGCACCTGCAGCCGCTGGGTCATCAGGTCCACGGTCGGATCGTCGCCGCCCTCATCCGCGATCTTGAGCACCTTGCGTGCGGTGCGCGCCACCGCCTCGTTGCCTGCGACCAGCTGACGAACCATTTCGTGCCAGTCGGCGGTATCGGTCAGGCCCGGTTCCTCGGGAATCGAGGTCAGGCGGATGAACTCGGCGTACGAGCCCGGCGCATTGAAGCCCAGGGCGCGGATGCGCTCGGCGGTCTCGTCCAGCGCGAGCCACTGCTCGTTGTACTGGCCCTCGAACATCACGTGCAGGCTGTTGAACATCGGCCCGGTGACGTTCCAGTGGAAATTGTGGGTCTTCAGGTACAGGGTGAAGCTGTCGGAGAGGAATCGCGACAGGCCCTCCGCGATCTTCTTGCGATCGCCCCCGCTGATCCCGATATCGATCGCTGGTGCATTACCGCTTGCGCCGGACTGCGGCTTCGACTTGGTCGGTTCGGACTTCGACGGCTTGCTCTTGGCCATGCTGGACTCCCTGTGGGTGGACGCTTGCGGCGACAATAGGCCCGCAACCGCACGGTTTGAAGTCAATTGTTTCTTTCACTTGGATAGATGAACCCTATCGACGCAAATGCTAAGTCCGCGTCACGGCCGGCCGGCAAAGGCCCGGCGCGTGGCGCGGATCCCAGTCGTGAAGCCGAACTGCGCCAGGCCCGTCGCGCCATCGATGGAGCGCTGAGTCGCGATCGCGGCCGGCTGCATGGGCTTTGGTCGCGCTGGAGCGGCAAGCCGGCCGACGACAAGGCGCAGGCTGCGTTCGCGCAGGCTTTGGCCGCATCTGTCGGCCAGCGCGAAGCGCGCGTGGGCGCGCTCCCGCAGGCGCAGGTGGATCCGTCGCTGCCGATCGCCGCCGAGGGCGACCGTATCGTCGAACTGATCCGGCAACACCAGGTGGTGGTGATCGCGGGCGAAACCGGTTCGGGCAAGACCACGCAGCTGCCCAAGCTGTGCTTGGCCGCCGGCCGCGGCGCGGCGGGCATGATCGGCTGCACCCAACCACGTCGAATTGCCGCACGCGCCGTGGCTCGACGCGTGGCCGAGGAATTGAGCACGCCGCTCGGCGGCGCAGTCGGCTACCAGGTCCGCTTCACCGAAAACGTCGGCGAGCAGACCGCGGTGAAGTTCATGACCGATGGCATCCTGCTTGCCGAGATCCAGTCCGATCGCTGGCTGTCGCAGTACGACACGATCCTGATCGACGAGGCGCACGAGCGCAGCCTCAACATCGACTTCCTGCTCGGTTACCTCAAGCAGCTGCTGCAGAAGCGCCGCGACCTGAAGGTGATCGTCACCTCGGCGACCATCGACACCGAGCGCTTTGCCGCGCATTTCGGCAACGCACCGGTGGTGAATGTCGAAGGCCGTAGCTACCCGGTGTCCTTGCGCTACCGGCCATTGGAAGGCGAGAGCGAAAGCGAAGGCGAACGCACCGTCAACGACGGCATCGTGTCCGCCTGCGACGAGATCACGCGCGAGGATCCACGCGGCGATGTGCTGATCTTCCTGGCCGGCGAACGCGAGATTCGCGACGCGCACCAGTCGCTGGAGCGACGCAAGTACCGCGAGACGGAGGTATTGCCGCTGTACGCGCGGCTCTCCGTGCGTGACCAGGATCGCGTGTTCAACCCGGGGCCGAAGCGCCGCATCGTACTGGCGACCAACGTCGCCGAGACGTCGCTGACGGTGCCGCGCATCCGTTACGTGGTCGATCCGGGGCTGGCGCGCGTCAAGCGCTACAGCCCGCGCGGCAAGCTCGATCGTCTGCATATCGAAGACATCTCGCAAGCCAGTGCCGACCAGCGCAAGGGCCGTTGCGGCCGTATCGCCGAAGGCACCTGTTACCGGCTGTATTCGGAAGCCGATTTCGAATCGCGACCGCGCTTCACCGATCCGGAAATTCGCCGCGCCGCGCTCGCCGGCGTGATCCTGCGCATGCTGTCGCTGGGGCTTGGTCGCATCGAGGAATTTCCGTTCCTCGAACCGCCCGATCCGCGCGCCATTGCCGATGGTTGGCAGCAGCTCGCCGAACTGGGCGCGGTCGACATCGATGCCGCAGGCGGAGGACGCCAGCTCACCGCCATCGGCAAGCTGATGGCGCGGTTGCCGGTCGACGTGAAGCTGGCGCGCATGCTCGTTGCTGCCAACACCCAGGGCTGCCTGCGCGAAATGCTCACCATCGCCGCGTTCCTGGGCATCCAGGACCCGCGCGAGCGTCCGGCCGACCAGCGTGCTGCCGCCGACAATGCGCATGCGTTGTTCGCCGATCCACGTTCCGAATTCGTCGGCATCCTCAAGTTGTGGGATGCCTACCAGGATGCGCACGAGGAGCTGACCCAGTCCAAGCTACGCGCCTGGTGCGACAAGCACTTCCTCGGCTTCCTGCGCATGCGCGAGTGGCGTGAGCTGCACAGGCAGCTGAAGCTGCTGTGTGACGAACTGGGTTGGCACGTAAACGGTGCGCGCTCGGAGTTCGACCAGGCGGCATACGCCACGCTGCATCGCGCGCTGATCGCCGGTCTGCCGACCCAGCTCGGCCAGCGCGGCGACAAGGGCTTCTACGACGGTCCACGCGGTCGCAAGTTCCAGCTGTTCCCGGGCTCGCCGCTGGCCAAGAAGCCGCCGCCGTGGCTGCTCTCTGCCACGCTGCTCGACACCGAACGCGTGTGGTCGCTGACCAATGCCGGCATCGAGCCCGACTGGGCGATCAGCGAGCTGCCGCACCTGTTGTCGCGGCGCCACCACGATCCGCATTGGGCCCGTTCGCAGGGACGCGTGGTCGGCAGCGAACAGATCAGCCTGTTCGGGCTGGTACTCGCGCCGAAGCGGCCGGTGCATTACGGCGCGCTGTTCCCCGAGGAAAGCCGCGTCATCTTCGCGCGCGATGCACTGGTGACGGGCGAAATCAACACGCGCTGCGCCTTCCTGCCGCGCAACCTCGCGACCCTCGCGAAGGCGAGGGAGGAAGAAGCCAAGCAGCGCCGCGCCGGGCTTGTCGTCGACGAAGAATGGATGGCGCAGTGGTATCTCGATCGCCTGCCACCGCACGTGCACAACGCGCAGGCGCTGGACGCCTGGTACAACAAGCTGGCGGCGCCGGAGAAGGCCAAGCTGGAGTGGTCGTTCGACGATTTGATGATCGGCGGCGAAACCGAGGCCGCGCGCTTCCCGCCGTACCTCACGCTGGGCAACGCGAAGCTGGCGGTGAAATACCGGTTTGAACCCGGCGCCCTCGATGACGGCATGACCGTCGCGGTGCCGCTGCATCTGCTCAATGCGCTCGACCCGGCACGTCTGTCGTGGCTGGCGCCAGGTTTCGTGGCGGACAAGGCCGCGGGCCTGATCAAGTCGTTGCCGAAGACACTGCGTCGCAACTTCGTGCCGGCGCCGGATTTCGCACGCGCGTTCTACGAGGCGCACCCGCAGCCCTCGGCCGATTCGCTGGTGGGCGAGCTGGCGCGTTTCCTGCGCAAGCTGGGCGGCGTGGAGATTGCGGCGATCGACTTCGATGAAACCGCACTGGAGCCGCATCTGCGGATCAACCTGCGTCTGCTCGATGCGCCCGCCAAAGGCAGCGATGGAAAGTCGGTGCTGGCCGAATCGCGCGACCTCGAAGAACTGCGTCGTCGCTTCGGCGAGCGCGCGGCCGCCGCCTTCGCCGCCAAGGCGGCCGATGGCCTGGCGCAAGCCGGATTGACCGTGTTCCCTGAGACCGCGATACCGCTGTCGGTGCCGGGTGCCGGCGGTGTTCCGGCGTATCCCGCGTTGCACGACACCGGCGACAGCGCGGCATTGCGCGTGCATGCCGAACGCGACGTCGCCGAACGCGCGCATCCACGTGGTGTGCGTCGCCTGCTGGCGATCGCCTTGGTGGACAAGCTCAAGCAGGCACGCAAGCAGTTGCCGGTGTCGCCCAAGATGGGCCTGCTGTACGCGGCGATCGAATCCGCTTCACCGCGCACCGATGGACTGAAGGAAGGCGACCGCCTGCGCGCCGATCTCGTCGATGGCGCCTTCGATGCACTGACCCGCGAGGAGCTTGGCGGGATTCGCGACGCGGCGGCCTTTGCCGAGCGCCGCGATGCCGTGGCCAAGCAGGTCTTCCCGGAAGCCATGGAGCGTCTGCGTCAGGCCGAACTCATCCTCGCGGCCGTCGCCGAAGTGCGCGCGAGGCTGGAATCGCCGCTGATGGGCTGGGCCAGCGGCAACCTCGACGACATGCGTGCGCATCTGGCCGCGTTGACGCCGCCGGGCTTCCTGCGTGACGTGCCGGCGCCGGTGCTGCGCGAGTATCCGCGCTATCTCAAGGCGCTGTCGCTACGCGGTGAGCGCGCGCTGCGCGATCCCACCCGCGATCAGGCACGCATGCTCGAACTCAAGCCATTCGCCGACGCGCTCGCGCAAGCCGGGCTTGAAGGCGAGGCTGGCGAGCCGGGATGGCAGGAGCTGCGTTGGGATCTTGAAGAGTTGCGCGTTTCGCTGTTCGCGCAGGAGCTGGGTGCGCGCGGCGGGATCTCGCCGAAGAAGCTGGCGCAACGATTGGCATCGCTGCGGCGCTGAGCCGCAGCGATGACGTGGCTCAATCAATGCGGTAGACGCGCGCCTTCGGCATGTCTTCGTCGACCTGCAGGAACCAGCGCCCGGCGATCCCCGGCACCAGGACGATCTCCGGGGCCTGCAACGGCGTGCGCAACCGCATCTCGCCCTTGAGCACCTTCCACTGTTGGCCGTTTTCCAGTTCGAACACGGTGCCGGGGGCCCAGCCGTCCACGTTGCCCTTCACGCGGCTGTGGATCGGCTTTTCGTCGAGACCGATGTAGGAGCGTTGCGTGTCTTCGTGCCTGGGAGTTTCCGGGGCCGGCGCCGGAGGTGTCGCGATCTGCTTCGCGCGGAGCAGCCGGTTCAATGCCGCCAGTTGTTCGGCCGAGAGCGTGTCGAGGCCGGCTTCATGCATTTCCGCGGCATCGAGACGTTTCTCGACGTCGACATAGGTCTGCGCCTGGACGGAAGCGGTGGCAAGCGCCAGGCCGGCGCAAAGGATCAGGATTCGCAGCATGTTGCACTCTCCGCAGGGTGCCGGCAGCGCAGAGCGCTGCCGATCAACCGATCACGATGCGCATGCCGTGTTGCAAGCCGATGACGGCTCGACTCAGGGTTCGATGCGCTTCACCTTGGAACCCGCATTCATGCCTTCGATCTGCAGGTACCAGCTGCCCATCGGGCCGCGCTTCACGGTGACGTTGGGGCTGGGGATCGGCTTGGCGAGGTAGTACTCATCGCCGACCACCTGCCAGCGTTGCCCGTTATCCAGTTCCAGCACCTGGCCGTTGCGCCAGCCCTGGAAATCCCCTTTGAGCGAACCCGTGAACGTGGTTTCGGCTTCCACCTTCCGGCGAGTGCGCTCCTTGGCGGCTTCGACGACCGCCACCTGTTCGTTGCGAAGCAGCTGGTTGAGCATGGCCAATTGCTCATCCGTCAATCGATCCAGGCCGGCGGCGCGGAACTGTTCGTAGGAAAACCGCTGCTCGAGCGGCATGTAGGGACGCTCGGCGTGAGCCTGGCTGGAAGCGAACAGAATCAGCATTGCAAGGCTGGCAAGAATCAGGCGCATGCGGTTTCTCCAGTTTTGAGATATCACTTGTTCCGGACGTTACTTGGTCCGCTTAACGCTGGCGCGGGTGTTGTATCCATCGATCTGCATGTACCACGCACTGCCGATGACGCTGGGCGTGATCCGCACTTTGGGATCGGTCTTCTTTACGCCGACCAGTGTGGCCGTGTCGACCTGTTCCCAGACCTGGCCATTGTCGAGCGTCCAGCTGCGTCCCTTCGCGAAGCCGCGGAAGTCGCCGACGATCGTGGCGACGATGGGATCGGACTTGCCGAAGCTCAGGAAGCCACGGTTCTCGGTCTCGACTTTTTCCTTGGCCAGTTTGGCGGCCTTGGTCGTTTCGATCTCGAGCGTATTGTTGAGCCACGCATTGAGGTTGGCGAGTTCCTGCGGCGACAACTTGCCCAGGCCGGTGGCCCTGAACTGATCGGCAGTCATCTGCTGCTCGATCGGAGGTTGCGCGAACGCGGCAGGCGCGGCCGCGACCAGCGCAACGAGCATGAGCGAATTCCACAATGGACGCAGGCGGATCACGGGCATGGCTGTTCCTCCGGACGGTTGAGGGCTAGTGTAGACCGGTCGCTCAATTCCATCGCAATGCCGTGAGCTCGCTCGCCCCTGCCACCTTGGATGCGCTGTTGGCATCGCCTGCCGCCTCGCCGATACCGGCGATGCTGCGCGAGGCGATGCTGCGCGAGGCGATGCAGGCGGCGTACGGTGATGGAGAGGTCAAGTCGCGCAGTTCGCCCGTGGTGGTCACAGGTACGCTGGATGCACTGTCGAAGCTGGGTGCCGATGGTGAAACGATCGCCGCGGCACTGCTGTACGACTATCCGCCCACAGCGGGCTTGGCTGCTCTGGACAAGAAGTTCGGCGCGGTCGCCGCTTTGATCGAAGGACAGAATGCGGCGTCGCAGGTCTGGTCGCTGCATGCCGAGCACGGTTCGCATGCCAGCAACGAAGGGCTGCGTCGGCTGCTGCTCGCCATCGTTCGCGACCTGCGCGTGGTGCCGATCCTCCTCGCGCGCCAGCTGGCGCGCATGCGCAACGCGGCCACGCTGCCGGCGGAAGAGCAGCGTGCGCTGGCCGAGCTGACCCGCGATATCCATGCGCCTCTGGCGAATCGCCTGGGCATCTGGCAATTGAAGTGGGAGCTGGAAGACCTCGCCTTCCGCTACCTGGAACCGGATACCTACAAGCAGATCGCCCGGTTGCTGGACGAGAAGCGCGGCGATCGCGAGCGCTACATCGAAGCGGTGCAGCAGACGCTGCAGCAGGCGATGGCCGTGCAGGGCGTCAAGGCCGACATCGCGGGACGACCGAAGCACATCTACAGCATCTGGAAGAAGATGCGGCGCAAGGATGTGCCGATCAGCGAGCTCTACGACCTGCGCGCCGTCCGCGTGCTTGTCGACGATCTCGCGGCCTGCTATGCGGCGCTGGGCGTCGTGCATTCGACCTGGGTACCGATCCCTAGCGAATTCGACGATTACATCGCCCGCCCCAAGCGCAACGACTACCGCTCGCTGCACACCGCAGTGATCGGCCCGGAAGGCAAGACGCTGGAAGTGCAGATCCGCACGTTCGACATGCATCGCCAGGCCGAACTGGGCGTCGCCGCTCACTGGAAGTACAAGGAAGCCGGCAGCCACAGCGCCGATGCTGCGTTCGATCGCAAGATCGCCTGGATGCGCAAGCTGCTTGAGTCGCACGGAGAGGGCGAGGGCGCGCTCAGCGGCGAGCTGGAAAACGAGCTCGTCGAGGACCGCATCTACGTGCTCACGCCCAAGGGCGAGGTGATGGATCTCCCTGCCGGCGCGACGCCGCTCGACTTCGCGTATCACGTGCACACGCAGGTGGGACATCGCTGTCGCGGCGCCAAGGTCGACGGGCGCATCGTGCCGCTGGATCACAAGCTGCGCACGGGCGATCGCGTGGAGATCCTCACCGGCAAGACCGAGGCGCCGCGCCGCGACTGGCTGATTCCGTCCAACGGATTCCTGGCCAGTCCGCGTTCGCGCGAGAAGGTGCGGACCTGGTTCCACAAGCTCGATCGCGCGCGCAACGAGACCGAGGGCAAGGAGCTGCTGGACAAGGAGTTGCGCCGGCTGGGCGTGCTCGGTGCGGATCTCGGTCCGGTGCTGGAGCGCTTCAACGTCGACAGCGACGGCGACCTGCACGTGCTGGTGGCGCTGGGCGACGTGGGCCCGCATCAGGTGGGCCGCGCGCTGCTGGAACTGGAGCGCGCCGCCACGGCGCCTGCGGAATCCCCGACGATTCCAGTCACCCGCGCACCGCGCAAGGTGCTGACCGGGAAGACCGAGTTCACCGTCGAAGGCGTGGGCAACCTGTTGGTCCAGCTCGCGCGCTGCTGTCAGCCGGTGGCCGGCGAACCCATCGTCGGCTACGTCACCCGCGGGCGCGGCGTGAGCGTGCATCGGCCCGATTGCCCGTCTTACCTGCGCCTGGCGGCCGCGCAACCGCAGCGCGTGCTGCCGGTTGAATGGGGCAGGAAGGGCAGCGGCTATGAAGTGGACATCGAAGTGCTGGCCCTCGACCGCAAGTGGCTGCTGAAGGAAGTCAGCAACGTCATCGCCCAGGCCAATGCCCATGTCACCAGCATCAGCAGCCAGCTCGAGCGCAACGGCGCGCACGTCCGGTTGCGGGTGCGCCTGCGGGTGAACGACTACGGCCAGCTCTCGGCGCTGCTGGGCAAGCTCTCCAGCCTGCCGGGCGTCGAGCACGCGCAGCGCAGCTGAGAGGCTGTAAAACCGGTCCCGGACGCACGGTCGCGTCATCGCCCTCGCGTTATCCTCGGGGCGATGACGGTGCACGACCCTGGTTCTTCCCCTTCCGATCCGCAGCGGCGCGAACCCTCCGTGCGCTTCGATGAGTTGCGCTTCGGCGAGGAGCGCCGGCGCGTGAACGGGACGGGGAGGAAGGGGCCGCTCGACAAGTTCCGGGCCTGGGATCGGCGCTGGATAGTGGCGGCTACGGTACTGGTGCTCGTGTTGCTGGTTTTGCGGCAACCGCTCGCGGAATGGCTATGGCCGCAGACCCGTGCCGAGCACCTGCACCAGCAGGCCGAAAGCGCCCTGGCGCGCGGCCATCTGACGGCTGCCGATGGGAGCGGGGCACGCGAGCTGTACGCCGCCGCTCTGGCCTTGGATCCGGATCGTGCCGACGCGCGTGCGGGACTGGACAAGGTCGGCCAGGCCGCTTTGGCGCAGGCGCGAGCGGCGATGGCGCAGCGTCGCTTTTCGCAGGCCCGTGATTTTCTCCAGTTAGCCGAGGAGTTGTCGGTGCCGCGTGCGCAGGTCGTTGCGATGCGCGAGCAACTGCGTCGCAACGAAGCCGCGGGCGTCGGCATGGATGGATTGCTGCAACAGGCCGCGGCGGCACGTACCGCGGGAAAGCTGGAAGGCCCGGATGGCGCGCTTCCGCTGTACCAGCGCGTGCTCGAACTCGATCCCAACCGCACCGAAGCACTGGAGGGGCGCGAAGACACGCTCTCCGACCTGCTCCAGCAGGCACGCACCCGACTGGCGGCGGGTGATCTGGTGAACGCCGCTGCGATGGTCCGACGCGTACAGGTCGCGGATGCGGGCCATGTCGAATTACCCGATGCACTGGCCGCACTGACGCGTGCCGCCGAAGACGCGAGACGGCAGGCCGAGCGCCAGTTGCGCAGCGGCGAACTGGATACTGCGCTGGAAAACTACCGTGCGGCATTGCTGGTCGATGCTGAAGACGACGCGGCATTGCAGGGCGTGCACGCGGTGGCGACCGCACATGCGCGGCGAAGCGAGCGTTTCGCCGCCGACTACCGTTTCGCCGAGGCGGAGGCGGAACTGCACCAGTCGCGCCTCATCGCAGGAGGAAGCGCATCGCTGCCTGCGATTGCCGACGCCGAACAGCACTTGGCCCGCGCGCGCCAGTCGCAGCGCCAGATTTCGGCGGTCGCCCCCAACGCCGCGCAACGTCGCCGGCTGATCCGCCTGCTCGACGAGGCCACGCAGGCCCAGGCGCGCGGCGACCTGCTCACGCCTCCGGGCGAGAGCGCCTACGACAAGTTGCGCGCGGCGCGTGCGATCGCACCGCAGGATGCAAGGGTGAAGGCCGCTTCGGCGCGGCTGGTGCCCGCTGCGACCGAGTGCTTCAACGATGCACTGCGCGGCAATCGCCTGGTGCGTGCGGGTGCCTGCCTGGATGCGCGGCGCGCGATCGAAGGCGATACCTCCAAGGTGCGCCAGGCACGCCACGAACTGGCGCAACGCTGGATCGCGCTCGGCGATCAGCGCCTGAGCGCAGGCGAAGTGAAGGGGGCGCAAGCTGCGCTCGATGCAGCGCAGGCGCTCGACCCGGGCGCGGACGGGCTGGCGGCCTTCGCGGCACGCCTGCGGACTGCGACGCTTGCGACGGAAGGCGAATCGCGGCCGTAACCAAGCGCGGCGCTCAGGCCAGCAACACCTGCCGCACGACTTCGCGCGCTGCATCCAGCGAGAAATGCCGTTCGACGTTGCGCAGGCCATTCGCAGCCAGGCGCTCCCATAGCGCCTGATCGCCATGGAGTTGCACTACCGCGTCGGCGAAGGCCTGTGCGGTATCGGCTACCAGCACATCCTCGCCGGCAACCAGGTGCATGCCTTCCACCGCGCAGGCGGTTGCGACCACCGGCTGGCCGTGCGCCATGCTCAGGTTCACCTTGCCTTTGACGCCCGCGCCATAGCGCAGCGGCGCCACTGCGATGCGCGCGCCATCCATGTACGAGGTGATGTCCGGGAGGTGCCCGTGCACTATCACACCGGGTTGCTCCGCCAGTGCCGCGATCGTGTCGGGCACGTCGCCACCGATGCAATGGAAGCGCACGTCCGGTAACCGCGCACGGATCAGCGGGAATACCGACGACACGAACCACAACACCGCATCGACATTGGGGGGATGACGGAAGCCACCGACGAAGACCAGGTCGTGGCGTTGCGCGAACGGCTGTCCCGGGCCCGCGACACGATGCAGGTTCGACAACACCTCGACCTTTGCCGCCGGGGCGTCCTGCGCCAGCAATGCGCGCTCGTTCCCGCTGACCACCAGGGTGACGTCGCTGCGAGCGATCACGTCCAATTCCAGTTGTCGCGTGCGTTCGGCGCCGCGCAGCAGGGCGGAATCACCCGCGACTTCGGCGCCGCGTCGCTCGCGCACGTAGTGCAGGTCGATGCTGTCGAACACGATGCGCGCCTGCGGCGCATGCTCGCGCAGCGCCGGCAGGAACTCGTTGGCCACGAAGTGCCGGCAGACGATCACCGTGTCGAAACGGCGTCCATGGCGGCGCAGCCATGTGGTCGCACGATCGACGAAGGGCGCGTACCAGACCTCGATACCGGACTGTTGCAGCGCTTCGGTGTAGTGCCCGGCGTGCGCGCGGTCCGAGGGCAGGAACACCACGTGCGCGTCTTCCTCGCGCAGCAGCTGCATCAGGTTGACCAGCCGCAGGGAGCCCGAATCGTGGTCCGGTCGCGGGGTGGACTCGTCGATGACCAGGACGGTGCGGCGTCGCTGGTGCACGGCGGCGGCATCGATGTCGTCCTGCGCCACGGGATGCGCGGCGAGTGCGGTCTGCCATTTCTGGCGGAAGACCTCGCGGTTGCGTATCTGGTAAGCCTTCACACCGCTGCCGGTATTCGTTCCCGCCGTCGCGCCTTCCATGTGCACCACGCGGGAAGCCGGCTGGTACAGCGCCGTGTAGCCGGCCTGACGCACCGCGAAGCCAAGATCGGTGTCCTCGAAGTACGCCGGTGCATACCGCGTATCGAATCCACCCAGCCGCGAGAACAGTTCGCGCGGCACCGCGATTGCCGCGCCCGAGCAGTAGTCGGCTTCGCGCACGAAGGCGAAGCGCGGGTCGTCCGCGGCGTCGAAGCGTCCGTAGTTGTAAGCGCTGCCATCGGTGAACACGATTCCACCGGCTTCCTGCAGGCGTCCGTCCGGATACAGCAGCTGCGCCCCGGCCAGGCCGCAGTCTGGATGGGCGTCGAAGGTATGCAGCAGCGCGTCGAGCCAGCCCGGCTGCGGCACGGTGTCGTTGTTGAGAAAGACCAGGTACTCGCCGCGTGCGAGCCCGGCGCCGTCATTGCACGCGGCGATGAAACCGCCGTTGCGGGCGCGGCGGTGATAGCGAAGGCCGTCGATCTGGAGGAGCGCGGTTTCGGTTTCGTCCGACGAGCCGTCGTCGACGACGACCACTTCGAACGTAGCTTCGGACGGATGCGACGCCAATGCCCGCAGGCAGGACAGCGTGTGCGCGAACTGGTTGAACACCGGGATGACGATGCTGGCCCGCGGTGCCGGTCCGGCAGGCTCGGCAGTCGGCAACGCAAACGGCGCGAACGGCGCGGGCTCGGGCAGAAACAGCGAGCGCCGTTGCGATTCAGGCACGGGCCGCAGGTGCTTGCGCACGCGTTGCCACGACGCCCGCAGTCCGCGCGTGCGCAGGCTGGCGAGTCCGCGCCGGCACAGTCCCGCGCTTCGATTGAGGAAGAACCGCAGGTCCGTCCAGTTCATGCCCATCTTGCGTCCGACATCGATCCGAGACTGCCCCAATCCCAGGTGAACCATTTCCGGCAACCCCGGAGAGTTCGGGCAAACCGGGACCGCTGGCGCGAGGAGCTTTGATCCGCCTGCGCTAGACTCGCCCGGTTCGGGCCCAGCCCACCTATTCTGGCATCCAGTGGCAATCGATTACGACGAAGACGACGACGGCGCTCAGGACGAAGCCGCTCAATCCGGACTATGGAAGCGCCGCCTGGTCACGTGGACGCTCGCGGCGATGGGCCTCGGGCTGGGCTTCCTGATTCCGTACGTCGTCTACCTGAACCACCAGGTGACCGAACGCTTCGGCCGCCTGACGTGGCAGATCCCGACCCGCGTGTACGCGCGCCCGCTCGAACTCAAGTCCGGCCTGGTGCTGGACACGCGGACGCTGAAGACCGAACTCGATGCCGCCGGCTACCACGAAGGCGACGGCGCCCGTGAAGGCAGCTACGCGTTGGAAGGCGGGCACTGGAAGATATCCAGTCGCGGCTTCAACGACGTCGACGGCGCGGTCCCCGCAAAGCGCCTCGACGTGGTGCTCTCCGGTGGTCGCGTCGCCAGCGTGCGCGATGTCGCCAGCAAGGACCGGCTGAAGGCGGCACGCCTGGATCCGGCGCGTATCGCCACGCTCTACGGCCAGAAGCAGGAAGAACGCCGCCTGGTCCGCATCGAGGAAGTCCCCGAGCTGCTGGTCACCGGCCTGCAGGCGGTCGAGGACCGCGACTTCAACCACCACATCGGCATCGACTTCAGCGGCATGCTGCGCGCGGCGTTCAAGACCGCGACCGGCCGCAAGCAGGGCGCCAGCACGCTGACCCAGCAGCTCGCGCGCAGCGGCCTGCTCGGCATCGGCAAGGAGCAGACCTGGACCCGCAAGGGCAAGGAAATCCTGTACGCGCTGATCATCGATGCGCGCTATGAGAAGCGCGACATCCTCGAGGCCTATCTCAACCAGGTCTACATGGGCCAGCGCGGCTCGCAGGCCATCCATGGCGTGGCCGCGGCGTCCGAATTCTGGTTTGGCCGCGATCTGCGCGATCTCAACACCGAGCAGATCGCCTTGCTGGTCGGCATCGTCAAGGGGCCGTCCGCGTACGACCCACGCCGTCATCCCGCGGCGGCACTGGATCGACGCAATTTCGCCCTGGGCGAATTCCGCGAAACCAATCTGATCGATGAGAAGGAATACCAGCGCGCGCTGAAGGCGCCGCTGGGCGTCACTGAAGCCGCCGGCACCCTGGCGCCGAACCGGTTCCCCGCCTACGTCGACCTGGTCCGTCGCCAGCTGGCGCGCGACTATCCCGCCGACCAGCTCGCCGGTGCGGGCCTGAGCGTGATGACCGGGATGTCGCCGTCCGCGCAGGCCTTCGCCGAAGGCGCGGTGACGCGCACCCTCAAGAGCCTGGACAGCAAGCGCCGTCCGCCGCTGCAGACCGGCCTGGTCGTCACCGACGTGCACAACGGCGAAGTCGTCGCCGTGGTCGGCAGCCGCCTTTACAGCGAGCACGGTTTCAACCGAGCGGTGGAAGCGCAGCGACCGGTCGGTTCGCTGCTGAAGCCGTTTGTGTACCTGCTCGCGCTGGCGACGCCGGAGCAGTATTCGCTGGCGACCTATGTCGACGATTCTCCGGTCACGGTGGATCTCGGCCGTGGCAAGCAGTGGAGCCCGGGTAATTCCGAAGGCCGCAGTCATGGCAGCGTGCGCCTGATTGATGCGCTGGCGCTGTCCTACAACCAGGCCACCGTGCGCGTAGGCATGAAGGTCGCGCCCGAACGTCTCGCCGATCTGATCAAGACCCTAGCCGGCATCCAGGCCGAGCCGCGGCCGTCGCTGATCCTCGGCGCAGTCGACCAGAGCCCGTATGCGATGGCGCAGCTGTACCAGTTCCTCGCCAGCGGTGGGCAAGTGCAGCCGCTGCACGCGGTGCGCGGCGTGCTCGACGCCAGTGGGCGCGCGCTCAAGCGCTACGACGTCAAGCCGGCACCGGCACAGGAAGGCGACGCCATCGCCGCCCGCCTGATCACCATTGCCGGACAGCACACCGTTACTAGCGGCACCGCAGCGCCGCTGATGCGCGACGGCCTTGGTCGCCTCAATGCCGCGGGCAAGACCGGTACCAGCAACGACGGCCGCGACAGCTGGTTCGCCGGCTGGACCGGTGATCATCTCGCGGTGATCTGGGTCGGCAACGACCAGAACAAGGAAACCGGCCTCTACGGCGCCACCGGCGCGATGCGCGTGTGGTCGGCGATCTTCTCGCGCCTGCCCAGCGCTCCGCTGCAGGTCGGCGACAAGGGTCTCGACTGGCAGTGGGTCGCAGGCGACAACACCACCGACGCCGACTGCGTCGGCGCACGCCGCATTCCCTTCGTCGCCGGTTTCGCGCCGCAGTACGCGCCTTGCCCGACGCCGCAGCCGGAGGCCGAAAGCGGCGGCTGGCGCGACTGGTTCGGAATCGGTCGCGATGACGAGGAAGAACAGAAGGAAGCGGCGCCGCCGCCGGATCAGCAGTGATGCAGACCGGGCGGATGCGACAGGCGAAGCGGATGGCGTTGCTGGCAACGCTGGCGCTGGCCGCCTGCGCTTCGCCGCCGCCCAAGCCAGCGGCACCGCTGTTCGACGCCGAGGCGCTGGTGAAGACGATTCGTGCGGCAGGGGTTGCGAGTTCGAGCGAACTCGATGTCCAGCCGCTGCGCGATCCGCAGGTCGAGGACCTGCGCCAGCAAGCCACGCAGCTCGAAGCCAAGCACATGTATCGCGGCGCGGCCGACCTGCTCGACCGCGCGATGCAGCTCAATGCCGAGGATCCGGCGCTGCTGCAGGACCGCGCCGAACTGGCACTGCTATTGCATGAGCAGGCGCAGGCCGAGCAGCTCGCGAAGCAGGCGATCGCCCTGGGTTCGACCACCGGCCCCCTGTGTCGCCGGCATTGGGAGACCTTGCTGCAGACCGCGCAGCTGCGTGCGAACGACCGCACCATCCGGCGTGACGAAAGCTATGCGCAGGCCGTGGCGCGCGTGGGCGAGGCCGCCGCGCAGGCGCGCGACGCGCGCAGTCGGCGCGAAGCATGCACCGTCGGTGCGCCGAATCGTTTTTGACAGGAAGTTGCATGACCAGCCGTCTTGCCGAAGCCAGCCGCGCAGCCTTGAGCGAGGGTGGCGAGCTCGCCACGAAAATCGACGCCTTCGCGCCGCGTGCCGCGCAGCAGGATCTGTCGGCGGCGATCGCTGACGCCTTCGAAACGCGCGGCACGCTGATCGCCGAGGCCGGTACCGGCACCGGCAAGACCTTCGCTTACCTCGTTCCCGCGCTGCTGTCGGGAATGAAGACCATCGTTTCCACTGGCACGCGCGCGCTCCAGGACCAGCTCTATCACCGCGACCTGCCGCGCGTGCGCGATGCACTGGGCAAAGGCCTGAAGACCGCGTTGCTGAAGGGGCGGGCGAACTACCTGTGCCTGTACCGGATGAACCAGGCCAAGGGCGAGCCGAAGTTCAGCACCCGCGACCAGATCGCGCAGTTCCAGCGCATCGTCGCGTGGAGCGGGCGCACCCGCATGGGCGATCTCGCCGAACTCGAAGCGCTGCCCGAGGATTCGCCGCTGCTGGCGATGGTGACGTCCACCACCGACAACTGCCTGGGCAGCGAGTGCCCGTTCTTCGGCGACTGTTTCGTCGTGCAGGCGCGGCAGCGTGCGCAAGCGGCAGATGTGGTTGTGGTGAATCACCATCTGCTGCTCGCGGACCTGGCGCTCAAGCAGGAAGGCTTCGGCGAGATCCTGCCGGGTGCGCAGGCGTTCGTCGTCGACGAGGCGCACCAGCTGCCCGACCTCGCTGCGCAATTCTTCGGCGAGGCGCTGAGTGCGCGACCGCTGGTCGAACTGGCGCGCGATTCGATCGCCGAATGCAAAGGCGTCAGCGGTTCGCTCGCGGCGGTACAAGGGCCGGCGCGTGACCTCGAACAGGCCGTACGCGCCTTGCGTGCGGCGATGGACGAGTTGCCCATGCGCGGCACACGTCGTCGTGCGGGCGAACTGGAAGCGGCGGAGCAGGCCTTCGAGGTGCTCGATGCCGCGCTTGAGCATCTGCATGCGGTGCTGCAACCCTTGCACGAAACCTCGCCTGGCTTCGACGGCTGCGCGGCACGCGCGCAGGAGTTCCTGAGTCGACTGCGGCGCTGGCGTGGTGAACGCGCCTTGCCCGACGACGAAAGCGACTTCGACATGCCGCTCGATCCGGAAGCGGGTGACGACGTGGCCGAATCGCGCGATCGGCCCGAAGATACGGGCGTGCACTGGTACGAGCTGACCGCACGCGGTTTCCGGCTCAGTCGCACGCCGTTGGATGTCGCGGGCCCACTGGCCCAGCATCGCGAACGTTCGCATGCAGCATGGGTATTCACGTCGGCGACGCTGGCGGTCGGCGGCCGCTTCGACCATTACGCCATCAAGCTGGGTCTGCACGATCCGCGCACGCTGCTTGCGCCGAGTCCGTTCGACTGGCCGCAACAGGCGCTGTGCTATCTGCCGACCGGGTTGCCCGATCCCATCGTGCGCCACTACAGCGACAGCCTGATAGACAAGCTGCGGCCGGTGCTGGAAGCCTCCAACGGCCGTGCCTTCATTCTGTTCGCCTCGCATCGCGCGCTGCGCGAGGCGGCGGAATTGCTGCGCGGCGGTCCGTGGCCGCTGTTCGTACAGGGCGAGGCGCCGCGGCCGGTATTGCTCGAGCGTTTCCGCGCGTCGGGCAACGGTGTGCTGCTCGGCGCGGCGAGTTTCCGCGAAGGTGTCGACGTCGCCGGCGAGGCGCTCAGCGTGGTGATCATCGACAAGCTGCCGTTCGCGGCGCCGGACGATCCGGTGTTCGAGGCGCGGCTGGAAGCGATCCGCCGCAACGGCGGCAATCCCTTCCGCGACGAACAACTGCCGCAGGCGGTGATCGCGCTCAAGCAGGGCGCCGGGCGCTTGATTCGCAGCGAGAGCGATCGTGGCGTGCTGGTGCTGTGTGACCCGCGCATCACATCCAAGAGCTACGGCAAGGTGTTCCTGGATTCGCTGCCACCGTTGCCGAAAACCCGGCGCATCGAGGATGTCGCGGCGTTTTTTGCTCCGGAACCAGCTCCTGTACCGTCTTCATCTCTGTAGAGCGGAGCTTGCTCCGCTGCCCTACGAGACGCGCTGGCAAAAAAGCAGCGGAGCAAGCTCCGCTCTACAAGGCGCGGCGGAGGCACCTGCCGTCATAATGTCCGCACCATGAAACTCCTCGCCATCGAAACCTCCACCGAAGCGTGTTCCGTCGCTCTCTGGCTCGACGGCGAGGTGCGCGAGCGCTTCGAGATCGCGCCGCGACGCCATGCCGAGCTCACGCTGCCCTGGGCCGAACAGCTGCTCGCCGAAGCCGCGGTGAAGAAGTCGCAGCTGGATGCGATCGCGATCGGTCGCGGCCCTGGCGCCTTTACCGGCGTGCGTCTCGCGATCGCGATCGGGCAGGGCATCGCGCTGGCGCTCGACCGCCCGGTGGTGCCGGTTTCCACGCTGGCGACACTGGCGCTGCAGGCCTCCGGGCCGCGTGTGCTGGCGGCGATCGATGCGCGCATGGGCGAGGTCTATGCCGCCGCGTTCGAATTGCGTGATGGCGATGCGATCGCCTTGTCGGACGAACGCGTCGTCGTCCCAGAAGCCGTCTCTTTGCCGGATGATCGCGACGGCTGGTCCGGCGTCGGTACCGGTTTCGCGGCGGGCGAGGGCATTCTCGCGGCCCGGCTGGGGTCGCGGTTTGCATCGATCGACGCCGCTGCGCTTCCGCATGCCGCGGATGTGGCGCGCCTGGGCGCGCTCGCCTATGCGCGCGGCGAAGCGGTTGCAGCCGAGCGCGCTGAGCCGGCCTACCTGCGCGATAACGTCGCATTGACCATCGCCGAGCAGCAGGCACTGCGTGATTCAAGGAAGTAGCGAATGATCCGGTTCGTGCGGGGACTGTGCGCGTGCATTTTGCTGGTGCTGCCGACGCTGGTTCAGGCGGCGGAGCCGGTCTGGCGCGGCACGTTGGGAACCGCGGCCATCGCGGTCGAGTTGGACCCTCAGAGCGATACGGTCTTTGGTCGCTATTTCTATACGCGCCATCTGAGCGACATCACGCTCGAGGGGCAGCGATCGGGGACGACTCTGCGTGTGCGGGAGCCGGGCGAGGATGACGCCAAGGGGCCCGAGTGGGTGCTCGACACGTCGACCGCCGGCGAACTGCGTGGCGAGTGGGTCGGAGTCGACGGGCGTCGCCTGCCGATCCGGCTCTCGCGTTTCAGCGCCGCCAAGGTTAATGATCGTGAGCGCTTGAAACTGCTCCGCGACGATCCTTACGAATACCTGCGCATCGCCGCGCTGCGGCTCGAGCCGGGTGTAGCACAGACGGTCGGCGCGTACCGCCTGCAATGGTTCGAAGAGCCACGTACCAAGGTCGCGCTGTTCCAGGTGGTATCCGGCTATCCCGAAGCCGAGCGGCAACGCGTCAACGACCGGTTGCGCGAGCGGCAATGGCAGCAGATCAGCAACGCGATGGAGTGTCTGGGAAATCCGCGCGCAGAGGAGTACGACCTGACCACCACGTTGCGCCGGATCGATGCCACGATCATCAGCGTCAGCTTGTCTGCCAGCTATTACTGCGGTGGCGCGCATCCGGATTTCGGCGACGCGCCGCTCAACATCGATCCGCGCACGGGCAGCGTGCTGGAACTCGAAGACGTGCTCTGGCTCGGCAAGGGCGTGCCGCCGCGCTTCGAGGGGGCGACCGAGAAAGCATTCTTGGAATACCGCGACAACGTGCTCGGTCCCTGGTTGCAGGTCACGATGGCCAAACGCTATCCGAACGATGTCGAGCCGACGGAAGACTACGACTGCGACTACACCGATCCCCAGGTCTGGAAGTTCGTGTCCTGGTATGTGCGCGACGACGGCCTGTATCTCGGACCGAGCTTCGCGCGTGCGGCCCGGAACTGCGAGTACCCGGAATGGTCGGTACTGCCGTGGCAGGACATCGCACGCCATCCCGGACGCGTGCGTATCGGGCCGCACGCTCGGCAGTCGCCGATCAAGCCTCCGTCCCCGAAGCACTGACACATCGCATGTGACTTCCGGCCCATAACCCGGGCGGGAACTCTGCGTCGATACGCCGGTCCTCTTCTGCAACCAAGGAGAGACGATCATGGCGAAGACGAGAAATGAAACGCGTGATACGCGCGGCTGGTTCCGGCGCGAAGGCAAGTCGCTGTTGTTGATGCTGACGCTGTTGACCATCGCCCGCACGTCGTTCGCCAATCACTACACCGTGCCCAGCGGCTCAATGGAGTACACGCTGATGCCGGGCGACCGCGTCGTGGTCGACATGTCGGCCTATGGCCTGCGCGTTCCGTTCACCGACATCACGCTGGTCGAGCGTGGCCAGCCGCAGCGCGGAGACATCGCACTGCTGAAGTCGCCGGCCGACGGCACGCGCCTGATCAAGCGGGTGGTTGCCGTCGGTGGTGATCGGGTGACCCTGGTGGATGGCCACCTGTCGATCAATGGCGTGGCCA
Source organism: Lysobacter tyrosinilyticus (assembly GCF_054779815.1). Taxonomy (NCBI): domain Bacteria; kingdom Pseudomonadati; phylum Pseudomonadota; class Gammaproteobacteria; order Lysobacterales; family Lysobacteraceae; genus Lysobacter; species Lysobacter tyrosinilyticus. The sequence goes on from NZ_BAAGXN010000001.1 coordinate 1,274,726, forward strand.
TGGCGACCGAGGTGGCGCCAGATATCGAGAGATTCGGTGCGCGGCGCGCAAGGCTCAATCTCGATCGGGGCGGCGGACCGGACGTGCTCGACTCGACCATTCCCGAAGGTCAGGTGTTGTTGATGGGCGACCATCGCGGCAACAGCGAGGATGGTCGCTTCTTCGGCCTGGTGCCGGCCAAGTCGTTGTACGCCCGAGCGACGCGGGTCTATTGGCGCACCGGCGAGGGGTTCGTCTGGAAGGAGCTCTGAGCGATCCGCCGCACGCCTGACCGCGTTGTAGAGCGGAGCTTGCTCCGCTGCTGTTGCTCTGCGCGGTTGGAAGAGCAGCGGAGCAAGCTCCGCTCTACAAGAACCGGCTCAGTCGTCGATCAGCTCGCCGCCCGGCATGAACAGCCAGGTGCGGGTGACGTGCAGGATGTCCGGATCTTCCTCGGTCTTGGGCAGCGCGGCGTAGGGCTCGGCCAGCTTCGCGATGCGCAGGGCCGAGGAGTCCAGGAGCGGTATGCCGCTGGACTGGATCACCTGGGCGCGTTCGACCGTGCCGTTACGGCGGATCGCGATGGTGATGACGACCTTGCCCGCGAGGTGGCGGCGACGTGCCTCGTCCGGGTAGTTGAGGTTGCCCACCCGCTCCACGCGCTTGACCCATTCGCTCAGGTAGCCGGCCCAGGCGTACTCGGTGGTGCTCGCCGAGACGAACTTGCGCTTGGGTCGCTTGGCGTACTGCTCCGAACGCAGATGGATCTCCGCGGCCAGGCGCGCCATCGCCATGTCGCGGGCGATCTTTTCGCGGCCAGGAGGCAGGACCTGCTCATCCGGGGGCGGCGTGGCCTGGGCCTTGGCGACCTGGGTTTCGCTCTGCAGCGTGCTCACCACCCGGTCCTGCGGGGCGGGCTGCGGGGCAGGGGACTGCGCCCGCAGGGTGCGCGGGGCGATGCCCGGTTCGGGCTGGGGCGCGGGTCCGGACTGGGTCTCGCGCGGCCGGGTGGTCTTCTCGTGTTCGCCGCCGCCCTGGTTGGTCGCCTGGGCGAGGAAGTCGGCCTGCTTCTTCGTAAGCGGCGAAGTGGTCTCGGTCAGGATCACGTCCAGCGTGGGCATGATCGGCGCCGCGCTTTCCACCGCCCAGCCGACGCCGAGCAACAGCATGCCGTGCACCAGCACCGACAGCACCATCGTCGCGCTGATGCGGCGGCTCTCCCCCAGGGCGTATTCGCCGGGGTGGGGCGGGATGCGGGCGGCGACCGTGCTCATGCCGCCAGTTTCTGCTCGATCGCGTCGAACAACATCCCGGCGATGTTGATGCCGAACTGGGCATCGATCTCGCGGATGCAGGTCGGGCTGGTGACGTTGACCTCAGTGAGGTAGTCCCCGATCACATCCAGGCCGACGAAGACCATGCCGCGGCGCTTGAGCTCCGGTCCGACCTGGGCGGCGATCCAACGGTCACGGTCGCTCAGCGGCTGGCCGCGGCCCTTGCCCCCGGCGGCCAGGTTGCCGCGGAACTCGTCGCCCTGCGGGATGCGGGCGAGGCAGTAGTCCACCGGCACGCCGTCGATCAGCAGGATGCGCTTGTCGCCTTCGCTGATTTCCGGAAGGTAGCGCTGGGCCATGGCGAGTTCACGGCCGCCCGCGGTCAGGGTCTCGAGGATCACATTGGTGTTGGGGTCGCCGGCCCGGACCCGGAAGATCGAGCGCCCGCCCATGCCGTCCAGCGGCTTGAGCACTGCGTCGCCGTGCTGGGCCACGAAGGCCTTGAGCACGCCGGCTTCGCGACTGACCACGGTCGGCGGAATGCACTGCGGGAATTCCAGCGCGGCCAGCTTCTCGTTCATGTCGCGCAGGCCCTGCGGATCGTTGACGAGTAGGGCGCCGGCCCGCTGGGCCAATCCCAAGATGTGGGTGTCGTTGAGGTACGCGGTATCGACCGGTGGGTCCTTGCGCATCAGCACGACCTGCCCGGGACCGAAGACCCACGGGGTCCATTCGCCCAGTTCGTACCACCCGCTGGGGTCGTCCTTCACGGCGAGCGACGCGACCGTCGCCTGTGCCTGTCCGTCGACCATACGCAGGCCACCCGGGCGCACGTACCAGAGCCGATGGCCCCGGCGCTGGCCTTCGAGCAGCATGGCAAAAGTAGAGTCCTTGGCGATCTTGATGGACCCGATCGGATCCATCACTACAACTATGTCGGCACCCGGTTGCGAGGGCATATCGGCAGCTGTGAAAGCGGTGCCGGGATGGTAGCAGCCAGGGTCCCGGGTGGCTCCATGTGTGCCGCAAAACGTCACGTTCCGGCAGTGCAAGTGCAAACCGGGTCGCGATTGTGCACCTCGGCACATTCAGGGACATGGGTACGAATACCCGCGCTTGACAGTACGCGCTATGCTTGAAATAAAGGTACTTCGCGACGTGCGGAGGCCGCCGAGATCGCACAGGGGATTGAGAGCATGCAAGAGGGTCGCAACGGCAACCTCGACGGTTTGAAGGTCATGGTGATTGACGATTCCAAGACCATTCGCCGTACGGCAGAGACCCTGCTCAAGCGCGAGGGTTGCGAGGTTGTGACTGCGACCGACGGCTTCGAGGCCCTGGCCAAGATCGCCGACCAGCAACCGCAGATCATCTTCGTCGACATCATGATGCCGCGTCTGGACGGGTACCAGACCTGCGCGTTGATCAAGAACAATCATCTGTTCAAGAACACGCCGGTCATTATGCTGTCGTCCAAGGACGGTTTGTTTGACAAGGCCCGCGGCCGCATCGTCGGCTCCGAGCAATACCTGACCAAGCCTTTTACGCGTGAGGAACTCCTCGACGCGATTCGCAATCACGTACACGCCTGACCGGGGGGTAAGGCACCAATGGCACGCATTCTGCTGATCGAGGATTCGCCGACCGATGTGGCGGTCCTCACCCAGCTGCTCGAGCGCAATGGACATCAGGTCCTCGCGTCAGGCAGCGCCGAAGATGGCATCGCCGCCGCCAAGCGCGAATTGCCCGACCTCGTCATCATGGATGTGGTGCTTCCGGGCATGAACGGCTTCCAGGCCACGCGCGCGCTGTCGCGCGACGCGGCGACCAGCGCCATCCCGGTCTTGATCGTCAGCACCAAGGACATGGACACCGACAAGGCCTGGGGCATGCGCCAGGGCGCACGCGACTACATCGTCAAGCCGCCGCGTGAGGCCGAACTGATTGCCCGCATCAACGCGGTCCTGGGTCACTGAGTGAGCAAGTTTCCATGAGCCGGCAAGTGTCCACGCTCGGCCCGTTCGATCTGCTGGCCGACTACGAACGTCGCAGCCTCGAACACGTCGCCGGCCTGCCCGAACAGCTCGACGCGCCCGGTCTGTGGCGCGGCGTGGGCTATCGCGTCGGCTCGCATCGCCTGGCCTCCGGCTTCGATGAGGTCCGCGAAATCCTGCCGCTGCCGCAGATCACGCCTGTTCCCGGTGCGCAGCCGTGGATGCTCGGCGTGGCCAACGTGCGCGGCAATCTGCTGCCCATCGTCGATCTCAAGCAGTTCCTCGAGGGCGAGCGCACCGTGGTGCATGAAAGCCAGCGCGTGCTGCTGGTCCGTCAGCCCGGCGGCGATGTCGCCGTGCTGATCGACGAGCTGTACGGCCAGCGCAGCTTCAATGAGCCGCAGAAGGTGGATCTCGAATCCATCGAGCAGCCGCTGTACCAGGGTCGCTATACGAATTTCGTCGATCGCGCTTATCGCATCGACCAGCATCATTGGGGCGTTTTCAGCCTGGACCGGCTGGCCCGCACCCCTGAATTCCGTCAAGCCGCCGGCTGACGCCACCTACCAACCAGCAACACGCAAGCAGCAATCCCAACGAGGTTGAACCATGAGCACTGTGATGAATCCCAAGGGCCGCGGCCTCGGCGTCAATACCTGGTTGACGATCCTCGGCATCTCGGTGGTCATCTTCGGCGTCAACGCCGGTTACGCCACCTGGAAGGGCTCGCGCCTGGCCGGTGCCAGTTCGTCCGCTTCCTCGCTGCAGGTGAATTCGCAGCGACTCGCGGTGCAGGGCGCCGAAGCGGTGGGCGGTGACAAGGAGGCCTACGCGGCCTTCAAGGCCACCAAGGCCCAGATGGACTCCGACGTCCAGCAGCTCAACGACCGCTTCGGCAACGAGCTGGGCGTGTCGGGCGATATCGAGAAGGTGTCCGGCACCTGGGACCTGGTGGGCAAGAACGCCGACCAGGTCATCGCATCCGAAGGCGCAGTGACCGGACTGGCCGGCAAGGCGGACAGCTTCTCGGCCAAGGTGCCGCAGCTTCAGGCGCGCCTGGACGAACTGGTGCGCGCGATGTCCTCGAGCGGTTCGCCGGCTTCGCAGGTCTACCTCGCCCTGCGCCAGAACGTGCTTGCCGGACAGATGGACAAGAACATCACCGCGATGCGCGCCGGTGGCGGCGGTGCTTCGGTGGCTGGTGACCAGCTGGCCCGTACCGCGACCGTGTTCAGCACCGTGCTGGCCGGCCTGCGTAACGGCAATGAGCCGATGCAGGTCAGCAAGCTGTCCAATGGCGGCGCGCTCGCCGCGCTCGGCCAGGCCGAGGCGCTGTGGACCGAGATGAAAAAGGACCTGGACGCGATCACGTCCGGTTCCAAGAACCTGTTCACCGCGCAGGCCGCGGCCGGCACGATCACCAGCGAATCCAACACCCTGCTGGGCCAGAGCGAGTCGCTGTTCCGCTCGCTGACCGCGTTCGGTTCGGTGCGCAGCAAGAATCCGCTCGGCCACATCCTGATTTCGGTGCTGTCGGGTATCGCGGCGATCATCGCCATCGCCGGCTTGCTGTTCTCGTTGAACCGCGCGCAGCAGAAGCGCTACCAGACCACCAAGGAACTCAACGACCGTAACCAGGAGGCGATCATGCGCCTGCTGGACGAAATGGGTTCGCTCGCAGAAGGCGACCTGACCGTAAAGGCGACCGTGACCGAGGACATGACCGGCGCGATCGCGGACTCGATCAACTTCGCCGTCGAACAGCTGCGCAGCCTGGTGCAGACGATTACCGACACCTCGGTGCAGGTGGCCTCCAGCGCGCAGGAAACGCAGGCGACCGCCATGCACCTCGCCGAAGCCGCGGAACACCAGGCGCAGGAAATCAACTCCGCTTCGGACCGCATCAGCGAAATCGCGGCGAGCATCGATCAGGTTTCGAAGAACTCCGCCGAATCCGCGGACGTGGCGCAGCGCTCGGTGCAGATCGCGACCAAGGGTGCCGGCGTGGTGCGCCAGACGATCGCGGGCATGGACTCGATTCGCGACCAGATCCAGGAAACCTCGAAGCGAATCAAGCGACTGGGTGAGTCGTCGCAGGAAATCGGCTCGATCGTGGAACTGATTAACGACATCTCGGAACAGACCAACATCCTGGCGCTGAACGCGGCAATTCAGGCGGCCTCGGCCGGTGAAGCGGGCCGCGGCTTCGCGGTGGTGGCGGACGAAGTGCAGCGACTCGCAGAACGCGCCTCGAACGCGACCAAGCGAATCGAAACGCTGGTGCAGACGATTCAGTCCGACACCAACGAAGCGGTGTCCTCGATGGAACAGACGACCTCGGAAGTGGTCGCGGGTGCGCGACTCGCCGAAGACGCGGGTACCGCGCTGGGCGAGATCGAAAAGGTGTCGTCCGACTTGTCGGGCCTCATTCAGGGCATCTCGACCGCGGCGAAGCAGCAGTCCAGCGCGGCGTCGAACATCACCCAGACGATGAATACCATCCAGTCGATTACGGCGCAGACTTCGCAGGGTGCGAGCCAGACGGCGCAGTCGATTGGTAACTTGGCGCAGCTGGCGGCCGATCTGCGCCGCTCGGTCGCCGACTTCAAGCTGCCCGCCTAAGCTCAACCGGGACCGATGACGTAATGGACGTCCTGATGGCAAATCGCCTCGCACACGCGCCCGCCGTATCGGTGGACGCGGTGGCGACGCGCGAACACGGAGGCGCACGATGACCGTGTTGCGCGACGCGATCGATACGACCACCCTGGGTTGGGTCAAGCCCGAACTCGATGCGACCTTGCGCCTGGCGCGCGAGGAGATCGAGGCGTTTGCTGAAAGCCCCGCGCAGACCGCGCACATGAAGTCCTGCGCCGGGCACATGCACCAGGTGCACGGCACGCTGCGCATGATCGAGCTGTACGCCCCGGCGATGGTGGCCGAGGAAATGGAACGGTTGTCGCTGTCGCTGCTGCGTGGCGAAGTGGCCGATCGCGATGAAGCCTGCGCTGCGCTGATGCGCGGCGTGGTGCAGTTGCCCGACTATCTCGAGCGCCTCCAGGGCGGTCATCGCGACATCCCGATCGTGCTGTTGCCGCTGCTCAACGAGCTGCGTGCAACGCGTGGAGAAACCGGCCTCAGCGAGAGCGTGTTGTTCTCGCCCGACCTGGATCGCCCGCTGCCGGAAAACCTGCCGGCACCCGCGCCCGCGGCTGCCAAGCCGGGACGCGACGAGCTCAACACCCAGCTCGGTGCCCTGCGCGATGCGCTGGCCGCCTGGCCGGAAGACGGCGTGCCTGCCGATGCCCCGCTGCTCGCCAAGACCATCGATGCATTGCTAGCCCAGGTCGATACCGAACCGCTGCGCCGCATGCTGTGGGTCGCTTCGTCGGTGGCCGGCGCCTTGCGCGATGGCGCGCTTGCCGCCAATCGTGGTGTGCGCCAGGCCTTCGCTGGTGTCGAGCGCGAAGCGCGGCAAACGCTGGTCGAAGACAGCTTCGCGTTCAGTGCTCCGCGTGCCGACGCGGCAGCCGAACCCACCCGTCAGCTGCTGTACCACGTCGCCCACAGCGCGAGTCAGCACCCGGCGCTCAACAGCCTGCGCCAGACCTTCGACCTCGCCGGCCAGATGCCGAGCGAAGACGAAATCGAACATGCGCGCGGCAGCCTCAGCGGCCGCAATCGCGCGCTGCTCGACACGGTCTCGGCGGCGATCAAGGAAGACCTCCTGCGCGTCAAGGACGCGCTAGACCTGCACCTGCGCACGCGCTCGACCGACGTCAATGAGCTGCGTCCGCAGGTCGACGCACTGACCCGCGTCAGCGACACATTGGGCATGATGGGCCTGGGCGTCGCCCGCAACGTGGTGCTGCAGCAGCGCGATGCGATGCGCGAAATCGTCTCCGGCCGCCGTGCCGCCGACGAGGGCGCGCTGCTCGATGTTGCGGGCGCACTTCTTTATGTCGATGCCTCGCTCGACGACCAGGTGGCACGCCTGGGTCGTCCCGACTCGAGTACCGGGGAAGACCTCGCCGCGGGCGAACGCAACAAGGTTCTCGACGTCGTCGTGCGCGAAGCCATCGCCAACTTCGGCGACGCGCGCCAGTCTTTCGTCGCCTTCGTCGAGACGGGTTGGGAACACGCCGAGCTGGGCGAAGTCCCGCGCCTGCTGGATGAAGTCGGCGGCGCGCTGCGCATGCTCGAGCAGGGGCTTCCCGCCGAGTACCTCACCGCGGTGAAGCGCTATGTCGAAGTCGAGCTGCTGAATCGCAAGCGTGTCCCGAACAGCCAGCAGCTGGACACCATGGCCGACGCCCTGGCCAGCCTGGAGTACTACCTCGAAGCCCTGCGCGACCAGCGTCCCGCGCGCGACGAGATCCTCGAGATCGCCCGCCATGCCCTGGAGCGTCTGCGCTACTGGCCGCTGCCGGCAATCGAGGAAACCGGCGCGCCGGCCACCACCGTCGAGGCGCTGGAACTGTCGCCGGAACTCACCGACGCGCTCGACTTCGGCAAGATCGAACCGTTCCGCGGCGTCACCCATGCGCGCGCTTCGCAGACGCCGCCAGCTGCGCCGACCCATAGTCTGGTCGATGCGCCGGAAGCGATGTCTGCTCCCGAACACGCTCCGGCGATCGAAGAACCGGCCGCTCCGGCACCCGCCCCGGTTGCCGCCAGCGCCGATGCTGTCGCTGCCGGCGGTTTCGAACGCAGCGACGATATCGACGACGAGATCCGTGAAGTCTTCCTGGAAGAACTGCAGGAAGAAATCGCCAATCTCGGCGAACTGCTGACGCCGTGGCGTGCCACGCCGGACGATGCCGAACGCATGCGTCCGATCCGACGCGTCTTCCACACGCTCAAGGGCAGTGGCCGCCTGGTCGGCGCGAAGACGCTCGGCGAGTTCAGCTGGAAGGTCGAGAACATGCTCAACCGCGTGCTTGATGGCACGCGCCCGGCCAGCCCCGCCGTCGTAGCCCTCGTCGGCCACGCGTACGAGGCGCTGCCGCAGCTGCATGCCGCGCTCCGCGGCGAAGCGGCGATCACCGCCGACCTCGCCGGTATCGAAGCGGTTGCCGACCGCCTCGCCGCTGGCGAGGAAGCGATTTTCACCCCGCGTGCTGCTGCAGCACCGCAGCCGGTGGTGGAACCCGTGCCCGAACTCGCCGACGCCGCGGTCGTCGCGATCAACGTCGGCGACCTGCATCCGGAACTCGCCGAAGCCACCTACGACGAGGTCGCGACAGCGCCAGTGCGTGCCGAGCCGGCCGTGATTCCTGGCGTTCCCGCGTCGGTCGACGCGGTGCTGCTGGAAATCCTCGCGGGTGAAGTTGGCGGCCACCTCGTCACGATCGAGGACTGGCTGCAAGCTGCGCAGCACGCGACGGAACCGGCGACGGAAGCCCTGCAGCGCGCGGTGCACACGCTCAATGGCGCGTTCGCCATGACCGAAGTGCCGGTGATCACCGAGATCACCGGGCCGACCGAAACTTATATCAAGCGCCTGCTCGCCGCGGGCATGCTGCCGTCCGGCGAAGGTGTCGCCGCGATGGGCGAGGTCGCTGCGGCCATCCGCGGCACCATGGAAGGGCTGCAGTTGCCCATGCCGCATGTGCCGCGCTTCGAAGGCCTTGCCGCACGCATGCAGGTCCTGCGCGACAGCCTCCCCGAGGCGCGTTCGCACCATCTGGTCGAAGAAGAAATCACGTTCGACGAGCCGCCGGCCGCACCCGCTGAACCGAAGGAGGCCGATTTGGCCTCGTTCGACATGCGCGAATTCGCCGATCTCGCCGCCGACATCGGTACGGCGGGTCTGACGCCCGCCGAGCCGGCCGCCGCCGCGGCGCCGCTGGTTTTCGAGCCGCTCGACCTCACGATCGATACCGGCACGAGCGAGGTGGCTGCCGAGCAGGATTCTGCTGCGATTGCACAGGCGGAAGCCGAACGTCTCGAAGCCGAACGTCTCGAAGCCGAACGTCTCGAAGCCGAACGTCTCGAAGCCGAACGTCTCGAAGCCGAACGTCT